>NZ_JAAILA010000021.1 GCF_010974825.1 Aeromonas rivipollensis | reverse complement strand
TCCCGTCCGCTCCGCCACTATTTGGAAAGCCCAGTCGAAAGACTGGGCTTTTTTTCGTTTCAAGCCCCCGAAACACCACAGTCACCACTAAAGGCGCCACGGAATCACCGACTGACCACATGATCTCTGTATGTCACCTCGGCTCACACGGCTTCCCCGGACACTCCGCCACTGATTTTGCTTTGGTGCATATGAAGTAGAGGGAGGGGCAAATCGTCCACTCAATAGACTTGGCTGCCCGGTGAATGAAGAAGTGATGAAGTTGTGTCACTCTGGGGGGTTGAGGTGCTCTGCTTTTCTGCCCTGGGTAATGGATGTTGGCTTCGGTCCTGGTGGCCAGGGTCGTCCACGAGGTACACGGGAGGCTTCTTGTGCCTGAGGGTGAGGCGATTCAGGCCACAGCTCCGGGGCATGGGGTAAGTGCGCGCCTGGGATGAGCTGATTCGCTGGAGTACATATAAAGAAAAGGGGACGGCGTTTGCCGTCCCCTCAAGTCATCTCGTCCAGTCCCTGAACTGCCATGCTCCCTGCAATCCTTGACTCTATCCTTTCCTTTGGAATTTCCCCTTCCCATTCCATTGGGGTGTCCTGTGGCCATCCTAGCCTGGCAATCACTCCTGATTGCTTCACCGTCTCCATCCTGGAGGTGTCCATTACCACATCCCGTGGTGTTCCTTTCGTCATCCTGACAGATAACCATCCGGGTCATCTCGCTTCATCCTGAAGCTGTTCCTGCCGCTCCTGCGGGGTTCCTATCATCCTTAAGAGTGACTATCCGTGCCACTCAGCCTCATCCCGAGGTGTCCTGCGACCGCATCCTGCGGTTGTCCTGTCATTCCTTGTGATAACCATCCGGGTTATCAACCTCATCCTGAGGTGTCCTGCCACGTCCTGCGGCTTTTCCTATTTATGCGCTGTTTCTGCATCCTGCCGAACCAGCCGTCCTTGTGAGACCCATACTAAGGCAATCGTGGGCAGGAACAAGGCATGAGAGGCCATCAGATAGCGTCGGATGATGAATAGGCATCCACTGCCAATCTGATTTCATGATATTTATCAGCACTTTATTTAGTTTCTCAGGAAAGCATAAGACTCACGGGATGGCTTCACGTACGGCTCGACACTGAGGGGTCTTACAGGAGGAATGGCGGATCTCTCACAACCAAAAACAGGGAGGAAAACGATGGTACAGAAGGTTCAATCAAGGATGTAAGAGTTAAAAATTAATTGAATAATTATGTGTTAAAAACAGACAGAAGCCGAGCTCATGCTCGGCTTCTTATCATTTATCCGATTGTGCTCAGCTGACCCGGGTACCCGGTGTCGGATATGCCTTGCGCAGGGACTCCGGGGCCAATACTTCCAGGTTGCCACTCATGTTGTTCAACCAGGAGCGGAACTCGGGCGTATCCTGGACCTCGGTCTCCACCACCACGCTGCGCTTGTCGTAGCGGGTCATACGCGGGTTGTGGCCCGGGATCTGCCCATCGATCAGGGTGGGGCAGTTTGCATCGATGCGTCCGACGAAGCGGATCGGGCCGCTGACGTCCTGATAGCCCTGGTCGCGGATCAGCTTCTGGACGTTGAAATCCTTCGGCTGGGTGGCGCTGAAGTTGGTCAGTTCCACGTTCTTGATGTGATCGAACGGGATGCCATAGACCTTGGGATCCAGCTCGGACAGGGTGCAGAGCAGGATGGGGCCATCGGGCTGGTTCAGGATCCCGAGCGGATTGATGCGGTCATAGCAGAGCCACACTGTGCGCTCCTTGATGACACGCTGGATCTCGGCGCTGAACTTGCGACCACGCCAGAGGGCGTCGCGGATCAGGGTGCTGCGGCGGATCTCCGGGTTGCCAGCAAAGGGGCGCGGCGACTGATGCACGCTCTCGAGCCAGCGTTCCGCCAGTTCGCTTTGGCTGTCGCGGATCACCTGGCTGGCCTTGTCGACCAGGGGGTTCAATTCGGTCAATACACTCGCCGGTAGCAGTTGGCTCGCCTGATCACTCCAGGTTTTCAGGGCCACCGCCAGCGAGAGCGGCATGATGTTGGCAAAGTCGTTGAGACCATGGCGCTCGAAGCACCAGCCGTGTGGTTTGCTGCGCTCATCCGAGGTGAGGTCGAACAGTCCCATGCCGGACATCTCTTCCAGGTCCCGTTGCACGGTACGCAGACTGACGTGAATACCTTCCTCTTCCAGTTTTACCTGGAGTTGGCTGGCGGTCAGCTTGTAAGGGCGGTGCGGGATGCAACGCGCCAAGGTCAGTTGTCGTAACAGCTTCTTACTCATGGTGCATGCCTTCACTGGTTTAGCGTTGAGTGTATCCTAGCTATGGTGTGCGACAGTCTATGTCGCAAGTTTTGCTGCGACAACTGTCGCCATTTTCATACATGACAAGATAAGTAATTGATAAATATCGTTAAACAAAATATGAATGGAGCTTTTTGGAGCCTTATTTTGCCAAAATAAAGTGCTCTTCATATTTCCCGGTTGTCACGACAGGGGAGAAATGTGTAGGGAGCCAAGGGAGAGGGGGGCGTTCGGCAGGGGGAAAGAGGTGAGGGGCTGGCCCCTCACCGGCAAAGAGAACGTTCAGGCCAGCCAGGACCAGGCTGACTTGGTGATGGCGGCGCCAATCATGTAACCAAATACCGCGAGGGCGGCAACCCCGGCGACCAGCTTCTGGCCGTGGACAGGGCGCTTGAGCGCCATGACGCCGAGGCCTATGTAAACCACCAGTGCGATCAACTTGGCCATCAGCCAGGGTTGCTGGCCCGGGCTCATCTGCAGGGTGACCGCCAGCAGCACGCCAAACAGCAGCAGCAAGGTGTCGTTGATATGGGGCAACACCTTGAGCCACTTCTGTTGCAAGCGCCCGCTGCCAGCCAGTGCCAGGCTCCAGCGGTAGATGAAGAGCAGCAGGCTGACCATGGCCAGGGTCATGTGCAGGTGTTTGAGCATGGGGTAATAGGCAATCATATTGCTTCCTTGTCGTTGTCGGGCAGACCGCTGTTCCAGTTGTGAGCGTGGGTACGCTCCTGTCCTTCCTCGTCGTCTTGCAGCAGATCGGAGAGGATCTCGCGGTATTGCAGGCTCTTGTTGATATAGGTGTGCTCGTCATCCAGGTAGTTGACCTGTTCCCGCAGCAGCCGGTTGTCATACTGCTTGAACACCTGACCCGCACGCCAGGCCTGGTTGGCCCGAAATCCGAGCTGGGTCAGAGCCTCTACCCCCAGATCCACGGCCGATCCCAGGGTTTCACGGTGCACGCTGTCGACTCCGTGCCGGAGGATTTCGTGGGCATGGGGCCTGTCCTGGGCGCGGGCCAGTATCTTGAGGTGCGGGAAGTGTTTCTTCACCATCTCGATCACCTCGAGGGAGGTCGCCGGATCGTTGATGGAGAGCACCAGCAGCTTGGCCTTGTGGGCCCCGGCGGCATGGAGCAGGTCGAGCCGGCTGGCATCGCCGTAGAATACCTGATAGCCGTACTTGCGCAGCATTTCTATCTGGCTGGCGTCCTGCTCGAGTATGGTGGTGCCTATGCCGTGGCCGTGCAGCAGGCGCCCCACTATCTGACCGAAGCGGCCGAAGCCGGCGATGATGACGGGGTGCTCGACCAGTTCGGGTTGCTCGTGTTCGGGCTGGTCGGCCTGGTTGCGGTAGTCGAACCAGGGCTGGATCACCCGATCATTGAGGATCAGCAAGAGCGGCGTCAGCGCCATGGAGAGCGCCACCACCAGGGTCAGCAGCGAGATGGTGTCACCGGGCAGCACCTTGTTCTGGGCGGCAAACGAGAACAGCACGAAGGCGAACTCCCCCCCTTGTGCCAGCGCCAGGGCGAAGGTCCAGCGCTGGCTCGGCGAGATGCGAATGATCAGGCCGAGCACCATCAGCACCCCCCATTTCAGGAGCATCAGCCCTATCACCAGGGATGGAATGAGCAGGGGATGGGCGGCAAAGAGGCCAAAATCGATGCCGGCCCCCACCGACATGAAGAAGAGGCCGAGCAGCAGCCCCTTGAATGGCTCTATGTCCGCCTCCAGCTCGTGGCGATACTCGCTGTCGGCCAGTACCACGCCGGCGAGGAAGGAGCCAAGGGCGGGGGAGAGCCCCACCGACTCCATCAACACGGCGATGGCGATCACCAGCAGCAGGGCGGCGGCGACGAAGATCTCCCGCATGTGGGACTGGGCTATGGCACGGAACACCGGCCGCATCAGGTAGTGGCCGCCCAGCACTATGCCGGCGATGGCGGCGACCACCAGCAGGCCGTGCTGCCAGCCCGCCAGATCCGGATTGCCGTTGCTGGCGACCGGCGCTATGGCGAGCAGCGGCAGGATCGCCAGTATGGGGATGACGGCGATGTCCTGGAACAGCAGCACCGCGAAGGCGGAGCGCCCGCTCTCGCTCTGCATCAGTTTGCGCTCCTGCAGGCTCTGCAGCACTATGGCGGTGGAGGAGAGCGCGAGAATAAGGCCGATGGCGAGCCCCTGCTGCCAAGGCAGGCCAAGGAGATAGCCCACTCCGGTCAGGGCGGCCGTAGTCAGCAGCACCTGCAGCCCGCCGGTGCCGAGGATCGGTCCCTTCAGCTGCCACAGCAGCGCCGGCCTGAGCTCCAGCCCGACCAGAAACAGCATCAGCACTACCCCGAACTCGGCGAAGTGCATCACATCTTTCTGTTCACCCACCAGCCCCAGCAGGAAGGGGCCTATGATGATGCCCGCCAGCAGGTAACCGAGCACTGAACCCAGCCCCCAGCGCTTGGCCAGCGGCACCGCTATCACCGCCGCCGAGAGATAGATCAAGGCGTCAAACAACAATCCGTGCCCCATCAGCCGGCCCTCCGTTCGTCTCTGTTCGTCAGGGCTGGCTGCGCAAGCCCGATGAAAATCCAGCCTGTCGTCATGACAACTCCCCCAGCAGATCCCGCAGATAGGTGCTGCCCGCGAGCTGGGCCGGGGTGAGCCGCTCATCGCGCAGGGCGCAGATCAGCTGGCGGTACTCCTGGCCACAGCGGCGCAGCGCCTCCGGATCCTTGAGCTTGTGGAAGGAGTGCAGCACGAAGGGGGGTAGCCACTGCATGCCGCACAGCTGCGCCGTCTGCTGGAACGGCAGCAGGAAGTCGAGCAGCGGGCGCTGGTTGTAGCCCTCGCTGCAATATGACTCGGGAGCGCCCCCCGTGGTGATGGCAGAGAGCCACTGCTTGCCGCTGAGGGCGTGGGCCTCTGGACCGTAGGCGTAGCCATACTCCAGCACCAGATCCATCCACTCCTTCATGATGGCCGGGCAGGAGTACCAGTAGAAGGGGTGCTGGAAGACGATGATGTCGTGCTCCGACAGCAGGGCCTGCTCCCGCTTCACGTCGATGAACATGTCCGGGTAGTGGTGGTAGAGGTCGTGCAGGGTGATGCCCTCCAGGCCGTCGAGTGCCTGCAGCAGCTGCCTGTTGGCCCTGGAACTCTGCAGGGCCGGGTGTGAGAAGATGATCAGAATGCGTTTCATGGGGTCCTAGCCTGAAGAGGGGCCTGGTGCCGATAAAAAAGGGCGGTGAGCTGCGACGTTATCAAGAAGCACCCCGGCTCGCCAGTTCCGGGATCAGGTCGCGCAGCGCCGGATTCAGGGTCTGGTGGGCGGGATAACAGAGCCCGATGCGGCGAAACATCCGGGGTCCATTCACCGCCACTGTGCGCAGACCCGGCTCATCTTCCACCAGACCGTCGGGCAGGAAGCTGATGCCCACCCCCGCCAGCACCAGTGCCATCACCAGCCCCTTGCTCTCGGCCTTGGCCACCAGATTGAGAGTGAGCCGGTCACAGGCCAGCAGGCCTATGGTCTGCTGATGAGCCTCGCAGGGAGGGCATTCAATAAAATCATAGTGTTGCAGTTCGGCCAGCGGGAGCCTCTCGCGACCGGCAAGGGGATGGCCGGCCGGGACGCAGAGCACATAGTTCTCCTCCCAGAGCGGCAGGAAGATCTCGTCCTCCCGGCGCAGGGCATCCAGGGTCAGCCGGCAGTCGGCAGGGGTGCCGTAGTCGGAGAGGGTGAGATCCAGCTCCG
Source organism: Aeromonas rivipollensis (assembly GCF_010974825.1). Taxonomy (GTDB): domain Bacteria; phylum Pseudomonadota; class Gammaproteobacteria; order Enterobacterales; family Aeromonadaceae; genus Aeromonas; species Aeromonas rivipollensis. Next base: position 25,940 of record NZ_JAAILA010000021.1, on the reverse strand, counting down.
GCAGCACTCCCTGCACCCGCTGCAGCAGCCCGGCCACCCGGCGGCGGCTCAAGTCCGGCATGATGGCGATGTTGAGCCTGGCGCGCGTCGCTTTCTGGCGAAACAGGGTCGGCAGGCGGCGCGCCTCCTCTACCAGCTTGACTGCGTGAGGATAGAGATAGTGGGCCGGGTCCTTGGCCTCCACCCCCTTCTTGCCTCTGATGAAGAGGCTGTCACCTAGGGCCTCCTCCAGCTGGCGCAGGCCCGCCGAGAGGGAGGGTTGACTGACGTGGCAGCGTGCCGCCGCCGCCGTGATGTTCTTCTCTTCATAGATGGCGATGAAGAAGCGCAGCAATCTCAGGTCCAGCATAAAACCAACCATAGTTTTTTCAGATGATAACCAGCGGAAAACAATATTTATCACCGATAGATGTGGCGACTATAGTGATTGAGTCCCGTGCTGGCCAGCCCTTGTTTGACTCAGTTCCTCAATGAATCAGAAGGAAATACCCATGTCCAAGTCCCTCGTCGTGATCACCGGTGCCTCCGCCGGTATAGGTGCCGCCATCGCCCGCGCCTTCTCTGCCGCCGGCCACCCTCTGTTGCTGCTGGCCCGTCGGGTCGAGCCCATGCAGGCGTTGAACCTGCCCGATGCGCTCTGTGTCGGGGTCGATGTCACCGACACCGCCGCCATGAAGGCCGCCGTCCAGCAGGCGGAAGCCAGATTCGGCCCTGTGGGCTGCCTGGTCAACAACGCGGGCGTCATGCTGCTGGGTCAGGCCGACGTGCAGGATCCCGCCGAGTGGCAGCAGATGCTCAACATCAATGTGATGGGGGTACTGAACGGCGTGCATGCCGTGCTGGCCGGGATGAAGGCGCGCCGCAGCGGTACCATCATCAACATCAGCTCCATCGCCGGTCGCAAGACCTTCCCGAACCATGCCGCCTACTGCGCCACCAAGTTCGCGGTGCACGCCCTGACCGAGAACATCCGGGAAGAGGTGGCAGACGTCGGCGTGCGCATGGTCACCATAGCCCCGGGGGCGGTGGAAACCGAGTTGCTCAGTCACACCACGGACGAGAGCATCAAGGCCGGCTACCACGGCTGGAAAGAGGAGATGGGTGGCGTCATCGCCCCCGAGGTGATCGCCGAGGCTGTGCTCTATGCCTGGAGCCAGCCTGCCAACGTCTGCGTGCGCGAGATAGTGCTGGCCGCCACCCGCCAGCAACCCTGATGACCATGACGGTGGGGAGGGCTTGACCCTCCCCCTGGGCCAAGGGTTACCATAGGCCCTCTTCGATCACTGAGTCATCCCATGGTCCTGACCCGTCGCCAACTCGCTCGCGCCCGCCGCTGGCTCCCCCTGTGGAGCCTGCTGATGGTGCTGATGTCGTTTGGCAGCAGGGCGGCGACCGATCTCTGTACCCTGACTCCCCATTGCAGCCAGAGCGAACGCACCCTGGAAAAAGCCATGCCTTGCGGCAGCTTCACCTCGGCGCTCGCCATGACGGTGCTCACCGGCGACAGCCTGACGGTGGCCTGGCTTGAGCCCGACATGCCAGCGTTCATTTCCCCCTCCCTCTTCATGCCGGAGGCACCGCTGGAGCGGCTCGAACGGCCCCCTCGCCAGACAGCTTGAGTCGAGTTACCCGTTTTTTGGGCATTTCTTCTTATCCGAGGTGAGTCATGTACAAGTCTCTGTTACTGGCCGTGCTGGCCGGTACCGTCAGTTTTTCTGCTCTGGCAACCGAGCAGATGACAGTCTACAAGTCCCAGTATTGCGGCTGCTGCAAGACCTGGATCAAGCACATGGAAGAGAACGGCTTTGCGGTCAAGGTCGTCGAAACCGAGCAGCTTGAACCCGTCAAGCAACAGTACGGCATCACCCCGCAGCTGGCTTCCTGCCACACCGGGGTGGTGAACGGCTATGTGGTGGAGGGGCATGTGCCCGCCGCCGACGTGCAGAAGCTGCTCAAGGAAAAACCGGCGATCCGCGGCCTGACCATTCCGGGCATGCCCCAGAGTGCGCCGGGCATGGATATTCCGGGTCAGCCCTACCAGGTGCTGAGCATCAGCGAGGAGGGCGCGACCAAGGTCTGGTCGAGCTATCCCGGCTGACGAACACTGGTCATGAGCCGGCACCACTCCATCATGTGAGGCACACCTGAGCGAATCCGTGCCGCTCATGGCCAGAGCAGGAGGGCCACCCTTGTGAGAGGGTGGCCCTTTTTCATGGTTTGGGGCCGAATGTCCGGGGATCACTTGCAACCCAGGGCGACAAGGGGCAGATTGATCGCCAATTTATTTTCTCAGGGGCGATGTTCCGGTTTGCCAGCCTTGTTTCCGCACCGGCGGAGTGAGCGGCGGCGGCTTGATCGTCAATTCATGGCGCTCCCCGCGAGCCTGCCTGCCCTGTTACAGCGCAAAGGATGCGACATGTTCATCTTTCCCCGAGGGTTGCTGCTGCTGGCTTGTCTGGTCGCAGTGCCCTGTACCCATGCCAATGAAGAGCCCGTCATGCCGACAAGCGAAACTCCCATCCTGCCTCCTGTGGCCCCCAAGCACCCCCATACCCTGAAAAAGCACGGGGACGTCCGGATCGACAACTACTACTGGCTGCGTGACGACGAGCGGCAGAAGCCCGAGGTGCTGGATTATCTCAAGGCCGAAAACGCCTACACCGAGGCCATGCTCAAGCCAGTCCAGCCGCTGCGCGACCAGCTCTACAAGGAGATGGTGGCCCGCATCCCCCAGCAGGACGAGTCGGTGCCCTATGTGAAGAACGGCTACCGCTACCAGACCCGCTATGAACCGGGCAAGGAGTACGCCATCTACTCCCGCACCAAGGTGGGGGAGAAGGACGCCAGCCTGATGCTGGACAGCAACCAGCGCGCCGAAGGCCACGAATTCTATTCGCTGGGGGCCCTGGAGGTGAGCCGCAACAACCGCTGGCTGGCGGTGGCGGAAGACTTCCTCTCCCGCCGTCAGTACCAGATCCAGTTCCTCGATCTGGAGAGCGGCACCTGGGCCGCCGACAAGTTGGAAAACACCTCGGGCAACCTGGTGTGGGCCAACGACAGCAAGACGGTGTTCTATGTGCGCAAGCACCCCAAGACACTGCTGCCCTATCAGGTCTATCGCCACGAGCTGGGCAGCGACCCCGCCAAGGACCAGCTGGTCTACGAGGAGAAGGATGACAGCTTCTACGTCAGCCTCTATGCCACCACCTCGGAAGACTTCATCGTCATCGCCCTCTCCAGCACCACCACCAGCGAGGCGCGCCTCATCGACGCCAACACGCCGGTCCAGGCGCCGCGCCTGTTCCTGCCCCGTCAGGTGGATCACGAATACAGCCTGGATCACTACCGCGGCCGCTTCTATGTGCGCTCCAACAAGGACGGCAAGAACTTCGGCCTCTACGAGACCAGGGAGAGCCCGGTGGATCGCTGGAAGGCGGTGATAACCCCCAATCCGGACGTGCTGCTGGAGAGCTATGCCCTGTTCAGGGACTGGCTGGTGCTGGAGGAGCGCAGCAAGGGGCTGACCCGGCTGCGCCAGATCAACTGGCAGAGCGGCGAACAGAAAGAGATCGCCTTCGACGATCCGGCCTATGTCACCTGGCTCGCCTACAACCCGGAGCCGGAGACCAGCGCCCTGCGCTACGGCTACTCCTCCATGACCACGCCGTCCTCCACCTATGAGCTGAACCTGGACAGCGGCAAGCGCACCCTGCTCAAGCAGCAGCCGGTGGCGGGTTTCAAGGCCGACAAGTATGCCAGCGAGCGGGTCTGGGTGACCGCCCGCGACGGGGTGGCGGTGCCTGTCTCCCTGGTCTATCGCAAGGATCTGTTCAAGAAGGAGGGCAAGAACCCCCTGCTGGTCTATGGCTACGGCTCCTACGGCGCCAGCATGGATCCCGACTTCAGCAGCTCGCGCCTGAGCCTGCTGGACAGGGGTTTTGTCTACGCCATCGCCCATGTCCGGGGCGGCGAAGAGCTGGGGCGCCCCTGGTATGAAGACGGCAAGCTGCTGAAAAAACAGAATACCTTCCACGACTTCATCGACGTGACCGAGGCGCTGGTGGCCCAGGGCTATGGCGCCAGGGACCAGGTCTACGCCATGGGAGGCAGCGCCGGCGGCCTGCTGATGGGGGCCATCATCAACCAGGCGCCAGAGCTCTATCGCGGCGTGGTCGCCCAGGTGCCCTTCGTGGACGTGGTCACCACCATGCTGGACGAGTCCATCCCCCTCACCACGGGGGAGTACGACGAGTGGGGCAACCCGAACCAGAAGCGCTACTACGACTACATGAAGAGCTACAGCCCCTACGATCAGGTCAAGGCGCAAGCCTACCCCAACCTGCTGGTCACCACGGGTCTGCACGATTCTCAGGTGCAGTATTGGGAGCCCGCCAAGTGGGTCGCCAAGCTGCGGGAGCTGAAGACGGACGACAACCAGCTGCTGCTCAGCACCGACATGGATGCCGGTCACGGCGGCAAGTCGGGGCGTTTCAAGGCCTACGAGGACATCGCTCTGGAATTCGCCTTTATCCTGGAGCTGGCCAAGCCGAAGGCATAAGGCGGTGGATGAGCCGTTGTGACCGGCCACAGGCAAGTCGGGCTGTTGCAAGGCCTACGAGGGCATAGCCCTGGAGTTCGCCTTTATCCTGGAGCTGGCCAAACCGAAGGCATAAGGCGGTGGATGAGCCGTTGTGACCGGCCACAGGCAAGTCGGGCTGTTGCAAGGCCTACGAGGGCATAGCTCTGGAGTTTGCCTTTATCCTGGAGCTGGCCAGGCCGAAGGCATGAGGCTGGGTTAACCGCTTGTTGCTGAACCGCGATCCGGGCGCCAGGGATGGTGCCGATTCGCAGATGAGATCAGGCCGGCGAGGGCAACCCGCCGGCCTGTGTCTTGCTCCCTATCCTGACCCTGTCTCGGGCCGCCCTCAGCCAGATGGCAGCCCTTGCCAGTAAAGGGCTACAAAGGAATCCACCCCCTCCATTTCCCCGCTGCCTGCGCACACAAAACCAATTAATCCACGACCGATGAATTGATGATCCAGTTCAAATTTCTCGCTATTTAAATCCACCGTTTTGCCATTTTGTTTGATTTATGTTGGCACTCTGTGCCTAATCAAGGGGTTACAACTTTTGATCCGGCTATTTTGTGGTCGAATCACCCTCAGTCGGCATGACGCTGATTATCTCACCGCAGGATGATGGTGGCTTCTGGAAGGGCGTTCGCCGCTCGGCCATTTCCTCGTACGAGGCTGTATAGGCAGACCCAGTCTTGATGTGGGTCCGTCTCATATTCACCCGGGAATCGGGTGAGATAAATCAATGAAAAGGATGAAGAACATGAAAGGATTATCCTTGGCGTGCGCCCTGTCGGCGGCTCTGGTCGGTGCTACTTTCGGTGGTCCGGTGCAAGCGCAGGAGCGCTTCGTGACCATAGGCACCGGCGGTCAGACCGGCGTCTACTACGTGGCGGGCCAGTCCATCTGTCGTTTCCTCAATCGCGGCGCCGCCGATCACCAGATCAAGTGCAACGCGCCGGCCAGTGGCGGTGGCGTGGCCAACGTCAACGGCATCCGCAGCGGTGAGTTCAACTTCGGCATCATGCAGTCCGACCACCAGTACAAGGCGATGAAGGGGCTGCCCCCCTTCCAGGCCGAGGGGGCCATGGATGACATGCGCGCCGTCTTCTCCCTGCAGAGCGAGGTGTTCACCATTCTCGCCCGCCGCGACGCCAAGATCGCCAGCTTCGACGACCTGAAGGGCAAGCGCGTCAACATCGGCAACCCGGGCTCCGGCCAGCGCGACACCATGGAAGAGATCATGGCGGTCAAGGGCTGGAAGAAGGGCGACTTCGGCCTGGTCTCCGAGCTGAAACCGGCGGAGCAGGCCTCGGCCCTGGGTGACAACAACATAGACGCCATGAGCTACTTCGTCGGCCACCCGAACGGTGCCATCCAGGAAGCTTCCACCACCACGGACGCCGTGCTGGTGCCGGTGACCGGCGCCGACATCGACAAGCTGCTGGCCGAGAAGAGCTACTACACCAAGGCGGAGATCCCGGGCGGCATCTACAAGGGCAGCGATCAGCCGACCCCGTCCATCGGTGGCAAGGCGGTGCTCTCCACCAGTGCCAAGGCCGATCCTGAAGTGGTCTACCAGCTGGTGAAATCTGTGTTCGACAACCTGGATCGCTTCAAGCGTCTGCACCCGGCCTTCGCCGATCTGAAAGAGGCCGACATGATCAAGGTGGGTCTCTCTGCGCCCCTGCATGAAGGCGCCGCACGTTACTACAAAGAGCGTGGCTGGCTCTGATTGAAGGCCTGCCGGCCTTCCATCGTTCTCTTCGACACCCGCCCGCCACACCGGCAGCGGGTGTCGTGTCGTTGTACTCGCAGGCAAAAGTTAACCCTATGCAAGAAAAACAACTCTCTACCGAGGAACTGATCGCCCAGGACGTGGGCGCCCGGCTACCGCTCGGCCTCATGGGCTGGCTGATCACCGGGCTGGCGCTGGCCTGGTCCCTGTTCCAGCTCTGGATCGCCTCGCCGCTGCCCTTTATGCTGGGATTTGGCGTCCTCAATGACACCGAAACCCGCGCCATTCACCTCACCTTCGCCCTGCTGCTGGCCTATCTGGTGTTCCCGGCCTTCCGGCGCTCCCCCCGAGACAGGGTGCCGCTCGGCGATATCGCCCTCGGCCTGATCGCCGCCGGTGCCGCCGCCTATCTGTTCGTCATGTATGAGGCCCTGGCCCAGCGCCCCGGCAACCTCACCACCGCCGATCTGGTCACCGCCTGCATCGGCATACCGCTGCTGCTGGAGGCGACCCGCCGCGCCCTGGGCCCGGCCCTGGCGGTGATTGCCCTGGTGTTTCTCGCCTACAGCCTGGCCGGCCCCTGGATGCCGGGGCTGCTGGCCCACCGCGGGGTGAGTTTCACCGCCCTGGCGAACCACCAGTGGATCACCACTGAGGGGGTGTTCGGCATCGCCCTCGGGGTCTCCACCAGCTTCGTGTTCCTGTTCGTGCTGTTCGGCGCCCTGCTGGAGCGGGCCGGTGCCGGTCACTACTTCATCCAGCTCGCCTTCAGCCTGCTCGGCCACCTGCGCGGCGGCCCGGCCAAGGCGGCCGTGGTGGCCTCGGCCCTGACCGGGGTCATCTCCGGTTCCTCCATCGCCAACGTGGTAACCACGGGCACCTTCACCATCCCCATGATGAAGCGGGTCGGCTTCTCCAAGGAGAAGGCGGGGGCGGTCGAGGTGGCCTCCTCGGTCAACGGCCAGATCATGCCCCCCGTGATGGGGGCGGCGGCCTTCCTGATGGTGGAGTACGTGGGCATTCCCTACGTGGAGATCATCAAGCACGCCTTCCTGCCGGCGGCCATCTCCTACATAGCGCTGCTCTACATAGTCCACCTGGAAGCGCTCAAGCTCGGCATGCAGCCCATCGGCGGCCATCAACCCAAACCCTGGCTGCGCCGTCTGACCGGCTTCGCCTTTGGTGCCACCCTCATCAGCGGCCTGTCGATGGCGGTCTACTATGGTCTGGGCTGGCTCAAGCCGGCGCTGGGGGACTACGCCCTGCCGGGGATCTCCCTGTTGCTGGTAGCCGTCTATCTGGGGCTGCTGAAGATAGCGGCCAGCAATGCGCCGCTGCCCGCCGAGGATCCGGATCAGCCCCTCACCGAGCTGCCGAACACCCGCGCCGTGCTGCTCTCCGGCCTGCACTTCCTGCTGCCCGTGGTGGTGCTGGTGTGGTGCCTGATGGTGGAGCGCCTCTCGCCCGGGCTGTCGGCCTTCTGGGGCACCGTCATGCTGGTGATCATCCTGCTGACCCAGCGGCCGCTGCTCAACTGGCTGCGTACCGACGGCAAGCATGACTACGGCTCGGCCCGCGACGGTCTGGTGGACTTGAAGGAGGGCCTGGTAGCCGGTGCCCGCAACATGATCGGCATCGGTATCGCCACCGCCACCGCCGGCATCATAGTCGGTGCCGTCTCCCAGACCGGGGTCGGCCTGGTGCTGGCGGATCTGGTGGAGATGCTCTCCATGGGCAACCTGCTGCTGATGCTGCTCCTCACCGCCCTGCTGAGTCTGATCCTCGGCATGGGGCTGCCCACCACAGCCAACTACATAGTGGTCTCCAGCCTGCTGGCCCCAGTGGTGGTGACGCTGGGGCAGCAGAACGGCCTCATAGTGCCGCTCATCGCCGTGCACCTGTTCGTCTTCTATTTCGGCATCATGGCGGACGTGACCCCGCCGGTGGGACTGGCCTCGTTCGCGGCGGCCGCCGTCTCCAAGGGGGATCCCATCAAGACCGGGATCACCGCCTTCTACTACAGCCTGCGCACCGCGGCGCTGCCCTTCCTGTTCATCTTCAACACGGATCTGCTGCTGATCAATGTGGACTTCGCCCACGGCGTGCTGATCTTCGTGGTGGCCACGGTCGCCATGCTGATCTTCGCCGCCGCCACCCAGGGCTGGTTCCTGGTGAAGAGCCGCTGGTACGAGAATGTGCTGCTGTTGCTGGTGGCCTTCACCCTGTTCCGTCCCGGTTTCTGGATGGACATGGTGCACGATCCCTATCGTGAGACTCCTCCCGCCCAGCTGGCCCAGACCCTGGGCGAGGTGGAAGCGGAGAGCACGCTGCGACTGCGGATCCAGGGGGAGGATGCGGTGGGCAAGCTGCGTCAATCCACAGTGCTGCTGGCGGTACCGGCCGGTGCCGATGGCGAAGAGCGATTGGCCAGCCTGGGGCTGGCCCTGTACGAGCAGGACGGCAAGACCCTGATCGACAACGTCACCTTCGGCAGTCCGGCGGCGGCGGCCGGTATGGAGTTTGACCAGGAGATCCTCTCCGTCAAGGCGCCGACCGAGCGCTGGCACAAGGAGCTGATGTGGATCCCGGGCTTCCTGCTGTTCGGGGCCGTGGTCTGGCTGCAACGGCGACGGGCCACCCGCTCATAGACACCACCAATAAAAACGGCGCCTCGATGGCGCCGTTTTCAATACCGGGCAGGCTAGTTTGACTGGGTCTGCTTCTGCTTTTGCAGCTGATCCAGGGTCTGTTGTTCCTGAGGGCTCAGACCAAGCTGTTCGCACGCTTGTTCGAAGCTGATCCCCAGGTGGCACATCATGATGTCGATGGCAGGCAGGTAGTTGGTCATTGCGTCTTCCATGGTGATCTTCCAGAGCTGTCTCTTATGCCCGAGCCGCGAGCAGGGGGCAATTAGACTTTAGGTGTAGGGTGCCATCTGCTTCACACCCCTGCCACTGGGCGGGGGAATTTGCTACTCTTGCGGGCACTAAAGAGGTTGCCGTGTGACCGCGAGCAATCGGTGAGGAGCAGGGCATGTTATTGAGTTTCTTGATCATCGCATCTGGCTGGTGGCACATCCGCGCGGCTTATGGCTCAGACTCCCGTCAGTTCTACATCAGCAAACCGCTGACCATGCTGTTCATCATCGCCCTGGCCTTTGGCTACCAGAGCGATGACCACAACGGTTCCCACGCCTGGATCCTGCTCGGCCTCTGCCTGTCGCTGGCCGGGGACGTGCTGCTGATGCTGCCACGGGATCGCTTCATCCAGGGATTGGCGGCATTTTTTGTCGCGCACCTCTGCTACATAGTCGGTTTCGCCCAGGGCCCCCTGGTGCTCAAGCTGGTGGATGGCCTGCTGCTGTTGCTGGTGGCCGGCATGGTGTTCGGCCTGCTGTGGGGCCGGCTCGGCGAGATGAAGATCCCTGTGTTCTGCTACATGCTGGTGATCATCGCCATGGCCTGGGTCGCCGCCGGCGCCTGGCACGCCTCTCTCACCGCAGGTTCTGCTGCAGCCCTGGTGGGGGCGCTGATGTTCCTCTTCTCCGACAGCATGCTGGCGCTAGATCGCTTCCGCCGCCCCTTCCCCCATGCCACGGCCTGGATCATGAGCAGCTACTTCGCCGCCCAGTTCCTGATCGCCGCCTCTCTGGCGGGATAAGAGCCTCAGGGCCCTGTGCAGAGGGCGAACGGGGGCACGCACACCCACACAAAAAAACGGGCCATGGGGCCCGTTTTTTCATTCCGCTGTCACGCCTCCAGCGGCTCGGCGTCCGCGGCCCTGGGGGCCGGTTGCCTGAGCAGCAGCATCAGGGCGCTGGCGATGAGCAGGAAGATACCCATCACGTAGAACACCTGGTTGTAGGCCATGATGGCGGCCTCCCGGTTGATGGTATTGGACAGCATGGCCCTGGCCTGCTGCTGGGCCAGCGCGGGATCCGAGCCCTGGGCCATCATGGTCTGGGCCAGCTGCAGCAGGTAGCTTTGCCCCTCTATGCTGGTGGCGGCCAGGGTACTGCCTATCTGGCTGGCATGGATGCGGGTGTCGTTGTCGATCAGGGTGGCTATGATGGCGATGCCGAAGGCCCCACCCAGGTTGCGCAGCACGTTGAGCAGGGTGGAGGAGGAGGGGATCTCCTCCGGGGTCAGGCTGGCGGTCGCCACCAGGGAGAGCGGCACCATGATGAAGGGCTGGCCCAGGGCCCGCACTATCAGCGACTGGATCAGCTGGGGGCCGGCGTAGTCGGCGCTCATGTTGACGTTCATGAAACAGCTGATGGCAAACACCAGGAAGCCGAAGCTCACCAGGTAGCGCGGATCTATCCGGGTGACCAGCCTGGGCACCAGGGGCAGCACCAGCAGCTGGGGCAGGCCCATCCACATCAGCACCTCGCCTATCTCCAGGGCGTTGTAGTTGTGGATCTGCGCCATGTAGAGCGGCAACACATAGATGGACCCCATCAGCGCCATGCCGAGCACCAGGTAGGCGAAGCAGGCCAGGGCGAAGCGCGGGCTGTGCAGCAGCCGCAGATTGACCAGGGGATGGCGGCGCAGCAGCTGGCTGATGACGAAGAACACCAGGGCCACCACAGAGATGACGGTGAGCCGCACTATGAAGCTGGAGCCGAACCAGTCCTCTCTGTTGCCCTCCTCCAGCACCACCTCCAGCAGACCCAGCCCCACCGCCATGGTGAGGATGCCGACCAGATCCACCCGTTTTATCACCTCCCAGTCCACCGGCTTCCTGTCCAGACCGTGGGCCAGCATGGCCATCACCAGCAGGCCGGGAGGCACGTTCAGGTAGAAGATGTAGTGCCAGGAGAGCTGCTCCGTCAGCCAGCCCCCGAGGGTCGGACCTATGGCGGGGGCGAAGGTGGCACAGAGGCCGAACAGCGCCATGCCGGTGGCCCGCTTGTGCAGCGGCAGCAGGCTGACGATGAGGGAGAAGGCCATGGGGATCAGGGCCCCGCCGGTGAAGCCCTGCAATGCCCGGAAGACGATCATGCTGGTGAGGTTCCAGCTGAACGAGCAGAGCACGGAGGCGACGATGAAGGCCCCCGTGGTCCACAGCAGGTAGCGGCGCACGCTCAGCCCCCGGCTCAGCCAGCCGCTCAGGGGGATGGCGATCATCTCCGCCACCAGATAGGAGGTGGAGATCCAGGAGCTCTCGCTCAGGGTGGCCGAGAGGGCCCCCTGAATGTCCTTCAGGGAGGCGTTGGTGATCTGGATGTCGAGTATGGCCATGAAGGCGCCGATGAGGCCCCCCATGACCGCGATCCAGTTGCGACGTGGAATGGGTTCCATCAGTTGGCGGCGACCATGGGATCAGGGGTGCGGGTATCGACAATCACCTCGCTGGAGAGACCAGGACGCAACTTGCCTGCCAGTGCGCCCGGCTCGGGGATGCGGATCTTGACCGGCACCCGCTGCACTATCTTGGTGAAGTTGCCGGTGGCGTTCTCCGGCGGCAGCAGGGCGAACTTGGCGCCGGTGGCGGGGGCCAGGCTGTCGATGATCCCCTCGACCGGCTGATCCGGATAGGCATCCAGGATCACCTCCACGCGCTGACCCGGTTGCATGTGCTGCAGCTGGGTCTCCTTGAAGTTCGCCTCGACCCACACCTGTTGCAGCGGTACCAGACTGGCCACCTGCATGCCGGACTGCACATAGAGTCCTTCCCGCAGGCTGCGCTTGCCTATGATGCCGTCCGCCGGGGCCCGCAGCTCTGTGTAGCCGAGCTCCAGCCTTGCCTGCTCGAGCTGGGCTTCACTCAGTGCCAGCCTGGCCTGGTTCTGCTTGGCTTCGGCGTCCAGCACCAGCAGGCGCTCGCGAGCGGCCTGCAGGGCGGCTCTGGCCTCCTGCTCCTGGGCCTGATTGACCTGCAGACCGGCGCGCACCTCGTCCAGACTGTCCTGGGAGCTGTAGTTGCGCTGATTGAGCTGGCTGACCCGGCGCACCTGCTGCTGGGCCCGCACCTGCTCGGCATTGGCCGAGGTGACCCTTGCCTCGGCTTGGCGAATGAGGCTCAGCTGCTGGGTTCGGGTGGCGGCCAGGTTCTCCGCGGTCGCCTGATTGAGGTGCAGATCGGCCTCGGCCTCGAGCACCCGGGTTCTGTACTCCCTGTCGTCCAGTCTGGCGATGAGCTGGCCGGCCTTGACCTCCTGGTTGTCGGTCACCAGCACCTCGCTGATATAGCCGGGCAGCTTGGAGCCGATGCCGGTCACCTCGCTCTGCAGATAGGCGTTGTCGGTGCTCTCGAAATGGCGGCCGTGCAGATACCAGTAGGCGGCAAACAGCATGCCGAACAGGGCCAGCAGCAGGGCTGCCAGCAGGGGGATCTTCTTGTGTTGACTCATGATTTTTGCTTTTCCTGAACTGTGGCGGGCAGGCTAACATCGGCAGACTGTTTCGATTAGTATCCATTCATGAGATATACCGTTTCACTGGTGAGACAATGGACTTGAACGCAGCCTTGATTCTGGTGCGCATCGTCGACAAGGGCTCCTTTACCGCCGCCGCCCAGGAGCTGGGCATGACCAAGGCGACGGTGAGCCGCCGCATCGCCGAACTGGAGCAGCACCTCGGCGTGCGGCTGCTCTATCGCTCCACCCGCCAGCTCACCCTGACCGAGGCCGGAGAGCAGTATTACCTGCGCTGCAGCAAGGCGGTGGAGGAGCTGGCCCAGGCCGAGCTGATGCTGAGTGCCAGCCAGCAGGAGGTGACTGGCACCCTCAAGCTGGCGGTCCCCATCGAGACGGGGCAGCTGGTGGTGGGTCGCCTGGTGGCTCACTTTCTGCAAGCCTATCCGGGGCTGCGGGTGGATCTGGAGCTGACCAACCGCATAGTGGACCCCATCAGCGAGGGGCTGGATGCCATAGTGCGGATCGGCGACATGAGCGACTCCAACCTGGCGGCACGGCGTCTGTGGAGCACGGAGCGGCTGCTGTGCGCCAGCCCGGCGTACCTGGCCCGCAGCCCGGCGATCACCCGACCCGAGGATCTGGTGCGCCATGAAAGGGTCGCGGTCAGCAGCGGTTTTCTCGCCTCCCACTGGTGTTTTGAACTGGATGGCCGGGAAGTGCTGGTGGATCCGCCGTCCCGTTTCCAGGTCAACAACATCACCTGTGCCAGAGAGGCGGCGAAGGCCGGGCTGGGGCTTGCCTCCCTGCCCGCCATGTTGTGCCATGATGAGCTGGCCGACGGCTCTCTGGTGGCTTTGCTGCCGGACTGGCAGCAGCCCAAGGTGCCCATCTATCTGCTGTTTCCCGAGCGTCGGCTGATGCCGCGCAAGTTGAGGGTGTTTATCGATTTTCTGGTGGCCAATGGCCCGACTTACGGCATCGACAACCTGCTGTGAGCGGCAAGGGGTCATGCGGAGGAAGTGTGATGGTCCGGGGCCGGTGTCGCCGGTGCATCGACTAGGGGTTGCGAGGAGAGGATATATGGAGCAGTGGATTAACTTGTATCGGGCCTCCCACTCGCTGGAGGCGCATGCCTTGAAAGGGGCGCTGGAAGTCGAAGGGGTGCGGGTGCGGCTCAGCGGGGAGGGGCTCTCGGGGGCGCTGGGGGAGTTGCCCGTGGATCTGCTGCAGGTCACCCTGATGGTGTGCGAGCAGGATCGCCGGCGGGCAGGCAGGATCATAGAGCGCTACCAGCAGCGCCAGGGCAATGGCTGGCTGTGCGGTCAGTGCGGGGAGGAGAACGGCGCCAACTTCGATATCTGCTGGCGCTGCCATCACGATCCCCAGGATCACTGAGATCTTTCCCTCCCGTCACCCTCAGCGCAGGGTGAAGTCGATGTCCTCCCCCGCGCTGGCATCGTGATAGATCGCCAGATCCAGCTCCTTCTCGCTGCGGGCGATCAGCACCGACACCAGGATGTCGCCGGAGACGTTGACAGTGGTACGGGCCATGTCGAGGATCCTGTCTATCCCGGCGATCAGCGCCACCCCTTCCAGCGGCAATCCCACCGCGGTCAGCGTCAGGGTCAGCAGCATGAGCCCGGTGCCCGGCGTGCCGGCCGTGCCTATGCTGGCCAGGGTGGCGATGCTGATGATGGTCAGGTAATCCACCACGTGCAGATCCACCCCGAATGCCTGGGCCACGAACAGCGCCGTCACCCCCTGATAGAGGGCGGTGCCATCCATGTTGATGGTGGCGCCAATCGGCAGCACCTTGGCGGTGATGGCGGGGGAGACCCCCAGCCGGCGCTCGGCGCAGGCCAGGCTGATGGGCAGGGTGCTGCTGCTTGAGCTGCTGGTGAAGGCCACCGCCTGGGCGTCGACGATGCTCTTGAAGTAGTGCAGCGGATTGAGGCGGGCCAGCAGGATCAGCAGGCTGCTGTAGACCCCGAGCACGTGCAGCAGGCAGCCGAGGTAGACGGCGCCTATCACCTTGAGCAGGGGCAGCAGCAGGCTCACCCCGTATTTGCCCGTCATCCAGGCCATCAGGGCGCAGACGCCATAGGGGGCCAGCGCCATCACCATCTGGGTCAGCTTGAACATCCCCTCCGCCAGGGAGGTGAAGAACAGAATGGCAGGGCGACCGCGCCGGCCACTGGCATTGAGGGCCAGGGCGAGGGCCACCGCAAAGACGATCACCTGCAGTATCTTGCCATCCACCATGGCCTGTACCGGGTTGTGGGGCACCAGATGGCTCAGCACGCTGGCCAGGGTCGGCTGCACCATCACGCCGGTCCGTTCGTAGGGCCCCATGTTGGCGCCCATGCCGGGTTCCAGCAGCCAGCCCATCACCAGGCCGATGCAGATGGCGACGGCGGTGGAGCAGAGGTAGAGACCTATGGCCTTGCTGCCGATCCTGTCCAGGGTCTTGCCCTTGAGCAGGGCGGTGAGGCCGGCGATGACGGAGCAGAAGATGAGGGGCACCATCAGCATCTGTATGGTGTTGACGAACAGGACGCCGATGGGCTTGAGCAGCATTGCCTGCTCGCTGAAGCAGAGCCCTAGCCCGATCCCGGTCAGCATGCCGAGCAGTGTCTTCAACCAGAGCGGGCGGCGGGTCCAGATCCGCCAGGGCTTGAAGACCAATCCATGGAACAGCATGACGCCAATGTCCTTATTTTCTGTCTGCGATGGCAAAGGGGGCGCTAGTGTAGCCATCCCCCGATCAGGTTGCCACATTATCGACAAAGCGACGCTCGCGGCCAGCCCGGGGGAGCTAAAAAAGGCGTTTTGTTGGCTTATATCAAGATCGGGGGCCGGGGTTCAGGCTCTAATGGACATCTGACATGATGATTAAAGAGGTTTGAGATGTCCCAGTCGATACACGGTCACGAAGTGATGGAGATGATGCTGGAAGAGGGGGGCCATTTTACCCGGGCCAGCCTCAGGGAGGCGATTGAGGCGCGCTTTGGCGCCGATGCCCGCTTCCATACCTGCAGCGCGAGCGAGATGGATGCAGAGGCGCTGATCAGCCTGCTGGCCAAACGCGGCAAGTTCATCGAGTCAGAGCAGGGCTTCCAGACCCGGGCCGACAAGATCTGCAACCACGGCTGATCCCGCGGCGAGCGCACCGAGGCGCTCGCCGAACCCCGCCTCCTTTGTTATATTTCGCCCTCTCCCCCCTCTGTTAAAGGCTTGGCCTGGGCAACGCCCGGGAACCTGTATGGATACTTTCTCCGCTGCCGTCATGTTGTTTCTGATCATGGATCCGCTGGGCAACCTGCCGGTCTTCCTCTCCATACTGCGCCATGTCGATCCCAAGCGGCGGCGCAAGGTGATGATGCGCGAGCTGCTGTTCTCCTTAGGCATCATGCTGGGCTTCCTGTTTGCCGGTCAGCAGATCCTGAGCTTCCTGAACCTGCGCCAGGAGGCGGTCAGCATCGCCGGGGGCATCATATTGTTCCTCATCGCCATCAAGATGATCTTCCCGAGTCCGGGGGGCGTGACCGGGCTGGCGGCGGGGGAGGAGCCCTTCCTGGTGCCCATGGCCATCCCCATGATAGCGGGCCCCTCCATACTGGCCTCCCTGCTGCTGCTGGCGAACCAGGAGCCGACCCGGATGGCGGACTGGTCCCTGGCCCTGCTGATGGCCTGGGGTGCCAGCGCCGTGATCCTGATGTTCTACGAGCTGTTCAACAAGCTGCTGGGTGAGCGAGGACTCACCGCCGTGGAGCGGCTGATGGGCATGCTGCTGGTGATGATCTCGGTGCAGATGCTGCTGGATGGTGTGCACCACTATCTGGCGGTGACGGGCAAGGGGTAAAAAGAAAGGGGCTGCCAGGCAGCCCCTTTCTTATTGTGCGTCCATGACGGCCAGCGCCTCGTCCGGGCGGGACGGGTCTCCGGCCGGGGCCTCCAGCTTGCCCATGATGAGGGTGAGCAGTGTCTCCCGCAGCCAGCGGTGCCCCGGATCCTCCTCGTGGCGCTGATGCCAGATGAGCAGGTGGGAGATGCTGTCCAGGGCGATGGGCAGCGGCAGCGGCACCAGCGGATAGACCTGGGTCGCGTGGCGGGCATAGAGCCGTGACAGGGTCACTATCATGTCCGAGTGCATGCCCATGCGCAGCGCAGCCTCGAAGGAGGGCACAGTCGCCTCGATCCGGCGGTAGAGATCCTGCTCCGCCAGCTTGTGATCCAGCATCCAGCGATCCCGCCCCTCGCAATAGGTCTGCACATGGGGATGGGCCAGGTAGCGGGTAAGATCCCACTCGGGTTCGCGCAGGGCCGGGTGATCCCGCTGCACCAGGCAGGTGAGGTCATCGATGGCGAGCAGTCGCTGGCAGATGGCGTTGGGCAGGGTATCCAGCCTGAAATCCGAGTTGATGCAGTTCTCCCGCACCGTGAAGGCGATGTCCACCTGACCCTGGCTCATCTCGGTCAGGCTGTGCTCTGTCCACTCCTCGTAACGCAGCCGGATCCCCGGTGCCTGGCGCTTGAGCTCGCTCAGGTAGAGCGGCGCGAACAGGGTGAAGGCGCTGTCCATGCTGGCGATGACGAACTCCCGCTCTGTGCTGGCGGGATCGAAGGCGGGGGGCTGGATCAGGTTGTCCAGCGACAGCAGTATGGGTTGCAACTGCAACTGCAGATCGAGGGCGCGCGGGGTGGGATCCAGCCCGTAGGCGGAGCGGACGAACAGGGGATCGTCGAAGGTCTCCCGCAGGCGACCCAGGGCCTTGCTGACGGCGGACTGACTCAGATGCAGGCGGCGGGCGGCCCGGCTGCCATTGCGCTCTTCCAGCAAGACTTGCAGGATAATCAACAAATTAAGATCTATGCGCCCGAGCTGTTCCAGCAACATGATATGAATCCTCTTCAATTCTTAGATGAATTTATACCATTTGTTTTCATATCTTGGCGACCCTATGCTCGACCTGTCTCTCGCCTTCATGGCGACTGGTACAGGATGTAGCGGTTGAGGGGACAAGTAGCACCGACTCATACGGCGGCCAAAGGTCGCCGTATCTTTTTATGTTTTTTGACGATTTTCCTGCCAACTTGCGCCTGCCTTGATTTTGCCCAACAATCGTTGCGCCTTCTTTTGATACAAACAACGGGTATCTATCTGTCAGGAGTCGCCCTATGGGACTTGGTGGAATTCATATCTGGCATCTGTTGATCCTGCTGGTGGTGGTCGTCGTGGTGTTTGGCAGCAAACGCCTGGCCGGCGCCGGTGAGGATCTGGGCACCGCCATCAGGGATTTTCGTAAAGCCTTGCGTGACGATGAAGTACATCCGAAATGAGTAGGAGTGGAAGTATGTCTGTAGACGAAAAAGTGGAATTGAATGAAACCTGCGACAGCTGCGGCTGTTTCGCCGAGATCGGCACCATCATAGGTGAAGGCGACGATGTGATGGAGCTGGTGATCGAGGCCGCGGCAGAAGCCGACGCCCGCGCCAAGCTGGCGGCCTATGAGGCGCTGGCCAAGCAGGTGACCGCCGAAGCCGTGATCGACAGCGAACTGACCCAGGGCGCCGACGGCGTGATCCTGAAGGCCCGCCTGCAATTCACCTGCACCGCCGAGAAGCTGATTTTCGAGATGCGTGCCCGCTCTATCTGAGCCCCCCGATGAGACGGCAGGCTTGCCTGCCGTATTGCTTTGCCCCTCGCCTTTTCCCTCTCTTTGCGTTGTATAGTGAGTTATCCCACGGACGATCCGGTTTCAGTCCGGCACCAATCGTTCCGCTGCAGGAAGGTGCCATGATGGCACCCCGTCATGAGTCCCGCGTGTCGGGCCTTGTCCTGCCGAGAACCTCAAGGCGCGAGTCGACCAACAGAAGGTGGCTACCTCATGATGCGATGGATTTGGGCCCTGCTGGTCCTCTGTTCTCTCCCTCTGCTGGCGGCGGATCTCGGTTCCCAGCCTGGTGATGCCCCTTCGCGCGCCGCGGACGTCAAGCCCAAGCTCCTGCCCCAACCCGGGGATCTCGAACACATACTGCAAAAGAAGGAGCTCAGGGCACTGGTGGTCTATGAACGGGGCTTCTTCTTCTTCGACAAGGGGGCCCAGTACGGCATCCTGGTCAATCAACTGCAAGGCTTCGAGCGCTGGCTGAACCAGACCTATCTCCCCAAGGAGAAGCTCAAGCTCAAGATCATCTATATCCCGGTGCGTCAGGACAAGCTGCTGGACTACCTCACCGAGGGGCGGGGGGATCTGGTGGCGGCCAACCTGACGGTGACGCCGACCCGGCGCGAGCAGGTTACCTTCTCCCAGCCGCTCATCTCGCCCATCGAGGAGTGGGTGGTGAGCCAGCGGGAGCTGACGGGTTTCAACCGCATCACTCAGCTCTCCGGTCGGCGGATCTGGGTGCGGGCCAGCTCCAGCTATTACGAGAGCCTGCATCAGCTCAACTGGCTGTTCCGCGAGCTGGGGTTACCCCCCGTCTACATAGAGACAGTGCCTGAGTACCTGCAGGACGGGGATCTGCTGGAGATGGTGGCGGCCGGCATCATACCGCTGACCGTCACCGACAGTTTCAAGGGGCGGATCTGGCTCGACATGATAGGGGGCCTCAAGGCCCACAAGCTGATCCCGCTGCGGGACAAGGGGCGCAGCGCCTGGGCACTGCGCAACAATAGCCCCGAGCTGCTCAAGGCGGTGAACGCCTATATCTCGGAGTCGAGCAAACGCACCCTCTACAGCGACATGACCCTGCGTCGCCTGCTGGCCCAGAGTGACAAGATGAGCAACATACTGGCGCCGGATCCCCTGGGGCGGTTGTCGACCATCCGCAAGGTGCTGGAAACCCAGGCCGACAAATATGAGCTCGACTGGCTGATGCTGGCGGCGCTGGCTTACAAGGAGTCGGGGCTCAATCCCAATGTCCGCTCCAACCGCGGGGCTGTCGGCATCATGCAACTGCTGCCGAGCACCGGGGGCGAGGTGGGGATCCGCGGCGCCAGGCTCACCAGCCTGGAAGGCAGTGTGGAGGCGGCCTGCCGTTACATGCGGCTCATTCTCGATACCTACTTCAACGATCCCGGGATGGACAGGCTCAACCGTCACCTGTTCGCCCTGGCGGCCTACAACGCGGGCCCTAACCGGGTGCAGGCGCTGCAGGCCAAGGCCAGGGAGAGGGGGCTGGATCCGAACGTCTGGTTTGGCAACGTGGAGCAGCTGGTGGCCAACGAGGTCGGCCAGGGCCCCATCAACTACGTCGGCACCATCTACAAATACTACGTGGCCTACCGCTTCAGCCTGCCTCAGGTGGAGGGCAAGACAGAGGCCATGGAGGCGGTCCAGCCCTGAGTGCTCAGTGCCGGTCGGGCAGGCCATCTTCTGGGGTAAAGGGGAGGGCCTCCCAGCCCTGATCCCTGTGCTGCCGGTACCAGGGGGTCAGCAGCCTGGCGGGAGTGGGATCAGGCTGACTGGCCTGGGGTCTCTGGCTGAGGCAGGGGGGGTCGCGCACTTCCATCATCGGCTCCTTGACACGCCGCAATCGGGGCTGTTGTCTGGGTTATGCCACCGTCTCATGACAAGGAGATGACCCTTGATCCCCGCCGAATTTGCCCTGCTTGACGATCCCGGCGCCGCCCTCAAGGCCCGCTGCCAGCTGATCCGCGGCGCCCGCAGCCGGATCCAGGCCCAGTATTACAGCTGGGAGGAGGACAGCAGCGGCAAGCTGCTGCTGTCCGAGTTGCTCCATGCGGCGCGGCGCGGGGTCCGGGTCCAGCTGCTCATCGACGATCTCTATGCCGGCGACAACCGCTTCCTCGAGGTGGTGGCGGCAGAGCCCGGCATCGAGGTGCGGCTGTTCAATCCGTTCTGGCTCAGGGGCTGGCGCCCCCTGACCCTGCTGCTGGAAGGCCTGCTCAGCTTCCGGCGCATCAACCACCGCATGCACAACAAGCTGCTGCTGGTGGATGGCCACGAGGCGGTGATCGGTGGCCGCAACATCGGCGATCCTTACTTCGGGCTGGGGGCGCCCCCTCACTTCGTCGATCTGGATCTGGTCTGCCGCGGCCCCCTCTGCCGCCAGGCCGAGCAGGGCTTCGAGCTGTTCTGGCGCAGCCGCTGGAGCCACCCCATCCGGCGCCTGTTGCGGCGCCCCCTGCTGCCCGCCGAGATCCGCGCGGTGAACGACTTCCTGATGACCCTGACCGACCCGGCGGTGGCCATGGTTTACGATCTGCCCGCCAGCCTGTTTGATGACGCGCCTCTCCCCCTGCGTTGGCATCCTGGGGTCGGAGAGTGCTGGTTTGACAGGCCCGGCAAGGGGCTCATCTCCCGGCCGACCACGGCGCCCCGGCTGGGACGCAAGCTGGCTGGCAACCAGGGGACGCTGCGGTTGGTGAGTCCTTACCTGATCCTGACCCGGAGCCTGCGCCGCCATCTCAAGCGGCTGCGCCAGACCGGGGTCGGCATCGAGATCCTGACCAACTCCCTGGCCAGCACAGACGTGCCCCTGGTGTATGGCGCCTATCGGCGCCACCGCCCCTGGCTGGAGCGGCAGGGCATAGTGCTGGCCGAGCTGTCGGATGAGGGGCGCAGCCTGCACGCTAAGCTGATCCTGATGGGGGAGGAGGAGGCGCTGCTCGGCAGCTTCAATCTGGATCCCCGCTCCCTGATGCTCAACACCGAGCTGATGCTGCACCTGAGCTGCCCGGCGCTCTGTGCCGAGCTGCGGCACTGGCTCTGCGGCTGGCAACGGGCGGCGGTCCATCCTGTGGTGGCGCCCCCCTCGAGGCTGCGGCGCCTGCTGGCGCGACTGAGCGACTGGCTGCCGCTGCGCCGCTGGCTGTGAGTGGAGCCCAGCTTGTGCGAGATCTCGCAAAGCCTTGTGCGCCTTCGAGGATAACGTTTGCCATCCAAAGCCGGATTGAGATTTTATCGTATTGTTTTTAATCACTTTATGTCGATAGGCGATACCTGATGCAGCGCCCTCGCTTGCATACAGGGCCGCATATAACGGTTTTTTATTTTATTTAACTGCGTAGTATTTCGGTTGCAAGGACAAACACGGCGGCTGGTCTGCCGTGTGGGTGAGGGCAGCAAGGGAGTGGGTCGGCCGGCGTGTTCTGGCTGGCAGTGCGGATCGGGAGCGGAAACCCGTGACGCGCATCAGCCCCGTTATTGCCGGATCCCAATATGGAACATGCTATTTGCGAGGGGGTGACATGCGAATGTCGCCCCATTTTTTATGCCGAAAGGTCACCAGACGCCCATGAAAAGACCGCCAGCGGGCGGTCTTGGGCAATCAGGTCTGTCGGTCAGCCGCCTCAGGCGATGCCGGCCAGCAGGCGACTCCAGTTGCGCTTGGCAACGAGGAAGCCATCCCTCAGGTTGCGATACTCCAGCTGCAGCTTGAGCCTGTCGTAGCGGGCCAGCGCCTTGCGCTTGCGCTGCTCCAGCAGCAGCTTGCGGCTGGCGTAGTAGTGCTGGATCTGCAGGCTCAGCTTGTCGTACTCCTCCTGCAGCAGCGCCTGCCACAGCTCCCTGTCCTCTGCCTTGCGCAACCTGGCCTGGGCACGTTTGAGCTGCATCTCCAGCCTGGCCTGCTCGATCCGCTCCTCCGGGCAGGACCTGAGATCCCCGGCCAGCCCGCACCAGGCGGCGGTGCGGATCAGCCACTTGGTGGGGTCGAACTGCCACCAGTGGATGCCGTTGCGGTAGTCGTTCTCGAACAGGTGATGGAAGTTGTGGTACCCCTCGCCGAAGGTGAAGAAGGCCAGGATGCCGTTGTCCCGCGCACTGTTGCGATCGGTGAAGGGCTGGCTGCCCCAGATGTGGGCCAGGGAGTTGATGAAGAAGGTGGTGTGGTGGGTCATCACCATGCGCAGCACCCCCGCCAGCAGCAGCATGCCGAGCAGATCTCCATGGATCAGACCGAGCAGCAGCGGGATGCCGATGTTGGTGGCCAGGGTCAAGGCCAGATAGTGCCTGTGCTGGAAGGCGACGATGGCATTGTTCTGCAGATCCCGCACATTGCTGTAGTCGTGGTAGATCTCGCGCTGGTATTCCCGCAGCATCCAGCCGATGTGGGAGTACCAGAAGCCGCGGCCCGCGCTGTAGGGATCCTTCTGGTTGTCATCCACGTGGCGGTGGTGACGGCGGTGATCGGACGACCAGTGGAGTGCCGAGTTTTGCAGGGCGAGGGCGCCGCCGATGGCGAAGATCCATTGCAGGGCTGGGTGCGCCTTGTAGGCCTTGTGGGACCAGAGTCGGTGATAACCGGCGGTGATGGAGATGCCGCAGTAGCAGAACAGCAGCAGGAAGCAGCCCCACTGCCAGAGGTCATAGCCATGGGTCAGGCCGTACCAGGGTACCGCAATCAGTGCCGTCAGCCCGGAGAGGGCGAACAGCAGGGTGTTGGTCATGATGATCGGGGGGCGGTCCATTTCACTCGGCTCCATTCAGCGAACAGCTGTCCACTATTCTCCATTGAGCCGGAATGCGGGTCAATGGTAAAAAAGTCGGAGACAAACCTGATCCAGGCCCCGCCTTCGGGTTATCATCTGGCCTCGCTAATCTCAAGGTGACTGTTTTCGTGGGTATTCGCGCGCAACAAAAAGAAAAGACCCGGCGTACGCTGATCGAAGCGGCGTTCAGTCAACTCTGTGCCAACCGCAGCTTCTCCAACCTCAGTCTGCGGGAAGTGGCCAGGGAGGCGGGCATAGCGCCGACCTCCTTCTACCGTCATTTTCGCGACATGGAAGAGCTGGGGCTGACCCTGGTGGACGAGGGCGGCCTGACCCTGCGCCAGCTGATGCGCCAGGCGCGCCAGCGCATCGCCGGTGGTGGCAGCGTCATCAGCACCTCGGTGCAGACCTTCATGGAATTCGTCGAAAACAACCCGAACATCTTCCGGCTGCTGCTCCGTGAGCGCTCCGGCACCTCTGCGGCCTTCCGTCAGGCGGTGGCCCGCGAGATCCAGCACTTCATCGCCGAGCTGACCGATTATCTGGAGGCGACCACGCAGGCGCCACGGGAAGAGGCCTACATCCAGGCCGAAGCCATGGTCACCATAGTCTTCAGCGCCGGTGCCGACGCCCTCGACATGACCCCCGAGGAGTGCCGGGCCCTGTCGGAGCGCACCATCAGCCAGTTGCGGATGATCGCCATGGGCGCCGAGGTCCAGAACCGCAAGCGCCGCGAATCTCTCTCTTAAGTCAAGGATGGACAGTCCCATGCATGAATCGAACGCGATCCCGAAGAAGCCCCTGTTGCTGGCCCTGCTCATCGGCATCTGCGGTGATGCCTTCCTGTCGGTGTTGACCGAGTCGGTCGTGCCCTTCTCCTTCTTCCCCCTGATCGCCCTGCTGCTGGCGGCCTACCAGCTCTATCAGCACTATCGCCACGAGCCCATAGTCGGCAACACCCCCAGCTGCATCCTGCTCTGCTTCTTCATCGGGGCGTTCGGGCACACGGCGCTGCTCAAGGTGCAATACCCCGAGCTTGGCAGCAACTTCTTCTCCCTGATCGCCATGCTGCTGCTGCTCGCCGTGCTCTCCATCAAGCTCGGCATCAGCCTGGGGAAAAAAGTGAAGGAGTGACAGGTCACTCCTTCAGGTTCGATCTGGCGGTCTCGGGTCAGTCAGCCCGGGGCGGGGTTTCTCCCCTCTGCCTGGCGTCTATGATGGCCTGCAGCTTGGCGCGGATCTCCATCATGCCGAACACGCCGAAGATCAGCACCTGGGTGAACTCGAGGCGGGTGATGGCAAAGTAGGGCTTGCAGGCGGCCTTGATCATGCTGGCCTGTACCCAGTGCATCAGTATCACTATGACGCCGCAGACCGGCAGAAAACCGTTCAGTTTGCCAGGCAGTGTGCCGAGCAGGGCGAGCACCACGCCGAGCCAGAAGAACAGCAGCACGCCCATCGCCAATAGATTAAACACCCGCTTCATCGCTTATCTCCCGTACATAGAGTTGATAGCAGACCTGACCGGCCTGCTTGTCCTTGAGTTGTTGCTGTTGTCCAAGTTGACAGGGAGTGGCAATCGTTCACTTCCCCTCCCGCCTGGAATTCAAACCGCGGCGTCATCCTTGGTGTCCCGCAGATAGAGCTGGTAGCAGACCTGACCCGCTTGTTTGTCCTTGAGTTGTTGCCAGCTGCCAGGCAGGGGGAGATCGCTCATCTCCTTTTCCCGTTCAAGATAGATGAGGGCATCCGGCGCCAGCCAGCCGCGCTGCTCCAGCAGCTCGCACACCTGGGGCAGCAGTTCACGGCGAAACGGCGGATCCAGGAACACCAGATCGAAGGGGGTGGCCGGGCCTTGCAGCCAGCTCACCGCATCGGCCTGGATCACCTCGCCCTGCTGACTGCCGAGGGCGGCCAGGTTCTTCCTGAGCTGATCGGCGGCTCCCTTGTCCATCTCGACCAGAGTCACCTTTTCGGCGTAGCGCGACAGCGCCTCCAGCCCCAGGCCGCCGCTGCCGGCAAACAGGTCGAGGCAGCGGGCACCGCGGACATGGGGGGCCAGCCAGTTGAAGATGGTCTCCTTGACGCGATCCGTGGTGGGTCTGAGTCCGTCAACATCCCTGACCGGCAGTTTACGGCCCTTCCACTGGCCGCTGATGATTCTTACCACGCCCGCTCGCCCCTGGGGGGCTGGGCTCTTGCTCGGGCTGTTACGGCTGGATTTCACTCTGGGCATCGCGTTTCGTCGTCAGAAAATAAAGTGGTAGTATAAGGCGGTTCATTTTTATGCCGACCCGCCGAGGGACGGCTATCTTAGCAGTCAGCCAACGAAGTGAGTATTTTTTAGATGGCAAAAGGTTTGTTTTCCTGGCTGGGTTTCGGCCGCAAGAAAGAAGAGGCTGAGGCCGTCCAATCACAGGCCCCTGACGCCACCCCGGCTGTCGCCGAGTCCGAGGCCACCGCTGCCCCCGCTCCCGTCGCTGATGTTTCCCTGACCGAGGCCCCTGCTGTACCGCACGAGGCGCCCCTGGCGACCCTTGACGAAGGCCCGCTGGTGGTGGAGGAACCCGCCTCCGAACTCGAGCCCGTCATCGTCAATGAGGCGCTGATCGCCGCCGAAGCCGAGGCCCAGGCTGCGGAAGCCGCCCGCATTGCCGCCGAGGCACAAGCCGCAGAAGCCGCCCGTATTGCCGCCGAGGCGCAGGCTGCCGAAGCTGCTCGCGTTACCGCCGAGGCACAAGCTGCCGAAGCTGCTCGTGTTGCTGCGGAAGCACAAGCCGCCGAAGCCGCTCGCATTGCCGCCGAGGC
>NZ_JAAILA010000020.1 GCF_010974825.1 Aeromonas rivipollensis | reverse complement strand
GGGACATAGCCTAAAAAAACCACCCGCTCGGGTGGTTTTTTGCTGCCGCCGGATGGCGGCACTCAGAGGCGCTGCAACAACAGGCTGCCGATGGAGTAACCGGCGCCGAAGGAGCAGAGCACGCCGCGGGCCCCGCTCGGCAAGTCCTGGTTGAACAGGTGGAAGGCGATGACGGAGCCCGCCGAGCTGGTGTTGCCGTAGCTGTCCAGGATCACCGGCGCCTCCTGCTGGCTGGCGTCGTGGCCCAGCAGCTTGCGGCCGATGAACTGGTTCATGGTGAGGTTGGCCTGATGGAGCCAGAGCCGGCTTAAAGAGTCTGCCGCCCACCCCTGCCCATCGAGCTGAGTGCTTATCTGGTCACACACCAGGGGCAGCACCTCCTTGAACACCTTGCGCCCCTGCTGGCGGAACAGCTTGTCATCCCCATAGCGGGTGCGCGGGCTGAAGCGGTTCAGGAAGCCGAAGTTGTTGCGGATGTTGTTGGAGTACTGGGTCACCAGCTTGCTCGCCACCAGTTGCCAGGGGTTGGCTACCTTGCAATCTTCTTCCCGCTCCAGCAGCACTGCGGTGCAGGCGTCGCCGAAGATGAAGTGGCTGTCCCTGTCGCGGAAATTGAGGTGACCCGAGCAGATCTCGGGGTTCACCACCAGGGCCAGTCTGGCGGTGCCGGCCGCCAGCAGATCCGCCGCCGTCTTGATGCCGAAGGTGGCGGAGGAGCAGGCCACGTTCATGTCAAAGGCCATGCCGCTCGCCCCCAGATAGTGCTGCAACTCGATGGAGAGCGCCGGATAGGGACGCGGCATGTTGGAGGCCGCCACTATGACCAGATCTATCTCCCCCGGCTCGCGACCGGCGGCGATCAGCGCCTGCTCGGCGGCGGCCACCGCCATCTCCACCATGATGGAGGGCTGGTCATCGGGGCGCTCCGCCAGCAGGGGCTGCATGATGTCGGGATCCAGCACCCCCTCCCTGCTCACCAGATGGCGGCTCTTGATGCCCGAGGCCTTCTCGATGAACTCGCAGCTCGAATGCTGCTTGGCGGGCAGTTGGCCGGCGTCGATGGCGGAGGCGTTCTCCTCGTTGTAGAGATCCACATACTGGTTGAAGGCCGCCACCAGCTCTTCGTTGCTGACGGCAAAGGGCGGGGTATAGAGGCCTGAGCCACTGATTACGATAGAGGTCATCTTTGCTCCTGGCCGGGTGCAATCCCGGCTTGTCTGTTTTTTTGGGTTCAGAGGTTCATAGCTGATCGATCGCTCCGGCGAGACCAGCCAGGGTCAGCGGGTGCATGCGCCCGCCAATCACGTCATTCATCAACTTGATGGAGGGGTGCCAGAGCCACTCCTGCCTGGGTACAGGGTTGATCCACACCAGCCTGGGGAAGTGGTGCTGCAGGCGCTCGAGCCACACCTGGCCCGGCTCCTCGTTCCACTGCTCCACGCTGCCGCCAGGCCAGGTGATCTCGTAGGGGCCCATCTTGGCGTCCCCCACAAAAATCACCCGATAGTCGCTGCCGTAGGTGCGCAGCAAGCTCAGGGTATCGACGCGCTCCTGAGCGCGGCGGCTGTTGTCCTGCCAGACGAAGTCGTACAGGCAGTTGTGAAAATAGAAGAACACCAGGTGCTTGAACTCGTGGCGCAGGGCACTGAAGAGCCGCTGCACCTCGGCTACGTGGGCATCCATGGAGCCCCCCACATCGAAGAACACCAAGAGCTTGACCCCGTTGTGGCGCTCGGGGCGCAGCTTCACATCGAGCCAGCCCTGGCGGGCAGTGCTGCTGATGGTGTCGTCGAGATCCAGCTCCGAGGGATTGCCCTTGCGCACCCAGCGCCTGAGCTTGCGCAGGGCCAGCTGGATGGCCCGCTGGCCGAGCGGCGAGTCGTCGCTGAAGTTGCGGTAGTAGCGCGCCTCCCACACCTTGGTTGCCTTGCCATGCTGGCCCTCCCCTCCCATGCGGATCCCCTCCGGGTGAAAGCCGCCATGGCCGAACGGGCTGCTGCCCCCTGTGCCCACCCACTTGTTGCCGCCGGCGTGGCGCGCCTTTTGTTCGCGCAGGCGCTGGTTGAGGGTCTCCAGCAACTTGTCGAGCCCGCCGAGGGAGTTGAGCAAGGCTTTCTCCTCAGAGCTCAATAGCCGCTCGAACTCCTGGCGCAGCCAGTCATCCGGCAGCGTCTCGGGCAGCAGGGGGATGGCCTCCAGCCCCTGGTAGTATTCGGCGAAGGCGCGATCGAAGCGATCGAGGTGGGCCTCGTCCTTCACCAGCAGGCAGCGGGACAAGCGATAGAAGTCGTCCATGTCCACGCTGGCGAGTCCGGCCGCCAGGGCACCATGGAGATCCAGCAACTCGCGCAGGCTGCAGGGCAACTTGTGACGACGCAGATGGGTGAAGAAGTCGATCAGCATTCAGCCGCCGCGCCGCGCCAGGAAGGCCAGCTTCTCGAACAGGTGCAAGTCCTGCTCCGTCTTGAGCAGGGCGCCATAGAGGGCGGGCACCAGCTTGCCCGGCTCCCGGCTGCGCAGCGCCTCGGGGGCTATGTCATCGGCCAGCAGCAGGCGGATCCAGTCCAAGAGCTCTGAGGTGGAGGGTTTCTTGCGCAGCCCCTCCACATTACGCAGCTCGAAGAAGAGATCCATCGCCTCAGAGAGCAGGCTCTCCTTGAGGTTGGGATGGTGGAGTTTAACAATGGCCTGCATCTCGGCCTTGTCGGGAAAGCGGATGTAGTGGAAGAAGCAGCGGCGCAGGAAGGCGTCCGGCAGCTCTTTCTCGTTGTTGGAGGTGATGATGACGACGGGACGTTGGCGCGCCTTGACCCGCTCGCCAGTCTCGTAGACGTCGAACTCCATCCGATCCAGTTCCAGCAGCAGATCGTTGGGAAACTCGATGTCCGCCTTGTCGATCTCGTCGATGAGCAGCACAGGGCGCTGCTCGGCGCAAAACGCCTGCCACAATTTGCCCCGGCGAATGTAGTGGTGGATCTCCCCCACCCGGGGATCCCCGAGTTGGGAGTCCCGCAGCCGGGCCACCGCATCATATTCATAGAGCCCCTGCTGGGCCTTGGTGGTGGACTTGATGTGCCAGCTGATGAGGTCGGCACCGAGCGACTCGGCGACCGCCTCGGCCAGCACCGTCTTGCCGGTGCCCGGCTCACCTTTGATCAGCAGCGGCTTCTCCAGCACTATGGCGGCATTGACGGCCATACTCAGTGACCTTGATGCGAGATAGCGATCGCTTCCTGCAAATCCCATGAGATCCATTCCTTTGGTCGCAGGAGAACCTCAAGGTCCTTCGGCGAGAGAGAATAAGTTCTATATGTTGTAATAACATATTGTTATAACGATTCGTCACTTCTCATTCAGAAACCACAGGGTAATCTTGTTTCATCGCCTTAACAAACACAGGGATAGCACCATGAGCAAAATTTTTGAGGACAACAGCCAGACCATAGGCAACACCCCGCTGGTTCGTCTCAACCGTGTTACCAAGGGCCGCGTGCTGGCCAAGATCGAGAGCCGCAACCCCAGCTTCAGCGTCAAGTGCCGGATCGGTGCCAATCTCATCTGGGATGCCGAGAAACGCGGTGTATTGACCCAGGGCAAGGAGATCATCGAGCCTACCAGCGGCAACACGGGTATTGCCTTGGCTTTCGTGGCGGCTGCCCGTGGCTATCCCATCACCCTGACCATGCCGGCCACCATGAGCCTGGAGCGTCGCAAGCTGCTCAAGGCGCTCGGCGCCAACCTGGTGCTGACCGAAGGGCCCCTGGGCATGAAAGGCGCCATCGCCAAGGCCAACGAGATCCTGGAATCCGAGCCGGGCAAGTATGTGCTGCTGCAGCAGTTCGAAAACCCCGCCAACCCCGAGATCCATGAGCAGACCACTGGCCCCGAGATCTGGGATGCCACCGACGGCGAGGTGGATGTGTTTGTGGCAGGTGTCGGCACCGGCGGCACCATCACAGGGGTCTCCCGCTATATCAAGCAGACCAAGGGCAAGGCCATCATCTCGGTCGCGGTCGAACCGGCCGAGTCCCCCGTCATCAGCCAGAAACTGGCGGGTGAAGAGATCAAGCCCGGCCCCCACAAGATCCAGGGCATTGGCGCCGGCTTCATTCCGGGCAACCTGGATCTGACCCTGCTGGACCGCGTCGAACAGGTGAGCAGCGAGGAGTCCATCGAGATGGCTCGCCGCCTGATGGAAGAGGAAGGCATACTGGCGGGGATAAGCTCAGGCGCCGCCGTGGTGGCTGCAGCCCGTCTGGCCGAGCTGCCGGAGTTCAAGGACAAGACCATCGTCGTCGTGCTGCCAAGCGCCGCCGAACGCTACCTCTCCAGCGCCCTCTTCGCCGGCGTGTTCAGCGAGCAGGAACTGCAGCAGTAATTGATCGTCTTACATCAAAACAACGGCGCCCCTGGGGCGCCGTTTTCATTATGCGCTAAACTCAGTAGCCATCAGTGTCAGTCGGCCCCTTATTTTTTGGGGTAAAATAACAAACTTGGGCCTGACAAAAAAAGCAGACATTCTGTGATAAATCTCATATCCTGTGCCGCGTCACGAGGTGTTTACCGGCTAGGTATCACAAGGTAACAAAGTGTTATTTTTCGTTATAAATTAATTTCAGGCCAGTCCTGACGCGGCTTTCAGCCCGATAACGAAAAGACTTAGCCTGGACGCCGAATACTGCACAGAAAATTGACCTGGATTAAACCATTGCGGGTCTGATTTCGTTACTTTACAACATATCCATACTGACACGGTGAGACAGGAAGCCTCATTAGCGACCATCTCTCCACACAATATCAATAATATGGGGTGAAACCATGTACGAGAAGTCTGTTGTTATTACTGCTGAAAACGGCCTGCACACCCGTCCCGCAGCTCAGTTCGTGAAAGAAGCCAAAGAATTCCAAAGCGAGATCACTGTGGTCTCCGGTGGCAAATCCGCCAGCGCCAAGAGCCTGTTCAAGCTGCAGACCCTGGGCCTGACCAAAGGCACCAACGTGACCATCCAGGCCGACGGCCCGGACGCTCAGAAAGCCGTTGAGAAGCTGGTTGCCCTGATGGACGAGCTGGAGTAATCCAGCTTTACTCCTCCCCCACAGTCGTTTTAATAGGAAGGATTATGATATCTGGCATTCTTGCGTCCCCCGGTATCGCATTCGGTAAGGCGCTTCTTCTGAAAGAAGATGAAATCGTTATCAATCAGGGCAAGATTTCTGCTGACCAGATTGACGTCGAGATCAACCGCTTCCTCGAAGCCCGCACCAAGTCAGCCGCACAGCTGGAAGCCATCAAAGAGATGGCCGGTCGTACCTTCGGTGAAGAAAAAGAGGCCATCTTCGAAGGCCACATCATGCTGCTCGAAGATGAGGAGCTGGAAGGGGATATCAGATCCTTCATCAAAGACAACAAGGCATCCGCCGACAAAGCCATCTATGAGGTGATCGAACAGTACGCCAAGATGATGGCCGAGCTGGATGACCCCTATCTGCGCGAGCGCGCCACCGACTTCCGTGACATCGGTACCCGTCTGGTGAAGAACGTGCTGGGCATCGCCGTTGTCAACCTGAGCACCATAGACGAAGAGGTCATCCTGGTCGCCAAAGACCTGACCCCGTCCGAAACCGCTCAGATCAACCTGAAATACGTGCTGGGTTTTGTCACCGACATCGGTGGCCGTACCTCTCACACCTCCATCATGGCCCGCTCCCTGGAGCTGCCGGCCATAGTGGGCACCAACGACATCACTGCGCGCGTCAACAACGGTGAAATGCTGATTCTGGATGGCATCAACAACCAGATCATCATCAACCCGACCGCCGAGCAGCTGGCTGAAGCCAAGAAATTCCAGGCTCAGTTCCAGGCCGAGAAGGACGAACTGGCCAAGCTGAAAGATCTGCCCGCCATCACGCTGGATGGTCATCAGGTCGAAGTCTGCGCCAACATAGGTACCGTCAAGGATACCGAGGGTGCCATCCGCAATGGCGCCGAAGGCGTGGGTCTGTACCGCACCGAGTTCCTGTTCATGGACCGCGATGCACTGCCGACCGAAGATGAGCAATTCAAGGCCTACAAAGAAGTGGCAGAGGCCATGCCGGATCAGCCGATCATCGTCCGCACCATGGACATCGGCGGCGACAAAGAACTGCCCTACATGAATTTCCCGAAAGAGATGAACCCCTTCCTGGGCTGGCGTGCCGTGCGTATTTTCTTCGATCGCGAAGACATCATGCACGCCCAGCTGAAGGCCATACTGCGCGCCTCTGCCTTCGGCAAACTGCGCATCATGTTCCCGATGATCATCTCCGTCGAAGAGTTCCGCAGCCTCAAGGCAACCGTGGAACAGCTGAAGGCCGAACTGCGTGCCGACGGCAAAGCCTTTGATGAATCCATCGAAGTGGGTATCATGATCGAGACCCCGGCTGCTGCCGTGATGGCTCATCATCTGGCCAAGGAAGTGGATTTCTTCAGTATCGGTACCAATGACCTGACCCAGTACACCCTGGCTGTCGATCGTGGTAACGAGATGATTTCCGCCATGTACAACCCGCTGTCACCCTCCGTCCTGACCCTGATCAAGATGGTAATCGACGCTTCCCATGACAATGGCAAGTGGACCGGTATGTGCGGTGAACTGGCTGGTGACGAACGCGCCACCCTGCTGCTGCTGGGTATGGGTCTGGATGAGTTCTCCATGAGCGCCATCTCTGTACCGCGTATCAAGAAGCTTATCCGCAACACCAACTTCGAAGATGTGAAGGCAATGGCAGACCAGGCTCTGAGCTATGCGACCGCCGCCGAAATCGAAGCCTGTGTAGATAACTTTATTAAGCAGAAGGCAGTCTGCTAAGATCGGCTGCAAACAGCGACAATCATCTCTAGGAGCTTTTACTATGGGTCTGTTTGATAAACTGAAGAAACTGGTCTCCGATGACAGTTCTGACACCGGCGGCATCGAAATCTTCGCTCCGCTGTCTGGCGAAATCGTGCCCATCGAAGATGTGCCTGACGTTGTCTTCGCCGAGAAGATCGTCGGTGACGGCATCGCCATCAAGCCGGCTGGCAACAAGATGGTTGCTCCGTGCGACGGCACCATCGGCAAGATCTTCGAGACCAACCACGCGTTCTCTCTGGAATCCGACTCTGGTATCGAGCTGTTCGTGCACTTCGGTATCGACACCGTCGAGCTGAAAGGCGAAGGCTTCACCCGCATCGCCCAGGAAGGTCAGAAGGTCAAGCGCGGTGATACCATCATCGAGTTCGATCTGGCCGTACTGGAAGCCAAGGCGAAGTCTACCCTGACTCCGGTCGTCATCTCCAACATGGACGAGATCAAAGAGCTGATCAAGATGACTGGCGCAGTGACCGTGGGCGAGACCCCGGTTATCCGCATCAAGAAATAATGCGACGCTGGCTGGTGCCAGCTGCTGCAACAAAAAACCGAAGCCCTGGGCTTCGGTTTTTTTATGGGCAACACCTTGGGCCCGCCAGCCTCTCAGCCATCTGGGGCTAGCTGGTTCCCTGACCGGGCAAGGGCAATCCGATGCAAAAGCGCGTTCGAGATCAAGGCATTGTCCGGCCAGCCTTGTAGCATGGGTGTGGAAACCACGGGATCCCGGCGCCGTGCGTGACGGGATGGACCAGGGCGATGCAATGCGCCCTCCGGAAGGAGATGAAGATGCTGAAGAATACGGAACAACGTTATGGCAGCCTGAGCATAGGATTGCACTGGCTGACCCTGCTGCTGATGGTGGCCGTCTATGGGCTGATGGAGTTCAGGGATATTTTCCCCAAGGGCTCGGCCGGACGCGACCTGATGAAGGAGTGCCACTTCATGGTGGGCTTGCTCATTCTGGCGCTGGTGGTGGCGCGACTGCTGGTGCGCTTTGGCAGCCCCTCACCGCGCATAGTGCCCGCCCCCTCGCCCCTGATGCTCAAGCTCGGCCACCTCGCCCATCTGGCCCTGTACGGCTTTTTGCTCCTGACGCCGCTGCTGGGGTGGCTGCTGCTGAGCGCGGGTGGCAAGCCCATCCCCTTCTTCGGATTAGAACTGCCCGCTCTTATCGCGCCGGATGATGGCTTGAAGGGAACGATAAAAGAGCTGCACGAGACGCTGGCCAACATAGGCTATGCCCTGATAGCCCTGCATGCTGCGGCGGCCATCTATCACCATCATGTGCTCAAGGACAACACACTGACCAATATGTTGCCCGAGAAAAAATAGCCCGGGCGGACAACAGCAACAAAAAGGTTCCGATACCGGAGCCTTTTTGTTATGGCTGAAGCGTCACCCTCAAGGCAATACCACCCGGCTCTCGCCACCGCCGAGGGCTTCGACCCGGATCTGCACGCCGATCCGCTCCACCAGAGTCTGAACATGGGAGATGACCCCGATCTGGCGACCGGCTGCCTGCAGGGAGTCCAGGCTGGAGAGCGCCAGATCCAGGCTGTCCGGATCCAGGGTGCCGAACCCCTCGTCGATGAACAGCGATTCGACCTGGGTCTGGCGGGAAGAGAGGCTGGATAGGGCCAGCGCCAGCGCCAGCGACACCAGGAAGCTCTCGCCGCCGGAGAGGGAGTCCACAGACCTCACCTCGTCCCCCATGTCCAGATCCACCACTTGCAGCGCCAGATCCGTGCCGGGCACCCGCTCCAGCCGATAGCGCGGCGACAGCTCGCCAAGCTGGGCATTGGCCTCCAACAATAGACGTTCGAGCGTGAGGCTCTGGGCGAAGGTGCGCAGCTTGGCGCCGCTGGCGGAGCCGATAAGCTCGGACAGTTGCAGCCAGTGATCCGCCACCGCCTGCTGGGCGGTCAGCGCCTCCTGCAGGCTCCCCGCCTTCAGCGCCGCCGCCTCGGCCTGAGCCAGGGTGCTCTTGCACTGGAACAGCTGCTCTTCCAGCTCGCCGCAGCGGGCCTCGCAGGCCCCCAGACGCTCGGCAAGGGCATCGGCCGTGAGGGCGGCCAGCTCCCCATGATGCTCCCGATAGCGCGCCAGCTTGGCCTCCTCCTGAGCCAGCGCCCGCTGACGCTCGGTCAGCCGGGTGCGGGCCTCGGCCAGGGCATCGTCCAGACGCTGCAAGGCGCTGCGGCGAAGCCTGAGCTCCTCCGGCGTGATGGCCAACAGCCGACGCAGATCATATTCGGCGATGCCGAGGGTGCCGGCATGGGCCGCCCAGCGCCCCAACGCCTCGCGGCGACGACGGCTGCTCACCTGCCTGTCCTGCTCGAGATGGGTCAACCTGGCCTTGAGCTCGGTCTGCTTCTCCCGGGCGACCCGCAGCGCGGTCACCGCCTCCTCGAGCTGACTGGCCGCCAGTTGCAGCCGCTGCTGCCACTCCTGCTCGACCAGGGCGATGGCACGGCCTCCGAGGCAGGCTTCCCGGCTGGCGAGCAACCCCTGACGCTGCTGCTCATGATCCTTGTAGTCGCGCTCCAGCTTGTGCAGCAGCTCGTTCTGGCTCTGTACCCGCGCCTCCTGGGCGCTCAGGGCCGGGGTCAGAGTGGCCAGCTCACCCCCTAGCTGCTCCCATTCGCTCTGTCCGCGCAGATACTCCTCGCAGGTCTGCTGCCACTCCTGCCATTGTCGGCTGCCAAGCCACTGGCGCCAGGGCTCGGCCCCCATCTGTTCATCGAGACGGGCCTCCCCCAGTGCCAGGCGTTGGCGCAGTGACGCCTCCTGCTCGGCCAGCGCCTTCAGCTCGGCCTCCCACTCAATCTTCTGCCGCTCGGCTTCCTGCCACTGCTGCTCAAACTGCTGATGGCGGGCGGTCAGCTCGGTCAGCTGGCTGCGCAGCCCCAGCAGCCTCTGCTGCCCCTGCTGGGCCTGCTGCAGTCGTCGCTGCCCGGCCACGAGATCCGACTCCAGAGCCTCCCCCTGCGCCAGCAGGCGAGCCAGCAGCTCGGTCCACTGCGCCGGGCTTTGCCGCAAGGGCAGCCCCTGCCCCAGCAGGGCATCCCCTCCCAGTTGCAGCCAGCGCTGGACCATCTGCTCGGAGCGCGCCTCCAGCTCGGGTTGATGCTGCTGACGGGCGACCAGCTGACGCGCCAGCTCGACCCGCTCGCTCTCCCCCTGAATATGCTGATGGTTGAGCTGCTCCCACTCCAGATCCAGCTGGCGGACACGCTCGGCCAGTTGCGCCAGTATGCCGGCCACCTGGGGCTGGCTCCGGGTGTAGGGATGCTCCTCGGCGCCGCAGAGCGGGCAGGGCGTGCCATCGCTCAACACGTGGCGATACTGCTCGAAGCTGGCCACGGCGCGGGCCTGCTCCAGGGCATGGCGCGCCTCGCCGCGCTGGGTGGCGAGCCGCGCCAGCGCCGGAGCCAGCTCCTCATGCTGGGCCTTCAGCCGGGCAAGATGCTGCTCGAGCAGCGCCATCTCCTGCTGCAACCGCTCCTGCTGTTCGCTGTGGTTGCGGCCCGCCTGGGCCAGCTCCAGCAGTTGGCGAATCCGGGCCAGTTGCTCGGTCTGGGCCTGACGCTGCTCCTGCGCTCTGGCGACTTCGGCGTCCCACTCCTGCGCCTGCAGCTCATCGTGCAGCTGTTGCAATCGGGTGCGCTCCTGCTGCCAGTAGTCGCGCTCCTGCTGCCCCTGCTCCAGCCGGCTGGCAAGATCCTTCAGGGCATGGCCCTTGTGCTCACGGCTTTGCAGCACCCGTTGCAACAACTCCCTGTCCGCCGCCCAGTCCTGGATGGCCGCCAGCAAAGGCTGCCACTGGCGCGCCAGCGGGGCCAGGGCCTTGCGCTCCTCGAGCCAGAGAGCCCACTGCTGACGGCGCACCGTCAGGGCCTCGACCCGACTCGCCTGCTGCTGCCACTCCTGCTGCAGCGCCAGTTGCAGGGCCCGTGCCTGGGTCCCCTGCTGCCGGGTCTCCTGCAACTGCTGGCCCTTCTCCTTGAGCCGGGTATCGAGCTCCTGCGCCCGCTTGAGCTCGGGTTGCAGGGCGCCCCACTCCCGCTCGGCGGCAATCTTGTCGGCCAGCAGTTGCTGCTCGCGCAGCGCGGCCTGCTGCAACACAGGTTCAACCTGCTCCAGCTGGGGGGCAAGCTGGCCTATCTGCAGCTCCTGCTGCTGCACCTCCAGGGTGAGGCGGGCGAGTTCGTCGTGATCGGCGCGGGCCACCTGAGCCTGTTCGGCGCGGGCAAACTCTTCCCGCCCGGACGCTGCCTCGCCGTGGGCCGCCTCGGCGGCGGCCAGCGCCTCCTGCCCCTCCCGGCAGGCCTGCAACTGGGCGGCAATCCGTCCGTTGAGATCCCGCAAGTCCTGCAACAGCTGACGCTGCTGCTGTTCGTGCTTGAGGCTGGTGGAGAGGCTCAGCTGCCGGGCGACCCAGTGCTCGCGCGTCTCGTCGTCCATCAGGGCCACATCGCCGAGCCGCTGCTGTATGGTCGCCAGCGTCTGCTGCTCGGCCCGCGCCCGCTCATGGGTCTGGATGGAGATGGCGGAGTAGAGCTCGGTGCCCGTCATCCGCTCGAGCAGGGCGGAGCGCTCATCGGCGCTCGACTTGAGGAAGGCGGCGAACTCCCCTTGCGGCAGTATCACGGCGCGGCGGAACTGCTCCCAGGAGAGGCCCACCAGCTCGTCGATGCGATCCTGCAGCTCCCGCTTGCTGCCGGAGAAAACTTGCCCCGACTCGACGTCGGTCAGGCTGCGCTCCTGGGCCTGAAAGCGCCCTTCCGAGCGATTGCGGGCCCGCCGCACCGCCCAGCGCGCCAGCCAGATGCGGCCGTCACAGCCGCGGAACTGCACCTCGGCATAGCCGCTGGCGTGGCCGCGGCTGAGAATGCCGCGCACGTCGTTGGCCTTGAGCTTCTCCTCGTCATCCGCCCTGCCCACTTCGGCCACGTGCTTGCGATTGGCGATAAAGCGCGGCATCTCGTCATAGAGGGCGAGGCAGATGGCGTCGAGCAATGTGCTCTTGCCCGCGCCTGTGTTGCCCGTGATGGCAAAGAGCCCGGCAGCCCCCAAAGTGCCACCTGCGAAGTCGATGGTGAAAGCGCCGGTCAGGCTGGCCAGGTTTTCCCCTGCAAGAGACAAGATTTTCATGTGTTGGATTCCTTGACCTGCTCCAGGATCTCTTCAAACGACGCCACCAATTCGGCCGCCGGCTCCCCCTCGAACTGCCGCTGATAGCAGAGGCGGAACACCTCTGTGGGGGATAGCTCATCCAGCCTGCGCCGCTCGCGGCCATCGGCCAGCCCCTCCCCCGAGCCTTGATACTGGGTGCTGATGCGGGCCAGACGCACCGGCTTGCCCGCCATGGCCGCCAGAATGCGCTCGCGGATGCGGGCCTCGGGCTTGGGCAGCAGCAGCCGCACCTCGAGGAAGGGTTGTGCCTCCTGGGGACAGTCGGGCAGGGAGAGCGCCTCTATGGCGGTGAGCGCCTCCTCGAGTGTGCTCTGGGGCAGGCGGATCATCTCCACCGCACGGGGCACAGGGATCCGCTCCAGCCCCGCCAACTTGCCCCCCTCAAACCTGACCTCCAGCACCTGATGGTTGTAGTTGGCCTCGGCGAGGGAGAGCGGCAGCGGCGAGCCGCTGTAGTGCACCCCCTCGGCCGGGCTCTGGGCCAGATGGAGGTGGCCAAGGGCGGTGTAGTCGGCGGTGGCGAAGATGTCGGCGGGCAGGGCATGCTGATTGCCGCCGAGCACCCGCCGCTCGGAAAGCTCGGAGAGCTGGCCCGCAGCCAGGTAGGCGTGGCCCATGGCGATGAGCGCCTGGCCGGGCTCGCAGCGCGCACGGCCTTGCGCCAGCACTTCCTGGTAGATCTGGCGAACCCCTTCGATCAGCCGATCCTGCCCCTCTTCGAGCGGCTCCACCCGTAGGTCGCTGCTGCGAAGAAACGGCACGGCGGCGCACCAGGCGGCGACCTTGCCCTCCCTGTCTTGCAGTGGCACCAGCAGGCGATCGATTTCGAGCCTGCCCTCCCCGTCCCGGCTGATGCTGCCCACCAGATGCAGGTCGAAGGCCCGCAGCAGCTCGTGGGGGGCGTCCAGCTTGGAGGGAGAGTCGTGGTTGCCACCGATCAGCACCATGTTGAGGCGGGGCATCTCGGCGCGCAGCCTGGCCAGGAAGCGATAGAGCTGCTGCCAGGCGCTGGCGGGAGGATTGGCGGTATCGAACAGATCCCCTGCTACCAGCAGGGCGTCGATCTGCCGCGTCTTGATGGTGTCGGTCAGCCAGTCGAGAAAGGCATCGTGTTCGAAGCGGCGCTCATGACCATGGAGTTGATGGCCAAGATGCCAGTCGGCAGTGTGCAGGATCTTCATGAAAAGCGGCTCGAGAGATAAGAGGGGGGGTGCCAGTGGTACCCGATGAGGACAAGATGAGGATACGCCCCTCTTTTTTCAAGCAAAACAGGCCGGTGACGTCAGATTCAGACGGCTTGGAAATGCATCTGGTACTGGGGATGACCGGTCAGGGGATCCGAGACCTCACCCCCTATCCTGAACCCGTGGCGGCGATAGAAGCGCACCGCCGGCTCGTTCTCCACGAAGACCCGGGTATGGAGCGCCCCCTCTTGCTGCTTGGCCTCCTGCAGCAGGGCATGACCGACCCCGCGCCCCTGGCGGTCGGGTCGCACGAAGAGGGCGGCCAGGTAGTCATCCACCAGGGCCATGAAACCGAGCAGCTCCCCGCGCTCTTCAAACACCCAGATGCGGGCGTGGTCGAGGTAGCGGGTACGCAGCTCCTCCTGAGCCTGCCACCAGCAGGAAGCGTCAACGAAATCATGAGCCTGCAAGGATGCCAGCAGCCAGATCTCGACGATCTCTTCCATGTCTTCCGGCCGGCTCGCTCTCAACATATTCGCATCCTTGTTAACAATTTGAACACTCGCAGTCTAGGGGAGTTCGATGACAAGACGGGCGGTCAAGATGAGGCCATGTGAAGTCGATCGCCCTTTATTTAGCGAGAATGATTGGCTGATCACAAAGCGCCTCTCTAGTACAATGCCCGCCGGACAATCTATGAGACCGAGGACGCCATGTGGTTTAAAAACCTGCAGATTTATCGCTTTACCCGCCCCTTTGACCTGACCGTGGATCAGCTGGAAACCCAGCTCGAGGCCTGTGCCTTCACCCCGTGCGGCAGTCAGGACATCTCCCGGTTCGGGTGGGTCAAGCCCCTCGGTAAATTCGGCTCCACCCTGACTCACAGCGCCTCTGGCCACATCCTGCTCTGCGCCCGCAAGGAAGAGAAAATGCTGCCGGGCACGGTGGTCAAGGAGATGCTGGCGGAGAAGGTCGAAGCGATCGAATTCGAGCAGGGCCGCGCCCTCAAGAAGAAGGAGAAGGAGGCGCTGAAGGAGGAGATCATGCATACCCTGCTGCCCCGAGCCTTCAGCCGCACCAGCCAGACCTTCGCCTGGATCAATCCGGCCGACAACCTGATGGTGGTGGACGCCGGCTCCGCCAAGAAGGCGGACGATCTGCTGGCGCTGCTGCGCAAGAGCATAGGTACCCTGCCCGTGGTGCCGGTGGCCCTCAAGAACCCGCCCGAAATCACCATGACCGAGTGGCTGAACGAGGGCAATCTGCCCGCCAGCTTCACCCTGGAAGACGAGGCCGAGCTGCGCAGTGCCATGGAACACGGCGGCATCATCCGCTGCAAGCAGCAGGATCTGATGAGCGACGAGATCAAGAATCACCTGGCCAACGACAAGCTGGTGACCAAGCTGGCCCTGAACTGGGGCGAGACCCTGAGCTTCGTGCTGGGGGACGATCTCTCCATCAAGCGCCTGAAATTCAGCGAAGAGCTGCGCGAGCAGAACGACGACGTCACCAGCGAGGATCCCGCCGCCCGCCTGGATGCGGACTTTGCCCTGGTGACAGCCGAGCTGGCCCAGTTCATCCCGGCGCTGTTTGCCGCCCTGGGTGGCGAAGAGCAGTCCCTCTAAGTTGTCCCTTGCCTGTAAAAAAACCGCCTCGGCGGTTTTTTTTGATCCCGGGCGGCCCGCCGACGCGGCAGGAGCATCGGCCTCATAGAGCGCCGCGGGCCTGCAAAAGCCGGTGAAGCCGCTCGGCCAGGGCGCCATATCCCTGCGCGTTGAAGTGCACGGCGTCGGACTTGAGCCCGGGAGTGCGCAGCAGCTCGCCAATGCTGTCGTTGTCCAGCACCAGTCCGTACTGCTGTGCCAGCTCCCCGTAGAGGGGCGCACCATCGGCAAACAGGGACTTGCGAGGCACGGCCACCAGCAGCACCTGGGCGCCGCTGCCCTGCGCCGCCTCTATCATGGCGGCGAGATTGGCCTTGAGCGCCACCTCCCCGCTGCCGCGCAGCATGTCATTGCCTCCCTCCAACAAGATCACCAGGGCGGGCCTGTGCTCGGCCAGCAGCGCCGGCAAGCGGGCCCTGCCCGCCTGACTCAACTCCCCCGACACCCCGCCATTGATGACGGGGTGGCCGCTCAAGCTCGCCAGTACGCTGGGGTAGCTCTGTGCCGGACTGACTCCGCGCCCCTCGGTCAGGCTGTCACCAAAGGCCAGTATGGTCTCCCCCGCCGCCAGGGGTCTGAACCCCGGCTCGCCACAGGCGGTCAGCAGCAGGCAGAGCAGCCCCGTCACGCAACGCCTCACCAGTCCCTCCTTGTGCATCCTGGGCCCCTCCTTGATATTTTTGTAACCATATGAGTATAAAGACAATCTTTCAATCGGGCTCCAACTGTGCCACATTTCGATGACTGTACAAGAAACCGACAAGGAGCCTGTCATGTCCCTCAAACCCCTCGCCCTGCTGGTGGCCTTCGGCCTGCTCACCGGCTGCGCCCCCCAGAGCGCCTTTCATTATGTTCCCCCTCCCCAGACCCTGACAGCCCCCGAGGCGGCCAGCGGCTGGACTGACAAGCCGGGCTGGCAGGGGCGCGACTTCATGGTGGCCGCGGCCAACCCGCTGGCGGTGGATGCGGGCTACCAGATCGTCAAGGCGGGAGGCAGCGCCGTCGATGCGGCCATCGCCGTCCAGCTGGTACTGACCCTGGTGGAGCCGCAATCTTCCGGGATCGGCGGCGGCTCCCTCATGCTGGTGTGGGATGGCAAGCAGGTGGCGGCCGTGGATGGCCGGGAGACGGCACCGGCGGCAGCCACGGATCAGCTGTTCATGAAGGATGGCAAGCCGATGGCGTTCTATGACGGCGTGGTGGGCGGTCGCTCGGTCGGCGCCCCCGGCACTGTACGCGCCCTGGCGCTGGCCCACGCCCGCTATGGCAAGCTGCCCTGGGCCAGCCTGTTCGAGCCCGCCATCACGCTCGCCGAGCAGGGTTTCATCATCAGCCCTCGTCTGGCCACCCTGCTCGCCAAGGATCCCTATCTGGCCAAAGACCCCGAGGCCAGGGCCTACTTCTATCAGGCGGATGGCAGCCCCAAGGCGGCGGGCACCCGGCTCACCAACCCCGCCCTGGCCAAGGTACTGCGCACCCTGGCAAGCGAGGGGCCCGACGCCTTCTATCGCGGCCCGCTGGCGGATGCAATGGTGGCCAAAGTCCATGCCCATCCCACCAACCCCGGGGTGCTGAGCGCCGCGGATCTGGCCAGCTACAGCGCCAGGCTGCGGGACGGCCTCTGCTTTGACTATCGCCAGAGCGAGGTGTGCGGCTTCCCGACCCCCTCCTCGGGCACCCTGGCCCTCGGCCAGATCTTCGGCATGCTGGAGAGCCGTGACATGGCGGCCCTCAGGCCGGTGCAAGGGGCGGACGGCCGGCTGGCCGCCTCAAGCGAGGCAATCCACCTTTACAGCGAGGCGGCGCGCCTCGCCTTCGCCGACCGCAACCAGTATGTGGCGGACGGAGACTTCGTCGCCGTGCCGGTGCGCGGCATGCTGGACAAGGACTATCTCGCCGAGCGGGGCCGGCTCATCGGCGCCAAGTCCATGGGCGTCGCCCAACCGGGCACGCCGCCACTGGCGCTGGCCCGTGGTCAGGATGCCACCCCCGAGCTACCCTCCACCAGCCACGTCTCCATAGTGGATGGGGGCGGCATGGCGGTCTCCATGACCAGCTCCATCGAGGACGGCTTCGGCTCCCGGCTGATGGTCAACGGCTACCTGCTCAACAACCAGCTCACCGATTTTTCCTTCACCTCGGTGGATGCCGCCGGTCTGCCGGTGGCCAACCGGGTGGAGCCCGGCAAGCGCCCGCGCTCCTCCATGTCGCCCCTGCTGGTATTCGACAAGCAGAGCAAGCAGCTGGATATGAGCCTGGGCTCCCCCGGTGGCTCGGCCATCATCAACTACGTGGGCAAGGCGCTGCTCGGCACCCAGGACTGGGGGATGAACCTGCAGCAGGCCATCAACCTGCCCAACTTCGGCAGCCGCAACGGCCCCACCGAGCTGGAGCAGGGACGCACGCCCGAGTCCGTTATCCAGGGGCTCAAGGCCAGGGGGCACGAGATAATGCTCAGCGAGCAGACCTCGGGCTTGCAGGGAGTGCAACGCAATGCCGGTGGCTGGTTTGGCGCCGCAGACCCGAGGCGGGAGGGGGTTGCCAGGGGCGAGTGAACCCTGGCGCGCATCAACGGAGGCGGCCCGGAGGCCGCCTCAATCATCTGGGCTCCCCGGCGAGCCAAAACCCATCAAGGATTGATTACTCCTGCCAATATTTACCGGGAAAGACTTTTTAACCACTCACAAAACAATGGTTTATATGTGTTTAATGTCAAATTAGATCTGAAACTTGGATAAGTGTTGCTCGAGCAATAAAAATACATTATTTTTCAATGGAAACGGCATCTGTTGCCCCCAAGATATTGTGCTTGATGCGGCCAACTTCTGTCTCTTTCGCCCCCTGCTCATTGACAGCTGCCCTCTTCGCCTCCTGGTGATCTGGTAGCCCCTGACTGCCATTAGCGAGGTGACGACATGGACCACTCACTCCCCCTTATCACAACCCTGGTTGGCGGCTTCGTGCTCGCCTATCTCTTTGGCATGCTGGCGCAACGTCTGCGCATCTCCCCCATGGTGGGTTATCTGGCGGCCGGGGTCGTGTGCGGCCCATTCACCCCCGGCTATGTGGCCGATTTGAGACTCGCCCCCGAATTGGCGGAGATCGGCGTCATTCTGTTGATGTTTGGCGTCGGCCTGCACTTCTCCCTGAAGGATCTGCTCTCGGTCAAACACATCGCCATCCCGGGCGCCATAGTGCAGATCACCCTGGCGACCCTGCTCGGGCTCGGTCTCTCCCAGTTGCTCGGCTGGAGCATCACCGCCGGCCTGGTGTTCGGGCTGGCACTCTCCACCGCCAGCACAGTGGTGCTGCTGCGGGCGCTGGAGAGCCGGGGGCAGCTGGATACCAAGGAGGGGCGCATCGCCATCGGCTGGCTCATCGTCGAGGATCTGGTGATGGTGCTGGCCCTGGTGCTGCTCCCCATACTGGCGAACCTGCAGACCGGAGGCGAGACCCTGACCCTGTCCCATGTACTCCGGGATCTGGGCTTCACCCTGGCCAAGGTGGCCGCCTTCATCGCACTGATGACCATAGGGGGCCGCCGCCTCATTCCCTGGATGCTGGCCCGCACCGCCGCCACCGGCTCCCGCGAACTCTTTACCCTGGCCGTGCTCTCCTGCTCCCTGGGCATCGCCTTCGGGGCGGTCAAGCTGTTCGGGGTCTCCTTCGCCCTCGGCGCCTTCTTCGCCGGGGTAGTGATGAACAGCTCCCACCTCAGCCACAAGGCTGCCAACGATACCCTGCCACTGCAGGATGCCTTCGCCGTGCTCTTCTTCGTCTCTGTGGGCATGCTGTTTGACCCCACCATCTTGCTGCGCGAACCGCTGGCAGTGCTGGCAACCATCTTTGTCATCGTCATCGGCAAATCGGTGGCGGCCTTCGCCATAGTGCGCCTGTTTGGCCACAGCG
The DNA here is from genome assembly GCF_010974825.1 of Aeromonas rivipollensis. Taxonomy (GTDB): domain Bacteria; phylum Pseudomonadota; class Gammaproteobacteria; order Enterobacterales; family Aeromonadaceae; genus Aeromonas; species Aeromonas rivipollensis. The sequence continues at coordinate 36,034 of NZ_JAAILA010000020.1, read as the reverse complement.
TGCGCACGGCACTGACCATCTCGGCCAGCCTGGCCCAGGTGGGGGAGTTCTCCTTCATCCTGATGGGGCTGGGTGCCATGCTCGGTCTGGTGCCCGATGTGGCACGCGATCTGGTGCTGGTGGGCGCCTGCTTCTCCATCATGCTCAATCCGCTGGTGTTCAACCAGGTCGAGCGCTGGCTAAGAAGCAAGCCTGAGCCCCGGGTCGAGCCCGGTACTTCCCTCTGTCCCCTGCAGGGTCATGTGGTGGTGGTCGGGGCCGACGCCATCGGCAGCCATTTGATTCGGCAGTTGCATGAGCAAGGAAGGGAGATGGTGGTGATAGATCCGGATGAGCAGTTGCTGGAACCCTGGCGCGCTCAGGGGATCCGCTGTCTCGCAGGCCACCCCATCCAGAACGACCTGCTCTCGGTGGCGCTCCCCGATGCCAGCTGGTTGCTCATCACCCTGGATGACAGCCTGCTGGCCGGAGAAATTGCCGCGAGAGCCCGTGAGCAGGGAGACCTGCTGCGCATTGCCGCCTGTGGTCACCAGGCGGAAGAGGTGCATCACCTGCTGATCCGCGGTGCCCATCAGGTGGTCCAAAGTGAAGAGGAAGCGGCGCGCCGTCTGTGCCAGCTGGCAACGCACGCCCCCTGACGGCGACATACCCCCTAGCGCATCTGCCGCCAAACCGGTTTGTGCACATTTGCACCAATAAAAACCCGGGCCTGTTGCCCGGGCTTGGCACTGAACGGCAGGGGCAAAGGCCGCCATGCCCGCAATGACAGGAACTACAGCAGATCGTGCTTGTCCAGCAGCCGGTAGAGGGTGGCGCGCGAGATGTCCAGGGTGCGCGCCACCTCCTCCAGCTGGTCAGGGAAACGGGCCAGCGTCCGTTGCAGCGCCTGGCGCTCTGCCGCCTCACGCACGGCCTTGAGCGAGCCATCGAGCAACAGGGAGTCCATGTTGGTCAGCTCCATGTCATCGGCCTCGATGAAGGGGCCAGAACTCATGACGGCTGCCCGCTGCACCCGGTTGCGCAGCTCCCTGACATTGCCAGGCCAGCCATAGGACTGCATGGCCTGACGCGCCTTGTGGGTAAAACTCAGCATCCGCCCTCCCCGCACTTCTGCCAGTATATCGTCGGCAAGCAGCTGGATGTCCTCCGCCCGTTCGCACAAGGCAGGGGTGCGCAACCGCACCACGTTGAGCCGATAGTAGAGGTCCATGCGAAATCCACCGCTGGCCACCGCCTGCTCCACATCGATATTGGTGGCGGCGATGACCCTTACGTCCACATTCCGAGTCAGATGACTGCCCACGGCCTCTATGCTCTGCTCCTGCAAGAAGCGCAGCAGGGTCGCCTGGTCCTCCAGTGGCAACTCCCCGATCTCGTCGAGGAACAGGGTGCCGCCATCGGCCGCTTCAATCTTGCCTATCTTGCGGCTCTGGGCACCGGTGAAGGCGCCCTTGACGTGGCCGAACAGCTCGGACTGGATCAGCTGATGGGGCATGGCGCCGCAGTTGACGGCCACAAAGGGACTGTCTTCGCCGAAGGTGCTGTAGTGCAACTCACGAGCCACCAGCTCCTTGCCGGTTCCGCTGGGCCCGGTCACCAGCACGGGCAGGCGACAATGTTGCAGCCGCATGATCTGCTCGCGCAACTGGCGAATGGCGCTGCTCTCACCCTGGATGAAGCGCAGCTGAGCCGGCATCTTGGGGCGATGGCGCCGGATGAGCTGCGCCATTCCCAACGCATGACCCAGGCTGTGGGAGAGTCTTTCCTGATCGAGCGGGAAGGTGTGGAAATCATGGAAACAGGCTGCAAGCAGGTTGCGCAGGGCCTCGCTGGCCAGGCAATCACGCTCGATCAGGCCAATCCACAGGCTGCTGGAGTGTTGGCCAATCAGGGAATACAAGGCGTCATGCTGATCCGGCTTGATGGCCACCAGCACCAGGGGATAAGTCTTTTCCTGCAATTTCTGTTCTGCCACCGCCAGGGAACTTGCCTGCTCCACTTGCCATTCGCTTTTTATCAGCAGGCTTTCCAGCACGGCACATGAGTTGATAAGTAACAATGCCGTTTCTGTCATAGGGAAAACTCCTTGTTATAGCCTCTGCATGAGAGAGTCTGACCATTGCTCTTTGAGGCTCACTCTTTCATCTGGCAAGGGCATAGCGATCATCAAATGACGCCAACTCAAGGTAACCAGACGATGATAACTATAAACCATCCCGCATTTAGACTGATGACACCACAATAATGAGACAGCAAAATTAACGGTGAGAAACAATAAAGTCATTGATAAACAATATGTTGATGGATCATATAAAAGTTCATTATCAAAACTGAGACTTAAACACAAATAGCTCAAACACAAAAACAATATATATCAATAAGTTACTAACTGGCACATTCATTGCTCTCTCTAATAAGCCCTCCTGGCATATGGAGACAGAGCATGAAAACATATATTGCACTGGCAATTATTTCCCTTTCCGCATTCGCACAGCAGTCACAAGCAGAGAATCGTGTTGATCTCGGCTCGCAAGCGCTCAGCAATATTCGTGGCGCCATGGGTGTCAATATGGTTGCCGGTAATAACAACCAGCAGGGCAACCTCGCCGCCATAGCGCTATCAGGGCCGGCCATCGTTCAATTTAGCCAGCAGAATCAATCCACTACCAATCTCAATGGCAACCAGAGCGTGGCCATTCTGGGCTCGGCGCTGAGCCAGAGTCAGGGGCTGGTCGGGATCAATCAGGGCGCAGGTGAAGCCAACCAGCAGCTCAATGCCTTCGCCTTGTCGCTGGATGACAGCGGCATCGGCGTGGTGACCGACATCAACCTCAGCACCAGTGTTGCAAAAACACCTTCAGGCAAGGTGCCTCCCAACACAACCACCAGTATCTACCTGGATGACAACGCCCTGACGGGCAGTAAAGGCGTCATTCAGGTGAACCAGGTCACGGGACAGGGAAACCAGGCAGTCAACATGGTCTCCCTGCCTCTGGCTGGCGCAGTAACGACATCCCCATGATGTCGCAGGGATCGGAAGCCGAGTCCGGGGGCGTAGGTTCAGCCGATGGGCAAATCTTCCACAGAAAGTTCAATGGAGAGACTCATTATGCGTGGACTTATTTATAGCTCATTAGCCGCTGCGGTTGTCATGGCCATGTCGGGCACCGCCTCCGCCGATTACCGCGGTGACAGGGATGAGACAGGGGCAACCTTGACCAAGAAGGTCAAGGCAGAGGTCGATGTAGAGTACGAAGGCACTGTCCGTGTCGGCGGCTACATCAATGTCAACAAACTCGGCATGGCGGTGGTGGACAACCAGCAATCCAGCTCCATGATCGGCACTGGTAACACAAGAACGGAGAACACGAGCAAGATTGACGGCTCGTTCGAGGGTGCATCCGGTAACGTCGGCGCCAACGTAGCAGCCGGTGATTCCAACGTACAAGGCAACAGCGCTTCCCTGGCAGCCTATGACGAAGTCGATGCCGAGTTCATCATGGGCCGCGGCCAACAACAAGGCATGCCTGGTGGATCTTCGGATGCCGAGATCTTCTCCACCCAAAGTGCCAGCCAAAACTGGACTACCAACCACGGTCATCAGAACAAGGCCGGGATCGGCGATGGGGCATTCAAGGATGCCGCGGGCAACATAGGTGCCAACGTGACGTCTGGCTCGGGTAACGTTCAGGCCAACAACATGGCGGCCTCGGTGTCCACCGGCAACATGGCCGTGGCCACAGTGGCAAACAGCCAGAGCGTGTCCAAGAACATGACCGAGAACAAGAGTCTGAGCGCCACCAGAACCGTGGACTACAACCCCATCTTCCTCAAGCTCAAAGCCGAGGGTGAGTACGAAGGGACGAGCAAGCAGACCAACAACGTCTATCCGGAAATCTGGAAAGATGGTGATCATCCCAATGGCGGCAGTCTCTGGGGCCACATCGACTATGACAATCAGGATGATGATGGCAGCAAGGACTCCAAGTTCAAGTTCGAGGAAGAGGGTGATATCAAGCTCAGTGGCTATGCAACTGGCTTCATTCCCGTGGTCAATACCTACACCAGCCGCGAAACCTTCAACCGGGCAACCATCGATGGCGGCGCCTTCAACGGTGCCGTGGGCAACATCGGGGTGAACGTGTCGTCGGGCACCAACAACCTGCAAGCGAACAACCTCTCGCTGGCCGCAGGTTTTGCCAAGTAATGCACTTCAGAGGGGGCCTTTGCGCCCCCTTTTTTCAGGACATGGAGGTCTCAATGCGCTGGCTACTGCTGTTGTTATTCTGCCCTGCTGCCTGGTCGGCCAATATGCCATTGGGAGAACATCTCCCGGCACTGGGGGATCTCAACAAACCGGTACAGAGCATTCTGGAGCGCCGTTATGCCAATATCGAGCGCCAACATACTGATTTCAGCTGTGGGGCTGCCGCCGTCGCAACCATACTGCGCTACTCCTACGGCCATGTAACGAATGAACGCTGGGTGATGGATGGCATGCTGGCCATGGCAGACCCGGCACAGGTCAAACACTATGGCTTCTCCATGCTCGACATGAAGCAATATTTGCAAATGCTCGGCATGCGCGTCAGAGGGTATCGCCTGGGAGATGAAAAATTGCGGCAGGTGAGAGTACCCACCATAGTGCTGCTCAATATTCGCGGCTATCAGCACTTTGCCGTGCTGCGTGCCATCGATCGCCACGACCGTGTCTATCTGGCAGATCCGGCCCTCGGAAATCGTGTCATTACGTTCCAGGAATTCAAGGAAAGCTGGAACGGCATACTGCTCGCCGTTATTGGTGCCGGTTATCGCCCGGATGCGCCTCTGGCCAATCCTTCTCCTCCACTCTCAGCCAGAGGAAAAGATGGGCTGTTCGCCCCCGTCAATGAAACATCCTTGCTGGAATTTGGTTTTCAGCACAAAGAGCTAATGTGAGGTCATCATGAATACCCGACCCGCTATATGCCTCATCTGCAGTCTGGGTGGCTTTGCCTGCCCACTGCTGGCCGATTCGGATCCTCTGGCACTGCTGTCAGACCATTTTGCTCCTGAACTGGCCGATGGAGAGCTGGCCCATTTACGCGGTCGCTATGTCAGTACCCACGGGATCAGCTATTTCGGCATCGAGTTCATTTCAACCCTGACGACAGCTCAGGCCCAGCAAACTGCCGCCATGAACCTGGCACTGAGCGTGGTGCAAAATAAACCCAAACTGGATGTACGCATCAAGGATGAGGTCAAGACAGTAACAACGACGCCTTCGAGTGCTCCCGTACAAGGCGCTGGCCTGGTGCAGGTCGTGCAGTTGGAGGGGAGCGGCAACAGCTCGGTGAACCAGGCGGGTATTACACTGACGGCCCCCGAAATGACGGGGCAGATCGTCTCCGCGGGCAACTACGAGCATCAGGGGAACCTTGGTACTGCCAGTTACCGCGTTTCAGGCAATTATGCCGGGCTGCAACTAAACTCGTCCGATGGACGAGTCCGATTGGAACAGAGTCTGAGAGGAACCGATTTCAGTCGGGGTCTGCTGCAACTCAATAGAGTCAGGGGTGACGGTTTGCAGACGCTCAATCAGACCAGGATCTGGCTTTCTCGCTGAGAACAGATGAATCCCATGGACTGAACTATAAAAAGGATAATAAACAACAAGGACGTATCTCGATGAAACAGTCTACCGTGCTGTTGATTGCACTGACCCCTTTCGCCTGCTGGGGCGCGACCGCAGAGGAAGAGGCCCTACAACAACAGCTTGATCAGCTGCGTCAGCAATTGATCCAGCAAAATCAGGCACTCCATCAGCTACAGGCCCGCCTGGAGGCCGTCAAGGCCACCGGTGCGACCGCGGTCGCCGCAGAAGGGGCTGTCGCCGCGGCCCCCTCCCAACCTGACCCGGCTCGCCGGGCCCCCGAAGTCGGTCGCAGTACCGAAGACCTGATGATCGAGCAGCACAACGTATTCGATCGTGCGTTGACCCTCGATTTTGGCCTCTCTTATCAGCACTACAATCGCAAGGATCTCGCCCTGCGCGGTTTTCTTGCCCTGGACGCCATCTTCCTTGGCGAAATCAATCTCGACAGAGTCCGCTCCGATCAATGGACGGCAGACCTGGTGACCCGTTACACCCTCAATGATCGCTGGCAGCTGGAACTGGCCGTGCCCTATATGTACCGCAACACCAACTACCAGAGCACCGGCAAGGAGAACTCCAGCCGTGAGTTTGAGGAGCAGACCGTCAGCGATGGCGGGCTCGGCGATCTCAGCCTCGCCATCTACTACAGAGTCCTGGCCGAGGATGAAGATTGGCCGGATCTGGTCTGGAACCTGCGGGCCAAGGCGCCGACCGGCAAGGATCCCTACGGGATAGAGATCATTACCTCGGAGTCCGGCAACCTGATGGTCCCCAAGGATCTCGCCACCGGCAACGGGCTCTGGCAGTTGTCCACCGGCTTCTCCCTGGTCAAGACCATGGACCCCGCCATACTGTTCGCCAACCTCAACTATGGCCACAGCCTCAAGCAAGACTTTGACGATGTCTCCTACCAGCCCGGCGATCAGCCAGGCAGCATCCAGCTCGGTGACTGGTATGAATATGGATTGGGGGTCGCGTTTGCACTGAACGAGCGCTTCAGCCTCTCCTTCAACATCAACCAGCGCATCACCCTTGAATCCAGCCAGGGAGCAGAAGGCTTTGACATGGAGAAGGTCACCGGCTCAGATGCCAACGCTGCCAGCTTCGGGATGGGGTCAACCTGGGCCATCACGGACAAGCTCTCCATGGCGGTCAACTGGTCGGCAGGGCTCACCACGGATGCGCCCGACTACAGCATAGGGCTGCGCTTCCCCTACAGATTCTGAGACCGGCGAGTCGATGCAGCCTGAGCGGGCTGATGATGGCGCCACACCATTGAAGCTGATCCAGGTTGTTCACCCAGAACAGAGGGAGGCATGACGCCTCCCTCTGTCGTTTCATCTGCCTCCTGGCTGCCAGCGACCACCTGCGAGCAGCCGCTTCCCCGTGAAAAGAAGTGCCTGCGGCGCCCTCGTACTCAACGCACATCCACCCAACAGGGAGCATCTTCCCCCTATTCGGCCGCCGAATAACCAGAAGCTCATGCCCTTCACAATTCGGCCGTCATGACGTCATAGTGCGATCATCGTTTATGAGCGACCCCAGTTTTTCTTGCAGGGTAGACGGCACCTCTGCGGTACAGGGGATGACTTGCCACTCCACCCGTATTCGGCCGCCGAATCACCAGAAGCTTATGTCCTTCACCATTCGGCCGTCATGACACCATAACGCGAACGGCGTTTATGGGCGTCACACCCCCAGCCTGTCTCGCAGGGTATACCAGGCGGCCCCAGCGGCGGTGAAGGGGATGCGGAACAGACGCCCGCCCGGGAAGGGGTAGTGTGGTAGCTTGGCGAAGGCGTCGAAGCGCTCCGCCTGGCCACTCAGCACTTCCGAAAGCAGCTTGCCCGCCAGATGGGTACAGGTCACGCCGTGGCCGCTGTAACCCTGCATGTAGTAGATGTTGTGACCGATACGGCCAAACTGCGGCAGGCGCGACAGGGTCAAGAGGAAGTTGCCGGTCCAGGTGTACTCCACCTTGACGTCCGCCAGCTGGGGGAAGGTCTTCTGCATCTTGGGGATGATCAGCCGCTCTATGTCTGCCGGATCCCGCGCCCCATAGACAACGCCGCCGCCATAGATCAGCCGGTGATCACCTGTGGTTCTGTAGTAGTCGAGCAGGTAGTTGCAATCTTCCAGGCAGTAGTTCTGCGGCAGCAGGGCGCGGGCCCGCTCCTCCCCCAGCACCTCGGTGGCGATGACTTGCGTGCCGCACGGCATACTCTTGCTCGCCAGCTCAGGCACCAGGTTGCCGAGATAGGCGTTGCCAGCTACCACCACGAAGCGCGCCTTCACCGCCCCCTTGGCCGTCTTCACCAGGGCAATCTGGCCCGGAGTGATGCTGGTGACGGCGGATTGCTCGAAGATGCGACCACCCAGGGTGCGGATGGCTTCCGCCTCCCCCAGCGCCAGGTTGAGGGGGTGGATATGGCCGCCGCGCTTGTCCAGCAGGGCGCCGATGTAGCGATCGCTGGCCACCACCTCGCGCACCCCTTCGGCATCGAGCAGCTCCAGCTGATCGTTGCCCCACTTCTGCCAGCGGGCATGCTGTGCCTTGAGTTCGTGGAGCTGCTTCTGGGTCTCGGCGGCAAAGACACCGCCCTGCTGCAGATCGCACTGGATGTTGTAGCGCTGGATCCGCTCGCGGATGATGTCTCCCCCCTCAAACAACATGGAGCCGAGCAGCCTGGCCTGATCCGGCGGGCAGTTCGCTTCTATGGTGTCGATGTCACGGCTGTAGGAGTTGACTATCTGGCCGCCGTTGCGGCCGCTGGCGCCAAACCCCACCCTGGCCGCCTCCAGCACCACCACCTTGTAGCCCTTCTCCACCAGGTGCAGGGCGCTGGAGAGGCCGGTATACCCGGCCCCTATGACGCAGACGTCGCACTCAAGCTGCTCGGTGAGCATCGGGTAGGGGGCGTGCTGGTTGGCACTGGCTGCGTAGTAACTCTTTACATGTTCGGTCATGATCCCTGCTTCCTTACCGGTTCGTTTCCAATATTCGCGCTGTTCAATGTCAAAAGCTGGCGGGGGTGTGGGCGCTGACGATGCGGCAGACCTGCCCCGACGGATTGCTGAAGCTGTGGGGCTCACCGGTGTCGATCACATAGCTGTCCCCGGCGCACAGCTGATAGGTCTGCCCGGCCAGGCTCAGCACGACAGAGCCCTCCAGCACTGTACCCACCTCCTCCCCCAGATGCTTGACCTGCCCCCCGGTGTCCGTGCCTGGGGCATAGGTCTCCAGCATGAAGCCGAGCTGGCGACGATTGTTGCCGTTGTGCACCAGCTTCATGGAGACCCCCTGGCTGCCCAGCTCGATGAGCTGCTCCGCCCTGATCACCACGCTCGGCGCCCGCGCCTCCTCCTCGGCGAAGAAGCGGGAGAGCGGCAGCTCGTAGACGCTGAGCAGCTTCTGCAACGAGGCGACCGAGGGGCTCACCTTGTTCTGCTCTATCATGCAGATGGCGCCGTGAGTCAGGCCGCTCAGCTCGGCGGCCCGGCGCTGGGAGAGCCCGAGGCGACGGCGCAGGAGGGCGAGCCGCTCCCCCATGGTTTTATCCATCCCTTTGTCAGACAAGGGGTTATCCGTCATGGTCTGCCACTGGACCTCACCTTGTGGTTGCTGCATCCCCACCTCCTTGTATGGCCATTCGAATACCTTGTGGCGGTTGGTTAAAATAATGCGTCAATCCCGGCACTCTGTTCGCTATCCTGCACAGCCGAGAGCGTTCATTATTTTGCACACCTCACCAAATGAGAAACGCTAGAATCGTCCTGAGAGCCCCATTTCTAGCATGCGCCGCACCATTCACTCAAATATATTTAACACTTGAAAAACATTTAGGCTCACTTTATGGTCGTTACGTGCTTATTATTCTATACGGTGGCACCACGGGATGAGTTGGCCACCCAGACCCACAATCGAGGCTTCCTATCTATGTCAGCATCACAACCCGCACTCTCCCTGATCAAGTCCCTTGCCTATATAGATGGCCGCTGGTGCGAGGCCCATGGCGGACAAAGTTTCGAGGTCCTGAACCCGGCGACCGGCCAGCTCATCACCCAGGTACCCGACATGGACGAGTCGGACACCCGGCTCGCCATCGCGGCGGCTCACAGTGCCCAGCCCGCCTGGGCCTCCCTCACCGCCAAGGAGCGCGGCAGCAGGCTCCACGCCTGGTTCGAACTCATCATGGCCAACCAGGATGAACTCGCCCGCATCATGACCTGCGAGCAGGGCAAGCCGCTCGCCGAGGCCAAGGGCGAGGTAGCCTACGGTGCCAGTTTCATCCAGTGGTTCGCGGAAGAGGGCAAGCGCGCCTATGGCCGCACCATTCCCGGTTTCTCCGGCGACCGGCGCCTGGCCACCATCAAGCAGCCGGTGGGCGTGGTGGCCGCCATCACCCCCTGGAACTTCCCCATCGCCATGATCACCCGCAAGGCGGGACCTGCACTCGCCGCCGGTTGCACCATAGTCATCAAGCCCGCCGCCGAGACGCCCCTGTGCGCGCTGGCGCTGGCAGCCCTGGCCGAGCAGGCGGGCATTCCCGCCGGGGTCATCAACATAGTCACCTCCCATCAGGCCTCGGTCGTGGGCGACGAGCTGTGCCGCAACCCCAAGGTGCGCAAGCTCTCCTTCACCGGCTCCACCCGCATCGGCAAGCTGCTGATGCGCCAGTGCGCCGACACCATGAAGCGGCTCTCTCTGGAGCTGGGTGGCAACGCCCCCTTCATCGTGTTTGACGATGCCGACCTCGACGCCGCCGTGGCCGGGGCGCTCGCCTCCAAATACCGCAACGCCGGCCAGACCTGCGTCTGCGCCAACCGCATCCTGGTGCAGGCCAGCGTCCATGACGCCTTCGCCGAGAAGCTGGCCGCCGCGGTGCGCGCCTTCAAGGTGGGTGATGGCATGGGTGATGGCACCCAGATCGGCCCCCTCATCAATGCCGCCGCCGCCGACAAGGTCGCCTCCCTGGTCAGCCAGGCCGAGGCCGCCGGTGCCAGCGTGCTGGTGGGGGGGCAAGCCCACCCCGCCGGCCCGCTCTTCTACCACCCCACCATCCTGACCGGCGTGACCCGGGACAACCCCATACTGCAGGAGGAGATCTTCGGCCCCGTCGCCCCCCTGGTGCGCTTCGAGACCGAGGCCGAGGCCATCGCCATCGCCAACGACACCCCTTATGGCCTGGCCGCCTACTTCTATGGCCGCGACATTGCCCGGGTGTGGCGGGTGGCCGAGCAGCTGGAATACGGCATGGTGGGCATCAACGAGGGGATCATCTCAACCGAGCTGGCGCCCTTTGGCGGCATCAAGGAGTCAGGACTGGGTCGGGAAGGGGCGGCAGAGGGGCTGGAGGAGTACCTCGAGACCAAATACCTCTGCTTTGGCGGCATCCGTTGATGCCCATGCCCCTCAGAGGCATCGCTGAAAAAGATGCCTCTAACACCAGTCCATCGTTTTTATAGATAGACATGGGCGCCAGCTCGGCCTCACGAGAGCCTCGACGGCGCCCTGGGGTACGCCACCCGCGCCCCGCACCAGACATGCCGCCCTGCCAGATGGCAGTGCGCGGTTCAATCGATGAGCAGATTGCACAGGAATATCAGGGGCCCATGCCCCTCAGGGAGGAAAGATGAGTCAGTCAGAACAGCATTCAAACCAGGCGTGGCAAGCGCGCCGTGAAGCGGCCGTAGTCCAGGGCGTCGGCACCCTGCTGCCGGTCTTCATCGACCGGGCGAAAAACGCCGAGCTGTGGGACGTGGAGGGCAACCGCTACATCGACTTTGCCTCCGGCATCGCCGTGCTCAACACCGGCCACAACCACCCCAAGGTGGTCGCCGCCGTGCGCGAGCAGCTCGAGAAGTTCAGCCACACCTGCTTCCAGGTCACCCCCTACCCCGGCTACATCGAGCTGGCCGAGAAGCTGAACGCCCTGGTGCCGGGCCCGACCCCCAAGCGTACCCTCTTCCTCTCCACCGGCGCCGAGGCGGTGGAGAACGCCATCAAGATAGCCCGCGCCCACACCGGCCGCAGCGGCACCATCGCCTTCAAGGGCGGCTTCCACGGCCGCACCATGATGGGGATGGCCCTCACCGGCAAGGTGGTGCCCTACAAGACCGGCTTCGGCCCCTTCCCGGGGGAGGTCTATCACCTCCCCTTCCCGGCCGACTACCTGGGGGTGAGCGAGGCCGATGCCCTGGCGGCGCTGGATCTCTGCTTCAGCGCTGACATAGAGCCGGCCCGGGTGGCGGCCATCATCATAGAGCCGGTGCAGGGCGAAGGGGGCTTCTATGTGGCCAGCCCAAGCTTCCTGCAGAGCCTGCGCAAGATCTGCGATCAACACGGCATCCTGCTCATCTGCGACGAGATCCAGACCGGATTCTGTCGCACCGGCAAGACCTTCGCCACCGAATACAGCGGCGTCGAGCCGGACATCATGACCCTGGCGAAAAGCTTGGCGGGGGGCTTCCCGCTCTCCGCTGTGGTGGGCAAAGCTGAGATCATGAACGCCGCCAAGCCCGGTGGTCTGGGCGGCACCTACGCCGGCTCCCCCATCGCCTGCGCCGCCGCCCTGGCGGTGCTGGAGGTGATCGAGGAGGAGAAGCTCAACCAACGAGCCCTGGCCCAGGGGGAGCAGATCAAGGCGCGCCTGCACCGGTTGGCACAGGACGTCGACTGCATCGGCGACATCCGTGGCCCCGGCGCCATGGTGGCCATGGAGCTGGTCAAGGAGGGTGACGCCAGCCGCCCCGACCCCGACCTCACCAAGCGCCTGGTGGCCGAGGCCGGCAAACGCGGCCTGGTGCTGCTGGCCTGCGGCGTGCGAGCCAACGTGATCCGCTTCCTGGCGCCGCTGACCGCCTCGCCGGCCATCGTCGACGAGGGATTAACCCTGCTCGAACAGGCGCTGGCAGCCGCCAGTCAGGGTTAGTGCCCGCGTTTCTCGCTGGCACGAACAATATCGTCAGATAACGACAGGCCGTCCATCGCGGATGGCCTGCTTATACGGTATCATCTCGCCCCCAAAAATGATGGCAGGAGCACTTGGCTCCCTCAGTGACCAGTCACCCTGTCATGGGGCCCTATCCCTGCCCGGCAGGCGGGCCCTTCACCACTGCATTCTTAGGAGACGGCCCCATGGCCCCACGCCCTGCGCGACTGAAACAAACCCTGACCCTGTGGCAAGTGGTCGTGATGGGCCTGGCCTACATGACCCCCATGGTGGTGTTCGATACCTTCGGCATCGTCACCGACATCACCCAGGGTCATGTCACCACCGCCTACCTGCTGGCCCTGGTCGGGGTGCTCTTCACCGCCTCCAGCTACAGCAAGATGGTGCGTCACTACCCGATCGCGGGCTCGGCCTACACCTATGCCCAGCGGGAGTTCTCCCCCGTGGTGGGCTTCATGGTGGGCTGGTCCTCCCTGCTCGACTACATCTTCCTGCCGATGATCAACATGCTGCTGGCCAAGATCTATCTGAGCGCCCTCTTCCCCGGCGTCGAGCCCTGGATCTTCATCCTCGGCATGACGGTGCTGATGACCGCCATCAACCTGCGCGGCATCGATCTGGTGGCTAACCTCAACGGCCTCATCATCTTCATCCAGGTGGCCATCATGCTGGTCTTCCTCGGCCTGATCGCTCATGGGGTCTACCAGGGGGAAGGGGTCGGCACCCTCAGCCTGCAGCCCATCTACAGCAGCAGCACAGAGATCTTGCCGCTGCTGACCGGGGCCACCATCCTCTGCTTCTCCTTCCTCGGCTTCGACAGCCTGAGCGCCCTCTCCGAGGAGACCCCGGAGGCCGGCAAGGTGATCCCCAAAGCCATCATCCTGACCGCCCTGCTTGGCGGCCTCATCTTCGTGGTGGTGGCCTATGCCCTGCAGCTCTACTTCCCGGATGCCTCCCGCTTCAAGGCGCCGGACGCCGTGCTGCCGGAGATCGCCCTCTATGTCGGCGGCAAGCTGTTCCAGAGCGTGGTGCTGGTCTGCGCCTGCGTGGCGGTGCTGGCCTCGGGGCTCTCCTCTCACGCCGGGGTCTCCCGCATCCTCTACGTGATGGGACGGGACAAGGTGCTGCCCCAGCGCACCTTCGGCTATATCCATCCCAAGTGGCGCACCCCTGTGTTCAACATACTGCTGGTGGGCCTGCTGGCCTTGTCGGCCATCAGCTTCGATCTGGAGATCGCCCTGGCGCTGATCAACTTCGGCGCTCTGGTGGCCTTCACCGTGGTCAACCTGTCGGTGATCTCCTGCTACTACCTGCGTCAGGGGCGCAACAAAACCTGGCAGGATCGCCTGCAGTACCTGGTGCTGCCCCTGCTCGGAGCCGGGACTGTGGCCATACTCTGGCTCAACCTGGAGCAGACCTCCCTGATGCTGGGGCTGATCTGGGCCGCCATCGGCGGAATTTACCTGTTTTTGCGCACCACCGTCTGGCGCGTCTCGCTGCCGAGCCAACCGGCGCAAAGCCTTGCCAGCAGCGGGCTGGCCCCACTGCCGTCCACACCGGAATAGACGCGGTTTTTTGATGTAAACCCTGTCCTTGTGCATTCTCTTGCCGGGAATGCCGATCCTGGCTTGTCATCCCCCCCCATCTGGGGCAAAATGCGCGCCGATTTGAATAACCGATGTGATCCTCACATCGGTTATTTTTCATTTTGAAAACAAGTGTCTACTTCGAGGCCGGAAGCATTCCGGAAATGATATCTAGGTTCAGATGGACCTAATGCCGCAATGAGGAAAAACATGGGGCTCTTATTGGCTTTGTCTCCGGTTGTCGCCGGAACCTGCTTTGGTCGCCGCGCGACCAACGTCTGTGGTTTGCATACCGATCCGCTGCGGATGCGAGAAACCAGTCCCATGGCCTCACGCCATTCCACCTCCTGCCTGCCGTGCAAGGAGGAAGCCTGAGTGAGCCAGCAACCCGTTCGTCTGATAAAAACCCTCAGCATGTGGCAAGTGGTGGTGATGGGCCTGGCCTATCTGACCCCCATGGCCGTGTTCGACACCTTCGCCATCGTCGGTGACATCACCGAGGGCCGGGTCGCCACCGCCTACCTGCTGGCACTGGGCGGCATCCTGCTGACCGCCTTCAGCTACGGCCACCTGGTGCGTCGCTTCCCCTCGGCGGGCTCCGCCTACACCTATGCCCAGAAGGTGTTCCACCCCTATGTGGGCTTCATGGTGGGCTGGTCTTCCCTGCTCGACTACATGTTCATGCCGATGATCAACATACTGCTGGCCAAGATCTATCTGACCGCCATGTTCCCGAACGTCGATCCCTGGATCTTCATCTTCGGCCTGGTGACAGTGATGACCTTCCTGAACCTGCGCGGCATCAAGCTGGTGGCCAACCTCAACGGCTTCATCGTCTTTATCCAGGTTGCCATCATCCTCACCTTCCTCGGCCTCATCGCCTGGGGACTGCTGCACGGCGAAGGGACAGGCACCCTGCTGAGCAGCCGCCCCTTCCACCTGGAGTCCGCCGGCATGCTGCCGCTGTTCACCGGCGCCACCATTCTCTGCTTCTCCTTCCTCGGCTTCGACGGCCTGAGTTCGCTGTCGGAAGAGACCCCGAACGCCGGCAAGGTGATCCCCCGCGCCATAGTGCTGACAGCGCTCATCGGCGGCATCATCTTCGTCACCGTCTCCTACAGCCTGCAGCTCTTCTTCCCGGATCTGGCCCGCTTCAAGGAGCCGGACGCCGTGCTGCCGGAGATCGCCCTCTACGTCGGCGGCACCCTGTTCCAGAGCGTGGTACTGGTGTGCACCACGGCGGCCGTGCTCGCCTCCGGCATGGCGGCCCACGCTGGCGTGTCGCGCATCCTCTACGTGATGGGGCGCGATCGCATGATCCCGGAGCGGGTGTTCGGCTATATCCACCCCACCTGGCGCACCCCGGCCATCAACGTGCTGCTGGTGGGGGCCCTGGCCCTCTCCGCGGTGTCGTTCGATCTGGACATGGCGCTGGCGCTGGTGAACTTCGGCGCCCTGGTGGCCTTCACCTTCGTCAACCTGTCGGTCATCGGCCAGTTCTGGGTACGCGAGAAGCGCAACAAGAGCCTGAAGGATCACCTGCTGTTCCTGGTGCTGCCGCTGCTGGGGGCCGCCACCATAGGCGCGCTCTGGATCAACCTGGAGCAGAGCTCCCTGGAGCTTGGCCTCATCTGGGCGGGGATCGGGGTTACCTACCTCTTCCTGCGCCTGGCGGTGTTCCGCATCCCCTTCCGTCAGTACGAGGAAACGGCCGACGGCCAGTAAGTCCGGCCGGATGACAGCCAAACAGAAGGGGAGCCCATGGCTCCCCTTCTTGCATGCAGACCTGCGCAGGACTATCCCTCACCCCTGGTTGATCACCGCGGTGGCGGCCGCCTTGACCGGATCCTTGGCTACGGCTTTGACATCCTTGCGAGTCTGGTTGACCTTGTCCTGAGTCTGTTTCAGATCGGCGGTCTGCTTGTCCAGGGCCGCATTGGTGTTCTGCTTTGCCTCTTTCAGGCCCGCCGTCTTCTTGTCCAGCACGTCCGTGGTGGTGTTCTTCACCTCGGCCTTGGCCTTCTCCTTCTGCTGACGCACCAGCTTGTCCGCATCGCAGTTGCCCTTGACCCCCAGGGTCGCATTCATCGCCTCGTTTCTGGCCGCCTTGTCGAGGTTGCACTCGGACTTGAACACGCTGGCCTGCGCACCGGCAGACAGCAGACCCAGGGAAAGACACAAAACCCATGCACGCATCATCACTTCCTCAGTTTGAAGACAGGAAAGCCTGGCAGCATATAACCCTGGGATCTCAGTGCAAGATCAGGGGCCAACTCTGAGCCGGATGGCTCCATATCGCCGTTTGCTCCGACACTTTTTGTCTGCGACGCCCCCTGCCGCCCTGTCACCAAAACATCATAAAAGTGTCACTTTGTCATATTTCTGTCATGGAGCCTTGTTGTAATGCGCCCGTCCATTTCAACGCAGAACGACCCCAAGAGGCCATATGCACAGCACCGCATCTTCCGCACCCCAGCAGACCCGCCGTCCCGGCCCCCTGTTCAACTGGCTCGCGGTGATCACGCTGATCTACCTGATCCTGGTCGCCGTTGGCGCCGTCTCCCACGGCTTCAAGGGCTTCTCCGGCGGCGCCGAGGGCGCGGCCCAGATCTTCGCTTTCGCCAACAACCCCTTCGTTGCCCTGCTGCTCGGCATCCTGGCCACCGCCCTGGTGCAATCCTCCAGCACGGTCACCTCGGTGATCGTCGGCCTGGTGGCCGGTGGCCTGCCCATGGAGATGGCCATCCCCATGGTGATGGGGGCCAACCTCGGCACCACCATCACCAACACCATAGTCTCCCTCGGTCACATCCGGGACAGGGAAGAGTTTCGCCGCGCCTTCGCCGCCGCCACAGTACACGACTTCTTCAACCTGCTGGCGGTCTTCATCTTCCTGCCGCTGGAGCTGATGTTCGGCCTGCTGCAGCAGAGCGCTGAGTGGATCTCCGGCCTGCTGATGGGCTCAGCCGACATGTCGATGAAGGGGATGGACTTCATGAAGCCCCTCATCTCGCCGTCGCTGGATCTCATCGACTCGGCCGTCGCCTTCCTGCCGGGCAAGGGCCCCGCCATCGCCACCATAGTCATCGGCATACTGCTGATCCTGGGTTGCGTCACCAGCCTCGGCAAGGTGCTGCAACGGGTCATGGTGGGCCGTGCCAAGGAGCTGCTGCACAAGGCCCTGGGTCGTGGCCCCCTGACCGGCATCGCCTCCGGCACCCTGGTGACTGTGATGGTGCAGTCCTCCTCCACCACCACCAGCCTGATGATCCCCCTGGCCGGCGGCGGTGTCTTCAACACCCGCCAGCTCTACCCCTTCACCCTGGGGGCCAACATAGGCACCACCATCACAGCCCTGCTGGCCGCCACCGCCATCAGCGGTGCCGGTGCCCAGCTGGCGCTGACCATAGCCCTGGTCCACGTGCTGTTCAACCTGTTTGCCGTGGTGCTCATCTACGGGGTCCCCTTCCTGCGGGAGCTGCCCATCAAGGCCGCCGAGACCCTGGCCCGGGTGGGCAGCGAGAACAAGCTGCTGGCGCTGGGCTATGTGGCCGGGCTCTTCTTCGCCCTGCCCGCCCTGATGATGGTGGCCGCCAAGTAAATCCGAACCGGGGGCATGATGCCCCCGGAGCCTTGCCAGCCCAGTCATATCCTCCTGCGTCCCACTCGCCCTCCCTCCCCGACTGGGATAAGATGCCGTTCTCATTGCACTCTTTGCATTTCAGGGAATAGGAAAACCGATGAAATTCATTCTGATCGCCTTGCTCGTCGCCGGGGTGGCCTACTACTTCTACTCCAGCAGCAACAACAAGAAACTGGCCGAAGAGAACGTGCGCAAGGGCGCCGAGTTCCTCGCCAGCAACAAGGAGAAGCCCCTGGTGACCACCACGGCCTCCGGCCTGCAGTACGAAGTGCTGACCCAGGGCAGCGGCACTGTTCACCCCACCGCCACCAGCAAGGTGAAGGTGCACTACGAGGGCAAGCTGCTGGACGGCACCGTATTCGACAGCTCGGTCGCCCGCGGCGAGCCCATCGAGTTTGGCCTCAATCAGGTGATCAAGGGCTGGACCGAAGGGGTGCAGCTGATGGTGGAAGGGGAGAAGACCCGCTTCTACATCCCCGCCAATCTGGCCTACGGCGACCGTGCCGCCGGCAAGATACCGCCAGGATCCGTGCTGATCTTCGACGTGGAGCTGCTGGGTATCCAGTAAGCTGCCGCCGCCCGACGGGGCCTTGACGACAAAGCCGGCGCAGTGCGCCGGCTTTGTCGTTTCTGCGCCATTTCGTTCGCCCTTACAGCTCAGACTATTAACCAAAAGTGAACGGTGCTTATCCATAAAGCCTGATTGTTAACCCAACCATTGGGGCAGATAATGACCACATCGTCAGCGGCATGTCGCCCTGACCTCGGGTTTTCGGTGCGCAGCACGCATCGGCACAACGCATATGGAGTCTGTCATGGCTATCGCCCCCGTCTGGTTTATCTCCCACGGCGCCCCGGATCTGGTTCTGCGGGATCAGCCTGCCACCCGGTTCCTGAAACAGCTGCGCCTTGAGGGTATCAGGGGGCTGGTGGTTCTCTCGGCCCACTGGTTCAGCCGCAGCGAGCTGCAGCTCAACGTCGAGCCGAGCCCGGCCTTGATGTACGACTTCTACGGCTTCCCCGAGCCCCTCTATCGGATCCGCTGGCCGGCCAAGAGCCCGCAGTGGCTGCAGGAGGCGGTGAGCGATCAGCTGCTGCTGGCGGGCTTGCCCGCCACTGCGGTACACCGCGAGCTGGATCACGGGGTCTGGTCGCCCCTCTCCCTGATGGATCCCCAGAGCGAGCTCCCCCTGGTGCAGCTCTCCATCCCGGCCGGCTTCACCCCGGCCCAGCTGTGGCAACTGGGGGAGGCGCTGCAAGATCTGCGCGCGCAGGGCATCGCCATCCTCGCCTCCGGCGCCATCACCCACAACCTGAGGGCGCTCGGGCCGGACGACAGCCCTGTGCCCCGCTGGGCGAGCGATTTTGTGCACTGGCTGGAGCAGACCATGGATGAGGGTGACAGGGCGGCGCTGGAAGATTATCGGGCCCGGGCCCCTGGCGCCGTGGAATCCCATCCCCATGACGATCACCTGCGTCCGCTGTTCGTGGCGCTCGGGGCGGCGGGGAGCGACAGACCGACCAGGCTGCACCAGAGCTGGGACTATGGCAGCCTCTACATGGGCGCCTACCGGTTCGGCTGATCCCGGCAACCCCTGGGTATGGATGGCGGCTCACGCCGCCATCTTTGTGCCTTTCATGCTGGCTGCGGCCAAATAAGGGACTCGTTATAGCCATTTTCCGGTAGAATGGCCGCCTTTGGCCCAGACCCGGCAAGGATGGCTGTCCCGTTCCAGGTGGCATGATGAACCTCTATCGATCACTGATCCTGCTCTGTCTGCTGTTCATCCAGCCTGCGCTGGCGCTGACGCTGCACAGCCGTCACGACCCCGAGATAGCCCCTCCCCGCTGGTCCAAGGCCGAGCAGGCCTGGTTGCGGCAGGCAAGGCAACTGCGGGTCGGCCTTCTCGCAGAGGATTATCGCCCCTTCAGCATGATCGTCTCAAAGCACAGGTTCGAGGGGATCTCCGCCGATTACCTCGGCATCCTCGCCCATCTACTGCAAAAGCCCCTGTCACTGCACCTCTTCGCCGACAAGGAGAGCGCCCTGCTCGCCCTGCGCCGGGGAGAAATCGATCTGGTCAACCTCGGCAACCTGACCCTGGCGGACACCGAGGCCTCCGGGATCCGGCTGAGCAACCCCTACTTCAGCAGCGCCCTGGTCTTCTCGACCCCCAAACCCTATCAGGGCCCCCTGCTGGCCCCGGGCCAGCGCGTCGCCGCCGTAGCGGGGCAGATTGATACCCAGAGGTTCAGGCTCTACTACCCTACCCTCACCCTGGTGACCCATCCCTCCAACATGGAGGCCTTCGACGCCGTCTTCTTCGGCCGCCAGGAGATACTGCTCAGCGACGCCCACGCCATGCACTACCTCAACAGCGAGCGCTTCGACCACCTCAGGCAGCGCGGCGAGGCACAACCCAGCCTGGCACCGGCCGACTTTCGCTTCGCAGTTTCCGCCCGCGTACCGGCCCTGCTCGGCCTCATCAATCGCGGCCTGGAGGCCATCGACGACGGAACCCGCAATGCCATCTTCAGCCAGTGGAACGGGCCCATACGTGACATGAATGACAGCGCGAGCGAGCGCTATGACGCCGCCGAGCTGGCCTGGATGCGTCAGTCTCCCCCCATCAGGGTGTGGCTGATGGACAACCTCTACCCCTATGGCGCCATGGATCACGACGGCCAGCTCACCGGCATGACGGTCGACATGCTGGCCAAGGTGAGCAAGCGCACCGGCCTCTCCTTCGAGTTCATCCGCTTCGACTCCGACAGGCAGCGGGACAAGGCCATCCGCTCGGGGCGCCTCGATCTCATCGGTGCCATCTCCCGGCCCGTGGCCGAGCGCTATGGCCTGCGCCCCTCGGTTCCCTATGCCACGGACGACATCTACGTGATCCTCACCCATCAGGGGGAGGAGAGCATGGACTCGCTGCAGAGTCTGGCGGGCAAGCGCGTGGGGATGACCCGCCACACCCCGCTCGCCGATCAGCTTGAGGGCAGCAGGCTCACCATCATGGAGAGCGCCGAGGAGGCGATGCAGGCCGTCGAGGGGGGCAGGCTGGATGCCGCCATAGTGCCGCTCTATTTTGCCCGGCACGCCCTGGACAATGATCCGCGAACCCGGCTGCGCATCGCGGGGCCCGCCGATGACGAGCCCATCCGGATGGGCTTTGCCAGCCAGCCCGGCAACGAGATGCTGATGAATATCCTCGACAAGACCCTGCTCGCCATCCCGCCCAACGAGCTGGCCATGACGAGCTACGAGTGGCGCAACCGCAAACTGCCGGTGCCCGGCTTCATCGAGCGCCACGCCCACGCCTTCTACCTGTTGTTTGCGGTGCTGTTCGCCCTGGCCCTGGTGCTGCTCTATCGCAACCTCATGCTCAAGCGGCTGGCCCGCGCCGAGCAGGCCTCCCGCCAGCAGTTGGAGGCCCACGTGAGGTTCATCAAGGCGCTCGGGGAGAGTCAGCCCCACCCCATAGTGGTGCGGGACAAGAGCGGCAAGGTATTGTTGTGCAACAGCAAATACCTGGCCCAGCTCGGTGCCCGCCCGGAAGAGGTCATGGGTCAGCCCTTCGCTCAGGGATTGGAAGGGCTGATCGACTCCCGGAGCATCTCAACCCTGGAGCAGGACTTTGCGAAGGTGCTGCAGCATGGCCAGCCCATCTTTGCCGATCGGATTTTCAATCGCGAAGGGAGCCAGACCCACATCTATCACTGGATGGTGCCCTACTTCGATGGCGAGGGGGTCATCAGCGGGGTGATCGACGGCTGGATCGACATCACGGACCGCAAGCAGCTGGAGGAGGCCCTGCGCCAGGCCAAGCTGCAGGCCGACAGCGCGAGCCGGGCCAAGAGCGACTTTCTCGCCACCATGAGTCACGAGATCCGCACCCCCATGAACGCCATCCTCGGTATGCTGGAGCTCGCCACCGAAGATCCCGCCCTCAGTCGCCATAGCGCCGAGCTGCTGCGCATCGCCGCGGACTCGGCGAACGGTCTGCTGGATCTGCTCGGGGATACCCTGGATATCGCCAGCATAGAGGCGGGCCAGATGACCCTGACCCCGACCCCCTGCGAGCTGACGCCGCTGCTGCTGTCGGTCACCCGGGTGTTCGATGGCATGGCCGGGCAAAAGGGGGTGGCCTATAGTGTCGAACTGCCCGTCGCCCCCCTGCCGACTGTGCTGATCGATTCCCTTCGACTGCGCCAGATCCTCTTCAACCTGATCGGCAACGCCATCAAGTTCACGGAGCAGGGCGAGGTGAGCATCAGCGCCTCCCTGGCGGGAGACTCCCTGCACGCCCCTGTGCTGCACCTGGTCATCTCAGACACCGGGGTCGGCATCCCGGCGGACAAGCTGCCCCAGCTGTTCACCCCCTTCTACCGTGCGCACTCCCCCCAGCAGTACCCGGGCAGCGGCCTTGGCCTGAACCTGGCCCGCATCCTGTGCCAGATGATGGGAGGAGAGATAGGCATCGACAGCGAGACGGGACGGGGGACCCGCCTCGAGATAAGGCTGCCCCTGACCCTGGCCACCCCGGATCTCCCGCAGGTGACGGTGCCCCTCCCTCCCCGGGAACCAGGGCCCCGGCTGCGGATACTGGTAGTGGATGACAACCATGCCAACCAGATCCTGCTGCGCCAGCAGATCAAGCACCTGGGACACGAGGTCAGCGTGCGCAGCAACGGGCTGGAGGCCCTGCGCGCCGTCGGCAGCCACCCCTTCGACCTCGTCATCACCGACTGCCAGATGCCGGTGATGGACGGCTTCGAACTGACGCGCAACCTGCGCGCCCGTGGCCATGAGCTACCGGTCTGGGGCTTTACCGCCCACGCCTTGCCCAGGGAGCGAGAGCTCTGCCTGGCCGCCGGCATGAACGACTGCCTGTTCAAACCCATAGGCCTAGCCCGCCTGCGCGCGGCGCTGGCCGAACTCGGCCGGGAGGCATGACGGGGCGCCATCGGGGGCAATCGCGGGTATGAAGGGGGAAGAGAGAGGCTCTGGGTGAGGATAAGCGCGGTGGAAACCCGCCCTGGTGCAAGCCAGGGGCTGACTTCTCAGCCATGCGGGAAAGAGGCCCATGCCGGGGGCCGGCCATAAAAAAAGACAGCCTGGGCTGTCTTTTTTCATTGTGGGCAGGGGATCAGTAGAAGATCCGCTCACCCCGTTCGCTCATCTTGAGCCACACCGGCTTGGTGCTGGTCTTGTTCCAGATCCGGTGCAGGTAGCTGTAGAAGCGGGCGCGATCGCGGCGAAACAGCATCACCGGGAAAGCGAGCAGACCCACCATCAGTACGAAGATGCGGCGAAGGATTATCTGAGTCAGGGAGAAGGGATGAAACATGATTTAACGCCTCACTGGTAAGACCACTGAGCAAAGATTACTCCACAAGCTGTAGGATTACTACACCAACAAGCCCCTTTTTTTATAAAAAAACCGCCTAAAAACCAGAAAGTGAAACTGGGTTACATTATTTAACCAAAAAATAACAAGGCTGGCAAAAGCTACGTCTTGGGCAAGAGTTAGAACATGGGCAGGTAAATGGGGGGAGAAGCGCATGAAACTGGCAGATGTTGCTGTCCTGAGCGTGCTGGGTCTGCTCGCCTGGTCACAGTGGCAGGAGTGGCGACTCAATCGAGATGACGCCATCACGCTGGCGTACCAGGGAGTGCCTGTCGTCAGCCTGTGGCAGTGCGGTCAACTGAAGCAGAAGATGGCCGATCTGACCGACCACGCCGCCGAGCTGCAACTTCAGTATCGGGGGCAATCCCTCGACGAGATAAGTCACTATCTGCAAAGAGAGTGGCGCAAGCAGGGATGCGAGCTGTTATTGACCCAGCAAGGATATTGAACGCAACGGGGTATGCCGAAACACGTTTCCGGGATGAAACAGGGCATGGAACAGGGCATGGAACAAGAATGAAACTGAGGAAGAAGATGGAGGCACGTTCCGGAGTCGAACCGGACTAAACGGATTTGCAATCCGCTGCATAACCGCTTTGCTAACGCGCCATGCTGACAAGACTGATTGTCTTGAAAGTGATATCCACCGTTGGTGCGATGGAAAATTGGAGCGGGAAACGAGACTCGAACTCGCGACCCCGACCTTGGCAAGGTCGTGCTCTACCAACTGAGCTATTCCCGCCTGACTGCCGTGTGCCAGTTGCCTGACAACGAGGCGCATTATACGTACCCCGAGCCCGGGCACAACCCTTTTTTATGACTTTGCGCGCTTTTCCGGAGCGTTTGCTCAGGCTTTAAACGCCTTGCTCAAAATTCCCGCCACTCCCTGTGACCCGACGAGCGAATTTAAGATAAAGCCATTGAAATAGTTAGTCTTTAGTCAGAAACTCACTGCGCTTAGTAACTGGATTCTCAATTGAAAATCACACAATGAAATGGATCTTCAGGCCTCGTGGGCTCAGACCGCAGCTGATGCTGGCTTTCTTCATGTTGGGCCTGGTGCCCTTCCTGGTCGTCACCCTGTTTTTCCTCTACAGCCACGGCAAGGACCTCACCACCCAGACTTCCAACCATCTGGTCTCGGTGCGCAACATCAAGAAGAGCCAGCTGGAAGACTACTTCGGCAACCTCAAAGAGCAGATCATCAACTTCTCCCAGCAGGACTTTGCCGGTAACAGTATCGGTCGCTTCTACGGTTTCACCGGGGCCTTCGAAAAGCTCGGCACCACGCCTCAGGAGGCCCGCGCCCGCGCCCAGGCCCGCTATGTGCCCGGCTCCTGGGACAAGCTGCAACAGCCGGACAGCCAGGTGGAGATCGAGCCCTCCATCAGCGCCCTGATCCTGGCAGACGAGATGTATGGCCGGGTGCACCAGCGCTTTCACCGCGGCTACGCCGACATGGTGCGCAAGTCCAACTACAGCGACATATTCCTGGTGGATCTCAACGGTGACGTTGTCTATTCGGTCACCAAGCACCCTAACTTCGCCACCAACCTGCTCTCCGGCCCCTATCAGGCCAGCGGCCTTGGCAACACCTTCGCCAAGATCAAGCGTCGCCTCGACGGCGGCCAGAAACCCCAGCAGATCTTCGAGTTCACCGACTTTGGCCGCAACGAGCTGACCGGCCAGGTGGTCGCCTATCTGGCCGCCCCCGTGATGCAATACGACTATGTGCGCGGCGTGGTGATCTTCGAGCTGCTGCCGGACAAGCTCAACCAGATCATGGCGGAGCGGGAGGGGCTCGGCGAGACCGGCGAGACCATCCTCATAGGCCCGGACAAGCGGATGCGCGCCAACGCCTGGCTGGCCCCCGAATTCAGCGTGGAGAACAGCTTCAGCCCCAACTTCCGGCCGTTGCAGACGCCGCTCGTCATCAAGGCCCTCTCCGGCGAGCAGGGGGTCGGCCCCTTCCTCTCCTATCACGATGACGAGGTGCTGGCCGCCTACACCCAGGTCAAGGTGTTCGACACCGAGTGGGCCTTCATCGCCGAGGTCTCCACCAGCGAGGCCTATGCCCCCATACGCCAGCTGGAGACGCTGGTGATCCTGCTGGGGGCGGGCTCCCTGCTGCTGCTGATCCTGTTCTCGCGCTGGCTCTCCCACTCCATCACGGCGCCCCTGCGATCCCTCACCGCCGCCGCCGAGCAGGTGGCCGATGGCGCCCTGGAGCACCCCATCACCATTCCCCGCACCGACGACGACATCGACCGGCTGGCCCAGGCATTCCGCCACATGCAGCGCTCGGTGAAAGACAAGATAGAGCTCATCGAACGCCAGACCCAGGAGCTGCAACAGCAGGTCAAGCTGACCCACAAGCAGAACCTCAGCCTGCAGCAGGCGGACAAGCTCAAAGACGAACTACTGGCCAACACCTCCCACGAGCTGCGCACCCCCATCCACGGCATCAAGGGGATGGCCGAGTCCATGCTCGCCAGCCAGCAGGATCTCACCGAGGGCCAGCAGAAGCAGCTCGGTCTCATCATCAAGAGCGCCGACGGCCTGGCCCGACTGGTGGACGATCTGCTCGACTACCACCAGATGCGCTACGGCCAGCTGGAGATACACCCCCAGCCGGTCTCCTCCAAGGGGGTGATCCGGCTGGTGCTGGATCTCTGCCAGCACCTGGTGCAGGCCAAACCCCTCACTCTGGTGGACATAAGCCCGGCGGAGCTGCCGCCGGTGCTGGCGGACGAGCAGCGGCTCGAACAGGTGCTCTACAACCTGGTGGGCAACGCCATCAAGTACACGCCCCAGGGCAAGGTGGTGCTGAGCGCCCTGGTGGAGGGCAACTTCCTGCGCATCAGGGTGACGGACACCGGCATCGGGATTGCCAAAGAGCACCTGGAGCACATCTTCGAGCCCCTGGTGCAGATGAGCCCGGAAGTGAGCAAGCAGGGGGCTGGCCTGGGTCTCTCCATCACCCGCCAGCTGGTGCACCTGATGGGGGGTGAGCTGTTCGTGGAGAGCGAGCCGAGCGTCGGCTCCACCTTCGCCTTCACCCTGCCGCTCGCCAGCGGCAAGGCGGGCAGCCTGACCCTCGACAGCCGCCAGATCGAGCATCAGCTGGTGCGCCAACAGCCCCTCATTCTGCCGGACTGGGAGAGCGACGATCTGCCCCCGCCCCCACCAGACGCGCCCCTCATCCTGGTGGTGGATGACGAGCCCATCAACCTGCACATACTGCGCCACCTGCTGCAGCCCTGCGGCTATCGCATACTACCGAGCAGCGACGGCCACGACGCCCTGGCCAAGCTGGCCCAGGAGCCGGTGGACCTCATACTGCTGGATGTGATGATGCCGACCCTGTCTGGCTTCGACGTCTGCCGCCGCCTGCGCCAGCAGCATCCCAAGGACAAGTTGCCGGTGCTGCTGCTCACCGCCCTCAACCAGCCCAAGGACATAGAAGAGGGCTTCAACGCCGGGGCCAACGACTACCTGGTGAAGCCCTTCTGCAAGGAGGAGCTGTTTGCCCGGGTCAGGGCCCTGCTGGAGGCCAGCGCCGGCCGCGCCTCCCTGGTGGAAAATCACCTGCTCAAGCAGGAGATAGAGCACCGCCTGCGCCTGCAGGCCCAGCTGCATCAGGATCAGGAGCGGCTGCTGGCGCTGCTCGGGGAGGGGGCCGATCCCATGGTCTTCATCGACGAACAGGGGGTGGTGCTGTTTGCCTCCCGCGCCCTGGCCCGCCTGCTGGGACAGGAGCCGGAAGCCATGGAAGGCTTGCCCCTCGACGAGTGGCTGGCGACCCCGCTGGCGAGCCAGTGGCCCGACATGACGGCGCGGCCGGAGCAGGATCTGAGCTTCCTGGTGGCGGGCCAGAAGGACGGACTCAATGCACGGGCCCTGCCCATCAGCCTGGGGGGTCAGCACGCCTTCGCCCTCACCCTCAGCACCGAGCAGCGCCAGGATGACAACAGGGTGATGGCGCTGGAGAACGCCCTCAAGAGCCTGTCGCGCCAGGCCATCATCGAAGATGGCCAACTGCTGGGTGAACTGAGCCGGCTGGGGGGGGAGTTCAGATCGCTGGCCGACAACCTCATTCGCCAGCAGGATGACGAGCCTCTGCGCCGGGCCCTGGTGGACACCATGCGCCTCACCCTGGATACCTGGCAGCAGAGCACCGGCAAGGGCAAGATAGTGCTGGCGGAGAAGAGCAAGCTGTGGCGCGTCTACATGGACAGATCCAGCCCCCAGACCCGCACCCTCGACAAATACCTGAGCCTGGACACCCTGCCCAAGGCACCGCGCTGGAAGACGGTGGTGGCCAGCGCCGAATACGTGCTCAAGCAGTGCCCCCTGAGCGAGGTGCAGCAGCAGAGCCTGCACCAGAGTACCCAGCTGCTGCGTCAGCTCGCCAGCCGCAAGGGCTGAGCCCCGTCATCCTGGCAGCAGGGCTACTGCTGCAATTCGCGCTTCACCTGGGCGAATGACTTGGGCCAGGGATCCGCCTTCTGCAGGGCTGGCGACAGCGTGCGAATGGCCGCCTGGGCCTGGCTCATGCCGGCATACTCACCCTTCAGCACTACGTACCAGGGGCTGCCGTTGAACCGGGTCTGATAGACCCACACCTGGCCAGCGAGCCGATTGGCGAGCACAAACTGCTCTATGGCCGCCAGGCTGCGGGACCCCATCAGTTGAACGCTGAGGTGGTTGTCGTTCTTCTGTTGCAGGACCCTGGCTGGCGTCAGACTCACCTTGCCGGGCGTTGTGGCTTGCGCCTTGGCCTCCGGCTTTATCTCGGGCTTGCTCTCAGACGTGGGCGCCGGTTTGGCAGCGGGCTTGGGCACCTGCTCGGAGGGGACTACAGCCTTGGCCTCAGGCTGAGGCGCTGCTGGGGGGAGGCTCGCCGGTATCCCCATGGGCGGCTGATGGACCGCCTTCTCTTGCGGCGCTGTAAAGACGGCCGTGCTCGGCTCGCCCATCATGGGGGTGACTGTCACCCCGGCTGTCATCCCCTCCCCTTTCTCCCCATCAGCCCCGGCCGTCAGCGCAGGCAGGGGGAAGCTCGCCTCATCCCCTTGGCGGTCGGTTGCCGCGGCGCCGCTCGTCAGGGATTGGGGCGAGGAGGCTTCTGCTGGCGCGGGGGCCGTCTCGGGCGCACTCTGTCGAGCAGGGCTCACATAGCTCAACATCAGCAAGCAGAGGGCGCCGGCCGCCAGACCTATCCCTATCTGGCGAATGAGAGAGGCGGGGTTGCACTTGGGCAGATGGCATTCGGTCATATGTCCTCCTGGACGGCATGAGAATGGGGGCCGCCGGTGCGGCAGAAAGAGATCATGGACAGGCATAGTGACGGCCGCTCGTCGCGGCAGAAAATGGACGTCGTCCGTGAGAGCAAGCCCGAGTCAGGATGTCACCCCATACCGCTGTCCCTCAGCGTCTTGGCGGGCTTGAAGAGAAACGGGCAGGGCTCAACCTGCAGCCACCTCGCTTGCCATTCGTTGCCTCCCATCGACGCCGAGCACCATACCGGGGTAGCGCTGAACTTGGCCTGAATCCTGCGCCTATCCAGGGGTCTTGACCCTGACCAGGAGTTTGTTTCCTCTGGTATTTGTCCAAAAACGCCCTGATGGGCGATGTCGCCATCAGCACCCGTGCCCGAGTCCATCCTGCGAGCAGGGTTGAGGCATCATGGCGTTCACCCTGTCGGCGCCATATGCCAAGGCATCTGGCTTCTCTCCTCACAGTTTCAGCGTGTCGATGAGGGCTCTCAAGGCGGGCGACACGTTGCGATGGGGGTAGTAAAGATAGAGGCCATCCAGGCGGTGGCTGAACCGCTGCAACACCCGGATCAGGGTTCCTCGCACCAGTTCATCGGCGACCAGCTCCTCAGGGACATAGGCCAATCCCAACCCCATTCTTGCTGCCGCCGCTTCCATGTAGCTGTCGGAGAAGACCCACTGCCCCTCTGGCCGATGCTTGACCAGTTTGCCCTCCTGCCACAGCTCCCACTGATAGAGGCTGCCATCGGCAAACTGATAGGCAATGCAGGGATGCACCGCCAGCTCGGCCAGTGTCTGCGGAAAGCCGTATTGCAGAAAGTGATCCGGCGTCGCCACCATCACCATCTCCATATCCGGGGTGATGCGCACGGCCACCATTCCTTCGTCCACCTCCCCCCCCAGCCGCACGCCGGCATCGAAGCGCTCATCGATGATGTTCACGAAGCGGCTCTCGCTGATGAGTTCCAGCCGGATATCCGGATAGTGTTGCCTGAAGAGGGCCAGCTTGGGCAGCAGCACCTTGTCGATGGCGTGCTGACTGGCGTTGATCCGCACAGTGCCGGAAGGGATGTCGCGAAAATGGGCTAGCGTAGCGAGCCCCGCATCCAGAGACTGAAAGCCGCTTTGTGCCGTGCGGTATAACTGCTCGCCAGCCTGGGTCAGTGACAGGCTGCGGGTGGTGCGCACCAGCAGTTGCACCCCGAGCCTGGCCTCGAGATCCCGGATGGTGCGGCTGATCCCGGACTGGGCCAGCCCCAGCCTGGCAGCCGCACGGGTAAAGCTGCCTTCCCGGGCAACCAGCATGAAGACGTGGAGATCGTTGTAATTCTCGCGGCTTGTCATCTTGTTCCACCCACATTTTTCAGCCAGCCAGAGTTTGTTCAACGTCCATTGGACGCCCTAATTAAGAACACAAGCGCATCAATGTTATCAAAAAACCCGATCTAATCATCATCAATAGCTCTAACTAGAATGCAGCTCATGGTTCACAACACCATCAAACCACCCTCAGGACCACGAATCAGAAATCCGATTTCAAGGAGCTTTACCATGAATGTTATCCCCAAGAAGCTGACCGCTATCGCGTCTGCCCTGCTGCTGGGCGCCGCATTGACCGGAGTCTCCACCATGAGCCATGCCCAAACTGCCAATCCCACTGAACCCGTCTCCATGGTGACCCAATGGGACAAGACCTTTGCCCAGAGCGACAAAGTCGAGCATCGCAAGGTGACCTTCAAGAACCGTTATGGCATCACCCTGGTCGCTGACCTCTATCTGCCGAAGAACCGGGGAAACGCCAAGCTGGCGGCCATTGCCCTGGGCGGCCCCTTTGGCGCGGTGAAGGAGCAGTCGAGCGGCCTCTATGCCCAAACCCTGGCCGAGCGCGGGTTCGTCACTCTGGCGTTTGACCCCTCCTACACCGGCGAAAGCGGCGGCCAACCGCGCGATGTGGCCTCACCCGACATCAACACCGAAGATTTCAGTGCCGCCGTCGATTTCCTTGGCCTGCAAGAGGAGGTGGACCGTACCCGGATCGGTCTGCTGGGGATCTGCGGCTGGGGTGGTATGGCCCTCAATGCCGCCGCCGCCGATACTCGCGTCAAAGCCGTGGCGACCAGCGTGATGTATGACATGAGTCGAGCCATGGGGCATGGGGTGGGCGATGGCAAGGATCGTTACACCACTGCCGATCGCCGCGCCATATTGAAACACCTGAACGAACAACGCTGGCAAGACGCGGAAAGTGGCTCTTTTGCCCATAGTAATCACGATCTCTATGTCGACCAGAAGGGTAAGGTCACGGCAGCCAGCCGGACCCTGCCAGAGGCCCTGCCGGACAATCCGCATCCGGTACTCAAGGAGTTCTTCGATTACTACCGTCTCCCGCGCGGCTTCCACTCTCGCTCGGTGAACTCTAACGGAGCCTGGACCACCACCATGCCGCTGTCGTTTATGAACATGCCGCTGTTGAGCTATGCCAGCGAAATCACGATTCCTACGCTTGTCGTCACCGGCGAGAACGCCCACTCGCGCTACTTTGCCGAAGATGCCTTCAAGGCCGTGGGAAGTCAGCAAAAAGAACTGGTCGTGGTACCGGGCGCCAACCATGTGGATCTCTACGATAACGTGGCAGGCAAGATCCCCTTTGGTCAGTTTGAGCAGTTCTTCAAGACCAACCTGAAGTAAAGACCAAGCACGCGGCGGGCCATACCGCCGCGCGTTTTCCATCGGATGCGGTGTCACATGACATGTCTGCTGCACGAAAGCTGATGTCGGGAGATCGGCAATGACCACTAAAACACGCACCATACTGCCGGCCTTGCTGTTGATCGCGGTGGCACTGGCCGTCGCGGCCATGCTCTTTATTAGGCAACCGCAGATGGGGGCAATCCCTTCCGGCGCACGCCTTGATGCCATCACCCGATCACCCCATTACCAAGGCGGTGAATTTCAGAATCTAGAGCCCACACCTGTACTGACCGGTGACAGCAGTACCCTCTCGATCATCCTGTCGGGGTGGCTGAATCCTGCTAAAGATCTGACCCCCGCCGCCCCCCTCGCTGCCGTCAAGACCGACCTTCACCGTCTCGACCGCCATGCGGATCTGCTGATCTGGCTCGGACACTCCTCCTATTACGTCCAGTTGGCGGGCAAGCGCATCCTGATTGATCCCATCTTTAGTGACAATGCTGCCCCCCTGCCCTATGCCAATGAAGCTTTTGCAGGCAGTAATCCGTATAGCGCCGGGGATTTTCCCGACATTGACTACCTGCTGATCACCCATGATCACTGGGATCATCTCGACTACCCAACCCTGAAGGCACTGCTGCCCAGGGTCAAGGCGGTAGTCAGCGGACTCGGTGTCGGCGCTCATCTGGAGCGCTTTGGCTACCCACAGGCCCGCATACATGAGGCGGATTGGAACAGCACCCTGCAACTGGATCCCGAACTGACCATCCATCTCTTGCCTGCACGTCATTACTCCGGGCGATTGTTTAAGAAGAACCAGACGCTCTGGGTCGCCTTCGCCCTTAAGAGTGCCCGGCAAACCCTGTTCTTCAGCGGTGACAGCGGCTACGGTCGCCACTTTGCCGATATCGGCCGGCGCCTGGGGCCAATCGACCTGGCCGTGCTGGACATGGGGCAATACGACCCGCGCTGGCCACTGATCCACATGACCCCGGAGGGGGCTGTCAAGGCAGCAGAGGATCTGCAAGCCCGTGCCCTGATGCCGGCTCATTTGGGCAAATTTGCCCTGGCCAACCACCCTTGGATGGCGCCGCTGGATCGGATCAGCCTTGCCAGCGACGGCAAGCCCTATCGCTTGCTGACACCACGAATCGGCCAGCCCCTCGCCATGGCTAGCCTCCCCGACACCACGGCCTGGTGGCAGCAGGAGTTCGCTCAAAACGTCACCCTCAGCCTCAACGGACAAGACAACATGCGCATCAAGATGACCATCAATGGCCGCACGGCCGTGGCGACGCTCGACGATACGCCGAGCGCCCGGGACTTTTTCTCCCAGCTCCCCCTGACCCTGGCACTGGAGGAGTACGCGCAGACGGAGAAAATTGCCTACCTGCCGCGCAAGCTGACGACTCAGGCGGCGCCAGAGGGGATAGACCCGCAAGTCGGAGACATCGCTTACTACGCACCCTGGGGCAATCTGGCGATCTACTACCGGGACTTCGGTTACTCGAGCGGCCTCATCCGACTGGGACGCCTTGCATCGGGTCTGGATGCCTTGACCGCCCAGCCTTCGGGCACCCTCACCATTGAAGCCGTCAAATGACGCACCTCCATCCTTCAATATCAGGTCGTAAAATGAAGACTCATCATGCCGCTGTCGAATCCCTCCCCGCAGTACAAGAACATTGGGGGGCCGTGGGGGCCATGACCCTCTGCGTGGCTCTGCTGATCGCCGCCGAGTTTATGCCGGTCAGCCTGCTGACCCCGATCGCCCGCGATCTCGGTGCCAGCGATGGCCAGGCGGGCCTTGCCATCTCCATCTCGGGTCTCTTCGCCGTCGTCGCCAGCCTGCTGGTCACCCGGGTCTGCGCCCACCATGAGCGGCGTCATGTGCTGATGGTATTGGCACTGGTGATGCTGCTCTCCCTCATCCTGATCGCACTGAGCCCCAACTTTGCGCTGCTGATGCTGGCCCGGGCCCTGCTGGGCGTGGTGGTCGGTGGATTCTGGGCACTGGCCACCGCCACCATCATGAGGCTGGTGTCCCCCGACTCGGTGCCTAGGGCCCTCGGCCTCATGTACACCGGCAATGCCGTCGCCACCGCCTTTGCCGCTCCGCTCGGCAGTTATCTGGGTGGCATCATCGGCTGGCGGGGCGTGTTCTGGCTGCTGACACCGCTGGTGGTGCTGAACCTGCTGTGGATGGCCGTCAGCCTGCCCTCTATGCGAAGCGAGCACAGTGCTGATCCAGTTCTGGGGCTGCTCAAGCGACCCAATGTGGCGATGGCCATGCTCGGCGTCATGCTCACCTTTGCTGGCGCCTTCTGTGCGTTTACCTACTTCCGACCGTTTCTGGAGACACGTACCCAAACCAGCCTGCCGGAACTCTCCTCCCTGCTGCTGGCACTGGGAATGGCCGGATTCGTGGGCACCACTGTGGCCAGCGCCACCCTGCATCGTCACCTCTATCGGCTGCTGCGATGGCTGCCCCTGATGCTTGCACTCATCACCCTTGGCCTGCTCGCCATGCAGCACTCCTTCTGGGGCGTCGCGCTGATGCTGACCCTGTGGGGTGCCATCAATGCTGCCATTCCGGTTGCCTGGTCAGCCTGGATAGCCCAGGGGATCCACGATGCCCCCGAGAGTGGCGGCGGCCTCATCGTTGCCGCCATCCAGCTCTCCATCATGCTGGGGGCTGGCATCGGTGGCTGGCTGCTCGATCACTACACCATAGGCGCCACCTTGATTGGCAGCGCCGCCCTGTTGATGGTGGCCACGCTGGTGGTCGGCAGCGGCAAGCGGCTGCACCCCTCCCAGGTGAACGGATGAGGTTCCGATCCCGTGACTCAACCCGCTCAAGACGCCGTGCAGCCCCAGCGTTGCACAGAGATACCCCGGCAACTGTTGCCACCCCATCGGAGAGAACACCATGATTAAATCCGTCAACGCGTATGCGGCCGCCTCGGCCACGGCACCGCTGGCACCTCATCCCATCACTCGCCGGCTGCCACGCCCCGATGATGTGGAGATCGACATTCTCTACTGCGGCGTCTGCCATTCGGATCTGCACACCGCCCGCAATGACTGGGGCTGGACCCACTATCCCATAGTGCCGGGCCATGAAATCATCGGCCGGGTGGTTGCCATCGGCAGCCAGGTCAGCAGATTCAAGGTTGGCGACCGGGTCGGGGTCGGCTGCATGGTGGACGCCTGCGGTCATTGCGAGGCGTGCGAAGAGGGTCATGAGCAACATTGCAGCGAGACAGCGACCTACACCTACGGCGCCCCCGACCGTATCGATGGCAGCCTGACCCAAGGCGGTTATTCCGAGAAGATCGTGGTCAAGGAGGCGTTCGTCGTGCGCATTCCCGATAACCTCACCTTGCAGGGGGCGGCGCCGCTGCTGTGCGCCGGCATCACGACCTGGTCACCCCTGAAAAACGCCGACATCGGCCCCGGCAGCCGGGTCGCCGTCGTGGGACTCGGCGGTCTCGGCCATATGGCCATCAAGCTGGCCAAGGCGATGGGTGCCGACGTGACGCTGTTTACCCGCTCGCCCGGCAAGGAAGAGGATGCCCATCGGCTCGGCGCCGACAGGGTCGTCATCTCGACCGATGCCGCCCAGATGGCTCAGGTTGCGGGTCACTTCCACCTCATCGTCGATACCGTGCCCTATGTGCACGATCTCAATGCCTACATTCCCACCCTGCGTTTCAAGGGGTCCCTGGTGCTGGTGGGTTATCTTGGCCCGCTCGAACCGGCCCTGGACAGCATGCCCATGGTGATCGGCGGCAAGGCGGTAGCGGCGTCCATGATTGGCGGTATGGCTGCGACTCAGGAGATGCTCGATTTCTGCGGCCAACACGACATAGTGTCGGATGTGGAAGTGATTGCCATGCAAGATATCAACGATGCCTATGAACGGATGCTCAAGAGCGATGTGAAGTACCGCTTCGTCATCGACATGGCCTCCCTCAAGGTGGAAGCCTGACAATCCCGGGCGGCCTCCCGAGGTGGCGGCCGCTCGGGTCTTCGCACATGAGAAGAAGAGCGCCCAGTCACACAGGGACGATCGCCGTGAAGCCATGACCTGCGCAGTCATGGCATCTCTGATATTCAAGGGGCCTGGAGTAGGCCCCCATCGCATGCCGATGCCCTGGAGCGCCGCAGTGCAACCGGTGTGATCGAATGCCTACAGCCGGGTCATGGTCGATGACTCGCTTTTTCAGCCGCCTTGCGGCTGTTTTTTTGCCATTTTCTGATGGTAAAGGGGCTGCCCTCAGGTGAATGAGGAGTGCGCAGGCGATGAAGACATGTGGATTTCACAGAACCGAGTACGGCAGCAGGAGCCGGTATTGCCACGTCCTCACAGGTGTCATGCCCCAGACTCAATGCCATGCGCTCTGGTCGCGCGCCATAAACAGCACATAAACAAAAAACCCAACCTGTTTGACAGATTGGGTTTGATAAATGGCGGAGAGACAGGGATTCGAACCCTGGGTGGCATTGCTGCCACAATTGATTTCGAGTCAATCCCGTTCGGCCACTCCGGCATCTCTCCGCGGGCCCTCATATTGACCCAACCCGAGTCGGGAAATCAACGTAAATCTCGTTGCAGATCAGACGACTGGCTATTAAACCGTCAGCCTGTGCCGACCACCCCGGCACCGACTCAGGCTTATCCGCCTTTCCCCGACAAACCGGGGGCTGAGGGCCGAAAATCCCCCTCAACCTGCCTCAAGCCAGCCCGGGAGAAGGGTGGTCCGGCGCTGGTAATCCCCGGTCGATTGGTTGACAATCTCCGCTCATTTTTGGGGAGGGAAGCGCTTCCCTCGA
>NZ_JAAILA010000019.1 GCF_010974825.1 Aeromonas rivipollensis | reverse complement strand
AATCAGTCATTCCTTTGCCGATAATCCGGGGTCATAATATCGCAAACTGCACTTTCTCTGTAGCAAGGCCTGAGTGATGAAGTTATTTGTTAGAGATTTGACTGTGATCGATTCCAGCTATCTGTGCGAGCGTCGCGGCATGGTGGGGGAGAGTTGGCTGGTGGACATCGAGATGAGCGGCGAGCTCAACGAGATGAGCATGCTGCTGGATTTTGGCCGGGTGAAGAAGCTTATCAAGTCGATCATCGATGAAGAGGTGGATCACAAGCTGCTGGTACCGACCGAGAGCGCCCTGGTGCACATCCACCCCCTGGACGACGACGAGTGCACCGTGGATCTGCTGCGCCCGGGTCGCTCCATCCACCTGCGCTGCCCGGCCCAGGCGTTTGCCTTCATCCCCGCCCCCCAGGTGGACAAGGAGTCGGTGACCCGCTATCTGCTGGCGGTGCTGGCCAAGCGCCTGCCTGACAACATCAAGGATCTCTCCCTGACCCTGCGTCAGGAGAAGATCGAGGGCGCCTTCTACCACTACAGCCATGGCCTGAAGAAGCATGACGGCAACTGCCAGCGCATCGCCCACGGCCATCGCTCTCCGGTCGAGATAGAGGTGGACGGGGCGCGCAACGAGGAGCTGGAGCTGAACTGGGCCGAGCGCTGGGCCGACATCTATCTCGGCACCCTGGAGGACAAGGTGGCCCTCTCCGAGCTGGCGTTGAGCGAGCTGGCCAAGGCCGAGCTGGGGGAGCATCACCTCGGCTTCAAGTACACAGCGCCCCAGGGGCTGTTCCAGCTCGCCATGCCGGCCGCCGAGGTGGAGATGATCGACACCGACACCACCATAGAGCTGCTGGCCCACTATATTGCCCGCGAAGTGAAAAAGCAGGTGGGGGACAAGTTCGTCAAGATTGTCGCCTATGAAGGGGTCGGCAAGGGCGCCATCGCCTACGCCTGATCCCCAGGCGCAAGCCGCAATAAAAACGAGGCCCCGCATCTGCGGGGCCTCGTCGTTTCAGGGCAATGGAAGAACAGACGGCCTCATCAGGCGCTGAGCCGGAAGCGCTGCACCAGCCCCTCCTGCTGCTCGGCCAGGCTGTCGAGCTGCTGGCTGGTCTCGGCGACCCGCTCTATGCCCTGATAGTTGAGATCCGAGATGTCCGAGATGCGGTTGAGGTTGGTGGCGATGTCGGCGCTGGTGGCCTGCTGCTGCTCGGCGGCGGAGGCTATCTGGCTCGACATGTCGCTGATGAGCACCACTATGCCCTGCACCTCCTCCATGGCGTTGTTGGCCTGGGAGCTCTGATCCACGCAGCTGTCCATCTCGCGGGAGCACTCCTGCATCACGTTGACCGCCCGGGCGACCCCCTGCTGCAGGTTCTCGATCATGGTCTGGATCTCGCTGGTGGACTGGGCGGTGCGACCGGCCAGGTTGCGCACCTCGTCCGCCACCACCGCAAAGCCACGGCCCTGCTCGCCGGCCCGGGCCGCTTCTATGGCGGCGTTGAGGGCCAGCAGGTTGGTCTGCTCGGCGATGCCGCGGATGACGTCGAGGATATTGCCAATCTGGCCGCTCATGGCGCTCACGTCACCGATCACCTTGCCGGTCTGCTGCAGCTTGCCCGCCAGCTGATGGGTGGTGGTGATGTTGCCGGCCATCACCTTGCGGCCCATCTCGGAGGCCTTCTCCACGTCCTGCACCCGCTCCAGGGTCTGGTTGGCGGCCTGGGCCACCTCCCGCACCGAGGCTTCCATCTGGGTCATGGCGGCGGCGACCGAGGCGGTCTCCTGACGCTGCTTCTCCAGATCCGCGCGCACCGATTCGGTGGTGTGGCGGTTGTCGTGGGCGGCGCTGTTGAGCTGGGTCGAGGCCTGGGAGAGCTGCCTGAGCACGTCTCCCATCTGCTGGATCAGCAGGTTGATCTGGCTGCCGAGCTGGCCGAACTCGTTCTGGCTCTTGAAGCCGACCCGCTGGGTCATGTCACCCTGGGTCACCTCGGTCAGTACCCGCAGCAGCTCTTTCAGGGGGCGGCGTATGGCCTTGCCGAGGGTAAAGGCCACCAGTATGGCGACGAAGATGGCGATGACTATGCTGATCCCCTGGGTCAGGGTGCTCTGGGTCTGCACCCGATCGGAGGCCTTGATGCTGGCGTTCATCAGCTGCTGGCTCTGGGCGGTGATCCCCTCCAGCTTGTTCTGGATGCTGACGATGAGCTGGCTCGCCTGCTTGCTCTGCTCGCGCATGGTCTGCTGCTGCTTCATCAGCGCCAGGTACTGGGCGAGCACCCCTTCAGTGGCGGTGGTGTCGCGCACGAAGCCATGGACGTAGTGGCCCATGTTGTTGTCGAACTCCTTGAGCTCCCCTTGCAGATCCTTGATGGTGCTGTTGAAGCCCTCGATCTGCATCTTGTTGCGCTTGAGCGCCGCTTCTATGGGGGCGGGGATGCTCTGGTTGAGGGCATCCATGGTGGAGAGCTCGATGGCGGAGAGCTTGGTGGTCAGGGTCTCGGAGAGCATCTTGATGAAGCTGTCGTCGACGGTGACCATCATGTCGCCGAGGTTCTTCTTGAACTGGGGCAGGCTGACCTGGAACTGGCCCTTGGCCTGGTTGACCTTGTGCAGCCGGGTGAGCAGGGCTTCGTGCTCGGTGGGCAGGGTCTGGGTCAGCTGCAGGTAGTCAGCCACCAGCTTGCCGAGGGCCGTCATCTCCCCCTGCAATTCGGGGTGCGTCGCCACCTGCTGCCTGAGGGTCGTCAGCATCTTGTCGACCTGACCCTTGGCCTGCTGCAGCTCGGCCACTTCCGCCGGCAGTTGCTTGGGATCCTGCTCGGTCAGCACGTCGGTGAGCCACTTGTTGGCGCTGAGCAGGCTTATCTGGGTCTGGCTGCTGGCGATCACCAGCGGCATGGACTCTTGTGTTACCTGGTCCAGGGCATCGTTGAGTTCGCTCTGGCCGCGAAAGGTCAGTACCGCGCTGGCGACCATGACGGCGACCAGGATGGCAAAGCCCAGATAGACTCTCTGTAAGATCGAGAGGTCTGACATTGTTTGTTTCATTATTGTCCCGCTGTCTATGCAAAAGTCCCTTGCCTGAGTACCCCGTCCCTTTGGTACCCTGCATGCCCCCACGGGGAATGCCGCTGGGGTACTCGGGACGTCATCCTCACTATCGGTATTCTTCACAATAACTGAAGTGATTGGGACAACGGCTGTGTCAAATGTCGGCTTGTGTCACACTTGGCGGGCTGTGGCGACATTTTTGGGAGTCGCTTGAGTTTTGCATTGAATTTTCTTTTTCATATAAAGGAGTTACCCATGGCGCAAGAAACCATTTTCAGCAAAATCATCCGCAAGGAGATCCCCGCCGACATCCTTTATCAAGACGATCTGGTGACCGCGTTTCGGGACATCCAACCCAAGGCCAAGACTCACATACTGATAGTACCGAACGTGCTCATTCCCACTGTCAACGACGTGGAAGCGGATCACGAGCTGGCCCTCGGCCGCATGTTCACCGTGGCCCGCAAGCTGGCGGCAGATGCCGGGATCGCCGAGGACGGCTACCGCCTCATCATGAACTGCAACCGCCACGGCGGGCAGGAGGTCTACCACATCCACCTGCACCTGGTGGGTGGCCAGCCGCTGGGACCTCTGCTCAGCCTGTGATGCGTCCCGCCTCATTGACCGGCCTGCTGTTGGCCGGTCTGCTGCTGGGAGGCTGCGCCTCCCGCTGGCAAGATCTCTTCGTCTCCTATTCCGATCAGATGGTGCCCCTTCGCAACCAGCTGCTGCTGGGTCATGCCGCCGAGGCGCTGCCGAAGGTGCGCGAATCGACCCCGGGGGACGACACCTATGTGCTGGATCAGCTTGAGAAAGGGCGCATCGCCTGGCTGGCGGGTCAGGACGGCGTCAGCAAGCAGGGCTTTGCCGCCGCCGACAGCCGGCTCGCCTGGGAAGACAATCAGGCCCGGTACCGCCTGAGCCAGGGGCTGGCTCAGGCGGGCAGCCTGCTCACCAACGATCAGACCATGGCCTACCGGGCGCCTGACTACGAGCGCACCATGCTGCACCACTATCTGGCGCTGAACTACCTGCAACGGGGGGATGCCGAAGGGGCCCTGGTGGAGGTGCGCCGCGCCAACCAGGTGCAGGAGCGGGCGCTCAAGGCGCGGGCCGACGAGGTGCGCAAGGCGAAGGAAAAGAGCGAAGAATCAGAGGCAGATGGGGAGATGCGCCAGCTGATGTCGCGCGGGGCACCCGAGCTCGATCGCCTGATAGGCCAGGTGAAAAACGGTTTCCAGAACGCCTACACCTTCTATTTCTCCGGCGTGCTCTATGAGGCGGTCGGGGATCTAAACGACGCCTGGGTGGACTATCAGCGGGGCTACCAGATAGCGCCGGACAACCAGAGCCTGCAGGATGCCCTGCTGCGCCTGGCGCGGCTTCGCGGCTCCGCGGACGAGCTCAAGGAGACCGAGAAGAAGGTGGGCCGC
Organism: Aeromonas rivipollensis; assembly: GCF_010974825.1. Taxonomy (GTDB): domain Bacteria; phylum Pseudomonadota; class Gammaproteobacteria; order Enterobacterales; family Aeromonadaceae; genus Aeromonas; species Aeromonas rivipollensis. Next base: position 56,878 of record NZ_JAAILA010000019.1, on the reverse strand, counting down.
AAGGCGCCGCCACCGGCCAAGGATCAGGGCCAGCTGGTGGTGCTGTTTGAAGATGGCCTGATCCCGGCGCGGCGGGAGATCTTCCTGCCGCTGCCCATCTCCACCTCCAGCGGCGATTTTCGTACCTTTACCGTGGCGGTACCCTATTACGACAACAGGGCCAGCGACACAGGCCCGCTGATGGTGTCGGTGGGCAAACAGGCCGGGCGGACCAGCTCGCTGGTGCGACTCGAATCGCTGGCGGCCAAGGATCTGCAGGAGCGGCTGCCGGGCATGCTGACCCGTCAGGCCCTGCGGCTGGTGGCCAAGGAGCAGTTGCGCCGCAGCGCCGCCAAGGAGGGGGGCGATGTGGGCAATATCCTGGTGGGCATCTTCAATACCCTCTCTGAGCGGGCCGATACCCGCAGCTGGCTGACCCTGCCCGCCGAGGCATCGAGCTGGCAGGGAATGGTCCCGGCCGGGGAGGTGCAACTCCAGCTGGGGGCGGGCAGCGCCATGCGCACACTCCCCCTCACAGTGCATGCCGGGCGCACCACCCTAGTCTGGGTGCAGCGCCTCGGCGCGGGCCTGAGCAGCCGGGTGATGCCCCTATGAGTGCCCCTTTGGGCAAGGATCACAGACTGACCGGTTCGGCCTCTCGGCCACCGGCAAGGAGAACAAGATGAAAGCACATGGCTTGGCCCTCGGGCTGGCACTGCTGCTGGCGGGGTGCGCCACCAATACCTCCGGCGTGGCGCTCTATGGCGCGGCCGGGGCGGCAGCGGTGGCGGAGCAGCACCAGAACGTCAACGTCACCCTGACCGAACTCAGCCGCCGCCAGCAAAACGGCCTGCTGCAGGTCAACGTGGCCGCCGCCAGCACCCAGCGCGGCGACAACAAGTTGCAATACCTGTTCTATTGGTATGATGAGGCCGGGCAGGAGGTGGCCAGCGATGGCCGCGGCTGGACCCCCATCAAGCTGCACGGCTACCAGACCCGCACCCTGTCCGCCCTGGCGCCGAGTCCGGCAGCCCGGGGCTACCGGATTTACGTACGCGAAGTGATTGAGGAATCGAACTGATGAGAATGAACCATGCCCTGCTGATCCTGACCTCGGCCCTGCTGCTCGGCGGCTGCTCCAGCACCACAGTCAGCTATGGCGATCCCACCGAGACAGAGACGGTGACGGTGGATTACGGCTCCTCCGACTTGCAGGCCATCGCCGACAAGATGGCGGACTCCATGCTCGCCTCACCGGCGACCAGCGAAATCACCGCAGGGGGCCGTCCCGTGATGTTCATGGACTCCATCCGCAACAAGACCTCGGAGCACATCGACACCGAGGCCATCACGGACACCATCCGTACCAAGCTGCTGCGCGCCGGCAAGTTCCGCTTCGTCGACATGAGCAAGGTGAGCGCGGTCAAGCAGCAGCTCGAGTACCAGCAGAGCAGCGGCATGGTGGATCCCGCCTCCATGGTGCGCCTGGGCAAGCAGACCGGCGCCCGCTACATGGTCTATGGCAACCTGGTCAGCATCGTCAAGGACAATGGCAAGGTGAAGGACGTCTACTACCAGATGACCATGAACCTGATGGATCTGGAGAATGGCGAGCTGCTGTGGGCCGATCAGAAAGAGATCCGCAAGCAGGCGAAGACCTCCACCTTTGGCTGGTGAGGCGACCCGGCAGCAGGGGGATCTGGCGGAGCTGAGCCTGCTGGCCAGCCTGCCGGCCCCCTGGCACCAGGGGCGCCTTGAGCCACTGGCGAGCGGCCTGACCAACGGCAACTACCGGCTGCGTCTGCCCTCGGGGCAGAGCGGCTTCCTGCGGCGCGGCCACCCGGATCCGGTCCGGCTCGGCATAGACCGCGCCACCGAGTGGCAGCTCTATCTGGGGGCCGTGGGGCAGGGGCTGGCCTTGCCCTGTCATCACGGCGATCCCGCCAGCGGCCTGATGCTGCTGGCGTGGTGCGACGAGCCGAACTGGGCCGAGCAGGCGCCGCCCCTGGCGACCCAAGCCCCCTTGCTGGCCGAGGTGCTGAGACGGCTGCACCGACTGGCGCTGCCCGCCGTGGTGATGGCGGTGCGGGCCCACAGCGCCGGCTATCGGCAGCGCCTGGCCCAGGTGCCCCCCTGGTTGCCGGCGCTGGAGCGGGCCCTGCTCGCGAGCCACGAGCCGGACGATTGCTGGCTCCCTTGCCATCATGATCTCAATCCGGCTAACTTGTTGGGCCACAGGCCCTGGGTCATCGACTGGGAGTATGGCGCCGCCGGTCATCCCGGCTTCGAGCTGGCCAGCATACAGCGCACCCATGGCTGGAGCGAAGAGCTGCGGTGCCAGTTGGAGAGCTGCTATCTTGAAGGCAGGGGAGGCGCTCATAAGCTGCTCAATGGCAAGGGATTCCAGGCCGATGCCTTCCTGCCCTGGGTCGATTACATCGGCCTGCTGTGGGCGCTGCTGATGGCGGAGCAGCAACCCGGGCCCGACTATCAGGCCCTCATCGACATGAACCGCCAGCGCCTGGAATGAGATAGGCCAGAGGCCAGCGCGACGCTTATTTTCTACGACTTGGAGGCATGCATGGTGACCAGATTCTCATGGCGTCAACCCCGCAGCTGGAGCCTGCTGCTGCTCTGCCTGCTGCTGACCGGCTGCGCGACCCGGGTGATCTACTACTGGCTCGATTCGGCCATCGTCTGGCAACTGGACGACTACTTCTCCCTGGATCGCAGCCAGAAGACCCTGCTGGACAAGGAGGTGAAGGGGCTGATGGCCTGGCATCGCCAACACGAGCTGCCCATCTATGCCCGGGATCTCGATGCCCTGGCGAGGGCGGTGGCCAGCCCCATGACCCCGGCCCAGGTCACCCTGCACCTGGACCGCACCCAGGCCAGCCTGACCCGCACCCTGGAGAACGCCATTCCCCGCACCGTGCGTCTCGCCAGCACCCTGACCGATGCCCAGGTGGCGCGCTTCATGACCGATAGAGTGAAACGCCAGCAGGAGCGCAAGCATGATTTCGCCACCGAGCCCAAGGCGCAGATGCTCAAGGAGTTCAGGGAGAAGATGAGCGAACGGCTGGTGTTCTGGATTGGCAAGGTGAAGCCGGCCCAGGAGCCGCTCATTGCCCAGTGGGCCGAGTGGCAATACGAGATGATGCCCCCCTGGCTCGAGTTCCAGGAGGCCTGGACCAAGGAGCTGGAGCGGTTGATGAAGCAGCGCCAGGACCCGGACTTTGGCAAGGAGCTGACTCGCCTGCTGCAACAGGGGGACGGCCTGATGGATGGCCGCTTCACCGGGTACACCGACCAGTCACGCCAGCGCACCATACAGTGGCTCAGCGCCCTCAGCCAGTCGATGGATCTCTCCCAGCGCGCCCACCTCTACACCCTGCTCAAGGACTATGCCGAGGACTTCGAGGCCATGACCCGCAGCCGCTGATGGCCGCGATCCGCACCGCAAGGGCGGCAGGGGTCATGGCCCGCCGCCCTTGTCCTTGTGGGGGGGCTATGGTAGTTTGCCCTTTCTATTATTCGGGAATTAACTTTTTGAGCCTGCTGGACAAAGTGAAACTGGCGGCGATGACCCTGCTCATCGCGCTCACTCTGCTGCTCTCTACCGTTTCGGTGGAGGGGCTCAAGGTACCCGCTTCCCAGCACGCCGCCCAGCTGATGGGGGAGGCCGCGGATCCCGCCGACGGCGCCCACATGAGCCACGGCGCCAGCGACAGCGACGACGGTGTCGTCAAGTTTGTCGGCTCCCACCAGAGCCACCTGCTGCGCCTCGAGCACTCCCTGAGCCGGGATCATCAACCCGGCAGCGTGGTCTACGAGCTGGTCATGAGCTGGGCCCAGCAGGCCATACTGCTGCTGCTGTGCGGTCTGCTGCTCTACGCCGCCCTCTTCTACCCGAGGACGAGCTTTCGCGATCACTTCGCCAGTATCCACCGGCGCCGCCTGCAGCGCCGGCACCTGCAATACCGCTTCTCCCAGAGCTTCCTCGCCTGACCCCGATGGGGTCAGTCTGCCTGCTGTTGCCTCATCTTCTCTCTGTTGCTGTTCACTTTTAGTGAACGGCTAGGCTGTCTTGTTTCATTTTTTTGCACGGTGCGACCCGGCGTCGCCCTTGCCATCGCCTGACAGAGGCCGATTTCATGAGAAAAAAGAGTCATACCATGCTGAACCGCATGAGCCCGTGGCAGTACGCCCTGCTGCTGCTGATGCTGGTCACCTTCACCTTCTATTCCCTGCCCACCTTCTTCGGTGAGCAGCCCTCCCTGGGCCTCCATGGCCAGACCCGCCTGAGCGGGGCGCAGCAGCGCCTGCTACAGGAGCACCAGATAGCGCCCCAGAAGCAGATCGAGCAGAAGGAGCGGATCGAGCTGGTGTTCGCCACCCAGGCCGAGCAGCAGCGGGCCAAGCAGTTGCTGGAGCAGCAGGGGGTGGACAGCGCGGCCCTCACCCTGGAGTTTCACTCCAATGCCCCGACCTGGATAAGCCAGCTCGGCGCCGATCCCATCAAGCTCGGGCTGGACTTGCGCGGCGGCTCCCAGCTGCTGATCGGGGTCGATGTGGACTTTGTCATCGACAACCAGACCAAGAACCTGGTGGATACCCTGCGCACCCGCTTCCGTGAGGCCAACCTGCGCGGCGCCAGCGTGATGCGCACCGCCCAGGGGGCCCTGGCCGTCACCCTGCCGGACGTCGACGGGCAGGAGGGCTGGCTCACTATCATCAAGGAGAGCGCCGGCACCCGTCAGGATCAGTGGAAGCTCTCCCGCTCCGGCAATGAGCTCAAGCTGGTGCTGAGCGAGTCTGAGCGCACCCTGCTGGTGAACAACGCCGTGACCCAGAACCTGTCGATCCTCAAGAAACGGATCAACGAGCTCGGCATCGTCGAGGCCTCGGTCCAGCGTCAGGGTCAGGACGGCATCCGCATCGAGCTGCCCGGGGTGCACAATCCCAAGCAGGCGAAAGAGGTGATAGGCGCCACCGCGTCCCTGGCCTTCTACGAGGCCAAGGCCGACAGCCGCTTCTTCATGGCGGATCGCAACGGCCAGGCGGTCGGTCTGGCCCGCAAGCCGGTGCTGAGCGGCGAGCACATCGTCGATGCCCGCGCCAACATGGGGGAGATGGGTCAGCCCCAGGTCAACATAGTGCTCGACACCCTGGGTGGCAGCAAGATGAACCAGTTCAGCCGCCAGCACGTGGGCAAGCCCATGGCCACCGTCTTCACCGAGTACAAGACCAACGCCGAGGGCAAGCTTCGGGCCAGAAGCGAGGTGATCAACGTCGCCACCATACAGACCGCCCTTGGCAACCAGTTCCGCATCACAGGGATTGGCAGCCTGCCGGAGGCCCAGGAGCTCGCCATGCTGCTGCGGGCCGGCGCCCTCACCGCGCCGCTCAAGATCCTGGAGGAGCGCTCAATCGGCCCGACCCTGGGGCTGCAGAACATAGAGGCGGGCTTCACCGCCCTGGCGTTCGGCATGGCGGGCATGATGCTGTTCATGATGGCCTGGTATCGCAAGTTCGGCTGGGTCGCCATCACGGCGCTCATCGGCAACCTGCTGATGCAGGTGGGGATGCTGGCGGTGCTGCCCGGCGCCGTGCTGACCCTGCCCGGGATCGCCGGCCTGGTGCTGACGGTGGGCATGGCGGTGGATACCCATGTGCTCATCTTCGAGCGGATTAAGGACAGGCTGCGGGAGGGGGGCTCGTTGGCCAACGCCATCGACTTTGGCTATCGCTCGGCGTTTCGCACCATCTTCGATGCCAACATCACCACCCTCATCTGCGCCGTGGTGCTCTATGCCATCGGCTCAGGGCCGCTGCAGGGCTTCTCCATCACCCTGATCCTGGGGCTCATCTCCAGCATGGTGACCGGCATCTGGGGCACCCGCGCCATCATCAACCCCCTGTGGGGCAACAGCCGCGCCAAGCTGCTGAGGGTATGACCATGACTGACACCCATTGCCTGCGTCATAGCACCGCGCGTCCGAGCGAGCTTCGCGCCACTTGCTTCCGGTTGGGAAGCCCAAGCCATCTGCTGTCGAGGGAAGAAGAATGCTGAGAATGATCATTGCCATGGGCCTGACCCGCTGGCGTTATATCGGGATGTGGGCCTCGGTGCTGCTGACGGTGGCGAGCATAGCCGTGCTCGCCATCAACGGGCTCTCCCTTGGGCTCGACTTCACCGGCGGCATACTGCTGGAGTTTCGCATCCAGACCCTGAAGGAGGCCCATGAACTCAACGCCCTGCTGAGCGCCCCCCTGGCCGGGGCGGTGGAGCTGCACGGCGCCGGCGTGCCCGGGGAGTGGCTCATCAAGCTGCCTCCCCACGAGCTGCCCTGGGCAGCGGAAGATCTGGCGATCATGCTGGGGCAGCAACTCGCCCTGCCGGTGGAGCTGCTGCGCACCACCATAGTGGGCCCCCAGGTGGGCGCCGAGCTGTTCCAGCAGGGGATGCTGGCGGTGCTGGTGGCGTCGCTGGCCATCTCCGCCTATCTCGCGGTGCGCTTCGAGTGGCGCCAGGCCATCGGCATCCTGGTCTCTGTGCTGCACGACGGTCTGGTGGCCCTGGGGCTGCTGGCGCTGTTCAATATCGAGTTCGACCTCAACGTCATCGCCGGGCTGATGGCGGTGATCGGCTACTCGCTCAACGACAGCATCGTCATCTCGGACCGGCTGCGGGACCTGCTCGGCTCGCGCACCCAGATGGGGATCCATGAGTGTTCCGATGTGGCCATCAAGGCCACCTTCAGTCGCACCATGATCACCTCGGGCACCACATTGTTCACCGTGGGGGCCCTGCTGCTGTTCGGGGGGGACGCCCTGTTCGGCTTCTCCTTCACCCTGTTCGCCGGCATCCTGGTGGGCACCATCTCCTCCATCACTGTGGCTTCCACCGTGCAGGAGCTGCTGGGGCTCTCCCCCCAGGCCTACCAGAAGAAAGAGGAGGATCTGGCCGAGGCGGCCTGATGCCTTTGCCATTCCTTGCATGCAGAACGGGCCCATCGGGCCCGTTTTTTTGTCTCTTTGGCTGGCCTAGAAGCCGGAGCCCGGTTGCTGCAAAAATTCGGCCTCCTCCGGGGTGCTGGTGCGCCCCAGGATGGCGTTGCGGTGGGGGAAGCGGCCAAAGCGCTGGATGATCACCTGATGGCGGCGGGCGAAGTCGGCGAATCCCTCGAAGGTCTCCCGGGCAGGGCCGTCCGCCTGCTCGGCCGCCAGTGCTTCGAACAGGGCCACGCTTCTGGCCTGCTGCTCCCGGGACTCCGCATGTTCCAGCGGCAGGTAGAAGAAGACCCGCGCCAGCGGGGAGAGGGCCTTGTCCGCGCCAAGGGACAGGCCCCTGAGGCAGAGATCCCGGGCCCTGGCATCCTGGGCAAAGGCCGCGGGTGAGGCGCGATGGATGTTGCGCGGCAACTGGTCCAGCAGCAGGATCAGCGCCAGCCTGCCCACCGGCACCTCGGCCCAGTGGGCGATCTCCCCCTCTGCGGCGGCCTGTGCCAGCTCGCCAAAGCGGTGCGCCAGCAGCGCGTCCGTCTCGCTGCTCTTGCCCCACCAGAGGGGGGCTTGCCGGGCGGCGCGGGGGGCGTCGCCTGAGTCGTCGCCAAACCAGAAATCGAGCAGAGGTTGCCAGGGTTGCATGGGAACTCCTTGGGCCTGGGGCCTTGAGGTGAAACAAGGCCGATTGACCCTGTCATGGGGGGCTGCCGAAAGGGCGGCTTCTCGTTACACTGTGCCATCTTTTGCCTGAAACAAGGAACCCCCTCCGATGGCCGGAACCAGTTTGTTGGCCCTGCCGGGCGAATATTGCCAGCGTGCCGGATGACCTGGCCCTGATGACCAAGGCTGTGACCAGGAAGAGCGCCGTGCTGCCTGGGGAGATGTTTCCCACTGATATAAGGAATGCCTGATATGGCCGGAACCAGTTTGTTGGCCCTGCTCGACGATATTGCAAGCGTGCTCGATGACGTGGCCCTGATGACCAAGATGGCGGCCAAGAAGACCGCCGGTGTGCTGGGGGACGATCTAGCCCTCAATGCGGAGCAGGTCTCCGGGGTACGGGCCGAGCGGGAGCTGCCTGTGGTGTGGAAGGTGGCCAAGGGCTCGTTTCGCAACAAGCTGATCCTGGTGCCCGCCGCCATCGCCATCAGCGCCCTGATCCCCTGGCTCATCACCCCCTTGCTGATGCTGGGGGGCGCCTACCTCTGCTTCGAGGGGGCCGAGAAGCTGGCCCACAAGTTCCTGCCCCACGACAGCGGTGAGGCGGCCTCGTCAGCGCAGGCGATCCCGGACGATCTGGAGGCCTTCGAGCAGCAGAAGATAAAGGGGGCCATTCGCACCGACTTCATCCTCTCAGCCGAGATCATCGTCATCGCCCTCGGCACAGTGCAGGGCTCGAGCCTGGGCCTGCAGATCGCCGTGGTGGCGGGCATAGCCCTGCTGATGACGGTGGGGGTCTACGGCCTGGTGGGGCTCATCGTCAAGCTCGACGACATAGGCCTGCACCTGTTGCAAAAACCCGATGCCGGCGTCCTGCGCCGGGCAGTGGGGCGGGGGCTGCTGGTAACGGCGCCCCGGCTGATGCACCTGCTGGCCCTGGTCGGCACCATCGCCATGTTCATGGTGGGGGGCGGCATTCTGGTCCACGGCTGGCCCTTTGCCCATCACCTCATCGAGGGGGTGGCCGCCAGTCTGGCACCCCTGGCCGGGGGCGCCGTGCTGGCCGCGGTGACGCCGACTCTGCTGAGCGCCCTGGTGGGAGTGGTGGCCGGCCTGCTGCTGGTGCTGGCCATGACCCTGGTGGGCAAGCTGACCCCCGCGAAGTAGTAGCGGCGGTCGCTCAGGAATCGTCCCCTGCCGACAGGGGGCGTCGCAGGCCGGATCTGCTGTTTGTTGACCAGAATGGGGGCTAGGCAAGGGCTGGCCCCCTTCGTACTATTTGGCGGCCACTGCCCACAGAGGCGGGGCACCCACATGGACGCAAACAGACAAGGACAGTTATGACCAACACCCTTTGGCAGGATGATCACATCTATGCCGCCCCCGATTGCCCGGCCATCGACGCCGACTTCCAGCGCGCCGCAGAGGCCCTGACCGAGATCGCCAACCTGCTGGCCAGCCTGCCAGAGACCCGGGACATCAACGCCTTGCGCCATCTGCTTAGGGCCATCCGCCGTCAGGCCAACGCCGTGAGAACACAAGCCTGGAACAGCCAGACCTTCGCCTACAACAGGCTTAGCCGCAACGGCCGCGACGAGGCCGCCCGGGTGCTGCTCTCCCGTGGCCAGCAGTTGCAGGCGAGGCTGGCCCAGCTCGTCAAGCCGGTGGCCCTGTTCTGGCTGAACGCCCCCGAGGATCAGGTGCGGGCCCTGCTGCAGGATCCCGAGCTGTTCGAGCTGGCCTACCTCATTCGCCACGATCGCCGGTTGCAGGATCAGGCCCTCTCCCTCGAGAGCGAGCAGCTGATCGAGGGGCTGGCGGTGGACGGCCTGCAAGCCTGGGGGGATCTCTACGACAGCCTGGTGGCCAGACTCAGGCCAGTGGTGGATGGGGAGCACATGGGGCTGGCCCAGGCGGACAACCTGCTCGCCCACCCGGACAGGGCGCGGCGCGCCAGCGCCTGGCACGGCATTCAGGCCGCCTGGGCCGGGGAGCAGGAGACGGTGGCCGCCATCCTCAACGCCATCAACGGCTGGCGCAACGAACTGGCGGCCCAGCGCGGCAAGGGGCGGCGGCTCGATGCGCTGGACCTCTCCTGCCACCAGGGGCACCTGGAGCGCGCCACCCTGGAGACCCTGATGACGCAGGCCGAGGCCCACAAGACGCTGGGCAGGCGGACCCTGCGGGCCATGGCCTGTGCCCAGGGGATAACGGATTTTGCCCCCTGGGATCTCTATGCCCCGGCGCCTTATGGGGCGCAGGCCAGCGTTGGTTTCGGACAGGCGCTGACCCTGGTGGCCGATGCCTTCGCCGCCTTCGATCCCGAGATGGGGGACTTCGCCCGCATGATGGCGGATCGGGGCTGGATAGATGCGGCCCCGAGCGACAACAGGCGCAGCGGCGCCTATTGCACCGAGTATGCCGACCCCGCCGAGCCCCGGGTCTTCCTCACCTTCGAGGGCACCATGGACAACGTCATCACCCTGGCCCACGAGCTCGGCCACGCCTGGCACAGCTGGCTGTTGCGGGACGCGCCACTGGCGCAGCGCGACTACCCCAAGACGCTGGCCGAGACCGCCTCGCTGTTTGCCGAGACCCTGGTGCGGGACGCCCTGCTCGCCCGTGCACAGACCCGCGAACAGCGCCTGGCCATCGCCTGGATGGACGGGGAGCGGGTCGCGAGCCTGCTGCTCGACGTTCCCTCCCGCTTCCACTTCGAGCGGGCGCTGGTGGCAGGCCGGGCCGAAGGGTATCTGGGGGCGGGCCAGCTGAGGGCCATGATGAAATCCGCGAAGCAGCAGTGGTATGGTGACAGCCTCAGCGAATATGACGAGCTGTTCTGGGCCAGCAAGGGCCACTTCTCCATCGCCGATCTCGGGTTCTATAACTACCCCTATCTGTTTGGCTACCTGTTCAGCCTGGGACTCTATGCCCAGAAGGAGCGGGTCGGTGCCGACTTCGTGCCGGCCTATCGGGCGCTGCTCGCCGACACCGGCCGCATGAGCGCCGAGAGCCTGGTGGAGAAGCACCTGGGGGTCGATATTCGCGAGCCCGCCTTCTGGCAAGAGAGCCTGCGCTCTGTGGAGGAGGCGGTCAGCCGTCTCGAGCGGCTGGTGTAGTCGCCCGTGTTTGATCCGGCTGGTGTCGCCGCCAGCCTTGGTATTCCTGTTCGTGGCCCTGGGGCCACCCCTGTTTCACGACGGGCCGAACCCGTCTCTGACAATGAGCGTTCGATGCAACAACGAGTCTACCCACAGCAGTGGCAAAATCAGCACATCTACCCCTCCCTCGACAGCAGCGTACTGGAAGCGGACATGAGCCTGGCCCGCGCCAGCCTCGCCGAGCTGGCGGTCTTTATCGACGGCCTGGGCCCGCTGCCTGATCAGGGCGCCGCCCTGCAGGATGGCTTGCGGGATGGCTTGCGGGAGGTGCGGCTGCGGGCCCGACGCATCCGCGAAATAGGCTGGAACATTGCCGTGCTGGCGGCCTGCACGGGGAGCCAGGATGCCCGGGATCCCCTGGCCAAGCAGCTGGCCTCCCGGGCCCGGGCCCTCAATGCGGACCTGTTCAAGACGCTGGCGCCCATCGAAGATCTGATGCTGGGGCTGCCCGAGGCCGAGTTCCGGCAACTGATGCAGGATCCCCTGCTCGGGGAGGAGGAGTACCGGCTGCGCCACGAGCGCCGCTTGCAGGATCAACGGCTGCCGGTGGAGGCGGAGCAGCTGGTCATCGGCCTTGGCACCGACGGCCTGCACGCCTGGGGCAACCTCTACAACGATCTGGTGGGCAAGATCCGGGTGCAGGTAGCCGGCCAGGAGCGGGGACTGGCAGAGGCGAGCAACCTGCTCTCCAGCCCGGATCGGGCGCAGCGCAAAGAGGCCTTCGACGCCATCAGCGCCGGTTGGGAGGGGGAGCAGGAGACGGTGGCCGCCATCCTCAATGCCCTCAACGGTTGGCGCCTGGAACTGGCTCGCCAGCGCGGCAGGGTGCGGACCCTGGATGCCCTGGATCTCTCCTGCCACCAGAGCCACATCGAGCGGGCGACCCTGGATACCCTGATGCGGGAGACCTGGCAGGCGCGGGGGCTGGGCCAGCGGGCCCTGGGGCTGATGGCCCGGCGGCTCGGCATAGAGGAGCTGGGGCCTGAGGATCTGTTCGCGCCGCCCCCGGCGAGCAGCCACCGCAGCATACCGTTCGAGGAGGCGATCGACATCATCGCCCTGGCCTTTGCCGGTTTCGATCCCGAGATGGGGGCGTTTGCCCGCATGATGGCCGAGCGCGGCTGGATTGACGCCGCCCCCACCCCGAACCGGCGCACCGGGGCCTACTGCACCAAGTTTGCCGATCCGGTGGAGCCGCGGGTCTTCATCACCTATGCCGGCACCATGGACAACGTCATCACCCTGGCTCACGAGCTGGGGCACGCCTGGCACAACTGGCTGATCCGGGACTTGCCCATGAGCCAGCGCAGCTACCCTATGACGCTCGCCGAGACAGCCTCCATCTTCGCCGAGACGCTAGTGCGCAGCGCCCTGTTCGAGCAGGCCCGAAGCGCCGAGGAGCGCCAGGCCATCGCCTGGGCGGAAGCCGACGGCGCCGCCACCTTCCTGGTCAACATCCCGGCCCGCTTTGACTTCGAGCAGGCCCTGGTGGCCGAGCGCGAGCAGGGTTATGTGTCCTCGGCCCGGCTCAAGGCGCTCACCGACGAGGCCTGGGGGCGCTGGTATGAAAAGAGCCTTGGCCGCTATCACCCCATGTTCTGGGCCGCCAAGGCGCACTTCTCCATCGCGGGCTTCGGTTTCTACAACTACCCCTACCTCTTTGGCTACCTGTTCAGCCTCGGGGTCTATCAGCAGCTGATGAGCCGCAAGGGGGCAGGGGAGTCGAACGTGGCCGAGGCCTATCGCGCCCTGCTGCGAGACACTGGCCGCATGAGCGCCGAGGATCTGGTCGCAAAACACCTGGGGCAGGACATCCGCGAGGCGGCCTTCTGGCAGGGGAGCCTGGCCCTGGTGGCGGCGGCGGTGGATCGTTTCGAGCAGACCCAGAGCTGAGGCCGGGCGCTGGCAGGGGCGCCGTGGATGCCTCGTCAGGGGCCTGGCGCTCCTTTTCCCCTGCCGAATGCGCCCAAAGGGGGTGAGAAAAGGATTTTCCGGCGGCGAGGGGCGTGATCCAAAGCAAGAAAGTGCGATGTTTTGGTGGCGCCTCGGCCGTTCGCTGGGGTAGTTTCGATAGAACCGACACAGTTCTTGAGGTCTTATCCATGATCATCTATCTGCATGGCTTTGATGCCACCAGCCCCGGCAATCATGAGAAAGTGCTGCAGTTGCAGTTTATCGATGATGATGTGCGCTTCGTGCACTACAGCACGGTTCACCCCCGCCACGACATGAGCCACCTGCTCAAGGAGGTGAAGAAGCAGCTCGACATGAGCACAGACCCCAAGCCCCTCATCTGCGGAGTCGGGCTCGGCGGCTACTGGAGCGAGCGGATCGGTTTTCTGTGCGGCATCAAACAGGTAGTCTTCAACCCCAACCTGCACCCGGAAGAGAACATGCAGGGCAAGATCGACAGGCCGGAAGAGTACGATGACATCGGCACCAAGTGTGTAACCGAATTTCGTAATAAAAATTCAGGAAACTGCCTGTGCATCCTTTCCGTTCAGGATGAAATCCGCGATAATCGGGACACTGAACGTGAATTGAAGAACTATTACGACATCGTATGGGATGAGCGCGAGACCCATAAGTTCAAGAACATCTCGCACCATCTGCAACGGATGAAGGCCTTCAAAGAAGCCTGAGCCATCACGTCAACCGATTTCGTTTTAGGGAGCCAATGGCTCCCTTTCGTTTTGAGGAACCAAGGAAAATCATCATGATGAATATTGTCGTTGTAGGCGGTGGCGCCGGCGGTCTCGAGCTCGCGACCAGCCTGGGCCGCAAGCTGGGCAAGAAGAACAAGGCCAGGATCACCCTGGTGGATCGCAACCGCACCCACCTGTGGAAGCCCCTGCTGCACGAAGTGGCCACCGGCTCCATGGATGCGGGCATCGACGCCCTGAGCTACCAGTCCCACGCCAAGAACCACGGCTTCGAATTCCAGCTCGGCAGCCTGACCGACATCAAGCGCGACGAGAAACGCATAGTGCTGGCGCCTATCCACGACGAGAGCGGCGCCCTGGTGGTCAACGAGCGGGAACTGGCTTACGACGTGCTGGTGATGGCCATAGGTTCTGTGTCCAACGACTTCAACACCAAGGGCATCAAGGATCACTGCATCTTCCTGGACAGCCCCTCCCAGGCGCATCGCTTCTACAACAGCATGATGAACCGCTTCCTGCAGTTCGCCACCGAATACAAGCCCGGTGACAAGGTGAAGATCGCCATCGTGGGTGGCGGCGCCACCGGCGTCGAACTCTCCGCCGAGCTCTACAACGCGGTGGAGCAGCTCTATGCCTACGGCTTCAAGAACCTCACCACCGACAGCCTCAAGGTGACGCTGGTGGAGGCGGGCCCCCGCATCCTGCCGGCGCTGCCTGAGCGCATCAGCGGCTCCGCCCACCAGGAGCTGGTGAAGCTCGGCGTGGACGTGCGCACCGCCACCATGATCACCGAAGCCACTAGCGATGGGCTGCACACCAAGGATGGGGAGCTGATTGAAGCAGACCTCATGGTGTGGGCTGCCGGCATCAAGGCACCGGACTTCATGAAGGAGATCGCCGGCCTCGAGACCAACCGCATCAACCAGCTGGTGGTCAAAGAGACCCTGCAGACCACCCGTGACGAGAACATCTTCGTCATCGGCGACTGCGCCGCCTGCCCGCAGCCGGACGGCAAGTTCGTGCCGCCCCGCGCCCAGTCCGCCCACCAGATGGCGACCCAGGCGTTCAAGAACATCCTGGCCAAGATGAACGGCGGCGAGATGAAGCCCTACCTCTACCACGACCACGGCTCCCTGGTGTCCCTCAGCCGTTTCTCCACCGTGGGCAGCCTGATGGGCAACCTGATGCGCGGCTCCATGATGGTGGAAGGTTACATAGCCCGCATCGTCTACATCTCCCTGTACCGGATGCACCAGGTCGCCCTGCACGGCTACATCAAGACAGGCCTCATCATGCTGGTGGGCCGCATCAACCGGGTGCTGCGCCCGAGCATGAAGCTGCACTAAGCCTGTGCCTTGAGTGGCAAGCACAAGACAAACGACAAGGAGAGGCCAGGCCTCTCCTTTTTTTATGGTCCAAGAGGGGGCTGCCTAGAAGCGCTTGCCGTAGTTCACGGCGAAGAAATAGAGCGCCGGGGTGGGATAGTGACCTGAGAGGGATCTTTCATCGACGCTGGCGCTCTCCATGTGTATGTACTCAAAACCGGCCCCCAGGGTCTCCTGGGCGTTGAACGCATAGATAACTCCTGTGCCGAGGCGCAGCGCACTGCCGCTCGGCACCGTCAGGGAGGTGTGGCTCTGATCCCGATAGGCACTGCTGTCGTAGGCCACGCCGCCATTGAGGGTCCACTGCGGCGTCAGATCGTGCTGGAGCCCGACCGCCAGGTGGTAGCTGTCCTGATAGATCCCCTTCTCTGAGGAGGTGCGGTCAAAGACGGCGACCTGGTTGTCGTTGTAGCGGCTCCAGTCCTGCCAGCCCAGATTGCCCATGATGGCCCAGTCGTGGGCGAAGGCGTGAAAGGCGCTCACCATCAACTGTTGGGGGCTGTTGACCATGCCGGAGAGGGGGATGGTGGCGCTGATCCCGGGCAGATTGGGGCGCGAGAAGGTGATGTCGCGGCCTATGTCGAAGTGATAGGTCACCTCGCTGGCATAGCCCAGCCCGACGCGGCTTCCCGGGTTCCACTCATAGAGCAGCCCCAGCTTGGCATTGAGGGCCCAGTCACTGTCGTCCTGCTTCTGCTCCCCGCCACTGCCCTCCCGGGTGAGGGCGAACAGGCCGTAGTTGATGCCGACCCCGGCCCCGAGCGACCAGTGCTCGTCGACGCGGTAGGCAATGGATGGCTGCAGGGTGAGGCCGATCAGGGTGGCCTCCTCGATGAGCTGCTTGCCGGCCCAGTCGCCAAAATCCAGTCCCAGCCCGAAGTTGCCATAGAGCGCCAGGCCCGCCGACCAGCGCTCATCGAGCTGCTGGCTGTAGTAGGCGGAGGCCGCAGGGAACCAGCCGATGACGGTATCGACGTCCCCCTCGGCGGGATCGTCCAGATCGTAGGGCACATCCCCGTAGAGCAGTTGCCCGCCCAGGGTCAGGTGGCGCCCCTCCAGGTGGCTCAGGCCAGCGGGATTCACCAGCTGCACAGTGGCATCCTGGGCCCTGGCGGCCATGCCGGCGGAGGCGAGCCCGAGATCATTGGTGCCGGTTTCGTACAGATAGAGGCCGGCGCCCTCGGTGGGGGCGCTCAGCAAGGTGGCCAGTGGCAACAGCAGCAGCGTTCGTTTCATCAAGGTCCCTCTCCCATCAATCCGGAGGATCGGCCCCCTCCTGCAAGTGCCAGATGCATCTGTAAAAGGGGGAAAAGATCCGCGACACAGGCAGTATAGATGGCACTTTGGATGCTGAATCAATCACTTGTTAGCTCCGGGTGCGCAGCGTCCCCCGCTGTCCCCGGCAAGGCGGGGTTATGCTTTGGTCTTCGCCTTGCTACCATGGCGGCAACGGTGCCCAGCGCATCCTATTGAACCCACAGGAGACCTCATGATCCTCTCAACCACCCCCACCCTGGAAGGCAAGGCCATTCGTGAATACCGCGGCATAGTCGTGGGTGAAGCCATCCTGGGTGCCAACATCTTCAAGGACCTGTTCGCCGGCATCCGCGACATCATAGGTGGCCGCTCCGGCGCCTACGAAAAGGAGCTGGCCCGGGCCCGGGAGATCGCCTTCGAGGAGCTCAAGGAGCGTGCCGAGGCCCTGGGTGCCAACGCCGTGGTCGGCATCGACATCGACTACGAGGTGGTGGGCCAGAACGGCAGCATGCTGATGGTCAGCATCAGCGGCACCGCCGTGGTGATCTAGCTCGCCTTTGCCCCCTGGCCGCCTGCAGCAAGCCGACCCCAAGGTCGGCTTTTTTATTGGGCGCGGCACCCCTAGGGTATGGGGGGCGATTCCCCCTTCTCCCCTTGCGGGAGAAGGGCCGGGGATGAGGGGGAGGCCCTGAGCCGGGAATGTTGTTTATTTTTTCTATCCGATTTGGTTGTGTTGTTCGATTTATCTAAACAAAAAACGGCCCGCCCGGTGCCTGTTAGCCCTTGTGGGGATGAAAACACCTGGCGTCAGCAGGTTCAGCCCTTATGTCCCGTTTCATGCAAAGAGGCCGCAGTTGCGGCCTCTTTCACTTTCTCAGGTCAGGGATCAGAGCAGGGCATAGGCCCTGAAGGTATTGCAAGGATCTGCGGCCTTCGTCTCTTAAAGGTTTATTGATCTCAGGGCAGGGCATCGGCCCGGAAGGTGTTGCAAGGATCTGCGGCCCTCGTCTCTTAAATGTTTATTGATCTCAGGGCAGGGCATCGGCCCGGAAGCTGGCGCGGATCTGCGGCACCAGGGGGGAGGGGTCGAAGCCCTTCTCCTCCCCCAGCACCGGATGGAGCACGGGCTTGTCCTCTATGGGGGTGAGATCCCCTGCCAGCAGCGCTCGGGTGGCCTGTCCCATCTGGTAGAGCTGGCGCACCGGGGCGAACTGGCGATCGAGCGTGATGGCGCCATCGTTGCGGGTGAAGGCCATCATGGGGATCTGGTAGGGGGCATCCCGGGGCGGCTTGGCGCCATGGATGTTCTTGCCCGCCGACATCAGGAAGGGCTGGTGATCCCCGAAGGCCACCACCAGGTAGCGCTTGCCGGAGCGATCCAGCGTCTTGAGCAACCGCTCCAGGGAGGCCATGGCGTCCACCACTCCTGTGTAGTAGGTGTTGAGCAACTGCCTGTCCGCCGGGCTCTGATCCGGGCAGGCCCTGTCGATCTGCTGGGCCCGATAGCGATCCCCGTCGAAGGGGCCGTGCCCCTGCATGGTGACCGCGTAGGCGAACAGCGGCTTGTCATCCTGCTCGCTGCGTCTGAGCAGGTGATCGATGAGGGCATCGTCCGAGATGTAGAGCCCCTTGTGCTCTAGGGTGGTGAAGCGGGTGTCGAACCAGCGCTCCTCGTAGCCGAGGGCCGGGATCGCCTTGGCGCGGCCCCAGAACTTCTCCACATAGGGGTGGGCGAACAGGGTCTGGTAGCCGTTCTGCCTGGCGCTTCTGGCAAGGCCGGGCACCTGATCCGAGAGGTAGTAGTAGGGCACCACCCCCTGCTTGAGCAGGCCCACCGGCAGGCCGGTATTCATCTCGAACTCCGCCAGCACCGTCATGCCCCCTGTGGTGGGGGAGTGGATGGTCTTGTGCCACTGGGCCACGCCGGCGGGCAGACTCAGGGTGGGGGCGGGGGCGCAGATCTTGCCCTGCCAGTCGAGCCAGAGCGACTCATATTGCAGCACTATCACCAGATCGAAGCGGGGCGGCTGGCCCGGTGCCGGCTGGCTGAGCTCGGGGGTGCGCTCGTTGATCTGCAGGGGGTAGCGGAAGATGTTGCCGCTTTGCAGCATCTCGTCCACCAGGTTGAAGAGGTAGAGGCCGGGACCGGCGCGGATGATGTCCCTGTGGTAGTTGACCGCCCTGTCCACGTAGCGGATGTTGGCCCCGAGCAGCTTGTTGCCGGTCTGGGTGGCGAACACGCAGAGTGCGAAGAAGGCGGCGGTAGCGGCGGCCGTGCGCAGGATCCAGCGCGACAGGGCGAAGCGCCAGCACAGGAACAAGAGCCCCAGCACGGCCAGCACCGGCAGCACGGGGTGCTGATCGAGCAGTATGTGCAGCAGGGCCATCAGGTTGCCGAGATCGTCCCCCCCAAGGGGCACCCCGTAGATGGCTATCTTCATGAAGTTCGCGAGCAGGCCTATGCCCGAAAGCGCCGTGAAGACCAGCCCCATATAGAGGTTGAAGCCCGCCAGGGCGCAGAGGCTCCAGCCCAGCACCATGCTGCCCCAGGCGAGGTAGTAGTGCTCGGGCCTAAAGCCCGACCAGAGCAGAAACTCCCCCAGCTTGAACACCACGAAGCCGTGCAGCAGCACGAAGGTGAGGTTGCCGAGCAGCAGGCTGCCCAGCACCCGCGAGCGGTAGCTGCGGCGCAGCCGCGGCAGCAGGGCCCTGAGCACGGCGGCGCTCACCAGCAGCACCAGCAGCAGGCTGGTCATCAGATAGGTCAGGTTGAAGCCGCGCTCCGGCAGGGTCTGCAGGATCTGGCTGTATTCGGCGCTCTCGGGTCTGTCTGCCAGCAGCAGGCCGATCCGCAGCTGATAGCGGCTGTCCAGGGCGTCGTCGGGGGCGCGCAGGGCGCTGTTGAGATCCAGAGTGCAGCGCTCCTGGCGACACTTCTGGCGCTTCTCCACCGCCTGGCTCAGCTGATCGATGCGAATGCCCTTGTCGTTGAGCAGCTCCACCCGCACCTTGTCTCCCGCCTGCAGCGGCTTGAGCAGTTGCCACTGGCTGCGCACCACCAGGTAGAGGCCGCGACTGTCGCTCTTGTAGAGCAGGCTGTGGCGGCTGAGGGTGGCGATGGGCTGATCGGCGGGCCCCAGGATCAGCGGCTGTGCCTTCCCGAGCCAGCCGACGGGATTGAGCAGCGGCAGGGCGAGAGTCAGCAACAGCAGGGCGATCAGCAGACCGAACAACCACCCGGTCAGAGACTGGGAGGAAGAGGGGGGGCGATCACAGACGGGGGCATTCATAGGGGCTCATCCTTGGAGCGGGCAGGGCAGCAACGCTGCATCTATTTTGACCCGATGGTGAGGGGCTTGTTCCTTGATGTCAATTTAATGACGACGGGATGAATATTGGGTGACGGCCTGTGCGTGCAAATTGTGATCCCGATCCGGCAGGGGCACTCATTCTGTGATGAAAGCGTCATCATGGGCCTTTGCCGCTGGTCTGGGAGGGGGGTGCTGTTTAGTCTCTCAGTAACGGTTGGAGGTACATGTATGAATCCCAAGGTTGCGGCACGTCAGGCAAGACTGCTCCAGATGCTGGAGAACGGGGACGAGATCCGGATCGGGCGTGAGCGAGACTGTCCCCTGCCCCTGGCCCAGTTGACAAGGTTGACCGAGGATCACCCGGACGTCGTCAAGCTCTATGGTCAGGGGCTCACCGCCGAGGTGTTTCACCTCAAGGTGGAGGGCCATCACTGGTGCCTGAAGCGCTGCCGGCCAGACTCCCTGGTGGCCAACGTCGACGGCAAGACCGCCTTTCTCACCGAGCTGGAGCGGCGCCGGGAGATAGAGAGCCTGCGGGAATTGCACCCCACCATACTCTCCAACGTGGTCTGCACCAGCTTCGGCTCCGCCCGCGCCGGGGTGCTGGTCTCCCCCTGGCTGCGGGGAGATCCGGTGCGCAGGCTCAATGAGCGCAACCTGGCGCAGATGCTGGCGGTGGAGGCCGAGCTGGCCCGCTGGGGCTGGTTTGACTGGGATCCGAGCCCGGGCAATCTGCTCGACGACGGCCAGCAGATCTCGGTGTTCGACTTTGGCTACATGTGGCCCTTCGATCCCCTGCACGAGTTCAACTCCAACGGCCTCACCGATCCGGCATTTCATGTGGCTGAGCGGCTGGAGACCCGCACCCTGTCCGGGCTCTGGCTGGAGGAGGCAGATCCCCTGCCGCTGTTTCGCCACTGGCGCGAGCTCTGCCTCGCCTGGGCGAAGGGGGAGTTGCAATATCTGTCACGGGAGGGTGCCAGCGCCCCCGTGCTGGCCCGGATGCAGGGGCTGGTGGGGGAGTGGAGTGCGGCGCTGGCAAGCGAGCAGGCGCTCGCTGCCAACTGGTGGCGCGACATGTATCGCAGCCACCGGCTCGACATTCTGGACGATCTCAGCGGCAAGAGCTGCGGCCCCATGACCCTGCGCCGCCTCGACTGGCTGGAGCAGGCGGTGCGGGAGCACTTCCCGGCGCTGGCCGATAACCTGGGATTTGATGAGGCCGGGCTCGGTCAGGCGGCGCTATTGCAACGGCTGGGGGGGCTGCGCGAGCAGATCCGGGCCAACCTGTTGCCGACCCGGACCAGCCAGCCTGCGCGCTGACATGGGGATGACAGAGTGACAAAAGGGGCGCATGGGCGCCCCTCTTCGTTGGTATAGCTTCTGGCGCCATGGCCTTCCCCCGATACCAGACCCTTCTGCCGCAGGGGGAGAAGGGTCTGACAAGGTTTAATCAGGCTCAGTCGAGCAGCTCCTGATGGAGGCGGTTGACTATGTTGCCCGCCTCGCTCTCTTTCACCAGGAAGCAGAGGTTGTGAGCGCTGGCGCCGTAGCAGATCATCCGGATGTTGTGCTCGCGAATGGCGTCGAACACCCGGCTGCCCACCCCGGCGGCCTCGCTCATGCGGTTGCCGATGAGGGCCACCAGCGCGAAGTCGGTCTCCACCTCCACCTTGCACAGCTGGCCGAGCTCCGCCAGCACCTTGTCGCCCAGGATGGGCTCGCCGTTGCTCTGGCTGCCGGTGTGATCCAGGGTCAGGGAGACGCTCACCTCCGAGGTGGTGATGAGATCCACCGAGATGCGGTGACGGGCCAGGATGCCGAACACCTCCGCCAAAAAGCCGTAGGCGTGGAACATGTTGAGGCTGTGCAGGGTGACCAGCACCTGCTGGCGGCGCAGGGCCACGGCGCGAAACAGCGGGCTGGTCTCGGTGCTGGCGCGGATCCAGGTGCCACCGGCCGCGGGATCCCTGGCGGAGCCGACGAACACCGGAATGTCCTGGCGCAGGGCGGGTTGCAGGGTGGCCGGGTGCAGTACCTTGGCGCCGAAGGTGGCCATCTCGGCCGCCTCCACAAAGCTGATCTCGGGGATGGGACGGGCCCGGGTGACCAGACGCGGATCCGTGGTGTAGATGCCGGGCACGTCGGTCCAGATCTCTATGCTGCCTGCGTCCAGCGCCTCGGCGAGCAGGGCCGCGCTGTAGTCGGAGCCGCCCCGGCCGAGGGTGGTGGTGCGGCCATCGGCGTCGGCGCCGATGAAGCCCTGGGTGATGACCAGGCTGTCACCCAGCAGCGGGCCCAGCGTGGCTTGGCAGAGGGTGCGGGTGGCGGCGAGATCCACGGTCGCCTTGCCAAAGCGGCTGTCGGTGCGCAGCAGCTGGCGCGCGTCCTGCCACTGGGCCTTGATGCCCCGCTGGTGCAGCAGCTCGGTGAAGAGGCGGGTGGACATCAGCTCGCCGCAGGCGATGAGGCGGTCTGCCAGCTCGGCATCCGTGTGCTGGCAGGCCTGGCGGGCCATGGTGCGAATGTCGCCGAGCTGGGCGTGAATGAGAGCGCTCACTTCGCCCGGGTTGCCGAGCGCCGTCAGTATGGCTTGCTGGATCCCGGTCAACTTGTCGAGCTGGGCATCCTGCCCGGCTTCGTCCAGTTCACCCTGGGCCAGGCTCACCAGCAGGTTGGTGACACCGGCGCTGGCGCTCAGAACCACCACCCGGGTCGCCGGATTGGCCAGCACCACGTCGGCGCAATGGTTCATGGCCGCGGCATCGGCGACACTGGTTCCGCCAAACTTGGCGACGTTGATCGGGCTCATTGCATACTCCTGTCTCAAGGTGAAAATCCGGTTTCATCGGGCAAAAGAGAGGAGGAGGCAGAAAATGGCAGGAAAACGTAAGGATCCCGGCCAGAAGCACTCCATCCGCGGTGCCCATCCCACAAGGATCCTGCTGGATGCCTGTGGGATGCACACGACCGATGACAACCCGGGGGATTCAGCCCCCGCAGCCGACGTTGAGGTATCCAGTTGCCTCACTCGTCTCGGCGCTGCTCCCCCTGACCCAAGTTCACCGGACTCTGGTGTCCTCCCTTGGGCTGCCTGGGCAGCGCTCCTCTTCTGGTGCCACCTTGGAAGGTGGCGTGCATGTAGAAATACCCTGCACTGGATTGCACTGTCAATCGAGTTTGTAAAAAAGTACACAATTGGCAACAACCAGGCACAAGATCAATCAGTTACGAAATCGTCTTGGACAAAACCTTGGAGCGACGCTGCCAGTTGTAGAGGCGCTGGCGCGCCACCGGCAGATCTTCCACTTCCAGGGGATCGAAGCCCCGCTCCCGGAACCAGTGGATGGAGCGGGTAGTGAGCACGAACAAGCGGCGGATGCCGAGCCGCTTGGCCCGCTCGGCCACCTTGGCCACCAGCTGATCCCCCCGGTTGGAGTTGCGGTACTCGGGATGGATGGCGACGCAGGCCATCTCGGCCATGGCCTCCTCCATGAAGCAGTAGAGCGCCGCGCAGCCGATGATGAGGCCGTCGCGCTCTATGATGGTGAACTTGTCTATCTCCATCTCCAGCTGCTCGCGGGAGCGGCGCACCAGTATGCCTTCCTCCTCCAGCGGCCGGATGAGGTCCAGGATGCCGCCGATGTCCTCTATGGTGGCGGCCCGCGCCCGCTCGGCGCTCTCGCGCACTATCTGGGTGCCGAGCCCCTCGCGGCTGAACAGCTCCTGCAGCATGGCGCCGTCATCCTGATAGCTCACCAGGTGGGAGCGCGGCACGCCGCCGCGGCAGGAGGCGATGGCCGCGCGCAGGTAGCGGGCGGTGCCGGACATCTCCTCGCCCGCCTGCTCCAGCTCCACCAGCAGCTCTTCGGCCTGCTCGGGGAAGAGCTCCGAGATGGCCACGCCCTGCCTGTTCATCACCCCCTGGGTGCTGCTGAAGCAGATGAGTTTGTCGGCTTTCAGATCCACCGCCACCCGGCGCGCCACCTCTTCGGAGCTCAGGTTGAAGCTCTCGCCGGTGACCGAGCAGCCGATGGGGGAGATGAGCACCAGGCCATGCTGATCCAGCTGGCGGGTGATCCCCTCCACGTCGATGCGCCGCACCCGGCCGCTGTGGCAGTAATCGATGCCATCTTCCACCCCGAGGGGCTGGGCGGTGACGAAGTTGCCGCTCACCACGCTGATGCGCGCCCCCTGCATGGGGGTGTTGGCCAGCCCCATGGAGAGCTGGGCGGTGATGTCGTATTGCAGGCCGCCGCACACCTGCTTGATGATGGCGAAGCTCTGATCGTCGGTGACCCGGATCCGTCTGTGGTACTGGGCCTCGATACCGGCACGGGCCAGCGCCTCGTCGTTTTGCGGACGCGAGCCGAACACCAGCACCAGGCGAATGCCGAGCGTCTGCAGCAGGGCGATGTCGCTCACTATGTTGGCAAAGTTGGGGTGACAGATGGCTTCCCCGCCCATCATCAGCACGAAGGTGGCACCCCGGTGCACGTTGACATAGGGGGTGGATTGCCGAAAGGCATGGACCAGGCTGGGTTCGCGTTCACGCACGTGTTTCGTTCCATAAAAAAGCAGCAATTTGCTCAATATATGAAAATAAATTCACAAATCAAGACTAAATATTGGTTTTGCTGTTTTGTGCCGCCATTTTGACCAGCCGCAGACGCCCTGCGCCTGGGTGAACCGGGCGGCGGTCAGCCTGCTGAAGGGGCCGCCTTGGTTGATCCGGGCTCATAACCTGTTATCTTCGGGGTTCCTTTTCGTCAGCCGCCTCGCGCGGGATTTTATTCAAGGACAGGGCATATGGAGCAGATTATTTCACCGGCAGAGGCCCTGCCGGGACGACGGGAAGCGCTGGCGATCGGCCAGCAGCATGCCGTCAACGGCCACCCGACCCAGGGCCCCTGGCCCGAGGGGATGGAGCTGGCCTGGTTTGGCATGGGCTGTTTCTGGGGCGTGGAGCGCCTGTTCTGGCAGCAGCCCGGGGTCTATTCCACCGCCGCCGGTTATCAGGGGGGCCTGACGCCGAACCCCACCTACAAGGAGGTGTGCAGCGGCCTGACCGGTCATGCGGAGACGGTGCAGGTGGTGTTTGACCCCAAGGTCATTAGCTACGGCGATCTGCTCAAGCTGTTCTGGGAGCAGCACGATCCGGCCCAGGGCATGCGCCAGGGCGGCGACATCGGCACCCAGTACCGCTCGGTGATCTTCTATGGGGATGAATCCCAGGAGGCCATCGCCCAGCAGAGCCTGGCGGCCTACCAGCAGGCCATGATGGCGAGTGGCGATGCCCGCGCCATCACCACCCGGATCCTGCCGCTGGCACCCTTCTACTACGCCGAGGATTACCATCAGCAATATCTGGAGAAGAACCCGGAAGGCTATTGCGGACTGGGGGGCATTGGCGTCTGCCTGCCGCCCAGCCTGAACCGCTGAGGCGCAGCCTGGATAAAGCAGGGGCCATTAGGCCCCTGTTTCGTTTTTTTGAAAGAAATATTAAAAAAAGCGTCCTGGCCGGGAACTTAACCCAACCTCGGCAGACTAATCAGGGTAGCTACCATGGACGGCAGCCAAGACCAGACACATTTCTTGCCTCGATATTCATTCAACTGACAAGCGCGATGAATCGGAAGTGATAGCAAGCAGGGCTGCCCTTTGAGGCGGCCCTTTTCATTTTGCGGATCTTTGCGGGCCGTGCGGCCGCGGGGAGGGGACTAGCCGATGGTGCTGTCGAACAGGTTCTTGATGAGATCGATGAACTCATCGAGGAAGGCGTGCTGGGCCGGGGTGGGCGCCCGCAGCCAGACGGCGGAGAGCACCTCCTCCAGATCGGCCACCACGGCGTCGGCCTCTTGCATGATCATGAAACGCACCTTGGGGTCGAGCTGGGGGTTCTGCTCGCAGATGGCCATGAGGTTGTCTGCCACCCGGTTGCTCACCAGATCCTCAATGGTCTGGGAGCCCGTGCCCTGCTGCTGGCTCTCGAACAGGCCCAGACTCTCTACCAGATACTCGATAAGCGCAATATAACCGTCGCTCTCTACCACCATGATGGCTGCCTTCATTCATTGCTTTGGGGAAATGGTGGGTATTTTAGTGGCTGGCCCTGGCTTGGCAAGCGGCAGTAGAGGCGATGGCGGACAAAACTGACCCCGCCGCGCTCCACGGTTTCCAATCCGGCCTGCTCGAAGCCGTGACGCAGAAAGAGTGCGAGGCTGAAGGCGCTGGCCTCTGTGGTCAGTCTGTGCAGGCCGAGCTGGCTGGCCGCCTGCAAGGCCCGCTCCAGCAGCAGGCCGCCGAGCCCCTGGCGCTGATGATCCGCGCTCACATAGAGCAGGCTGAGGTGGCCATCATCGCTTAAGGTGACAAAGCCAAGGGGCATGCCCTCCTGCTCCATGACCCAGCCGTGGTGCTCGCGCAGCTGGCTGGCGAGGCCGGGATGACGGGCGCCCTGGGCCCATTGCTCCACCTGCTCCGGGCTGTAGTGCTCCGGGCCCAGGCGGCGAACCGACTGCTCGAACAGGGCGAGCAGGGCGGGGATGTGCTGCTCCCTCAGGGGGATGCTCCGGGCGGGCACGGTGTTTTGTGTCTGCGGCATGGCTGTTATCCTGCCTTTGCTGATAAGGTCGGCGCCTGCGGCCGCTTGGCCTTGGGCAAGCCCGCTACCACGCGCTGGTAGGAGTGTTCAATCCAGCCCTGCCAGAGCTCGGCGTCCAGATTCTCGCTCAGGGTCACCGTATTCCAGTGCTGCTTGTTCATATGCCAGCCGGGTTTGACTTGTGGGTGTATCTCTCGCAGCAGCAGGGCGAGTTCGGGCTCGCATTTGAGGTTGATGGTCAGCGGCTCTGCCTGCCAGTCCACCAGGGCGAACATCTTGCCGGCGATGCGATAGACCAGGATCTCCGGGCCAAAGGGGGTATCCTCGGTGGCGCCTGGCTGGCTTAGCAGAAATTCACGTAACGATGCAAGGCTCATACAGGACTCCATGCTGGTCCGATGATGGGTGGCAGCATATTCAGCGGGGCACCCCTTCTGTTAATATGCCCGCCGAGTATATCCCCCAACCCCCCCGGGAGCCCATAAGATGTTGTACCACAAGACCTTTGAGCTTGGCCCCGAGCGGGATTGGGTGGTGTTCGTGCACGGAGCAGGCGGCAGCTCCTCCATCTGGTTCAAGCAACTGCGCGCCTACCGGGAGCACTTCAACGTGCTACTGCTGGATCTTCGCGGCCACGGCCAATCCAACCAGTTGCAACAGGTGGTCAAGGGGCACTACAGCTTTCGGGCCGTGACCGAGGACATCTTGCGGCTGCTCGATCACCTGCGCATTCCCCGCGCCCATTTTGTCGGCATCTCCCTTGGCACCATCCTCATTCGCCACCTGGCCGAGCTCTGCCCCGAGCGGGTCAAGAGCATGGTGCTCGGCGGCGCCATACTGCGCCTCGACATCCGCTCCCGGGTGCTGGTGCAGCTTGGCCGGGTCGGCCAGCACATACTGCCCTACATGTGGCTCTACCGCTTGTTCGCCTTCATCATCATGCCGCGCCAGCACCATCAGGAGTCCCGCAACCTCTTCGTGCGCGAGGCCCGCAAACTCTGCCAGAAGGAGTTCAAACGCTGGTTCCGCCTCGCCACCGAGGTGAACCCCCTGATGCGCTACTTCAAGGAGCGCGCCCTGCCGATCCCGACCCTCTACCTGATGGGGGAGGAGGATCATATGTTTATCGCCCCGGTACGCGAGCAGGTCGCCCGCGACCCCTACAGCCAGCTCGCCATCATCGAAAACTGCGGCCATGTCTGCAATGTGGAGCAGCCGGATCACTTCAATCGGCAGTCGTTGGCGTTTTTACAAGGTAGATTGGGCTGAGTAATACGCAGCCCAACGTTTATCAAGGTGCAAGATCATGCTATTTTGCGCTTCCTACCTTTTGGTTTATATGTATCTAATGCTTTCTGTAGCCAGCCGGCTTGCTCGGTTATATTTTTTACGACCCAGGTAACAAATGCTTCAGAGTATCGAGCTCTATCAGTGAAATTGTACATATCTGAGTTTTTATTCGTTTTTATTTTATGTTTAAAGACGATAGCCTGAAATGAATGCCTATTTATCTTTGATGCTGTTTGTTTAGTGTTGATTGCTAAAATCGCATCATCGGTAAAGTATGGATGGGTGTCATTGAGATTTTTTGCTTGAGTTATTATTATTGCTTTCTGCCCTTGCTCTCCTGTACTCAGTACCAAATCTGATTTATTTGGATTTCGAACAAGAGCAAGCATGTACTCGATGCTAATGGAAAATTTATCAGAGTTTAGCGCTCTATTAGTATCGTCAAAAGCTTTAATGAATTTATCAACTTCCGTCGCTGTTAATGCTCCATAGTTTTCTTTAATAACACCAATTTCAGGTGCTGGTCCGTCGATAACTAGACTAAGCATCCCCACACTCTGCCCTGCAAGAGGTGAGTTGCCCATTTGCTTTCTATATCTATCTTGATAGTTAAAAACGTTAGCTTGGAATAGGCGTGAAAGTTGTGGTTGTAACTCAGGAATAAGCAAGTGAGTCGCTTGATCTCGCAGCAAAATTAATGTGTCAATATTTCGCTTAACTGGGTCGTTGTTTTGAATTCTAAGAGGAAGTGCATCAGAGATTGAGATGCTTTTACCATTTTTATAAAATACTTTTTCTTCACCGAAAGTATCTAGTATCTCAGCCTTTAAGAAGAGCTCCCATGCATTGACCATCATAATAGTGAATGCTTCGACTCGATTACATAGACTAGGCCTATTGTAAACTTCTAACGCAAGAGTAAATGCGTCAAGGCTCCTCTTGATTAGCTGTTGGTACATCTTTTCCTGTGGCGTTATTTCTTTTGATGATGTGCTTTGAGACATAAGTCTAATAAACTCATCATTTGATATCTTTGTTAGCCCTTTTGAAATAAAATAATTACTTTCTGATTTAAAGATGAATTTTCCTTTTAATTTTTCGCTTATATATTTGATGATGCTTTTAGGATTGTATCCAGTGGCAGCTGCAGCTTGTGTTACTGAAAAGCATTCGTTGTTTTCTTCTTTTTCTCTGAAGAATTCGAGTAATAATATCCGCTTGTCTTCTCTAGTCATTTATATAACCCGGCTCATTTTTTATAGTTTTAAGAAATTATTTGTGTGAATAAATGTTAAGTGTTGTCATTAAAATTTATTCTGTAATCTTTGGATGATATAATCTTGTAACGCAACCCCTTGCAACTTTTGCTTACACCCATTGACTCTTACCCAAGTATGGCCAGATGAGTTAAAATGTAAGCCAGATAAATTTGATTTAGGGACGCGTACCTCAAGCACATAACCACCATCTATTCCAACCACGCCATGAAATATTACATTTATTCTTGTGGGGTCAATTGAAGGCTCAATAGTGTTTATCTTTAAATTGATGCATTTATTTATATCATCTTTTAATCGGCTATCCAAAATTATACTTTTGATTATGCCGTCATCTCGAATTCCCCAAAAAACACTACCACCTGAGCTATTGAGAAATGCCAGTATGTACTCATCGACAATGTTCTGGATCGACTTAGTTGGATTCTGACCTTTTATCTCTTTAAACTCATTATGTAAATCCTCTTCTAATGTGCATTTTTCACCTTCACTAAATATATGCTTTTTAATTGGAGCTGGATTTTCAAATTCATCTGGTAGTGATTCGAAAAAGACTCTGAGATTTTTGATAGTACGTGATGCCATTCGTACTGACTTGGACATTTTATTTATTGAGCCATAGTCAACGACCAAAGAGTCAAGTTCGCTCAGAGCCCTTGATTTACCAACTAATTGCCCCCAGGTTTCTATCAATCTGTTTCGTTGAGGGCCACTTTGCATCCCCCCTGGATAATAATTTCTATTTACTACTTCAAATGTAGTTTGAAGGTCCCAGTTTTTATTAATTAACAAATCCCATGCCTCAATATGTAACCAGAATGAAAAGATAACAATGATAAAGCCAGCCAAAAAAATTGAATACTTGGTATATATCTATTTAGACAATTTATTGAAAATTATAGTGTATATAACCGAGCGTCACTAGTTGGTATCTAGACACACGTGATGGTAATAAGCGAGATAGCTACCGCACGGGGAACAGCTCCCCGCATGCTGTTTTTAACCGAATTGAAGAGAGATAGAGCATCGGCACACCTCTGGTGTTTCTAGGGTGGCGAGGGCCGGATGAGAAGCCTATCAAACGCTGACTATCCTTGTTGAGTGAAAACGCAGCTAACTCGTGGAATTTGAATGAAATCTTGATGCCGGTCAGATTTTGACGGAGGTCTACCAAGATAGTTGGGGCTGGTGAACAAGAAAGTGGTAGCAGGGGACGCGGCCATAAACTGGGGGCTTAATACCCCGTCATCTCCAGATAACCCAGCCCTTGCGCATCGCCCTCCACAGTTACAGCCCCCTCCCAGTAGTCAAAGCGCCCCGTCATGGCCTGATTGGGTTGGCGCGCCTTGATAACGAGGTTCAGATCGGCGGCCTTAAGCTGCCACTCGACGGGGTAGTCTTGGCCCTTGGGGCCGCGCCAGGTTTTACCGGGGGTGAGGACGATGGATTCGGGGGCGAGCACCCGGCTGCTGCCGTCCCGCTCGATCAGTATGCCGTAGCGGTTTTCAGGCTCGGGGCGGCCCGCTTTGGTGCGAAGGCGAAACAGCATCAGCTCGCGGCCATCAATGAGTTGCAGGGAGAACCAGTCCCAGCCCGACTGCCACTGGGCCAGTACCGAGCTGCTCCACTCGTGATCAAACCACCCCTGGCCCGTGACATTGCGGGTCTCCCCCTCCAGGGTCAAAGTGCCGCTAAGTGTCAGGCGCGGGTAGGAGTAGTAGAAGGAGGCGTTGCCCGGGCTCTTCTCGCTGTAACCCGCTTTGCCTTGCAGCACCACCGGCTTGGCGGCACTCACCTTGAGGTTCAGCTCACCCATCTTGCTCTGCACCTTCAAGGTGGCGGGAAAGAGCGCATCGCCTTGAGAGGCCAGCCGCCACTCTTTGAGCCAATATTCGCCGCCGCTGGCCCCGGCGAGCCCGGGCCCCTGGCGGCTGGTGCGCTCATCCTGGCGGTGGCTGCCACGGGCGAGATCCGTGATGGCGAACTGGGCCAGCCAGAGCTGGGGGCTGAGCCAGGGGTTGTCCGATGTGATCTGCTGCTCGACACCTTGCCGAAAGAGGGTCCACTGGATGCCGTAGTCGCGCCCCTGCTCGTCTTTCAGGTTGCCGGTAAGATACCACCACTCGGATCTGTAGTCCGGGTGGGCGCCGTGATCGGCGGGCAGGCGGATGGGCTGGCCCGGCTCGGCCTTCCTGAACTGATCGCTGCCGCCCCCGAGCAGGGTGCCCAGATCGCTGGCACCGACCGTAGCGCCATACAGGATGCAGGCAATCATCAGCGGCCACTTCCAACTCAATTTCATACGACTCTCCTTGCGGCGTACCAGGAGGCGAGCGCCCCGCACAGGGGGGCCAGCAAGAGCGCCGTGACGGCGTGCAAGGGGGCGGCCTCGAAGGCGAGACGCCAGCCAAAGGCGCGGGGGTTGACCACCTCAATCAGCACCCAGGCGAGGCCATAGCCCACCGGCAGGGCCAGCAGCGCCGTGAGCAACCCCAATCCCGCCCCCTGCCACACCAGCAGGCGGCGGCAGTGGCGG
Source organism: Aeromonas rivipollensis (assembly GCF_010974825.1). GTDB lineage: Bacteria > Pseudomonadota > Gammaproteobacteria > Enterobacterales > Aeromonadaceae > Aeromonas > Aeromonas rivipollensis. The sequence continues at coordinate 25,747 of NZ_JAAILA010000019.1, read as the reverse complement.
GGGCCTATCCCTAGGCTCTGCAGGGTTTGCAACTCCCCGCGCCTGGCCAGCCCCAGCACCATAAAGGCGGAGCCTATGCCGACGAAGGCGATGCCGAGGATCAGCAATTTCAGCAGCTCGGTCACCACAAAGGTCTGATCGAACACCTTAAGCGCCGCGGCGTGGATGGCGGGGGCGGGCAGCAGGTTCACCCGCTCGCCAAAACGGGCGCGCAGCCGATCGCTTAGGCCCTCGGGGTCCGTGCTGAAGAGGGCGAGGGATTGCACCTTGCCCCCTTCGAAGGCGTGCAGTATCTGCCCCTTGTCGCTGCCGTAATCCTGATAGACGCCGGTGACGGTGAGCCGCCTTGGCCCCCCTTCGCTCGTCACATCCAGGGTCTGACCCACTCTGACTCCGAGGCGCACAGTGAGCGGCTCGCTCGCCAGCACCTCGTCGGGGGTGGCGGGCCAGCGCCCGGCCAGCAACGGATAGGCGGCCTTGAGCTCGGGGATAAAGTCCATCTGCGCCCACTCTATGGGCTGCCCCTGCCAGCGGGCGGGGTGCACGGCGCGGCGGGAGGCGGCGCTCACTTCTGGCTCGGCGAGTATGGCGGTCAGGGTCTGCTCGCTCAGCTGGCCTCTGCTGCCTGCCACCCCCTTGGGGGCGCTGACATAGAGGTCGGCGGCGAGCCGCTGGCCGAGCCAGATCTCCACGCTCGAACGAAAGCTCGACACCATGACCCCGATGCCGATGGCCGCGGCTATGGCAAGTTGCAGCGCCATCACGGCGATGGCGGTGCGATCCAGATGGTATTGGGTCTCGGCCACCCCGAGCCGGACGCTGAGGGGGCCGTGCCCGCGCAGCCGCCCCAGCAGAGCGCGCAGGGCATCGGGCAGGGCGAGGGCCATGGCGAGCAGCCAGCCTCCGGCCACGAAGAGGGCGCCCCCCAGGCCGGTCTGCGGCAACAAGAGGCAGAGGGCGCAGAGCAACAGTATGGCGATGGCGAGCAGACGCCTGCGCCAGGGATGAACCGGCGGGCGGCTGCTCCCCTCCCGCAGTTCAAGAGGGGATTGGCGCAGCAACTGCCACCAGCCGGGGAGGTTGGCGGCAAGGGTGCCAGCCAAGCCTATCAGCAGCGCCTTGATGAGGCTGGTCGGGGAGAGGCGCAGCAGATCGATGGGGTTGGGGCCATAAAGGTCTGCCAGCGCCTGGGTGAGCTGCCCCATGAGGGCCAACGCCAAGAGGCTGCCGAGCATCAGCCCGAGCAGGGTGCCTATGGTGGCGAGAATGAGCAGCTCCAGGGCCAGATAGCGGAGTACCCGGCTTGGCGGCATCCCCAGGATGATGAGCTGGGCGAGCTGGGGGCGGCGCACGCTCTGTACGAAGCGCTGGGCGTTGAACACCAGAAACAATCCCACCGCCATGGCGAGCAGGGAGAGGGCACTGAGGTTGAGGGCCAGGGCATCCCCGAGCTGGCTGGCATCGAGGGCCGGGCTGATGGGCTCGAGCCAGAGCGGCTGATGGGGGTAATAGGTTTGCAGCGCCCTTTGCAAGGCATTGGCCTCTGCGTCGCTTAACTTGAAGACGATGCGATCCAGCCTTCCTGCCTTGCCAAGCAGGGGTTGGGCCAGGCCTATGTCGGTGACCAGCAGCCGCTCCATGGGGACGGCGCCCGGCTCGAAGGTACCCGCGAGGGTGAGGGTGAGTGTGCGGGCACTTTCCCCGTCACCGCCCAGCATAAAGGAGCGAGACTGCCCCAGCGACCAGCCGAGGCGTTTCGCCTCGGGGGCCGAGAGCCAGACGCTGTCGGCGCGGCTCAGGGTGAAGTCAGGCTCGCGCCCCGGCTGCTCGCCAAAGAGTCGGCGCAGGGGGCCCGGGTTGAAGAGATCCATCCCCAGCAGCTGGAAGCTGCGCCCCTGCTCGTCCTTGAGCCAGGCGTGCAACTGGGGCATGGCGTCAAGAGCGGGCTGGCTTCGCACCAGCCGAACGTAGAGCCCCTCATCCAGGCCGCCGCTCGGGGCCAGGCGGTAGTTCGCGTCCCCCGCGAGCTGGCTGCGGGCGGCGACGAAATTGGTGCGGGCGCTGTGGTTCAAGAGCTCGATGGCCACCACCAGGGTGACCCCCAGCATGAGCCCGGCCAGGCTCATCAGCAGCAGCCAGGGGTGGGCGCGATAGAGGCGCAGCAGCGCCTTCAGCGGCAGCATGATGCATCCCGGCAGCGGGCGTCACCCATGGGGTCCGGCCTCGAGCAACTGCCCCCCTTCCAGGCGCAGCACCCTGTCTGCCAGGGCGCCATAGCCGGGGTTGTGGCTCACCAGCAAGAGCCCTGCGCCGGTGTCGCGCACCGCCGCCATCATCAGCCCCATCACCTGCTCGGCGTTGTGCTCATCGAGACTCCCGGTGGGCTCGTCAGCGAGCAGCCACTTTGGCTGGTGAACCAGGGCCCGGGCCAGGGCCACCCGCTGGCGCTGGCCGCCGGAGAGCTGCTCCGGCCAGGCGTGGCGCTTGTGGCTCATCCCCAGGCGTTCGAGCAGGGCATCGAGGCGCGCCATGTCGCGGGGCAGGTGGTTTATCTCCAGGGGCAGGCAGAGGTTTTCCAGCACTGTGAGGGTCGGCAGCAGGTTGAAGTCCTGATAGACGATGCCAAAATGCCGGCCGCGCAGGCGGGCCCGTTCGTCCGGAGACTGGGTGTCGAGCCGGGTCTCTCCCAACCAGATTTCCCCCTCATCCGGGGGGATGAGACCGGCAATGAGGTTGAGCAGAGTGGACTTGCCACAGCCGCTCTGCCCCAGCAGCAGACAGGTTTCGCCGGGGTTGAGCTTGAGATCCAGACCGGCAAACAGGGGGAGCGTCTCACCGCCGTTGGCGAAGTGTTTACCGAGGTTGCGCAGATTCAACATGGGATAACCGGTTGATGGCCAATGGCTTTCACAATGTCAGTCACTATGCCAGTTAGTGATCGCGCCTGCAAAAGGGATGAGGATCCTTGCTGGATCCCGCTTGCCAGAGGTGGTTAGAATAGGGGCTTCCATGGGTCACAGGATGAGCAAGGATGTTACACAAGCAAGTCAGTTTTATCGTCGACAGCAAGGGGGCCAAGCAGGCTGCCGTGGTCCCCATCGATATCTACAACGAGCTGATGACCCTGCAAAAGGCGCTCTCCGACAACAAGCCCGGCGAGCGCGAGCTCTACCACTTCAACGGCAAGGGGGCCGAGGCCCATGGCTATCCGGTGGGCAAGCGACAGAACCCCGGCTTCATGGTGCAGGCGGGCTCCACCGCCAACGGCGAGGATGCCGCCTCCTTGCGCGAGGCGGTGATCGAGCTGCGCCAGGAGCTGCTGGCCAAGGGGGTGCTTGTGCCCCGAGCCGAGGGGGGCTTCGTGTTTAGCGCCGATCAGCTGTTCAACAGCCCGAGCCTGGCCGCCAGTCTGGTGGCGGGCAACAACAGAAGTGGGCTGGATGCCTGGCAAAACAGCGCCGGCTACACCCTCAAGCAGTCCGGCTTTGGCAAAAAATCCCCCTGATGCCCCTTGAGTGAGCCACGCCGCCTGCCCGGCCGAGGTGGGTGGCGGGCAACAACAGAAGCGGGTTGGACGCCTGGCAAAACAGTGCCGGCTACACCCTCAAGCAATCCGGTTTCGGCAAAAAATCCCCCTGATGCCCCCTGAGCCACGCCGCCTGCCCGGCCGAGGCGGGCGGCGGGCAACAACAGAAGCGGGCTGGATGCCTGGCAAAACAGCGCCGGCTACACCCTCAAGCAATCCGGTTTTGGCAAAAAATCCCCCTGATGCCCCCTAAGCCACGCCGCCTGCCCGACCGAGGCGGGTGGCTCGATCATCCGGATAGGGATGAGGGTGACTTCCCTGTCCACTGCTAGCCTCAATGCCAGACAGTTCTCAAGAGACGCGCACTCATGTCTGGATCCTCACGCCTTGCCCCCTTGTCCGGGCTCTGCCTGTTTTGTGGCCCCGCCCTGGCCGAGGGCGGCCCCCTAGCCCTGACCCACAGTGGCGTCGGCCTCTTTGCCCTCGTCATCTTCGTGCTCGCCTACCTCCTGGTGATGGCCGAAGAGTACCTGAAGCTGCGAAAATCCAAGCCGGTGCTGATCGCCGCCGGCATCATCTGGATAGCCATTGGCGTCGTCTATGCGGACGCGGGGCTGAGCCCGCTGGCCCACGAGGGGTTTCGGCAAAACCTGCTGGAATATGGGGAGTTGATGCTGTTCCTGCTGGTGGCCATGACCTACATCAACGCCATGGAGGACAGGCTGCTGTTTGCCGCCCTGCGCGCCCGCCTGGTGCGGGCCGGGCTCAGCCTGCGCACCCTGTTCTGGCTCACCGGGTTCCTGACCTTCTTCATCTCCCCCGTAGTGGACAACCTCACCACTGCGCTCCTGATGTGCACAGTGGTGCTCAATGTGGCCAACGAGGATCGCCGCTTCATCAACCTGGCCTGCATCAACATCGTAGTGGCGGCCAATGCCGGCGGCGCCTTCAGCCCCTTCGGCGACATCACCACCCTGATGGTGTGGCAGGCGGGCAAGGTGCCCTTCGGCCAGTTCTTCGCGCTCTTCATCCCCGGCCTGCTCAACTTCCTGATCCCGGCCCTCCTGATGAGCCTGATGGTGCCGCGCCATGCCCCCAGGGTGCTGGACGAGGAAGTGACGCTCAGGCGCGGGGCCGCCACCATAGTGCTGCTCTTCCTCCTCACCATAGGGACGGCCGTCGCCTGCCATCACTTCCTGCAACTGCCCCCGGTGCTCGGCATGATGACGGGGCTGGGCTATCTGCAATTTTTCGGCTTCTACCTGCGCAAGACCCAGCCTGGCGTCCTGGCGCGGGAGCGCGCCCTCTATGAGCGCACCGGTGACGAGGCGCGGCTGCTGCGCCTCGGCTCCATAGTGCCGTTCGATGTGTTCAACAAGATTGCCAAGGCCGAGTGGGACACCCTGCTCTTCTTCTACGGGGTGGTGATGTGCGTCGGCGGGCTCAGCTTCATGGGGTATCTGGCGCTGGCGTCCCAGCTCCTCTATCAGGGGGATCCGACCCAGGCCAATGTGGTCATAGGCCTGCTCTCCTCCGTCATCGACAACATTCCGGTGATGTTCGCCGTGTTGTCGATGGAGCCGCAGATGTCGACCGGGCAGTGGCTGCTGGTGACCCTGACCACGGGGGTGGGGGGCAGCCTGCTCTCCATCGGCTCCGCCGCCGGTGTGGCTCTGATGGGGCAGGCCAGGGGCATGTATACCTTCGTTGGCCATCTCAAGTGGTTGCCTGCCATTTTGCTTGGCTATATGGTCAGCATAGGGGCGCATCTGTGGCTCAACAGCGCCCTGTTCTGAGCACCATGAAGATTGCAAGGGAAGGGACTATGGGACAACTGTTCGAGGCGCTCTCGCCGCGCCATGTGGCCTTTATCGCGGCGCAGAAGATCTATTTTGTCGGCACGGCGGCGGGGGAGGGCACGGTCAACCTCTCCCCTAAGGGCGGGGATTCGTTGCGCATTCTCGATGCCCATACCCTGGCCTGGCTCAACCTGACCGGCAGCGGTAACGAGTCGGCGGCCCATGTGTTGCAGAACCCGCGCATGACGGTGATGTTCTGCGCCTTCGAGGGGGCGCCCATGATACTGCGGGCCTATGGTCAGGCGCGGGTGCTGCACCGGGGCGATCCGGACTGGGAGACGGCCCTGGCGCGCTTCCCGGCCAGCGTGGCGGCCCGCCAGATCTTCCTGCTCGACATTGAACGGGTCCAGACCTCCTGCGGCATGTCGGTGCCCCTGTTTGACTACCAGGGGGACAGGGAGGATCTCGCCAACTGGTCGGCCCGCCAGGGCAAGGAGGGCATAGAGGCTTACTGGCGCAAGAAGAATCAGCTGAGCCTGGATGGCGTGGAGAGCGAGATCCTGGCCCGCAGCGGCTTGCCGGCAGACGCCTGAGGGCCCGCGCCCCAGATGCAAAAAGCCCTGTCCGGTGGACAGGGCTTTTTCGTGTCGGCATCGCGGTGAGCCTAAGAGCGCGTCAGGCCGCCCTGGCACGCTTGCCGGTGAGCAGCCAGTAGCTGAGTGCCGAGCCCAGGCCACAGGCGGCGATGGCGATGGCCATGGGCAGCGGCGACTCGGGGGGATTGAGGTTGACCAAAATGCCCACCACGGCGCCTATGCCAAAGCGCAGTGTGCCCGCGAGCGCCGAGGCGGTGCCCGCCGACTGGGGGAAGTGGCCCATCAGGCCCGTCATGGCGTTGGCCCCCACCAGACTGATGTGCCCGACGAAGAGCACCACTGGGATGACGATGCCCCAGAGGCCCCCGGTCTGGCTCCAGGCGTTATAGATAAGCAGGGCCCCGGCCAGCGGCAGCACAGTCAGGCCGTATTGCAGCATGCGCTCGGCGCCCACCCCCTTCACCAGACGGCTGTTGACGAAGGTGACCACCATCATCAGCAGGATGTTGAGGCCAAAGAGCCAGCCGTAGTGCTCGGTCGGTACCTTGAAATACTCGATATAGACATAAGGGGAGGCGCTCAGGAAGGCGAACATGCCGGAGCTCGACAGGGCGCCACACAGCACATAGCCCATGGCGCCGCGGTGGGAGAGCACGCCCCAGTAGTTGCGCAGCACCTGGCCGAGCTTGAGCGGCTGCCTGTGTTCGGGTTTGAGGGTCTCCTGGATCTTCCACTGCATCACCACGCAGATGAGCAGGCTCACCCCCACCAGCAGCCAGAAGATCACCCGCCAATCGCTGTGGGCGCTGATGTAGCCGCCCACCACCGGGGCCACCAGGGGGGCCAGCGTCATCACCAGGATGACGAAGGACATGGCCCGCGAAAACGCATCCTTCTCGAACAGATCCCGCAGCAGGGCATTGACCACTACGGATCCCGCCGCCCCGCCGGCAGCCTGCAGCATACGCCAGGCCAGCAGCTCCGGCAGGGAGTCGGCCATGGCGCAACCCACAGAGGCCACGGCGAACATCGTCAGTCCCGCCAGGATCACCGGCTTGCGGCCGAAGCTGTCTGCCAGCGGGCCATAGAACAGCTGGCCGATGGCGAAGCCGCCGAGGAAGGCGCTGATGGTGAGCTGGGCCCCGTCTATGCTGGTGGCCAGATCCCGGGCTATGGCCGGAATGGCGGGCAGGTACATATCCACCGCGAGCGGGGTCAGGCCCGCCAGGGCGCCGAGCAGGATGAACAGGAAGCGGGGAGAGAGGGGCGTGGCTTGAGGCATAGGGTATCCGAGTCGTGGCAGGGCAGGGAAAAGGGGCGAGTGTTGAGTCTATCAGCTTTGGCAGGCTTGAGCAGGTCTATCCTGCCCCGGCCCTTGAGGTCAGATCTGCGGCGGGATCAGCGCCCCGGACGCCTCGCCCTGTGGTGGCACAGAAGCAGCAGCCAGCCCAGCCACCCGAGCAAGGAGAGGGCATTGCCTGCCCGCTCGGGCCAGCGCGCCGTCAGCCTGAGGGTGAGGCTGTGGCTGCCCGCCGGCACCCAGAGCTGCATCAGGCCCTGGGGATTGGCGCCCACCGTCAGCATCAGGCGCTCGTCGAGCCAGGCCTGCCAGCCGGGGTAATCATACTGGTGCAGGACCAGCCGGGTCGGCACGGCCGCCGTCACCGCCAGGGTCAGGGCCCTGGGCTGCCAGCGGTGCACTGTCCAGCTGGCGCCCGGGGGCTCGGCGCTCACCGGGGGCTGGAACTCGTCCTTCCAGGCGAGCAGGGTCGGGGCGAACATGCCCCCCGGCACCATTCTTGGTCTGTATTCCCGGGCGCTGCGCTTGCTGTCGAACTCGAAGGCCATGGCCTCCCGGGTGGGGGCCTGGGTGAGGGGGGCGTGACGGACGTAGGCGAGGGTGGTGATCAGGGTCAGCAGGAGTGTTCCCCACCAGAGCCACTGCCAGGGGCGGTGAGTGGGGGTGCCCAGGGCCACCACGGCAACCGTGGCCAGGGTGAGGATGAGATTGAGCCGCCAGGGAAACTGCACCCGTTGCAGGGGGGGCAGCAGGCTCCAGAGGGGCTGACTCAGGGGCAGCATCATCAGGAAGGCTCCCACTCCGAGCGCCCCCCAGCAGAGCAGCTCGGGGTGGCGCGGCTCGCGGGCGGCGGCCCAGGCGATGAGCAGCAAGGCCAGGGTCAGCAGGCTCTGCCACGCCAGGTGGCCGCGAAAGCGCCAGTCCCCCCAGCCAGAAGGCAGGCGGTCGAGGAAGTTGCGCCGAAAGTCGAACATGCCGCCGCGCATCAGCTCCATGGAGATGGCCCCCTGATCCGCCAGGGCGGGCAGCAGCAGGGCCGCCGCCATACAAAGCCCCAGCCCCTGGGCCCCCAGGGCTATCCAGCAGGGTGCCAGGGTGCGGGATCGCCAGGCGAACCAGAGGGCGCGCACGCTGACCAGACCCATCATCAGCAGCAGGCTGGGCAGGTGGGAGAAGGCCAGCAGCGCCAGCCCCAGGATCAGCAGGGGCAGGCCCTGGCGCAGGCCGCGATGGGCGAGATCCTGGCCAAGCAGGATCAGCGGCGCCCAGGCGAAGGCCCAGAACTCCGCCAGGGCGAAGCGGGCATAGAGATCCATGGCCAGGTGATAGGGCAGGATCAGGTAGAGCAGGCTGACCGCCAGGGCCCGGCCCGGGGGTGTGGTGGCGCGCAGCCACAGATAGGCGAACGCGCCTGAGAGCAGCAGCGCCAGGGTGGCGCTGCCGAGCAGGGGATAGATGGCCTGCTGGGCGGGGGCGGCGGGGCCGGCAAAGAGGGCGCTGACATAGTAGGGGAGCGGGGGATAGAAGAAGAAGGTGGGGCTGCCAAAGCCGCCGTTCATGGCCATCAGCCAGCGGGGATAGAGCTCCCCCTGCCACAGCTGGCGGGCAAAATAGTGGCCGGAGAGCAGGTGGTGGAACAGATCGTGCCCCTGAGTGCCCCCCTGCAACCAGACAGGCAGCACCAGGAGCGCACTGGCCAGCGCCAGAACCAGGGGCACCAGTGCCCACTCCTTGCCTCCCTTCATGCATCCTCTCCCTGCCACGCCCATGCGCAGTGAGTGTAGACGAGTCAGCTGGCGCAGCGACGCGTTTGGGCCAGAGCCCTGAGCCTGTCAGCGCGGTATGGCGAGCCAGAGGCCGGGTTCGGCGCCAAAGCGGGGGGCAAACCAGTGCGCCTGGTGGGGGAGCGGCATCTCGCTCTGCGCTATGGAGCGGCGGCTGAGGCGGCAGGCCCCCTGGGTGAGCGCAAGGGCCGCATCCCCCTGGTACCAGCCATCGGTCACCGGCAATGCAGTGGTTTCCCTAAGCAGCCGTACCCCCCACTGGGTCACCAGGGCCGGGCAGGTTTTTTCTGCCAGCATGGCCGCCTGCACCATGGCGGGCGGCGCCGCAGGCGTGAGTGTGTTCGTCAGCAGCAAGAGGGCCCCCAGCATGGCAGGTCGCTCGCCCCATAGCGGCAGCCTGCCCGCCAGCAGCACTATGCCGAGCAGGGTGAGGGGGGCCAGATGGCGGGGATTGTCCGGGTTCTGGCCAAACAGGGTCCAGAGCAGCAGGGCGAGCCAGTAGAGGGTCCAGAGCGGGGAGAGGGCGGCTACTTGGTCTTTTGATCTTTGCCAGAGCGGCAGCACCAGCAAGGCTCCGACAGCCAAGGGCCAGAGCGGAGTGAGCTGATCATGGAAGGTGCGTGCCCAGCTCAGCAGCCGATCGCCGTGGGCCGCCGCCGTGTTGCCCCAGAGGGTGAAGTGGCCGTCGGTAAAGCGCCGCCCCTCGCCAAAATAGGCCCAGCCATCGGCCTGCCAGACAAAGAGCAGACTTATCAGCCCTACCAAAGCGATGGGCAGCAGAAACTTACGCCGCTCACCCTTGTGCTCTATCCCGAGCCAGAGCGGCAGCAGGGCCAGCACTAAGTAGGAGGGGCGAAGCGCCAGCAAGAGTCCCAGCAGCAGACCGGCCAGCGCTGGTTTGCGATTCTGCAAGGCCAGCAGCGTCCCGAGCCAGGCGGCGAGCGCGGGCCCGTCCGAGAGGCCGGAGAGGGCCAGCGTCGGCGTGAGCGGCAGGGCCAGCACCAGCAGCCAGACGGGGGCGAGCAGGCTTGGTCGCTGCCACAATCTCACCGCCAGCAAGGCGGCGAGCGGCGCTATCAGCGCTGTGCCCAAAAGGCTCGCCCACTGCACCGCAGCGGCGGGATCGTCCACCGCCAGATTGATGAGCCGCGCCAGCCAGATAAAGGCGGGGTAGCCCGGAAAGTGGGGGGAGAACTCCAGCACGCTAAAGCGCACCACCCCGTGGGCGAAGTTCAGGGCATCGTCGGAATCGAGGGCCACAGGGAAGGTAAATAGCCAGCCCGTCCAGACCAGTTGCAGAAGGATCAGCAAGTAGGGTCGATTAGCGAAGCGTAATCGGCCGTAGTGACGCCCCCCTTCTCCCCTTGCGGGAGAAGGGCCGGGGATGAGGGGGGCCGTCATCATCGATGAAATGTCATCAGAGCGGCGCCAGCACGGCCATCAGCGCTTTCTCGGCTTCTGCGAAGGCGGCAGCATCGGCGGGTTTGGCCCCCACCCCGAATACCCCAGGGTTGCCGATGGCATCCAGCACCCTGGCCAGCGCCTGTTCGGCGGCCTTGCGATCCCCTTCGCTGAGGGAGGGGAGGATCAAATCGAGGAAGCGCTTGCTCTTGACCACCAGCACCTTGGCGCTCTGGTAGTCGCCGAGGTTCTGCCCGGCCCCCTCGAGGCGACGCTCTATCTCCGCTTTATAGGCTCGGTTGAGCAGGGCGGCGGTGGCGGCGGCATCTTTCCCCTTGATGGCGGCGGCCAGGGGCGCTTGCAGTGTCACCTTGTGGTGCTCTTCCAGATAGGTAAGCTCGTCCGCAATCTCGCTCAAGGTGGCGCTGGCATCCTTGCCTTCACTGGCGGCGCCAAGCAATGCTTCGCGCGCATCGATCAGTGGCTCCTTGCCGGCGGCGGCGTAGGAGTAAGCCTGCACCTGGCCGCTCAGGGTCAGCAGCAGGGTGAGGGCGAGTAAACCCGGGCGTATGGTCATCCTGTTCTCCTTGTTGATTTGTCCTGACGGCATGGCGCCAGTCCTGATTCGTTGGACCCCACCCCGACCCTCCCTCTGTCAGGGGAGGGAGCAAATCGCGTTGCTGACAACGTCGGTAAAGCACCTCTCCCTTTCGAAGAGGGAGGTCGGGAGGGGGTTGTTCCTGTTGCTACGCCACGCTCTGGGTTTCGATCACGGTATTTTCGTTGCGATGATTGAAGATGGCGTGGCGTCTGTCCACCCCGTCGATCACCATGTCCGCAGCCATCATCCCCATCTCCATGGCGGTGTCGGTGAAGATGTAGCGAAATGTCCCCTGGCGACCTGTCATGATGAGGTTGGCTATAGGCATCAGCGCCTTGATGGCTTCGTTGCGGCGGGCCTGATAGCCAAGATCCATCAGCGGATAGGCGTACTCGCTTCGCGCCTCGAAGGTCTCATCGCCAAGTTTGGCGGTATCTACACCAAGCGTTGCCAGATCCTCTGTCACCCGGCCCCGCAGCTCGGCCAGCGGCGCCTGCCAGGTGGCATCCCCCGGGTTGCAGGGGATCTCCAGCATCACCGAGGTCTGGCCCTGTGGCGCCATAAAGGGGCTGCGGCGGCGTGGCTCCTGCAAGCGGGTGGCCAGAATATGGGGGTCGGAGAGGTACTGCCAGGTGTTGTCCGACAGGTTCTCCTGTTTAAGCGGCATATTGACGAAGCGAAGCGACCGGTAGTGGAGATCGCACGGCAAGCCCAGATGCTGGCAGGTGAGCGGCAGCGGCAGGGTGGAGATCACCTGATCAAAGTGCTCGCACTGCTCAACGTTATCTTGTGACCAATAGACCCGTTCAATCCGGCCATCGACCTGCTCGAGGCGGGTGATGGTAGCGCCTGTCTTGACCGTCACGCCTTCCGCCACCAGCCGCTCCCCCAGGGTGGTGAAGATCTGGCCGAAACCGTACTTTGGATAACGGTATTTGCGGGCATAGGTGCGCACCGAGAGGTTGCCGTTGCGTCTTGGCAGCAGGCGGCGTGCCACGTCTTTAAGGTCAATCAGGCTGATGCGCTGACCGGCCCAGTCGGCGGAGAGCTTGTCCGGGTTGATGCCCCACAGCTTGCCGGTGTAACCCTCGAAGAACTGGCGATAGAGGGTGCGGCCGAAGTGGCTCTGGATCCACTCGGCAAAGCTCGCCTTGGCGAAATCGTCCGGCTTCTTGGCAAAAGGCAACAGCAGCAGATCCTTCACCGCCCCCGCCATCAGGGTTAGGGGGGCAGTCCTCAGCAGGTTGGTGAGGTTCAAGGGGTAGTCATAGGTGCGCCCGCCGAAGCGGATCACGCTCTTTCGCTCGGCGTGGAGCAAGTCGTCCCCCATCAGCTCGTCGATAAAGGCGAGCAGCTCGGGGTTCTTGGTGATGAAGCGGTGGCCGCCGTAGTCGAAGCGATAGTCACCATCGCGCCCCTTGAAGGTCTGGGTGGCGCACATGCCCCCCACCACGCTCTCCTGCTCGAACAGGGTGACCGCATAACCGGCCTGGCACAGGCGCCAGGCGGCCATCAGACCGGCGGGACCGGCACCCAGTACCGCAATCTTCTTGTTGTTGTCGCTCATGAGTGTTCCGAAACGGCTTGATATCTAAGGGGACCGTGCCAGGGCGCGGCCCCCGAATGGGGTTGCAACCGGGGACGGGTTTAACCCTGCACCCGAGGGCGATAGCTGCGATGCCAGAGGGTGACGAAGATGGCCAGATAGGTGGCCCAGGTCAGCAACTGCAAGCCGGCGGGTGAGGCATTGTAGCCAAACAGGGCGCGCAGGAAGGTGCCGAAGACCCCCTGATCGTCGAGGATGTGGCTGATGTTGAACACGGGCGTGGTCCAGAAGGTGATGACGTCCGCCGCCTGCAACATGTTGACGGCGGACGACAGCAGCCCCGCGGCTATGATGATGATCAGCAGCCCGGTCCAGCGGAAGAAGGGGGCCAGCGCCACCTTGCGGGTGGAGCGCAGCAGCCCCCACACCAGCACCACTGAGACCAGCAGCCCCGCCAGCGCCCCCATCAGTCCCTCGTGCAGATCCACCCCTTGCCCGGAATAGACCAGGGCCGAGAAGAACAGTACGGTTTCAAAACCTTCCCGCATCACCGCGAGGAAGGCGAGCAGCACCAGACCGAACAGGTTGCCGCCGTCGATGGCGGCATCGATGCGCGCCGTCATGGCCCCCACCTGGGACTTGGCCTGTTTTTGCATCCAGATTGCCATATAGGTGAGCACCAGGGTGGCGAAGATCAGGATCCCCGCCATCAAGAGGTGGTTGTAACGCTCGCTCTCGAACTGGCTCACCACCACCTGGAACAGGAAGGCGACCACGAGGGAGGCGACAAGACCCAGCCCCACCCCCAGATAGATGAACTTGTTGTAGCGGCTTGCCCCCAGCTTGGCGAGGTAGGAGAGGCAGATGCCCACCAGCAGAAAGGCTTCCAGCCCCTCGCGCAGGGTAATGAGAAAACTTGCAAACATCAGGATTGAGGCTCCGTATCGGGCGTGACGGGGAGAGGCTGCAGGGTGAGTTGCAACCGATTTAGTTGTAGACGCGTGAGCAGCACTATGGGTGGCGCCGGCAGGCTCGGCTCGGCGGCGCGCACCGCATCACTGACCCACTTGGGGTAGGTGCGGAAATTGAGTCTGATATCGGCCTGGAAGGGCCCCTTGGCATCCGCCGGCAGCGGCCAGGCTTCATCGCGCCAGCCATCGGCCGGGATGCGGGTATCCGCCAGCAGCTTGGCGTAACGCCAGAACTTGAGCCCCACCGGTTTGCCCTCGGCATCACCGAATACTTTGCGAAACAGCCGCGCGTCCTCGGGCACGGCGCCCTCCACCGGCTGGCCGCTGGTGAGCACTATGTTGCCGCTGGCGTCTGTGACGGTCAGCTCCAGCCAGAGTTCACGAAAATCGGCCACCCCGGTGGGCAGGGCGTGGCCTGCGCCTGTGTTGGCGACCCGCACCACCAGTTGCTGCCCTTCGGCAGCCTGTTCGATGCGGGCAGAGAGGGTGGCGCTGGAGCGCAGCAGCGCCAGGCTCTCCTGCTCAAGGTCTGGATTTCGTAACCCCACCAGCTGGTGCTGGGCACCGGTGAAGTTGTGGCGATAGAGGCGCGCCTTCATTGTGCCGTTTTCGGTGGACTGGCCCGCCACAGGGGCGCCGCCGTTGCCCGGCTCGGGGTTCATATGGCAGTCGATGCAGGTGCGCCGCTTGGCGGGATCCTCCGCCTTGGCGAAGCTGGAGTTCTCCCACTCGTCCCAGGTGTTGACGATATTGGCGCCGCTGCCCGGGGCAAACTCGTTGTGGCATGACTTGCACAGGGCTGCATCCTGGTAGAAATCCTTCTGATAGGAGGCCTTGTGCATGGCGGGACGGGCATTGATCTGCCGCTCTGCCAGCCAGTGGCGGGCGCTCCCCCCCGGGGCATCCTCGAACACATAGCTCTCGCGGTCTTTCAAATTCACGGTAAAGGCGCTGTTGCCGCCCGCATCTTCGAGCCTTGTGATGCGATGGCAGAGCACGCAACCTGTCCCTTCCTCCACCACGGGTTCGCCTGCCTTGTGGGCGGCAATGAGCGAGGCGCCCCCCTGCTCGAACATGTGGGAGCCCTTGGGCAGATCCATCTGGCCTGTCATCACCTGCTGGGGCATGTGGCAGCCCTGACACCACTGGCCGAAGGCTTCCCCTTCGGTTTCGCGGGCCAGCGCCTGCACCACCTTGTAGTAGGGGTGGGAGTTGCCCATCAGTCTGTGGTTGCTCTCGCTCCAGTCCTTGAACGCCTCTTGGTGGCAGTTCTGGCAGGAGGCGGAGTTGAGCCACTCCTTGGGATGGGTGGTCGGCGCCTTGGTGGGATCCCTGCGCGGGGCATCGAGTCGCAGCCAGTTGGCGAGATAGGGGAGGTTGCCATCGGCGGTGACGAAGGCGTGCAGATCCTCCATCATCGCCTTCACCTCGGGCTGGGGCTTGGCGGGATCCACAGTCTCGGCCCCATCGCGACCATCGTGGCCCATGCCGCCCTGAGTCTGCTGGGTCATGCGCAGGTATTCGCCGACGAAGTCCCCCGCCACCATGTTGGCGAGGTTGGCGTGGCCGTTGATGGCGTTGTCGCCGTTCTGCTGGCGATGGGCCGCCATCAGATGGCGGTTGGTGAAGTTGAACCCGTCCAGATGGCAGGAGTTGCAGCTCATCCAGTTGTCCCCGGCCATGGGGAAGCGGGCATTGGCGGCGGTGTTGCCCAGGTTGAATAGCCGCTCGCCGCGCTTGAGCGGTTCGGGGCGCGGATCCGTCGTTACCAGTTTGGCAAAGTGGGGCACATCGACGGTGACCCGGGCGAAGGGGCCGCTGCCGCCGCTATGGAGGCGGGTAAGATCCTGCCCCATGGCGTTGTGCACCAGAATGTGGTCGTCATCAACCAACAAGTCCCGCGGATTTTGGCCCGGCAGGTGGCGCAAGAGCTGGGTCGCCTTGGCGCCCCCCTGGAACTTCTTGCGTCTGTGACGGTTGCTGTTGGATTTACCGCTGCGCGACAAGTCGAACACCAGCAGATCTTCCGAGCCCGCCAGGGTCAGGTAGACCCGCTTGCCATCGGCGGCGAAGCGCGCGGCGAAGGGGTTGGAGACGATCTGGCTGCGGTTGCCGACGCTTGGCAGATTGATCTGCAAGAAGAGCTGCTTGCGCTCGTCTACCCGTTCTTGCTCCTCATCGAGATCTATGATGGAGACGGCCGGGAAGACGGTGCTCTGAAACTGGAAGGGGTGGTCGAAACTCCACAGCACATGAGGCAGCCAGGCTTCGCTGCCATCGGGGGAGAGGGCTATGCCGTCCAGCAGGCGTGGCAATCCCTGAGAGTCGCTCGGCGTATCGCTATGGGTCTCGGCCAAGGTAATGAGCTTGGGCTTGGGTAAGGCGGCGCCCTTGGCGCCGTTGCCAAGCTTGGCGAGATCATAGATGGCGAGCTGGCCGGTCATGGCGTGGGTGAGCAGCAGGCGATCATCGTCGGTCAGCGCCAGCCCGCGGGGTGTCTCGGCAACGGTCACATCCAACTGGAGCTTGCCCGAGCTGTCATAGGCCTGCAGGCGAGCCGATTCGAACAGCGTGACCCAGAACCAGCGCCGCTTGGGATCGAAGATGACGCCGTAGGGTCTATGGCCGGTGGGGATAGCCCTCTCCAAGTCGAGATCTTCGTCCAGCAGCAGCAGGCGATCGCCGCTGTAGTCGGTGACCAGCAGGGTGCCGTCATCGGCACGGGCCAGCTGGCGCAGATCGCCCCCCAGCTGCACCTCTTTTATTCCCTTGCCGCTGCCCCGCTCGAGCAGGGTGACGGAGCCGGCGCTCTGGTTGGCTACCAGCAGGCGAGGGGCGTCGCCCTCGTCATAGGCTACCATGGCCGTGCCCATCTCCTGGGCGCTGGCAAGGGGGCTGGCCAGCAGCAGGGCGGCAAACATCAGGGATAACAACAACTTCAACATAAGATCATGTGCGCCATTTCAAGATGGTCCAGCGCCAGGCGTGGCGCAGCACCAGGGGCGTCAACGCTAGTGCGCTCAGCCAGTGGGCCCAGCTGGCGAGGTTGCCCAGGCTGTCCCCCGGGGTACCGTGCAGCACCAGCAACAGGCCGCTGGCGAGACAGACCAGCAGCAAGCCTTCGATGATGCGGCCGGTGGTGCGCAGAAAGGGTTTGCGGCTCTTGTTCAGCAGGCTGCGATGGGAGAGCCAGAAGGCGCCAAACAACAGGGGAAACAGGGAGAGGGAGAGCATCACATGGAGAAACAGGTTCCAGCGTGCCAGGGACCAGACCGGGGTCAGTGGCTCCCACAGCAGCAGGCCGGAGAAGAACATCAGGTAGAGGGAGCCCTCGGCGGCCTGATGGTGATAGGTCAGCCATTGCCAGAGGTGTCGCGGTGAGAGGGAAAGGCTTGTCATAGGTGCTCCAGCACCCGGGCGGTTCGGCCCGGGGCGAGCAAGTTTACAATGGGGTAAGGGTAATGAAAAGAGTTATCAATTCGGCCACTGATGAATAGATCCTGAATGAAATCAGGGCCGGGTCACTTGTGATCAGCCAGCCGCTCCGTGATGGCGTAGATGAGGGCGGCGGTGGAGAAGGCCAGGAAGACGATGACAGACCACTTCATCTCTATCTCGTTGCCGGTGCCATCTTCCAGGAAGGCCTTGAGCACTTCGATCCCGGCTATGGTCACCAGGGAGTTGATGACGATGAGTTTGAGGGAGGCGAAGTTGATCTTGCTGAGCCAGTTGTCCCCCAGGGCCGCCCGCTGCTCCGGGGTCTTGATGAACTGCACATAGCCGCAGATGGCCACCAGGATCAGCATCTGGGCCACCAGCACGAAGTCCACCAGGGTGAGCACCCCTGTGATGAGATCCAGATAGTCGATCTCGATGATGTCGCGGCACAGCACATAGAGCTGCATGGCAAATTTCACCATCAAGAGGGCGACGCACACCAGGATGCAGACATAGAAGGGGAACATCATCAGCCGGCTGCCGTTGAGCATGAAGTTGAAGCGGCGCATGGGGACTCCATCGAGAGGGAAGCGAATGGCAGCCAGAATATCTGGAAAGAGGGGGGCGGGAAAGCGCCATGGCGCTCCCTCGCCCGTTCAGAGGGGGAAGGGGGGGAGATCTCGAAACAGCCGCTGCAACCCCTCGCCCCAGGCCTTGCGCAGGGCCTGGAAGTGGGGATTCTGCTCTGTGATGCGGTGCAGCTGTGCCGCCGAGAAGCTCCCCTCGGAATAGACGAGCGCATCCAGGGGCAGGCCCACCGAGAGGTTGCTGCGCAGGGTCGAGTCGATGGAGATGAGGGCGCACTGCATGGCGGTCTGGAGCGGCGTCTCGTACTGGATGATGCGATCTATGATGGGCTTGCCGTACTTGCTCTCACCAATCTGGAAGTAGGGGGTGTCCGGGCCCGCCTCGATGAAGTTGCCCTCCGGATAGATGTGGAACAGGCGGTGGCGCTCCCCCCGGATCTGGCCCCCCAGCAGTATGTTGCAGCCGAAGTTGACATGCCCCTGCTGCTGGCCCCCATCCCGGCTGATGACGGTGCGTATGGTCTGGCCTATGAGGGCCGCGACCTCGTACAGGCTGGGGAGGCTGAGCAGACCCGTCCCCTCCGTCAGCAGGCTGATGACACTCTGGGTGGTGGCCAGGTTGCCGGCGCTTTGCAGCACTATCACCCTGTCCTCCTGGGTGAAGAGGTGCAGCTTGCGGAAGGTGGCGATGTGGTCCACCCCCGCATTGGTGCGCGAGTCGGAGGCGAAGACGATGCCATCTTGCAGGCACATGGCGACGCAATAGGTCATGGCCGCGCTCCCGCCAGCACTTCCTGGGCCCTCATTGCTGCTGCCCATCCAGGCGGGTGACCCGCGCCTGGCTCTGCAACTGCTCGCAGCCGCCGCCGTAGCGCACACCGCGCACCGGGCAGGCATCCAGGTAGTCCATGCCGACCGCCAGCTTGAGGTGTTCGTTGGCGGAGCAGGTGAGGTTGGTGACATCGAAGGTGTGCCAGCGCGCCTCAATCCACACCTCGGCCCAGGCGTGCATCGCCACGTGGCTGCTGTCCTGGCTGTAGAGGTAACCGCTCACGTACCTGGCCGGCAGACCGGCGTGGCGGCAGCAGGCCAGGAAGACATGGGTGTGGTCCTGACAGACGCCGCTGCCCGAGGCGAGGGCCTCGTCGGCGCTGAAGGTGGCGTCCGTGCTGCCCGGCTGATAGGGCATGCGGGCCAGGATGCGCGCCATCAGGCCCTGCAGGTCGGCCTGGGTCGGCTCGGAGGGCAGGCACTCCTGCGCCAGGGCGCGCAGGGCCTCGCTTGGGCAGGTGAGGGTGGTGGGCCTCAGGTAGCTCAGGGGAGAGATGAGGGAGTGCTCTTCGTCCTCCTGTGCATCGTCGCGGATCTCCACCTCGCCACGGGCGCGGATGAGGATCCCCTCGTGGGGGGACTCCAGGCTCAGCACATGCAGTATGTTGCCGTAACCGTCCGTGGTGCAGGTGGCTTCGCCGGGCAGCTCCAGCTGCCAGGAGAGGATCTGCTGGCGGGCCGTGCTGTGGGGGGTCAGGCGCAGGTACTGGGTGCTGCGGCGCACCACGTCGGCATAGTGGTAGCGAGTCTGGTGATCGATGATGAGTCTCATAATACCTCCAGGTAGGCGGCGTGGATGCTCTGGCCGATGGCGCCGATGTCGCTGAGAAAGTCCCTCAGGTACGCCTGCATGCCGAGGGCGAACACATCCTCGATGGCGCCATAGGTCAGATGGGCGTTGAGTATGGTGGTGAGGCGGCGCGGCGCCTGGCCGGCGTTGCCTTCGATCTGGGCCAGGATGTGCTCCATCTCGTCGAGGCAGGCCCGCAGGGAGCGCGGCACCTCGTTGCGCAGGATCAGCAGCTCGGCGATGGAGGCGTGGGAGAGGGTCTTGTAGAGGGTCTGGTGCGCCTCGTAGGCCCCCACCGAGCGCAGCAGGGCGTTCCAGCGGTAGAACTCGCGCACGCTGTCCTCGTCCTCCCGGATCACCTGATACTTGACGGTAAGGATGCGCGCCGTGTTGTCGGCTCGCTCGATGAAGGTGCCAAGGCGCAGGAACCAGAGCACGTCCCCCCGCATCATGGTGCCGTAGGTGGCGCCACGGAACTGGTGGGATCGCTCCTTGATCCAGTCGAAGAACTCCTGTGCCTGGCCGCTGGACAGGCCCGCCTTGCGGCGCCTGCGTATCTCTATCCAGGCGGCGTTGATGCTCTCCCACACCTCTCCCGGGATCTTGCCGCGCACCCCGTGGGCATTGTCCCTGGCCATGCGCAGGCAACTGAAGATGCTGCTCGGGTTCTCCTCGTCGAAGCAGAAAAATTGCAGCAGGTTCTCCATGTTCACCTGGCCGTAGCGGGCGAGGAAAGGTTCGTGGGTGCCGCTGATGGTGAGGGGGGCCAGCAGCTCGCTGTGATCGGCGTCGATGGAGGGCATCAGCGACATGGTCTGGGTGACGTCCAGCATGCGCGCCGTGTTCTCCGCCCGCTCCAGGTGGCGGGACATCCAGTAGAGTTCGCTTGCGGTGCGGCTCAGCATGGGTTGCCCTCCATGACCCAGGTGTCCTTGGTGCCGCCGCCCTGGGAGGAGTTCACCACCAGGGAGCCCTCGGTGAGGGCGACCCGGGTCAGGCCGCCCGGCACCAGGCGCAGCTCCTGGCCGGTGAGCACGAAGGGACGCAGGTCGATGTGGCGGGGGGCTATGCCCGCCTCGACGAAGGTGGGGCAAGTAGACAGGGAGAGGGTGGGCTGGGCTATGTAGTTGTCGGGCCTAGCCTTGAGCAGCTCGCGAAAACGGGCCAGCTCCTCGCGGCTGGCGCAGGGGCCGATCAGCATGCCGTAGCCGCCGGCGCCATGGACCTCCTTGACCACCAGCTCCTCCAGGTGCGCCAGCACATAGGCCAGGGCATCGGGTTCCCGGCACTGCCAGGTGGGGACGTTGTTGAGGATGGGCTCCTCCCCCAGGTAGAAGCGGATCATCTCCGGCACATAGGGGTAGATTGACTTGTCATCGGCCACCCCGGTGCCGATGGCATTGGCCAGCACCACGCCGCCGGCGCGATAGACAGAGAGCAGGCCCGGCACGCCTATGAGAGAGTCCGGGTTGAAGGCCAGGGGATCCAGGTAGTCGTCGTCGATGCGGCGATAGATGACATCCACCCGTTTCAGCCCAGTGGTGGTGCGCATCAGAACCTGACCATCCTTGACCACCAGATCCGCGCTCTCCACCAGCTCCACCCCCATCTGCTGGGCGAGGAAGCTGTGCTCGAAGTAGGCGCTGTTGAAGCGGCCCGGGGTCATCACCACCACGCAGGGGTTGTCCACCGGGCTGCTCTCGCGCAGGGTCTGCAGCAAGAGAGCCGGGTAGCGCTCCACCGGCGCTATGGGCTGGTTGTGAAACAGCTCCGGGAAGAGGCGCATCATCATCTTGCGGTTCTCCAGCATGTAGGAGACCCCGGAGGGGGTGCGCAGATTGTCCTCCAGCACGTAGTAGTCACCGTCGCTGTTGCGGATGATGTCGACCCCTGTGATGTGGACATAGGTGTTGCGGTGCAGGTCGACCCCCTGCATGCAGGGCTGGTACTGGGCATTGGTGAGGATCTGGGCGGCCGGGATCACCCCCGCCTTCAGGATGCGCTGATCGTGATAGATGTCGTGCAGGAAGGCGTTGAGGGCGGTGACGCGCTGGCGGATCCCCTTGTCCAGATGCTGCCACTCCTGGGCGGGAATGATGCGGGGAATGCTGTCGAACGGGATAAGGCGCTCGGCGCCATCGCCATCCCCATAGACGTTGAAGGTGATGCCGACCCGGTGAAACAGTAGATCGGCCTCCTCACGCTTGCGTTCTATGCTCTTCTCGTCGGTTTGGTGCAGCCACGCCAGGTAGGCGTGGTAGTGATCGCGAAACTGGTTGTTGGCGAGCAACATCTCGTCGTAGCAACCGGGTCCGGGCGGCTTGATGGGTAGCATAGGCAACTCCTTGTGACGTCCCTGAGGTCAGGAATTGCAAGGGCTGTGCCAGTCAACTGAGTCGCTATGAAGGCCGATATCAGTAATTTTATACTGATAAATCAGAAGGATGAGTGCGTTGTCATCAAAGGGGAAAGGACGCTGCACCAGACTGGTACCCCAGAGAGGGTAGTCCTGCGTCATCTTGTGGCAGCGCCCCAGGCGCGATGAGCAGAGGCGGATAGGGAGGGGAGGCCGCGCAGCTTCGCCTTGCCCCGCGCTGGGGCAGGGGAAACGAAAAAGCCCAGTCCTGAGACTGGGCTTTAGAAGATGGCTCCCTCGACAGGACTTGAACCTGTGACATACGGATTAACAGTCCGCCGTTCTACCGACTGAACTACGAGGGAATTGGCTCCTCCTACTGGACTTGAACCAGTGACATACGGATTAACAGTCCGCCGTTCTACCGACTGAACTAAGGAGGAATTGCCTGTCTCGTCGAGACGGAGCGGATATTAATGATCCCTCGGACGGGTGTCAACCCGCCATTCCACGGAAAAATGGCTTTTCGGCCCGTTTGCCCAAAACTTGGGCGCTGTGGACTATTTTCAGCACAATCAGCAGCTTGAGGTGCCCTGCCTGCGGCCACGGTTGAGCTGGCCGTGAAGGCGTGCCCCGGCCTGGAGGGGGCAGGCAATGGATGAGCCGATCATGGAGGGGGGAGGTGATGCATATCGGCGATATACCGATTGCCGATGGACTTGCCTCTGAGGCGTTGGGAGGGGGATGCGGGGAAGATGCTGATTCGCGATGAGCAAATAACTGCAGGGATGGCTGGGAAAATCGGCGATATGCGAGCTATCGATGACAATAATGCAGGGTAATGGCCATTT
Source organism: Aeromonas rivipollensis (assembly GCF_010974825.1). Classification (GTDB taxonomy): domain Bacteria; phylum Pseudomonadota; class Gammaproteobacteria; order Enterobacterales; family Aeromonadaceae; genus Aeromonas; species Aeromonas rivipollensis. The sequence continues at coordinate 3,370 of NZ_JAAILA010000019.1, read as the reverse complement.
CTTGATCCTGCCCATCGAATTATCGGGCCGGCTCGGGTATGGTTGCTCTGGATACCATCGCCGCGTCGACAGCTCTGCCGGCCCTTGATGATGATCGGGTGCCGGTTCACTCCGGCCTTTGTCTCCCTCTTCTGGTATTACCCTAGACATGCACAATCAAGCTTCCTTACAAGGCGTGAAGCTGGCTATCGCATTGCGCCAATCCTGCATCGATGAACCCTATAGCGTGGCGCGCTTCGGCCGCGACCTCATCGCCGGCATCACGGTCGGCATCATCGCCATTCCGCTCGCCATGGCGCTGGCCATCGCCAGCGGGGTGCCGCCCCAGCACGGCCTCTACACCGCCATCATCGCCGGCATCGTCATCGCCGTGACGGGGGGCTCGCGCTTCTCCATCTCGGGGCCGACCGCCGCCTTTGTGGTGATCCTCTATCCGGTGGCCCAGCAATTCGGGGTGGGGGGCCTCTTGATGGCGACCCTCATCTCCGGCTTCTTCCTGGTGGCCATGGGGATGGCGCGCCTCGGTCGCCTCATCGAATACATTCCGCCCTCGGTGACCCTGGGCTTCACCGGCGGCATCGCCATCGTGATCGCCACCTTGCAGATCAAGGACTTCTTCGGCCTGCACGTTCCCGAGATGCCGGAAACCTATGTCGGCAAGGTGCAGGCGCTGGCCCATGCCCTGCCCAGCTGGCAGTGGGGTGATACCCTGGTGGGGGTGGCCACCCTGGCGGTGCTGCTGCTCTGGCCAAGATTGCGGCTGCCGGTGCCGGGTCACCTGCCGGCCGTGCTGGTGGGGGTAGGCCTGGGGGTCGGCCTGCACGCCCTGGGCGTGGACGTGGCCACCATAGGCAGCAAGTTCAGCTATACCCTGGCCGATGGCACTCAGGGCATGGGGATACCCCCCATAGCGCCGACCCTGGTGATGCCCTGGGCCCTGCCCGGGCCGGACGGCGCCCCCGTGGTCTGGGATTTGGCGGCCATAGAACGGCTGCTGCCCGCCGCCTTCTCCATGGCCATGCTGGGAGCCATTGAATCCCTGCTCTGCGCCGTGGTGCTGGACGGCATGACGGGGCGCAAGCACAGCTCCAACGGCGAGCTGGTGGGGCAGGGGCTTGGCAACATACTGGCCCCCTTCTTCGGCGGCATCACGGCGACGGCCGCCATCGCCCGCTCCGCCGCCAACGTGCGGGCGGGGGCCACCTCGCCCATCTCCGGCATAGTCCATGCGCTGGTGGTGCTGGCCGCCATTCTGGTGCTGGCCCCCTGGCTCTCCTGGCTGCCGCTCTCCGCCATGGCTGCCCTGCTGCTGCTGGTGGCCTGGAACATGAGCGAGGCTCACAAGGTGGTGGATCTGGTGCGCCGGGCGCCCCGCTCGGATGTGCTGGTGCTGCTGGTCTGCCTGTCCCTCACCGTCATCTTCGACATGGTCATCGCCATCACCTTCGGGGTGATCCTGGCGTCCCTGCTGTTCATGCGTGAAATCGCCAAGATGACCCGACTGCACAACCTGGCCGAGCACGGTCGATATGCCAGCGAAGTGCCGGCGCAGACCCTGCTCTACAAGATCAACGGTCCCCTGTTCTTTGCCGCCGCCGAGCGGGTCTTCGAGGAGCTGCTGGCCCAGGTTGGGGAGCACAAGGCGCTGATCCTGCAGATGGAGGCCGTCTCCATCCTGGACGCCGGCGGGCTCTCTGCCTTCCAGCAATTTGCCAGGCGCATGGCCAAGTCGGGCGTCCAGCTGAAGGTGGCCGAGTTGCAGTTCCAGCCCCTCAAGACCCTGGCGCGGGCCAAAGTGCGTCCTGTCCCGGGTGAGCTGGAGTTCTACGGCTCGCTGGAGGAGGCTATCAGAGGGGAACATTTGCACGAAGCGATTGAAAATTGACGTAAAGGGATAGGAAACGGCATCTTTTTGGTCAGTTGGTTCGCAAATTGAGCAAACGATAGCAAAAGATGAAAAATGAGATTGACCGGCTTGCTCCTATCCCTTACATTACGCCCCGTTCCAGCGCAGCAGCGCAACGAACCACGTGGCGATTGAACACGTTAAACGGCAGTCAAAAATTTGGTGAGGTGTCCGAGTGGCTGAAGGAGCACGCCTGGAAAGTGTGTATACGGCAACGTATCGAGGGTTCGAATCCCTCCCTCACCGCCAAATGATAAGCCCAAGCAATTGAATTGCTTGGGCTTTTTCTTTATGCGTTATTTTTGATATGCCATCCACTATGCCATCTGATGTTGGCTGGTACGGAACTATCTCGTACCCTGTTGGACAATGTGGTCGATGATTCACGGGTTGTCACCTACGGGACAAGAGCGATCATCATGTGCTATCTAGATAGGGATAACGCCCACCTCCCACGTAGCTTAATGAGCGTTATCTCTTATCTCGTCGGTTTTGAACAACCCTGGAATCTGATTCTTGTAAGTCTGCAACTGGTTGAACATGGCCAGCAGCAAGCCATTTATGAACACCGCCACATCGGGCTGCCGGTTATTCTGACTGCAGATCACCACAAACTGGCTTACCGCCAGCAAGTCGTTCTGCTCCGGTTGCTCAACGTTGATGAGCGCTGTCTTGCCAGCAGTCACAGTGCAGTTGTTCACGTAGTGCTGGACGTACACACCTTCTGTCATCAGCTTGTGGATGCGGCGGTTTTCGAGCAACGATGACAGTTCGGATTGCATCACGCGGCACAAGGAGTCCTGCTTGACCTCTCCAGTGGTAGGCTAGGGCTCAGACGTGCGACAGCGTCTTAGAGTCGTTCCTTGAGGACGCTCTCATCGTGACTCTCGCGCTCTGATCGATGTCCATCAGGGCCGATGACCTCCTAGCGTGCGATGCTGTATTCCAACTCTCCCAACTGTTCCAGTAATGCCAGTTCCACCGAGGCCTTGGATAAAAAAACCATTAGCCTTCTCCTTGTTCCACCACAAACTCGATGATTGATATCCCACCACCGTTGTCATCGCCATTCCACTCGGCTGGTACATTTGGTGTTTTGTCGACATTGTTGGCCGCGCCATCATCGCCTCCGCCAAACAGGGAGAAACTGGAGTGACCTGCCTGCGAACAGAACAATACGCCATTCCCTCGCATAGCAGATGTGGATTGGCCAGCCGCACGCCCTATAAAAATGGTTTTAGCCTTGGCCGTCTCGTCTATCAGATCCTGGATCACTCGGTTCCATCCGCGGGTTCTAGGCTTCGGCTTGACAAAGACCTTGCCAGCATTGCCCGCTATAAAGTCCACATGTAGTGGTCTAATCCTCCCGGCCACCATTTTAGGTTGTACAGTCGCCACCATTCCTTGAGGTGTTCAATGACAAGATTAAGTCCCTCATTTACTGCTCAATTCAAACCCGAAACC
>NZ_JAAILA010000018.1 GCF_010974825.1 Aeromonas rivipollensis | reverse complement strand
GAGGCAGAGGCTGCCGAAGCCGCCCGTGTTGCCGCCGAGGCAGAGGCTGTGGAAGCTGCTCGTGTTGCCGCCGAGGCAGAAGCTGCCGAAGCCGCCCGTGTTGCCGCCGAGGCAGAAGCTGCCGAAGCCGCCCGCATTGCCGCCGAGGCACAAGCCGCGGAAGCCGCTCGTGTTGCCGCCGAGGCACAGGCTGCCGAGGAAGCCCGTATCGCCAAAGAGGCCCAGAGAGCGGAAGATTTACGCCTGGTCGCCGAGATGGAGGCAGATGCCGCCGCGCTGGCAGCCCTGCCCCTGGCCGCCAAGGTGGACGACGATACTCAGGACAAGCCGCAGCGGGAGGGCTTCTTTGCTCGCCTCAAGCGCAGCCTGGTGCGCACCAAGGAGAATATCGGCTCCGGTTTCTTCGGCCTGTTCCGCGGCAAGAAGATCGATGACGAGCTGTTCGAGGAGCTGGAGACTCAGTTGCTGACCGCCGATCTCGGCGTGGATACCACCAGCCGTATCATCGAAGGCTTGGTGCAGCACGCGGATCGCAAGCAGCTCAAGGATGCCGAGGCGCTCTACGGCCTGCTCAAGCAGGACATGGGGGCCATGCTGACTCAGGTCGAGCAGCCGCTGGTGATCGACACCAGCAAGAAGCCTTACGTGATCCTGATGGTCGGCGTGAACGGCGTCGGCAAGACCACCACCATCGGCAAGCTGGCCAAGCAGTTCCAGGCCGACGGCAAGAGCGTCATGCTGGCGGCGGGGGATACCTTCCGTGCCGCCGCGGTCGAGCAGCTGCAGGTGTGGGGTCAGCGCAACAACATTCCGGTGATCGCCCAGCACACAGGTGCCGATTCCGCCTCCGTCATCTATGACGCCATCGAGGCTGCCCGCTCCCGTGGGGCTGACGTACTGATTGCCGACACCGCCGGTCGCCTGCAAAACAAGAGCAACCTGATGGAAGAGCTCAAGAAGGTGGTGCGGGTGATGAAGAAGCTGGATGAAGAGGCGCCCCACGAGATCATGCTGACCCTGGATGCGGGCACAGGCCAGAACGCCCTGAGCCAGGCCAAGCTGTTCAGCGAGGCGGTGGGCCTGACCGGCATCACCCTCACCAAGCTGGATGGGACCGCCAAGGGCGGCGTCATCTTCGCGGTGGCCGACAAGTTCCAGATCCCGATCCGCTATATAGGGGTGGGCGAGGGGATCGACGATCTGCGTCCCTTCGTTGCCAACGACTTTATCGAGGCACTGTTCAGCCGCGAGGAATGAGTTCGGCCATGAAGAGTCAGCTCAGCCGTGATGAGCAAGTGTTCCATGCCCCGACTCAGGTCGGGGCTTGTCACTGTCAGGGTATGATTCGTTTCGACCAGGCCGCCAAGGTGCGTGGCTGCGGATCGGCCATTTCATCAAGGGCTTATGTCGCCGCGAAGAGTCAGTGTGCCATGCTTCGATCCCGGTCGTGGTATGTCACTCTCAGGGTATGATTTGTATCGACAAGACTGACAAGGTGTATTGCTGCGGATCAGCTATTTCATCAAGGCCTAGTGTCGCCGCGAGGAGTCAGCGTGCCATGCTTCGATCCCGGTCGGGGTTGGTCAATCTCAGGGAACCGTTATGATTCGTTTTGACAAGGTCAGCAAGGTATACAGCGGTGGCCATCAGGCGCTGCAGAAGGTCAGCTTCCACCTGCGCAAGGGGGAGATGGCCTTCCTGACCGGCCATTCGGGGGCGGGCAAGAGTACCCTCCTCAAGCTCATCAGCGTGATGGAGCGGCCGACCGATGGTCGCGTCTTCTTCCATGGCGATGACGTCAGCCAGATCCAGCGCAGCCAGATCCCCTATGTGCGCCGCCAGATCGGGATGATCTTTCAGGATCACCGGCTGCTGATGGACCGCACTGTGTTCGACAACGTGGCCCTGCCCCTGGTGATCGATGGCTACAGCCACGGCGACATCAACAAGCGGGTGGCGGCGGCGCTGGACAAGGTCGGCCTGCTCGGCAAGGAGCGTTACCAGCCGCGCATGCTCTCCGGTGGTGAGCAGCAGCGGGTCGGCATCGCCCGCGCCATCGTCAACAAGCCGCCCCTGCTGCTGGCGGATGAGCCGACCGGCAACCTGGATCCCCAGCTCTCCATGGACATCATGCGACTGTTCGAGGAGTTCAATCGCTTCGGGGTTTCGGTGCTGATTGCCACTCACGATCTGGGGCTGATCGCCCGCATGCGCTATCGCACCCTGACCCTGAAGGCCGGGCGCATGTATTCCCAAGAGCAGGAGGAGAGCTGATGGCCATAGTTCGTCATAAACAGCCCCCTCTGTGCCCTCTGATTATGGTCACTCGGATGGATCAGGTCGCCGATATTCGACAGGGGAGGGAGTTCTGATGGCTATTGTTCGTCATAAACAGCCGCCGCTGCGCCGTCTGATGATGTACGGCGTGGATCACGTGCGTCAGGCCTTTGCCAGTCTGGGAGAGCTGTGGCGCAACCCGCTCGCCTCCCTGATGACACTGGCGGTGCTCGGGGTCAGTCTGGCGCTGCCCTCCTGCTTCCACGTGCTGCTGAAAAACGCCGAAGTGGTGGAAGGGAGCTGGCAGACCAGCTCCCAGATCTCCCTCTACCTGCGCAAGGATCTGCCGGAGCAGAGCATCCTCGACATGAAGCAGCGGATCCTGCTCTATCCCGAGGTGGAGTCCGTCACCTACATGAACCGGGACGAGGCGCTCAAGGAGTTCCGCGAGATCTCCGGCTTCGGCGATGCTCTCGACTACCTCGACAGCAACCCGCTGCCGCCTGTGCTGAGCGTGATCCCGGATCCGCGCTGGCAGAATCCGGAAGGGGCCGCAGAGCTGCTCGCCAAGCTGGAGAATGAGCCCGGCATCGAACAGGGCAAGCTGGATCTGCAGTGGCTGACCCGGCTGCAGGGGATCATGAACCTGCTGCGCCACACCATCACCGGCATAGCGGTGCTGCTGCTCTCCGCCGTGCTGCTGATCGTCGGCAACACCCTGCGTCTGAACATACTCAACCAGAGATCCGAGATCGAAGTGCTCAAGCTGGTGGGGGCGACCGACGCCTTCATTCACCGTCCTTTCCTCTACACCGGCATCTGGTTCGGGGTGATCGGCGGCATGCTGGCCTGGTGGCTGACCGAGGTGATGGTGATCTGGAGCGAGGGGGTGGTGAAGGAGCTGGCGGGGCTTTACAACAGCAACTTCCGGCTGGTGGGGATGGGGGCGTTCGACGGCTTCAATCTCATACTGTTGGGGGCCTTGCTGGGGCTGATTGCGTCCTGGTTCTCGGTGCACAGACACATTCGCGACATAGAACCATCCTGATTAATTTATCAGCATTTTAAAGCGCTGGATTTTGCGAACTGGATCAAGTAAAAGAGTGGCCCGTTTCTGGCACGGGCCACTTTCTCAGAGTAATCTGAATGAGGCCTGCACCAAGGATCATATTTGGATCCTGTGAACCTTTTGATTTATAAACAGTCTATCTAGTGCAACAGAATTTATACGGGTGTGGCCCCTCTGCCTTGCTCGTCTGACTTGGCAAGCATGTGAAGGTTGCGAGCTCCGCAACAATGGACTTAGCATGCTACTTTTCAGGGGTCCTTCACTGTGACCCCTTTTTTTTGACCGTTCATTTATGATTCATCCCGTCAGCCTAAGATAGCCCGGGTTCATGCTGGGGCCGATGTTTGACTTATGTTTGATGTGGGCCGCAGAATGACCCCCGGTCGGTAGACAGGCCCTCTCAGGGTGTTAGACTGATTCGATTGAAAAGTAAGAGGTAGAACATGGGAACTTCATTGCAACGCACTATGGCTCTGATTCCGCAAGGTAGTCTGGAAGGCTATATCCAAGCCGTCAACTCGATCCCCGTGCTGAGCGCGGAGGAAGAGCGTGAACTGGCGATGCGTTTGCAGCAGGGTGGCGATCTCGAGGCTGCCCGTCAGCTGGTCATGTCGCATCTGCGTTTTGTCGTTCACGTGGCCAAGAGCTACTCCGGCTATGGCCTGCCTCAGGCCGATCTGGTGCAGGAAGGCAACATAGGCCTGATGAAGGCGGTCAAGCGCTTCGACCCGAGCGTCGGGGTGCGTCTGGTCTCCTTCGCCGTGCACTGGATCAAGGCCGAGATCCACGAATATGTGCTGCGCAACTGGCGCATGGTCAAGGTGGCCACCACCAAGGCCCAGCGCAAGCTGTTCTTCAACCTGCGCAAGTCCAAGAAGCGTCTGGGCTGGCTGAATCACGAAGAGGTGCAGGCCGTTGCCGCGGATCTCGGGGTTTCTGCCGCGGACGTCACCGAGATGGAAGCGCGCATGAGCAACTACGATCAGGCCTTCGATCTGGTCGGTGATGATGAGGATGAAGGTGGCTTCGCCCCCGTCCATTATCTGGAAGACAAGTCTTCCGATCTGGCCGCCACCATAGAGAACGACAACTGGGACAGCCACGCCACCCGTCGCCTGAGCGCGGCCATGGCCACCCTGGACGAGCGCAGCCAGCACATCATCCGCGCCCGCTGGCTGGATGAGGAGAGCAAGACCACCTTGCAGGAGCTGGCCGACAACTACGGTGTGTCCGCCGAGCGTGTGCGTCAGCTTGAGAAGAACGCGCTCAAGAAGCTGAAGGATGCGATGGCCGCCTGAGGGCATTCGCCGAGCCTGTGAACCGCTCAAGAAACTGAAAGACGCCATGGATGCCTGAGAGCATTCTCTTGTAGAAAACAGGGCCTGATGGCCCTGTTTTTGTTTCACCGGGATCTGGTCGGCCTTGCCTTGGTTACCCTTGTGTATGGTATGTTGCCGCCACTGCCACAGTTAGGGAGAGCAGAAGTGAAACTGTTGAACGACCTGTTTACCAATAACCGCGAGTGGGCGGAACGGATCAAGGCCGAAGATCCCGATTTCTTCGCTACCCTCTCCGCCCAGCAGGCGCCCGAGTACCTCTGGATCGGCTGCTCCGACAGCCGGGTTCCCGCCAACCAGCTGATGGGCCTGCTGCCGGGGGATGTCTTCGTCCACCGCAACGTCGCCAATCTGGTGGTACACACCGATTTCAACTGCCTCTCGGTGCTGCAATACGCGGTGGAGGTGCTCAAGGTGAAGCACATCATCGTCTGCGGCCACTACGGTTGCGGCGGCGTCAAGGCGGCGATGCAGAACCAGGAGCTGGGCCTCATCGACAACTGGCTGCGCAACATCAAGGATGTCTATTTCAAGTACGGCGAACAACTCGAAGCCATCGAGGATGAGCACGAGCGCTTCGACTATCTGTGCGAGCTGAACGTGGCCGAGCAGGTCGCCAACGTCTGCCACACCACCATCATCCAGAATGCCTGGCGCAAGGGGCAGGAGCTGGCGGTGCACGGCTGGATCTACGGCATCAAGGACGGTCTGCTGCACGATCTCGATCTCTGCATCAGCGGCCCGGATCAGATCCCGGACGTCTACCGTGCCTGGCCGGACATGCGTCCGCCTCACCGTCGTCGCTGAGGAACCCATTGGTGGCACCCGCCCTCTATCTGCAGATCAAACAGCATATCCTGGACGGGATCCGCGAACGCCACTATCAGGCAGGCGACAGGATCCCGACCGAGGCCGCCCTGTGCGAGCAGTTTGCCGTGAGCCGGATGACGGTCAACAAGGCGCTGCGTGAACTGGTGGCCGAGGGCTGGCTCAATCGCACCGCCGGCTCCGGCAGCTTCGTGGCGGACAGGCGTGCCGAGTCGCCGCTGCTGGCCATTCGCAACATAGCCGACGAGATCGCCGAGCGGGGCAGCCAGTACAGCGCCCGGGTGATCCGCCTGCAGCGCCAGGCTGCGGACGAGAAGGTGGCGGTACGACTGGGTTTGCGGGTCGGGGCGCCCACCTTCCACAGCCTCATCGTCCATCAGGCCGATGGGGAGCCGCTGCAACTGGAGGAGCGTTTCGTCGATGCCGAACGCCTGCCCGGCTATGGCGAGCAGGACTTCACGAAACAGACGCCGAACAGCTATCTGATGGAAGTCTGCCCCCTCTCCGAGATGGAGCACGTGGTGGAGGCTGTGCTGCCGAGCGCCGGCGAGGCGGGCCTGCTGCAGGTGAGGGTCGATACCCCCTGCCTGCTGCTGCATCGGCGCACCTGGTCGGATGGCTTCCTGGTCTCCTACGCCAGGCTGCTCTCGCCAGGCTCCCGCTACAAGCTGAGCTCCAAGACCCGATTGACTTGATTGTATATACATATCTTGTTTTAAGAGCCCACCCATTGGTGGGCTTTTTTGTGCTTAAACTCTAATGAAACCGCTGTTATCAAGATGTGAACTTGATCCTTTCTTTCTCGTCAGAGATCGGCTATAAATTATTGTATATACATTTAGAGGTCGGTATGAACAAGGAACTGTTGAACTGCGAGCGGGTCTGGCTCAACGTGACACCCGCCACCCTGCGCTCCGATCTGGCGGACTACGGTCTGCTGGAACCCCATGCCCTCGGCGTGCATGAAGGCAGGATCCACGCCCTGGTCCCCATGCAGGATCTCAAGGGACCCCATCCCGCCCACTGGCGTGACATGAAGGGCAGGCTGGTGACTCCTGGCCTCATCGATTGCCACACCCACCTTATCTTTGCCGGCAGCCGGGCCGAGGAGTTCGAGCTGCGCCAGCAGGGCGTGCCCTACAGCGACATCGCCCGCAAGGGGGGTGGCATACTCTCCACCGTACGGGCCACCCGCGCGGCCAGCGAGGATCAGCTCTATGAGCTGGCGGTGCCGAGGATCAAGTCCCTGATCCGGGAAGGGGTCACCACAGTGGAGATCAAGTCCGGCTATGGCCTCACCCTGGCGGACGAGCTCAAGATGCTGCGGGTCGCCCGTCGCCTGGGGGAGGCGCTGCCCATCCGGGTCAAGACCACCTTGCTGGCCGCCCATGCGGTGCCGCCGGAGTACCGCGACGATCCCGACTCCTGGGTCGAGACCATCTGCCAGGAGATCATCCCGGCGGCCGCCGAAGCGGGTCTGGCGGATGCGGTGGACGTCTTCTGCGAGCACATCGGCTTCTCCCTGGCCCAGACAGAGCAGGTCTATCTGGCGGCGGATCAATACAATCTCGCGGTGAAGGGGCACATGGAGCAACTCTCCAACCTGGGGGGCAGCACGCTCGCCGCCAACTTCGGTGCCCTCTCGGTGGATCACCTGGAGTATCTGGATCAGGACGGGATCCAGGCGCTGGCCCACCGTGGCGTGGTCGCCACCCTGCTGCCCACCGCTTTCTACTTCCTCAAAGAGACCAAGCTGCCGCCGGTCGCCGCCCTGCGCAAGGCGGGCGTGCCCATGGCAGTCTCCTCCGACATCAACCCGGGCACGGCCCCCATCGTCTCCCTGCGCATGGCCATGAACATGGCCTGCACCCTGTTCGGCCTGACCCCGGTCGAGGCCATGGCCGGGGTGACCCGCCACGCCGCCCGGGCGCTCGGCGAGCAGGAGCGTCTGGGGCAGCTGAGAGTGGGCATGCAGGCCGATTTTCTGGTCTGGAATTGCGCCCACCCCTCGGAGATCAGCTACCTGATCGGGGTCGATCAGCTGGTCAGCCGGGTTCTCAACGGGGAGGAGACGCTCCATGGATAAGTTAAACGTGGCCGACATGTCGGTCTGGCAGGGGCGCCAGGATCCGGAAGATGGTGAACTGGCCCTGCGCTGGCACAACAAGGTGCAACCCTGGCAAGTAGGCAGCGAGCCCGGCGTGGTGCTGCTCGGTTTTGCCTGTGACGAAGGGGTGCGCCGCAACAAGGGGCGAGTCGGTGCCGCCGCGGCCCCGCTGGCGGTGCGCAAGCTGCTCGCCAACACCGCCTGGCATCTGGGTCGGCCCGTCCATGACGGCGGCGACGTGCGCTGCGAGGACGGCGATCTCGATGCCGCCCACGACCGTCTGGCGGAGCGGGTCGCCCGTGCGCTGGATCTGGGCCACTTCCCGCTGGTGCTGGGAGGTGGTCACGAGGTGGCCTTCGGTAGCTGGAGCGGCCTCAATCGCCATCTGGGTGGCAAGGGCCGGGTCGGCATCATCAACTTCGATGCCCACTTCGATCTGCGCATGAAGCAGGAGCAGGCAAGCTCAGGCACCCCCTTCTTCCAGATCGCCGAGCAGTGCGCCGCACAGGGCACCCCCTTTACTTACGCCTGCCTCGGGGTGGCCGAGACCGCCAACACGGCGGCGCTCTTTGCCCGCGCCGAGACGCTGGGAGTCTGGCATGTGCTGGACGAGGAGATGACCCAGGTCGAGCTGCCGGTGTTGCTGGCGGGGCTGGACGCCTTTATCGCCCGCTGCGATCACCTCTATCTCACCATAGATTTGGATGTGTTACCCGGCGCCGTGATGCCGGGGGTGAGCGCCCCCGCCGCCCGCGGCGTCGAGCTGGCCGTCATCGAACCCCTGATCGCCCATATCCGGGCCAGCGGCAAGCTCAGGCTCGCCGATCTGGCCGAGTACAACCCGAGTCTGGATCTGGACAACCGCAGCGCCCGCGTGGCCGCCCGGCTGGTCCATCAACTAACCAAGTAGCCGGCCGACTCGCCAGGGGCACTGTGCCCCCGCATGGCGGCTGCATTGATAAACAAGGAGTGTCTATGTCTGTGCAACACCAGGATCCCCGTCACGACCCGAGCCGGGTAATCCGTGCCCCCCGCGGTACCGAGCTGACCGCCAAGAGCTGGCTGACCGAGGCGCCCCTGCGGATGCTGATGAACAACCTGGATCCGGAAGTGGCCGAGCATCCCCAGTCCCTGGTGGTCTATGGCGGTATAGGCCGCGCCGCCCGCAACTGGGCCTGCTACGACAAGATAGTCGAGGTGCTGACCCGTCTCGAGGAAGACCAGACCCTGCTGGTGCAATCCGGCAAGCCGGTCGGGGTGTTCCAGACCCACAAGGACGCGCCGCGGGTGCTGATCGCCAACTCCAACCTGGTGCCCCACTGGGCCAACTGGGAGCACTTCAACGAGCTCGATAGGAAGGGCCTGATGATGTACGGCCAGATGACCGCCGGCTCCTGGATCTACATAGGCACCCAGGGGATAGTGCAGGGCACCTACGAGACCTTCTTCGCGGTGGCGAACCAGCACTTCAACGGGGAACCGAAAGGACGCTGGATCCTCACTGGCGGTCTGGGTGGCATGGGCGGCGCCCAGCCCCTGGCCGCCACCATGGCTGGCTTCTCCATGATTGCCGTGGAGTGCGACGAGACCCGCATCGATTTCCGCTTGAAGACCCGCTACGTCGACAAGAAGGCCCACAGCCTGGATGAGGCGCTGGCCATGGTCGAGGAAGCCAAACGTAGCGGTACCGCCATCTCCGTCGGCCTGCTCGGCAACGCCGCCGACGTCTTCGCCGAGCTGGTGGCCCGTGGCATCACCCCGGACGTGGTGACCGACCAGACCTCGGCCCACGATCCCATCCACGGCTACCTGCCCCAGGGCTGGAGCGTCGCCCAGTGGCGTGAGCTGCAAAAATCCGCCCCCCAGGAGGTGAACCAGGCGGCTCGTCATTCCATGGCGCGCCAGGTGGAAGCCATGCTGACCCTGCAATCCCGCGGTGCAGCCACGCTCGATTACGGGAATAACATCCGCCAGATGGCGCTGGAAGAAGGGGTGAAGAATGCCTTCGACTTCCCGGGCTTCGTACCGGCCTATATTCGCCCGCTGTTCTGCGAGGGCATAGGCCCCTTCCGCTGGGTGGCCCTGTCCGGGGATCCGGAAGACATCTACAAGACGGATCAGAAGGTCAAGGAGCTGATCCCGGACGATCCCCATCTGCACAACTGGCTCGACATGGCCCGCGAGCGCATCGCCTTCCAGGGCCTGCCGGCCCGGATCTGCTGGGTCGGGGTCAAGGATCGGGTACGCCTGGGCCTGGCCTTCAACGAGATGGTGAAGAATGGCGAGCTGAAAGCGCCCGTGGTCATAGGTCGGGATCACCTGGACTCCGGCTCTGTGGCGAGCCCGAACCGGGAGACCGAATCCATGATGGATGGCTCCGATGCCGTCTCCGACTGGCCGCTGCTCAACGCCCTGCTGAACACCGCAGGTGGCGCGACCTGGGTCTCCCTGCACCACGGTGGTGGGGTCGGCATGGGCTTCTCCCAGCACTCCGGCGTGGTGATCGTCTGTGACGGCAGCGACGACGCCGCCAAGCGGGTCGGCCGCGTGCTGCGCAACGACCCGGCCACCGGCGTGATGCGCCACGCGGACGCGGGCTACGAGATTGCCATCAACTGTGCCCAAGAGGCGAAACTGGATCTGCCGATGCTGAACACAGCTGGCAAAGGGGTGAAATAAGATGTTTGAACTCAATCTGCAACCGGGCAAGCTCTGCCTCGCCACCCTGCGCCGCGTCAGCCGCGAGCCTGTCCATGTCAGCCTGGACTCGTCCGCCCTGCCGGGGATCCACGCCTCCGCAGCCGTGGTCACCAAGGTGATCGAGCAAAACCGCGTGGTGTACGGCATCAACACCGGCTTTGGTCTGCTGGCCAACACCCGCATCCCGGTGGAACAGCTGGATGAACTGCAGCGCTCCATAGTGCTCTCCCATGCAGCAGGGATTGGCGAGTACATGGATGACGCCACTGTGCGGCTGATGATGGTGCTCAAGGTCAACTCGCTGGCGCGGGGCTTCTCCGGCATCCGCCTGACGGTGCTCGAGGCCCTGATGACCCTCATCAACGCCGAAGTCTATCCTGTGGTGCCGAAGAAGGGCTCCGTCGGCGCCTCCGGCGATCTGGCGCCCTTGGCCCATATGAGCTGCCTGCTGATCGGGGAGGGCAAGGCCCGCCACAAGGGCGAGCTGATCGACGCCGCCACTGCACTCAAGATTGCGGGCTTGGAGCCCATAGCTCTGGCACCCAAAGAGGGGCTGGCGCTGCTCAACGGCACCCAGGCCAGCACGGCATTTGCGCTGGAAGGGCTGTTCCACGCCGAGGATCTGTTCGCCGGCGCCATCACCATAGGTGCCATGAGTGTGGAGGCCGCCCTGGGCAGTCGCCGTCCGTTCGATGCCCGCATCCATGAGGTGCGCGGTCAGCGCGGCCAGATCGATGCCGCCGCCTGCTATCGCCACCTGCTGGTGGATGGCAGCGAGATCGGCATGTCCCACCACAACTGCGAGAAGGTGCAGGATCCCTACTCACTGCGCTGTCAGCCCCAGGTGATGGGGGCCTGTCTGGCCCAGATCCGCCACGCCGCCGAGGTGCTGGTGTGCGAGGCCAATGCGGTCTCCGACAACCCCCTGGTGTTTGCCGAGGATGAGGAGATCCTCTCCGGCGGCAACTTCCACGCCGAGCCGGTGGCCTTCGCCGCCGACAACCTGGCCCTGGCCATCGCGGAAATCGGGTCGCTGTCCGAACGTCGCATGGCGCTGCTGATCGATTCCCGGATGTCAGGCCTGCCCGCCTTCCTGGTCAACAACGGCGGTGTGAATTCCGGCTTCATGATCGCCCAGGTCACCTCGGCGGCGCTGGCCTCCGAGAACAAGACGCTGGCCCACCCGGCCTCGGTGGACAGCCTGCCCACCTCCGCCAACCAGGAGGATCACGTCTCCATGGCCACCTTCGCCGGTCGCCGTCTGGCCGACATGGCGGAGAACACCCGCGGCATACTGGCGGTGGAACTGCTCGCCGCCGCCCAGGGGCTGGACTTCCGCGCCCCCCTGCGCAGCACAGAGCTCATCGAGCTGGCCAAGGGACGACTGCGTGAAGAGGTCAGCTTCTACGACAAGGACAGGTACTTCTCGCCGGACATCGAGGCCGCCGCCGCCCTGCTGGGGCGAGCCAGCTACAACGATCTGATCCCGGCCGGGGTGCTGCCGAGCCTCTAAGCGGCTATCCGCCCATAACAAAAGACCGCCCGATGGGCGGTCTTTGCGTTTCCGGCGCTGGCTGGATGCGGTTATTCGTGTTCGAACATCAGTAACAGCTAGACCACGAACAGCATCGCTGAGCGCTGGCGCCGGCTATTCGTGTTCGAACATCAGGAACAGGTAGACCACGAACAACACCAGGTGGGTGGCGCCATGGAGCACATTGGTGCGGCCACTGCTGAAGGTCACTTTACAGACCATGAGAGTGGTGATGAGCAGCACCATGTCGGCGGCGGAGAGGCCGAGGCGCACCTCCTGCCCGAGCAGGGAGCCGATGAACAGCACAGAGGGGACCGTCAGGGCTATGGTGGCCAGCACGGAACCGAAGTAGAGGTTCATGGCGCGCTGCAACTGGTTGTTGAAGGCGGCCTTAATGGCGCCGACCGCCTCAGGCGCGAGCACTATACAGGCCACGATGAAGCCGCCCAGCGCCGCCGGGGCTTCCAGCACATGGACCCCGTAGTTGATGGGGATGGCCAGTGTCTTGGCCAGCAGTATCACCACCACCAGGTAGGCGAGCAGCAGCAGGGTGTGATAGACGTTGCTGCGTAGTATGCCGTGGTGTTCCTCGTGGTCCTCGTGGTCGCTGTCGACGAAGAAGTGGCTGTGGCTGCGGGTCTGGATCAGCAGGAAGACACCGTAGAGCAGCACCGAGATGATGATCAGCATCCAGGACATGGCGCTGGACATGCTGCCCAGGGTACCGCCCCGGGTGAAGTTCGGCAGCACCAGGCAGAGCAGGGCCAGGGGAATGATGGCGACCAGGTAGGATTTGACCCCGTCCAGATTGAAGTTCTGGGTGTGATAGCGCCAGCCGCCAAACAGCAGGGTGAAGCCCACCAGGCCGTTGGTCACCAGCATCACCACGGCGAACATGGTGTCGCGGGCCATGGTGGGGTTGGGGTCGCCGGTCAGCATCACGGAGGAGATCATCACCACCTCGAGGGAGATGACCGACAGGGTCAGGATCAGGGTGCCGAAAGGTTCACCCAGCTTGATGGCCAGGGCGTCGGAGTGACGCACGACGGAGAAGATGGCCCAGGTGACGATGGCGAGCAGGGCCAGTGACACCGGCAG
Source organism: Aeromonas rivipollensis (assembly GCF_010974825.1). Lineage (GTDB taxonomy): Bacteria > Pseudomonadota > Gammaproteobacteria > Enterobacterales > Aeromonadaceae > Aeromonas > Aeromonas rivipollensis. The sequence continues at coordinate 41,803 of NZ_JAAILA010000018.1, read as the reverse complement.
GTAAACCGCAAGGGGGGTTGCTTCTGTCAGCAGGTCGCTGCCCAGGGTCTTGAAGAAGAGCAGGGTCAGCAGGCCAACGGGCAGGGCAATCTCTTGCCGGATAAAGGACTTCATAGGCAGTGGTTCTCATCTCGGGGCGGCCGTGGCCGACGGGTAGGGAGACAACAGGTCGCGCCACAGGGGTGGCGCGCCAGTCCATGATAAAGGGAGTTGTCCCGTCAGAGGAGAATCATTTTGTTGCAAGAGATGAGGATCCCCGGGCGGGGACCCTGATGTTGCTCTCTCACTGCCCGCCGGGCTGGCTCTGCCGCCATGCCAGCAGCCAGATCTTCAACTTGGTCAGGGCCATGGGTTTGGCATAGACATAGCCCTGGATCAGGTGGACTCCATGGCGGTGCAGGTAGTCGACCTGCTCCAGAGTCTCGACCCCCTCGGCTATCATCTCCATGTCGGATTCATGGCCGAAGGCGATGATGGAATCCAGCAGGGTGCGCTTGAGATCGTCCGTGCCTATGGTGTCGACGAACATCTTGTCGATCTTGATCTGGCGGATGCCGAGGCGCTGCAGGTAGGCGAAACCGCCATAACCTGTGCCGAAGTCATCCAGCTTGAAGTGATATCCCTTCTCCTGGAGCTGCGCTATCTCCCCCATGGCCGCCTTGATATCGGTGATCGGCTTGCGCTCGGTCAGCTCGAAGGTGAGTCTGGCCGGGGAGGGCCAGTCGTGGCGCTGCAACAGGGGCCGCAGATTGGGTTGCTCCAGGTGGGCGGCCACTATGTTGACGCTGACCCACTGGGTCGGCTCCAGCCAGGGCAGGTCCGCGATGACCCTCTCTAGCAGTTGCTCCGTCATGGGCAGGATCAGCCCCTGCTCCTCCGCATAGTCGATGAAGGTGCCTGGGGGCACCAGCTCCCGACCCCGCTGCCAGCGCAGCAGCGCCTCGAAACCGACCACCTTTTTGCTGCGACTGTCCACTATGGGTTGATAGAAGGGGACGAACTCGCGCCGCACCAGGGCTGCCTGCAGCAGCCCCTTGAGGGAGCGGCGGTAGTTGCGCAGCACCCAGTAGGCGGCGACCAGCAGGAGTCCCAGCGCGCCGCCATACAAGAGACCATAGTGGCGGGCCTGCCGCTTGGCATACTCCTCCAGCGCCTTGCCCGCCCACAGGGTCTGCCTGATCTGGGGATCCGGATCGAAGAAGCTCAGGCTCTGGTTGCCAGGCTCCTGCTTGATGGACTTGTCGCCACGGGGGAAGAAGGTGGTGACCTTGCCCGGACTCTGCTGGCCAAACTCGAGATAGAAGCAGCCCGGGCAGGGGGATTGCAGCTGATCGTGGCTCCAGCTGTTGTTCAGCACCCAATAGGCGACATTGCCACCCTTCCTGTAATAGGCGACGACCTCCTGCTCGGTGTTGAAGCGGGGCTGGGTGGCCGCGAGACCAAACTGCTCCTGTTCGGGATAGGGGGGCAGCTCGACAGTGGCAAGGGGGAAATCCTCTCCCAGACTGGAACAACCGCCGCCGGAGGCGAGTTTGAGCCCCTGCAGCCGGATGTGGCGGCTGTAGAAACGGGGATCCCGCAGCAGGGCCATGTCTGCGGGGCCGCAATCGAAGGCGAACCTGGAGAGCTGGGAGCGAATGCTCTGATCCAGCGCCTCGTGGCGCTCCGCCAGCGCGGCCTCTATCTGCGCCTTCTTCTGTTGCAGCAGCTGGTGGGCCAGAGGATTGCCCAGCAGCTGGCTGAGGGGCAGGCTCGCCAGCACGGGCAGGCAGAGCAGCAGCAGACTGATCCAGAAGGGAGAGGCTCGTCGCAAGGGGTACCTGCCTGATGGGTGCATGGGATACAAATGGATGGCAACATCATAGCATTAGCTACATCAATTTGAGTTGTATCGGTCACACTTGGAACAACATTCATAATTCATTGATAAACAACAATATGACAAAACGAGTGGTGAAGATTCAATCGCTGACCTGTCATAAATGACAATTGTCCAGCTTATCTGAAATGGCTAGAGTAGCGGTGCGGTTTGACTCACCGTGTGTTCAATACTCCTGTATCTATTTTTGTCAGTAGCACAGAGTGTTAGTTTTGATATGAGTGTTTCTTTTGGTCCCCGCAGTGGGACCATTTTTCTGTCCGCTGCCCAGCCGGCGGCCCGATTTTCCCCTCCCCCGAGTCTCTTCCCTCACAAGCGGCCCGCCCCCGGGCATGAAGGGCCCTGACGCTTATTTGCAGAAGCGGGATCTTCAACCGTAGGCGGGGTTTGGCCAAGGCTGATACCATGAGGCCTTATGGATGCTGTCGGCTACGGAAAGGCACATGAAACTGACCACTCAACTCGTCTCTTTTATTACGCTGTGCGTGATCTCGGCCATGGCCGTGGTGATGCTCGGCGGGGTATTCAGTTTCCGCCAGATGGGGATGGAGCTGCAGCAAAACCGGGTCGACTCCCTGGTGGAGATCATCGACAAGCAGCTGGGGGTGACCGACGATCAGCAGGCCCTTGCCCGCTGGCTGCCCTCATTGCTGCGGGCCTCCCACGTGGTCGAGCTGGAGATCCGCCAGGACAGTCAGCGGGTCTACTGGTTTCGCGATGTGCAACAGCAGACGGACGAGAGTCTGCTGATCCCCTACAGCAAAGCCATTCCCAATCAGGCAAGCATGCAGGCCGAGTTCAAGCTGGACAGGCCCTTCAAGGAGTTTGAGTACTCCATGCAGGCCATGTTCGGCATCTCCCTCGGGGTCTTCATAGTGGTGTTCGGCCTCTGGTACTCCATCCGCTGGCTGCGCCAGCAGCTGCGCGGTGCCGAGCTGCTGGCGGAGCGGGCCCAGCTGATCCTGGATGGCAAGCTGACCAAGCTGGCCCATGATCCCGCCGACGAATGGCCCCTCTCCGCCAGCCAGGCCCTCACCCATCTGCTGGCCGAACTGGCCGATGCCCGCAAGGAGCGCAGCCGGTTCGACAACTTCATCCGCAGCAACGCCTTCGTCGACAAGACGACCGGCATAGGCAACCGCCTCTTCTTCGACAACCGGCTGGAAAACGCCATCATGGAGGCGAGCGTGATCAGCGGCGGCGTCCTGCTGATCGAGCTGGCCGGCCTGGAGGAGCTGGATCCCGAGCTGAACGGACGCCCGAGCCAGGATCTGCTGATGGAGGCGAGCGCCTCCATCGGCGCCTTCGTGCGCAAGCACAGCGGCGCCCTGCAGGCCCGCTACGCCGGTCAGGTCTTTGCCGTGCTGCTGCCCAACATGTCCGAGAGCGAGATGGTGGACGGCGCCAGCCAGCTGCTCAAGAGTCTGCAGCGGCTGCACTGGCCCGAGTCGGTCAATCTGGAGACGGCCGTCTACCTCGGCGCCGTCTGTTATCAGGCGGAGGACTCCCTGCTCAAGGTGCAGGAAGAGGCGGAGCTGGCCCTCAAGAGCGCGCGGCTGCAGGGCCACAGCGGCTGGTTCCTCTATGAGAAGTCCCTGGACGAGGAGGCGAGCAACAAGGGGACTGTGCGCTGGCGCACCCTGATCAACCGCCGCATCGAGGAGCAGGGGATCTCCTTCTATCTGCAATCTGTGCAGCAGGAGCGGGATCAGGTGGTGCTGCAACAGGAGCTGCTGATCCGCCTCCATGACGAGCAGGGGCGGGAGTTGCAGGCGGGGGTCTTTATGCCCATGGCGGAGAAGGCCGGCCTGCTGTTGCCGCTGGACCGGCTGGTGGTCACCCAGACCCTTCGCCTGCTGCGCCAGCGACCTGAGTCGAGCTGCCCCGTCAGTCTGTCCCTCAGCGCCCAGAACCTGCTCAACAGGGAGTTCCAGCGGGAGCTCTTCTTCGAGCTGTTCCAGCTGCCGCGCAGCATCAATGAGGGGCTGATCCTGCAACTGTCCGAGTCCCAGGTGACCCGTCACTACGAGGCGCTCAAGCGGCCACTGCGGGCGCTGCGCATGCTGGGGTGCCGATTGGCCATAGATCATGCCGGCCAGGATGTGGTGAGCACCCAGTACATCAAGGAGTTCGAGATCCACTTCCTCAAGCTGCACCCCAGCCTGGTGCGGGAGATCCACCTTCGTCAGGTGAACCAGATGGCGGTGCGCAGCCTGGTGGGGGGCTGTGCCAATACCCAGGCCCGGGTGATTGCGGTGGGGGTGGAGAGCGGCGACGAGTGGAAGATGCTGCGCCACCTCGGCGTGCACGCGGGCCAGGGGCCCTGGTTCGCCGAACCAGAGCGGCTGGTGATGCCCACATGACGGAGCCTGTCCGCCGCTAGGGGCCTGACTTCCTGCCTGCGGGGCAGCCCCAGCCCCAAGGGCGACCGAATGGCCCTGGCTTACAGCCTGCCCTGCTCCCTGAGACCCGCCAGCCCCTGCAGGCCGCCGGTGTGGATGAAGACCACCTGGCTGCCGCGGGGGATCCGGCCCGCGGCCAGCTCCCGAAACAGTCCCCACATCGCCTTGCCACTGTAGATGGGCTCCAGCGGCAGGCCTGTGTGGGCGCTGAAGGCCTGCACCCATTGCCACAGGGCCGGGCTGAACCTGGCGTAACCGCCGTCGTGGTGATCCTGGGCTATCCGCCAGCCGCCGGTGGTGGCCGCCGCCGGGTTGAGCCGGCACACCTCATCGTGGAGGAAGGTGCCCCCCTTGAGCACGGCGATGGCGAGGATCCGCTCTCTTTCCCGCTTGCCCGCGATGAGCCCTGCCAGGGTACCGCCGCTGGCGCAGGGCAGCACCCAGAGATCCGGCGAGAAGGGCACCTCGGCCACCAGCTCGGCCACCCCGGGGATGGCGAGCGGGCTGCTGCCCCCTTCCGGCACTATCAGGGTGTCCGGCGCCTCGAACTGGGCCAGCCAGTCCGGATCCTGGCGCCGCCGATAGCTCTGGCGGTCCACAAAAACGAGATCCATTCCCCAGCCTTTGGCCGCACTCAGGGTTGCGTTGCTGACGGTGTCGGCTTCACCGCGTATGATGCCCGTGGTACGCAGCCCGGACCTGAGTCCGGCCGCCGCCAGGGCGTGGATGTGATTGGAGTAGGCCCCCCCAAACGACAGCAGGTGGGTCTTGCCCTGCGTCTGCGCCTGTTGCAGGTGGTACTTGAGCTTGCGCCACTTGTTGCCGGAGAGGGTCGGGTGGATCAGATCATCCCGCTTGCACCAGAGCCGCACGCCCTGGGCATCCAGCAGAGGATGGTGGACGAGGTGCAGGGGCGAGGGGAGCTGAGCGGGGGCCAGGATAGCATCCTCTAAGGACGCCCTCTTGGCGGTCAATGCATCGTTTGTCATAAATATGGAGGCTAATGGCCTGTTTATGTTAAGGTTTAGTCCGTTTCATGCGGTCAGGTCCAGGTCTCGATGAAGTCACTTTTCCGACGTTCGCCCCCCAGCCATCAGGTGGGACTCCTGCTGGCCAGCGATCGCATCCTGCTGGCTTGTGTGGAACCCGTCCCCATCTTTACCAGTCGCGCCATCAATGGTCCCCACGACTGGCCCAAGGCCATGGGGGAGCTGTTTGCCCAGCATGGCCTGGCCAAGTCTAAGGTGCGGGTGGCCCTGGCCGCCAGCCTTTATCAGCAGATCCAGATCGACAAGCCCGCCGTGCCCGATGCCGAGATGGCGGGGGCCCTGCCCTGGGCCATCAAGGATTTCGTCAACGAACCCGTGTTGCAACTCGCCATGGACTATGTGGATCTGCCGACTCCCCCTGCGGGCCGGCCCAGGATCAACGTGATCTGCGTTCCCAAGAGCCGGGTGCAGCAGCTGGCGGACGCGGTCAACGGCGTGGCGACCCTGGAGGCCATCGTCAGCGACGAGCTGGCCATGACGGCCCTCTACGAGGCGGACCAGACGGTGCGCATGCTGCTCTGGCAGCCCAGGGGGCAGGAGTTGCAACTGCTGGTCTTTTATCGGGGAGGTCTCTGCTTCTCGCGCCCGCTGCGCGGCTTTGTCAGCCTCACCGGTGCCCATGAGCCCGATCAGGGGATGCTTGACGGGCTGACGCTGGAGATCCAGCGCTCCCTCGACTACCTGGCGGGCCAGCTCAAGCTGCCTGAGCCGGGCCAGATGCAGCTCGCCATCGGCTCCCCCTTCATCGGCACCCTGGTGCGCCACCTGGAGCAGGCGTTCGGCTTCCCTGTGTCCGCCATGGCTAACAAAGCGGTGCTGGCCGGCGTCGAGTATCTCTCCGCTTACGGCGCCGCCCTTGGCAGGAGCGAAGGATGAAACACCATATCAACCTCTATGGCGCCGAATTCAGGCCAAGGCGCCTGTGGGCCAGCCTCAATCAGATGGCCCTGGTCTGGGGCGGCTGCCTGCTGCTGCTGATTGCGGCCACCTGTTTCTATGGCTGGCAACAGAAGGGCGTCGACCGTGAGCTGGCCCAGGTACGTGCGCTGCTCGATGTGCAGCGCGGCGAGGCAGCACGGCTCGATGCCGCGTTGGCGCGCCATCAGGCGGACGGTCAGCTGCAACAGCAGCTGGTCAACAAGCGTGAGGAGCTGGCCGCCAAGCAGGCGCTGATACGCCAGCTCGGCAGCCTCTCCCTGCAAAAATCCCAGGGCTACGCCAGCGTGATGGCGGATCTGGCCCGTCTGCGGGATGCCCGCCTCTCCCTGCAGCGGATCGAGATAAGTGACGGGCACATCAACCTCTCCGGGGTGGCCGAGCGCAGTCAGGATGTGCCTGCCTGGGTGAACCGCTTCAAGCAGACCCCGTCCCTGGCGGGCAAGCAGTTTGGCGAGCTGACCCTGAGCCGGGACAAGGCAGGCCAGCTGGCCTTCCAGCTCAGCGGCATAGCACGGGAGACCCCATGATGGAGATGACGGCACAGTGGCGGGCCTGGGCACAGCGCGTGGCCGCCCTCAGCCTGCGGGAGCGGGTCTTGATCCTGCTGACGGGCACCATATTGCTGGGGGCGGCCGGGATCTACGGCTGGCTGGATGCCGCCGACACCCGGCTGAGCCAGGAGCGGCAGGCGCTGACGGCGGCGCAGCGGGATCTGGAGATCCTGACCCTGGAGAATCAGGGCAAGCAGGCCCGGCTGGGGCGGGATCCCAACGCCCAGGTGCGCCAGCAGCTGGCCGGCGTGGAGGCGTCCCTCGGCCGGCTGGACGCAGAGCTCAAGGCCCAGACGGTGGATCTGATCCCGGCCCACGAGATGCCAGCCGTGCTGGAAGCCTTGTTGTCTCGCTCCGCCAACCTGCATATGCTGGCGCTCACTTCCCTCAAGCCCGAGCCGCTGATGGCCGGCGAGCAGAAGGCCAACCTGTTCAAGCACGGGATCCGGCTCCAGCTGGAGGGGGGCTATTTCGATGTTTACCAGTACCTGAAGGCGCTGGAAGCACTGCCCCGCCACTTCTACTGGAAAGGGTTCGACTACAGGGTGGTCGAGCACCCCAAGGCGGCGGTGGAGATGGAGATCTACACCCTGAGCACCAGCAAGGAGTTCATTCGTGGCTAAGTGGCTGACATTGTTGTGCTGCCTGCTGGGCCCGCTGGCCCAGGCGGAGGTGTTGCAGGATCCGACCGCCCCTCTGGCCGGCAGTGGCGCGGCGGCGAGCCCCAGCAAGGGGGCCGGTCTGCCCAGGTTGCAGAGCGTCATCCTGGGCAACGGACCGGCGCTGGCGGTCCTCAACGGTCAGAGCTATCGGGTGGGCCAGCGGATCGACGGTTTCCTGCTGGTGGGCATCAGCGCCGATGCCGTGGTACTGGAGAAGGCGGGCAAGCGTCAGACACTGACCCTGTTTGGCAGCAAGATCCGGATGTGAAGTCGGTTCCGCGCGGGATGCTGCGGGCCAGGTTTGTCGAGTTTCATTGCGAGTCAGGTGCACCAATAACATGAAAAAACACCATTTCTGTCTGCTTCCCCTCGCATTGGCGGTGGCGGCTTGTACCAGCTATCAGCACCCCGAACCGGTGCAGGCCAAAGACGCCCTCAAGCAGGCCATGAAGGAGCAGACCCCGACCGCGCCGCTGACCACTTTGCCTCCCTCGGTGCAGAGCGAACTGCTGCAGCTCAATCGTCCCCAGCAGCCCCTGGCTGTTCCGGAGAAACGGCTGCGCATCGCGGCCCATGATGTCGATGCGGTGGAGTTCTTCGGCTCCCTGTTCAAGGGCTCCCGCTACAGCGTCGCCGTCCATCCCGGGGTGGCCGGTGCCATCTCGGTGGAATTGAAAGACGTGACCCTGCAGGAGGCGCTGGCCACGGTCGGCGACATGTACGGCTTCGACGTGCAACGCAAGGGCAATGTGTTTCACGTCTATCCGGCGGGCCTTCGCACCGAGACAATCCCGGTCAACTACCTGATGATGGCCCGCCGCGGCCTCTCCCGTACCTCGGTCAGTACCGGCGGGGTGACGGCCAACGACAACAACAATAACGGCAACAACAACTTCGACAGCAGCGGCAACAATAACAACGGCAACAACAACCTCGGCTCCTCCAACGGGGACAACGGCAACAGCAACAACAGCAACGGCACCCGGATCGAGACGGACAGCAACAACGACTACTGGAGCGATCTGCGGGACGCCCTGCAGACCCTGATCGGCACAGGCGAGGGCCGGGCCGTCATCACCAGCCCCCAGGCGGGTCTGGTCACTGTGCGTGCCTATCCGAAGGAGCTGAAAGCGGTGCGCGAGTTCCTGGATCAGTCCGGTGAACACCTCAAGCGCCAGGTGGTGCTGGAGGCGCGGATCCTGGAAGTGGCCCTCAACGAGGGGTACGAACAGGGGGTGGACTGGAGCGGTCTCTCCGCCAGCTGGGACGGCAACAAGGGCATCACGGGGGGCGGTTCCCTGCTCGACAGCCCCATCGCCTCGACCCCCAACCAGATCTTCAGGGCCCTGGGGGGCGGTGCCGGCTTCACCATCTCCGATGGCAACTTCAACGTGGCGGTCAGCCTGCTCAAGACCCAGGGGGACGTGAACACCCTCTCGAGCCCGCGCGTCACCGCCACCAACAACCAGAAGGCGGTGATCAAGGTGGGGACGGACGAATACTTCGTCACCAACGCCTCGACCACCACCACCACCTCGGGCAACTCGGCGCCCATAGTGACGCCGAACGTGGAGCTGACCCCCTTCTTCTCCGGCATCGCCCTGGACGTGACCCCGCAGATCGACGAGGCCGGCCGGGTGCTGCTGCACATCCACCCCTCCGTCATCGACACCGAGGAGCAGAGCAAGACCATCAACGTCGGCACTGCGGATCCCCTGGTGCTGCCGCTGGCCAAGAGCTCCATTCGTGAATCGGATACCGTGGTGCAGGCCAACAATGGCGACATCATCGTCATCGGCGGCCTGATGAAGACCGACAAGCAGGAGATCGTCAGCAAGGTGCCGCTGCTGGGGGACATTCCCTGGGTCGGCGAGGCCTTTACCAACCGCCGGGAGAGCACCAAGAAGGTGGAGCTGGTGATACTGCTCAAGCCGACAGTGGTGGAGAAAGACACCTGGCAGAAGGAGCTGCAACGCTCCTCCGAGCTGCTCGACAAATGGTATCCGCCCAAGGGCTAAGCCATGATGCTGAATCGGTCTATTCCCGGTGTTTCCCTGCCGCGAGCCTCTGAGCTCTGCCTGGGGGGGGCGTCCTCATGCACCTGAACCATGTTGTTTTGCAGGTGTTCTCCTTCGGCCTGATCGGCGTTGGCCGTGACGGGGACTGGGAGGGGACATGTACCTGAACCATTTCGGTTTGCAGGAGGCCCCCTTTGGCCTGACCCCGAATACCGGCTTCTACTACGGCCTGCCTCCCCACGAGGAGGCCATGCAGGTGCTGAACTGGGCGCTGGCACAGGGGGAGGGTTTCATCAAGGTGACAGGCGAGGTGGGCACCGGCAAGACATTGCTCTGCCGCAAGCTGCTGAGCGAGCTCGGCTCCGAGGCGTGCCCGGTGCGCCTGGCCTGGCTGCCCAATCCCCACCTCACCCCGGGTGAGCTGCGCACCGCCCTGGCCCTGGAGCTGGGGCTGGCGGTGCAGGGGGATAGCGAGCTGGATCTCACGGATCGCATCCATCGCCACCTCATCGCCCTGCACCAGCAGGGGAGCCGGGTGGTGGTGCTGATCGACGAGGCGCAGGCGCTGCCGGACGAGACCCTGGAGGCTATCCGGCTGTTCGGCAACCTGGAGACCGAGTCCAGCAAGCTGCTGCAAATAGTGCTGTTCGGCCAACCCGAGCTGGATGTCCGGCTGGCCAGACCCCACCTGCGCCAGTTGCGCCAGCGCATCGGCTTCTCCTACTGCCTGCGCCCCTTGCGGTGCGACGAAACCCGGGCCTATCTGGAGCACAGGCTGCACGTCTCGGGTTATCGCGGGGCGACGCTGTTTGGCGGCCTGGCCCTGCGCCTGCTGTGGCGGGCGTCCCGCGGCATTCCGCGGCTCATCAACGTGCTGGCCCAGAAGTGCCTGATGCTGGCCTACGGCCGCGGGACGCGGCGGATCGACAGCGCCCTGGTGCGCCTCGCCATTCGCGATACCGATGACGCCCGCGGTGGCTCATTCGTACGCTGGTGGCCCCTGTTGTTGTTGCTGGGCACTGCCCTGGCCTATGGAGTCTGGTCATGAGCGTGATCAATCAGATGCTCAAAGATCTGGAGCAGCGCCAGCCAGGATCCGATGGCGCCGCCGTCTATGTGGCGCCTGCGCGTCAGCAGGGGTGGTGGATGCTGGTGCTGACCCTGCTGTGCACCCTGGCGCTGGCCATCCTCGGCTGGCGCACCTGGATCTACTGGCAGCAGAGCCAGCGCACGGCGCAGCCGACGGTTCAATTGACGACCGAGCTCGCCCCGGCGAGCCAGGCGCAGACGCAGCCTGCCTCCTCTGCCACCGAGGTGGTCGCCGTGCCCCCCGAGCCCCAGGGGGCCGCCTCCGGGGCGGTCGCTCTGGATGCCGCCCCTGTGGCCGCAATGGCAAGGACCAGCGCGCCCGCCGGGGTGGCAGAGGGTGCTTCCGCGACCGAGGCGCTCGCCGACGAGGCCCCGGCGTCCGAGGCCCTGGCCGAGACGCCGTCGGAGGATGAGGTCACGCCGAGCGATGAAGAGTTGCAGCCGGATCTCTATGCCGAGCTGGCCGCAGAGCAGGAGGCGGCACCCCAGGAGGTGGCCGCCCCGCCCCGCAAACCCGGCGTACTGAAGATAGAGACGGTGGATCTCTCCGAGCCCGAGCTGGCGGCCCTGGCCGAGCGCAAGGCGACCACCGCCATGGCCAAGGGCCAGATGCGGGAGGCCCAGGACAACTATTACCAGGTGCTGGTCCATGATCCGCACAATCAGGGGGCGCGCGAGCAGCTCGCGGGCCTGCTCTACGGCGAGGGTCGGCTGACCGAGGCCAGCCAGGTGCTGGAAGAGGGGCTGAGGCTGGATCCGGCGCAGGCCGATCTGCGGCTGCTGCTGGCCCGGGTGGCCATCAGTGGCGGCGATCGCCAGAAGGCGCTGGACTGGCTCACCGGCTATCAGCCGGATCTTGCCGCCAACCTGGACTATTACGCCACCTGGGCGGGGCTAGCCCAGGAGCTGGGTCAGCCGGCCCAGGCGTCCGAGCTCTACGTCAAGCTGCTGCGCCAGCAGCCGGATCAGGGGCGCTGGTGGCTGGGGCTGGGGGTGGCCGAGGATGGTCAGGGCCACCGCCAGCGGGCGCTGGATGCCTATGGCAATGCCCAGCTGCACGGGGAGCTGGGCGAGGCATCGACCCGCTGGCTGGAACAGCGGATTGCCGAGCTGACGCCCTGACCCTCTCCCAAGGGGAGAGGGGACAGATCGAGGTCGAGTCAGGCTCCTGGGTTCGATTAGGGTCGCGTAATCGGACACGCCAGTGGGAATGGAATAACGAAATCAGCCCGTAGGTTCGATTAGGGGCGCGTAATCGGACGCGGCGGCGGTGTTATCACTGTCATCGGCGTAATCAGAATCAGGAATTTGGAGCAACAATGGCACAACCCAGACTGAAAATGCGCCTCGGCGACCTGCTGGTACAGGAGCAGATCATCTCGGATGATCAGTTGCAGCTCGCCCTGCAGCAGCAGCGTCAGACCGGGCGCAAGCTGGGGACCACCCTCATCGATCTCGGCTTCATCAGCGAGGTGCAGCTGTTGCAGTTCCTCGCCCGCCAGCTGGACGTGCCCTTCTTCGATCTCAACAACCTCACCATAGACGCCTCGGCCGTGACCCTGTTGCCCGAGGTGCAGGCCCGCCGTTATCGTGCGCTGGCGGTCAACCTCAGCGACGACAAGGTGACTGTGGCCATGTCGGATCCCGCCGACTTGAGCGCCCTGGATGCCATAGCCGCCCTGCTCAGCCCCCGCGAAATGGTGCTGGCGGTGGCGCGGGAAGGCCAGCTGCTGGAGTATTTCGACCGCCTCTATCGCCGCACCCGGGAGATAGAGAGCTTCGCCGAGCAGCTGCACGAAGAGTATCAGGACGCCAGCTTCGAGCTGGGCTCCAGCAATCTCGGGGCCGGTGACGAGGGGGAGGCGACCGTGGCCAAGCTGCTGCGCTCCCTGTTCGAGGACGCGGTGCAGGTGGGGGCCTCCGACATCCACATAGAGCCGGACGAGAAGGTGCTGCGCATTCGCCAGCGCATCGACGGCGTGCTGCACGAAAACGTACTGAACGAGGTACGCATCGCCCAGGCGCTGGTGCTGCGCCTCAAGCTGGTGGCCGGGCTCGACATCTCCGAGAAGCGGCTGCCCCAGGATGGCCGTTTCGCCATGAAGGTGCGCGGCCGGGACGTGGATGTGCGTATGTCCACCATGCCGGTGCAGTACGGGGAATCCGTGGTGATGCGACTGCTGGATCAATCCTCCGGCATCTTGTCGCTGGCGGAAACTGGCATGCCACCGGCCATCCTGGGCCGCTTCCGGCGCCAGCTCAAACGCCCCCACGGCATGATTTTGGTGACGGGCCCCACCGGCAGCGGCAAGACCACGACGCTCTACGGCGCCCTCTCCGAGCTCAACCAGGCCAGCCACAAGATCATCACGGTGGAAGATCCTGTGGAATACCGGCTGCCGCGGGTCAACCAGGTGCAGGTCAACCCCAAGATAGGGCTCACCTTCTCCCAGGTGCTGCGCTCCACCCTGCGTCAGGATCCCGATATCCTGCTGGTGGGGGAGATGCGGGACAACGAGACGGTGGAGATAGGCCTGCGTGGCGCCATCACCGGCCACCTGGTGCTGACCACATTGCACACCAATGACGCCGTCACCAGCGCCCTGCGCCTCATCGACATGGGGGCCCCCGGCTATCTGGTGGCGAGCGCCCTGCGGGCCGTGGTGGCCCAGCGTCTGGTGCGACGGGTGTGTGAGCACTGCGCCTGCGAGACGGCGCCGGACCAGGGGCAGGCCACTTGGCTCACCATGCTCTCCGGCGAGGCACCCGGCCAGCACCTCTATCGCAAGGGGCGTGGCTGCCAGAGCTGCAACTTCACCGGTTATGCGGGCCGGATCGGGGTCTACGAGCTGCTGGAGCTGGATCAACCCATGATGGATGCCCTGCGCCGCAACGATGCGGAGGGCTTTGCCCGGGCGGCGCGCGAGCACGAGCACTACAGGCCTCTGGCCCTGACGGCGCTCGATTATGCCCGTGAGGGGATCACCTCGGTGGATGAGGTGCTCAGGCTGGCCGAGGATCTGGGATAAGCCATGGGCAGCTTCAACTACAAGGGGCGCGACAGTCAGGGCCAGGCCGTCAGCGGCATGGTGGAGGCCGCCAGCGAGCTGGCCGCCGCCGAGCAGCTGATGCGCCGCGGCGTGATGCCCACCGAGCTCAAAGCGGGCAAGGCCAGGGCGGCCGGCATCGACTGGTCGCTGCTGCTGGAGGGGAGCGTCAAGCTGGAGGAGCTGGTGGTGTTCAGCCGCCAGATGTATGCCCTGACACGGGCGGGCATTCCCATACTGCGCGCCATCGCCGGGCTGGAGGAGAGCGCCCACAGCAAGCCGCTCAAGCGGGCACTCCATACCCTGGGGGAGGATCTCGGCAACGGGCGGCCGCTGTCGAGCTCGATGCAGGCTCACCCCAAGGTGTTCAACAGCCTGTTCGTCGCCATCATCCACGTCGGCGAGAACACAGGCCAGCTGGAGGAGGCCTTCCTGCAGCTCGCCAACTATTTCGATCTGGAGCTGGAGACCCGCAAGCGGATCAAGACCGCCATGCGCTACCCCAGCTTCGTGATGATTGCCATCGGCATCGCCATGGTGATCCTCAACATCATGGTGATCCCTGTGTTCGCCGGCATGTTTGCCAAGTTCGGGGTCGAGCTGCCGCTGGCGACCCGGATCCTGCTCGCCACCTCCCACTTCTTCGTCCACTACTGGTGGCTGCTGCTGGCCATCCTGGCGGGCATGGTGTTTGGCTGGCGCCGCTGGGTCGCCAGCCCCCAGGGCAAGCTGACCTGGCATCGCTGGCAGCTCAGGCTGCCCATAGTCGGCACCATCATAGAGCGCTCCCTGCTGGCCCGTTTTGCCCGCAGCTTCTCCATGATGCTCAAGGCCGGGGTGCCGCTCAACACGGCGCTGACCCTGGTGGCCGATGCGGTGGACAACGCCTATATGGCGGGGCAGATCCGCGACATGCGGGCGGGTATAGAGCGGGGCGAGAGCCTGCTGCGCACCGCCGGTGCCAGCGGCCTGTTCACCCCCCTGGTGATGCAGATGATCGCTGTGGGGGAAGAGACGGGCCAGGTGGACGAGCTGCTGCACGAGGCGGCCGAGTATTACGAGCGGGAGGTGGATTATGACCTCAAGAGCCTCACCGCCCGCATCGAGCCCATCCTCATCGGCATAGTGGCCGTCATGGTGCTGGTGCTGGCGCTCGGTATCTTTACGCCCATGTGGGACATGATGCGTGCCGTTCGCGGTCAGTGATGGGGGTGATGTGGTTCAGCATCTTCACTTCTCCTGGTGGGGGGTATGATGCGTGCGGTTCGCGGTAGACAAGATGCGGGAGAGGCATGAGCAGACAGTCCGAGCAGGATGAGCGTTGGCTGGGAGGCTACAGGCGGCTGATCGCCTGTCTCCTGCTGCTGGTCATCCTTGCCACCCTGGCCCTGAGCTATCGCAGCCACAGGGAAGAGGCGCTGGCGGTCAGCCTGAGCCTGCTGGGGGAGCAATTTGCCGAGCGGGCCCAGCGACTGCACGGGCGCTGGCTCGATGAGCGGCGCCCCGAGGTGCTGCATGCAGAAGGGGTGGCCTGGCAGTTCGATGGGCGGGGCTGGCCGCTGGCGGTGCTGCCGCTGCAGTCCCCCTCCGCCAACTGCCGTCAGCTTTGGCTGACGCTGATCGGCCCCGAGGATCCGGGGTTGCCGTCCTGGCAGGCACTCGCCAGCCAGCATGGGGACGGCTGCGAGTTTGGTTGGGAAGGGCACTGGCTGTTCTACCGTTTCAGCGATGGCCGGGTACTGGCGAAGCCTTGAGTCGATCTCTCAAGTGCTTCAGCGACATGATTTTTTTCTATCTGCATGAAATAATGCGGAACATTACGGAGGCAGCATGGCAGCAAAGAGAGTGAGCGCCGGCCAGGGACCAGGTCAGATGGCCGGTTTTTCCCTGATAGAGCTGGTGATCGTCATCGTGATTCTGGGGATCCTGGCCGTCACCGCCTTGCCCCGTTTTCTCGACGTGACCGACGAGGCGAAGAAGGCCAGCGTGGAAGGGGTATCGGGCGGCTTCGCCACAGCGGTCTCTCTGGTGCGGGCCCAGTGGGAAGCCGAGGGGCGTGCCAAGCAGGACAGCCTCAACACTGTGCTGTACGACGGTTCCCGTTTCTATCTGACCACGCCGACCGACAGCCAGGTCAGCAATGGCGAGCTCTCCCCCGGTTATCCCATGGACACGGCGGCGAGCGGCGCTCCCGATGTGGATCCGGCCAATCTGACGGCGGCCCGCTGTCTCAATATTTGGGAGGGCTTGTTGCAGAATCCTCCCAAGGCTACTGCCAACTTTGACGAGGTGCGCGGTAGCGGCAATGACCTGAAGTTCTATGCCACGGTGAGCAACAATGGACTGGATTCGGTCTGCCGTTACTATCTGGTCAACAGCCTGAGCAAGGGAAGTGATGGGCGCTATCAGGACCCGCAAGGGAGCACCGATGCCTACATGAGTTTCAGTTACCGCCCGGCCTCCGGCCAGGTGACTACCAATATCAATTGATAAACAGAGGAAAATGTAATGAAAAAGCAGGCGGGTTTTACCCTGATCGAACTGGTGATCGTGATCATCATCCTGGGCATTCTGGCGGTCACCGCTGCGCCCAAGTTCCTGAATCTGCAGGATGATGCGCGTCTGGCTGCTGCCAATGGCGTGAAGGCATCACTGCAAAGCTCGTCTCAGTTGGTATACAGCAAGGCTGCCATTCTGGGTGTTGAGGGCTCCTCTTCTGGTGCAGTCTCTGTGGCTGGCGCAACCGTTAAGACCAACTATGGCTATCCGGTGAATACTGACGCAGGCAAGACTGTTGCACTGGACGGTTGGAGTGGTGCGATGTCTGGTTCTATCGCCACCTTCAAGCCAAGCAACGAGCCCAACAGCAAATGTGCCGTGACTTACGATAATGCCATCACTGCTGCTGGTGGTGTTCCCTCCATCGCCGTCAGCACTGATTGCGGCAAGTAATGATTAAAAGGGCGGGGCTTCGGCCTCGCTTTTTCTTTATCCACGATATCCCCGATGAGAGCGTGAATGACGACAGCCAAGGGCTTCACCCTGATTGAACTGGTGATCGTGATCCTGTTGCTCGGGATTCTGGCCGCCTTTGCCGTGCCCAAGTGGCTGGGCAAAGGCGGCTTTGAAACCCATACCCTGCGTGACGAGCTGGTGACCCGGTTGCGGCTGGTGCAGACCATGAACATGCATGAAGGGGAGGCGCGCTGCACCCAGCTGGTGCTGGAGCAGAGTCGCTTCGCTCACCTGACCCAGACGGGCAGCTGTGCGTCCGGGTCCATCATAGATAACTGGAGTGCTAACGAGCGGATCCGGGGGCGCGTTGTCACGGCCTCCGGCGACATCTCCCTGCCGCAAGGCAGCTTCTTTTTCGACAAGCGCAGCGGCCGTCCGCTCTCACCGTCCACCTGCGTCACTGGCTGCAACCTGTTGGTGAGCAGCGGGCAGGAGAGCGCCCGACTGCGTATCGAGCCGGAAGGTTATATCCATGCCCTCCCTTAAGGCCCGTCGCGGCTTCACCCTGATCGAATTCGTGGTCGGCATTGTGCTGCTGGCCATCGCCCTGACCGGGATCCTGGGGCTTCTCATCAATCAGGCCCCCCAGGGGGTGGATCCGGTGCAGCAGGTGCGGGGCGCCCAGCTGGCCCAGCGGATCCTCGGCGAGGTGCTGCAAAAATCCTTCGATGAACACTCGGATCACAATGGCGGCCGTTTTCGCTGCGGCGAGACGGTCGGCACCCCTGCGGTGACCTATCCCGCCTGCACCCCGGTCGCCGATTA
This sequence comes from Aeromonas rivipollensis, assembly GCF_010974825.1. Classification (GTDB taxonomy): domain Bacteria; phylum Pseudomonadota; class Gammaproteobacteria; order Enterobacterales; family Aeromonadaceae; genus Aeromonas; species Aeromonas rivipollensis. The sequence continues at coordinate 24,387 of NZ_JAAILA010000018.1, read as the reverse complement.
CGGTCCGGATGGCGGCGAGACGCGCCCCTACGAGTTCAACGACGTGGATGACTTCGATACCGCTGGCAACTGGGTGGACGCCAACCAGTTTACCCAGATGGATGCCGAGGGCGTCAGCGACGAGGAGTATCGCCACTATCAGGTCAGGATCGCCGTCACCCCGGATACCCTGTTCGGGAGCTCAGGCCTGGGGGCCGAGTCCATCGGCAAGCGCGTCGCTCTGACAGTGCGCCTGCCGGACGAGAGCGAGCTGGCTTTCACCCTCTATCGGGGGAATTACTGATGGACAAGCCGCGTTCCCGTTATGCCGCGTCCGATGACGCATATGTTACCGCAACCCGTTACCGCGTCCGACCTGGGCGGGCACGGGGCTTCACCCTGGTGGAACTGGTGATGGTGATCTTGCTGCTCGGGGTGATGGCCACCTTTGCCAGCCAGTTTATCGGCATCGGCACCCAGATTTACGGGGATGCCAGCCGCCGGGAGCAGCTGATGAGCGATGCCCGCTTCGCCCTGGAGCGGCTCAACCGCGAGCTGCGGGATGCGGTGCCGGGCTCGGTGCGGATCGAGGATGTCGACGGTAAGCTGGTGGCGCGGGGCGCTTGTCTGCGCTTCTGGCCGATCGCCACCGCCAGCCGTTATCTGGGCTCTGCGGCCAGCGGTGGGCTCACCATAGTGGTGCCTGAGGTGCTGCCCAAGAAAGATGAGGACCTTGCCATCATCTACCCCCTTGCCGATCCAGTTCTCAACCTGGAGCAGGGGTGCCTCCATGGCAACTGCGTGGCCAGGGTTATTTCGGTGGGGAGCCCGGTCTCGGGAGCCTTGCCGCTGACGGTGGATGACACCTTCGCCAAGGAGTCGCCGGGGCAGCGCATCTATTTTGCCCGTCAGCAGGTGCGTTACTGCGTGATGAATGCCGCCCTGACCCGGGCCAGCGCCGCCATAGGCACTGACTTTCACGGGAGCTCGCCGGCCCTGATGGCCGAGCATATTCGCCCTGCGTCCTATTACTTCTACCGTGAACCTGCCGCCTTCAGCCAGAGCGAGGTGGGACTGCGGATGGAGCTTGAGCAGCGCGGCGAGCGCGTCCTCTTCAACCACAAGCTGGAGACGCTCAATGTTCCCTAGGCCTCCCCGCAGGTTGGCGCCCCAGCGCGGCAGCGCCATCGTGGTCGCCCTCTTCGTCATCGTCATCATGGCCCTGCTGGCAGCGGCCATGGGCCGCTTCCTGGTGGACAGCGGCGAGAAGAATACGGTGGAGGTGCGCGGGGTGCGTGCCCTGATGGCGGCCCAGAGCGGGCTGGAAATCGCCCTCTACCAGCTGTTTCCCAATCGCAGTGGCGCCGAGTTGCCCGCCGCCTGCACCAGGGTGGCGGCGTCCCGGGTATTCGACAAGGATCCCGGCCTGAGCGGGTGCCGGGTCTCGGTGAGCTGCAATGAGATCCAGGCCAGTCAGGGGGGAGAGACCAGCACCACCTACCGGCTCACCAGCCTGGGCACCTGTGGCACAGAGGCAGCGGGCGCCAACCCGGGCTTTGTCGTCAGCCGCACCCTGGTGGCGGAAGCCTTTGATGGAGTGACACAGTGAGATCCCCAATGAGGAGTGAGCACCCATGATGCCCCGCTTGAGTTCAGGCCTGTGGCTGGCGCTGCTCTGGTGCTCTGCCTCGGTGCAGGCCGCCAGCCAGTGCACTGCGGCCTTCGCCTACCCGGTTCAGAGCCATGCTTCTCCCGGTCGGCTAGCCATGAGTGGCGAGAGCCGGATCACCAGCGCCACTATGGATACCAATTACCCCTTCCTTGGCAAAACCATCCAGCCGAACGCCAACTGCAACAACGGTGGCTTCTGGAACAACGGCACCTGGGTTTCCAGTTGCAACGTCAGCGGCGTCCTGGCCAGCCCGCTCAAGGATGTGGCATTTATCAGCGACCCCAACGAGTTTCCTGCCAACCCGGGAGGCTTTCCGTCCTATAGCGGGAAAAAGGATCTCGCTTGCGACGGCGCCATCTCGCCTGCAGCCGGTGACTACAAGAGTGCCTCATGGGGGGGCAACAGTTGCGTGGCGACCCTGAAATCGGGCCAGACCTATCGTTTCGATACCCTGTCGATCAGCGAGGGTGCCGTGCTCAACCTCAATGGCGCGACCGTCTATGCCAAGAGGCTGACCATCAGGAATGATTACAACAGTGGCGTCACCGGGTCGGGAAACCTTCATGTGAACGATCTGATGGTCACGGGCCAGGGCAAGCTCAACGACGCCAGGGTCACCGTCTACAGCTCTCTGGATGTCTCGGGCAATGGAAATACCGGGACGGCCGTCTTCCAGCCGCGCTACATAGATAACGTCACTATGGATGTTTCGGCCGGTGGCCAGAGCGTGCTGATGGGAGCCGGAGACTGGGTCATCAAGAACCTTGGGATGAAGCGCAACAGTGCCATGACCTTCCAGGGTCAGAGCTCTCTCGCTGTCTATGGGCTCAAGATGGAGGGGCAGGGCAAGATCACGGCCGCGGGCAGTCGCGGCGATCTGACCCTCAAACTGCATCAGACCCTGGAGGTGAGCGACAACGGCGTCATCAATGGTTATCTGCAGGCCAGCTACGTCAAGACCTTCAAGCATCAAAGCACGTCCGACATCCGGCTCTACTTCCGTGGCGGCAGCCATTGGATCGACAAGCTGGAGCTTGGCAGCAACGACAAGCTGATCTTCGATACCGGCTTCGCGGCCCAGCTTTACCTCAAGAGTGACCTGACCCTGAGCAACCAGATGGAGGTCAATGCTGGGGGCAAAGCCAACGACCTGAGGCTCTACCACTTTGGCAAGGTCACCATGAGCGACAATGCCAAACTCAACGCCATTCTCTATGTGAATGCGGGCGATCTGGCCATGAGCTGGCAGGCCCAGCTGACGGGGGCTGTGTCGGCGGTGAATGTCACCATGACGGATAACAGCAAGGTCATCCATGAGCCCTTTACCGGTGACTGGCCCGGTATCTGTGAAGAGGAACTCACCTGTTTCAGCGACGACTTCTCCGCCAGCACCCTCAGCAACAACTGGGTGGTGGCTCGCAGCAGCGGCGACTTTACCCCCGCCATCGTCAATGGCCGGCTCGGCATGACCCAGGCCAGCCCCAAGCAATCCACCTCGGCGACTTACCAGCGGCTCTTCCCCGCCGCCAACAACCTGGTGACCATAGAGTTCGACCAGTATGCCCACGGTGGCAACGGGGCGGACGGCATGGCGGTGGTGCTCTCGGATGCCAGGGATACCCCCCAACCGGGCGCCTTCGGCGGGCCCCTCGGGTATGGTTTCAAGACGGGGGTCAACAACGGCTTTGCCGGTGGCTGGCTCGGGGTGGGCATAGACGAATATGGCAACTTCTCCGGCGAAGGCGGGGCGACCAACAAGGGGCGACGCAAGCAGTCCGTGGTGGTGCGTGGCTCGGGCTCAGGCACCAGCGGCTACAACTACCTCAAGGGGACTTGCAAAGACGGCGCCGACAACGCCAACGGCAACTGCCTGTCGCCGACCGTGGACAGCGGCTCGGACAGCAATCGCCCTCACCGTTATCGACTGACCATAGATTCGCGTACCAAGGACCAGTCCATGGTCAAGGTGGAGCGCAACACGGGGAGCGGTTACAGCACCCTTATCGACAGCTTCAATGCCGCCGCCCAGAGTGGCCAGGCGGCCATTCCCGAGAATCTGCTGTTGTCTCTGACCGGCTCGACGGGGGATGCGACCAACGCCCACCAGATCGACAACGTCCGGATCTGCGCCCTCAAGTCCAGTCCGGTGGGGACCCAGATCAATCACTTCGAGTTCGATCACTCAGGCCAGGCCCTGACCTGCAACCCGGAGACTCTCATCATCCGGGCCTGCGCCAATGACAGTTGCAGCCAGCTGTTCACGGACCCGGTAAGCGCCACCCTGACGCCGCTTAAAAACGGCAGCAACGGCTGGATAGCCGGCAGCCAGGTGAGCTACAACGGCAACACCGCTACCGTGAATTTCAGCGACGGCACCACCAAATTGCAGCTGCGCAACAACCTAGCGACGGCCATGAGGGTGGGGGTGAGTGGCTCGACGCCGTCCACCAAGCCGCTTAGCACGACGCTTTGCCGGGCGGGCAGCGGTGCCCTGAGCGACGCCGCCTGTACCCTCAGCTTTGCCGACAGCGGCTTCCTGTTCAACGTGCCGGATACCTATTCCAACCAGCCTCAGGATGTGACTATTAGTGCGGTCAAGAAAGACGATCTTACCCAGCAGTGTGTGCCAGGATTTACCGGGGTGAGGTCTGTCGGCTTTTGGGGAACGTACAACAATCCAAATACCAATAGCTTTGGTAGCAAGATTTCCATCGATGGCAATGTCATTGCTACTTATGCCGCCAGTGTTCCTTTACCAACACCAACCACCCTCAACCTGACTTTTGATAATCAGGGTAAGGCGACCTTGAAAAAAGTGACCTACCCCGATGCTGGTCAGATGCAGCTCTATGCCCGCCATAATGGCAGTGGTGAGACGGCGGGTCTGGTGATGCTAGGCGCGGATCAGTTTGTGGCGCGTCCGGTCGGTCTGTGTATTACGCCCCCGCAAGGGGTCTGCGCGGCAGGTGATAGCAGCTGCCCTGTATTCAGAAAAGCGGGGGAGACGTTCCAGATAGATATCAAGGCGATGGCCTGGGAGTCGGCCAATGATGGGGATATCTGCGCAGGGAATCAGACTACGCCCAACTTTGTGCTGAGTGGCATTGGCTTGGGTAGCACCTTGGTGGCACCAAGCCCGGGCACCAATGCCGCGCTGGGTACTACCACCTATAACCATGTGGCAGCGACCAACAGTGCCAATACCATTAGCCAGACAGTGAGTGAGGTGGGAGTGTTCCGGATGACGGCGACCCCACCGGCGGCAGGTTATTTCAACTACACCATACCGCCCGCTGCCAGCATGCCGGTGGGGCGCTTCGTGCCCTGGGACTTCAATCTGGTGAGCAGTGATGTTGTGCCAGCCTGTGTGGATACGACGGCACCAGAGCGAGACTTTACCTATATGAGTCAGCCATTTGGCATCAAGCTGGAGGTGGTGGCCCGTAACATGGCGGGGAGCCAGACCCAGAACTATACGGGTCTCTTTGCCAAGGGGGGAGCCTATATCACGACAGCCAACAACAAGGATGGCAACTCGCTGTCGAGCCGCTTGCGTAGCCTACAGCCCCTGCCATGGTTCAACGGGCGAGCGGCGTTCACCGGTAGCAGCGAGTTCGTGCGCCTGTCCGACACCCAGCCAGACGGCCCCTACAAGTCGCTGTTATTTGGTCTCTATATGAGGGACAACGATGGTGATAACTCCCAGATTGCCAGCCCGAACTTCAATGAGACGGTGGCGGGGGATTGCAGCGGTAGCGGATGCAATGCCCGGCTGCTCGACAGTGTGCCGATGCAAGCCTATTTCGGTCGATTACAGGCCAGTACCCGGCAGGGGGTTGCCAGCGCCCCGCTTACGTTGCCTCTGCAGGTGCAATATTTCGAAGGGGGTGGTTGGAAAATCAATCAAGCGGATGTTTGTACACAACTATCTCTGGCTAATAATGGTTTTGATCCGGCAACCATCCTAGATTCGACGCGCAAGATCAGTTTCAACAACGGCTCTTATGAGGTCACGGGTCTGGTACCAGGAAATACGCCGCCACAATCTTTCAACAGCACCCTGACCCTCAGTGGTCTGGCTGCGCCAGCCAGTGTAGCGACAGTAAATAAAGGTGAGATCCTGTTTCATTTCTCTGCACCAAATGTCGCGGTGCGCATTCCCTACAAGGTGGAGTTGTCGAAACAGCCGTCACGGCCACTCTGGCTGTCGGATCCACTCACTCAGGCGGGGGAGGCCATTTTCGGCTCCACTCGAGGCAACGATCGCATTATTTATCGCCGCGAAGTGATGCCCTGAAAATGATATGGGGACAAGGAGAGGGGCGCTTTGGGATGGGCCTGCGTCTTATCTCCTTGTTTCGTAGTGTTTGTCGGCCTGAGCGGGTGAGTGATGACTCGCATTTTTGTCGCGCTTGATTGACTGGCGACAGTTTGAGCGCTTGCCCATTGGGGTGGGCATTGGTAAAGTTAGCCGGTTTTCTGCACCTCCAAATTCTTAGGATTTCCCGTAGCCATGTTCAAAAAGCTCAGAGGCGTCTTTTCCAACGATCTGTCGATCGATTTGGGAACTGCCAACACCCTGATCTACGTAAAAGATCAAGGGATCGTCCTTAACGAACCCTCAGTTGTCGCCATTCGCCAAGAGCGCGGGAACGCCAAATCGGTCGCTGCCGTCGGTCATGCCGCCAAGCAGATGCTGGGTCGTACCCCTGGTAACATCTCCGCCATTCGTCCGATGAAGGACGGCGTCATCGCCGACTTCTACGTGACCGAGAAGATGCTGCAGCACTTCATCAAACAGGTTCACGACAACAACTATTTCCGCCCCAGCCCCCGTGTGCTGGTGTGTGTGCCGTGTGGATCTACCCAGGTCGAGCGCCGTGCCATCAAGGAATCCGCGCTGGGCGCCGGTGCCCGCGAGGTTTACCTGATCGACGAACCCATGGCCGCCGCCATCGGTGCCGGCCTGCCGGTTTCCGAAGCAACAGGCTCCATGGTGGTGGACATCGGTGGTGGTACCACTGAAGTGGCCATCATCTCCCTGAACGGTGTGGTCTACTCCCAGTCGGTGCGGATCGGTGGCGACAAGTTTGACGAAGCCATCATCAGCTACGTGCGCCGCAACTACGGCAGCCTGATCGGGGAAGCCACCGCCGAGCGCATCAAGCACGAGATCGGCTCCGCCTACCCGGGCGAAGAGGTGCGCGAGATCGAAGTTCGTGGTCGTAACCTGGCCGAGGGTGTGCCCCGCAGCTTCACCCTGAACTCCAACGAGATCCTGGAAGCGCTGCAAGAGCCGCTGTCCGGCATCGTCTCCGCCGTCATGGTCGCCCTGGAGCAGTCCCCGCCCGAGCTGGCGTCCGACATCTCCGAGCGCGGCATGGTGCTGACCGGTGGTGGCGCCCTGCTCAAAGACATCGACCGTCTGCTGATGGAAGAGACCGGCATCCCGGTCGTCGTGGCTGAAGATCCCCTCACCTGTGTCGCCCGTGGCGGTGGCAAGGCGCTGGAGCTGATCGATATGCACGGTGGCGATCTGTTCCACTACGAATAAGACCCAAAGCCGGCCGAGCGCCGGCTCTTTTTTGACGACTCATGAAACCCATCTTTGGTAGAGGCCCTTCGCTTCAGTTACGGTTGTTTCTCGCCGTCATCATCTCTGTCGCTGCCATCGTCGCGGATTCCCGCTTCGGTGTGTTTACGCACGTCCGCGTCTATCTGAGTTCCCTCGTCAGCCCGCTGCAATACATCGCCAATGCTCCCGGTATCCTGCTCGACACCATGTCGACCCAGGTGCAGACCCGATCCAGCCTGATCGAGCAGACCAAGCAGCAGGAGCAGCAACTGTTCACCCTGCGCTCCCGCCTGCTCAAGCTGGATCAGCTGGAACACGAGAACCAGCGCCTGCGCGAGCTGCTCGGGTCGCCGGTGCACAAGGAGTCCCGCAAGATGGTGGCCGAGCTGCTGTCGGTGGATTCCGACCCCTTCAGCCATCAGGTGCTGATCAACAAGGGGGCGCTGGACGGCGTCTATAACGGCCAGCCGGTGATCAACGATCAGGGGGTGGTCGGTCAGGTGCTCCACGTGGGCTCCACCACCAGCCGCGTCCTGCTCATCACCGACTCCAGCCACGGCATTCCGGTGCGGGTGCTGCGCAACGATCTGCGCGCCATCGCCTCCGGCAGCGGCGAGCTGGACAAGCTGGAGCTGCGCAACCTGCCGCGCAACACCGACGTCCAGGTCGGCGATCTGCTGGTCACCTCGGGCCTCGGCGGCCGCTTCCCGGAAGGCTATCCGGTGGCGACCGTGACCCGATCCGATTATGTGGAGGGCAAGCCCTTCGCCCAGATCGAGGCCAGGCCCCTGGTGGCACTGGACAGGTTGCGTTACCTGCTGCTGCTGTGGACCGACAAGAAGCCGGAAGTGCATGACGACGAGGCCATGACGCCTGCGGCTGCGCCCTCTGCGGCGACGGCCACTTCGGCGGCGGAGGCGACGCGCTGATGCTGCAACCCGCCAGCGGCAGGATCTGGATCTGGTGTTCGATCCTGCTGGCCCTGTGCCTCTCGATCCTGCCGCTTCCCTTTCAATTCGAACCCTTCCGGCCGGACTGGCTCGCCATGGTGCTCATCTACTGGGCGCTGGCGTTGCCGCACCGCACCAACGTCGGCACCGCCTGGGTGGCGGGCCTGCTGCTGGATGTGCTGCTCGGCAGCACCCTCGGCGTGCGGGCCATGGCCATGGCCATCACCACCTATCTGGCGGCCTTCCAGTTCCAGAAGATCCGCAATTTCTCCCTCTGGCAGCAGGCGCTGATCATCGGTCTGCTCTCCCTGGTGGGCAAGATCACCGTGTTCTGGGCCGAGCATCTGTTCAGCCGTGCCAGCCTCAACCTGGCCTATTTTTGGTCGACGTTGACAACGATGTTAATATGGCCCTGGATTTTTATGGTCTTGCGCAAGGTACGCCGTCGCTTCAATATCAAGTGAACATGAGCAAAAACAACGGATTGTAACTGCGTCTCATCTCATTGAGTGAATATGAACAAGCACAACGAACTGCAACTCTATCTCGCCTCGGGCTCGCCCCGCCGGCACGAACTGCTGACCCAGCTGGGCTACCGTTTCGAGGTGCTCAGGCTGGATGTGCCCGAGCAGCGGGAAGCGGGCGAAAAGCCCCAGGATTACGTCTGCCGGCTCGCCCGTGACAAGGCGATGGCCGGTGTGGCCGCGGCCCCGACCGCATTGCCTGTGCTGGGCGCCGACACCATAGTGGTGCTGGGGGACAGGGTGCTGGAGAAACCCTCCGACCTGCTCGATGCCAAGGACATGCTGGAGGCACTCTCCGGCAAGGTCCATCAGGTGATGACGGCGGTGGCACTGGCCACCCCGGAGCGCTGCGACGTGCGGCTGGTGACCACCAATGTGGCCTTCCGCAAGCTGGACGAGGCCGAAATAGAGGCCTACTGGCGCACGGGTGAACCCTGCGACAAGGCCGGTGCCTATGCCATCCAGGGAATAGCCGGCAAGTTCGTCAGCCGCATCGAGGGGAGCTACAGCGCCGTGGTCGGCCTGCCCCTGCTGGAGACGGATCTGTTGATCAAGCAGCACCTCGAGCAGACTCGGTAATCCCCTCGTCAGCAGTTCGCTGCTGAGTTACCCATTGTTCGTCGTGCCAGAATTCAAAACTAGAAAGGCAAGGTAACTTATGTCAGTAGAACTGCTGGTGAACGTCACCCCCTCAGAGACCCGGGTCGCCCTGGTCGAGAACGGGCTGCTGCAGGAAGTGCATGTAGAACGTCAGGCCAAGCGCGGCATAGTGGGCAACATCTACAAGGGCAAGATCAGCCGTGTGCTGCCCGGCATGCAGGCCGCCTTCGTCGACATCGGCATGGACAAGGCCGCCTTCCTGCACGCCTCCGACATTGTGCCCCACACCGAGTGCGTGGCGATCAAGGAGAAGGAGCAGTTCCAGGCGGGCAACATCGCCGAGCTGGTGCGTCAGGGCCAGGACATCATGGTGCAGGTGGTGAAAGACCCGCTGGGCACCAAGGGTGCCCGCCTCACCACCGACATCACACTGCCGTCCCGCTACCTGGTCTTCATGCCGGGCAGTGCCCACGTCGGCGTCTCCCAGCGTATCGAGTCCGAAGCTGAGCGGGAACGCCTCAAGCGCACCGTGGCGGGCTATGTGGACGAGCTGGGTGGCTACATCATCCGCACCGCCGCCGAAGGGGTGGGGGAGCAGGAGCTGGAGCAGGACGCCGCCTTCTTGAAGCGGTTGTGGCGCAAGATCCTGGAGCGCAAGCAGAAGTACCCGCCCTGCAAGATCCTCTACGAGGATCCCAGCCTGGCCTTCCGGGTGGTGCGCGACTTCGTCGGCGCCGAGCTCGACAAGATCCGGGTCGACTCGCGCCAGAGCTTCGAGCTGCTCTCGCATTTCACCGGGGAGTATGTGCCCGAGCTCGCCAACAAGCTGGAGTACTACTCCGGCGAGTCGCCCATCTTCGATCTCTACGACGTGGAGAACGAGATCCAGCGCGCCCTGGAGCGCAAGGTGGAGCTGAAATCCGGCGGCTACCTCATCATCGACCAGACCGAAGCCATGACCACGGTGGACATCAACACAGGTGCCTTCGTGGGCCATCGCAACCTGGAAGAGACCATCTTCAACACCAACGTCGAGGCCACCGCCGCCATCGCCCGCCACCTGCGGTTGCGCAACCTCGGCGGCATCATCATCATCGACTTCATCGACATGCAGTCCGAGGATCACCGCCGCCGGGTGCTGCACAGCCTGGAGCTGGCGCTGGCGAAAGACAGGGCCAAGACCAACGTCAACGGCTTCTCCCAGCTCGGGCTGGTGGAGATGACCCGCAAGCGCACCCGGGAGAGCCTGGAACACGTGCTCTGCTCCGAGTGCCCCGAGTGCAAGGGGCGCGGCCGGGTCAAGACGGTGGAGTCGGTCTGCTTCGAGATCCTGCGGGAGATCATCCGGGTCAACCGTGCCTACGATGCGGATCAGTTCACCGTCTATGCGGCCCCCTCGGTGGCCGATTACCTGCGGGGGGAGGAGTCCCACAGTCTGGCCGAGCTGGAAGTCTTCATCGGCAAGCAGGTCAGGGTGGTGACGGAGCCGCTCTGTGGGCAGGAACAATTCGATGTGGTGATGATGTAATTGATCTACCGCTGGCTGAGTCGGGGCTGGTTAGCCCTCGGGGTCTTCTTCGTGCTGCTGGCCATCCTGGTCAGCGTGGTACGCCTTGGCGGCCCCCTGCTCAACCAGCACAGGCAGGCGCTGATCGCCACCCTGCTTGGCGACAGCCAGCTGGAGGTGAGCGTCGAGCACGTCGGGTTGAGCTGGACCCAGCGCGGCCCGGCCCTCGAGCTGCAAGGGCTGGTCATCGCCCCCGATTCGGGGCGCTTCTCCCTGCGCCTCGGCAAGGTGTGGGCCCACCTCGACTTCTGGCGCTCCCTCAACGACTGGAAACCGGTGTTCGGCCAGCTGCTGCTGAGCGACGGCGACATAGCGCTGGATCTGGCGCAGCCGGCCGCCCCGACCGGCGAGAAGAGCCCGGATCAGCAGCGGGCCCTGCTGCGCTTCCTGCTGACCCAGCTCTCCACCTTCGATATTCATGACAGCCGCCTGAGCGTGACCACGGCGCTGGGGGAGGTGCGTGCCCTCAACATCGCCCAGCTGCGCTGGCAGAATCGCGGCAAGCGCCATCAGGGGGTGGGCAAGGCCTACCTCATCAACGGGGTGGGTGAGAGCGCCATCGATCTCATCATCGACGTGGATGCCCCGCAAGTGCGCCTCGACAGGCTCAAGGGCCAGCTCTACCTGGGGGCCAGCGAGCTGGACATCAGCCCCATGCTGGCGCGGATCCACGCCGGCGAACCCAAGGTGACCGGCCAGCTCGACTTCCAGCTGTGGAGCGAGTTCGAGGGGGGCAGGCTCGGCAACTCCCTGCTGGCCTTTGGCAACAACCACCTGATCTGGAAAGACGAGGTCAAGGGCGAGCCGCACCGGCTCGATCTGCAGGGGGGCAAGATCCAGCTGCGGCGCGACGGTGAGGAGTGGCAGCTCGCCAGCCATGACGTGACCTTCAAGCTCGATGGGGCGACCTGGCTGCAGAGCCGGTTGCAGCTCGAGCGGGTCGGCTCCCGCATCCAGGGCTATGTGCCCGCCATCGATCTCAACCAGATGGCCAACCTGAGCCAGCTGGTCTCGGGCCTCTATCCCAGCCTGACCAACACCCTCAAGCACACCCAACCCAAGGGCAAGGTGCAGGAGCTGGTGCTGCAGGCCGATGGCGACTGGCAGGGGCTCTCCCTGAGCGGACAGCTCAGGGGCTTCGAGACCAAGGCCTGGCACGACGTGCCAGGGCTGCAGAAACTGGACGGCGACTTCTGGCTGACCCCGGCCGGGGGCAGCGCCCGCCTGACCCTGGGCAAGGGCAAGGTGGATCCCGCCCGTCACTTCAAGGTGCCTATCCCGGTCGACAGCCTCTTTGCGCGCCTCGACTGGTGGCGCGAGACGCAAGGCTGGGTGCTCTACGGCCAGGATATAGCGCTGGATAACGAGGACTTGACCCTCGCCAGCCGCTTCCGCCTCGAGCTGTTCGAGCACCCCTTCCTCGCCCTGACCGGCCGCATCGACGTGAAGAATGCGGCCCATGCGGATCGCTACTATCCGCTGGCCGTGATGAGCGACGGCCTGGTGGACTACCTGAGCGGCGCCATCAAGGGGGGCAAGGCCAAGGGGGCAGACCTGCTCTGGTACGGCGAGTTCCGCGATTTCCCCTATGACAACGGCAAGGGGGTCTTCCAGGTCGCCGTGCCGCTGGAGCAGGCCACCTACGAGTTCTTCCCCGGTTGGCTGCCGCTCACCGAGCTGCAGATAGACCTCCTGTTCCAGAACGCGGGTCTGGACATGCGCAGCAGCGCCACCCGGCTCGGCAAGGCCAGATCCGACGCTGTGCATGCCTGGATCCCGGATCTCTCCCCCGGGGCGCACCTCTACGTGGATGCCAAGGTCCAGGGAGAGGGGCAGGCCATCAGCGGTTACCTGCAGGAGTCTCCCCTCGCGGGCTCCGTGGGTCAGGCACTGCGGGAGATCGAGATCCGCGGCCCCATGGATGGCACGGTCAAGCTGGACATACCGCTGGGTGGCAAGGGCGAGGTCAAGGCCAGCGGAGAGGCGAACTTCCATGACAACAGCGTCAGGATCGCCACCCTGGATCTGCCCCTGGAGAAGGTGCAGGGACGACTCGAATATGACAACGAACACACGCACTTCAGCAATCTCAAGGCCAGCCTGTGGAACCAGCCGCTGACCCTGGATTATCGGGGCAAGCAGCTGCCCCACGGCTATCAGGCGGATCTCAAGTTCAAGGGACTCTGGGACAGCAGTCGCCAGCGCCAGGACATTCCCGCCCTCGAGATGCTCAAGGGGCGCAGCAACTGGACGGGGACCCTGGGGTTGACCCTGCCCGAGAACAAGGCCTTCAGCTTCCAGCTGGCGCTGGACTCCAACCTGCAGGGGATGGGGCTGGATCTGCCGGTGCCGCTGACCAAGGCGGCCGGGAGCCAGCTCCCCCTCAAGGTAACGGCACGGGGCCGCGACGGCAGCGCCGACATTCGCGCCGTGCTGGGGGCCGATGTGGATATGCAGAGCCGGCTGGTGTACGGCGAGGGGGCTCCCTACCTCAGCCGGGTGCGGGTCAACGTCGGTCAGCCCGGGGCCCGGGTGCTGCAAGACAAGCCCATGCTGCTCGCCATCAATCAGCCCCAGGCCGACGTGGCCGGCTGGCTGGCACGGCTCACGCGCTGGTGGCCGGGCAAGGGGGCGGGGAGCAGCGGCAATGCGGTGGTCGGCCCCGCCTTCCTGCCTCAGGAGTGGTGGGTCGATGGCCTGCTCGCCCGGGCCGATATCGGCAGCGCCAATCTCAAGGCGGTGCACTTCACCGTGGGGCCGGTGAACCTGGCCACCGAGGTGATGATCGACAGCCCCGAGGTGATGGGGGTGGTGCGCATTCCCGTGACGGACAGGCAGCCCATGGATGCCAAGTTCGCCCGTATTCATTGGTCGGGCAAGGGATCCGACCTCAGCCCCGAGCCCGATGCGAGGCAGGACAAGGCCATCATGGATGCCATTCCCTGGCTCACCTTCAGCTGCGTGGATTGCCGCTTCGGCGCCCTGCCCCTCGGGGAGCTCAAAGGGGAACTGGTGCCAGGCGCCAACCGGCTCGCTCTCAAGGGGCTGGAGATGCGGCTCGCCGGCAGCACCCTGAGCGGCAGCGCCGAGTGGCTGGCGCAGCCCGGCCAGATGCAGACCCGGGCCCGCGCCCACCTCAGCACCCAGAACAGCGAGCTGCTGCTCAAGCGACTCGGCTTCACCTCGCCCATAGGCGACGCGCCGGGCAAGCTGGCACTGGATCTCAGCTGGCGTGACGTGCCCTACCGGCTGGACTTGCCGACCCTGGCAGGCAGTGCAGATTACCAGCTGGAGGGGGGCACACTGCGGGAGGTCAACGACAAGGGGGCGCGCCTGCTCTCCCTGCTGAGCCTCGACTCCCTGATGCGCAAGCTGCGCCTCGATTTTCGGGATGTGTTCGACAAGGGCTTCTACTTCGAGTCCATGTCGGCCTCCGCCAGGATCAAGCAGGGGGTGGTGGAGAACAACGACTTCTACATGAAGGGAGCCGCGGGCAACCTGCGTGGCGAGGGCATCGCCGATCTGGTGCGCTGGCGTCTCGATTACGATCTGAGCTTCTCCCCGAACCTGGGGGGTACCCTGCCGGTGGTGGCTGCGTTCTCGCTGACCCCGATCACCGGGCTCTATGTGCTGGCGCTCTCCAAGCTGCTGGAGCCTGTGGTGGATGTGGTGACCCGCATCGACTTCCGGGTCTCGGGCCCGCTGGACTCCCCCAAGCTGATCGAGGCCGGCCGGGATCGCGCCCGCATCAAGCTCAACCAGCAGCAGAAGCAGGCGGTGGATGCGGTGGCGCCCAACTTGCCCGCCGAGGAGGTCAGCCCCTTCCTGCTGACCCCCAAGCACGGCGGACCAGCCCAGCGCTGAGGAGCGGCGTCCGGTGCCAAAATCCTTTCGTCCCGGGCCCGAACCCCTCATAGTGCTGGGAGTCCCCCGCGAGCCGAGGATGCAGAGTCCGGCGGCTTGCCCCATCACAAGGAGCGCGTCATGTGGCTAGCCGCCATACAGTTGATCTCGGGTCGTCACTGGCAGGATAACCGGGCACAGATTGCCGCCGAGCTGGCGGCGCTGCCCAAGGAGCGCCCCCTGCTGGTGCTGCTGCCGGAAAACTTCGCCCTGTTCGGCGAGCGCCAGGGTTATCTGGATGGGGCCGAACCCCTGGGAGATGGCCCAATCCAGCAGCAACTGGCCGATTGGGCCAAAACCCACGGCATCTGGCTGGTGGCCGGGGCCATGCCCACCACCATCGCCGGTTCCGATCATATCCACACCAGCTCCCTGGTGTTCGATCCCGACGGCGAGCTCAAGGGCCACTACCACAAGATCCACCTGTTCGACGTGGACGTGGCGGACAACCACGGCCGCTACCGGGAGTCGGAGACCTTCAGCCCCGGTCAGGAGTGCGTGGTGGTGGACTCTCCCTTTGGTCCCCTCGGCCTCTCTATCTGTTATGATCTGCGCTTCCCCGAGCTCTATCGCCAGCTGGCTCGTGCCGGTGCCCGGGTGCTGCTGGTGCCTGCCGCCTTCACCGCCGTGACCGGGGAGGCGCACTGGGAGCCGCTGCTGCGGGCCCGCGCCATCGAGAACCAGTGCTATGTGGTGGCCGCCAATCAGGGGGGCAGCCACGAGACGGGGCGTCAGACCTGGGGCCACAGCATGGTGATCGATCCCTGGGGTCGGGTGCTGGCCTGCCAGGATTCGGGCACCGCCACTGTGCTGGTGAAGATGGAGCCCGGCCTTGTCGACGAATTGAAACGCACCATGCCCGTGCTGCAACACGCCCGTTTGCTCTGATGGTGTGGTGTTGATTGACCTAGGGTGCAACACGCGAAGCGCATTGCCCCTGTGTCTATCTTTGGGTTGGCGATGCAATTCACTTCGTTCATTGCACCCGACGAATACGAACTTGTCACCGGGCCACACCGGATGAATTCACCGTTACGACGTCTCGCATCGAGAGTGGAGAGAAAGATTGAGTCTATTGAGCCAGGTTAGTGCCTCCTTGTTGGCCCCGAACGATCTCGACGAAGGGCGCCTGCAGCAGTTGCTCGGCAGCCTGATGAGCCATCAGGTGGAGTTCGGCGACCTCTATTTCCAGCGCAGCTGGCACGAGTCCTGGATGCTGGAAGACGGCATCGTCAAGGACGGCAGCTACAACATCGACCAAGGGGTCGGGGTGCGCGCCGTCAGCGGCGAGAAGACCGGCTTCGCCTACTCGGACGAGCTGAGCCTGCTGGCCCTGCAACAGTCGGTGACCGCCGCCCGCGGCATAGCCGCCGCCGGCGCCCAGGGCAAGGTGAAGGCCTGGGCCAGAACCTCCGCCAACCTGCTCTATCCCGCCATGGACCCGCTGCAGACCCTCGACAAGCAGCAGAAGATTGCCCTGCTGGAGCAGATGGACAAGTTCGCCAGAAGCCTGGATCCCGCCATCAATCAGGTGATGGCCTCCATCAGCGGCGTCTATGAAGAGATACTGGTGGCCGCCACCGATGGCACCCTGGCCGCCGATGTGCGCCCCCTGGTGCGCCTGTCGGTGACCGTCATCGCCGAGAAGGGGGAGCGCCGGGAGCGCGGCAGCGCCGGCGGCGGTGGCCGCTTCGGTTACGACTATTTCCTGGAGCTGGACGGGCTTGAGAGCCGGGCGTTTGGCTATGTGCGCGAAGCGGTACGCCAGGCCCTGGTCAACCTCGAGGCCATAGACGCGCCGGCCGGCACCATGCCGGTGGTGCTGGGGGCTGGCTGGCCCGGCGTGCTGCTGCACGAGGCGGTGGGGCACGGCCTGGAGGGGGACTTCAACCGCAAGGGCTCGTCCGCCTTCGCCGGTCGCATCGGCGAGCAGGTCGCCTCCAGGCACTGCACCATAGTCGATGACGGTACCCTGGTGGGCCGACGCGGCTCCGTCTCCATCGACGACGAGGGCACCCCGGGGGGCTACAACGTGCTGATCGAGAACGGCATCCTCAAGGGCTACCTGCAGGACAAGCAGAACGCCCGGCTGATGGGGGTGCCACTCACCGGCAACGGTCGCCGCGAGTCCTACGCCGCCCTGCCGATGCCGCGCATGACCAACACCTACATGCTGGCGGGTCAGCACGATCCGGCGGAGATCATCGCCTCGGTGAAGAAGGGCATCTATGCCCCCAACTTCGGTGGCGGTCAGGTGGACATCACCTCCGGCAAGTTCGTCTTCTCCGCCTCCGAGGCCTACCTCATCGAGGATGGCAAGATCACCGCCCCCATCAAGGGCGCCACCCTGATCGGCAACGGCCCAGAGGCCATGAGCCAGGTCTCCATGGTGGGCAGCGATCTTGCGCTGGATCGCGGGGTCGGGGTCTGTGGCAAGGAGGGGCAGAGCGTGCCGGTCGGCGTCGGTCAGCCCACGCTCAAGCTGGATCAGCTCACCGTGGGCGGCACTTCCTAGGTTGGCTTGGCCGCGCAGCGGCATGACCCGACACCACCAAACCCCGGCCGCAGCCGGGGTTTTGTTTTCTCTGGGGCGCACAAATAAAAACCCCGGTCAGTGGACCGGGGTGGGTGAAGGGGGTTGATGGGGCTCAGTTGGCCGATATGGCACGGGCGTCGATATAGAATCGCGCGTTGCCCTGGGGATCTATCCTGATCTGGGCGACCAGCCGATCGCTTCGCTTGTATTCCCACCTGCTCTTGATCCGGGTCAGGGCGGGGCTGACGGCCCCGACCACGTTCAGATATTCGTGGAACAGGCTGGAGCTTCCAATCTCGGTCAGCATCTTTTCCATTTGCATGTCTCCTCAAGTGATTGGGTCTGCGCGGGTCACGTTAGCAGCGACCCTCTGAACCTTGCCTGTACAAAAAACACACTACTCCGTCCGTGGGCAGGCAACATGATCAGGCGCAAGTTCGGCGACGATCCCCGATCCGAGATGACAACGCTTTCGGTCAGGGCTGGCGCGCGGCGGGCAGATGATCGAGGGCGGCGGATGCGTGTGACTGCGCCGGGGCCGTCTGCACAGCGGGCGCACCGTGGAACACGGGATCCTGCGCCACCTCCTTGATGCCGTTGATGCAGAACTGCATGCCCATGCACACCAGCAGGAAGCCCATGATGCGGGTCATGGCGTCTATGCCGGTGGCGCCGAGGATCTTGCAGACCGGATCCGCCAGCTTGAGCACTCCCCAGCTGAGCAGGCTCATCAGGGCGAAGGCGGTCACCATGGCGGCATAGATGACGAAACGGTTGTACTCGTCGGGCAGCTCGGCAATCTGGGCGGCGCCACTGATCACCAGGGCCATGGTGCCCGGCCCGCACATGCTGGGCATGGTGAGCGGCACGAAGGCGATGCTCTGGTTGATGTCGACCCCGGCGGACTGGCTGGGGGCTGGGAACAGCATGCGAAAACCGATGAAGGCGATGATGAGGCCACCGGCCAGCCGCAGGCCGGGAATGGAGATCCCGAACAGATCCAGGATGGAGGAGCCGATGAAGAAGCTGACGCAAAGGGTGGCGAACAGATAGATGGCGGCCAGGTTGATCTGGCGGCGTACGTGCTCACGGGACATGCCCTTGCTCAATCCCAGCAGCAGGGTAGCCGTGGTGGGGGGATTGACCATGGGCAGCAGCGCGAGCAAGGCGATGAATACGACCTGGAAAAACATCTTGCACCTCGGGGTGGTTGGAAAACAACAGGGCCAGACGCGGGTCTGGCCTTAAGGGGGGGCTACTCTACGGCAGCCAGGCTGAATATAGCCGGAACGAAGGGGCCCCGACAGTCCGGGGCCCGCATCTGTCAGGCGGTTTGTGGCGTGGCCTGACGCTGAGTGCGCTGGCGCAGCCAGAGCCAGAGACCCAGCACGAAGCCGAGACCGGCCAGACTGACCACGTAGTGGGAGGGCGCTAGCACGTCGTTCTTCATCCACAGCGTCACCAGCATGGGAGTGAGCCCGCCGAAGATGGCGTAGGCCACGTTGTAGGAGAACGACAGCCCGGAGAAGCGCACCACGGGCGGGAAGGCGTTGACCATGACATAGGGCACGGCGCCGACTATCCCCACCGCAAAGCCTGCCAGCATGTAGAGCGGCACCAGCTGATCCATGCCCGCCGCCAGGCCGTGGTAGAAGGCATAGGTGGCACCGGCCAGCAGCAATGAGCCCAGGACGAAGGTGGGGCCGCTGCCGAGGCTGTCTATCAGGCGGCCGTAGAAGATGCAGCCCAGGGTGAGGGCCACTATGGCCAGGGAGTTGGCGGTCAGGGCATCGGCCGGGCTGATGCCATGGACCTTCTGCAGATAGGTCGGGGTCATCAGGATCACCACCACTATGCCGGCGGAGAGCAGCCAGGTCAGCAGCATGGAGACGATGACGCTGCCCTTGTGCTCGCGGAGCACCGTCTTGAGGGGCAGCTCCTCGGCCAGGGCCTTGTTGGCCTGCATCTCGGCGAAGACAGGGGTCTCGTGCAGCCAGCGGCGCAGGTACATGGCGACTATGCCGAACACACCGCCGAGCACGAAGGCCAGACGCCAGCCCCACTCGCTCACCTCCACCGGGCTCATGCCGCGGTTGATGGCGGTGGCCACCAGGGAGCCGAGCAGTATGCCGGCGGTCAGCCCTGCGGTGAGGGTGCCGCAGGCGACGCCGACCCGGCGGGCGGGCACGTGTTCGGCCACGAAGACCCAGGCCCCCGGGACCTCACCCCCGATGGCGGCCCCTTGCAGGATCCGCAACAGCAGCAGCAGCAGCGGGGCGGCGATGCCTAGGGTGGCATAGGTGGGCAGCAGGCCGATCAGCAGGGTCGGCAGCGCCATCAGGATGATGCTGAGGGTGAACATGCGCTTGCGGCCGATGAGATCGCCGAAGTGGGCCATGATGATGCCCCCCAGCGGGCGGGCCAGGTAACCGGCGGCGAAGATGCCGAAGGTCTGGAACTGGCGCAGCCACTCGGGAATGTCGGCCGGGAAGAAGAGCTCGCCTATCACCACGGCGAAGAAGACGAAGATGATGAAGTCGTAGAATTCGAGGGCACCGCCCAGCGCCGCCAGGCTTAAGGTCTTGTAATCCTGTCGGTTGAGGGGGCGATTGTGGTCATGATGTGTGCTGACTTTAGTCATATCCTTATGTTTCCCATCGTTTTTTTAGTTATTCTCCCCCATGCTCTGCGGGGATACGCTCACCCACGAGGGTATGCTTTTGTATCCCAGGAAGTAAATCGCACAATTCGCAACACTGTCTTGCAGCACCTTGCGGCAAGGGATTGGAGAGGTCATGACGAAGAAAAAGGTACTGCTCTCCTGGAGCAGCGGAAAAGACAGCGCCTGGGCCCTGCATCGCTTGCGCCAGGATCCGGCGATCGAGGTGGTGGGGCTCTTCACCACCCTGAATCAGGCGTTCGAGCGGGTGGCCATGCACGGGGTGCGCAAGCAGTTGCTGACGGAGCAGGCCGCGTGCGTGGGGCTGCCACTGCACTGCATCGATCTGCCCTGGCCCTGCAGCAACGAGGACTATGGCCGGGTCATGGCCGGCTTCATCGAGGATGTGCTGGCCATGGGGATCCGCCACATGGCATTCGGGGATCTCTTCCTCGAGGATGTGCGCGCCTATAGGGAGAAACAGCTGGCGGGCACGGGCATAGCGCCGCTGTTCCCGCTCTGGGGCAGCGACACGAGCGAGCTGGCGCAGGAGATGATGGCCGCCGGCCTCAAGGCCAGGATCTGCACCCTGGATCCCGGCAAGCTGGATGCCAACCTGGGTGGGCACGAGTTCGATGAGACCCTGCTGGCGGCCCTGCCCGCCGGGGTGGATCCCTGCGGCGAGAACGGCGAGTTCCACACCCTGGCCTTTGATGGCCCCATGTTCCAGCGGCCCCTGGCCATCCGGGTGGGGGAGACAGTGGTGCGGGACGGCTTCGTCTTTACCGATCTGCTGCCGGATGAGACCCCTGAGGGCTAGTTGCCCGGGAGAGCGGCAGGCCCATCTCCCGTCTGCTGAATGCAACAAGGCCGGATCCCTGGGGATCCGGCCTTGTCGTCTGGCCCGGCTCAGCGGGCGGCGAAGGTGTCGCAGCTGGCGGGCTTGCCGCTGTCAAAGCCCTTCTTGAACCAGGCGAGGCGCTGGGCCGAGCTGCCGTGGGTGAAGCTGTCCGGCACCACCCGGCCCTGACCCCGCTGCTGCAGGCGGTCGTCGCCTATGGCCTGGGCGGCGTTGAGGGCCTCCTCCAGATCGCCGTGCTCCAGCACCTGCTCCCGCTCCATATGGTAGCCCCAGACCCCGGCGAAGCAGTCGGCCTGCAATTCGAGTTTGACCGACAGCTTGTTCTGCGCGGCCTGGCTCAGCCCTTGCTGTTGCTGGCGCACCTTGGTCGAGATGCCGAGCAGGTGCTGCACGTGGTGGCCCACCTCGTGGGCGACCACATAGCCCTGGGCGAAGTCGCCATCGGCCCCCAGCTTGTCGCGCATGTCCTGATAGAAGGAGAGATCTATGTAGACTGTGCTGTCCGCCGGGCAGTAGAAGGGGCCCATGACAGACTGGCCCTGGCCGCAGCCGGTCTGGGTGGCGCCGCGATAGAGCACCAGCCTGGGAGGCTGATACTGGCTGCCGCTCTGGGAGAAGATCGCGCCCCAGGTATCTTCGGTGGAGGCGAGCATCACTGAGGTGAATCTGGCCAGGGGATCGCTGGCCGGCTCTGACACATTCTGGCGCGGCGCCTGGCTCTGCCGGGACGGTTCGTCGAGCAGGGGGCTGAGATCCACGCCGTAGTAACCCGCCACCATGACCACCACGATCAGGATGAGGCGCCCCTTGCCACCTATGGGCAGGCCACCGCCCCCGCTGCCACCGCCTTCCTGGCGCCTGTCTTCCACATTGCTGCTCTCACGGCGATTTTGCCAGCGCATATCTGCCTACTCCCGTCATTGATGGTGGCAGTAATGATAATGGCTGCTGGCGCGACCCGCCTGATGAGGAGCGTTATTCAGCCCAGGGCATCTCGGGCAGGCTGTCGAGAAACTCGGCGTAGCGGATCAGGTTGAAGGGGCCCTGATCCGCCTCCATGGCCATCAGCTCGGCACCCAGGGCGCAGGCGATGTATTGCAGCGCCTCGTCCCGCGGGGTGCCCTTCATCACCAACCGCATCAGGGTGGCTTTCACCTGCAGGGGATGGCCGTCGGCGAGCTGGTTTTCAACCATTTCCAGCAGTGTCTGTTCGTCAAAGAATTCGGTGGTGTCCGTCATGGGGAATGTCCTGCTTGTTGTTCTGTGGGATAGGGCGGGCAGTATAGCCGGAACCGCCGCGCGACTCATGTGGCAGGGACTAAATGTCGGCTGCGGTCGGCCGGCTTGCGGTCCATGACGGCCTCCTTTTGGCCGGGGATCTTGCCAAGCGCCCCTCATGGGGGCAGTCTTGATGGCTGTTGTTCCCATCACACGAGCCTTTGCCATGATCCTCTCCGAGCGCCTCGCCCTGCGCGAATTAACCACTGCTGATGCCCCCTTCATTCTCGAACTGCTCAACGACGGCGACTTCCACCGCTACATAGGCGATCGCGGGGTGCGCACCCTGAGTGACGCCGAAGAGTACATACAACAGGGGCCGGCGGTCAGCTATGCCCGTCATGGGCATGGTCTCTATCTGGTGATGCGACGGGAAGACGAGGCCAGGATCGGCATCTGCGGGCTCATCAAGCGCGATACCCTGCCGTGCGAAGACATAGGCTACGCCTTCCTGCCTGCCTATCGCGGTCAGGGTTACGGCATAGAAGCGGCACGGGCGGCGTTGCAGGATGGGCGGGAGCGGCTCGGCATCGAGCGGGTCATCGCCATCGTCACCCCGGGCAACGAGCGATCTGTGGCGCTGCTGGGCAAGCTGGGTCTGGTGCGCAGCCGTCTGGTCAGGTTGAGCGAGGATGCCGACGAGTGTCTGTTGCTGGAAGCGGCCGATACCCAGGCCTGCACTGTCTGAGGGATGGCAGGGCCGTCAATCAGAAGAGGGGATCACAAGGCTGGAGGCGAGGGAGGCAAGGGGGCCGCCGTGAGTTGCGGCCTGTCTGCATCTGAGGCTGCCGGTGGGCAGGATCAGTTGAGCTCTTCGATGGAGAACTCGGTTTATTTAATTATGTATTTGTTATTTATGTATATTTTTTGCTTGAAGCATATTTTTGTTTTGTTTAACCCCCACAAAAAACCCCGCATACAAAAAACTCAACCAGATTACCTAGGTTCTTCCGAACATCGCCCAGCTGTCCGGTGAATCGCTCAGGCGTGCTATCTGGATGCCCAGGATGCGAGCACAACGGAGTGTCGGGTGAGCCGATAGCGACCACCAGCTCACCCAGTGACTCCGCTTGGCTTGTAGCGAAATCAGCCAGGCTCACATCAGGGTATCCATGTCACAGGCTGCAATGTCAGTAGACTATGTCCAAGAATTTTTCGGCACAACTCTGACAAGCAAAGTCACCATGCATAAGACCAACAGGCTTCAATTTGCGGCAGCGGCCGCAAATGTCGAAATAGCGGCGGTTGTTGAGTAATTGATTGATGGCCTTCTCTATTTCCTGTGGTGTGGCTACCCAACGGGGCTCAAGCTCGTGCTTTGTGGCTATCCAGTGAGCATCAAGCTCCTTCTGTGTGGCGGCATCAAGTTTGAGCGAAATGGGCTTAATATCAATAAAGTGAAGCAGTTTTTTGGGCCGTTCATCCCTTGTAGGGGCAGGCGGCTGTCCCAGCCTCTTTATGGGAGTCCAGACCTCGACTGGGTTATGAGGCCCTATCCAATCAACATCACACACCTCGAGCCAGAGGCCCTGCTCGCTAGCACACAGGCGGATATAGTCCCGTTTTATCTCTTCTAGGTTCTTAATCGGCGTTGTTTCCCAAATCATGATGGTTCATGCGGAACTTATGGTGCTCTCGGTGATCTGATCACCAAATCCCCTTTCAAGTCAGTATCATGGGCAAAGCGCGTCACCCCATTTCCAACTGGTCACAGTACAACAAGTCCCTGATAAAGCGGGGTTCACTGACGTTCTGGGTGGACGAGGATGCAGTGAGCAACTGGTTCCATAACGAGCATCATGGTCGACGGGGTCGAAGCCCGCCCTATACCGACCAGGCCATTTGTACCGCGCTCATCCTCAAGGGCATTTTAAAGGCTATGTCCCAATTGCGTGTTGCATGGGGCGCCCCAGCGCCTCCTGCAAGCAATGTGGGATAGTCACTTCCCGTCCATAGCGCTCCAACATCCTTCGCCAACTCAGATAATTCCTCAGATAGTGGGTCGCTACCCCATGGAACCGCTCCATCCACTCTTTTAAACGCCTGTGGTACCCGTTCACATGCTGGATGTGGTACGCGCCAACCACGGGCTCGCCTTGACGATTGCGCACGACCTGATGGGTCACTCCCTGCGCTTTGCTGAAACTGGCATACACCCCGGCGCCATCGCTACACAACACCGCATCTGACGAGACAAGGGGTGTCAAAACCGCTATCACCGTCTCGGCATTCATTTTCTCCAACTGAAAATCCGCATGGTGGCCAGCCCGGTCCTGAACCAC
>NZ_JAAILA010000017.1 GCF_010974825.1 Aeromonas rivipollensis | reverse complement strand
CGTAATTGGGACATAGCCTTGTTTTTTGGTTCCCCTCCGCTTCCGCTCCGGCTTTTCGCATATCACCCACCACTCTTGCCACTTGGCGACAGAGTTCGTTCGTGGCGGCTTGGAAGCTACAAAAACGCCCCAGGAAAGAGGCTATGAGAGGACAGCTATTGCAGAGGCGAGTGGTACAGCGGGTGTCAGGAGATAAACCGCTTCCTAGATCGGGAGCCCGAGTATGTTGGGGCGCCTCACTTCTACGTGCTGGATGCCAGGAGCTGGCTGCTGGAGCCCTTCAATACAGGATTGCTGGAGCAGGGAAAGCGCTACGACGAGGCGATATTCGGCAGCTTTATCGACCATTGTCAGCGCCAGGCTGCCCGCAGCTGACAAACCCTGACCATGATGCAAACACCCCGCACGGTCGGCTGACGGTGCGGGGCCTTTGTTGTTTAACACGGATTGAGGGTATTGATCCTCAGGCTTGCGCATCCGGCTGATTGGCGGGGGCCGCCTTGATAAAAGCCTGCAACTGCTCGCAGTTGGCGACGATGCGCGCGATGGTGGGGTAGTCGTCCAACGTCATATTGAAACGGTGGGCGTTATAGACCTGGGGCACCAGCATGCAGTCCGCCAGGGTTACCTCGTTGCCCACGCAATAGACGCCGGCCGTGGTCATCAGCAGTTGCTCCAGGGCGGTGAAGGTCTCGTCAATCCAGTGGCGATACCAGGCATCGCGCGCCGCCTTGCTCTGCCCCAGCTCCTGCTCCAGGTAGTTCAGCACCCTCAGGTTGTTGAGGGGGTGAGTGTCGCAGGCGATCATGTTGACTATCTGGCGCACCCGGGCCCGCTCCTCGGGAGCGGAGGGCATCAGGGGGTAGGCCGGATAGGTCTCGTCGAGGTACTCCATGATGGCCACCGACTGACCCAGCTGCACATCCCCGTCGATGAGAAAAGGCACCAGCCCCTGGGGATTGACCCGGCGATAGGCCTTCTCTTTCTGTTCACCCTGTCTCAGATTGACCGGGTGCTGCTCATAACCAAGTCCCTTGAGTTGCAGCACCAGACGTACGCGAAAGCTGGCCGATGAACGCCAATATCCAAACAACTGCAGCATATTATGTCCCTATGGTGGCAGGTGTGTGCCACCTGCCGTGTCGCCTGCCGACCTTGGCCGGCCCAGGCCTTCCTAGCTCGTCTGGCTGGCGCCCCCTTGCGTGACTCGTTGCAAAATGGTGCCAAACAGACTCATCCCGTTGCGATCCTGCATCGCGATGGACACTGTATCACCAAAGCGCAGAAAGGGTGTAGTGGCTTGACCTGACTCGATAATTTCCAGCATCCGCCGCTCGGCGAGGCAGGAGGATCCCCGGCTTCTGTCGTAATTGGAGACGGTGCCCGAGCCTATGATGCAGCCCGCGCCAAGGGGTCTGGTCTTGGCCGCGTGGGCAATCAGCTCGAAGAAGTTGAAGGTCATGTCCAGCCCCGCATCCGGCTCCCCGAACAGGGCGCCGTTGAGCTGGGTCACCAGGGGCAGATGCACCTTGCCCTGCTGCCAGTCGCCGCCGAGCTCGTCCGGGGTGATGGCCACCGGCGAGAAGGCGCTGGAGGGCTTGGACTGGAAGAAACCAAAGCCCTTGGCGAGCTCCCCGGGAATGAGGTTGCGCAGGCTCACATCGTTGACCAGCATCAGCAGCTTGACGTGCTCCTCTGCCCCCTGCGCGCTGGTGCCCATGGGCACGTCGTCTGTGATGACGGCCACTTCAGATTCAAAGTCGATGCCCCACTCCTCAGACCCCATGCAGATGGGGCCGCGCGGAGCCAGGAAGCTGTCGGAGCCCCCCTGGTACATCAGGGGATCGTGCCAGAAGCTCTCGGGCATCTCGGCGCCGCGGGCCTTGCGCACCAGCTCCACGTGGTTGACGTAGGCGCTGCCGTCGGCCCACTGGTAGGCGCGGGGCAGCGGGGAGAGACAGGCGGTCTCATCGAAGGGGAAGGCGTCGGGGCAGGCACCGTCGTTGAGGGCCTGATAGACGGCGGTCAGTCTGGGAGCGAGTTCGGCCCACTCGTCCAGCGCCCCTTGCAGGGTGGGGGCTATGTCGGCCACGGCCACCGCCCGAGTCAGATCCCGGCTGACCACCACCAGGGCGCCATCGCGCTTGCCATTGTTCAAGGTTGCCAATTTCATATCGAATTCCTTATTTTCCGGGGGTGCCGTCTGGTCGCTGCCAGCTGGAAACATAGTGGGGGTTCTCTATCCCCTCGCAGATCTGGCCGATCCCGAGGGCATCCCGGGTGTCGAGCATCACAGCCACCTCGTCGGTGAAGGTCTTGGCGTGGGCCTGCCCCGCCGCAAAGGCCTTGGGATGAGGGCCGTGGGTGAAGCCGGCGGGATGGAAGGTGACCATGCCCCGCTCTATGTTGTCCCGGCTGAAGAAGTCCCCGGCGTGGTAGAAGAGCACCTCGTCATAATCGTCGTTGCTGTGATAGAAGGGCACCCGCAGCGCCCCGGGATCGCTCTCTATGGGGCGCGGCACGAAGGTGCAGATGACGAAGCGGCTCGCCACGAAGGTGGAGTGGGCCGACGGCGGCAGATGGTAGCGATGGCTCATCAGGGGGCGGATGTCCCGCCAGTTGAGGCGCACCACGCAGAGATCCCCGTGCCAGCCCTGGGCATCCAGGGGGTTGAAGGGCCAGGTGATGACAGAGACCCGATCGTGGCGCTTGACCTGCAGCGACCAGGGATTTTCGTCCTGCTGGGCCAGGAAGCGCTCGTTGATGGCGGGCACCTCCAGCGCCGCCGGATCGAAGATGGCGTGCTGACCCACCAGCCCCTTGTCCGGCAGCTGATAGCTGTCCTCGGTCGCCTCTATCATCAGGATGAAGAGCGGCGCCGTCGGTTCGATGCGCCACATGGTGCCCCGAGGGATCACCACATAGTCCCCATCCTTCAGCGTGAGATGGCCGTAGTCGCAGTAGAAGTCACCGCTTCCCTCGTGAATGAACAAGAGCTCGTCGCCGTCGGCGTTGCGCACCAGAAACGGCATCGACTCGGTCAGGCGCCACATCCGGTAGCGGCAGTGGGGATTGCTGAGCAGATCCGGCATCACCCAGGGGGAGAGGGAGCTCACCTCTTCCTGCAGCCCGTTCAAGTCGAACGCCCGCGGCCGCAGCGGCCCCTCCCAGTGGCTCCAGTCGGTGGGGGCATGCTTGTGGTGCATGTGGGTGGCGGGGCCGAAGAAGCCGCTGCGCCCCAGCTCGCGCTCGTAGATGGCCTGCTCGGGCAGATCGGCGTGGGCCTGGCGGGAGTGGGTCCCCTCCCGGTGGGGAAAACTGATCCAGTTACGCATGGCTGTGTGCCTCGTATGAAATAGATACCTGCCGACGAGCTCGCATCCCGTTACGCATCGCTCGGCTCCCCCTTCTTCTCGCCCTGCTCGGCCCCGCTCAGCACCCCACGACGGATCTGATCCAGCTCAATGGATTCGAACAGTGCCTGGAAGTTGCCCTCGCCGAAGCCCTCGTTGCCCTTGCGCTGTATGATTTCGAAGAATACCGGGCCTATGACAGTGTCGGTGAAGATCTGCAGCAGGATGCCGTCCTTGGTGGGAGAGCCGTCGATCAGGATGCGCAGCGCCTTGAGCGCCTCCAGATCCTCCTGATGCCCCTCCACCCGGCTGTTCACCTTCTCATAGTAGGTGTCCGGGGTCGGCATAAAGCCGGTGCCGCGACCACGCAGGGTGCGGATGGTCTGGTAGATGTCGCTGGAGGCCAGGGCTATGTGCTGTATCCCCTCCCCCTTGTACTGGCGCAGGTACTCCTCTATCTGGGACTTGTCGTCTGAGGATTCGTTGATGGGGATCCGAATTTTGCCGCAGGGGGCCGTCATGGCGCGGGAGTGCAGCCCGGTCAGCTTGCCCTCGATGTCGAAGTAGCGAATTTCCCGGAAGTTGCCGATCCGCTCGTAGAAATTGGACCAGAGGTCCATGTTGCCGCGATGAACGTTGTGGGTCAGGTGATCGATCTCATAGAGCCCCGCATCCACCTCGGCCATGCGCGCCTGCCAGTCGGGGTAGAAGACAAAATCCACGTCGTAGATGGAGCCCTGCTCGCCGTAGCGGTCCACAAAGGAGAGGGTGCTCTCGCCTATGCCGTAGATGGCGGGGATGTTGAGCTCCATGGGCCCTATCTTGCCGACGAAGGGCTTGGCCCCCTTGGCGATGGCGTACTGCTGGGCACGGCCCGCGTCGCTCACCCGAAATGCCATGCCGCAGACGCTGGGCCCGTGCAGGCTGGCGAACTGCTCCGCCTGGGAGTGGGGCTCGGCGTTGACCACGAAGTTGATGTCCCCCTGGCGGTAGAGCCAGCACTGCTTGTGCTTGTGCCTGGCCACCTCGGCAAACCCGAGCGACACGAACAGCGCCTTGAGGGCGGCAATGCCCTTGAGATCCGGGGCCGTGTACTCGACGAATTCGAACCCGTCGGTGCCGAGGGGATTGATGCTGTGGGAAGGGGAAGAAGAGGTCGTCATGATGCGCTCCTTGCGATGGACTGATAACGAAACGGGTCACGCCGGTAAGGCTCGACAGGCAGCCCAGACGGCATTGTTAATAACTTGTTTCATTAGAGGCAGGCGCGGGGCAGAAGAGAAGAGGCGGGTTTCAGATAGTTTGGCGAGGACCGCCGTCAGAAGATGTAAATAGATTGTGACATTGCAGCCTGGGCCTTGCGGACAGCCCCACGGCGCTCCGCCGGGCTGTCAGCTTTGCCTTACAGGTGCCAGTTTTTCACCTCGAGATGGGGCTGGTGGGCCCTGGCCTGTTGCAACCTGCGGGCGGTCGGGTTGATGAGCCAGGCCTGCTGCCCCAACGCCAGCAGCGGCAAGTCGTGCAGACTGTCACTCAAGACCAGCGTCACCCTGAGGGCGCGGATCTCGGGCAGGATCTTGTGCCGGCCGTGGCAATAAAAACGCGGCACCAGGCCACCAAGGCGATAGCACATTCGCGAGCCTATGATGCGATGGGGAAGCCGTGGCAGTTGTCGATGGAGCTGGGCACGGACCAAAGCCCGGGGGCTGGCGGAGATGACCCAGCAGCGCGCCCTTTCGGCCATCAGCAGGGAGCGGGCCTCCCGAAACAGCCCGGGCCGGGTGTGGCAATAGGCCCGCACCAGCTGGCGCCAACCCAGCGGCGAGAGCCCCAGGGTGATGGCCCACCAGATAAGCGAAATTCCCTGACGCCGCAGGCGGGGCACCAGATACACCAGGCCACCCAGTGCGATCACCGGCAGCAGCAGGAGTGGCCAGCGGCGCCGGCGCAAGATGAAGCGCAGCAGGCCGGCGTGGCTGTCCCCCGGCGCCAGGGTGTCGTCAAAGTCGGCCAGGATCCAGCCCGCGCCGGGCGCCCTGCGGGAGCTTGTCATTCGCTCAATCCCGCGATGGCGGCGTGCAGTTCGGGCAGGAGGAACAGCTCCCCCTCATCCGGCGGGCAGACAAGATCGAAGGCCTCCCCCGCCAGGGTAAACTGCAGGCGCCAGGCGTGCAGATAGCCGCGATCGGCGGCCGTGCCACCGTAGCGCTCGTCCCCGAAGATGGGGGCGCCAATGCTTTTCAAGGCAACCCGGATCTGGTGGGTCTTGCCGGTCTGGGGCTTGATGCGATAGAGCCTCAGTCCCTCTCGCACCGAGACAGAATCGAACCAGCTGATGGCCGGGTTCTCCTGGGTGCGGGCCAGCATCCAGCTGCCGCCACGCCCTTTCTCCATGTCCCCCTTGACCCAGCCCTGCTTCTTCTTCGGCTTGCGATCCGAGAGGGCCAGATACTGCTTGCTCACCTCCCGGGCGGCAAAGGCCATGCTGAGTGCCCGGTTCGCCTCCGGGGTGCGGGCCAGCAGCACCAGCCCCGAGGTCATCTTGTCGAGGCGATGAACGGGGTAGAGTGTCAAGCCGGTCTCGGTGCGCAGCCGGTTGACGAGCCCGGGCTCACCGCCCTCGTCATGCATGCCAAGGCCTGGGCCCTTGTTGATCACCATGAAATCTTTGTGCTGCAATTGTATCCGGTACATCTATAACCCTTTAGAATGTGGATTGTTAACAAGTTGAATGCGGGCCTGCTGGCCACCCCATGGATCCTCAGCACAAGAATCGCACGGATGAAGAGATACTTGTTTTGGCTGCTATTGCTTGGCGCCAGTTACGCTTCCCCTGTCCTGGCAAGTGACCGTCCCCATGAGCCTCCGGATCGGGTCGTCTTGCAGTTGCGCTGGCTGCATCAACCCCAGTTCGTGGGCTATCACATGGCCAAGGCGAAGGGGTTCTATGCCGATGCCGGACTGGATGTCGAGATAAGGCCGGGCGGCAAGGGGATAAGCCCGGTACAGGAAGTGCTGAGCGGGCGCGCCGACTTTGGCGTCGGCAACACAGAGGTGCTCACCAGCTACGTCAATGGCGAACCCCTGCTGGCGCTCGCCTGCGTCTATCAGCACTCCCCCTCCATCTTCCTGGCTCGTCGCGACAGCGGCATTCTCACCGTTGCGGACATGCGTGGCAAACGGATCATGATGTTTCCCGGCCATCAGGATGCCGAGCTGCTCGCCACCCTCTACTATCAGGGGCTGCACGAACGCCAGCTCATCCCTGTGCCCACCTCGGTCAACATAGACGATCTGATCACCGGCAAGATCGACATCTTCAACGCCTATCTCAGCAACGAGCCCTTCTATCTGGAGGAGCACGGCGTCTCTGTCTCCGTCATCAACCCCCGCAACTACGGCATCGATTTTTACAGCGACATCCTGTTCACCACCCAGAACGAGGAGCGCACCAACCCTGAGCGGGTGGCAAAGTTTCGGGCCGCCAGCCTCAAGGGGTGGCGCTACGCCCTCGCCCACCCGACCGAGGCCATCGACCTGCTGCGCAAGGAGTATGCCGTCAACCGCAGTCAGGCCCACATGGAGTACGAGCTGCAGATGAGCAAGGAGATGATACAGCCGCTCTATGTGGAGATCGGGTATATGAATCCGGATCGCTTCGCCCACATCATGCAGCAACTGGTCGAGATAGGCCTGGTCCCGAGGGCTGTGCCGCTGACCCGTTTTCTCTATCAGGCCCCCTCAGCGCAGTGGATCTTCTGGCGCCCCTGGTTCTTGCTGAGCCTGGGGGTCGGCGCCCTCATCCTGCTGCTCTCCCTCTATCTGCTGGTCAGCAACAAGCGGCTCAATCGGGAGGTGACACTGCGCAAGTTGCGCGAGCAGGAGATACTGCAGCTGGCCCGCATAGATCCTCTCACAGGCCTGCCCAATCGCCTTAGCCTGATGGAGCAGTTGCAGGAGCAAGTGCAGCTCGAGGATCCTGGCTGCCTGCTGTTTTGCGATCTCGATGACTTCAAGCGCATCAATGACAACTTCGGCCACAGCCAGGGGGATGCCATCCTCTGCCAGCTGGCCAACCGGCTCCATGACGCCATCGGTCACCAGTGCTATTTTGCCCGGCTGGCGGGAGATGAATTCATCCTGCTGCTGCCCGGCTACAGCTGCTCCCAGGCGCAGGATGTGACCGAGGTGATCCGGCACGCCATGCGGGCCCCCTTCGTGGTCAATGGCCAGGCCATGCAGGTCGGGATCAGCATAGGGGTCAGCCACTACCAGAGTGGCTGGAGCCCGGAGCAATGGCTCATCCAGGCGGACAGGGCCATGTACTGCGACAAGAGCGGCGGCTTCATTGCGCTGGCGGAGCAGACAAGCTGACGGTGACCTAAGCCACGCCTCCACAGGACGCGTCATGCAACAAGGCCACCCCGGGGTGGCCTTGTTGTCATCTTGTGCCTGCTCGACGCGGGCGTCAGCCGAAGGTCTGCCCCAGGGATTTGAGCTGGCGCGCCTTGGTGAGCAGGATGTCGCTCGAGGCATCCATGTCGTGCATCTTGTTGCTGTTGGTGTGGGAGTGCTGGGAGATGGCGTTGACGTTTCGGCTGATGTCCTCCACCACCGCCTGCTGCTCCTCCGCCGCCGCCGAGATCTGGGTCGACAGATCCACCACCCGCTCTATCTCGGCCAGCACCTGATGCAGGCTCTGTGAGCCCTGCCGGGTCAGGGTCACGCAGGACTGGGTCTGCTCCAGGTTCTGCTGCATCATCCCCTTCCAGCCATTCAGGGTGCGCTGGATCTGCCCTATGCTGCCCTGGATCTGCTCGGTCGCCTTGTGGGTCCGGGTTGAGAGGGTGCGCACCTCGTCCGCCACCACGGCGAAACCGCGTCCCTGCTCTCCCGCCCGGGCTGCCTCTATGGCGGCATTGAGGGCCAGCAGATTGGTCTGATCCGCTATGCCCTGGATCTCGTTCATCAGGACCCCGATACGATCCGACTCCTCCGCCAGCGCCACCGCCGCCGTGAAGGCTTGCTCCGCCTGGGTGGCCAGCTCGGTGACCCTGTGTTGGGTATCCTCCAGCTGCTGGTCGGTGTGCTGGCAATGTACCTTGGCCTGGGCGATCTGGTTGTCGGTCTCCTGGATGTTGCGGGCTATCTCGTGGGCCGTCGCCGCCATCTCCGTGATGGCGGTCGCCACCTGCTGGGTCTGGATGTCCTGCTCAGCGATGTCGGCGCTCGTCTCGCTGGAGGCGGTCTTGAGATGGACCGCCAGATCCTGCAGGGAGAGGGTGGCATCGTCCACCCGCCCGAGCACGGTGCGGATCCTGGCCTGCAGCAGCTTGATGTGGAAATCGGCGATGGCGCTGGGTTCATCCCCCGAGTAGATGAGCCGGGTCAGGCTGTCGTACTCCTCGCCCAGCTGGCTCAGGTAACGGGGGGTGGTGATCAGGGTGTGACGATAGAGGAGGCCGAGCCACAAGAGGGGCAGCAGCATGAACAGGGCCCCCAGGGGCCCCGTCAGATAGGCGCTCGCCGCCAGCATCAGCAGGAGCCCGGCGATGGCCAGCCCATGACGGACGGGGCGCAGGCTCAGGCCCGCCTTGCGCTCCCCCCGCTCCACCGCCCGCAATCGCCCGTAGGTACGGGCGGCGACGGCCTTCATCCCGGGCTCGGCCCGGTTGCGCACCGACTGATAGCCGCTTATCCGCCCCTGCTCGAAGATGGGGGTGACATAGGCATCCACCCAGTAGTAGCGACCATCCTTGCAGCGGTTCTTCACCATGCCGCGCCAGGGCTTGCCCTGCTTCAGCTTGCCCCAGAGATCGGCGAAGGCCGCCTTGGGCATGTCGGGATGGCGCACCATGTTGTGGTGCTGGCCTATCATCTCTGCCCTGCTGTATCCCGCCACCCGGCAGAAGTGGTCATTGGCATAAGTAATGACCCCCTGCAGATCCGTGGTGGAAACCAACTGTTCACTGGACGGAAAATCCACCTCTTCATCAACGAGATGAATCTGGGTTCTGTTCATGGCGCACGCCTCTTGTGTGATAACTCAGTTATCGTAGTCAAGCCATGGCAGCCCGGCCAACAAGGCCCCTCAGACAGTGGGGATGACTGAGAGGCCGTCCTCTGGATCTATGACGGCGGCCTCACTTCTCCGCCGCCGGATGGCATTCACGCTCCCGGATCAGCTTCTTGTTCACCTTGCCGACGCTGGTCTTGGGGATCTCCTGCACTATGCGGATCTGGCGCGGAATGGCCCAGCGATTGATGCGACCGCTGTCGACGAACCCCTGCAGGTGAGCCTTGATGGCCTGTGCATCCAGATGCACCCCCTCCTTGCCGACCACCAGGGCCAGGGGACGCTCCCCCCACTGCGGGTCCGGCACCCCGATCACGGCCACCGCATGGACGGAAGAGTGAGCGCTGATGAGACTCTCCAGCGCCAGGGAGCTTATCCACTCGCCCCCTGTCTTGATCACATCCTTGATGCGATCCTTGATCTCGACCGTGCCGTCCGGGGTGATGGAGGCCATGTCCCCCGTGTGCAGCCAGCCCCCCTCCCAGAGCTCGGCCCCCTTGCCCGGCTCTTTCAGGTAGCCCTGGGCCAGCCAGGGAGCACGCACCACTATTTCCCCCATGGTCTGGCCATCGTGGGCCAGCGCCCTGCCCTGCTCATCTATGATGCGCAAGTCCACCAGCCCGATGGGCTTGCCGGTGCGGATCCGCAGCGGCAGTTGCTCGGCCATGGGCAGCGCCAGCTCCTCGGGAGCCAGGTGCACCACGCACAGCAGCGGGCAGGTCTCCGACATGCCGTAACCGGCGTGCACTAGTATCCCCTGTCGATGGGCCTGGGTCGCCAGCCCGAGCGGCAGCGCACTGCCCCCCAGCAACATCTTCCAGCCCGCAAGGGAGGTCTTTGCCGCCTCCTCGCAGTCGAGGATCATCTGCAATATGGTCGGCACGCAGTGGGAGAAGCTCACCCCCTCGTCGCGATAGAGCCGTACCAGCTTGTCCGGCTCGTAGCGCCCCGGATAGACCTGTTTCACCCCCAGCATGGTCGCCACATAGGGGACGCCCCAGGC
Organism: Aeromonas rivipollensis; assembly: GCF_010974825.1. Taxonomy (GTDB): domain Bacteria; phylum Pseudomonadota; class Gammaproteobacteria; order Enterobacterales; family Aeromonadaceae; genus Aeromonas; species Aeromonas rivipollensis. The sequence goes on along the minus strand of NZ_JAAILA010000017.1, from coordinate 71,870 downwards.
ATGGACGTGGAACATGGGGGTAATGGGCATGTAGACGTCGTCTGAGCAGAGCAGGGACTGGCCCGCATGGGCCGCCAGGGTGCCCAGTTCGTTGAGGGTATGCAGCACCAGCTGGCGGTGGCTGAAGTAGACCCCCTTGGGATCCCCAGTGGTGCCCGTGGTGTAGAACAGGGTCGCCACCGAATTCTCGTCAAAATCGGGGAAATCGAACTGGTCGTCCGCCCCGGCCAGCAGCGTCTCGTACTCCCCGAGCAGGGGCAGTGTGGTGGAGGGCAGCTCCCCATCGGTCAGCCGGATATAACCGCGCACCGTGGGCAGCTTCTCCTGAATGCTCGCCAGCATGGGCAGGAAGTCGTCATGAGCCAGCACCAGATGATCCTCGGCGTGGTGCATGGTGAAGGCGATCTGCTCCGGCGAGAGGCGCACGTTCACCGTGTGCAGCACGGCGCCTATCATGGGCACGGCGAAGAAGCATTCGAGGGAGCGGTGGCTGTCCCAGTCCAGCAGGGCGACCGTGTCCCCCGGCCCTATGCCAGAGGCCGTCAGCAGGTTGGCGAGGCGCTGGATGCGCTGGTTGAGGGTGCGATAGTCATAGCGCAGCCGATCTGCGTAGACGATCTCCCGGCCCGGGTGCTGGCGCACCCCGGACAGCAGCAGGCTCTTGATCAGCAAGGGATAGGCGTGGGCTCCCTGGGCTGGCGGTATGATCCTTGTCTTCACCATACGGACTCCTTCCGATTCGTGTCTGGGCGCAGGGAGGCATCCCTCCCTCGCAATGGGGTTAGCAGGCGTCGAGACGCCCGAGCAAGGCCTCGGCCTGTGGCCAGGGGCCAAATCCGCTCGCCGGGTTTAGGTGTCCCACGGCCCCGGCGTCCACCAGCTCGCTCCCCCAGTCCTGGGCCAGGGCACGCACGGCCGCCGGGCTCGCCAGGGGATCGTTGTGGCTCATCACCACCAGGCTCGGGAACGGCATCTTCATGCGGGGCAGCGGGTGCCAGCCTCCGGCCTGCATGGCCTCCGGGCTCGGGTAATGGGATGGCCAGCTGGCATCCAGATCCGGCGGCGTCACCAGCAGGGCGCCCCGGATGGGGTGGCGATGGCGGGCAGCGCCTTGCTGCGCCACCCAGTGAGCCAGCATCAGCACCCCGGCACTGTGAGCCACCAGGATCACCGGCCCCTCGATATCGGCAAGGGCTTGTTCAATGGCATCGACCCTGGCCTGGCAGCTCAGCTTGTCCGAGGTCAAAGGCGGCACAGTCACCACCTTCTCAAGCCCCTCGGCGAGCAGGGTCTGCCAGTGATCCGCCACATGGTCACGCAGGCCGGGCACTATCAGTACTGTGGCCTCGGGCTGAAATGCCTTCATCTCTCTCCCCCTGTTCAGGCGCTCCGGCGACGGCCGGATGACATCAAGACCACAGTAAGGTGCCAGGCCCCCGGCTGCTTTACCTTGGATGCCATGGAGTTGTCTTTATATGACAGCCACCTGGCGCCATGAGCGCCACGGGTGGGAGAGAGTCGGACTCGAAAGGCCATGAGACGGGCTGGCAGGCAGGGTCATCACATGGCACCTGCGACTAATAGATCAGTTAATAAGCACTTTCCAATTTGTAAACGAAATGATAAAAACCAGTTAACAACAAGCAACCAGCAGATGAGCTGTCGCCATGGGAATTGCATCATGACCCTCCTTGCCAGAGCCGCCACCCTCACCAACTATCTCGATGTCGCCCGCCAACTGGGCCTCAATACCCCCAGCCTGTTGTCGCAAGCCGGCCTCAGCGCCTCCATTCTGGATGTGCCCAATCAGCGCATTCCCGTCTCCACCATAGTCAACCTGCTGGAGCTCACCGCCCGTACCGGAAACTGCCAGAGCCTGGGTCTGCGCATGGCGGAGCATCGCCAGCTGTCGGACTTTGGCGAGGTCAGCCTGCTGCTGAGCTATCAGCCCAACCTGCGCGAGGCCTTGCAGGTCATAGTGCAGTACATTCACCTGTTCAATAATGCCCTGGCCATCTTCATCGAAGAGGCGGGCAAGGCGGTGATCATTCGCGAGGAGATCATCACGGACGCCCCCATGCCCTCGCGCCAGGCCACCGAGCTCGCGGTCGGCGTCATGTATCGCTTCTGTGCGGCCCAGGTCGGGGTCGGCGCCAACTGGCATCCCATCAGCGTCAACTTCACCCATGACGCGCCGGCGGATCTCTCCATCCACAAGCGGCTGTTCGGCTGCAAGCTGGAGTTTGGCAGCGAGTTCAACGGCATCGTCTGCCAGGCCGCCGATCTGGACATTCCGAACCCCCTGGCCAACCAGGCCATGGCCCGTCATGCCCGCCAGTACCTCGACACCCTGCTGGTAGAGACCCAGCAATCCCTGATGACGGACGTGCGCAAGGCCATCTACCTGCTGCTGCCCATGGGGCGCGCCACCATAGAGCAGATAGCCCGCACCCTGGGGATGAACGTGCGCACCCTGCAGCGCCATCTGGAAGAGAGCGGCGCCACCTTCAGCGAGCTGGTCAACGACGTTCGCCGGGATCTGGTGATGCGCTACCTGCAAAACTCCGGCTATTCGCTGGGCCACATCGCCGACATGCTGGGCTACTCCATGCCGAGCTCCTTCACCCGCTGGTTCAGCGCCCAGTTCGGCATGCCGCCGGCCACCTGGCGCTCCCGCCACAAGGGCGTGCCCAAGGTGGCCCAGCCCGCACGCGCCGGCCTCGCCTACGGCTGAGCACAGGCACCATTCGCCAGACGAGAGAAGGGAGGCATGGCGCCTCCCTTCTCTTTTTTTCGTTTCCGTGTGTGGCGGCTCTGGCTAGCTGACGTCGGCCCCCACCGGGGTCCGGCAGGGCTTGACCCCCTCTTTGGCATCCCCCTCCTGCCGCTCCCGCGCCTGGGCAGTCACGGCCCCCGTCCCGGAGAGCAGGAAGTAGGAGAGCGCCGGCACCCCTATCAGGGCCCCCAGCATGTTCCACAGGAACATGAAGGTGAGCAGTATGCCCATGTCGGCCTGGAACTTGATCGGGGACCAGACCCAGGCCACCACACCGGCGGCCAGGGTGATGCCCACCAGCCCCACCACCCGGCCGGTGAAGGCCACGGCCTGGCGATAGGCGTCCACCAGTGACATGCCCTGGCGCTGATGGTGCAACTGCACGCTCAGCAAGTAGAGGGCATAGTCCACCCCTATGCCGACCCCCAGCGCAATCACCGGCAGGGTCGCCACCTTGACGCCTATGCCCATGAATACCATCAGCGCCTCGCACAGCACAGAGGTGAGCATCAGGGGCACCAGCGCCACCACGGTCGCCCGCCAGCTACGGAAGGTGATGAGGCAGAACAGGGTCACCGCCAGATAGACGTAGAGCAGCATGGTGCGGTTGGCCTCGTGCACCACCATGTTGGTGGCGGCCTCTATGCCGGCACTGCCTGCGGCCAGCAGGAACTGGCGATCCGCCGTGCTGTTCTCCCGGGCAAACCGCTCGGCGATGGCCACCACGCCGCTCAGGGTCTCGGCCTTGTGATCTTTCAAGTAGGCGATCACCGGCATCAGGGAGCAGTCGGTGTTGAACAGCTCGGGGCTGTTGACCGAGGCCTGCTGGGCGGCATAGTTCAGCACGTTCTGGTTGCGCTGGATGCTGGCGAGCTTGGGGTTGCCCTCATAGGTGCCGGCGGTGATCTGGCGCACCGCGTTGACCAGCGAGGTCGTGGCCTGCACCCCGGGATGCTGCTGCAACTCCCACCCCAGGCGATCGGCCAGGATCAGGGTCTGGTAGTCGAGACACCCCTCGGGCGCCGTCTTGATCATGACCGCAAAGAGATCGCTGGAGAGGGCGTAGTGGCTGGTGATGTAGCCGTTGTCCCTGTTGTAGCGCGAATCCGCGCGAAGCTCGGGGGCGCCGCTGTCCAGATCGCCAATCTTGAGCTGCAGGCTCACCAGGTAGCCGCCTATGCCCATCGCCAGGCCGAGGATCACCACCACTGTGGCCCACTTGCGCTCGGTGCAGCGATCCAGCAGTGCCCAGAGTCTGCCGAAACCCTGATTGGCGGCGGCATGGGTGTCTATCTTGAGCGCTCGCTCGGCCGCCTTGCGGCCCACCCCCACATAGGAGAGGGCCACCGGCATCAGCAGCAGCGAGGTGAAGATGAGCACCGCCACCCCTATGCTGGCGGTGATGGCGAGATCCTGGATGACGGGGATGTCGATCAGCATCAGCACGGCGAAGCCCACCGCATCGGCCAGCAGCGCCGTGACCCCGGCGAGGAAGAGGCGGCGGAAGGTATAGCGCGCCGCTATCTGGCGGTGGGTGCCGCGGGCGATGTCCTGCATGATGCCGTTCATCTTCTGGGCCGCGTGGGAGACCCCGATGGCGAAGATGAGGAAGGGCACCAGCACAGAGTAAGGGTCGATGGCGTAGCCGAGCCAGGCGATGATGCCGAGCTGCCAGATCACGGCGACCAGGGAGCAGCCCACCACCAGCAGGGTGCTGCGCACGCAGCGGGTGTAGAGGAAGATGATGAGGAGCGAAGTCGCCACCGCCAGGGCGAAGAAGAGGATCACCTGGATGAGGCCGTCGATGAGATCGCCGACCAGCTTGGCAAAGCCGATCACCCGGATCTTGTACTGGCCCGTCCCCTCCTCCCCCGCCTGATGGGGGGCGCCTGCGAACTCTATCTGGCTGCGCAGCGCCTCGATGCGCTGGGAGAAGTCATGGTAATTGAGGGGCTTGCCGGTGACAGAGGCCTTGTCCAGCAGGGGCACTATCAGCATGCTGGACTTGAAATCGCTCGCCACCAGGCTGCCGACTATGCCGGCTCTGTTGATGTTCTGGCGCAGCTGCTCGATGTCAGAGGCCGAACCCTGATAGGCATCCGGCATCACGGGCCCGCCCTGGAAGCCCTCCTCGGTCACCTCGGTCCAGCGCACCGCCGGACTCCAGAGGGACTTCATCCAGGCCCTGTCTACCCCTTCGGTCAGGAACAGCTCGTCATTGACCCGCTTGAGGACGCTTAGATAGTCGGGGTCGAAGATGTCTCCCTGGGTATTCTCCACCACCACTCGCACCGAGTTGCCGAGGCCACGCAGGGAGTCCCGGTTCTCCAGGAAGTTTTTGATGTAGGGCTGGCTCTGGGGGATCATCTTCTCGAAGCTGGGCGCCAGCGCCAGACGGGTCGCGCCCATGTAGCCAAGCACCAGGGTTGCCAGCGTCATCGCCAGCATGAAGAGCGCCCTGTGGTTGAACACCAGCCGCTCCAGCAGGTTGCCGGAGTGCCTGTCGAACGCGCTCAGCTCGCGGATCACCGGCATCGAATCTTGCTTCACATGGCCCATGTCTGGATCCTCGTTATCGTTATTGGGCCGTCATCCGGTGACGGCCTGCGTTGACAAACCTTATTTGACGCCAAGGGTGCGCACCCCGCGGCTGCCCACCAGCGCCAGGGTGCCATCCGCGGTCAGGGCGGCGCCCGCCACCGGCGATGGCTCGGCCAGGGGGGCCAGGGTCAGCGGCGCGTTGCCCCGTTGCAGCAGCATATGGCCAGCCTGGGTAAACAGGCGGAACTGGCCATCGGCCCCCTGCATAGCGGCGCTGATGCTGATGGGCAGCGGGCTCACGAGCCGGGTCCAGTTTTCGCCTCCGTCCGTGCTGCGATAGACATGGCCCCGCAGGCCATAGACGATCACCTCATCCGGGCGGCCGATAAGGCCGAAGAAGCTGCCGTCATAGGGGCTGGGCAGTGAGACGAAGCGCTGCGTCTGCGGCTCCCATTTGCGCAGCAGGCCCTGCTCGCCCACCAGATAGAGGGCGTCACCGGCCCGGGTGATGGCATTGAGATGGAGCCCATCCGGGTTGTCGGTGCGATCCTGCATGGGCGTCCAGTGCAGGCCGCCATCCTGGGTGCGCAGTATCAGGTTGAAGACCCCGACCACGTAGCCCACCTTGTCGTCCTCAAACCAGACGTCGAGCAGGGGTTTGTCGGCCCCCTCCCCCACCAGGCGCTGGCCCTCTTCCACCAGCGCGGCCCACTGTTCGTTGTCCGGCTCGGCACGGGCCAAGGCCGAGTAATGGCGCAGGACCAGCTCCCCTATCTGGCGACCATCCAGCTGTTTTTGCCAGCTGGCGCCACCGTCCTGGCTGTGCAGCACCACGCCATCCCCCCCTACGGCCCAACCCTGCTCGGGAGTGGGGAAGGTGACGGCGGTGAGATCCGAGCTCACCGGCACCCTGGCCTGCTGCCAGCGCCGCCCCTCATCGTCGGAATAGAGGATGTGACCCCGCTGCCCCACCGCCACCAGCCGCGACCCGGCACGGGCCAGATCCAGCAGGGGGCTGCGTTGGGCCAGGGCGCTCGCCTTGGCTGGCAGGTCCAGCACGTCCACATAATCGGTCGCCTGCCCGGCTGCCACCCCTGCGCTTTGCATCAGCAGGGCGCAGCAGATCAATGGCGCCAACGTCTTGAATGAACCCATACCACTTCCTTGTCTCAGAGGGCGGCGGGATGCCAAAAGGTCCCCGACGCCAACATCGAGGAGTCCGGTTCATCAATGATGAACCGGACTCCTGTTACGGCTAGCGGATCCCGGCGCCAGCCAGGGACTCCGGCGACCACTTCGCCTTGGACAGGGAGGCGCCGTACTTGATGCCGCCGTAGGGGCCCACCACACCGTTGATGTTGTAGGTGCCCGCCACCAGGTCATAGATCATGAAGGGGGTGGCGTCCGGAGTCTGCTTGTCGTAGCTCTGGCTCAGGAAGGCAAAGGAGCCGCGATAGAGCTGACCACGGGCGTCGTACTGATCGGAGGCCAGCGCCACCCAGCTGTCTTCGTCCAGGTAGAAGCGGCGCTTGGCGTAGATGTGGCGCTCACCGGCCTTGAGGTTGCCCTCCACCACCCAGACCCTGTGCTTCTCCCAGCGCACGTGATCCGGTGACAGGAAGTTGGGGGTGGTCAGCGCCCTGGCATCGGGCTGATAGGTCAGCCGATAGGTGTTGTAGGGGACTATCATTTCCTGCTTGCCCACCAGCTTCCAGTCGAAGCGGTCCAGCGCCCCGTTGAAGACGAAGACGTCGTCATAGGTGCCCGCCCCCGAGGTGCCCGGGTTCGGGGTATCGTAGGCCAGGTTGGGTGCCAGCTTGACCCGGCGCTGCCCCGGCAGGTACTGCCAGGCCTTGCGCGGCTGCTCCAGGGGGTTGGCAGCATCGCGCAGCATGATGGCCTCGCCGGCGCGACGGGCCGGGCCCGTGTAATGGAGCTTCATCTGGTAGTAGGTATCCTTGGCCGAGATGGGCTTATTCATGTCCTCGTAGATGGCGTAGTTGATGAAGGCCTGCCCCGTGGTGGAGAGGGCCGCCGTGCCGGCGGCGTCCACGTTCCAGGAGTCGTACTTGGTGGCGATGTTCACCCCCTGGTAGCGCAGCAGGAAGTTCCACATCGCCTCGGCCCCGCTCTTGGGGATGGGGAAGGGAATGCCCGGCAGTACCTTGTCCACCGCCATGCCCCCCGCCAGGGTGGTGGCGCTGAGCGCGTTCTTCCTGGTGTTGTCCAGCACCGCCTGTGGCAGCGCCACGCTGCGGTGGGTCGGGTAGAGGTCCACCCTGAAGTCCGGGAAGCGCTTGAGCAGCTCCGCCGTGGTGGCGGTCAGCGCCCCCTGGTATTGGGCCGCATTCTTGCCGGTGATGACCAAAAGCGGCTGCTCACCCGCATAGGGATCCGGGCGCATGCTGTCACCAGCCTTGAAGCCGGCGGGGGGCGTGGTCAGGCCCCCGCTGTAGGCGGGGATGCTGCCATCGGCATTGGCGGCCGCTTCGGCGCCCACCTGGGTCAGACTGGTGCCCAGCTGTGCGGCTTCGCTGCTGGAGACGGCGGCCAGTGCCTGGCCCGCGAGGGCCAGGGTGAGAGAGGCGGCCAGCATGGTCTTGTTGAATGTCATATCTCGTTCTCCGACTCGGTCGCTTGAGGTGACTCAGTAAGTGGTCTTCAGGGTCAGGTAGATGGCGCCTCTGTCTTCCGTGGTGGCACCGCCACCGGAGAAGGAGGCATATCCACCGGCATAACAGGTGTTGCGCTGGGCCCCATCGAGGGCATTGGGGGTGGCGCCATCCTCGGCACCGTCATTGCACTCGGCAGACTTGCCAAAGGAGTCCACGTATTTCAGATCGACGAAATACTGGTTGTAGAGGGTGGCACCGAGCCCCACCGCATAGCTGCCGGTGTCTTTCGCCCCGCCCGCCTGGACCGGGGAGATGCCCGCCAGCCCCCAGTTCACCGAGAGCGGCATGTTCATGTCGACCCCCGGCAGGACCTGATACCAGGTCGGGGTGAAGTTGACCGCCAGCCCCCAGTTGTCCCGGGTGGGCTTGTCGATGCCGGTGTAGCTGTCCTCGCCTTTGTAGAGCGCCTTGTTGTGGTCATCCAGGCTCAGCAGGTTGCTGTAGTAGAGCTCCCCGAGCAGGGCGGCGCCGTCGAACAGCGCAGTGTCCGCGAAGGTCATCAGACCGTTGAGGGTCCAGTGCAGGGTATCGCCGGTGGCGCTGTAGCCATCGGAGCCATCGGTGATCACCCCGGTGTCCGGATGACGGGGACCTAGCACGGGCGCCGGGATCCCGAAGCCGTTGGCCAGTCCCCCGGGACCAGTAGCACTGAGCAGGGCCGGGATGCTGGAGAGGGGCATGTGCTGGCGATAGTTGAGGTCGCTGCCGACACTCACCCCGGCCACATCCTTGGAGAGGCTGAGGCCAAAGATGTCGATGTCGTCGCCATAGGCCAGGGCGTAGCTGGTGTTGGCGATGGACTGGCGCAGGTTGGGCACGGCCCCGGCCGGCAGGGGCGCCGCCCCGCGAATGGTCATGCCACGGGCATCGAGCACCGCCTGGGGCAGGATGTCGGCGGTACGGCGGTAGAAGGCCCCCAGGGTCGCATCCAGCGCCTCGGGGGACCACTTGGCCATGATGCCCCAGTCGCCGTGCTTGCCCGGCTCCAGGTCATCCCCCCGGCGAATGTTGCTGAGGGTGCCGCTCGGTCCGGCCAGCCCCGGCCCGCCTGTGTGACCCAGCAGGAAGGACTGGGCACCGAAGCCCACCAGATCGGAGCTGCCGTAATAGGTGCCGGCTTCCGGCAGGCGGGCGGCGTTCCAGTCCAGGAAGTACTGGGCGGCGAAGGTCCACTCCGGGTTCAGGGTGAAGGAGGCGGAGATCTGGTTGCGGGGCACAAACAGCTCTTTCGCTTCCGTCCCCGGGGATGCCGCTAGCTTCGCGAGATCCAGGCCGGACTGGCCATAGCTGAGGGCGTGCACCGGGCTCAGCAGGGTTTCCCCCCAGAAGATGTTGTGCTGGCCTATCTTGACCCCGAGCAGGGATTCGTCACCCACCTCCATGTTGTGGAACACGAAGGCATCGAGCAGCTCGCCGGAGGGGCCATGGTAGTAACGATCCGCATAGTCGCTCAGATGACGGTTGCCCGCCACCGGGGGCAGCCCGACGATGCCGGAGCTGGCGCTGTTGCCGTTGATGAAGGGGTTCTCGTCAGCGCCGACGTCGCGGTAGGCATAGTCATACCAGCTGGCGGCGCTGATGCGAAAGCCGGTGTTGCCCTTGTTCACCACATCCAGCTCGGTCAAGAGATCGAAGCGGGTGGTGACGGTATCGCCGGCATCCTTGAAGTTGTAGTCCCCGTCGTTGTTGTTCGGGGTGGCAAGCATCCGCACATCGGCACTCTCGGTGCGCATGCCGTAGTTGAACTTGCCGGTGTTGTCGAAGCGAACGGACCAGTCTTCACTCTGGGTGTCGACTTCGACCGCCTGAACGCTGGGCATGAGGACGGCCGCTATGGCCGTCGCCAGCAGGCTGAGGCGCAGGGCACCGCAACCATGACTCGTGTGCTTGTAATCCATTACAGTCTCTCCGAGTGTTGTCGTCGTTTTGTTATTTTTGTTGCCGTTTCCGTTGGCTTTTTTATGGCGCTGGCCGGGGCGTTTCGCCGGATTTGGCAAGCTGGCCATTGGCCGGTTGCCTCCCCCGTGTTTCGCTTGTCCGAGTGCGCTCTGTGTTCTTAGTGCCGACTGTAAGGCCTAGCTCCAGGGGCGCGCTTGCCATTGAACGTCAGTCACTTTTCATTTGGTGACAGCGGCTGCATCCCGCGGCTGGCGCGGGATTCGCTCGTCGACGACCGGCCCCATACAGCCCTTGTTCAGCTGAGAACCGTGATCTGGGCGACAGAAAAGCCGCGAAGGGAACAGGAGATGGAGACAAGCGGGAGGCGACGGGTTTGTGCAGGATAGCCAAGGGGCAAGAGACGTAGATGGCGAGAAACAATAGCGGGGAGTGCGCGAGCGCCCTCCCCGTGGATGGCTAAGCGTCAGCGCGCTATGGCGCAGCCGGTGGCGGCTTGCAGCGCCTCGAACTCGATGCCGGGGGCCAGCTCCACCAGGCGAAGGCCGTTCGGGGTCACGTCCAGCACGGCGAGATCGCTGATGATGCGATCCACCACGCCGACCCCGGTCAGCGGCAGGGAGCACCACTCCAGTATCTTGTGCTCCCCCCCCTTGGCGCAGTGCTCCATCAGCACCACCACCCGCTTGACCCCGGCCACCAGATCCATGGCCCCCCCCATGCCCTTGACCATCTTGCCCGGGATCATCCAGTTGGCGAGATCCCCGCGCTCGGAGACCTGCATGGCCCCGAGCAGGGCCAGGTTGATGTGGCCGCCGCGGATCATGGCAAAACTCTCGGCGCTGTCGAAGAAGCTGCTGCCGGGCAGTGTGGTAATGGTCTGCTTGCCGGCGTTGATGAGATCCGGGTCCAGCTCGGCCTCGCTCGGGAAGGGGCCTATGCCGAGCAGACCGTTCTCGCTCTGCAGCCACACCTCCATGCCGTCCGGGATATAGTTGGCCACCAGGGTCGGCAGGCCGATCCCCAGATTGACGTAGAAGCCATCTTGCAGCTCCTGTGCGGCGCGCTGCGCCATCTCTTCACGGGTCCAGGCCATGATTTAGTTCCTCGCTGCGCACGGTTGGAAAAAGAAAGCCAATAGAAGCTCCTGGGGGATGTACTGCGCCAACTCTTCACGGGTCCAGAGCATGTCAGTTTTTCTCCATGACGGTGCGCACTTCGATGCGTTTCTCGGGGTCGGGGTTCAAGACCAGCCGCTGCACATAGATGCCAGGCAGGTGGATCTCGTCCGGGGCCAGCTCCCCCACCTCGACTATCTCCTCCACCTCGGCGACGCAGACCCGCCCCGCCTTGGCACAGAGCGGGTTGAAGTTGCGCGCCGTCTTGTTGAACATCAGGTTGCCCGCCTTGTCGGCCTTGGCACCCTTGATCAGCGCGATGTCGGCGGTCAAGGCGAGCTCCATCACATACCACTCGCCGTCGAACTGGCGGGTCTCCTTGCCCTCGGCGATGAGCGTCCCGTAACCGGTGCGGGTGAAGAAGGCGGGGATGCCAGCGCCGCCAGCCCTCAGCTTCTCGGCGAGCGTCCCCTGGGGGGTGAACTCAAGCTCAAGTTCCCCCGCGAGATACTGGCGCTCGAACTCCTTGTTGCCCCCCACGTAGGAGGAGATCATCTTCTTTATCTGGCGGCTGTGGAGCAGCGGTCCCAACCCGAAGTCATCCACCCCGCAGTTGTTGCTGATGATGGTGAAGCCGCCCTTGCCGCTCCCCTTCAGCGCCTCGATGAGCCGCTCCGGGATGCCGCACAGGCCGAAGCCCCCCGAGGCTATGGTGATGTCGTCCTGCACCAGGCCGCTCAGGGCGGCCTGGGCGCTGGGATAAACCTTGTTCATAACTACCTCTCTGCTCTCTGGCTAGTCCGTTGGCCACAGGGGCGCGTTCGTTTTATGGCTGTTTTTTTTGAGTCGGCATCCATGGCCTTCCTAAGGCTTGATGCCCCAATGCATCAGGGTCAGCACCAGGGCGACCAGGAAGGCGGTCTCCCCCACCATCAGCAGGATGGGCTTGATGCCGACCGCCGCCAGCTCCTTGAGCTGGGTCTTCATGCCGATGGCGGCGATGGCGATCACCAGGCACCAGCGTGACAGGCCGTTGACCCCCTCCTGCAACGGGACGGGCACCCAGCCTGTGCTGTTGATGCAGGCCAGCACCAGGAAGCCGACGGCAAACAGGGGCAGCAGGGGCGGACGCTTGCCAGAGGCGGGATCCGCCCCCCGCCTGCGGGTGATCATGGCGGCGACGACGATCACCGGCAGCAGCATGGCGACCCGCATCAGCTTGACCACGGTCGCCACATCACCGGTCTCGGTGGACATGCTGTAGCCGGCTCCCACCACCTGGGCGACGTCGTGAATGGTGGCGCCGAGGAAGACCCCCGCCTCCACCGGCGTCAGCTCGAAGAAGCGGGCGATCATGGGGTAGAGGATCATCGCCAGGGTGGAGAGCACCGAGACCCCGATCACGGTGAACAGGGTAGCGCGCTCCTTCTGGGGGTGATTGGGCAAGGAGGCGGCCAGGGCCAGGGCGGCGGAGGCGCCGCAGATGGCGGTCGCCCCCCCGGTCAGCATGCCGAACAGCCGCTGGAATCCCATCAGCCTGGCCGCCACCACCGAGAGGCTGATGGTGACCACCACCAGGGTGACCACCAGCAGCACCGGCATCCAGCCCAGCTCGGCGATCTGGCCCAGGGTGATGCGCATGCCGAGCAGGGCGACCCCGATGCGCAGCACGCTGCGCGCGGTGAATTCGATGCCCGCCTTGCAGGTCCCCTCGGCGGAGAGGAAGTTCAGCCCCATGCCGAGCAGCAGGGCAAACAGCAGCACGGGGGCGCCGTAATGTTCGGAGAGGAAGGTGGCGGCGGCCGCCACCGTGATGCTGACCGCCATGCCGGGGGCCAGGGATCGCACCCGCTGATAGCGATCCGTCATGGTCAGGGTGAGCATGGGCTGACCTCCCGGGATGGGATGAGGATGGCGAGCCCCTCTCCCTCCCGCTCGACCGGGTAGCGGCCGACCCTGAGCTGGGTCGAGTTCAGCAGCAGCCCCGTCGTCAGGTTGAAGCGCAGGCCGTGGGCCAGGCACTGGATCACCTCCCCCTCCAGCCGCCCCCCGCACAATGAGGCCCCCTGGTGAGGGCAACTGTCGTCGATGGCGTGGAAGCGGCCATCGACGTTGAACAGCACCAGGCTCTTGCCCTGGGCCTCGATGAGGATACGTTTGCCCGGTTCAGGCACCCGCTCGGCTGGCACCAAGATACGCGCAGCCGTCGCCCCGGCCGCCGCATCCAGCGCCTGGCGCAGGCTGGCCAGCAGCTTCACCACCGGCTGGGCCCCGCTGAGAGTCAAGCCCTTCCCCATCACGAAGCTGGGCACCCCCTGCTGGGCCGCCCCGGGCAGATCGCAGTGGAAGGGAGTCTCGTCCCCCTGCAGGCTGCTCACCAGATCGGTGGACCCAAAGCCCGCCGCCTCGGCCAGCCCCAGCAAGGTAGCACCATCCCCCAGATCCCCACCGTGCAGGAAGTGGCAGGCGAACAGCCACTCCAGCAACTCGTCCAGCTGCGCCGGCGATCCCAGCTGGCAGGCCCGTTGCCACAGGCGGTGGGCATCCGCCGTGTTCGGCATGCGGGGGATATTGCCAAAGTCCAGCTCTACGCCGACGCTGGCCGCCGCCTGCCGCACCTGGGCCTGACGCAGGCCCATGGCCTGTTCGCTGCCAAGGCGCCGCAGGTAGAAGTCGTGAAAATCCTCCCCCTGCACCGGCAGCGCGGGCAGCAGCTGCACCCCGCGCCAGCTTACATCGACCTGCACCTCGGGCCGCTCTGCCCGCAGTTGGGTCAGGGCCTGCGCCAGCTGGCGTTTGCCGATGAGGCACCAGGGGCAGATGAAATCGACATAGACCTCGATGCAGATTCTCATGCCCTCACCTCCGAGCCCTGGGGACCAGTGATGATCTGGCGGCCAGCGTCACCGTCGAGCCGGGCCACGTCCTTGTGGTAGTGGCGCTTGCCGTAGAAGAAGACGGCGGCCGCCGCGACGCTGATGAGGGGCACCAGCTGGAAGGCGTTGTCCAGGCCTATGTGGTCGGACACCTTGCCGGTGATGAAGGGGCCAGGAGCCAGCCCGAGCAGGTTGTTGGCAAGGGTCAGGGTGGCAAAGGCCGTGCCGTGCACGCTGGCGTGGGTGAGGTTGGCCACCATGGCACCGGCGGGACCCGAGGTACCGGTGGCGATGAACATGCCCAGACCGATGAGGAGCAACTGGGGCAGACCGAATGGCAGGGCAAACGCCAGCGACAGCAGGGCGCAGCTCCCCAGGCAATAGCCGATGGCCAGGCTTATCTTGCGATCCGGCCGGTTGCGGCACAGCCGATCGCTCAGCATGCCGCAGAGGATCATGCCGGCGCCGCTGCACAGCACTATGATGGCGGCCATGAGCCCCGCCTTGTCCGTGTCCAGCCCGTAGTAGCGGTTGAAATAGCTCGGCATCCAGACGATGACGGTGCCGCCGACGAACAGTTGCAGGCCGCTGCCCACATAGGCCGAGATCACCGAGCGGCTGGAGTAGAGGCTGCGCAGGGGATTGCGGCCCGCCTCCGTGCTCCCCCGTGCCGCCCGGCTGGTCTGGGAGATCCGCGCCTCCTTGACGATGAGGGGATAGATGGCCGCCAGCACCAGGCCGAACAGGGCCATGCCGGCGAAGGCCCAGCGCCAGCCGAGGAAGTGCGCCAGCACGCCCCCGGTGGCCATGCCGAGCACAGAGCCGAACATGCCGCCGGAGATGAAGGCGCCGGATAGGGTGGCCCGCATCTCCCGCGGGAACACTGAGACCACCACGGCGATGCCGACGCTGCCGTAGGCCGCCTCCCCCACCCCCACCAGGAAGCGGGCGACGAACATCTGCTCATAGTCCTGGGCCAGGGCGCAGCCCAGGGTCGCCAGGCTCCAGAGCGCGGCCATCATGGCCAGGCTCTTGACCCGGCCGAAACGATCGGCGAGCAGGGAGAGCGGAAAGGTCAAGAGCCCGACCATGAGTGCCACTATGCCGCTGAGCAGGCCCAGCTGGGTGTCGGATAGCGCCCACTCCCCCTTGAGCATGGGGAAGACGGCGTTGAGCACCTGACGCGACATGTAATCGGAGATGAGCAGACCGAAGGTCAGCGCAAACACTATCCAGGCATAACGACGGGGCACGGCAACCTTGCCGGCCTCTGGGTCGTCATCGATATGATACGTAGCCATACAATCCCTCGCGCTACTGCAAATTGGGTTGGGTTTTTCGGTCAACGGACCGGCGGCAGACGCCCCCGGCCAGACAATATTGATTCATCACTCAGTTACCCTGCGTGCTGCATAGTGCAAGGCGCAAGGCCGTTTGGCAAACAGTGTTGGGGGGTCGCCGCCCCGCTATTTTTGCGGCGACCCATCTGGCTCAGGACCGTTGTGGCACTCCTTTTTGGCCAGGGGTCCGGTTCGGCGCCATGCCGTTGGCCAGCAGCGTCTCCTCCACGCTGTCGTACTGCACGCCGATGCGGTAGATGGCGCGCGCCTCCTTGCCGTTGGCTACCTCGCGACCCAGCTCGTGGGCGACCCGCACGCACTGGCGGATCTGCTCCACCGAGCTCATGCGCTGGCCGTGCTGACCTATGATGGTGTCCTCTATGCCGCAGCGGGGGTGCAGCCCCATGGCCATGGCCATCATGTTGAAGGGCAGCACGTTTTTCAGCAGCGACTCGGCGGTGACGCAGGCACCGTCCGGCGCACGGTGGACGAAGTTCATGAAGTTGAACGGGTTGGGACCGTCAAAGCCGCCGCCGATGCCGATCCAGGTGAGGTTGAGCGGCCCCATGTAGACACCCCGGCGCACCAGCCGCTCCAGGGTCTCGAGGGCGTGCATGCCGGTCAGCTGGAAGTGGGGCTGGATGCCATTCGCCATCAGTCGCTTGAGGTGTTCCGCCACCCAGGCCGGGCCGGCCGGCACCGTCATCTCGCTATAGGCCGCCTGGTAGGCGGGGTTCGCCAGCGAGGTGCCCGACAGGTACTCGGGGTAGAGCAGCTCCATGATGTTCATCTGGGTGGTGTTGATGGCCACAGTGACCTGATCCGGCTTCGGGGTCAGCTCGGCCAGCATGTGACGGGTGTCATCGGAGAGCCACTTGGCCGCCTCCCCCTCCCCTTCCGGGGCGAAGGAGATGGAGCCCCCCACCTGGATGATCATGTCGGGCACCGCCTTGCGCACCCCGGCGATCAGCTCGTTGAACTTGGACAGCCGCTTGGAGCCGGTACCGTCCAGCTCGCGCACGTGCAGGTGCAGCACTGTGGCGCCGGCATCAAAGCACTCCACCGCCTTCTGGACTTGCTCCTCCATGGTCACCGGAATGTCTTCCGGGAAGTCGCCAGGGGCCCACTCTGGGCCGTAGGGGGCCACTGTGATGACCACCTTTTCCATGTTTTCCGGGTGCAGGGAATCGTCAAAAAATTGCATCTGTTCATTCCTTAAATTGGCTGGCCTTCCATGAAGAGCCGGGCGTGGTGATCTCTCCCGGGCGCGGGGCCCGGGGTTTGATCAGAAGGGGGTATCTCCCATGATCCCGGCCCGCTCCATCTTGCGATGGCTGGGGGGGTAGTCCATGGCGGCATAGTGCTGGGTGCTGCGATTGTCCCAGATGGCGATGCTGCCCGGCTGCCAGCGCCAGCGCACCTGATACTCGGGGATATAGGCCTGGCTTATCAGGTAGCGCAGCAGATCGCTGCCCCCCATGCTGTAGTCCTGGCCGACACGCACGTGGGCCGGGGTGTGGAAATTGGTGAGATGGGTGGCGAAGGCGTTGACGAAGAGGATCTTCTCGTCTGTCTCCGGGTGGGTGCGCACCACGGGGTGCTCCGCATCCGGGAACTGGGCCTTCAAGGCCAACCGCTTCTCGATGGGCATGGCCGCCCCGAAGCTCGCCTCTATGCTGTGACGGGCACGCAGGCCGGCGATCTTCTCCTTGATCTCCCCCGGCAGCTGCTCGTAGGCCACCACCATGTTGGCCCAGAGGGTGTCGCCCCCCACGGGCGGACACTCCACGCAGCGCAGCACGCACCCCATGGGCGGTTGGGTGCGCCAGGTGGCGTCGGTGTGCCAGGCATTCTCGTAGCGATCGTTGGGTACCTCCGGGGACTTGTAGATGCGCACCAGGCCGGGATTCTCCGGGTCGCTGCCCGCCACCGGGTGATCCTCCAGCTCGCCGAAGCGGCGGGCGAAGGCCACGTGATCGGCGCGGCTGATATCCTGCTTGCGCAAAAACAGCACCCTGTGCCTGAGCAAGAGGGTACGGATCTCGGCGAACAGCCCCTCATCGTGAACGGCGTCCGCCAGGTTGACACTGCTCAATTCGGCGCCTATGTGGCAGGTCAGTTGTTCTACACGCATGTCTCTCTCCCTGAATGACAAGTCAGTGCTGCAGGCGCCGCCCTCCAGTGCGGGCTGGCCTGGGATCCTTGGCCTAGATGATGAACACGGAGGAGCCCGTGGTCTGGCGCGACTCGAGATCGCGGTGAGCCTGCGCTGCGTCCTGCAGCGCGTAACGCTGATTGATCTCTATCTTGATCCGACCGCTGGCCACGTGATCGAACAGCTCGCCGGCCAGGGCCTCCTTCTCGGCGGGATCGGCGATGTAGTCGGCGAGCGCCGGGCGGGTCAGATAGAGGGAGCCCTTCATGGCCAGCAATTGCGGGTTGAAGCCCTCGATGGGACCGGAGGCGGTGCCGACGCAGACCATGAGGCCGCGGCGTTTGAGGGAATCAAGCGAGCCCATGAAGGTGCTCTTGCCGACGCTGTCAAACACCACGTCGACCCCGGCGCCGCCAGTCAGGGCACGCACCCGGGTGGCCACATCTTCGCGGCTGTAGTCGATGGTGAAGTCGCAGCCGTGGGCACGGGCCAGCTCGGCCTTGGCGTCGCTCGAAACGGTGCCTATCACCGTCAGCCCCAGCAGCTTGGCCCACTGGGCGACGATGAGTCCGACGCCCCCCGCCGCCGCGTGCAGCAAGATGCTGTCACCGGGCTTGAAGTCATGGATGCGGCGCATCAGGTAGGCAGACGTCAGGCCCCGCATTGTCATGGCGGCGGCGGTCTCGCAGCTGATGCTGTCCGGCAGTCTGATGAGGGGGGCGGCCGGGATCAGGCGCTCGGTAGAATAAGCGCCGAGGGTGTTGATAAAGCCGGTGTAGGTGACGCGATCGCCCACCGCCACGTTGCTGACCCCCTCGCCCACCGCCTCCACCACCCCGGCTGCCTCGACACCGAGGCCATTGGGCATGGGGATGGGGTAGGTGCCATTGCGAAAATAGGTGTCGGCATAGTTCAGGCCGACCGCGGCATGGCGCAGGCGCACCTGGCCGGGACCGGGCTCGCCCACCGCCACCTCTTCGTAGCGCAGCACGTCCGGGCCCCCGGTTTCATAAAAGCGTATGGCGTTGGCCATCTCTGTTCTCCAATCCGTTCGTGAATGAAATGCATCGTCCGGATTGAATCTAGGGGGTTGGGTGAATGGCCGCTTTTCATCGGGCGACAGCCACTTTTCATCTCATGACACCCCCCTTCGAATTCGTTGCCCGCCCTCGGGGAAGACGACAGAATCGGCCCTGTTCCCCCATGACGGCGAGGCGACATGGCCGGGCAAGTGTTGGAGCCTGAAGGTATTTAATTGAATTACAGGGATTTATCCAGGAAGCAGCCGCCTTTGCCCGCTCAGTGACGGGCCTTGGACCTAAGCATAATTGACGTTAACGTCAACGTAGTGTGAGATGGTTCTATTCACAGCAAAACATGAGCAGCATGAAAGGAGTCACTATGTCTAACTTGTCCCCCTCGGCCGGGGTGCGTTTTCGCACCGCGCTGGCCAATGAGAAACCCCTGCAGATCGTCGGCACCATCAACGCCTACATGGCGCTGATGGCCGAACGCAGCGGCTTCAAGGCCCTCTATCTGTCCGGTGCCGGGGTGGCCAACGCCTCCTACGGTCTGCCGGATCTCGGCATGACCTCCATGAACGACGTGCTCATCGATGCCGAGCGCATCACCGCCGCCACCCAGGTGCCACTGCTGGTGGACATCGACACCGGCTGGGGCGGCGCCTTCAACATAGCCCGCACCGTCCGTGCCTTCGAGCGCGGCGGGGTCGCTGCCGTTCACATGGAGGATCAGGTCGCCCAGAAACGTTGCGGCCACAGGCCCAACAAGGCGGTGGTGAGCATGGCCGAGATGGTGGATCGCATCAAGGCGGCGGTGGATGCCCGCCAGGACGAGAGCTTCGTCATCATGGCCCGCACCGACGCCCTGGCGGTGGAAGGGCTGGGCTCGGCCCTGGAGCGCGCAGCGGCCTACGCCGCCGCCGGAGCCGACATGATCTTCGCCGAGGCGGTCACCGAACTTCACCAGTACGACAGCTTCAAGCAGGCGGCTGGCGTCCCCATCCTCGCCAACATGACCGAATTCGGCAAGACGGAGCTGTTTGACAAGGAGGCCCTCGCTGCCCACGGCGTCGACATGGTGCTCTACCCCCTGAGCGCCGCCCGCGCCGCCAACCAGGCCGCCCTCAACGTCTATCAGCAGCTTCGCCGCGACGGCCACCAGCGTGCCGTGGTCGACACCATGCAGACCCGAGAGTCCCTCTACGACTTCCTCGGCTACCACCACTACGAGCAGACCCTGGACAGGCTGTTCACCAAGGACCTGTCTACCAAGGAATAACATGCCGACCGGCCGCCTCATGCTGGCCGCCGGCGCTTCAACGGACTGAATGAGGAAACCTGTGATGAGCGCACTTGTGGAAACCACCCCCGGCTTCAAGCCGAAGAAATCCGTCGCCCTCTCCGGCACCGCCGCCGGCAACACCGCCCTCTGTACAGTGGGCCTCTCCGGCAACGATCTGCACTACCGTGGCTATGACATCCTGGATGTGGCCACCAGCTGCGAATTCGAGGAGATTGCCCACCTGCTGGTGCACGGCAAGCTGCCCAATGCCGCAGAGTTAGCCGGCTACAAGGCCAAGCTCAAGTCCCTGCGCGGCCTGCCCGCCGGGGTCAAGGTGGCGCTGGAGCAATTGCCCCCAAGCGCCCATCCCATGGATGTGATGCGCACCGCCACCTCGGTGCTGGGGTGTCTGTCGCCGGAGAAGGAGGATCACAACCACCCGGGGGCCCGGGACATCGCCGACAAGCTGATGGCCTGCCTCGGCTCGGTGCTGCTCTACTGGTACCACTTCAGCCACAACGGCAAGCGCATCCATGTGGAGACCGACGACGACTCCATCGGCGGCCACTTCCTGCACCTGCTGCACGGTGAGAAGCCCCGCGACTCCTGGGTGCGCGCCATGCACACCTCCCTCATTCTCTATGCCGAGCACGAGTTCAACGCCTCCACCTTCACCGGCCGCGTCATCGCCGGCACCGGCTCCGACATGTTCTCCTGCATCACAGGTGCCATAGGTGCCCTGCGCGGGCCCAAGCACGGCGGCGCCAACGAGGTAGCCTTCGAGATCCAGAAGCGTTACGACAATCCGGACGAGGCCGAGGCCGACATCCGCGCCCGCATCGAGAAGAAGGAGGTGGTCATCGGCTTCGGCCACCCCGTCTACACCGTCTCGGATCCCCGCAACAAGGTGATTAAAGAGGTGGCTCGCGAGCTCAGCCTGGAGCAGCACAACACCAAGATGTTCGACATCGCCGAGCGCCTGGAGTCCACCATGTGGGAAGCCAAGAAGATGTTCCCCAACCTCGACTGGTTCAGCGCCGTCAGCTACCACATGATGGGGGTGCCCACCGCCATGTTCACCCCGCTGTTCGTGATCGCCCGCACCTCCGGCTGGTCGGCCCACGTCATCGAGCAGCGCATCGACGGCAAGATCATCCGCCCGAGCGCCAACTACGTGGGCCCGGAGGATCTCAAGTTCGTGCCGCTCAAGGAGCGCAAGTGATGACCAACGCACAATATCGCAAGCCCCTGCCCGGCACTCAGCTTGACTACTTCGACGCCCGGGAGGCGGTCGAGGCCATCGCCCCCGGCGCCTGGGACAGGCTCTCCTGCACAGCCCGCGTCCATGCCGAGCAGAATCAGGAGCACAAGTGATGACCAACGCACAATACCGCAAGCCCCTGCCCGGCACTCAGCTTGACTACTTCGACGCCCGGGAAGCGGTGAACGCCATCGCCCCCGGCGCCTGGGACAGACTCTCCTACACAGCCCGCGTCCACGCCGAAAACCTGGTTCGCAAGTGCGATCCGGCCATCCTCACCGAGTGCCTCGGCCAGATCGCCTTGAATAAGCGCGATCGCGACTTCCCCTGGTTCCCGGCCCGGGTGGTGTGCCACGACATCCTGGGCCAGACCGCCCTGGTGGACTTGGCCGGTCTGCGCGATGCCATCGCCGATCAGGGCGGTGACCCCGCCCAGGTGAACCCTGTGGTGCCGGTGCAGCTCATCGTCGATCATTCCCTGGCCGTGGAGTGCGGCGGCTTCGATCCCGATGCCTTTGCCAAGAACCGCGCCATCGAGGATCGCCGCAACGAGGATCGCTTCCACTTCATCAACTGGACCAAGCAGGCGTTCAAGAACATAGAGGTGATCCAGCCGGGCAACGGCATCATGCACCAGATCAACCTGGAGAAGATGTCGCCGGTCATTCACAGCGACAGGGGCCTCGCCTACCCGGACACCTGTGTCGGCACAGACAGCCACACCCCCCACGTGGACGCCCTCGGGGTGATAGCGGTGGGGGTGGGTGGGCTCGAAGCGGAGAACGTGATGCTGGGGCGCGCCTCCTGGATGCGCCTGCCGGAGATCGTCGGCGTGGAGCTCAGTGGCAAGCCGCAAGCCGGCATCACCGCCACGGATCTGGTGCTGTCGCTGACCGAGTTCCTGCGTCAGCAGAAAGTGGTCGGCGCCTACCTGGAGTTTCATGGGGAAGGCGCCGCCGCCCTCACCCTCGGCGATCGCGCCACCATCTCCAACATGGCGCCTGAGTACGGCGCCACCGCGGCCATGTTCTTCATCGACCAGCAGACCATCGACTACCTGCGCCTCACCGGCCGTGATAGTGAGCAGGTCAAGCTGGTGGAGACCTATGCCAAGGAGGCGGGCCTCTGGGCCGACTGCCTGGCGAGCGCCCAGTACGAACGTGTGCTGCACTTCGATCTCTCAACCGTGGTACGCACCCTGGCGGGCCCCTCCAACCCGCACCGCCGCCTGCCGGTGGCCGATCTTGCCGCGCGCGGCATAGCGGTGGATCTGGACAAGGCCCGCGCCCAGGAGGCCGACGGCCTGCTGCCGGATGGGGCCGTCATCATCGCCGCCATCACCAGCTGCACCAACACCAGCAACCCGCGCAACGTGATTGCGGCAGGTCTCCTGGCGCGCAACGCCAACCAGCTCGGCCTGACCCGCAAACCCTGGGTCAAGTCGTCCCTGGCACCGGGCTCCAAGACGGTGGCCTTGTACCTGAAAGAGGCGGGACTGGACAGCGAGCTGGAGCGGCTGGGCTTTGGCATAGTGGCCTTCGCCTGCACCACCTGCAACGGCATGTCAGGCGCACTGGATCCCGCCATCCAGCAGGAGATCATCGATCGTGATCTCTATGCCACCGCCGTGCTGTCGGGCAACCGCAACTTCGACGGTCGCATCCACCCCTACGCCAAGCAGGCCTTCCTCGCCTCGCCGCCGCTGGTGGTGGCCTACGCCATCGCGGGCACCATGCGCTTCGACATAGAGAAGGATGTGCTGGGAGTGGTGAACGGTAAGGAAATTCGCCTGAAAGACATCTGGCCGTCGGATGACGAGATTGATGCCGTGGTCAGGGCCTCGGTGAAGCCGGAGCAGTTCCGCCAAGTCTATATCCCCATGTTCACCATAGAGGAAGACCATGGCCCCAAAGTGGCGCCCCTGTACGACTGGCGTCCCATGAGCACCTATATCCGTCGCCCGCCTTATTGGGATAAAGAGGGGGAAGGGGCGCTGGCGGGGGAACGAACCCTCAAGGGCATGAGGCCGCTGGCGCTGTTGCCGGACAACATCACCACCGATCACCTCTCCCCCTCCAACGCCATCATGCGCAGCAGCGCGGCCGGTGAGTACCTGCACAAGATGGGCCTGCCGGAAGAGGACTTCAATTCCTACGCCACCCACCGCGGCGATCACCTGACCGCCCAGCGCGCCACCTTCGCCAACCCTCAGCTGGTGAACGAGATGGCGGTGGTGAACGGCGCAGTGAAGAAGGGCTCCCTCGCCCGGGTCGAGCCGGAGGGCCGGGTCATGCGGATGTGGGAAGCCATCGAAACCTACATGGCCCGCAAGCAGCCGCTGATCATAGTGGCGGGCGCCGACTACGGCCAGGGCTCGTCCCGTGACTGGGCGGCGAAAGGCGTGCGACTGGCGGGGGTGGAGGTGATAGCGGCGGAAGGCTTCGAGCGCATTCACCGCACCAACCTGATCGGCATGGGGGTGCTGCCGCTGGAGTTCAAACCGGGCACCAGCCGTTTGACCTTGGGGCTGGATGGCACCGAGACCTATGACGTCAAGGGGGCGCGCACCCCGCGCACCGATCTCGTGCTGGTCATTCACAGGCGCAACGGCGAGACGCTCGAGGTGCCCATGACCTGCCGTCTCGACACCGCCGAGGAGGTCTCGGTCTATGAGGCCGGCGGCGTGCTGCAGCGCTTCGCCCAGGACTTCCTGGAAGCGACCACCCACAAGGCCGCCAGCTGATATATGGTATTCCCCTCCCCTTCACCGGGAGAGGCATGATGTGCTCCCTCTCCCTTTGGGAGAGGGTTGGGGTGAGGGGATCTCCCCTCATCCGCCCTTAGGGCACCTTCTCCCCGAGGAAGAAGGAACCGTCACTCTTTTCAGGACAAGATTCATGGCCCCACTCTCTTCGACTCACACACCTCAAGTCAGGATCCCGGCCACCTATATGCGCGGCGGCACCAGCAAGGGCGTCTTCTTTCGCTTAGGTGATCTGCCAGAACGCTGCCAGCAACCGGGCCCAGCCCGCGACGCGCTCTTCATGCGCGTCATCGGCAGCCCCGATCCCTACTCGGCCCACATGGACGGCATGGGGGGCGCCACCTCCTCCACCTCCAAGTGCGTGATCCTCTCCAAAAGCCAGCAGCCCGATCACGACGTGGACTACCTGTACGGCCAGGTTGCCATCGACAAGCCGTTCGTGGACTGGAGCGGCAACTGCGGCAACCTCTCCACCGCCGCCGGCGCCTTCGCCATCCACGCCGGGCTGGTGGACCCCGCCCGCATTCCCCAAGACGGCACCTGCGTGGTGCGGATCTGGCAGGCCAACATCAGCAAGACCATCATCGCCCATGTGCAGGTGAGCAACGGTCAGGTGCAGGAGACAGGTGACTTCGAGCTGGACGGGGTCAGCTTCCCCGCCGCCGAGGTCGTGCTGGAGTTTCTCGATCCGTCCGACGATGGGGAGGAGGGCGGCGCCCTCTTCCCCACCGGCAACCTCATCGACGATCTCGAGGTGCCAGGCATAGGAAACATCAAGGCCACCCTGATCAGCGCCGGCATCCCCACCGTCTTCGTCAATGCCGAGGAGATCGGTTATCAGGGCACCGAGCTGCGCGAGGCAATCAACACAGACCCCGAGGCACTGGCCCGCTTCGAGGCCATCCGGGTTGCCGGCGCCCTGCGCATGGGGCTCATCAAGACGCCCGCCGAGGCGGCCACCCGCCAGCACACCCCCAAGGTCGCCTTCATCGCGCCGGCCAGGGAGTACCGCACCTCCAGCGGTAAGCAGGTGAAGGCCGATGAGGTCGATCTGCTGGTGCGGGCCCTCTCCATGGGCAAGCTGCACCACGCCATGATGGGCACCTGCGCCGTGGCCATAGGCACAGCGGCGGCCATCCCCGGCACCCTGGTGAACCTGGCGGCCGGTGGCGGCGAGCGCGAGGCGGTGCGCTTCGGCCATCCGTCCGGCACCCTGCGGGTGGGTGCCGAGGCGCGGCAGGTGAATGGCGAGTGGACTGTCACCAAGGCGGTGATGTCGCGCTCCGCCCGCATCCTGATGGAGGGTTGGGTGCGGGTACCTGGGGATGCCTTCTAGCCCGCAGCAAGCCTGCACACCACCAAAATGAAAAGGCCCGGGCAATTGCCCGGGCCTTCTTATGGTGACCTTCGTATTGGGGGCTGACCTCCCCCTCCTCGCACGCAAGGCTACTCCTCTGCTTATCCACCCGTTATTTCGGGCGCGCCACGCACTCCACATGGCGCGGTATGCTCTTCTTCGCATCGCCACCGATCAGCCGCTTCACCTGACCATCCGGGCATTGGCCGTCGTCCACATAGGCAAGCTTCCCATAAGGGAGCTTGCCCGGCGCGGGATCCTGACTCAGATAACTGATGGGGGCCGGCGCGAAATAGGTGCACCCCGACACCAGGCCCACCAGCAGCAACCCCCCTGACAACAGCGCGCTCTTCCATATGACAGCCATAGGCCACTCCCCTGTGTGCGGCGGAATCTGCACCAAGCTGTGCATCCCCTAGTACCGACCCAGGCAGTGTAGTCACCCTTCATGGCTGCCCGATAGCCTCCCCGGGCGGCGCACCGACGGATCCAGACACAACAAAAAGCCCAAGTGACAGGGTCACTCGGGCTTTGTACTCCATTACGTCATAAAGGCAGACAAGCAGGATGCTACCTGTCACATCCTGTCAGGATCTGCGGCTGACACCGTTATGGCACCGAGGCGGACAGCCCATATACCCAGGCTGTCCGCACGCCGGCTGCCGCCAGACTCGCTATCCCTCCTCGCCATGCCCCCTGCGCTTGAGGGTGAGCGTTGGTCACCAGCACAAATTACTCTGCTGCCCGCCGGCACGACACAAAATGGTAGTAAGCGTCGGGAATCGAACTATGGCCGCCATACATAGTGCTGAACGCATAGTGATTGCTGCCACTGCTATAATCGCCCGTCCAGTGATAGGAGCTAGTCGGCCAACCGGCAGCTATCGACAAGTCACCGAACTCCGCAAAGAGTCCCTGGTACTCAGCCAGGGTTGGCAGGCGAAAACCTTGCCCCAGGTAAGTGCAATAGTTGTTTCCGTTAGGCCATGTCATCGTGACGTAGGTCTTTCCATTGTGTTTAATTGTGCCGTCATATGGGATCCCCGCGGCATCCACCTCGCTTTGCAGCGGCGGACAAGTCCATTCGGCACCAAAACTGTCGACCAATATGCCTATAACACAGCCAGTACCATAAGCTGGCAGGGGGTAATACACGGTTAGCTGCGTAGTGGCACTGACCCCTGAACTATCCTGCATCGTCGCAGCAATGGTGGTGGCACCACCAGCAATCCCCGTGGCCAGGCCGTCGCCATTGATGGTGGCAATGGCGCTGTTGCCGCTGCTCCAGGCGACGCTGGCACTCGCATCCACGACGCTCCCATCGGACAGAGTAGCCATGGCGGTGAACTGCTTGGTTTCCCCTATCAGGAACGAGCTATCAGCCGGCGTCACGACCAGGGAGACCGTTGTCGGAGGCAACTTAGCACAGGTCACGTTATCGTAGTTGTTGGCATCGTGTGCCGTACCACCGCTGGTGCCATTCCCCAAATAGAAGCGATAGTGGGAGCCCGCATTAGTCCCCATGGTCGACGACCAGTAGGCTCTCTCGCCCGGCCAGCCCGCATGGTTTTCCAGGCTACCAAACTCGTCGTACAGTCCCTGCAACTCATTCTGGCTCGGCAGGTAATACCCATCCCCCAGGCCGGTGCAGTAGGCGTCTGCCTGCGGCCAATTCAACAGGGCATAGATAATGCCGTTCTCGCTATAGGTCATACCGTAAGCAATACCCTCGGCATCGGCCTTCGACTGGGTCAGCGGACAGGTCCAGGTCTTGCCTGCCCCATCGACCAGAGTATCCGTGGCACAACCGGCCCCCGTCACCGTCAGCTCGGCCGTGTCGCTAAGCGAGGAGCCATCCAGCGTCATCGCCGTGATGGTGCTGCTGCCCACCGCCACCCCGGTCGCCAGGCCGGTGTTGCTGCCGATGGAGGCGAGGGCGAGATCGCCGCTGCTCCAGCTGACCGAGCTGGTCATATCCTGGCTGCTGCCATCGGACAGGGTCGCCGTGGCATCAAACTGCTGATCTTGCCCCACCGAGACGGTCGCTGTCTTGGGGGTCACGGCCAGCGCTGTCATGACGGCACTGGTCACCGTCAGGGCCGCGCTGCCGGACTGGCCGCTGACCATGTCGGTGGCCGTGATAATGGCCTCCCCCACGCTCACCCCGGTCGTCAAGCCACCGATGACGGTAGCGACCCCCGCGGCGTCACTGCCCCAGCTGGCGGAACTGGTGATGTCCTGGGTGCTGTTGTCGGACATCTGGGCGGTGGCGGTGAGCTGCATGCTGAGCCCGGCTGGCACAGTAGCCGGATCCGGCGTGACCTCCACCCCCATCACGGTGGCATCGCCCACCGCCAACGAGGCGCTGTCGCTCAGGAAGCGGCCGTTGACACTGCCTGCGGCGCTGATATAGGCCGAGCCCAACGCCACCCCGGTGGCCAATCCGCTGGTGCCGTCGACTGTGGCCACGCCACTGTCGCTGCTGCTCCAGCTGATATTGCCGTTGCCTGTCATCTCCTGGCTGGAGCCATCCGACAGCCAGGCACGCACAGTGAACGGCTTGCTCAGACCCATAGGTACCGCCTCTATGCCAGGCCTCACCTCCAGGCTGGTCACATCGGCACCGCTCACCGTCAGGGAGGCGCTGTTGCTGACGGTGACGCCATTGACGACGGCGGTGGCACTGATGTCCGTCGTACCCGCCCCCGTCCCGGTGGCCGTGCTTCCATTGAGGATGGCAACAAGGGGATCGCTCACCCAGCTGGCGCTGCTGCTCATCGGCAAACTGGTGCCGTCCGACATCAGTGCCGTGGCTTCATAACGCTGGCTAGTGCCAATAGATACCGAGCCCCTGGCCGGGGTCACCTGCAAGGCGGTGACTGTGGCGTCTGTCACTGTCAGTTGCGCGCTGCCGCTGAAGATCTGGCCGTTGACGCTGGTGCTGGCGTTGAGGGTGGCGGTGCCGGCGTTGGCCCCCGTGGCCAAGCCGGTGACACTGATGGTAGCCATGCCGGGATCGCTGCTGCTCCA
This sequence comes from Aeromonas rivipollensis, assembly GCF_010974825.1. GTDB lineage: Bacteria > Pseudomonadota > Gammaproteobacteria > Enterobacterales > Aeromonadaceae > Aeromonas > Aeromonas rivipollensis. The sequence goes on along the minus strand of NZ_JAAILA010000017.1, from coordinate 43,777 downwards.
GCTGGCATCCAGCACAGGCTGGCTGCTGCCATCAGACAGCATGGCGGTCGCGCTGTACTGCTGGGGCAAACCTATCGGCGCCCTCAGGCTGGGGGGCGTCAGCTGCAGTGCTGTCACTGTGGCATCGCTCACCTTCAACTGAGCCGAGCCAGCGATGGGCTGACCATTGAAGGTGCCAACGGCCGTGATGGTCGTGGTGCCGGCACTCACCCCCTTCGCCAGCCCCCAGAGATCCTGCTCATTGCTGACGGTGGCGGTGGCGCTGTCACCACTGCTCCAGCTCACTATGTCCGTCACCACCTGACTGGTGCCATCTGAGAGCACAGCGGTGGCGATCAGAGGCTGTGCCAGGCCGATCGCCGTCGTGCTCGCTGCCGGGGTCACCTGCAAGGCGGTGACTGTGGCGTCGCTCACCGTGAGCTGCGCCGCGCTACTGACGCTCTTGCCCTGGAAGAGACCGCTCGCACTCAGGCTGGCCACGCCCGACCCTATCCCGGTCGCCAACCCTTGCGCGACTGTGGCGGTGCCCGCATCATCGCTGGCCCAGCTCACCTCAGGGGTCACATCCAGGGTGGTACCGTCGGAGAGCTGCAGGGTGGCGGTAAAGCGCTTGCTCAAGCCCGACGCCACCAGGGTGGCAGGGGGCGCCACCTGCAACCCTATGGCCTGGGCATTGCTGACCTCCAGCTGCGCCCTCGCCTCGACAGGAGTGCCATTGGCCCCCACTCCTGACGCCGTGATGGTGACCTTGCCCGGCGCCACTCCGGTCGCCAGCCCTGTGCTCGTGATGGTCGCGATGGCGCTGTCGCTGCTGCGCCACTGAAGATCGCCGAGCGCCGTCACATCCTGCACCTTGCCATCGCTCATCAGCGCCTGCGCCACATATTGCAGCCCCAGCGCCACAGGTATGCGTCCCTGGGGCGGGGTTACCTGCAGCGAGACTATGGCCGTCGCGCCGCTCCCGGACTCCGGCTGTGATGACGAGTCCTCATCTCCCCCGCCACAGGCGGTCAGCAACAAGGCCGCCATGGACGCGCATATCCACATGAATAGTTGTTTCATCGTATGTCCTAATAAGCTGTTCAACTTGTATACCTTGCCCCCCTGCCCTGTCGTTTTTGCGGCTGGGCAAGCGCCCTATTGCGACCCAGCAGAGGCCAGCCAGAATCACCGGGATCAGGTCATCACAAGGGCACATTAAAACGAGAGAACCGGATTCACCGGGCTATCGAGCAGGGCGAGCTGTGGCTGCCAACGCGGGCATGGGGTCAGACAGAGACCATCAGAGGGCGCGCCATCGCCAGGATTCCTCTGGCCGGATCCGGGCAGCCACCGGGGTTATGGGTATTCCACATTCAAGACGGCCTGGGCGCTGAACACCCCGGGTTGTGGCAGGGCGCCTGTACCCACAGGGGCCGCATAGAAGAGCACTGTCCCCTCCCCATTGAGCAGAGGCACCGACAGTTTTCCGGTATTGGGCACTATCCAGTCACCGCTGTCGGCCACGTCACTCTGGGTCGAGAGAGCCACCCCCAGCCCCGCCTTGCCGGTCTCTATCAGCGCGGGGTTTTCCGCAGAGGCCGCCGCGTTGACACTCAGCGTCACTCCTGTGCCCATGTCCACACAGCTGATGGGCATAGAAACCGTCTGGATCAAACCAGGTTGAGAGGGGGGCGCCCCCAGTCTGATGCTGCTGGACGGGAAGGTGCCGAAGTCCACGATTTCGGCCGCATTGTTGTTGATGACGCAACCCGGCTGGATCAGGGTAGCGCGCACCTCAATAGTCACATCCGCCGCCCCGGCGAAGAAGACGGCGCCGCACAGGGCAAGGCCGATGCTCGCGGCTATCTTGCTGTTCATCACGTCCGCCTCATTGATAGGATAAAGTGACACCCACTAGGGCCGTCGCCGTACCGGCCGTCATCTCCCCGGTCCGGATATAGCGAAAGCCGAGGGGGAAGTTGAATGTGCCACCCTGGGGACCACTCTGCCCCAGCCAGACTTGATTGATGCCGTGGTTGCTGGCGTCATCGGGCCCCAGCGAATAGAACTTGCCGCTCCCTGGATTGACCACTTGAACCCCCAACCCACGGGCGGTACTGTCGGCAGTCAGCTCTACGATGCTGGTTCTGTTGCTCGGGTTGGTCTGATCCGAGAGTGTGAAGTGGATCTCGACATTGGGATCGCACTGCAAGCTGATCATGGTGGGGATAGTGCTGGTGGTACTGCCAACGGCGGAGAAATCACGGGAACTCAGCTCGCCGAAGTCGATGTAGGTATGCGCCGGAGAGGTCACGTCGCACCCCCGGGCGGCGACATTGACAGTAAAGGCCCGCTGCCCGACGCGATCCTGATATGTCCTCCCTTCCTCATCTCGGCAATCAACACCCAAAAACGCCTCCATTTGCGGGATCACATAACTGCCTGCTGGCAACTCACCGGGCATGGCATACAAGACATAACGAAATCTTGCATCAATGGCATCGGTGCCAGGTACTCGTGTTGAATTAGGGGTCGGATACCAGGTCGTGAACGTCCAGGCAAGGGGGACGGCATCACTGTCTGGGGCTGAGGTATCCCTGGTCGGGACTATGACCCCGAAATAGGGATTACCCGTTGACATGAGGGTATGTACTTTTCCATTAAATTCGACGGTATGAGCCGTGGCCGCGGTATAGCTGAAAAAACTCCCCTCTCTATCTTTGACCGTGGGATCACTTGGGTGGCAGACATTGGCGGCTGTCAATCCTGCATTCGCCACCAGATAAGCCTCGGAATTATTCTCTGGTGCCGTTATGGTTATTTGACCACTGGGTGGCCCCAGATATGTCTTGGCCGAGACGGCGGATGCATGAAATACACTCGCCATCATGCTTCCCCATATTCCAGAAATCATGGCCAAACGTATCAACCCGGTGAATGCACTCTTGCCACCCATATAGGCCCACTGGTCACCTGAAAAATAATGACACACCCTCATTACTCACACCTTTCATTTAAATAACAGGAATATTTATCAAGCATTCAGGAGAAACACTGACGATGCGTCTATTTATTCTGATGACAGGCTATGGCTAACCGGGTGATGGGTGCCTGCTTCGCCGGTTCCGGCAGCAGGTAATCAGCCTCGCAGCGCTGATCCTGCCCGGCACCCCATCGGATATCCAGGGATCCTGTGGGAGCCAGACCAGCCAGGTACACCACCCCCTCCTCACTCACAATGCCCGATACGCCCTCCTGCTCGCTGACAACACGCGCGCCAAAGGGAACGGGGTTGCCATCGAAAGTCAGCGCAAACAGCGCTCTGATCCCTTTCCTGGTCTCAAGCGTTGCACGCACCAGGGCGCCATCGGTCGGCACCACCATGGCGACGGCTTCATCCACCTCCACGTCGTCCTGCAACGAATTCACATCCAGCGCGACGCGGTTCAGGCGATAGCTAGAGGCATAAGGGATGACGGCATAGCCATCGGTGTCGGTGACAGTGCCTATGGTGTTCTCAATCTCGACCCCCTCGGCACCCGGTGCCGCCACCAGAATATTGGTGTTGCCAAGTGGCTGGCTGAAGGTCACGCCGCCCGCATGCACCACAACACCGCCAGTTCCGCCATAGGTCACCTGCTGCTTGTCCTCGCTGTAGTTATATCCGAGCTCAATATCGCCTCTGGCGCCTTGATACTGGATCTGTGCATTGCCACTGGATCCCACGTCCTGGTTGGTATATCCCTGCTGAACGCTGTAATTCAGGTTCTTATTTTCCAAGGCGGTCCCGCTCAGCCCAATCCGGTTCGTCGTCCGTCCATCCGCATCGTAGCTGACACCATAATCAGCGTAGGCAGAGGCGTAATCATCCGAGGTTGCCAGCCATCGCCCGACGGGGAGGGAAATATTCAGCGAGATGACCTTGTCTTCTTCAGGTTCAAAGGCGCTCTGGTTATAGCTGTATGCGAGTGAGTAAGTGATGTCTTTCCACACACCGGAATAACCGAGTTGCAGATATCTGTCCTCTTCATCGGTTTCCCAATAATTTTGCACTCGCGCACTCAAATAGACCGACTCGGCATCCCCTATCTGCTGGGATATGCTGCCCTCCAACCTGCCGCGCTTGGCATAATTGAGGTCATAGCGGCTGACTGGCTCATCATCATGGCCAGAATCGTCCGACTCATTATTACCGTCATCCAGATCACCAGACATGGATTTATAGGTGCTATCGGCGAAGGTGTAATATCCCTGCGTAGAATAATGGGCCCCCAGTAGCTGCACATCAGTGCCAAGGTCCACCAGTGATTTGGCATAAAGCAGGCTGAAGGATTGTCCTTGTGTCTCGCTTTCATCCGGCAGTACCGTATTTGCATAGGATAACTCGGCCGAGATGGCACCGAAGTCCCCCATGTTTTTGCCAATCCCCACCGCAAAGGAGTAATAATCCGACGATAATTGTGTTCCGCCAAAGAGCGTCACCGTTTCCTGAACCCCCATGGCGAGGGAACCCTGAATAAACTCAGGCTCTTCCTGCATATCGCTGCCAGAACGATATTTCCCTAACGTCACGTCATATTTCACCCGACCTTCACGGAGCAAGGTTGGAATGGATGCAAAAGGCACAACATAATGGCTGATGCTGCCATCATTCTCCTTCACTTCCACATCAAGGTCGCCGTTGGCCGAGGTCGCAAACAGATCCTCAATCAGAAATGGACCCGGAGGAACATGGGTCTGGTAAATCACATAGCCATTCTGCTTGATGGTGACGCTGGCATTGCTCTTCGCAATGCCATGTACCGTGGGTGCATATCCCTGCAAGCTGCTGGGGTACATCTGTTCATCTGATGCCAGCTGCACGCCACGAAAACCCACGCTGTCAAATATGTCGGACAGGGTGCTGCTATCACCTATGACGAGTTCACTCTTCAATGGGATGATGGCCCGCGTAATATGATTGCTCACACTCTGCAATTCGCTCGATTCATCACCCTTGTTCCAGGTCGAGTAATTTCTAAACCGCCACGCCCCCATATTGATACCGGTGTTGAGTGCAACAAAGCTGTCATCACCTATATCTTCCTTGCCTACGCTGTTGCTGCCACTGAACATGTAGTTCAGCATCAGCGCGTTGATACCTTCATCCCACAGCTCTTCCGAGACTTCACCCAGCACGCGCCGACTCATGGCAGCCTGCGGAATACTCACATCGAGCCGCAAACGCTCAAAGTAGAAGACATAATCGGCACCGGGGATCAGCGCCCGAATATCGACAGGCCCGGCCATCTCCTCCCCCACGGCGGGCTGCCCCTCTGACAGCGCTTGCGCATCGACGCCGAAGGCAACCAGATCATCGACGGAGAGCACTGGCCGCAAACCATCGCCATCCTTTTTGGATGTGCTGACGGCGAACACCACATCTCTGGTATCCACAAACTGATCGTTCAGAAATATATCGACCCGGTAGGTTCCCGGTAGCTGTTCGTTTTGTTCAAATGCAGCCAGATCCGCCACCGAGGACGGATCACCTGACAAGAATGCAGGATTAAACTGGACATCGGCCTGAGCATCAGAGAGCAGGCCCCATCCCGCCAATAATACGGCCAGTGACTTCGAATACGACATGGCTTGCATCCATTACGATTTAGGGCAAATGGACGGCTTGGTTTGAGAACCGTAATCATTGATTGATTGAAATGTCACATCCCCCGTCAAGTTGTCGACGTCGACACGCTCAGTCGCCAATGGTGGGACCATCATGTTGGCGACTCTTGTCTTTCCTACCTGCAGATTGACCATGGTGACAAAATAGGGCGACGGGTTGCGAACCGTCAGCATGCTGCCCTCGAGATTGCAACGCAGCATGGCGGGCGCCTCTATCGGTGGCACGGCCAGCCCTTGGGGTCGATAAAACAACTTGATGACACTCTGGGTGGCAATTTGCAGGGTATTACTATTCTGAGCCGCCTCTGAAACAGCAGGGATGGCCTTGGCATTGAGATAATAAACACTTTCACGATCGGCGGGCAGCGGATTTGCCCCCACATAAATAATTCTTAAGGTGTTCTCTTTTTTCGGCATCAATTTAAACAATGGTGGCGTGACCACAAAGTCATTGCTTTTTTTCCCCTCACTATCCGTGAACCAGGACTGAATCAAAAAAAGCGCCTTCTCATCGGTGTTGGTCACGGCCAACGACACCTGTTTATTGCCTTGAGGATATATAACGCGAGTGGCACCCAGCACCACACCACCCGCATGAATGGCAGTGCTGATGAAATAGAGGGCAGCCCCTATAAAAAGTGAATGCATGCTTTTGTGCGCTATCATAAATACCTCTCAAGGATAGGCGACTAAAAAATATACTGGAACGCTGACCGGTGACTCACTGGACATGGGCACCAAAAATTTGAATTTGGAGTGGAACCGGAATACGGGACCATTTACGAAACGCAAGAGTGTTGGATCATGGGCAACCTGAATGACCACCCGACCATCGGACCAATTCCAGGCCCCCTCTTCAACCTCATTCGATCTCCCGACATCATCTGTGCCCTCATCCTCGACACCGCTAAAACGGACACTCACATTCTGACTGACCGCAGAGGTGCATTCGCTCAGCCGAATATCAAACAACTTGGCATCGGTCCACTCTGTGGACGTGATTCGCCCCTCTTGCCACGATATCAGCTGCGCTGTTTCGGGTGCGCCAATGGCACAGGTTGAATAAACGACGCGCCCCTCAAGGTTCACATCGCCGGCAGTTCGTACTCGCTTGCCCCCCTCTGCCGCGACACCCAATGGCGTCATGGCGACCAGAATGGACAGCGACATCCCTTGCAATGCTCTTAGCACCGACGGCCCCTTCGAAACGATCGATAACAAGGCGATGACCCAATAGATTGCAGAGCCCTACTCACCAAAAAGGTGCCTCGACTCCTGCACCCGGCTCTCTCGACCCCAGACCGTCAACCGACCATGGGCATTCATCAGTCAAGAAGGCTGCCGGTGATACCAGTACCCCATTGCCTTCTCCGAAGACGGAAGTACCGCGGGTAAACAAAAAGAGGAGTGTCATTGCGTGACAGCAAGTGCCTGTACGACTGACCCCCGATACCGAGACACCCTGCAATCTAACGTTGGGACATAACGGAATGGGTGGCTCCGACAAGGAGCCACCCAGCCAATTCCCTTACTCGTAATGCACGTTGAAATTGGCCACGCTGCTGACGGGGCCCGGTGTGACCACAGTGCTGGTGGAGATATAGTCGACCGACAACGGTATGACTGTGGTGCCATCTACGAGGGTCACCTTGCTGGAGGGTACACCGGTATTGATCTCCAGCACCTCGCTGTCCGGCCCCATCAGCACCAGACCCACCCCTTGTGCAGCACCAGAACCCGCCGAGTTGGCCAGCACAGAGGTCTTGCCAGGGGCTGTGGTGCCCGTGAATGACACTGCGGCCGTGGCCTGTACACTCGTATCGCAGTCAACCAGTTTGATTTCGAAATTTTCCGGTTGATTTGCAGGCGCATCCGCCGCGCCGTTAAAGGCGGCAGTGCGTACCTGATCCAGATAAACAGTTTGATCCAGGGAGTCGGAGCTCACCGCGCAGGCCGCATTGACAACCTCACCGTTGAAATAAACGGTACCACCGGTCACGATTGTCGCCGGTTCGGCAGCGAATGCATTCAGGCTCATACCAGAGGAGAGCACAACGGCCATGGCCAACAGGGACTTTTTCATAAAAACCTCAAATGAATGTGTAAATTAATAAGCGCCAAAGTCTATCTCTCAGAAAAATACATCCTGAGCATTGATATACATCTGGCAAGTACCTAGCAGTAAATAAACGTCTATGTCACTGACAAAAGTCACCCTGAAAATATATCTCCCTGATATATCTTGTTTTATTAAACTGTAATCATTATTTTGCTCCATGGCGCCATTAATCAGCGCCACGGCAGTAGGTTATCAATACCAGCAAGAAGCCTCCCTCTCGGGGGGAGAATGAACATATAATGGAGAGTAGAGACATCATCACGGCATCCACATATTGGATGCTGTCATATATGGATCATGCTAGTGGCGTTAGAATGACAGGCTCTATATCAGGCAGTTCGTCCTTGCACAATCTAGGATACCAGCGCAGGGAGTTATTCACGTTTTGATATGAACAATAAACTGCCCCCTCATCTGCCAGTGCCAGCAAGTAGAGCCTCGCTGAATAGATGGTCTCATTGCACGCATCTGCAATTTCCCGCGTCTTGGGCCAGTCATCATAAGGCGGGATATTTCCTTCCACCGCAGGGCATAACGCCAGCAACGCACCATAAATCTTCTGTTTTTTGACGTCACTCTTTTTCACAATATGCTCGATTACCAGGTTCTTGATGGCTGATGTTCTGGGTATAAAATACAGACTCACCTAATCAGCTATATAACTTCAATTGTCAGGGGCAGCATCGACTCGCCTCGACAAATGCATAAAAAAGTGCCGAACGTGTCACCCCATTTTTTTCCGCCATCACCCGCCTTATCTGCCTGCGTTGTGACTCCGTCAAGGCTGGTGCTTTTTGAGCCTGGGGCTCAGGGCTCACGAGCTGCTTTATCGACTCGTCTGCCTCCACATTTACCGTCAACACCAACTGCAGGACCTCATCGACCACGGCCTCGTGCAGAGGATTTATCACCCCGCCAAACCGCACAAGGTGGCTCAAGCCAGGGCAAGCCGACACTTTCGACGTATGGTGTGTCTCAGGATCGAAGTGAATGAAAAGATAGCCTGGAAATAATGGCTCCCAAACGGACCTTATTTGACCAGGGCGATCCAGCCTCGGCTGATGCATGCGAATCTGGGGTATCAGCACCTCAATATTCAGATGTGCCAGAAATGCTTTAACCCTGAGTGCATTATGTTTCCCTGTCTTGTGACAGGCCAGATACCATCGTTCCACAGTGATTCATTCCCATACCCATTATCGATGGATGCGCACCGAAAACTGGCAACAAGGGGGTAAGCTCCGCCAAAATCGTACCCGGTAGCACAATCTAGACGACATGAATTCGGTGACAATATGAGAGTTCCAATTCATGCCCTCACCTCGATTGAAATAACTCCAATCGAGGCTCGTAAACAGCATTAAACTCTGACGTCCACATAATATCCATCAAATAGATGGATTAAAAGACAAGTACACAGATCAAAAAACCACAAGAGCATTAAAAACAGCATTAAAATCCAAATGCATCATTGGCGGCGACAGATAATCCGTTCATGGGAACGATCCCTCGATATATTCGATCGAGATTGGCCGATAAAAAAACGTTTGCGATTATAAAAAAAACTTTTTTTATCAGTAACAACTGAACCCTGACTTAATGAAATTTAAATTAAGATATTCAGAAGCTGGCTCATGGATATAATGATTGGTTTATTATTGATTTACATTTAAATAACACTTTTCCAATATAATTTATCGTTTCAGAATGAGGGAGCATTTGAGGCCTTAATTCGACAGACTCAATAACCTGCACCACCACCCATTTTCCTTTCTCCATCGCTTGCGGCTGTTCTTGTCCTCCATCTCCGGGGCCCGCTGGCGAGTTTCTTCCCAGCATGACGCCATACAGCGGTTCGTACTAAAACGGCTTCAGGCGACATCCACTGGGGGAGCGGTGAGGCGAGATTGGGCGATCGAACGAGCCCATGGCGTGAGAGAGCAGGACCCTCATCGCTCTGCATTTACACGTCGGTTGCACCTGGGTGATGGGCGCCGACAAGAAAAAGGTCCTTTGCGGGTCTGTCGGAGCAGCAGGCCAAGCGGCCTATGCGGGGAGCGGCCGACACAGCAACCTCGGGCAACCTCGGCCAGGTCTATGAGTGAAGCGGCGCCTGTCCTGGCGCCATCCGACAAGACAAGAAGGCCGGATCCCGCGCCCGGTTGCGTGCAAACGGCCACCCGAAAATGGCCGGGCCCAGCCCCGCAGAGCGTCGCTGTCCGCCTCCACTCTTCACCTTCACTCTTCGCCTTCACTCTCCACCTTAACTGCCCGCCTTCATTACCCTTATTGATTGCCCATCCCCTGCCCATTGCCCGTAATAGTGTTCCAGCAGCGCGTCGGCGTCGGCCACGGAGAGCTGCATCTGGGGCCAGCGCTCGCCCTTCTCCCTGATAGTCAGCAGGCTCTCCTTCTGGGGGCGAAGCTGGCTGCCAAGCCGCCGGTTCAGGGCCTCGTAGTGGGCGATGACAGCCTGCCGGCTGAAGAGGCCCGGGGTCAGATCCAGCCGGTAGCCCCGAAACAGCTGCTGCAACCCCTGATAGACCGCCAGGTGATAGACAGAGTGGTGGTCTTCTTCCTCGAAGTAGCGGCTGGTGACGTGCAGGTTGTAACCGGGGCGCGCCGCCACGCTGCGGGCAAACTGCCGCAACTGATCCCGGTGAAACTCGGATCGACCAACTCCCGGCGTGAAGGGGTTGTTGGCCACAGCCACAAACAGCGAGGCGGGGTGCTTGAGCGGGGCAAGCAAGGCCCGCTCGATAAGCGCAGCATCTCCCTGCAGGAGGCCGCCGAGCACGCGGGTTACAGCCATGTCGCGAACTTCATCACGGCGTTTCGCAAGCTGTTTGGCTATTCGCCCAGACAGGTCACCCGGCACGGGCGGGCGCAAACTGAGTAGCCGCCGCAGCCAGCCGGCACCAAGGTCTGCAAATCCATCCGCCCCTTGCCGCTCGTGCTGCTTCATCCTCTTGTTCATGCGCAATACATCTTTGCTCTGGAATAGTAGAGGCCGACACAGTTGGGGGGCGCTTGAAATCAGCGCTCGTCATCCACACATTCAGTGCATACAATGCGTTAACGAAGCGGAATCTGCCGCCTCACCCCGGAAATCAAGAGGACACCAAGATGGATACCCGTTCTATCTACACTGGCACCCAGAGTGCCGCGCGTGACACCAACAAGGTGCTGCGCAACACCTATATGCTGCTCTCCCTCACTCTTGGCTTCTCTGCCGTGGTGGCCGGGGTCGCCACCGTGATGAACATGCCGCCCCTGCACTGGGCCGTGTTCCTCATCGGTGTCTATGGTCTGATGTTCCTGACCGAGAAGAACCGTGACAACGGCATGGGGCTGGTGTTCACCTTCGCCCTGACCGGCCTGCTGGGCTACAGCCTGGGCCCCATCATCAACATGTACATGAACAATGGTGGTGGCGAGATAGTGATGACCGCGCTCGGCGGCACGGCGCTCACCTTCTTCGGTCTGTCGGCCTATGCCCTGACCACCAAGCGTGACCTCTCCTTCATCGGCGGCATGCTGTTCGTCGGTTTCTGGGTGCTGCTGGTGGCCATGGTCGCCAACATCTTCCTGCAGATGAGCGCCCTGAGCCTGGCCCTGTCCGCCATGTTCATGCTGTTCTCCTCCGGTGCCATCCTGCTGACCACCCAGCAGATAGTGCGCGGCGGCGAGACCAACTACATCTCCGCCACCGTGACTCTGTATGTCTCCATCTACAACATCTTCCTGAGTCTGCTGAGCCTGCTTGGCGGCAACCGCAACTGATGAAAAACCCCGCTTCGGCGGGGTTTTTATTGACACCTCTTTCTGTCAGGATAAGTTGCAAATCAAGGATATGAAGCAAAGTGGCCCTGATCCAAATCAGGGCCACTTCGTTGTCGACGGGTTATGCTGTCGCTTTCGTTTCGCTCAAGGGTTGCGTCTATCCCATGCCCATGGATTTCTCCGGCCTGCTGCGCCGCTTGCTAGCCGACAGCCACATCGTTTCCACTTCGCTCAAGGGTGAGCCTGGCATGCCCATGGACTTCTCCAGTTTGCTGCGTCGCCTGCTGACCGACAGCCATATCCATTTCATTTCGCTCAAGGGTGGTGCCTAGCATGCCCATGGACTTCTCCAGTTTGCTGCGCCGTCTGCTGACCGACAGCCACATCTACTTCGCTCTCAAGGTGCTGCTGGCCATCCTGGGGCTGCTCGCCTTCGCCCTGGTCACAGGGGACATCCAGCTCACCGTGCTGCTCTCCCTCGGGGTAGTGGCGGGGGCCATCGCCGAGACAGATGACAGCCTGTGGGGCCGGGTCAAGAACCTCGCCATGACGCTGGTCTGTTTCCTGTTTGCCTCCCTGTGCGTGCAGTACCTCTTCCCCACCCCCTGGCTGTTTGCCCTTGGGCTCGCGGGTTCCACCTTCATCTTCGTGATGGTGGGGGCGCTGGGGCAGCGCTACGCCACCATCAGCTTCGGCTCCCTGCTTATCGCCATCTACACCATGCTGGGGGCCGCCAAGGCGCCGGATCTCTTCTACCAGCCGCTGGCGCTCGGTGCCGGCGCCCTCTGGTACGGCCTGGTGTCGCTGGTCTGGCTCTGGCTGCTGCCCTACAAGACACTGCACGAGCAGCTCGCCCAGAGCTATTTCGCCCTCGGCCGCTACCTGCTGGAAAAATCCCGCTTCTTCCCGGCGGACGAGCACGACGCCCAGGCCATTCGCCACAACCTGGCCCAGCTCAACATCAACCTGGTCAATGCCCTCAACCTGACCAAGACGGCGCTCAACGCCCGCCTCAGTACCCGCCATCAGGCGGCGCCCGAGCTCGCCGGCCTGCTGCGGCTCTACCTGCTGGCACTGGAGATCCAGGAGCGGGCCACCTCCAGCCACTACCCCTACAGCAAGCTGGAGGCCGAGCTCAAGCAGGGCATAGTCCTCGACGGCTTCCAGGAGGTGTTCCTGCAGCTCTCAGAGGCGTGCCAGCGGCTCGGTTACGCCATCCTGGTGCACAAGCCCTATGCCCATCACAAGCGCATCCACTGGACCCTGGAGGCCCTTGGCGACCAGCTGGAGTTCACCCATCTCAAGCAGCACTATCCCAAGACTCTGCTGACGCCGATGAAGTTCCTGCGCCGCAATCTCTCCAGCATCAACGAGCTGCTGGCCAGCGCCGAGGAGCTGCAAAACCCCGCCTCCCCTCCCACCAGCCTGCCGCCCCTGGCGAGGCCTGCCTCCTTGCCGCTGCTGGCCCTGCTCAAGCAGCACCTGACCCCGAACTCCATGGTGTTTCGCCACGCCCTGCGGCTGTCGCTGGGCCTGGTGGTGGGTTACGGCATCTTGCAGGCGTTCAGTCTGGACAAGGGCTACTGGATACTACTGACGGTGCTGTTCGTCTGTCAGCCCAGCTACAGCGCCACCCGGCGCCGTCTGGTGCAGCGGATGCTCGGCACCTTCGCCGGCATCTTGATAGGCGTGCCCGTGCTCTGGCTCTTCCCCGAGCTGCACCTGCAACTGGGGATCATGGGGCTGGCCGCCTTCCTGTTCTTCACCCAGGTGCGCAGTAACTACAGCGCCGCCGTCTGCTTCATCACCCTCTATGTGCTGATGGCGTTCAACCTGCTGGACGGCATCGGCTTCGCCATCCTGGGGCCGCGCCTGCTCGATACCCTGCTCGGCTGCCTGCTCTCCTACGCGCTGGTGGCCTGGCTCTGGCCGGACTGGCAATACAAGCGGCTGCCGACCCTGATTGCCAACTCCCTCTCCGCCAACGCCCGCTACCTGTCGGCTGTGCTCGCCAGCCTGCACCGCCAACGCGACGAGTCCCTCGACTACCGGGTGGCCCGCAAGTGTGCCCACCTGGCCGACAGCGAGCTGGCCATGGCCTGGCAGAGCATGCTGGTGGAGCCGAGCAAGCGCCGCCGCTTCCTCGATCTCTGCTTCACCCTCACCTGGCGCAACCATGCCCTGCTCTCCTACATCTCGGCCCTCGGGGCCCATCGCGACAAACTCGAGCCCATCCCCGAGCTCGACGAGATCAGCCGACACATCAGCCATACCCTGGAGCGGGCCGCCGGCCATTTGGCGGGGGAGATGCCGGCCCAGCTCGAAGGATCATGCCCGGCCATAGCCCCGGACAGCAGCGAGGAGCAGCTGATGCTGACCCAGCAGCTCAATCTCATCAGCCAGCTGGCGGATGAGTTGCTGATGCTGGCCAACGACGGCCAACTGCTCACCCGGCAAGGCAACGCCTGAGGGGTGAAGGAAGACAGCAGTCCAGATAGCGCTCTCCAGGCGGGGCGACGACCCTGCCCGGTGATTTGTGCGCCCAGGCGCGCCTTGGCCGGTTGCTCGCCGAAGATCAAGGCGCTACCATGCCCGCCCAATCCCGACAGCCCGAGGAGCCTCCATGTCCGAGCACCCGTCCGAACACCATCAGCTGCATTTCAACGGCCAACTCATCGAGACCGATGCCAAGGGCTATCTGCGCCACAGCGAAGAGTGGAGCGAGGCGCTGGCGCTGGTATTGGCCGAGCAGGAGGGCATAGTGCTGGAGGAGCCGCACTGGGAAGTGGTGCGCTTCGTGCGGGCCTTCTATCTGGAGTTCAACACCTCCCCCGCCATCCGCGCCCTGGTCAAGGCGATGGAGAAGCAGTACGGCCCCGAGAAGGGCAACAGCCGCTACCTCTACAAGCTGTTCCCCGAGGGGCCTGCCAAGCAGGCCACCAAGATTGCCGGCCTGCCCAAGCCGGTGAAGTGCATCTAAAAACCCGCCCCGCCTCTCACCGAGAGCCCCTGAACGGGTACCAAAAAAATACCGCGCCCATCTGTGAAATGAGGCGCGGTATTTTTTTGTTCGGCGTTCGTCAAACCCGCATCAGGGGTTGTAGGCCACCACTGAGCCGCTCAGCCCCGTCATCTGGCTTATCCTGCTCTGCATGCCCTGCAGCTTAGCCTTGGAGACATCCGGTCCAATAAAGACCCGGTTTATCTGCCCCTGCACCGGGGTTCTCGGCGAGGTCTGGGCCGAGTAGCCGGCCGCCCTCAGCTTGCCCACCAGGGCATTGACGCTGTCAGCATTCTTGAAGGCGCCGAGCTGCAGGATCCAGCTGCCCTGGGCCGGGGCTGCCGCCGCGGGTGCCGGGGTCGCCGCCTGGGTCGTCATCTTGCTCGCAATGAGATCGTCCATGGACTTGATCTGACCCACCTGCGGCTTGCTCTCCACCGGCTTGGGGGGCACCGGCTTGGGCTTGGGTTGCTCCACCGGTTTCTTGGCCACCACCTCGGGCTTGGGCAAGGGTTTGGGCTCAGGCTTGGCTGCAACCTGGGTCGCTGGCTGTGCCTGGGCGGCAGCAGTGGCCTGATTGGCGGCCAGGGTCACCGTATCCCCAATCTCTTCTACCTGCCACTGGGTGGCGGCAGAGGCCTGCTGCTGGCTCGCCAAGTGATCGGCCGGCAGGGTGCTGGCGGCAGAAACCTGCAAGGCGGGCTTGGCTGGCTCAAGCTCAGGGCGCAGTGGGATCTTGGCAAACGCCTCTTCCTTCTGCTCCAGCTTGTTGCCGTCCATCAGGTCCGGCAGAAAGATGACAACCAGGGCGACCAGGATGACGGTCCCCACTAATCTGTTTTGAAACTTCGAAGCCAAGTTAATTTCCACCCATGTTACTTAAACTCAACTGCAATCTTGCGGAGATCCACGATGAACGGTCCCCAGCAGCCATGCTGTTTTGCAACCTCGCAGCCAAGTTAATTTCCACCCATGTCACTTAAACTCAACTGCAATCTTGCGGACATCGACGATGCGAAGAGCAGGTCGGGCAGCTCAGGCGCTCGCCGCCAGCACGTCGGCGACAGTGTAAAACGAACCAAAGACGATGACCATATCATCAGGACTCGATGCGGCCAGGGCAGCCCGATAAGCCGCGCTCACGCCGTCAAAGGTCGCCGCCGGGCCCTGCCCGTCCCCGAGAGCGGCGACAAGCTGCTCTGCAGTGGCGGCGCGCGGACCAGTGAGGCTTGCCAGGAACCACTGGTCGATGAGGCCATCGAGTTCGGCGAGCGACCCCGCCATGTCCTTGTCTTTCAGCATGCCGACCACGGCGCGGCGCTTGCCCTTGCCGGGGATCTGGCGCAGCTGGCTCGCCAGATAAGCCGCCGAATGGGGATTGTGGGCCACATCGACGATGACCAGCGGCTCGTCTTGCAGCCGCTGCATCCGCCCCGCCAGCCGGGCATTGGCCAGCCCTTCACGGATGGCGGACTCCGCCAGCGGCAAACCGAGGGATTCCAGCGCCGCCAGCACGGTCACCGCGTTCATCAGCGGCAGGGCCGGTTTGGGCAGCCCCAGCCAGTGGTTCAGGCCGTGGTAATCCCAACCGGAATCCTGCTCATCGCCGTGGAAGTCGCGGCCGACCTGACGCAGACAGGCACCGAGGCGCTGCGCCTCTGAGGCTATGGTCGCTGGGGGATTGGGCTCGCCGCTGATGGCGGGTTTGCCTGCGCGGTAGACGCCGGCTTTTTCCACTGCCACAGCTTCTCGGGTATCCCCGAGCCAGTCGCAGTGATCGAGCGCAATGGAGGTGATCATGGCCACATCGGACTCCACCACATTGGTGGCGTCGAGACGGCCGCCCAGCCCCACTTCCAGCAGCAGCACGTCGGGGGCGGCGCGGCAGAAGAGCCACAGGCCCGCCAGGGTGGCGAACTCGAAGAAGGTGAGCGCTATCTCGCCGCGAGCGGCTTCCACCTCGGCAAAGGCGGCGCAGTGCTCGCTGTCAGAGAGCTCGGCCCCGTCGATACGCACCCGCTCGGTAAAGCGCAGCAGGTGCGGCGAGGAGTAGACCCCTACCTTGTAACCGGCGGCCATCAGTATGCTGGCGGCCATGGCACAGGAGGAGCCCTTGCCGTTGGTGCCCGCCACAGTGATCACCTTGAACGGCAACCTGGTGAGACCCATGCGCCGGGCGACGGCGCCGACCCGCTCCAGCCCCATGTCGATGTTGACCGGGTGGATCTGTTCCAAATAAGAAAGCCAGTCGACCAGCGACCGGCTTTGAGATTGTTGCATGTGCGAACTCATGTTCAGTCTTCGATGACCTGAGTGTTCATCAGCTTGGCCAGCAGGCCGGCCAGACGGTTGCGCATTTCGCGCCTGTCGATGATGAGATCGATGGCGCCCTTCTCCAGCAGGAACTCGGAGCGCTGGAAGCCTTCCGGCAGCTTCTCGCGCACTGTCTGCTCGATGACGCGGGGACCGGCGAAGCCGATCAGCGCCTTGGGCTCGCCCACGTTGATGTCACCCAGCATGGCCAGACTGGCGGAGACGCCCCCCATGGTGGGGTCGGTCAGCACAGAGATGAAGGGCAGGCCCGCCTTGGTGAGGCGATCGAGCGCCGCACTGGTCTTGGCCATCTGCATCAGGGAGAAGAGCGCCTCCTGCATCCGCGCCCCACCAGAGGTGGAGAAGCAGACCAGGCCGCGGCCTTCCTTGATGCACTCCTCGACGGCGCGCACGAAGCGGGCACCGACCACGGAGGACATGGAGCCACCGATGAAGGAGAACTCGAATGAACAGGCGACGACCGGCACCCCCTTGAGGGTCCCCTTCATCACCACCAGCGCATCTTTTTCTCCCGTCTCTTTCTGAGCGGCAGACAAACGATCCTTGTAGCGCTTGGAATCCTTGAATTTCAAGATGTCCTGCGGCTCCAGCTCGGCACCGACTTCGGTGCGGCCCTGCTCGTCGAGGAAGCTCTCGAGGCGGGCGCGGGCGCTGATCCGCATATGATGATCACACTTGGGGCACACTTCGAGATTGCGCTCCAGTTCTGCCCGGTAGAGCACCTGTTCGCAAGCGGTACACTTGGTCCACACCCCTTCCGGAATGTTGTGACGACGCGGTGTAGTGATCTTGCTCTTGGGAAGGATCTTCTCAAGCCAGCTCATGGAATTCCTTAATGCTTTTGTGCCTGACAAAACGCATCGGGCCTTGATTGTTCAATGACTTACGGCTCGATGGCAATAAATGACGGATCATTAAACCACAAATTTTCGGGCCCAGTTACTAAAAACTGGTCGTACCCGGTGCCGAGTCCGGCAGCCACAGCGGGCCGAGCGGCAACTGCGGCAGGCCAAACTCTGCCGGGTAATCCACGTCCACCAGATAGAGCCCCCCCGCCTTGGCGGTCGGCCCCGCCAGATTGCGATCCCTGGCCGCCAGCACCTCGGCTATCCACTCCACCGGTTTGAGGCCCTGCCCCACCAGCAGCAGGGAGCCGGTGATGTTGCGCACCATGTGGTGCAAGAAGGCGTTGGCCTTGATGTCGAGCACTATGTAGGGGCCGGAGCGGCTGACGCACAGGTGGGTCACATTGCGCCAGGGGGTGTTGGACTGGCAGGCGATGGCACGGAAGGTGCTGAAGTCGTGCTCCCCGAGCAGGCTCTGGCCCGCCTGGTGCATCAGGTCGGCGTCTATGGTCTCGTGGTAGTGGCTGACGCCGCTGCCGAGAATGGCCGGGCGGAAGTTATGGTTGTAGATCACATAACGGTAGCGACGGGCGGTGGCGCTGAAGCGGGCGTGGAAGCTCTCGTCCACCTCCTTGACCCAGCGCACGGCGATGTCAGGGGGCAGGTTGGAGTTGAGCCCCAGGGTCCAGGCGCCCTCGGCGCGGTTCGCCTCGGTATCGAAGTGGATCACCTGACCGGTGGCGTGCACCCCGGCATCGGTACGGCCGGCGCACTGGATGGAGACGGGATGGTTGGCGATGCGGCTGAGGGCTTTTTCCAGTTCGGCCTGCACGCTGATCACTTCGCGCTGACGCTGCCAGCCGAAGTACCGGCTGCCGTCGTATTCAATACCTAGGGCAATTCGCATGGATGAATCTTGTCTTGTGGGGAAGGGATGAAAGAAACGGGCCGGATTATACGCCCTTGGGCCCAAAAGTCCCAGTTCGTACCGGCGACCAAAATGAAAGAGGGCAGCCCGCGGGCTGCCCTCTGTGTTCATCAGCGGCAAAGGGAGATCACCCCAGGCGCCTGAGCAGCTTCTCGGCTTCGCTGCGCTGGTGCTCGCTGCCCTGGGCCGCCGCCTCTTGCAGCAGCTCGCGGGCGCTCTCCTTGTCGTCGATCTCGAGGTAGGCCCGGGCCAGATCCAGCTTGGCCCCCACGCCGCCGTCATCGGCATCCACATCGAACCCGGTGGACTCCGGCAACACCTCGGGGAAGCCATCCAGCCCCACATCCAGGGAGAAGCCCTGGTAGGGCTCCTGCTCGGTGCTGCTGGCGTTGGCCTCGGCCAGGAGCTTGTCTATCTCCACGTAGTCGTTCGCCTGCGCCTGTTCACGGGGTGTCAGATCGCCCTGATGGGACTCCACCTCGGTGAAGGCATCCTCGAAGTCGGCCAGGGCCAGCTCGTTGGGATCCCAGGCCGGCGGTTGGGCAGCGCCCTTGGCCTGCGTCGGTTCGAGTCCGAGCTCGGCCAGCATGTCATCGATATCATCCTTGCCATAGGCGTCGTCGCCTCGGGCGTCGGTGGCAGGCTCGTGGAAGTCGGTCTCGAGATCGCTGAGATCAAAGTTGGCGAGGGCCCCATCGCGCTGGCTTCTGCTCTGCGCCTGCGCCTGGCTGAGATCGGCCTCGAGGTCGGCATCCAGCTCGGCAAACAGGGCCGCTTGCAGCTCCTCCTCGCTCATGATCTCGTCGCTGGCCCGGGCCTTGGCCTCGGACTCGCCGGAGAGATCCAGCTCAGGGGCCAGGGGCAGACCGAAGTCTCCCTCGTGGGCCAAGTCGAGCTCGGGCACCAGATCCGGATCCCGGTTGGCCGTCGTCACCGCAGGCTCCACATCGAAGGCGGACAGGGCCATCTCATCATCGCTGAAGATGACGTCAGTCGGGGCCTTGGCCCCCTCCTGGCTGCCATTGCCACCCGGCTCATTGAGATCCGGCATGGGGTGCATGGGCTCGTCATCGGCGATGCCGACCGTCATCAGCTGGTCAAACTCGCTGCTCTCCTCCCCCATCACCATGGAGGTGGACTCCGACAGGCTCTTCTCCTGCTCTTCCAGCTCGCGGCGGGCGCGGGCCCGCAGCCAGAGCGTCACCAGCGCCAGCACCAGCAGCACAGGCAGCAAAATGATCATGGCGAGGTTCAGCGGCGAGGCGAGCAGCTCCATCACCCAGTTCTGCTTGGGTTCGGGGGCCACCACGGGCGGCACCGGCTTGGCCTTAAGCTCCGCCACCTCTTTTTGCAGCGCGGTCTGATCCTGCAACTGGGCCTTGAGGGTCTCCACCTCTTCGGTCAGGGACTGCAGCCGCAGCTTGAGCCTGTGGTTCATCTCGGTGACCTGACCGAGCTGCGCGTTGGCATCTTCCAGCGCCAGCGCCATCTCGGTGGAGGGTTTGCCCACCACGGTCGCGGCACTGACCGGCAAGGGGGCCGGGGCAGCGGTTGGCGCGGCAGTACTTGCCGCCGGGGCCGGCTCGACCGCCTTGGCGATCGCGGTCACCTCGGTGGCCGCCTGGGGTGCGCTCACCTTGGGAGCGGCCGTCGGAAGGGGGGCCGCCTTGGCCACGGCCTTGACCGGCGCGCTGGCCGCCGGCTTGGTCGCCACCGGATGGGGCTGCTTCTCGGCCAGGTATTTGGGGCTCAGCCCCTTCCAGCTGGCGTTGTCGCTGTTGAAGCGGCGACGAGCCTCTGCGTCCGTGATGCGGCCCGCCTCGGCGGCGCTGGGCAGCAGAATGCGGGATCCCACCAGGATGTGGTTGATGTTGCCGTCGGCAAAACTGCGGGGATTCTTGTCGTAGATCGCCACCATGGTCTGGTAGACGGTCACCCGGCTGGAGGGGCGATGCTTGCTCGCCAGACTCCAGAGGGTATCGGTAGAACGGACAGGGCCATAGCTGCCAGCCGCCGCACTGGGCGCCTGACGCACCATGGGCTGGGCCCTGGGAGCCGGCTGGGCCGGTGCCACGGGCTGGGCCTGAGGTTGAACGACAGGAGGCGCGGCACCGTCCGGGCCCTTGAGCTCGACAAAGAAAGGCTCTCGCCCCGCCTCATCGGCCTGAGCCGTGCCCAGAAGACCCAATGCGAGTAGCGTTGCCAGCGTTATGCGGGAATGTCCCATATTCGTTCCTTCGTATGATGGCCCTATCACATTGAAAAATCTGGATAGTTACCCCAAAACAATCGGCTCAATATAAATCAGCCGCCGGTCTCAAGCCAGCGATCCGACATATTTCCCGTCCGGCGCCTATCAGCTGCGAGCCCGATCCAGGCCAGACATGAGTCCCAGACCTGAACCCGAGTGTAGAAAAAAACCTAGCTCACTGATATCACGCGACATTCTTAAAACCGGAGAGTGCGCCCCCGGTCACATCCCTAGCCTCTCAGTCGCCTCCTAGGGCGGGGTTCCCTCCCCGCCACAGGCCGCAACAGGGCCTCAGAGGTAGTCGCGCACCAGCAGTTCGGCGATCTGCACGCTGTTGGTCGCCGCGCCCTTACGAACGTTATCGGCCACGATCCACATATTGATACCGCTCGGATGAGAAATATCCTGGCGTACCCGGCCGACCAGCACCTCGTCCTTGCCGGTGCCGTCGCGCACCGGGGTCGGGTAGTCGGCATCGTCTTCGAACAGGGTGACACCCGGGGCATTGCGCAGCAGCTCCTTGACCTGCTCGGCATCCAGCGGCTGGTGCAGCTCGACGTGGACCGCCTCGGCGTGACCGTAGAAGACGGGCACCCGCACGCAGGTGGGGTTCACGGCGATGCTGGCATCCCCCAGGATCTTCTGGGTCTCCCACACCATCTTCATCTCTTCACGGGTGTAACCGTTGTCGGTGAAGCTGTCGATCTGCGGGATCAGGTTGAAGGCGATCTGCTGCGGGTAGAGGGTCGGCTCCACCGGACGGCCGTTGAGCAGATGGGCAGTCTGACCGGCCAGCTCGCTCACCCCTTCCTTGCCGGAGCCGGAGACGGACTGGTAGGTCGCCACGTTGATGCGGGCTATGCCCACCTCGTCCTGCAGGGGCTTGAGGGCAACCAGCATCTGTATGGTGGAGCAGTTGGGGTTGGCGATGATGTTGCGATTGCGAAAATCCGCCAGGGCATCCGGGTTCACTTCCGGGATCACCAGGGGGATGTCTTCGTCGTAACGGAAGCAGGAGGTGTTGTCGATGACGATGCAGCCCTGCTCGGCCGCGATGGGCGCCCACTTGGCAGAGACCTCGGCCCCGGCGGAGAAGAGGGCGATCTGCACCTGGCTCCAGTCAAACTCCTCGACATCCTTGATCTCGATGTTCTTGCCGCCAAAGCGCACGGTATCACCGGCGCTGCGGCTGGAGGCCAGGGGATAGAGGGTGGCGACCGGGAAGGCACGCTCTTCCAGGATCTCGATCATGGCCTGACCCACGGCGCCGCTCGCGCCCAGTACAGCTACGTTGAATTGTTGACTCACTGATGTTCTCTCCTGTGATATTGCCCGCCGATGAGGCCGACCGGGTCGGCATCAGGGGTGGCAAGTGTGATCTGTCTGATGGTCGGCCGGCAGGGTGCCGGGCCGAAACGGATGGCCCCGATCTGGTGATCGGAGCCCCGCATGAATTCCGGTTTATTTTTGCGAGATGGCAAAGCCCAGCCGGGCCAGCCTGTCGCAGGCGAAGGGGCCGCTGACCTGCAAGGAGGAGAGCTCGCGCCGCTCCGGATAGTCCTTGCGCTGCCCATCGAAGCTGCCAGGCACCCCAATCCGGTTGCGAAAGCGGGCATCGTCCCGGCGCACGTCATAGATGAGGTGGACCATCTGCTTGATCAACCCCTGATCGGCGGGCTGACCCGGCGTCAGCTCACGCACCTCGGGGGCGGGCAGCAGGGATTGCAGATCCTGGCGCGGCATACGGCCAAGCTGCTGGCAGAGCGCCTGATAGAGCATCCAGGTGCCGCGGGCCTTGCCCTCCAGGCTGTAGCCGGCGATGTGCGGGGTGGCAAGCTCGGTATGGGGCACCAGGGCCTTGAGCGGCTCAGGCTCCCCTTCCCACACATCCATCACCAGCCGCAATGGCTGATCGCTCTGCTGGCGCGCCAGCAGGGCCTGGTTGTCCCACACCTCCCCCCGGGAGGCATTGATAAGGAACTGGCCCCCGGGCAGCGCCGCGATCTCGCGCTCCCCCAGCAAGTGGAAGGTCGGCTCCGGCCCCTCGCGGGTCAGGGGCACATGGAAGCTGACGATGTCGGCGCCGAGCGCCGTGGGGTAGTCAACGAAGCCGGCGGCGTCTTCCAGGCGGGCCCGCGGCGGATCGCAGCGCAGCACCCGCATACCGAGCGCCTCTGCCTTGCCCGCCACGCACTCCCCTGTGTTGCCGGCGCCGATGACGGCGAGGCTCATCTGATCGAGGCTGAGCTCATGGCGCTCCGCCAGCACCAGCAGGGCCGAGAGCACATAGTCGCCGACCGAATACTTGTTGCAGCCGGGGGCACTGAAGAAGGGGATGCCCCGCTCGGCCAGGAGCGCGGTGTCGATGTGATCCGTGCCTATGGTGGCGGTGCCGACGAAACCGAGCCGCGGGCAGTCGGCGAGCAGCCCGGCATCGACCCGGGTCACCGAGCGCACCAGCAGCACGTCGGCATCCTGCAGATCCGCCGCCCCTATCTGCCGCCCGGGCAGGGGGACGACCTCGCCAAATTCGGCAAACAGCTCGCAGGCATGGGGCATATTTTCATCAACGACGATCTTCATCGGCTCTCTTCTCATCCACAACCGGCCACAGGCGCGCCATTCTAGCCCAAGCGGGCCGAATTTTCAGAGACTTGTTCTCGGGCTGCCATAGATGAAGGAAGCACGCTTTCTTAAGGCCACAGGTTGCCAGGGCGTCGAAGCGGGTTCCCGGGCATCCACAGTTGGGGCGCGGCACTCATATGTAACAACATGTTGCCCTCGCGCCCCCCGGCTTGACCAGGGGGGCCGGGCTGGCACAATGACGCCTCCTTATCATCCGCCCCAGTCATGCGCACCTGTTACGAGCCCTCTCATGCCGACTCATGCCTCTTCGTTGCCACGCCGTCAGGTGCTAGGTTTCAACGCCATATTGCTGCTGCCGCTGTTGCTGCTCGTCTGCCTGCCCTGGCAACCCTTCATGACGAGTGCCCTGCAATCGGACTGGCTCTGGTGGCCCTATGCCCTCACCCGCATGGTGGACCTGCCCGGCCTTGCCATCACCATCGCCGCACTCTTGCTGCTGACCCGACACAAGCTGACGCTCGGCCACACCGCCCTGCTGGCCCTCGCGGGCGCTCTCTTTGCCGCGCTCGCGAGCGACTGGATCATCAAGAGCCTCATCAAGCAGCTGACCGAGGAGCCAAGGCCCTACCTGCTCTGGCTGGAGAGCCAGGAGCTTATCCCCGCCATCCGACAGTTCTATGCCGGCAGCAGTACGCTTCGCAGTGAACAGGTCCACGCCGCGACCCAGTTGCTGGCGCTGCCAGCCTGGCTAGGCCACCACTGGCAGACGGAAGTGAACTACGCCTTCCCCTCCGGCCACAGCATAGCCGCCATGAGCCTGGCCCAGTTCTTTGGGCTGATCTGGCTGGCCCGGGCCCCCACCGGGGTCTGGCTGCTGCCGCTCTGGGCCATCGGCATCGGCCTGTCGCGCACCCTGATCGGCATGCACTGGCCCCTGGACGTGCTGGCGAGCGCCCTGCTTGGCAGCCTCACCGCCCTCGTCGCCGCCCGCTGGTGGCTGCACCACTACTGATTCTCCCAGATAAAAAACGGGCACCCTGGTGCCCGTTTTTTTATCGCAGGTGCTGCTTTCAGCCCTCAGCCCTGGCTCTACTCTCAGCCCTGGCTCTGCCAGCCCTGGGGGTACTTGTAGCCGACGAAGCGCTTGGCGGCATAGGCCTTGAACTCGGGGGAGTTATAGGCGGCCGCCACATCCTTGGCGAACGGCTTGTCCGCATCGGCCCCTTTGACCACCACCCAGTTGATGAAGTCATAGCTGCGCTCGAGGAAGAGCCCGGAGCTGAACGGGATCCCGCTCGAGGCGGCGAAGTTGCCGTTGATGACGGAGAAGTCCACGTCTTCACGGGAGCGGGGCAGTTGCGCCGCCTCCAGCAGCACCAGCTTGATGTCATGAGGGTTCTTCACCACATCGAATTCGCTCGCCTTGAGGGGGTTGATCCCCTCTTTCAGGGTGAGCCAGCCCAGGTCCTGCAGCATCAGCAGGGCCCGCGCCTGGTTGGTGGGGTCGTTGGGAATGGCGACTGTGCTGCCCTCTTTCAGGGCCTTGAGATCCCCCAGCTTGCCGGCGTAGAGCCCCATTGGGCCGGTCGGTACCTGAGTGATGGGGGCCAGGGAGAGGCCCCTGTCTTTGGAGAAGCTGTCCAGATAGGGCTTGTGCTGGAAACAGTTGACGTCCAGCGAGCCGTCCGCCAGGGCGATGTTGGGGGTCACGTAGTCGGTGAACTCCACCAGTTTGACCTTGTAGCCCTTGGCTTCGAGCTGCGGTTTGATGGAGTCGGTCACCATGTCGGCGAAGTCCCCGACAGTGGTGCCTATCACTATCTCTTTCTTCGCCTCATCGATGGCAAAGGCTGACAGCGGCAGGCTGCTGGCGAGCAGCGCAAGGGCGGAGAGGGTGAAAAAGGAACGACGCTGCATAGAAACTCCCTGTAGACATGATCAAAACGGTGGGTCGGGTGACCTGTCGAAGGCGAACACCACAACCATCTAGCCATCCAAACGGCTAATTAAAGACACCATAACAGAGCTTTTCCCCTTCGCCAAGCAACAAAACCGGGCAAGCTTGGCCAAAGAGAGGCAAAGCTTGCCCGGCCCCTGGATGAGAAATCTTTGACAGAGCACGCAGTTATGCTGCTTGCACTCTCCCCCCTTGACACACAACCGGCTTATTGTGGTCATTCGATACCCATCATCACGGGATCCGCTAACGGTGCCTAGAGCCTGCTCAGAACCCAGACAACACAAGGAGTGACAGTGTTCGATCATGTTGAAATCAAGGTGGTGTGCTTCGACGACTGCCGACGCTTCTACGGCACAGTGCTGGCGCCCCTCTTGATAGAACTCAAATGGGCAGACAAAGACGCCGCAGGTTTCGGCCTGGTTGGTCACGACAAGGTGGGCTTCCTGATAGAGCGGGGCGAACAGGGTACCCCCTGCCATCTCGCCTTCGCGGCAAGCACCGCTGCGCAGGTGGATGAGTTTCACCAGGCTGGCGTCAGGGCCGGCTTTGCCTGCAACGGGCAGCCGGGGCTGCGCCCCCACTATGCCCCCAATTACTACGCCGCCTTCCTGCTCGATCCGGACGGCAACAACATAGAGGCACTGGCCTACCTTGAACCCCCTGGCATGGCGAGCCCGTGAAGATGCGCCGTGCAGCTTGTCAGCAGAAGCCCGGCGTCGTTGACCTCGGTGCCAGAAAACTCGCCACAAACAAAGGAGAAAATCATGCTTGAACGCCGCGACACCGGCCTGCTGGTCGTCGATATCCAGGGCAAACTGGCCCGTCTGGTCGAGGGGAGCGAGGCCCTGATTGCCAATACGAGCAGGCTGGCAGAGGGCGCCCGGGTGCTGGGGTTGCCGGTTGTCTGGCTGGAGCAGAACCCGGACAAGCTCGGGGCCACAGTGCCCGAGTTGCAGCCGCAGCAGGCGGGCACCCTTGTGCTGCCGAAGTTCAGCTTCGGCGCCCTGGGGGAGCCGACGGTCGCCGCCGCCCTGGCCGGAACCGGGGTCAGTCACTGGCTGGTATGCGGCATTGAGGCCCATATCTGTGTCTACCAGAGCGTGCTGGGGCTTCTGGCCAGCGGCGCCCGGGTCTCTTTGGTGGTGGATGCAACGTCATCCCGCACCGCCGCCAACCGGGATCTCGCCATCAGCCAGCTGGCGGCCCGAGGCGCAGCCCTCACCTCGGTGGAGATGTGCCTCTTTGATCTGATGGGAGATTGCCGGCATCCGGCGTTTCGCCAGATCCTCTCCCTGGTGAAGTGACCGCCCTGATGGACAATATGGCGCCCTTTTTGTTTGCCCTAATGGCATTCGGGACGGCGTTCATGGTGACGGTGACGGGCATGGCGGCCACCCGTCACTCTCTGGCCTGGCTCTGGCTGGGGAGCCTGCTCTTCTACGCACTCTGGTGGATGCTGCTGGGCTACCCTCCACTCCTTCCCGAGTGCTGGCCAACGCCGTCCCAATAAAGAGCACCGAGGCCCGGGCCAATCAGGATGATTCCCCCTTCCCCAGCTTCTCCTGCAGATAGCGATAGCCCCCGGCGCCGTCCGGCAAGAAACTCAGGCGGTGGCTGAGGCCGGGGGGCGCATCCTCGGGGTGGTGGGAGACGAACAACAACTGGGTGCCTTCCCCTATGAGGCGCACCACCATCTCCCGCACCAGGTGGCGGTTCAAAGGATCCAGCCCCTGCAGGGGCTCATCCAAAATGAGCAGTGGCGGATGCTTGACCAGGGCTCGGGCAATCAGCACCAGGCGCTGCTGACCAAAGGAGAGGGCGTGGAAGGGCAGCGCCCCCTGCTCCTTTAGCCCCAGCAGGGCCAGCCACTGGTTGGCGAGCGCCAGCTGGCGATCCCCCGGGCGGGTATAGAGGCCGATGGAGTCATAAAAGCCGGAGAGGATCACCGCCTGCACCGAACAACTGACGCGATAGTCCAGGTGCAGGGCCGGGCTGACCAGGCCGATGTGGCGCTTGATCTCCCAGATGCTCTCGCCACTGCCCCGGCGCACCCCGAACAGGCGCAAATCATTGCTGTACCCCTGCGGATGATCCCCTGTGATAAGGGCGAGCAGGGTCGACTTGCCGGCGCCGTTGGGCCCCACCAGTTGCCAGTGCTCCCCCTCGGCAATGGTCCAGTCGAGCCCGTCGATGATGACTTGCTCCCCGTAGGCGACGCGCAAGGCGTGCATCTGCACCTGGGGGCCGGCGGGCAGGGGCGTGGGTGCCTGGAGCGGCGGGGGCAGCTGCGGACTCTGCCCCTCGGCCCGTGCCAGCTGGGCCACCTCCTGACTGCCGAGCACGGCGTCACGCTCCCCCGCCAGCAGCAGGCGGCGTTCCCCGAGCAGGCCGAGGTGACTGGCGAAGGGGGGGATCTCGTCGAAGCGGTTGACGATCACCACCAGACGTTGCCCCTGCGCCACCAATTGCGCCAGCAGCGACATCAGATCCCTGCGCGAGCCCTGATCCAGGCCATCGAAGGGCTCGTCCAGCACCAGCAGTTCAGGTTGCCCCAGCAGGGCGCGGGCCAGCAGCAGCTTGCGCCCCTCCCCGCTCGAGAGATGGCGATAGGGGCGATCCCACAGGGACTCGATGCCGAAGCGCACCAGCAACGAGCGGGCTTGCGCCTCCTCTCCCCCCTCCTCCAGCATCAGGGTCGACACCCGATAGCCCGCCTCCTCCTCTTCCCCCAGCATGTCGGTGTTGCGCCGCTGCCAGTCCAGCTCCCCCAGTCGCTGCTGCGACTCAAACGAGAGGCGCTCGGCCCTCACCCGGCCAGTCACCCCCCCTGCACGGACGGCCAGCTCGCCGCACAGGGCAGAAGCCAGCGCCGTCTTGCCGCTGCCGTTACTGCCGACGAAGGCCCAGCACGCCTGAGGCGCCAGGGTGAGGTCGGGGATGAAGAGGGTCTGGTCGCCGTGAAGAGCCAAGCTGGCTGATTGCCACTGCAAAAGAGTCATGGATCCGTCCTGAGTGCTGTTTTGCCCTTACCTTAACAGGGATAGCGACCAGCGGCAGCCTTGGCAGGTGGTGAGGGGCGCTTGACAACAGGCCCTTCTATCGACAAAAAGATCACTAGCGTTGAATGCGAATGACTCTCAATGAAACACGTAATCTGCCCTATTGATACCCCCATATGGGCTCGAGTGAGATTTCTTTGAGCCCCCTCTCAACTCCGAAATGAGAGCCTTTTGAATCGTCTTTTCTCATGTATAGATGCCCGTCGCACCTCGGACGGTGCGCCCTTAAGATGGAGTTTATCAATGAGAAAAACATCGTTAGCATTGGCAATCACGGCCCTGCTCTCGGCCCTGCCTGTCGTCTCGGCTCAGGCTGCCGAGAGTTGTACCCCCCTCACCGGCAGAGAAGTCGACATGGATACCGGCCGCACCAGCGCACAGCGCTGCCTGCCCGGCATCAACCCCTTGCAGGACCAGCAGTGGCACCTGCTCAACAGTGGCCAGCATGCCTTCAGTGCCCGTGGCGGCGTGGCGGGCAATGACCTCAACCTCTGGTGGGCCCACCGCACAGAGGTGCTCGGCCAGGGGATCAATGTGGCCGTCGTGGACGACGGCCTGGCCATAGCCCACCCGGATCTCGCCGACAACGTCCGCCCCGGTTCACGTAACGTGGTGACCGGCAGCGACGATCCGACGCCGACCGATCCGGACAGTGCCCACGGCACCTCTGTCTCCGGCATCATAGCCGCGGTCGACAACGCCATCGGCACCCGGGGCGTGGCCCCCCGTGCCCAGTTGCAAGGCTTCAACCTGCTCGACGACAATAGCCAGCAGTTGCAGCAAGACTGGCTCTATGCCCTCGGCAGCAGCCAGGCCAGCCGCGACAACCGCGTCTTCAACCAGAGCTACGGCATGAGCCTGGTCGACCCCCAGGGAGCCGGCGGGCTCAACCAGGTGCAACTGGATCGCCTGTTCGAGCAGATGACCCTGAAGGCGCAAGGGGCCGCTTACATCAAGGCCGCGGGCAACGGCTTCAGCCGCATTGCCGCCGGCAACTATGTGCTCAACCGCACCGGCGGCGAGCTCAGACTGCCGTTTGAAAACAGCAACATAGATCCTTCCAACAGCAACTTCTGGAACCTGGTGGTCAGTGCCAGCAACGCAGACGGCGTGCGCTCCTCCTACTCCAGCGTCGGCAGCAACGTCTTCCTGACGGCCCCGGGCGGCGAGTACGGCACCGCCTCACCGGCCATGGTCACCACGGATCTGCCCGGCTGCGACCTGGGCTACAACCGCACCGATCGTCAGAGCGTCAACCGGCTGCACGGCAACCCGGCACTGGATGCCGGCTGTGACTACAACGGCACCATGAACGGCACCTCTTCGGCCACCCCGAATACCGCTGGCGCCATGGCGCTGCTGATGTCAGCCTATCCGGACCTGTCGGTGCGGGATCTGCGGGATCTGCTGGCACGCAACGCCACCCGCATCGATGCCAATCAGGCAGCGGTCACGCTGAGCTACACGGCCGCCAATGGTCAGCAACGCAGAGTGACAGGGCTGGAAGGCTGGGAGCGCAATGCCGCCGGGATCTGGTTCAACCCGACCTATGGCTTTGGCCTCATCGATGTGAACAAGGCCCTGGCGAGCGCCGCCACTCACAATCCCTTACCGGCGCTGGTACAGCTGCCGTGGCAGAAGGTCACTGTGCAGGGCAATGCCCAGGGCGCCATCCCGGATCTGGGCAGCAGCCCGACCACCTCCAGCACCCGGGTCGAGCAGGCGTTGACGGTGGAAGCGGTGCAGGTGCAGGTCAGTCTGGATCACCAACGACTGCCCGATCTGCTGATCGAGCTGGTCTCCCCCTCCGGCACCCGCAGCGTGCTGCTCAACCCCAACAACAGCCTGGTGGGGCAATCCCTCGACCGGCAGCAACTGGGTTATGTGCGCACCAAGGGTCTGCGTGACATGCGCATGCTCTCCCACAAGTTCTACGGTGAATCGGCCCAGGGCGAGTGGCAACTGGCGGTGACCGACGTCGCCAGCGGCACTCGTCAGGTCTCGCTGCTCAATCGCAGCACCAACGCCCGCACGACCCTGACCGAGCGCAACAACAGCCAGCCGGGTCAACTGCTCAACTGGTCCCTGCGGGTGATCGGCCATGAAGCAGCTTCCCTCTAATCGCACAGGAGTCACAACATGAAACACAGCTTACTCAGCCTTGCCCTGGCAAGCCTGCTGGCCTCGGTTTCCGCTCAGGCCACGGCCGAAGAGTCGGTGGTTATCGAGGGCAAGCAGTACAGCACCATAGAGGTGAACGGCCAGACCTACCTCACGCCGGACAACGGCAGCAAGAAGCGCGTCGCCCGCAGCCTGGATGGCAAGGCGGCACAACCTGGCCTGCGCAGCGGTGACGTCTTGCTGCAAGGGGTCGCCAGCCCCGAGCTCACCGTCAGCGGAACCCTGCTGATCGAAGCCGACGAGCCTCAGGCCAGGGCACTGGCCAAGCGCCACGGTCTGAGCTTCAAGCAGAGCAGTGGCGGCATCGCCCTGCTGGAGGCCAAACCCGGCACCGATCTGAACGCCATCAGCGCCCGGCTCAAGCAGGAAGGCGTGAAGGTGCAGATCGAACTGGCCGGCGCCGAGCAGCAGCCCAGGTGAAGCACGCCTCGCACTGAAGGCGTCATCTCATCGAGGGGGCCATGGGCCCCCTCGTCTTTAGCCACTACGCCGCCGCAACCCCATCCTCCAATGCCCACCCGGCGATAACACTCCCATATAGAGCGTAAGAGATTAGGTTCTATTATTGGTTCGGCGTGCTCAGTTCATTAATGCCAGGTGGTATGGCGTAACAGCCTTGCTCGCCAATGAAAACCCTGCCCCTGAACAAGGCCCTGCGCTTTTACAAAAGAGAGATGATGTTTATTTTCGACACCCTCGACAATGACGCTTTCGCTACCCCATATGGCAGCCACATGTTCGATAAAGGTGGTATCATTGCGATTAAAACATTGCCAGAAGAAGCGCTTATTTATTTTGATGCCATCAAAAGCATTCTGCAGTTCATCTGCGAGACTACGCACTGCCTCATCTGCATTTTTTATCCAGAATTTCACTCCTAACTCTCTGAGTTGCGATACATTTTTTATCGTTTCGTCAGGGATGCCGTTGCTGACGGCCTCATTATCAAACTCAATGTTGATGTTGAACTGCAGCACGAATGGCAGAAAATCCTCCCATGAGATCAGCTCGTTGAATGCCGCGGGTTCTACATTGATAAATACCGTGTGATAGAGATGCTCGTCATGTCGGTTCAGTTTTTGGAAGAACTCCAGTTGACGTATGAAAAGAGAGACCAGGGCCCGGCGTTCTGCGTTGCAGAAATAATGCTCATCCAATACCATCCGGTTGGCAGTATAGGATACCATCTCGAATGACAGTATGTTGCCAGCATTGAGCTCAACGATAGGTTCCAGGGTGTGCTTTATATACTGATGGTTTTTATTATCTGTATTAAATGTCATTGCTATTCTCGATAGTGAATCCTGAACGATATGGATAAAATATGTACCCGGCGCGAGCAACGGTCACCAGGCAGCGGCAGTCTGGATCAACTCTTCTTAATAATTTCCTGATATTTGATAGCGCCACGGACACAGTATTTTCACATACTATCCTCCCATGCCAGACACTATTAAGAATTTCATCTTTTGATACCAGATAACCGCTATTACGGACCAGGTACCTTAAAACTCCAGCCTCTCGCGTCCCCATTTTTATAACTTGTGGCTGATCCGTTCCGGCAAAAAAAAGGAATGTGAATGTGCCATTGTCTAAATCCACAATGACGTTTCTATCTTTATTGATTAGGCATGTTGTTACCGCACGCCCTCTAATCATTTCTAACTCAAGCATGAGCAGCCTCCGTGTTAATCAGTAACTGATGACTCTACGCCCTCACTGAGAACTGTCATTACCAACCCAATTACTGTGGTTAGGCTGAATGACATCATTCTCACAGAACCAGCAGGTGAATTAATGATAATAAAATAATTTATCCACAAATAATTAAAACCGTTTAATTTCAATCTCATATGTAGAGATGAATCACAAAAAGCCCCGCATGAGTCGACATGATCAACCATAAAATCAACATGGAAAGCATAAGACACTATTTTTTTTAATTTTGTTGAGTTTTATGGTGGTGCAAACGCTCTAGGTTGCACGATGAATCTATATATTTCACTGATCGAGAAAATTGCTATATCAGCTGATTGGAAGTGTATTTTGGATAGTGAGTTAGGCTATCGGGCGACCTTATGATGGCAGCGCCCGGCTCATGTGAAGAGGGATTATTTTAAGTACTGCCATGAAGATAGACCATCGCAATAGATGAGCCAACCTGAGATCCCAAGCAAGATATGACATGACTCTAATTGTGGGCCTTCGTCACCGATAAGAACCCGTATTCTTTTTGAGCGACACAGCCTCTATTATCCATTGCAAATGGATAATAGAGGCTGTCACTGCTTGACCCGTTTACTGCCAGTGCTTACTTGAGCCAAGTCGTAATCAGACTTTCAGTTTCATCTGCATGAACGCATCATCAACACAGCACCATATTGGTAATAAAAAACGGCACCGAGAAGGTGCCGTCATGGATTATGGTAGGGAGCTGCCTGTGCTGGCTCAGCCAGCCTTATTCTACTCAGCTAGCCTTATTCTGCTCGGCCAGATAGAGCCAGGTGTCGACCACGGTATCGGGGTTGAGCGACACAGAGTCGATGCCCTGCTCGACCAGCCAGGCGGCGAAGTCCGGGTGATCGGACGGGCCCTGGCCGCAGATGCCGACGTACTTGCCCGCCTTGCGTGCGGCCTGGATGGCCATGGCCAGCAGCGCCTTGACCGCCTCGTTGCGCTCATCGAACAGGTGGGCGATGAGGCCCGAATCCCGATCCAGACCCAGGGTCAACTGGGTCATGTCATTGGAGCCGATGGAGAAGCCGTCGAAGTGTTGCAGGAACTGATCCGCCAGCAGGGCGTTGGAGGGCAGTTCGCACATCATGATGACCTTGAGGCCCCGCTCGCCGCGGCGCAGGCCGTTCTCCGCCAGGATATCCACCACCTGCTCCGCCTCGCCCACGGTGCGCACGAAGGGGATCATCACCTCGACGTTGGTCAGGCCCATGACGTCACGCACCCGTTTCATCGCCTCGCATTCGAGGGCGAAGCAGGGACGGAAGCTGTCGGCGATGTAGCGGGACGCGCCCCGGAAGCCGATCATGGGGTTCTCTTCATGTGGCTCGTAGCCACGGCCCCCCACCAGGTTGGCGTATTCGTTGGACTTGAAGTCCGACATCCGCACTATGACCCGCTCCGGCCAGAAGGCGGCGGCCAGGGTAGCGATCCCTTCACTCAGCTTGGCCACGTAGTATTCACGGGGGCTGTCGTAACCGGCGATCATCTTGGCTATGGTGGCCTGCAGCTCAGGGCTCTGCTTGTCAAACTCCAGCAGCGCCTTGGGGTGGACCCCAATCATGCGGTTGATGATGAACTCGAGGCGGGCCAGACCCACACCGGCGTTCGGCAACTGGGCGAAGTCGAAGGCCCTGTCCGGGTTGCCGACGTTCATCATCACTTTGATGGGCAGGCGCGGCATGTTGCCCACCTCGGTCACCGCCACCTCGAAGTCGAGCTCGCCGTCGTAGATGAAGCCGGTATCCCCTTCCGCGCAGGAGACGGTGATGAGCTGACCCGCCTCGATGCGGTCGGTGGCATCGCCACAACCGACCACGGCCGGGATGCCGAGCTCACGGGCTATGATGGCGGCGTGGCAGGTGCGGCCGCCCCGATTGGTGACGATGGCGGAGGCCCGCTTCATGATGGGCTCCCAGTCCGGATCCGTCATGTCGGTGACCAGCACATCGCCTGGCTGCACTTCGTCCATCTGGCTGATGGAGGAGATGACCCGCGCCGGGCCAGAGCCTATCTTGTGGCCAATGGCACGCCCCTCGATCAGCACCTTGCCGGATTGCTTGAGTGCAAAACGCTCGAGCGTATTCGCCTCCTGGCGACTGCGCACGGTTTCCGGACGGGCCTGGACTATGTAGAGCTGACCGTCCTGACCATCCTTGGCCCACTCGATGTCCATGGGGCGACCGTAGTGCTGTTCTATGATGAGGGCCTGCTTCGCCAGCGCCATCACTTCCTCATCCGTGATGCAGAAGCGGCTGCGCTCGGCATCCAAGGTGTCGACTATCTTCACCTGACGGCCATGACCGGCGTCCTCGGAGTAGGTCATCTTGATGAGCTTGGAGCCCAGCGTCTTGCGCACCACGGCGGGGCGGCCGGACTTGAGGGTCGGCTTGTGGACATAGAACTCGTCCGGGTTGACGGCCCCCTGCACCACCATCTCACCGAGACCCTGGGCGCCAGTGATGAAGACCACGTCGTTGAAGCCGGATTCGGTGTCCAGGGTGAACATGACGCCGGAGGCGGCCAAGTCCGAGCGCACCATGCGCTGCACCCCGGCGGAGAGCGCAACGCCCTTGTGGTCATAGCCCTGATGCACCCGGTAGGAGATGGCGCGATCGTTGAAGAGCGACGCAAACACATGCTTGATGGCGGTCATGACAGAGTCTATGCCGCGCACGTTGAGGAAAGTCTCCTGCTGACCGGCGAAGGAGGCGTCCGGCATGTCTTCGGCGGTGGCGGAGGATCGCACCGCAAAGGAAGCCTCGAGGCCAGCGCTCAGCTTGTCATAGGCCTCGCGCACCGCCTGCTCCAGCGCAGGCTGGAAGGGGGCGTCCACCACCCAGTCACGGATCTGCTGACCAGCCCGGTTGAGGGCGGCGATGTCGTCCACATCCAGGCTATCGAGCAGGTCGTGGATCTTGCCGTTGAGGCCGCTTAACTCCAGAAACTCGTTAAACGCAAAGGCGGTGGTCGCAAAGCCGCCCGGCACGGACACGCCGGCACCGGAGAGGTTGCTGATCATCTCGCCAAGGGATGCATTCTTGCCGCCGACGCGCTCTACGTCCTGCATACCGAGCTGTTCGTACCAGAGTACGTACTGTTGCATTTGCATGTCTCCAGGTTGGTGGGCCAGGGTGTCAACGCACCAGCTGTGCCAAGTCGTGTGTTTTTGTTAGTGTCTGTTGCCAACGACCATGAAAACGTTTTCTACTTATTGTCAAAAAAATCCCCGAGCAAGAGTTGGGGATGGCCGTTTGACACAGGCATTCTACAATACCGACACAAAAAGGTAACGACTCAGGTTTGCAAGCGAGTTCACAACTTGGGAATGGCAGACCTGTTGACAAAAGAGATATGGTTTCGAGAGATACTGATTGCTCGCAACCCCCCAGGAGCACACCACAGGAGTCCGCTGTGCACACCGTATTCTATGTATCCGACGGCACCGCCATCACCGCCGAGGTGTTCGGTCATGCCGTGTTGAGCCAGTTTCCGCTGGTCTTCGAACAGGTCACCATCCCCTTCGTGGAGACCCAGGAAAAGGCGCGCCAGGTGCGGGCCCGCATCGATGAACAATTTCGCCAGACCGGGGTGCGCCCCATACTGTTTCACACCATAGTCGACCCCCAGGTGCGGGAAGAGGTGCTCAAGGCCCAGGCCAGCAGCCACGATTTTCTTAACACCTTCGTGAGCCCCCTCGAGCAGGAGCTCGGGATCAAGGCCGAGCCCAGGCTCCATCGCACCCACGGCATGGAGAACCGCAAGCTCTATGACGATCGCATCGAGGCAGTCAACTTCGCCCTCAGCAACGACGACGGCATCACCACCAAGGAGTATGACGAAGCTGACATCATCCTCATCGGGGTCTCCCGCTGCGGCAAGACGCCGACCAGCCTCTATCTGGCACTGCAGTTTGGCATTCGTGCCGCCAACTACCCCTTCATCGAGCAGGACATGGGCTCGCTGGAGCTGCCCGCCCCGCTCAAGGCCAACCGCCACAAGCTGTTCGGTCTCACCATAGCCCCCCAACGGCTGCACGAGATCCGCAACCAGCGCCGCGCCAATAGTCGCTACTCCTCTCTCGAGCAGTGCGAGCAGGAGCTGGCGAGCGTGGAGCGGCTGTTCCGCCAGGAGGCGATCCGCTTCCTCGACACCAGTTCCCACTCGGTGGAGGAGATCAGCGCCAAGATCCTGGAGGCAACCGGCCTTCGCCGCCAACTCTGCTAGCCCGCATGAAAATAGCCATATCAAGCACTATCAGATTGGCAAGTGGCAAGATAATAAGACAGCAAGACAGGGAGAAATGACGCCGGCGGAACCGTCGGCGTCATGAGGATCAGGGGTGAGGACGGGAGCCGGGCTTGTTGAGCTCCCGGTTGTTCATCAAGATGCCATGAAAACGCAGCAAACCGTGGCGTTTGCGTACCCGCTCGCTCAACCAGCAGGCGGGTAGCAGGCCAAGCCCGGCGGCGAGCGTCAGCACCATGGCGACGTTGTTCACCAGATAATCCGCCCCCTGCCATCCCCAGATCATCAAGCAGGCTGCTGCCATGGTCAGCAACATGGGGGAGAGCCAGATCCCCAGCCAGAGCGTGGCGAGCAGCAAGCCACCGACAATACCTTCGATCATATGAGTCCTTCCTTGAAAAAGGCTACTAGCCCATCAAACCACCACCAGGTCAATAGCACCAAAACCAACTGACCACAAAACCAGCAATCACTTCCAGAACCCCTTCCCAGATCATGAAAAACCTGAAGATTGGCCACAAAGCAAACCAATGATGAGGAAAATAGGTGCACGAGCGGTCGATTATCACTATTCTGCTCGGGTTGGTAGCCGCCATAAAAAACAGTGCGCGGCAAACCGTAACGATATTAATACGGATTTCGTCACGTTTTCGGCACAAGATGCCGCGCCGGGTACAGGAAGTGCCATGGCAGACGAGACGCGAGACGAGTGAATTCAGCGACGTAAGGAAGGAAGAATGGATCTTCAACAAGACGGCGAAGAGCTCAAGCGCGGCCTGAAAAACCGCCACATCCAGCTCATCGCACTGGGCGGTGCCATAGGTACCGGCCTGTTCCTCGGCATTGCCGACACCATCAAGATGGCAGGCCCCTCGGTACTGCTTGGTTACGCCATCGGCGGCTTCATCGCCTTCCTCATCATGCGCCAGCTCGGCGAGATGGTGGTGGAAGAGCCGGTGGCCGGCTCGTTCAGTCACTTCGCCTACAAGTACTGGGGTGACTTCGCCGGTTTCGCCTCCGGCTGGAACTACTGGGTGCTCTATGTGCTGGTGAGCATGGCGGAGCTGACGGCAGTCGGCATCTACGTACAGTACTGGTGGCCCGAGATCCCGACCTGGATGTCGGCGGCCTTCTTCTTCGTGCTGATCAACGCCATCAACCTCTCCAACGTCAAGGCGTTTGGCGAGATGGAGTTCTGGTTCGCCATCATCAAGGTGGTGGCCATCCTCGGCATGATAGGCTTCGGTGGTTACCTGCTGTTCTCCGGCACCGGCGGTCCCGATGCCACAGTCAGCAACCTCTGGGCCCAGGGCGGCTTCTTCCCCAACGGGGTGGGCGGCCTGGTGATGGCCATGGCCTTCATCATGTTCTCCTTCGGTGGTCTGGAGCTGGTCGGCATCACGGCAGCAGAAGCGGACAATCCCGAGAAGAGCATTCCCAAGGCCACCAATCAGGTGATCTACCGCATCCTGATCTTCTACATCGGCGCCCTGACCGTGCTGCTCTCCCTCTACCCCTGGGGCAAGGTGGTCGAAGGCGGCAGCCCCTTCGTGATGATCTTCCATGCTCTCGACAGCAACCTGGTCGCCAACGTGCTCAACCTGGTGGTGCTGACTGCGGCGCTCTCCGTCTACAACAGCTGTGTCTACTGCAACAGCCGCATGCTGTTTGGCCTGGCCAAGCAAGGCAACGGGCCCAAGGCCCTGCTCAAGACTAACAAGAGCGGTGTTCCCCTGACCGCCATCACCATCTCGGCCGCTGCCACCTTGCTGTGCGTGCTGATCAACTACCTGATCCCGGGCAAGGCTTTCGGCCTCTTGATGTCGCTGGTGGTCTCCGCCCTGGTCATCAACTGGGCCATGATCAGCCTCGCCCACCTCAAGTTCCGCAAGGTCAAGGCTGCCGAAGGGGTGACTACCAAGTTCAAGGCGCTCTGGAGCCCCTTTGGCAACTACCTCTGCCTCGCCTTCATGGCCGCCATCCTGGTGATCATGTATATGAACGACGGCACCCGCATCTCGGTCGAGCTGATCCCGGCCTGGGTACTGGTGCTGGGTCTGGGCTATCTGTTCAAGCAGAAACGCCAGGAACGGGTCGCCGCCAATCTGGGCTAAGCCTCCCTGCTCCTCTTGCGAAAATGCCGGTCAGTGACCGGCATTTTTTTATGCGTCAGATCCCCTGGCATGGGCGAAGTCGTCCATCACTCCCCTGCCCCGGGCCTGCCCAGATAAGAGCGTCCTCTGGGCGTTGCCATTCAGCTTCCATGATCAGGGCATCCATAACGACAAACCCGAGGCAGAAGCCTCGGGTTTGGAGAGATCAGGGCCGGTTGAAGGGTCCATCATTCCAGCAGGAAGACGGCTTCCACGTTGTCCGTGATGCTGATCTGCTGCTGTTGGTAGCTGTTCTCCGCCATGTCGGCGGCAGGGGCCGCTGCAGCCTTCATGGCTCGGCTATAGACCGGCATGGGTGAGCTGTTGCGATACTCGACGCTGTACACCTTGCCAAGCTTCATGCCAAAGGCCTTGGCCAGGGATTCCGCCTTGCTGGTGGCATCTGCCACAGCACCAAGACGCGCCTGCTCCTTGATGACCAGTGGTGACTTGAGGCCGTACTCAATCTGGGAGACGGACTCCAGACCCGCCTTGAGTGCGGTGTCCATCAGCTGGCTCAACTTGTCGAGCTGGTAGAGTTTGACCGCCAGCTGGCGCTGGGCACGATAACCCACCATCTCGGGCTGCTTGTTCTGCGGATACTGGTACTCGGGGGAGATCACCAGATTGCCGGCCTCCACATCGCTGCGCTTGATGCCGAGGCTCTCCAGTTGACCAAAGAAGGCGGCAACCTTGGTATCCACCTGCTGCTTGGCCTTGATGCCCTGTTTCTCCAGGACGGTCACGGCGACGTTGAGCGTCAGCATATCGGGCTCTGCCTTCTGCTCCGCGTAGCCGCTGACCACCAGATGGGGAGCCTGGGGCACCTCGATGGCAAGCAGCGGGGCACTGACAACGAGCGCAGACAGGGTAAGAAGGGGACGCCACATAGAAAAAAACCTCCATCGATTAGATGGAGGTCATTATGCACGTCGTCGATTGGGATTCATATATCGTGCAATGGAGGGATCTGCTCCAGCACCTGATTGGTCATGTCGATATTGATGCTGATCTCTCCTCCAAGGGGATTGCCATGGCTCGCGATCACGGACGACGGAACTTCGGCCCCGAGCAGAGACTCATCCTCGAAATGGAATGAATCCCACGACAGAACGTGACCCTGGGATGGCATGCTCGGCTCGGAAGCCGTCACCACCGCCAGACTACTCCAGTCAAGCTCTTCACCATGGCTGAGCAGCCCCTGCAAGGAGCTGTCGCTCAAGCTCTGCAGCGAGTACTCCTGCTGCCCCCACTCATGGCCAACCAGCACCACCATGTGAGGCAAGGGAGCATCCTCTGCCGGCGTAAAGCTGATGCTGGAGGCGGCAAAGTCCACATTGAGCAGCCCCGCCACATCGCCATCCTCACTCTCCAGCTCCAGACCATTGAGCTTGTCACCCGTCATCGCGGCCTGATAGCCAAAGCGGCCGGAGCAGACAATGTTGTCCTGCCCATCCCAGCTATAGCGAATGCCATCGATGTCGACCCAGTTGAATGACTGCATGGTGACCCTCTCCTGATACTGCCGCTATCTTAGCCGTCAACTTCATCAAATAACAGGGGCCGGGCAAACCCGGCCCCCATGGTTTGATTAAGGATCGACCTTGAGATTGCCCTGGTTCAACAGGTCCTGAATGATTTGCAGATCGGTCCGTGTCGAATTGGCCGTCAGATCCACATTGTCAAAGAAGATACTGTGAGTCGTGGTACCACTTCCCGAACCATCCAGATCGATCGTCAAGGTCGATTTATTCACCCCCGGACCTGATGCAAAGTTCAGGTACTGATCCAAGGACGCTGCATTGGCGTGCTCGCCACTGAGCAGTTCGCTCAGATCCAGTACATCCCCATTGGCCCCTGTGGTGAAGTCCATGATGGTGTCGGTACCACCGGCATCTCCCGCCTGCCACTTGAAGGTATCCTTGCCAGCATTGCCTGTCAGGGTGTCACTGCCCATACCACCTATTAGCAAGTCGTCGCCACCGCCTCCTATCAAGGAGTCATTGCCGGCCAGACCGCTGAGGATGTTGGCACTGCCATCACCTGTCAGAGTGTCACCAAACATCGAGCCGACCAGGTTCTCCATGTTGCTCAGACTGTCGGCGCCGGCGCCACCGGTAGCCTGGTTGTTGCCATTGACTATCACAGTGACACCGACGCCACCTGTGATGTCGATGTAACTGGCAGTGTCGTTGCCAGCACCACCGTTCAAGGTATCGTTGCCTGCGCCGCCGACGAGGATGTCGTTGCCATCTCCACCGTTCAACCCATCGTTGCCGCCACCACCGAGCAGGATGTCGTTGCCGGCATTGCCGTTGAGCGTCTCATCACCAGATCCACCAATCAGGATCTCATCGAGATAGCTCCCGGTGAGCGTCCCGCCCTGCACATCCACAAACACCTTGGCAGTATCCGAGGTCGTGCTGTTGGTGTAGTTGAAGGACCCTTGGTAAGTGTTGGGTGTGATATTGCCCGAGGTATCATCGAAGGTCACCGAGCCCACATTGTCGGTTACCGTACCACTGACCGCGCCCGAGACCCCTATGATCGTCTGGGTAGCCGCCAGCGGCCCCGTATCGTTCACCAGCAGGGCCCAATCCGGGATGGTAGACGGATCCTGATTGGTGATGATGAAGTCATCACGCACCACGGTAGGACCTACCGCCGGATTGACGATGATGGACAAGGTGCTGGACGCAGTATCTCCATCGTTATCGATCACGCTGTAGCCAAAGCTCTGATTGATACCACCGACCGGTATGGATGATGGCGGAGTATAGGTATATACACCGTTGTCCATGTCAACCTTGAGGATGCCCCCGGCGACCGTGATTGACCATTCGTTGGTCGTCGTATTAAAGGTACCGGCTGAAGCCCCACCCGAAACGCCCGAAGTATCGGTCTTCTGGTTGTAGCTGTAAGTAACGCCCGCAACTGTGATGGAATTGATCCAGCCACCGTCAGCCCCGGTACTCGCTGTTATACCATCGATCAGTTGTCCGGACAGGGGGGGCGCCACAACTGTGCTGAGCAGCGTAGCTGCCAGCTGGCTGAAGTCCGTCACCACCACTGCAGTGGTGTTCGCCGGGCTTGCTCCGCTGACCCCGTTGTAGGCGATCGGATTAAGCGCCGATTGAGTAGCGCCAGACCCCATCCCGAGTGCAAAGGAGTTGATGTTGTTCGCCGTCAGGAAATCGGTCCAGTCTTTCTCGTTGGCGGCACTGATGCCATCACTATCCCCGAAGCTGTTTGAACCATCGGGAACAGTTGCGGAGTTGCTGACGTTGCTCGCGTTGGGCAAGCCATCCGACATGAAGTAGGAGACGTTTTGCGCTCCGACTATCTTGTTGCTCGCCGCAAAGGCATTGATGGCATCGTTCAGCGCATCATCGTAGTTTGTCGAATCTGTAGACGAGAGGCCAAGAATGATCGTCTTGGCCGCATCGACGCTCACCCAGGTCCCTGTGGGATTGGATGCCAAGGTAGCAAAGGTGATGATATTGACCATCACATTGCCATAGGCGCTGTATTTATCTAGCAGCTCCAGTGCCGACTTCTGCATGACCTGCAACCGACTCATGCCCTGATACCCAGATGATTCATCCATACTGCCGGAGATATCGAGGATCAGCATCAGGTTGGTGTTTTGCACCTGAGTAGCCTGACCGGCATTGGTCACTGCATTCGCCGTCGGGGCATCATCGCTGATGACCACCTGGAGATTACCGGTACCAACATCCCCCGTGGCATCCGTGGCTGACACCACGAACAGCGGGCCATTGACCGTGTCATCATCCCCTTGCACGCTGTGCGTGAGCACATTGTCCTTGAGCGTGTAGGTGTAGTTCACCGAGAACGGCCCACCGCTCGGACCGGTTACCCCGGTCACGACCAGCGTTCCCTGCGCGTTGTCTACCAGCGTCTGGCTGCCACCGCTGACCAGGTTGTAGACCCCACCACCAAT
This sequence comes from Aeromonas rivipollensis, assembly GCF_010974825.1. Classification (GTDB taxonomy): domain Bacteria; phylum Pseudomonadota; class Gammaproteobacteria; order Enterobacterales; family Aeromonadaceae; genus Aeromonas; species Aeromonas rivipollensis. The sequence goes on along the minus strand of NZ_JAAILA010000017.1, from coordinate 982 downwards.
GGTCAGTGCAGTGAGGTTCTCACCTTGCGTGTTGACGGTGAAACTGCCGGTGAATATCTCGGAATTGCCTACGGCCGCCGAACCGGCCGGCTCGCTGCCACGTACCGGCAGACCCTCTTCATCCACCGTTGCATTGCCGATGGTCAGCACTGGCGTGCGGGTATCCTGGCCGATGTTGATGGTCAGGGTCGCCGGGTCTGTGTCGTTGTCACCATCCTTGAGTGTGTAGGTGAACACGTCTGTTGCCCCGACCGGGACTGAGGTCGCGGTCAGCGTGTAGCTGTACTCGCCATCCGGGCCCATGGTCAGGTTGCCGTACTGGCCCGTGACCGTGAAGCCACCCGATGCGTTGCTGTCGGTGCTGCCATTGAAGCCGACGACCTGGCTGACCGCCGCGTCGTCTGCCCCCTTGACGTCAGCCCCCGCACCACCGGCACCGCCCGTGGTACCCAGCCCGGTGATGACGTTGCCGGTGACCGGGGTGAACACCCCTTCGACGGCGCTGTCCGCATCGTTGTTGGCTGTCGGGGCATCATCGCTGATGACCACCTGGAGATTACCGGTACCAACATCCCCCGTGGCATCCGTGGCTGACACCACGAACAGCGGGCCATTGACCGTGTCATCATCCCCTTGCACGCTGTGCGTGAGCACATTGTCCTTGAGCGTGTAGGTGTAGTTCACCGAGAACGGCCCACCGCTCGGACCGGTTACTCCGGTCACGACCAGCGTCCCCTGCGCGTTGTCTACCAGCGTCTGGCTGCCGCCGTTGACCAGGTTGTAGACCTGACCCCCGATGGTCAGCCCGGTGAGGTTTTCACCTTGCGTGTTGACGGTGAAACTGCCGGTGAATACGTCGGAAGTGCCGACGGCCGCCAAAAAGGCCGGCTCGCGGCCACGTACCGGCAAGCCCTCTTCATCCACCGTTGCATTGCCGATGTTCAGCACTGGCGTGCGGTTATCCTGGCCGATGTTGATGGTC
>NZ_JAAILA010000016.1 GCF_010974825.1 Aeromonas rivipollensis | reverse complement strand
GTAATTGGGACATAGCCTTTTTTTATGGGTGCAAAACCAGCTGTGCCCTTTGTCGGCCGTCAGGCCAATCCCGGGTTCAGCATTGTCCCCTCCTGGTCGATAACTCTTATTGTCGGGTCGATGGGGATGAGGGGTTGCTGGCATGGGGCTATGGGGTGAGGATCACGCCCCGCGGTCAAGATCCTATCTTTTCTCGACCCTTTTCATTATTTCTATAGAGACTTGCGTTGCTCCTGTCGGGGAATGCGGGTCTGGTTGGCATGCTGGCGCCCCATCGCGGGGCGGCACTCGGGAAACGGACGTAAGGGCTTTATATGGCGAGCATATTGGATTCAGTGGATCAACGTACCCAGCTGGTGGGGGAGAATCGCCTGGAGTTGTTGATGTTCCGGCTGGGTACCCAGCAGCTGTTTGCGATCAACGTCTTCAAGGTGCGGGAGGTGGTGAAGCTGCCCCATCTCAACAAGATGCCGGGCTCCCATCACAACATCAGCGGGGTGGCGAACATCCGCGGCGTCTCCATTCCCGTCATCAACCTGCGCGGCGCCATCGGCATGCGCCCCATGGCGGTCGACAACGAATCCAACCTCATCATCACCGAATACAACCGCACCATTCAGGGGTTCCTGGTGGGGCAGGTGGCCCATATCGTCAACATGACCTGGAAGGACATACTGCCGCCCCCCCGTTCGGCGGGTCGTGCCAACTACCTCACCGCCATCACCCGCATCCCGGAGGGAGGGGTCGACCAGATAGTCGAAATCATCGACGTGGAGAAGGTGCTGGCGGAGATCATCACCTATGACATCCGCATCTCGGCGGAGGTGCTGGACAAGGAGATACTGCCCCAGATGCAGGGGCGCCGGGTGCTCATCGTCGATGACTCCAGCACGGCGCGCAATCAAGTGCGCGAGACCCTAGCCCAGCTCGGCCTCGAGGTGATCGAGTGCCAGGATGGGCTGCAGGCGCTCAAGCTGCTCAAGGGGTGGTGCGATGCGGGCAAGAAGGTGACCGACGAGATCATGCTGATGATCACGGACGCCGAGATGCCGGAGATGGATGGCTATCGCCTGACCCACGAGGTGCGCAGCGATCCGCGCATGGCCGATCTCTTCATCACCCTCAACACCTCCCTGAGCGGCAACTTCAACGAGGCCATGGTCAAGAAGGTGGGGTGTGACCGCTTCATCTCCAAGTTCCAGCCTGATCTGCTGGTCGGGGTCACCCAGGAGCGCATGCGCCAGATCCTGGGGGTGTGAATAAATACGATGACAAAGCACCCGCCTCGGCGGGTGCTTTGTTTTAGGGACTAGCGGCCTATCACAAGGGGCTATTGGGTCAGCAGGGGCTCGATAAAGCTGGCGACCCGGTCGCGGATCTGGGGCTGCGCCGCTGCCGTGGGGTGGAGCCCATCGTTCATCATGAGTTCAGGGCGCAGCACAATATCATCGATAAAGAAGGGCATCAGCGGCAGGTCATTGGCCTGCGCCAGCTCCGGGAAAATCTGCTCGAACTGCTGCAAATAGCGGGCGCCATAGTTGCGGGGCAGCTGGATCTGGGTCAGCACCGTCTTCGCCTGGCTGGCCTTGGCCAGCTCCACCATCTTGGTGAGGTTGGCCCGGGTGATGGCGGGGGCAAAGCCGCGCAGGCCATCGTTGGCCCCCAGCTCGATCAGCACCCAGTCAGGCTTGTGCTCCTCGAGCAGGGTGGGCAGGCGGGCCAGCCCCCCCTGGGTGGTTTCACCACTGATGCTGGCGTTGATGAGCCTGTGCTCGCCACCCTGCTGCTGCCACTTCTCATTGAGCAGGGCAGGCCAGCTCTGTTCGGCCTGCATCTGGTAGCCGGCACTCAGGCTGTCCCCCAGTACCAGCAGGGTTTGCGCCTGGACCGATGAGATCCAGCAACACAGGCAACTCAAGACGAACAAGACACGCGTCATGCATTCAACTCCCACGATCTATTGTCATTACAGGTTAAGGCAAACAGGAAACGCATCATGAGTTCAACGCCCATTATCACCGTCAGGGGGCTCGGCAAAACCGTTCGCCTCGGCCAGGAAAGTCTCACCATCCTTGAAGGGATCGATCTGCAAGTCAATACCGGCGAGACGCTGGCCCTGGTCGGCGCCTCCGGATCCGGCAAGTCCACCCTGCTCGGCCTGCTGGCCGGACTCGACCTGCCGAGCAGCGGCGAGATAGAGATCCTGGGTCAGTCCCTGACCCGGCTGGACGAGGAGGGCCGGGCCAGATTGCGCGCCGAGCAGGTGGGGTTCGTGTTCCAGTCCTTCCTGCTCTTGCCCACCCTGAGCGCCCTGGAGAACGTCATGCTGCCGGCCGAGCTGCGCGGCGAGACCGACTGTGAGCCCAGGGCCCGCGAGCTGCTCACCCAGGTCGGGCTGGCCGAACGGCTGCACCACCTGCCGCCGCGCCTGTCCGGGGGGGAACAGCAGCGGGTCGCCATAGCCCGGGCCTTTATGACCCGCCCCAGCCTGCTGCTGGCGGACGAGCCGACCGGCAACCTCGACAGCAAGACGGGGGAGACTGTGATCGAGCTGCTGTTTCGTCTCAACCGTGAGCACAACACCACCCTAGTGGTGGTGACCCACGATCATGAGCTGGCCCAGCGCTGCCAGCGGCAGCTGGTGATGGCGGCGGGACGGCTGGAGGCGGATGCGCCAGCATCCGAAGCCACCTTGGCTCCCCGTGTCAGGGAGCTGTCATGAATCAATGGAAGAAACGGGAATTCAAGCCGCTTCGCCGGGAAGGGTTCAGCGGTGAGTTGCTGTTCTGGCTTGTGCAGGCGCCGGCGATGGGGAGCAAGTCATGAGTCAATGGAGACTGGGTTTCAAGCTGCTGCGCCGGGAAGGGTTCAGCGGCGAGCTGCGCTGGTTCGTGCTGGCGCTGGCCCTGAGCGTGGCCTGCGTGCTGAGCGTGGCCCTGGTGGCGGACCGGCTGGATGCGGGGCTCAAGGCCTCGGGCCGTGACTTTATCGGGGCGGATCGGGTGCTTCGCTCCGCCACACCGGCGCCCGAGGCCTGGCTCGCCCAGGCGAAGCAGGAGGGGCTCCTCGTCCAGACCACGGTCAGCTTCAACAGCATGCTGTTTCACGGCGACGGCCTGCAGCTGGCGTCCATTCGCGCCGTGCCGAGCGATTTCCCCTTCTATGGCAAGCTGGAGCTGATGCCCCAGCGCGCCCCGGCGCCCGGCGAGATCTGGCTCTCCGCCCGGGTGATGCAGTTGCTCGGCGCCAAACTCGGGGATGAGCTGGAGGTCGGCAACACCAGATTGAAGGTGGCGGGGGAGCTGGGCCAGGAGCCGGATCAGGGCTTCAGCCCCTTCCAAATGGCGCCAAGGGCGCTGATCCACAGCGCCGATATAGAGGCGACCGGCGCCCTCCTGCCGGGCAGCCGTCAGCAGTGGCGTTATCTCATCAAGGGGCCCCGGGAGGGGATCGCCCGCTATGAGCGCTGGCTGAAGTCCAGACTCACGGCCGGGCAGAAGCTGATCAAGCCCGACGATCAGGGCTCCCAGGTCGGCAAATCCCTGGCCAATGCCGAGCGCTTCTTCCGCCTGGCGTCCCTGGCCGGCGTCCTGCTGGGAGCGCTGGCCATGGGCATAGCGGTGCGTCACTTCGCCGAGCGCCAGACCAACATGGTGGCGCTACTCAAGACGCTGGGGGCGTCGCGGCGTACCCTCTGGCAACTGATGGGGACCCTCCTCGCCTCCCTGACCCTGATAGGTGCCCTGATCGGCCTGGTGGCGGGGAGCGCCATGCAGTGGCTGACGCTGCAACTGCTGGGGGATCTGCTGCCAGCTGATCTGCCACCGCCCTCCTGGCGTCCCTTTGCCCTGGGTCTGGCGGTCGCCTTCTTCATCACCCTGCTGCTGGCCTTCATCCCCTTCCTGCGCCTGCTCAAGGTGCCGCCGCTGCGGGTGCTGCGCCGGGAGCTGGAGGCGGGCATTCCCCCCTGGCTGACGGTGCCCGTGGGCCTGCTCGGTCTGTTCGCTCTGGTCTGGGGCTTTACCGCCGATGCCAGGCTGGCGCTCGGTCTCATCGGGGGCATGGGGTTGCTGATGGTGTTGCTGGCGCTGCTGGCCTCCGGGCTGCTGCGACTCGGTGGTCGGCTCAAGGGGCCCCATGCCCTGCGCCTCGCCATCAGCCACCTCTCCCGCGAGCGCGGCAGCGGCCTGTTCCAGCTGGCGGGCTTTGCCCTGGCGCTCATGCTGTTCGGGCTGCTGTGGGCGGCGCGGGTCGATCTGCTGGATGATTATTCCGCCCGTCTGCCCGCGGATGCCCCCAACCGCTTCCTGGTCAATGTGGCCGACGGGGAGCGCGACGGCATACTGGCGGACTTGCACAAGGCCGGTGCCATCACCTCGGACTTCTATCCCATGGTGCGCGGGCGCCTGACCCGGATCGCCGGTCAGGCGGTGGGTGAGGATGCGGCGCGGGAGGGGGTGAACCGCGAGCTCAACTTCACCACTACGGCGACCCTGCCCCCCGACAACCTGGTCACCTCGGGCCAGTGGCTCGGCGGCAAGGGGGAGGTCTCCGTCGACGAGGTGCTGGCTGGCCAGCTCGGCATCGCTCTGGGGGATGCCCTCAGCTTCACCATAGAGGGGCGCAGTTTCGAGGCCAGGGTGACCAGCCTGAGGTCCATCAAGTGGGACAACATGAGACCCAACTTCTACATGATCTTCTCGCCGGACGTGCTGGCCCCCTTTTCCCAGACCTGGCTTGGCAGCTATCGTCTGCCGCCACAAGGACGCAGTGCCGAGGTGGAGCTTATCCGTCGTCACCCCACGGTGAGTCTCATCGATGTAGAGGATCTGATTGGGCGGCTGACTGTGGTTTCGGATCAGGTGAGCAGGGCGCTGGGGCTGATGCTGGGGCTGGTGACTGTGGCCGCCCTGCTGGTGCTGCTGACCCAGACCCAGGCCAGTATGGCCGCCCGGCGTCGGGAGCTGCTGCTGATGCGCACCCTGGGGGCGGGCAGCAAACTGCTGGAGAAGATGCTGCGCTGGGAGCTGGTGGCCAGTGGCGCCCTGGCGGGGCTCTGCGCCGCCATGGTGGTGGAGCTCTGCTCCTTTGGCCTGCAGTGGTGGTGGTTCGATGGCCAGTGGCAGTTCCACTGGGCCATCTGGGCCGGCCTGCCCTTGCTGGGGGCCCTGCTGGTGACCCTGGCCGGTCAGGGCATGCGCCGTCAGCTGCTGGCGGGCACCCTGAGCGACCGGCTAAGAGGACTGGGGCAGGGGTTGCTGTAGGTTCGATTAGCCACGAAGTGGCGTAATCGGACTAACGGGGATGCTGATGCTTGGTTGCCAGCTACGCGAGCGTTCGATGACTAATCGACCCAGCACCCTTCTCTCAAAAAGCGCCCGGCCTTGGCCGGGCGCTTTTTTATGGATCTCAGCGCGGGGGCTGCAGCAGGTTGCCGAGGGCCTCGGGGAGCGCCGGATAGGTGAAGTGGAACCCCGCCTCCTGCAAGCGTGCGGGCAGTATGTGCTGACCGGTGAGCAGCAGATCGGCCGCCTCCCCCATCAGCAGCCGAAGCAGCTGGGCCGGCACCATGCAGAAATGGGGGCGATGCAGTGTCCTGGCCAGGGTCTGGCTGAACAGGCGATTGCTGACCGGCTGCGGGGCCGTGCCATTGAAGATCCCCTCGCACTCGTCGTGCTCGAGGAGAAACAGCATGGCCCGCACCAGATCCTGCACGTGGATCCAGCTCATCATCTGGCTGCCCGGGCCCATGGGGCCGCCGAGCCCCAGCCGATAGGGGGGCAGCATCCTGGGCAGAGCGCCCCCATCGGTGCCGAGCACCAGGCCGATGCGCACTACGCAGACCCGGGTCTGGGGGCTGCGGGCCTGCAGGGCCAGCTGCTCCCACCGTTGGCAGAGGCGGTGGGTGAACTCGTCGTGGGGATGGTGGCAGCGCTCATCCAGGGGCTCATCCCCCTGGCGGCCATACCAGCCGATGGCGGAGGCGTTCAGCAGCAATCTGGGGGGCGTGCTGGAGAGTTTGACGAGATCCACCAATTGTTCGGTCAGCAGCCAGCGGCTGTTGCACAGCAACTGCTTGCGGGATTCGCTCCAGCGGCCATTGGCGATGGGCTCCCCGGCCAGGTTGATGACGATGTCCACATCGTTGAGGTGGTCCAGCCGGTCCAGGTTGTCCAGCAGAGTGACATCATGGCCAAGCAGCTCATAGGCCCGGCTGCCCTGGCGGGTCAGCACCACCACCTCGTGTTGCACCTTGAGGTGTGCCACCAGGCGGCGGCCGATAAAGCCCGTTCCCCCCGTGATCAGTATCTTCATGTCCTGCCTCCCAGATGGCTGTTGGCTCTACTCTAGAGGCTGGGCACTGGATGGACAAGCTCCTGTTTTTATGAGCATTATAAATTCACTGTGGCGCCGCCTCGCACGCCTTGCGCCAGGGGGCTGGCGCTGGCGCAAGGCATGGGATCTGGAAGGGGAGTGGGGCTTGCCTCCCAGGGCGGGCGCCATTCGGGTTTCACCTGCGTGCATTATCATTGCTTGCCAAGCGGGCTGTGGCGGGTAAACTTGTCCGCTTTTTCGCCGTTACCATGAGGACGGTTATGCCATTTCGTCGTTTAAGGGTGCGTCAATTCTATGTCCGGCTGGTCTGTGCCCTGCTGGCGGGTCTGCTGCCCATGGTGCTGGGGCTCGCCGTCATCACCTGGCAGACCGCCACCGGGGTGCGGCAGGATGCGGTGGAGCGGCTGCAACACGCCAGGCTGATGTTTGACCGCACCCTGGACAACGCCCAGCAGGCGGCATCGGCCCTTGCCGGCAGTCTGAACAAGCCCTGCCTCGAGGTGGTTCAGGGGCTGCGGGATCAGGTGGCGACAGTGCCGGATGTGCGCAGCGTCAACCTGGCCGAGGGCACGACCATCTACTGCACCTCCCTCTATGGCCCGGTCAGCGGGGAGATCCAGCTGAACGACTACGTGGGTGGCAAGCTGGATCTGATGAAGGGCAACCCCGTCACCCCGAATCGCCCCCTCATCGTCTACCGGGAGGAGATCGGCGCCTTCAGCGTGCTGGTGGGGGTCGATGGTTACTACCTGCTCAACATTCTGGATATGCTGAGCCGCAACTCCCCCCTCGGGCTGGTGGTGGGTCAGAAGATGCTGCAGCGGGACAGCCAGCTCACCGATCGCCTCATCCCGTCGGACAGCCAGGGCTATCTGGAGGAGGCCTCCGGCAAGTATCCGTTCAAGGTGGTGACCCGAGTATCGGTCGATGAGTACAGGGCCCACATCTGGGACTACTCCAAGGTCGGCATCATAGTCTATCCCCTGCTGAGCGTGCTGTTCGGGGTGGGGATCTTCTGGCTGACGGGGCGCTCGACCTCCCCGACCCAGGAGCTGAAGCGGGCGCTGGATCAGCAGGAGTTCATCCCCTATCTGCAACCCGTGGTGACGGGGGAGGATGCACACTGGAGCGGCTGCGAGGTGCTGATGCGCTGGCAGCATCCCCGGCAGGGCATGATCTCGCCGGATCGCTTCATTCCGCTGGCGGAAGACAGCGGCCTCATAGTCCCCATGACCCGGCTGCTGATGGCCCAGGTGCGGGAGGCCTTTGCCCCCCTGGCGGACCAGCTGCCCAGGGGGTTCCACTTCGGTTTCAACATCAGCGCCAGCCACTGCAAGGATCTGAGCCTGCTGGACGATTGTCGGGACTTTATCGGCGCCTTCCGGGGGAACCCCATCAAGCTGGTGCTGGAGTTGACCGAACGGGAGCTGATAGTGGCGGACGAGACGACGGATCGGCTGTTTGCCGAACTGCATCAGCTCGGGGTCTTCATCGCCATCGACGACTTCGGCACAGGCCACTCCAGCCTGACCTATCTGCAGGCCTTCCAGGTGGACTTCCTCAAGATAGACAAGAGCTTCGTCGGCATGATTGGCTCGGATGCGCTCTCCAGCCACATAGTCGAGAACGTCATCGATCTGGCGACCCGGCTCGGTTTGCTGCTGGTGGCGGAAGGGGTGGAGAACCAGGTGCAGGCCGATTACCTGAAGGAGCGCCAGGTGAGCTTCCTGCAGGGCTACTTCTATGGCAGGCCCATGCCGATGACGGCCTTTGCCAGCCTGTTGCCCACCCAGACGTCGCCGTCAGCCTGAGGGAGCCGCGCCAAGGCGCTCGGCTCCAATGGCTTGCCGCCCGATCACAGGGGCTGACGGCGAGGCATAAAAAAACCAGCGACCCAGGTCGCTGGTTTTTTTCATCCCCGGAGGGCTCAGAGCATGCGGGACAGAGCGCGGCAGAGGCGCTTGATGCCCTCTTCCGTGGTGGCCTCATCCACACAGGAGAAGCTCAGGCGCAGGGTGTTCTGGATCTCGGGGCGCACATAGAAGGGGGCGCCGGGCACGAAGGCGACCTTCTCCTTGATAGCCTCGTCGAACAGGGCCATGGCGCTGATGCTGGGCGGCAGGGTCAGCCAGAGGAACATGCCCCCCTCAGGGCGGGTGTAGCTGACGCCGGGCGGGCAGTGACGGCTCAGGGCGGCCTCCATGGCGGCCCGCTGGCGGCCATAGACCTCCTTGATCTTCTCCAGATGAGCGTCGAGCGAGTGATCGGTCAGGAAGCGGTGCAGCACCTGCTGGCTGAAGGCGTTGCTGTGCAGATCCGTGGCCTGCTTGGCGATGGTGACCTTCTTGCGCAGCCAGTCCGGCACCAGCATCCAGCCCAGACGGAAGGCGGGCACCACCGTCTTGGAGAAGGAGCCGAGCAGCACTGTATTGTTCGGCGCCAGCTTGGCGATGGGGGGCAGGTGTTCACCCTCGAAGCGCAGCTCGCCATAGGGGTCGTCTTCCACCATCAGCAGATCGTGGCGCACCAGCCGCTCGGCCAGCGCTTCGCGGTTGGCACGGCTATAGGAAACCCCGCTCGGGTTCTGGAAGTTCGGCACGCCGTACAGCAGCCTGGCGCTGGAGCCCTGCTCCAGCAGCGCATCCAGCGCGGCCAGATCCAGTCCCTCTTCCCCCAGGGTGATGGGCTTGAAATTCGGTTGATAGACGGAGAACGCCTGGATGGCACCCAGGTAGCCCGGCTCTTCGATGATGAGATCCTGCCCTTCGTTCACCAGCACCTTGCCCAGCAGATCCAGCGCCTGCTGGGAGCCGCTGGTGATGAGGATGTTGTCCGGGTTGACCACCATGCCGTGGCGACTCTGGTAGCGATCGGCGATGTACTGGCGCAGCGGGGCGAACCCTTCGGTGGTGGCGTATTGCAGCGCCGCGGCGCCCTGCTCGCGCAGCACGTCCTGGCAGGCTTGCTCTATGGCCTTGACCGGGAACAGGTGGGGATTGGGCAGGCCACCGGCGAAGGAGATGATCTCCGGATTGGCGGCGACTTTGAGGATTTCACGGATAAAGGAAGGCTCGACCTTCTCGAAGCGCTGGGCAAAAAACGGCTGCATAGGGTTCTCTCTGACTAGGTGGCGGTCGCTCCATTCAACCGCCAGGTTATCCGTTTGTATCAGATTTCAGAAATGAGGCAATGGCTGTCACAAAAATCCATAAAAAAGGGCAGGTTTGGCACCTGCCCGAATTTTATCGTCTCTACCCTGGCCGGGGGCGCAAAAACCCCTGTCAGGTGTTCATCTGCCCTGAGCCTGGAGCCCGGGTTCTTTCAGCCTGAAGACGCAGATCATCGGCTCGGTGCTCAGAGCCCGGGTTCTTTCAGGAAACTGATCATCAGATCCGTGTTGGCACCGAGTTGCTGCTGGACCCGGCCCGGGAACAGTTCGGCCATCTTGTCGAGGCGGTCGTGCTCTGTGTGCCAGATCTTGCCCCACTGGGTCTCGCTGTCCCGATCGCAGGCGCTCTTGCTGGCCTCGTCGTAGCAGTCCCACAGCGCCGGGTTGGTGCTCTGGGAGTAGCCGTCATAGCCATCTTCCCCGTTGATGGTGAAGTTGGTGGCTTCCACGTAGGCGATGGGCACCCCCAGGCAGGCAAAAGGCGCATGATCCGACCAACTGCCGGTCTCTCCTTCCGGGTAGCCGCCGTAGCTGGGGTGAATGGCGAACGGGGTGGCGCCCTGCTTGGAGATGGCCAGCAGGCGGTCGCGCACCTTGGGATCGAAGCTGTAGCGGCTCGGCTCGGCGCAGCTGTACTCGGCCACGTCCGAATGGGCGGAGTGGACGTAGACGATGTCGCCCCCGGCTATGGTGTCGTAGTTCACCATGGCCAGCAGCTTGGCGACGGCGTCGGCATCCAGGCTGGCGGCATAGGCCTTGGAGCCGTTGAGGCCGTTCTCCTCAGCCCCGAAGAAGGCGAAGCGCACAGTGTAGGGCAGGGTTTGATCCTTGAGCGCCTCGGCGACCGCCAGCAGGGCCGCGACACCGGCACCGTTGTCGGTGGCACCTTCGGAGCCCTTCTTCTCGCCTGTGCTGTCGTAGTGGGCGCCGATGAGGATCACCTTGTCACTCTGGCCCTTGAGCTCGGCGACCAGGTTCTGGGAGTGCTTCTCGGTGCCGCTTCGGGTGTAGGTGAAGGGCTGGTTCTGCACCTCGTAGCCCCAGCCGGTCAGATGGTCCTGGATCCAGGCGGCGGCGCGGGTCTCGGCCTCGGTGCCCGTGGGTCTGGCACCTATTCCCTCGGCACTCGAGCTCAGCTGCACCAGGTATTCATAGGCCTGGGTGGCAGGGGCGGGGGGCTGGGAGTCATTGTCCGAGGGGTTGCACCCGGCCAGCAGGGCCGAGATGGCGAGGGTCAAAAGGGCTTTTTTCATACTGCAATCCTTTGTTGTGTATGGTTTTATTTTTCCGCGTCAGGATGCACCTGACGCCCCGCAGATTCTGTGAAGGGGGTGGCATTTGTCAACCGCAGTGGCGGAATTGGTCAGTCAGGGGGGATTTGTTTTGCGAAACACTTGCGCCTTGGGCCTATCTTGGGATAATTCGCTCCCCTGTTTTTGCCGATTGATGAAATAACGAACCACCCAGGTCGGCCTAAACCCGGATTGACCCCGGTTCTGTTACCCGGATTGATGAAATAACGAGACAATTATGCCTGTGACCCAAGATGTATTTAACGAAGACGGCAAGTTCATGCGCAAGATCCGCAGCTTCGTCCGTCGCGAAGGCCGCCTGACCAAAGGGCAGGAGAAGGCCCTGGAAGAGCTCTGGCCGGTCATGGGCATAGATTTCGCACCACAGCCCCTCGACATGGTGGCGCTGTTTGGCCGCGAAGCCCCGGTGGTGCTGGAAATCGGCTTCGGCATGGGCGCCTCCCTGGTGGAGATGGCCAGGAATGCCCCCGAGAAGAACTTCATCGGCATAGAGGTGCACTCCCCTGGCGTGGGTGCCTGCCTCGGCACCGCACAGGAGGCGGGCGTCACCAACCTGCGCGTCATCTGCCACGATGCGGTGGAAGTGTTGGAGCACATGATCCCGAACGGTTCGCTCGCCTGCCTGCAGCTCTTCTTCCCGGATCCCTGGCACAAGAGCCGTCACCACAAGCGCCGCATAGTGCAGCCGGCCTTTGCCCAGGACATCCGCCAGAAGCTCGCCATAGGTGGCGTCTTCCACATGGCCACCGACTGGGAAAACTACGCCGAGCACATGCTGGAAGTGATGAGCGCCGCCGAGGGGTACGAGAACACCTCCGCCACCGGCAACTGGGTGCCCCGTCCCGACTGGCGTCCGCTGACCAAATTCGAACAACGTGGCCACCGTCTGGGCCACGGTGTCTGGGATCTGATTTTCAAGCGTGTCAGCTGAGCTGGCACGTCAACTCGCGTATCAACTAACTTGAGGAGCTATCATGGCCAATCGTAGCCGCCGTCTGCGTAAGAAACTGCGCGTCGATGAATTCCAGGAAATGGGTTTCGACATCAGTTTCAACTTCCCGGTCGGCACTGCCGAAGAGACCATCGATGCGGTAGTCGATGCGATGATCGATGAGGTTGTTGAACCCCGCAAGCTGGCCTTCGCCGGTTCAGGCCACCTGGCCTGGGAAGGGATGATCTGCACCCAGCAACTGGGCAAGTGCACCGAAGAGGACCGCGCCGTCGTCAAAGCCTGGCTGGAAGGCAAGGGGATGGAGGCCGTGGTGGTCACCGAGCTGTTCGATCTCTGGTACGGTGAGCCGGCCTGATATCTGACTGCCTCTCGGGCAGATAGAAAATCCCGCCGCCGGCGGGATTTTTGTCGGTGAGCCTGGCCTCACCTCGTCTCACGTCATGGAATCGTCTATGGTGTTGTCATCCGAATTACTGGCCAGCATCCTGGAAGAGGTGCGCCCGCTGCTCGGGCAGGGCAAGGTGGCCGATTACATTCCCGCGCTGGCGCAGGTGCCGGCGGACAGACTCGGGATCGCTGTCTGCACCGTGGAGGGGGAGCTGTTCACCGCCGGTGACGCCTTCGAGCCCTTCTCCATCCAGAGCATCTCCAAGGCCCTGAGCCTGACGCTGGCGCTCACCCTCTATCAGGAGGAGGAGATCTGGGCCCGGGTGGGCAAGGAGCCGTCCGGTCAGCCGTTCAACTCCCTGGTGCAGCTCGAGTTCGAGCACGGTATTCCCCGCAACCCCTTCATCAATGCCGGCGCCCTGGTGGTGAGCGATCTGCTGGAGACCCGGCTAACCGCCCCGCGCCAACGCACCCTGGAGCTGGTGCGACGCCTCTCCGGTAATCCGGCCATCATGGCGGACCAGGTAGTGGCCCGCTCCGAATATCAGCACGCCGCCCGTAACGCCGCCATCGCCTACCTGATGAAGGCCTATGGCAACTTCGAGAACGAGGTGGACAAGGTGCTGCAGAGCTACTTCAATGCCTGCGCCATCCGCATGAGCTGCATCGATCTGGCCCGGGCATTCATCTACCTGGCCAACCGCGGCGCGCCGCTCGGCGAGAGCACACCGCTCTTGCCTGCCCGCACCACCAAGCAGGTCAACGCCCTGCTCGCCACCTGCGGCCTCTATGACGAAGCTGGCGATTTCGCCTACCGGGTCGGCATGCCGGGCAAGTCCGGGGTGGGGGGTGGCATAATGGCGCTAATCCCCGGTGAGCTGACGGTCTGCGTCTGGTCCCCCGAACTCAACAAGGCGGGCAACTCCCTGGCGGGCACGGCAGCGCTGGAGCTGCTGGCCGAGCGCCTCGGCCGCTCCATTTTTTAACTTTGTTCACTATGCATCGAGACAACATCATGAAACGAATGACTGGACTGTGGCGAAGCGGCCTGGCCGCCTTGCTGCTCTGGTGTGCCTGGCCCGCCCTGGCAGCCGAACTGCCCCCTCTCTCCCTGGCCGATGCCAAGGCGAAGCAGGCCGTGATCCTGGATACCCGCCCCAGCTACTTCTATCAGGGCTGGCCCATGGCGGGCGAGAAGCAGGGGGGCCACGTGGCTGGCGCCGAGAACCTCTCCGCCGAGTGGAAATACAGTGACGAAGAGTGGCCCAAGGCGCTCGCGAGCAAGGGGCTGAAGGCCGATCTGCCGGTCGCCCTCTACGGCGCCCCGCGGGAAGTGGCCGAGGTGGCCCGCCTGCTGCGCCAGCAGGGCATCAAGCAACTGTTCGAGCTGCAGGGTTGGCAGAGTGCGCCGCGCGAGCACCTGGCCCGCTGGCAGCAACTGGTCTACCCGCTCTGGCTCGCCGATCTGCAGGCAGGCAAGCCGGTGGCCGCCGCTCCCAAGGGGGACTGGAAGGTCTTCGAAGTCGACTGGGGTGCCCCCAAGGCCTATCTGCTGAGCCATATCCCGGGGGCCGGTTACATCGACACCAACCGCCTGGAAGAGGAGCCGCTGTGGAACAAGGTGTCTGACGAAGCCCTCAAGCAGCTGCTGCTGGAGAACGGCATCCGCCATGACACCACCGTCATCCTCTACGGTCGCAACACCATGGCGGCGGCCCGTGCCGCTCACCTGATGATGTATGCCGGGGTGGAAGACGTGCGCCTGCTGGACGGCGGCCTGGATGCCTGGTTCGTGCAGCACCTGCGCACCGAGACCGGCCTTGCCAACAAGTTTGAGCCGGTGAAGGAGTTTGGCGTGGCCATTCCGGCCCACCCCGAGTATTACACCACGCTAAGTCAGGCGAAAGAGTTGCTCAAGCAGCCCGATAGCGCCCTAGTCAGCGTGCGCACCTGGGACGAGTTTGTCGGCAACACCTCCGGCTACAGCTACATCAAGCCCAAGGGCGACATCCCAGGGGCCAAGTGGGGTCACGGCGGCGTGGATGCCAACAGCATGAGCGACTTCCACAACCCGGACGGCACCATGAAGCCGGCCCGCGAGATCCTCGCCATGTGGGACCAGTGGGACATAGCGCCCACCCAGCAGGCCGCCTTCTACTGCGGTACCGGCTGGCGCGCCTCCGAGGCCTTCTTCTACGCCTGGCTGATGGACTGGAAGCGGATCAGCGTCTACGACGGCGGCTGGTACGAGTGGAGCTCAGACCCCAAGAACCCCACAGTCACAGGTGAGCGCAAGCCGCAGGGCTGATAACGCCAATGCGTTGCCCACTCGAAGGCCGGACCCATGTCCGGCCTTTTTTCATCTGGGTATCCTGGCGCATCCCGCTGTTAACTCGCTGATTCAGCTCGCTGTTCTCATATTTTGGTGACACTCATTCGGGTGAGGGCGCTTGAGCTAGGCTTCAAGAAACATCCTCGTCCTGAGGATGCAGGAGGGAGAAGAGGCGGGCGATGAAACGACTGATGATGGTCCTGGTGTGCATGCTGGGGCTGGTGGCGTGCAGCTCTCAATACATCATGAGCACCCGGGACGGGAAGATGATTACCACCGACAGCAAGCCCAAGCTGGATGAGGACACGGGCATGTACCGCTACTACGACGAAGAGGGGCGGGAGATGTTGATCAACAAGGATGACATCACCCAGATCATGGAGCGCTGACCCTGACTGGCTGCTGGATGTGTTCACAGGGGCGTCTCGAAGGAGGCGCCCTTGCCATTTTCTGGCAGGCATTTATTCATCGTTACAAGAGGTGGCCCCATCCTTGGTCGACATGTCCAGCCAGGGTGACAGCCCTTAAATAATGAGGCTATACCTGCCTTCTTCATCCTCCTTTCTATGACTTGAATCCCATGGTGGTGCTGGCGATCCCGTTGTCTGGCTGGGATAAAAAGGCAATATTTTCCAATACAAATTCATCATGAATGGTGTCATATGACCTCATATTACATGGAGGTAAATGATGAAGATGGAATTTTGGCCCCCCAGGGCGACGCACTCTGTCCATATGCTGACGCTGATGCCGCCCCCTGCGCTCCCACCCAGGCTGCGGGAGTATATCTGCCGCGTGCTGAGCCTGGTTGCCAGTCTGCGTGAGCTGGAGGGAGACCTTGAGGGAACACGCCCCCAGCAAAACCGTCTGTGTGAGTCCCTGATGATATTGCTCGCGGAGATGGCCCAGCGGGCAGAGGATCCCGAGCTTGAACAGCTGTTCGGTGCCTTGTCGGAGAGCCTGGCTGGTGAGAGTCAAAAGAGCTCGATGTTGGCCGCGTCTTGGGCAGCAGGGCCCTCGCCGGGAGAGGGTGAGCGTTACCATCAAACCATCTGGGAGAAAGTGTGACATGGCATTTTACAATGGATTTCTGTTGAGTCTTTCTCTGTGCCTGGACATAGGCCTGGCCAACATGGCGATGATCACCCTGGCCATGTCTCGCGGTTTTTCCCACGGCTTCTGGCTCGGGGTGGGAACCTGTGTGGGGGATCTGATCTATGCCATGCTCGCCATGGCGGGCATGGCCGTGCTGTTGCAGTTTGAAATGGTGCGCTGGAGCCTCTGGATCTTTGGTTCGGTCACCCTGATCTGGTTGACCATCAAGATGGGCTACGCGGCGCTGCAGGCACAGGATGGCGAGTTGAATGGCGTTGCGCAGTCCGGGGGGCGCTGGCGCCTGTTCGGCCGCGGCATGGTACTGGCGCTCTCCTCACCGACCGCCATCCTCTGGTTCGCGGCCGTGGGGGGCGCCATCATCGCGAGGCAGGGGGCGGATCCCCTGAATGCCGGGCTCTTCCTCTCCGGCTTCTTCAGTGCGGGGATCTTCTGGGCCCTGGTGCTCTGCACCCTTGCCTATCAGGGCGGGCGGTTGCTGGGGGAGAAGATGGTGCGCTTCTCCTACCTGGCGTCGGCACTGATCTTCGCCTATTTCGCCTGTTACGTGATCTATCAGGGTTATGTCGAGTTTGTGCCGGGGGCTCCGTAGCGGCTCGGACTGATCCCCATGACGCGGCGAAAGGCGTTGCTCATGTGGCTCTGGTCATAGAAGCCCAGCGCCAGCGCTATCTGGGAGGGCTTCTCTCCTTGCAGCAGGCGGCGACGGGCCTCCATCAGTCTCAGCTGGTTGAAATAGTGGATGGGCGGAACGTGCAGCGCCTGCTGAAAGCTGCGAACCAGGTGGAATTTGGAGCAGCAGGCCACTTGGCAAAGATCATCCAGGCTGAGCTCCTGGCTGAGGTGGTCGCGCATGTAGTCAAGCAGTTGGGGCAGCCGCCCCTGCAGCAATCGCGGTGTGGGGTCGCTACTGCGTTGCAGGGCGGCGAGCAGGCGCACCAGCGCCTCTTCCCGCTGATTGGCCGAGGGGTGTCGATACAGATCCAGAATGGCGTCGAACAACGTCGGGATCTGGTGTACTCCCTCCATGAATGCGGGGGACGACTGGCCGGGCAGGAGTCCCGCCTCGTCCAGCAGACTCTTCACCCGCTCCTGTGACAGATGCAGGCTGATGAAGCGGGTATCTTCCCCAAAGGTGGAGGCCTGCATGGTCAAGGGGTTGTAGAGCGTTACCTGGCCTGGCGCTACCTCCTGCTCCTTGCCGTCAAACCAGATACGTTCCTGGCCGCTCAAGTTTGCCGAGAGCACATATTCCTCGTGGGTATGGCGAGGGTAACCCCCTCCCTGGCTGCTGATCAGGGCGACTTCCAGCTGTGGTTGGCGCGCAACCACCTCCATCCTTGGAGACATGACACATCCTTGTGATCCTGACTGTTTCGGGCTCTTTTTATAGCAGCTTTGCTGCTCGGTTGGTATCCACATGAGAATTGCTTTTTGCGATGTTTCCGATAAAGCAAGGGCTGCCCGCGGGCAGCCCTTCTGACGTCGGCGAGGCAGCAGAGATCTCAGCCCGTCAGTTCCCCCACCTGGCGGTTCACCTGACCGGCAAACAGCTGGTGGAAGCGGGAGGCCGGGTTGGCCAGCAGGCTGACCGGTGAGCCCTGCTCCACTACTGTGCCAGCCTCCATCACCACCACCTTGTCCACCGACAAGAGCGGCTCCAGATGGTGGGCTATCACCAGATAGCTGGCCTCGGGCCGGTAGCGATAGAGCAACTCCGCCATCTTGCGCATGCCGCCGTGGCTGAGATCAGAGGTGGCTTCGTCCAGCACTATAAGGGGGCGGCGTGACAGCAGGATGCGGGCGATCACCAGCAGCTGGGTCTCGCCGGCGGAGAGTTGCAGCCTGTCGAGATCCTCATCCAGCCGGCCGGCGCAGCGCTCGGCCAGACCCACTCGGGCCAGCGCCTGCTCCAGCGCGGCGTCGCTCTGCTCGCTCAGGGGGGCGAGATTGGCGCGCAGGGTGCCGAAGAAGGTGAGGGGGATCTGGGAGACGGTGTCGTACAGATTGCGCACCGCCTCCGGCGCCAGGGCAGAGAGCGGCTGATCGTTGTAGTAGATCTCCCCCTGGGAGCTTGGATACATGGCTTGCAGCACCCCGAGCAGGGAGCTCTTGCCTGCACCGGTACGACCGCAGACCCCCACCTTCTCGCCGGGGGCCAGCTCGAAGTTGACCCTGTGCAGGGCCCATTGGCTGGCACCCGGGTAGCGCAGCCCCAGGTTGTCGAAGCGCACCGCCGGATGGGAGGTGGCGAGGGCCTCTCCCTGCTGGCGCTCGCTCTCTATCTCGCTGTATTCCCGCACCCGCTCCACTGCATTCATCACCTGCTCCACCTCGGCGAAGGTACGGATCAGGGAGTTGAGCATGGCCGAGGCGGTGAAGGCGTAGGTGATGGCCACGGCCCCCAGCAGCGGGCTGTTGCCAAAGGCCACCATCAGCGCCACGGCTCCCACCAGGGCGGCGGAGAGCAGGGTCTGGTGCATGCCGAGCCAGCGGTTGATGGAGGTGGTGGTGTACCAGCTGCGCAGGTTGTTGTCATAGTGATGCAGCACCTGATCCAGGGCGAAGCGCTCGGCCCCGGCCAGACGCAGGGCGGGGGCGCCGCGAATGGTCTCGCTGATGCTGATATAAAGCGGGGAGCGCAGCACCGAGGACTGGCGCCGCAGCTTGAGCTGCACCGCCCGGTAGCGCCGTTGCAGCACGTAGAGTGCCCAGCCCACCAGGGGGGCGATGAGCAGCAGCAGGGGAATGTTGATGCCGATGACCACCACCTGCAGCAGCACAGAGACCAGCATACCGAACAGTCCCATCAGCATGGAGAGCAGCACCTCCTGGGCCTCCCCGAGATCCCGGTCGAAGCGGTTGAGGATGCGCCCCTGGGGCACCTTGTCGAAGAAGGCCATGGTGGCGCGGCTGATGCGGCCCAGCATGCCGTCGAACAGGGTCCAGGCCAGCTTGAGGCCGAGTTTGTAGTTGATGACCCGCACCACCATGATGCAGACGAGGGAGCCCGCCCCCAGCAGCACATAGATGCCGAGCAGGGTGCTCACATCGCTCACCTCGGCCTTGCCGCCGAGCCAGAGATCCGAGGCGATGCGCAGCCCCTCCTGACCTAGCGTGAGCAGCAGGGCGATCAGGATGGCGCCGGGGGCGGCCAGGCGCTGCCACATGAAGCCAAACAGTCCCCAGTCCACCTTGCCCTCCACCACCTTCTCCTCGCTGAACAGCTCCGCCTCCTGGGGCGCCACCAGAGGGGTGGGTTGCGGGTGCTGGATGAGATCCGCCAGCTGGTGGGCGCCTAGCTCCACCAGGCGGCCCTGCTCGATGCGGATCACCCGATCGCAGTGGGCCAGCACGTCCGGATCGTGGCTCACCAGCAGCCGGGTCGGCCCCGGCTTGAAGGCAAGCCCCTGCTCCAGCACCTGGGCCGAGACCATGGGATCCAGTGCAGACAAGGGGTTGTCCAGCAGCAGGATGTCGGCCTCTGCATAGAGGGCGCGGGCCAGGGCGACCCGCTGCTGCTGGCCGCCGGAGAGGCGGGTGCCAAGCTCCCCCACTAGCGTCTGATCCCCGTGGCTCAGCAGCCCCAGATCCGTGGTGAGGGCGCAGGCACCGAGCACCCAGTGGTAGCGATCCTCGTGCCAGGGCTGGCCGAACAGAATGTTGTTGCGGATGCTGTCGTTCATCAGCCAGGGCTTGTGGCCGAGGTGCGCCACCCGGCCGTTGCGGCGGATAGCCCCCTCAAAGCCGTTGTCAAAACCGGCTACCAGGTGCAGCAGGCAGCTCTTGCCCGCCCCGGTCGCCCCAGTGATCCCCACCAGCTCCCCCGGCTGTATGTTGAGGCTGACCTCTTGCAACACCGGTTTTTGCTGGTGAAGGGCTGTGACCTCTTCCAGCACCAGGCTGCCGACGGGCAGGCTGGTGTCGGTGAGATCCCTGTGCTGCTCCGGGCTGCTCAGAAACTCGCACAGCCGGTTGAAACCGGTATTGAAGTTGATCAGGGTACGGATGAGGTAAGGCAGCCGCATCATGGGGATCCGCAGCACGGCGAACAGGGCTATGGTAGTGAACACCTGGGGCAGGGTCAGGCTCTGGCCCGAGGCCAGATAGGTGGTGAAGGTGGCCAGGGTCACCAGCAGCGGGGTGCTCATCATCAGGAAGCTGTTGATGGCATCGAGCTTGAGCACCCGACCCAGCACCCCCAGCTCCTGCTGGCGCTTGGCGTTGGCCGCCCGGGTGAAGAAGGCGCTGAGACCGTTCTGGCGCACCAGCCGCAGCTTCTTGATGTATTCGGCCAGTATGCCGTTGCGCTCGTCCTGCTGACGCTTGAGCTGCTGCTCCTGCTGGTTCATGCGGCGCACCACCCGGGTGGAGAGCAGCAGCAGCAGGGTGAGCACCGCAAAGCCCACCAGACCGGCGCTGCCCACCTGCCACACCAGCAGGGCTATGGTGCCCGCCAGTTGCAGCGCCATGGTGAACGGCATGGCGGGGTCTGCCAGAATCCAAGTAATGTCCCACACGTCCCGGTTGATGAGGTTCTGTACCCGGCCGCCGGCCCTGTCGTCGAAGCTCTTGCCGCCGAGCTTCATCACCTTGGCGAGCAGGGACTCGGCCAGCAGGCGGCGAATGGGGACGTGCATCTTGAGCGCCAGCTGCAACGAGTGCTCCGCCAGCATGCCGGCGGCCAGCACAGAGGCGAACAGGGCGAAGGCGAGCAACAGCTTGTGGCCTGTGCTGGCCCCGGTGCCGAGCTGGGTCATGCTGTGGTTGAGCAGCCAGGGACTGGCCAGGGTGGCCAGCATGCCGATCAGCTGCAACAGGGTGAGCAGGCCGATGCGGCGGCGGTAGTGACGCCAGATAAAGGCCATGATGGGCCAGGGGCGCACCGGCGCAGCGGCGGTGAGCGCGAGGAAGGCGTCGGCCCGCTCGTCGCGCCTATCTTCCGGCAGCAGGGGGTAGAGATCGTCGAGACCGACCTGGGGCTCGGTCAGCCCCTTGCGTTGCAGCGGGCCCGTCCAGTGATAGAAGAGGCGGCTCAGCCAGCCGGCCGAGATTTCCGGATGATCCAAAGGGTGTCCTTGTTGTTTTGTGTTGCTTCCGACAGGGCGGGGCGGCTCATGGGCCGCCCTCGATATTCTTCTTATGGCGGGCTCGTCGCCCGCGGGGGATCAGCAGCCCCGGTTCAAGCGGATGAGTCTGTCCAGGATCTGCTCGCCGTCGACTCTCAGGCCGTTGTGCTCGTACTCGTTGGTGATCCAGGCGCGGCTGTTGCCAAGGCCCCTGAGGGTATCGCGGCTGTAGTCGAACTCCACGTACATGTCCTCGGCATAGACGGCGCAGGCCACAGGCACCCGGTTTCGGGCCAGTTGCGCCTGGTCGTAGAGGGGGCCCCAATCGGCCTTCTTGGCCAGCAGGTGGGCGGCCTCCTTGAGCGGCATCAGCTCGCGAAACTGCTCGAACATCCAGGGGAAGATCATCTCGCCGGTGAAGGTGAAATCCTTGCCGGGCGCCCAGGCAAGGGCCGGGAACTCGGCTCTGACCCGCTCGGCCGCCCAGTTGCTGGCGGCCCCTTCGGCGTAGATGGCCTCATGCAAAATGGCGAATACCGGGTTGGTGTTGAACGGCTGCATGGTCTGCACCTTGTAGAGGAAGGCGGGGTTGATCCGCTCGCCGATGAAGGCATCCTCCAGCAGGTAGTAGAGCTCCTCGAAGGCGCCGCTGGCGCCGAGATCCAGCCCCTGCTGCTGCAACTGCTCCACCGTCAGGCGCTGGCCGTTGGGCAGGCGCACGTCGTGGCGGTGCAGGTGATTGGCCAGCCGGTTGGCGATGGCCTGGGCATGGGGGAAGCGGGCGAAGAAGGCGCGGTTCTTGTCCGCCACCCTCTGGTAGGTGGCGCGGTAGACCTCGTCTGCGCTGCGACCTATGGGGGCCACGCCGCCGGTGAGGTAGACCTCGTGCAGGCTGTCCGGGAACAGGGAGAGATAGGTGAGGCTGCAAAAGCCGCCGAAGCTCTGGCCAAGCAGGCTCCAGGGCCGATCAGGGCTCAGGGTCTCGCGAACGTATTCGGCGTCCCGCACTATGCTGTCGGCGCGAAAATGGCTGAGATAGTCGGCCTGCTCCCCCGGGGTGAGCCCTGCCAGCGCCTCGGCGCTGATGGGGGTGGAGTGGCCGGTGCCGCGCTGATCGAGCAGCAGCACCCGAAATTCCTGCAGGGCCCGCTTGATCCAGCCGCCGCTCGCGGTCGGGCGCGGCGCGCCAAAGCCCGGCCCCCCTTGCAGATAGAGCAGCCAGGGCAGCTCATCGTCCAGCCTGTCCTGGCGACAGAGAGTGCGGCCAAACAGGGTGATGCTCTCCTCGTCATCCGGTTTCTGGTGGTCGAGGGGCACGGTGAAGAAGTGTGGCTCGCAATGGATGCCATCCAGCACATAGTGCAAGGGGCTGCTCATCTGGGGTCTCCCTGGGATCGGAAATCGTCGGCCTCATCATAGCCCCGGCTCGCAGACGGGTCACGCCGGTTTTCCCGATAATGAGCGGACCCATGACGAGGCCCTCTCCCAAGTGCCCGGCCGCTTTATTGTTGCGGACCGATTGACCTGGAACTGAACCGGGATCAAGATGAGCGGCCTGCCGAGGAGGGCAGGGGAGCTGGACACAACAGGATGAGGTGGGCTCGATGAAGCCGCGATGGATAAGGTTCAGAAAGAGAAGAAAAGAGACGGATCCTGAGGGAGTGCTGCAGGCGGGGTTGCTGGTTTTCAGCGCCACCTGCGGGGCGACCCTGTTGCTGGCGGCCTGCAACGGCGGCTGACAGCCATGAAAGGCCCATCCGGCAGGGTGGGCCTTTTCATTTGGCGCTGTCCCAGTTATGTGTTGAAAGGCTAACCTTGAAGTAGGTCATCACCCTGAGGGCCTCCATCATGGATACCCAAGCCTTTCAACATCTACTCTCTCTTTTCCCACAGCTCACTTTGCGCCAGCGTCGCCTCGCGCAACATGAACTCACCGCTCCTCACCCCATCACCTCTTTAGCCACCCAACTCCCCCCTTGCCAATGTTGCCCTCACTGCCAGGCCGAGGCCGCGCAGTTGGCTCCCTGGGGCTGGAGTCGAGGGCTGCGTCGCTATCGCTGCAAGCAGTGTCTGCGTACCAGCTCCGTTCTCACCAAGACGCCACTGGCCCGACTTCGCAAGGCACAGTGCTGGGAAGACTATGCCCAAGCCCTCATCGATGGGCTGACCGTGCGACAGGCTGCCGCCCGCTGCGGGGTCTGTAAAAACACCGCCTTTTTGTGGCGTCACCGCTTCCTGAAAGCCATGGCGAGCCACCAGGCGGCACGGGAAGGGGGTATCGTCGAAGTCGATGAGACCTTCTTCCTGGAGTCGTTTAAAGGGCAACGTGGTTTGCCCCGCCCGGCCCGCCATCGTGGGGGCAAAGGCCGTACCCGAGGCACAGGGTCGGATTACATCCCGGTGATGGTGGTTCAGGACCGGGCTGGTCACCATGCGGATTTTCAGTTGGAGAAAATGAATGCCGAGACGGTGATAGCGGTTTTGACACCCCTTGTCTCGTCAGATGCGGTGTTGTGTAGCGATGGCGCCGGGGTGTATGCCAGTTTCAGCAAAGCGCAGGGAGTGACCCATCAGGTCGTGCGCAATCGTCAAGGTGAACGCGTGGTTGGCGCGTACCACATCCAGCATGTAAACGGATATCACCGTCGGTTGAAAGAGTGGATGGATCGGTTCCATGGGGTAGCGACCCACTATCTGAGGAATTATCTGGGTTGGCGAAGGATGCTGGAGCGCTATGGACGGGAAGTGACTATCCCACGTTGCTTGCATGAGGCGCTGGGGCGCCCCATGCAACACGTAATTGGGACATAGCC
>NZ_JAAILA010000015.1 GCF_010974825.1 Aeromonas rivipollensis | reverse complement strand
TATTCGGAACAGCTATTTAGTGCATGAATATTTTCAGATGTGTAGCTATCACACACCTGCGACAATAATTTTAAAGTATTAGTTATAATTTCATGGGCGAGGTTGTTGTAAACTATGGAATGAGGCATCGATGATGTTACGGTGCCACACCTCCTTACATCTTTTCTGTTTCTTGGTTCTTTCTCTTCGGCTATGTTAGTGAAGCATCTGCTGCCTATGAAATACGCCCCCCCCCCAGTCCTCTCCAGATACTTTCAGATACAAATATCAAAAGTATCTGTGAATTCCTCTAATAGCGCCTCATTGAATTGGAATCATGGTCCTCACATGAGGCACAACAGCATCAATCTATGTAAATATACTTTTTGATAATCAAACATTCTTACTGCTGCTGTTAAAGTCAGCCTAAGATATAGGCTTCATCTACACATCAATCACCACCAGTAAGCCCCCTTAGAGCCTCAATAATATCTTGCATCCACAATAATTCTTGAATGTTTTATTTAAAACCGTAGAAATCGTTCATTGCACCAAGCACCTTCATGTTTCATTTTATTTTCTCCTTCTATATACTCACCACGCCAGTGACAGCAAAGTGTTCCGATACCCAATCCACCTAGCGTTAATAATCATCGTCTAACGTGGTATAACACTATGAGGTACAACTCTTTTATAAAGATCCAGCGAAAAACAATACTTTGCGTTGGACATAGAGGACAGCCCAAAGATGGTCGCCATCGTTGAGAACAAGCACGTGTTGATCAAATGCTTAAAATCCTAGTCGTGGATTTTGTGAAATATAATTTACTGTTGACCACCGTACTGTAAATTGCTTGATGACTACGAGGGCAGTGTTAAATTGGTGGATCTGTGATGTATTGACATCAATGTCATAGCTGCGCTTCAATTAACGAACCACATCAGAATGAAATGCCAACAACAAGTAGTTCGCTATGCGACTAAATGCCATGAATTTTACGCGAACAGCCCCTCTCCGATACGCCGTTAGGAATAACTCACATATAGTTAAATTGACCAGTTAACATGGTCATGGGCAAGCAAAAAATACTGGGTAAAGTTTTTCCCATTGATATAGATAAATGGGTGAGGCTTCCAAGTACCGTCTCGTTAGATCACAGTTATTTCCTTGTCTGTCCGATTGAAAAGTTTCTCAGATAGATATCATAAGGGGAGAGCAAACACATATCGCTGTGAGTATGCTTGGAAGCGTCATTGCGGCCTTCCAAGTTATCGGCCTGGGCATCGGGTGCCATTGAGTGACTGATGCTCACTGAGAGGGATTAATGAGCCAGTCGTACTACCAGCTTATCAACCACCTCCAACTATCTGTAAGCTGTATTTAGTTTGGCCAACTGCTGGCTGAGTACAATGCTTTGTTCTGTAGGGCGGTTGCTGGTCTCACGCAGGAGGTCTGCAAGCTCACAGCCAAACAGCTGGGCCAACTGTGCCAGGCGCACTACGGTCGGCACCACTTTTCCCCGCTCCATCCGGGAGACCGCTTCCATCCCGATATCCAGGTGCTCTGCGACTTGCTCCTGGGTCAGCCCCACTTGTTGGCGTTGCCGTCCAATCGCTTTACCTACGCTCTTGGCCAGTTCTTCAAAGTTGACGTCTGTCATAAGTCCTCCAGTCCGCACGTATGCTTGACCATGGACTCGTTGACATTAAGGGCGAAAATGGTTGATGCTCAACCAATTGGGTTGATGTTGTTTGAATATATAGATTGATATTTGAAAGGAGTGCTTTCTACACGACGTAAATTCCAGCCCACTTTCTTCAGTTGCGCTTGGCTAACTGCCAGCACGTTCGCTGACGTTACCTGTATTACCCCGCTTATCCGAGAGGCTTGCCTTGTCGGTCAGGCATCCTTTTGCCATTTTTATTAAGGAGAGATCATGAATCGCGCACTGCTTTATCCCTTACTGCTCGCCTGTGGCCTATTATTGAGCGCCTGTAATGCAGAGTCTGCCGATGGCCCAGAATTCACTCTGGAAGTGGAATACACTGCTATTGGGCGGCCTCAGATCGTCGTCACTTCGCTCAACGATCAAGTCACCATTCAGAAAGTACTGATCAATGGCGGCAAGAGTAAATGCCGAGTGATGCTGCGCAGTGACTTGATGGGGTCGGTGGGAGGAACCTATTTCCCACTCAAGCTCAATTACACCGAAAGCTGGCGGCTGGTCATGACCGAGCCGTGCCGATTGAGGGAGGTCACCCTTTTCACCAATCTGGGCAATGCCTCTTACACCATTGAATAATTCCTCTGGAGAGTGACATGACAGAAAAAATCAAGCTGGCACTGTGGTGCATATGGTTATCACTGCTTGCCTTACCGAGCTGGGCTGCGCCTGAATTCACTGTGCCAACGGTCACTAAACGGGTACCGGCCAATGTTGAGGGGACCCTCAATTTCGCCAGCATGCAGTTTTGGATAGAGACTTCGAAAGGGGATCGCATCATGCTGATGCCGCTGGATGAAGATGAGCCAACGCTCATCCCCAGAGTCAGCCAGCCGGTTGCACTGAACGGTTTTATGCTGACCTATTCAGATGGCAGTCGTTACTTCGAACCCTCCTTTGCACCTGCGACCGCTGCATCAAGTACCACGTCATTTACCATCGTGAAAAATGACGATTACAGTATCGCTATCCGGTATGGGGATGACGTGCTGCTGCGCACCGATGAATATGACGCTATCAAGCTCACACACCGATTGCCGCTGGCCAACGGGCAGGCGGTCTTGTTTGAGCTGCACAGTGGCGGGGTGGCATGCCCGGTGCTCTATCAGCTGGCGGTCGCCCAGACGGGTGCGTTGACCATGCTTTCACAACCCTTTGGTACCTGTAGCGATGAAGGCAAGCTGACCCCCGAACCCAACGGTTTCACCCTCGATCTGCCCGGCAATCCTCGTCAGCGCTGGGTATGGGATGCCAGCAGCTTGACGCTGCGCAAGCAATCCTGACCACCAGCCGCCACACATTCACCACCATCAGGGCACCTTCGGGTGCCCTCTTTTTTATGTCGCATTTTATTTAAGGAACGGTTCATGCCATTACCACAATCAGGGGACCACCTCGTTTCCCCCCGCACCGGTTACCAGCACCACGGTCTCTATCTGGAGGACCATCTGGTCATCCATTACCAAGGGGTCAGTGCAGGAATACATTCCGGTCAGATAGCTATCACCACGCTTGCCGAGTTTAGCCAAGGGCGGGGCTATCGCATCCAGCACCATAGCGCACGCGTCTATAACCGGGAGGAGAGCATGAACCGTGCCTATTCTCGCCTCGGGGAAGCGCACTACAGCACGCTCTTTAACAACTGCGAGCACTTTGTGCTCTGGTGCATCGAGGGCTTTCACTACAGCAAGCAGATTAACCAGCTCATTGCCACGGGGTGTATTGCACATCAGGCACTTCGCAGTGTGGCTCGGCAGCCTACCCTAGCGGCCCTGCCTAGCATGGCCACCAGCACGGTACTGAACCCGTCAGCGACAACCGCTGTGACCGCAGCAGTCAGTGCGTTGCTGGGGAGCTCGGCCACCTCGCTGGCGGCTCCCTTGGCTGCCACCTACGGCCTCTACCGCGCCTGGCGCTGGCTCAGGGATTGATGCGCCTCACTCTCAATACCAAAAGGACACACCATGATGACCATGCCATTTCACCAGGCAGGGATGGCCCTGCCTATTTCACCCGAGCTACCAGACTTGCTGCGCCAAATCGTGCGAGAACAACAGCTCGACCTCACCCACCTCTCGACCCTGACCTTCAACTTTCGCAGCCCCGGCTACAATGCCGAAACGGGTGGCATCCATCCGGTCGAGCTGCGGCTTATTCGGGGATTGCACGGCTGGGTCTTTGATTACATCACCGACTTCAGCTACCAGGGGCTGGGCCAAGATGCTGAGCTCTGCAAGGAGCTCGATTTTAACCTCTCCTGCGACGAGCACTATCTGCAGGGCTGGGGACCACTGCCCGGTGTGGAAGCGCGGGAACTGTTTGCCCTGTGGCAGAGCAATTTCATTAGCTACACCCGGTTGGGGTATTTCACCGTCACCGTCAACGGGGAGTAGAAGGTGTGTGATGACTAACGAACTGCTGCTCTCCCTCACCAATGCCGAGGACTGGCGCACCATGAGCCAGCCCGTGGATGAAATCTGTGTGGACTCCAAACGCCGCTGTTTCTGGCGCTGCCAAGCAGGACCTGTCCCGCTCTCTGAGCAGCCCCGTGTGCTGGGGCGCTTTCTGAGTGAACTGCAGCGTACCTGCATCCATCACGGCTATTGCGTGGAGAGTGACCCCTTACCGCAAGAGGAGGCGCAAGATGCCCAAACAACCGATAGCCGTTGAGCTTGAAGCGATTAACCGAGAGGGAGAAACGCAGGTGGTGCGTGACAGTGGCCTGACCGTACAGGGCTACAGCGTTTATCTGCGGGCCGTGGAGGCCAGCGGGCTGGCCCTGGCCACTTGGGTAGCTGACTACGACACCTTAGGTCCGTCCTACCAACTGGCAGAACGGCTGAGTGTGGCACTCGCTATCCCACTCGCTTTACTGGTCCCCGAATCGCTGATGCCGGTGAAGAGAGACCCACAGCTACAGCAGGCCCCACCACGACCAACTGAACTACCCTCAAATTGAACCAACAACCTCTCTGCATTTAGCCCCGACATGCCTCGCGCTGCCGGGGTCTTTCTTTTTCAGGAGACCCAACATGCGTTACCACAAACTCAAAGCCGGAGAATGCCCCGGCACTTATGTCGTCACCGAGCCGGTGACCGAGCAAGACCTGCTGCGCATCGCCAACCAGATTGCCCGCAAACGCCTGGCTAAAGGATCCGCCATCACCAGTACCACGGAGGCCGCCCAGCGACTACAAACCCTGCTGCAGGACCGGGAGCACGAAGTGTTTGGCGCCCTGTTCCTTGACTCCCAACACAGGGTGATTGCCTTTGAGGAGCTGTTTCGCGGCACTCTCGATAGCGCCAACATCTACCCACGGGAAGTGGTCAAGCGGGCCCTGATACTCAACTGTGGGGCCATCATCGCCGTACACAATCACCCAAGTGGTGACCCGGAACCCAGCTACTCAGACCGGGTCTTTACCCAGGCTCTCAAAGAGGCATTGGCGCTGGTGGATGTGCGACTGCTCGACCATCTGGTAGTTGGCGCTGAGGGTTTAGTCTCGCTGGCCGAGCGAGGCCTACTATGAACCAGACCCCAGGCAAAACCCACCTCACTGCCCTCGATATCCTCCTCGAGCTGCGCTGCTGGCTTGCAGACAACGTCGAGATGCAGGCAGAGCCCGCTATCGTCGCTAACCTGCCTAACGGTTATCAGCTCACCCAAGCCGACTGTGTCGAGGCCATTCATGCACTGTTGCATCAGTTGCGGCACTAATCAGGCCAAGAAGAGACAAGCACCATGCGATTACCTAACCCCTATACCCTTGAGGAAACGCTGGGCAAGTTGCGCCATGGCCTGGCAGCTACCTGCAACGAGGATGCGCTGGCGTTATTGGAGCAGGCCGTCACCAAGGCTCGTGATGACGGCCTTTATACCAAGCAGTTTGAAGAAACCTTGCTGCATGGCTCCACCATCGAGATACGCGAATGTCTTAGCTGCTTTGGTGACTACTTCGAGCGTTCCCGAGACGTACCGCCCTATTACCCGCATCACGATGCCGTCAACGGTATTGATTGTGCCCTCTACACCATCCTGTTCGAGACGGCTTATCCCAACGTGCAGCCAGAGGGGGATCGCTCACAACCACCGTGGCTGAGCCCTGTACAGACACGGGACCCCTCTGTGCCTAAACCCGGATCATCTGCCGTCGGGCGATCATGATGCTGCCCTCGTACACCGTGATCTCGAATGACATCTTCGCCGATCACCGAATGACCATAGATGATCGATCACGCCAGCCTCCCCGGATCATCGCACACGGATCATCACCACCAACACCATGATCCGGATATCCCGATACAACCCACAGGGCCACCTCACTGCAGGTGGCCTTTTTCATTTCAAGGAGTCATCCCCATGTCTGCTTTCATGATTGACCGCCAGGATTACCAGGCCTTTGCCGTGCAGTTGCACCGCTTTTGCAATGCCCCCATGCCACCGCACTACACCCTTGAGTTACTGCGATCCCTCTGGTGGCTGCCGCCTGCAGACACGACCAGCACCTGGACGTGGCGGGTAGACCGGCTGGTACGGCTGATGATGCTCGCCAATCGACGGGCGGTCTGGCATCGCTATCAGCTGAGACGTCAGGAACCACGCCAGCGTAGCTCTACCAAGCTGGGACCGTTTAAACCAGCGCACCGTTGCCATCAGGCGCCACTCACCGATGCCGAACTGGTAGCCCTCTACAAATTCACCTGCTGCGCCCTGTACCAATCGAGTGAATGGAGTGGGAGCCCTGAGCAGGCTCCTCGGCTTGTGAAGGTACTACAGCAGTTGCAACAGGCTCTCGCACAAGACGTGCTGACCCGGCTGTCACTGTGGGAGCAAGCACCCTGGGGAGAGATGTGATGGCCAGAACCGTCACTAACTCTCTTCTTCATCAGGAGCAATACCATGATCGAATTTACCGACAGCTTTAGCCAGGCCGCCGTGGCGGAGGCCATGTGCGCCCATTCAGGGCTTGCCAAGCTCATCAGTCAACAGTTGATGCTACCGGGCTTTGCCTATGCCCACGATGTGGAAGGGCGGCGTATTGGTGGCCCGCTGGTAGCGTCCAACCCGGTGCTGCACAAGACCACGCTATTTGTCAGTCCACGAGATATGCGTGAGCACCTGCCACGAGAGATTAACTTCGCCCGCTTTCGCTGTCCCTGTAATGCAGCTGGTCAGCCGGTAGGCGAGTGGCAACGGGGGATTGTCGGGGCCTACGTCAACCATGGCAGCAACGACGCGCCTGATTGGAGCAGCCATACATGACCACAACAACGTCCAGGGCATCTCCCATGGCGCCAGAGGACGCTATCGCCAGGCTCCGATCCCATATAGAGGAGTTCATCGCACTGGAGCTGACCGGCAAACTCTATGCACAACTAGCCAGCCTAGCGCGTACCGGCGTGCTGGAGCTGGATAAGTGGGACAGGGCAAATCTGGTTCTGCCCCGTACCGTGACCACCGCGCTGCTGGAGGCTGCTGCTGAGCGGGTGATTTGGCGCAGCCACCGCCGTCGCTATCAGCGAGATATCAACCGTCTCAAGCAATCGCTGTAGACAATCCCCCACAACTGCCCCCTAAACAGCCCCTCACTCCGAGGGGCTGTTTGCATTTTAAGGAATCCACCATGCATGACCTGCGTGATTACAAAACCCTGTCCGCTCGGCAGATAACAGCGGCGATAGGCCAGCTCAACCACAACACTGCGCCGAGGATAATGACCCATCTCACATTGCGAGCCGCCCAGCCGCATCCGCAAGGCAATAGCCGTAGCAGAGCCAAGGCCCTCAAGCTGTTGCGTCGGGTCAAGAAGGCTCACAAGGCAGGACGAATCCCGCTTGAGCTCACCGTGACCGGCTGCCGCATAGACCGGGGTAGCCATCAGGCAGACCGCTACTATTACGACCGGACACTGCTGGCTCAGGGCTGGCAGCAATACGACACCGAGGAGGATGCCTGGTATTTCGGCATCTGGATTAACACCGAGAAGCTGGAGACCTTTACCTATGCCGAGGGGGATACCCACCATGTGATTGCGCCGAACATCGAAGCCTTTCGCTCTGAATTGGCGCGACTCTACCAGCACCACCCGCAAGCCCCGGCGTTTATCAGCATTGACCCGGAAGCGGGCATTGTGACCCACCATTTTGAAACCAAGCCGGAGGTGTGAGATGGCCAAGCACATCACCATCAGAGTCCCCGGCAAACACCCGCAAACCGGTGAGCTCACCACCTTCGAGCAGAAGGGCCAGCGCATGGATATCGACATCGGCGGACAGGCCGTGCCTTTCCTCATTCACGGGAGGGGCATAGGAACGTCACTCACCCACATTCCGAGTGGCTACCGCATCGCGCTGCTCGGTGGTTGGCTCACTGCGCGTTACGCAATACCTGAGAATAAGCCCAGCAGAACAGCCTGTGCCCAGATGGCCATAGACCGACTGGTGGCCCAGTACGGCTCGCTGCATCTATTGGACCGGCTCAATTGCAAGCCGGTTATCAATCCGCTGTAACGTGACGCCCAGACAACAAGGAACGGCTCAATGACTAACCCCCTACCTGCAACAACGAACCCACTGGCAGGCCATCCGGTGATGCAAATGCTGGATGTCGCCATGAGCGCCATAGTTGGCGATTACGATGACGCAGACTTGGTGCCCGAATGGCAATGGGTCAAGCGTATGGCCTCCCATGAACATGTCGGCATGAAGGATGGCTCCGCCTACGAATATATGTTGAACCTGGCCTTGGAGCTCGATGCCTACCCGCCAACGCTACAGCCCTTGCTCGCAGCAGCAACGCAAGCCGGGGTGAACTACATCCTGTTTTACAACGACTAGCCACTGCGCCTGTCACTGCGGCCCGGCAGCTTTCTGCAGCCTCGGCACCAACAGACACAACCACCCAGCCCCACTCATCCACAAACAGCATAAAGGGCCAGCCCTCACAGGCTGGCTCTTTGCATCATTACTGGAGTCACCGAACATGACCCGTCTTATTACTAGGCTCGAGGTGCATCGCTATGCCCCCGAGCTTAACAAACTGCATCTGCGCAACCGCCAGACGTTACCAGCACCCGGCATCACCACCATTAGGCAAGCCAAAGCCCGCCTCTTTGGCCGCTGGCAGCCAGGGCATCAGGTGACCATCACCGTGAGCCATCCCGACTACATCAATCTATCCAGGCTCTACCGGGGACGACTGACCAACCTGACCGACCTCCCAGAGCATCTGACCAGATTGCGACAGCGCCACAACGTGCCTGGCACTATCATCGACATTCAAATGAGGTATCGCTAATCATGACCATGACAGCCACCCACACCCATGACCAACAACCTGCCGATCCAGACCAACCTACCCGCATTTTTGCGCAATGGGGCTTGCCCCATACCGTGACGCCCCGCTTTGGGGCTCGCCTTATCCAGGAGCACCACCGGCTGCACTTTCTGTCAGATCGAGCCTCATTGATTGGCGAATGGGCAGAAGAGGCAATAGACCGACTGGAAGCAGCCTTCCCGAGCATCATCAAGGAACTGGAGGCCAAATTGCTGACAGGCGAACTGGACGCCCGCCGTCAGCAACGCATCACCCTACAGCACGGCGGTTTCACCTGTGAAGCCGATACCCTGGGTAGCCATGGCTATGTCTATGTAGCGCTTTACCCAACCATCACTCTTTAGGCGGAAGGGGGAAGACTGGGCAAGCAGCCTTCCCACCAATTTTCGATGTTAATCAGACGGCGTCAGTTACCTGAATGTGGGTCATTTTTCCGGTATGATGCACATCATTTTCATTAGAAGTTCCGCCTCCTGGCTTGCGGGGCGACACACAGGAATCACAGTATGACAAGCATTCAACAACGCGCCGCCCTGCAACGTCAGATCTGGGCCATTGCCAACGAGGTTCGCGGTGCTGTCGATGGGTGGGATTTTAAGCAATATGTACTGGGAGCCCTGTTCTACCGCTTTATCAGCGAGAACTTTGCCAGCTACATCGAAGGCGGTGACGACAGCGTCAACTACGCAGAAATACCCGATAGCGTGATCACCCCGGAAATCAAAGAGGATGCCATCAAGACCAAGGGCTACTTTATCCGCCCCAGCGATCTCTTCGCCAACGTGGCCAAAAATGCCAATAGCAATGAAAGCCTCAATACCGATCTTGCGCATATCTTTGCCGACATTGAAGCGTCGGCTAGCGGTTACCCGTCAGAGCGAGACATCAAAGGGCTGTTCGCCGATTTCGATACGACCAGTAACCGCTTGGGTAACACGGTAAAAGATAAAAACGCCCGTTTGGCAGCAGTGCTTAATGGCGTAGCCAAGCTGGATCTCGGTGATTTTGAAGATAGTGATATCGATCTCTTCGGCGACGCCTACGAGTTCCTTATCTCTAACTATGCCGCCAACGCCGGTAAATCCGGTGGCGAGTTTTTCACCCCCCAGCATGTATCCAAGCTGATCGCCCAGCTCGCCATGCATGGCCAGAGTCGCGTCAACAAAATTTACGACCCGGCTTGCGGCTCCGGCTCGCTGCTCCTGCAAGCCAAGAAGCATTTCGACGCCCACATCATCGACGACGGCTTCTTCGGGCAAGAGCTCAACCACACCACTTACAACCTGGCGCGGATGAACATGTTCTTGCACAACATCAACTACGACAAGTTCAACATCCAGCTCGGCGATACGCTGCGCGAACCCCACTTTGGCGACGACAAGCCGTTCGATGCCATCGTCTCCAACCCACCCTATTCGGTAAAGTGGATAGGTTCGGACGACCCCACGCTGATCAACGATGACCGCTTTGCCCCGGCTGGCGTACTCGCCCCCAAATCCAAAGCCGATTTTGCCTTCGTGCTGCATGCGCTCAGCTACCTCTCCGCCAAAGGCCGCGCCGCCATCGTCTGCTTCCCCGGCATCTTCTACCGTGGCGGGGCCGAGCAAAAGATCCGGCAATATCTGGTGGACAACAACTATGTGGAAACGGTGGTCTCGCTGGCACCCAATCTGTTTTACGGCACCACCATCGCCGTGAACATTCTGGTATTGGCCAAAAACAAAAAAGAGACAACCATCCAGTTTATCGATGCTAGTGGTCCTGACTATTTCAAAAAAGAGACTAATAACAACGTGCTGCTGGACAGGCACATCGAGCAAATCATGGCGGTGTTCGACAGCAAGGCCAATGTCGATCACTTCGCCAAATCGGTGCCCCTCAAGCAGGTTGCCACCAACGATTACAACCTCTCCGTCAGCAGCTATGTCGAAGCGAAAGACAACCGTGAAGTGCTGGATATCAGCCAGCTCAATATCGAGCTGAAAACCACGGTTGCCAACATTGATAAACTGCGCAAAGAAATTGATACCATTGTTGCCAAAATCGAAGGGACGACGATTGAAGAAATACCGACCGAGGGCATGGAAAGCGAAGGAGAGGTAGCATGATGTTAGAGAATAAATTAAACATCACCAATCAGGTTGAACTTGCCAAAGCTGAGGAGAAAATCAGTAAGCAAAAAGCTAAGCAACTTTTCGACTCTGGCGACATTAACAAGGCTGGCGTAGGGACGTTTTCCGGGCTTAGCTTTATTCATGGCTATCTCTTCGGTGACATCTATCACTTCGCCGGGAATATTCGCGATGTCAACATTGCCAAGGGGAATTTTCGTTTTGCACCACTGATGTATTTGGACGTATCGCTAAAGCATATCGATGGCATGCCACAACGCACCTTTGATGAAGTCATCGAAAAATATGTCGAGATGAACATCGCCCACCCATTTCGCGAAGGCAATGGCCGTGCTACGCGTATCTGGCTAGACCTGATGCTCAAAGCAGCGCTTAAACAAGTCGTGGATTGGAACCTGGTAGATAAAGAAGAATACCTCTCTGCGATGCAGCGCAGCGTAGTGAAAGACCTGGAAATAAAGGCGCTGCTTAAACAAGCGCTCACCAGCCAGATTGATGACCGCGCCTTGTTCATGAAGGGTATTGATGTCAGCTATTACTACGAAGGTTATAGCGAATTCAAGACAGAGGAGCTGTAATCATGAGCCATGTTGACTTTATCGAAAAGTTGCTAAATGGTGTTAATGTTGAATGGCTTCCATTAGGGGATGTGACGAAATATGAGCAACCGACCAAATACCTAGTGGCGGCCAAAAATTACAATGCTCAATTTAAAACTCCCGTTCTGACAGCTGGGAAAACTTTTGTTCTTGGCTATACGGATGAAGTCGATGGAATTTATAAGGCTTCCGAAAATCCCGTAATCATCTTCGATGACTTCACGACCGCCCATAAATGGGTAGACTTTGATTTTAAGGCCAAGTCATCTGCGATGAAGATGATCACGTCAAGCAATGAAAGCAAAACGCTACTTAAATATATTTATTATTGGCTGAACACACTACCAAGTGAATTGGTTGATGGCGACCACAAACGCCAGTGGATCGGCAATTATGCATCAAAAATAATCCCTATCCCTTGCCCAGATAACCCCAAAAAATCGCTGAAAATACAAGCCGAAATCGTTCGTATACTGGACACCTTCACCGAGCTTACCAACGAGCTTACCAACGAGCTTACTGCACGTAAAAAGCAATACAACCACTATCGCGACCAGTTGTTGAGTTTTGAAGACGGAGAAGTGGAGTGGAAGACGTTGCCGGAAATGGCAATTGATTTTGGGCGCGGAAAATCCAAGCATCGTCCTAGAAATGATGAGCGGCTGTATGGAGGCGATGTTCCATTTATACAAACGGGCGATATTAGAAACGCGGCTCACATCATTATGGCGCATAGCCAAACGTATAGCGACTTTGGATTGCAGCAAAGCAAACTGTGGCCAAAGGGCACACTGTGCATTACAATTGCAGCAAATATCGCGGAAACATCCATATTGGGTTTTGATGCTTGCTTTCCCGACAGCGTAATCGGCTTTGTTGCTGACCCTGAAAAAACAACCTCTGCTTATGTTGAATACCTTCTTCAATCAACCAAACGCAAGCTTGAAGAAAAGGGGAGGGAAAAAAGCAGTGCGCAGAGTAATATAAATCTTGGCACCTTTGAAGCATTGAAGCTCCCCTTTCCACCACTTGCCGAGCAAGCCCGCATCGTCGCCATCCTCGACAAATTCGATGCCTTGACCACCTCCCTCACCGAGGGTCTGCCCCGCGAAATCGAACTGCGTCAAAAACAATACGCGTATTACCGCGATCTGTTGCTGAGCTTTCCCAAGCAGGAAGGGGTAGAGGTGTAACATGGGTAAGAGGCTGACCGACATCGCCCAGCAGTTAAAAGATACCAACAAGAAAGTGCAACTGATCTACGCCTTCAACGGTACGGGCAAAACGCGCCTGTCGCGAGAGTTCAAGCAACTGATTGCGCCGAAGGAGGAAGATGATAGTGCGCCATCGTCGGAGTTGGCCGACAAGAAGATTCTTTATTACAGCGCCTTCACTGAAGACTTGTTTTACTGGGACAACGACCTGGGGCAGGATGCAGAGCCGAAACTGAAAATCCAACCAAATGCTTTCACCAAATGGGTGCTCGAAGAGCAAGGCCAGGACCAGAGCATTATCACCACCTTTCAGCGTTACACGAGCGAGAAGTTGACGCCGCAGTTCAGTGCGGATTTTTCATCGGTTAGTTTTTCATTCGAGCGCGGAAATACTCGACAAGAACCCCATATCAAAATTTCCAAAGGTGAGGAAAGTAACTTTATCTGGAGTGTTTTCAATACCCTGCTGGAGCAGGTTATTTCCGAGCTAAACATCCCAGAGGTCACTGACCGCTCCACCCATGTTTTCAATAATTTGACCTACGTCTTTGTTGATGACCCCGTGAGCTCACTGGATGAGAACCACTTGATCGAGTTAGCAGTTAACGTGGCAGGGTTGATCAAATCAAGCCGGTCCGATCTTAAGTTCATCATCACCACACACAGCCCGCTGTTCTACAACGTCCTTCACAACGAACTAGAACTCAGCAAAAAAGGCAAAAATGAGGGCTGTTATCTCCTAGATCGCCATGAAGACGGCACATTCGACTTGACAGTGAAGCACGGTGACTCCAACAAGAGCTTTTCCTACCATCTGCACCTGAAGCAGGTCATTGAGCAGGCGATTGCGGACAACAGGGTTGAACGGTTTCATTTCACCTTGCTGCGAAACCTCTATGAGAAAACAGCCAGCTTTTTGGGTTACCCCAAATGGTCAGAACTCTTGCCGGATGATAAGCAACTTTATCTAAGCAGAATAATTAATTTCACAAGCCACAACACGCTATCGAACGAAGCCGTTGCAGAGCCAACGCAAGCTGAGAAAGCGATTGTCAAATTTTTGCTCGAGCATTTGAAGAGCAACTATGGCTACTGGCAGCAGGAGCACCAAAATGGCTGATTATAAAACCATCGCAGAATCCAACAAATTTATCGTGCTGGATAAATACACTAAGGAATGGTCGGTTGCTGAAAGCTATCAGAGCGAAAGTGATCTGGAGCACGAGCTAATTGAGGATCTTGCCAATCAAGGTTATGAGTTCCTGCCCACCCTGAATAACCCCACAAAAATGCTCGCCAATGTACGGGAACAGCTGCAAGCACTCAATAACGTAGCGTTTCTTGATGGCGAATGGCAGCGTTTTGTTGAGACCTTCCTCGATAAGCCCAGCGACAGCATCGTCGATAAAACCCGCAAGATCCACGATGACTATATCCATGACTTCGTTTTTGATGATGGTCGAATTAAAAACATATACCTGCTGGATAAGAAGAACATCGTCCGCAACAAGGTACAGGTGATCAAGCAGTTTGAACAAACCGGCAGCCTTGCCAATCGCTATGATGTGACGATCCTGGTGAACGGTCTGCCACTGGTACAGATCGAGCTTAAAAAACGTGGTGTGGCGATCCGCGAAGCCTTTAATCAGGTCCACCGCTACAGCAAAGAAAGCTTTAACAGTAAGCACTCTTTGTTCAAATATTTACAGCTGTTTGTCATCTCCAACGGCACCGATAGTCGCTATTTTGCCAATACCACAGCACGCAATAAAAATAGCTTCGACTTCACCATGAATTGGGCGAAGTCGGACAACGCGCTTATCAAGGATCTGAAGGACTTTACTGCAACCTTCTTTCAGAAACACACATTGCTCAATGTGCTGCTGCATTACTCGGTGTTCGACATCAGCAACACCTTGCTGGTGATGCGCCCTTACCAGATTGCCGCCACCGAGCGCATTCTGTGGAAGATCAACAGTGCATATCAGACAAAGAACTGGAGTAATACCGAAAGCGGCGGCTATATCTGGCACACTACAGGTTCAGGCAAAACCTTGACCAGTTTTAAGGCGGCGCGACTGGCCACCGAACTGGAGTTTATCGACAAGGTATTTTTCGTGGTGGACCGTAAAGATCTGGATTACCAGACCATGAGGGAGTACCAGCGCTTTTCACCCGATAGCGTCAATGGCTCAGACAGCACAGCGGGCCTGAAGCGCAATCTGGACAAGGATGACAACAAGATCGTCGTCACGACCATCCAGAAGCTCAACAACTTGATGAAGAGCGAGGCCGACTTGCCGATTTACGGCAAGCAGGTGGTCTTTATTTTCGATGAGTGCCATCGCAGCCAATTTGGTGAGGCACAGAAGAACATTAAGAAGAAATTCAAACGCTTCTATCAGTTTGGCTTCACCGGCACGCCCATCTTCCCGCAGAACGCGCTAGGCGCAGACACCACCGCCAGTGTGTTTGGCCGCGAGTTGCACTCTTATGTCATCACCGATGCCATTCGCGATGAAAAAGTACTCAAGTTCAAGGTGGACTACAACGATGTTCGCCCGCAGTTCAAAGCCATCGAAACAGAGAAGGATGAGAAGAAGCTGAGCGCAGCGGAAAACAAGCAGGCTTTGCTACATCCGGATCGCATTCGTGAGATCACCCAGTACATCCTGAACAACTTCCGGCAAAAGACCCATCGCCTGCAAGCGAACGCCAAAGGCTTTAATGCCATGTTTGCGGTGAGCAGCGTGGAGGCGGCCAAGCTCTACTACGAATCGTTTAAGGCGTTGCAGCAAAAGAGCAATAAGCCCCTTAAAGTTGCCACTATTTTCTCGTTTTCCGCCAATGAAGAGCAGGATGCAGTGGGTGACATTGAGGATGAGAGCTTTGATGTCTCTGCCATGAATAGCAGTGCCAAGGAGTTTTTAAACGCGGCCATCGCAGACTATAACGCGCTGTTTAAAACCAATTTCAGCGTGGACAGCAATGGTTTTCAGAACTATTACCGTGACTTGGCCAAACAGGTTAAGGCCAAGGAGATCGATCTGCTGATCGTGGTGGGCATGTTCCTGACCGGCTTTGATGCCCCCACGCTGAACACTCTGTTTGTAGACAAGAACCTGCGCTACCACGGACTGATGCAGGCTTACTCGCGCACCAATCGCATTTTTGACGCTACCAAAACCTTCGGCAATATCGTCACCTTCCGCGATCTGGAGCAGGCGACCATCGACGCCATCACCCTGTTCGGTGACAAGAACACCAAGAATGTGGTGTTGGAAAAGAGCTACAAGGAGTACATGGAAGGCTTTACCGATCTCGTAACCGGTCAAGCACGGCGCGGCTTTATGGATGTGGTCAGCGAGCTGGAGCAGCGCTTTCCTGATCCTGCGGCCATTGAGAAAGAGGCCGACAAAAAAGCGTTCGCGAAACTCTTTGGCGAGTATCTGCGCGTTGAGAACCTGCTACAAAACTATGACGAGTTTGCTAGCCTGAAGGCCCTGCAAAGCGTAGATATGAGCGATCCTGAAGCGGTCGAGGCGTTCAAAGCCGAACACTATCTGGATGATGCAAAGCTTGCCGAGTTGCAGACCATTCGCCTGCCAGCCGAACGCACGATCCAGGACTACCGTTCTACTTACAATGACATCCGAGATTGGCAGCGTCGGCAAAAATCAGCAGAGGAAAAAGACAAATCGACCATCGATTGGGATGACATCGTCTTTGAGGTGGATCTGCTCAAATCCCAGGAGATCAACCTCGATTACATACTTGAGCTGATCTATGAGCACAACAAGAAAACCAGAAGCAAAGCAGAGCTGGTAGACGAAGTGCGCCGACTGATCCGTGCAAGCCTTGGCAATCGAGCCAAGGAGAGCCTGCTGGTCGATTTTATCAATCAAACCGACTTGGACCAGATTGGTGATGCCGCAAGTGTCATCGAAGCTTTCTATGCGTTTGCTCAAGCTGAGCAACGACGAGAAGCCGATGAGCTGATCAGCTCTGAAAATCTGAATGTGGAAGCGGCAAAGCGCTATATCAGTACTTCGCTCAAGCGCGAATTCGCCAGCGAAAACGGCACCGAACTCAATTCACTGTTGCCCAAGATGAGCCCGCTAAACCCGCAATATCTGACCAAGAAACAGATCGTTTTCCAGAAGATCGCGGCGTTTATTGAGAAATTCAAAGGGGTGGGTGGTGACATTTAGTCAACAATATTCTACTCCATGCCCAAACAGATGGATTAGTGGAGTTGGTAAAAATGCAATCGTTTGAAATTTTGAGTGATGAAGAGTTCGATGAGTTGGAGGCGCTGCTTGAGCGCTACGGCAGTGAAAACAGCATTGCCTCAATGTCGATGCTCGATGGCTTTTTAACGGCGGTGGTCTCTGGCCCCCACCTCATTATGCCGAGCACCTGGCTCCACGCGATCTGGGGTGGTGAGCAGGATCAACCCGAGTGGCAAAGCGAAGCCGAACTGGAACGCTTTATCGACCTGGTGATGCGCCACAGCAACGACATTGCGACCACTCTGACCTATGCGGCAGAAGACTATTTCCCGGTGGCACCGGAGTTTGAACGACACGGTGAGTGGGTTCCGCTGATCCACGACTGGTGTGGTGGTTACCTGGGAGGTCTTGAACTGGAGCCATGGCCCACGCTACCGGCCCCGGAAGCTGCTGCACTATCGATGATCAGTGAACCGCTGGAGAAAATGCCTACATCGCTCGAAGCGATCAGCAATGAACATCTGCAAGAGCAAGCCAGCAAGGCTCGCTTTGCCGCTCGTATCCTGCATGCCCACTTTCTGGCACAACGTAGTGAACGCCCGGCACGACCTCAGCCGGTGGTGGCCCCCATCAAGATTGGCCGCAACGAGCCGTGTCCCTGTGGCAGCGGCAAGAAGTACAAACAGTGCTGTTTGCACTGACCAATAAAATAGATAGCAAGAGAGGGCCAATGGCCCTCTCTTGCTTTGGGTAACTTGAGGAAGTCGTGGCAATGACCTGTCCAATGGGGTGCTATCAAGGGGTAGGACAGCCAACACCTAATGGCATACTCACTGGCATACCAAAAATCATAGATACAAAAAAGCCCAACCGAATCAATCAGTTGGGCTATATAGATGGCGGAGGAGGTGGGATTTGAACCCACGGATGGTCGCCCATCGCCGGTTTTCAAGACCGGTGCATTCAGCCGCTCTGCCACCCCTCCGCAGCAGTGCGACGCATATTACCCATGACGATCCCCCTTGTAAATCCCCGCTCTGTTCGTTTGCCGATTTATTGGGCTAAATGGCCAACAAAACCCGCAGACTCGGCCCAAACCGTGCTTTTTCAACCGGATGGCTTGACTTGAAAACAGACTCACCCACTATAGTGGCCTCCACGATATTCCCAGCAAGATGGACATATGAGAATCAAACATGCCCTGTTCGCCGCCCTGACCGGCGCGACCCTGCTTGCGGCGCCGGTGCAGGCGAGCGAGCTGACCAAGAGCGACGTCGAGCAGATCGTGCGCGACTATCTGGTCAAGAATCCGGAAATACTGGTCGAGATGTCCAATGCCCTGCGCGCCAAGCAGGAGAGCCAGCAGGCCGAGAACGACAAGACGCTGATCGAGGCCCATGCCAAGCAGCTCTTCGCCAACCAGGATCCCGAGACCGGCAACCCCAAGGGCAGCCTGACCGTGGTGGAGTTCTTCGACTACAACTGCGGCTACTGCAAGCGGGCCCACCCCCTCATCCAGCAACTGCTCGCTGAAGACAAGGACATCCGCTACATCTACAAGCAGTTCCCCATACTGAGCGAGACCTCCTACTATGCCGCCCGCGCGGCGCTGGCGGTGAAGCTTGGCCAGCCCGACAAGTACCAGGCCTTCCACGACAAGCTCTATGCCCATCAGGGCCCGCTCTCCGACGAGGCCCAGGTGAAGCAGCTTGCGGAGGCGGCTGGCGTCAACTGGAGCAAGGTCGAGGCGAAGATCAAGGACGGCAGCATAGATCAGAACCTGGGTACCAACCGTGCCCTGGCCGAGGCCATGAGCATCTCCGGCACCCCGGCCTTCATCATCGGCGATCAGATCCTGCGCGGTGCCCCCCGCGATCTGGCGAGCCTGAAAGGCTTCATCAAGGACGTGCGAGCCGGCAAGAGCATTCAGTAACCCGCTCTTCGCTCGTAAAAAAAAACGCCCCGGCATCGAGATGCCGGGGCGTTTTGCCATTCAGGCTCCAGTCCCTCAGGCCTGATAGCCGTTGGGGTTGTTGCTTTGCCAGCGCCAGGTGTCCACCATCATCTGCTCGAGCCCGCGCTCCGCCTGCCAGCCCAGCTCGTCCCGGGCCAGAGTAGGCTCGGCCCAGCATTCGGCGATGTCGCCGGGGCGACGGGGCTTGATCTGGTAGGGAATGGGGCGACCACTTGCGGTTTCGAACGCCTTGACCATCTCCAGCACGGAGTAACCCTGACCTGTGCCCAGGTTGTAGGTGAAGACCCCGGTGTCGCTCCC
Source organism: Aeromonas rivipollensis (assembly GCF_010974825.1). Taxonomy (GTDB): domain Bacteria; phylum Pseudomonadota; class Gammaproteobacteria; order Enterobacterales; family Aeromonadaceae; genus Aeromonas; species Aeromonas rivipollensis. The sequence goes on along the minus strand of NZ_JAAILA010000015.1, from coordinate 155,239 downwards.
GATGCGGGCCAGCGCCTTGAGGTGACCTATGGCGAGATCCACCACGTGGATGTAGTCGCGCACCCCGGTGCCGTCCGGCGTCGGGTAGTCGTTGCCAAAGACCCCCAGCTCCTTGAGCTTGCCGACACCGACCTGGCTGATGTAAGGCAGCAGATTGTTGGGAATGCCGTTGGGATCTTCGCCGATGAGGCCGCTCTCGTGGGCACCGACCGGGTTGAAGTAGCGCAGCAGCACTATGGCCCAGCGGGGATCGGATTGGGAGAGATCCCGCAGTATCTCCTCCACCATCAGCTTGGAGCGGCCGTAGGGGTTGGTGGCGCTGGTGGGGAAATCCTCCCGCAGGGGCACAGAGGCGGGATCGCCATAGACGGTGGCCGAGGAGCTGAACACCAGGCGGAACACGCCGGCCTTGGCCATCTCCTCGCACAGCACCAGGGTGCCGGTCACGTTGTTCTGGTAGTAGGTGAGCGGGATCTGGCTGGACTCCCCCACCGCCTTGAGGCCGGCGAAGTGGATCACAGACTCGATCTTGTGGGCGGCGAACAGCCGTTGCAGGCAGTCCCTGTCCAGGATGTCGCCCTCGACGAAGGTGACCGCCTTGCCGGTGATCCGCTCGACCCGCCTGAGGGATTCGGGGGAGGAGTTGGAGAGATTGTCCAGTACCACCACCTGCTGGCCGGCGCCCAGCAGCTCAACCAAGGTGTGGGAGCCGATATAACCGGCACCACCCGTGACCAGAATTGTCATTTTTTATCCCGTGCTTTGAGGAAACTGGAGCTGAGTCTACCCGCCCTGCCCGCGCGGGAAAAGCTCGGGATACCTATGACGCCCTCAGTAGTCGAGGCCGACATCCCCCCTGGCGGTGCAGGAGCAGGCCAGTGCGACGCCGCTCTCCAGATCCTGCGGGCTGAGAGTCACCACGCTCTGGCGCTCGATCTCGCCGGTCGTGGTGCAGCGGCAGGCCCCGCACACCCCGGCGCGGCAGGCGGCCATCATGGTCTCCCCCGCTCCCTCCAGCGCGGCCAGCAGGGTCTGACCCGGCAGTATCTTCACCTTCTTGCCGCTCTTTTTGAGGGTCAGCCAGAAATGGTCACCCCCGGCGGCAACTGGCGCTGCCTCAGGCAGACCGAACGACTCCTGATGCAGCTGCGCCGCCGGTAGCCCCAGCTCTGCCAGCATGGTGCTCACCGCCGCCATATAGGGGGCGGGCCCGCACAGGTAGACGTGGCGGCCGAGCAAGTCCGGCGCCAGTTCCTTCAGCATGGAGGGTGTGAGACGCCCCACCCAGGGATGAGCCGCCGGGGCCTCTTCCAGCACTCTCTCCGGCACTCTCTCCACTACTAGGGCATGGCGCAGCCCGGCATGAGCCTCGGCCAGCGCGGCCAATTCATCCGCGAAGATCACGTCCTGGGGCGAGCGGGCGCTGTGGATAAAGCGGATATCCGCATCGGGCCGTTTGGCCAGCTCGTCGCGCAGCATGGCCCACATGGGGGTGATGCCGGAGCCGGCGCTCAGCAGCAGCGGCCGCTCGCAAGGCAACGCGGTCAGATTGAAGTCGCCGAAGGGGCCGTCGGCCCGGATCTCGTCCCCCACCTGCAGGCTCTGGTGCAGATGGTGGGAGACAAGTCCCACGTCCTTGATGGTGACCTGCCAGCAGTCATCCTGCGGGCTGGAGGAGAGGGTGTAGGCGCGGCACAGGGGCTGGCCGTCTATCTCTGTGTGCAGGGTCATGCACTGGCCGGCCAGCACGGGGGGCAGCGTGCCCTCGGTGGCGACAAACTGCCAGCTGGTCACGTCGTGGGTATCCGCACGACGGCCAATGCAGCGCAGGGAAAGAGAGGTGGAGGTCATCGCAAGGCTCCTCTTTTATAAAAGGCATCTCAGTGAAAAAAGGCGAGCCGGGGGCTCGCCAAAGGCTTACAACATGGTGGGCCGCGCCCGGATCAGGCCGCCAGTATCTCGGCCAGATCCGCTTCGGCCGTAGTGGTTCCCTTGAGACCGGACTATGTCTCCAGCACCTTGATCAGGCCGCCAGTATCTCGGCCAGATCTGCTTCGGCCGTGGTGGTTCCCTTGAGACCGAACTGCTCCTCCAGCACCTTGAGCAGGGCCGGGGTGAGGAAGGCCGGGGCGGTCGGGCCGGTGCGAATGTCTTTCACCCCGAGTGCCAGCAGGGTGAGCAAAATGACGATGGCTTTTTGCTCGAACCAGGAGAGCACCAGGGTCAGCGGCAGATCGTTGACGCCGCACTCGAACGCCTCGGAGAGCGCCAGGGCGAGCTGGATGGCGGAGTAGGCGTCGTTGCACTGACCCACGTCCAGCAGACGGGGAATGCCGCCGATGTCGCCGAAATCGAGCTTGTTGAACTTGTACTTGCCGCAGCCCAGGGTGAGCAGCAGGCTGTCTTGGGGGGCGGCCTTGGCAAACTCGGTAAAGTAGGCGCGCTCGGCCTTGTCGCCGTCACAACCGCCCACCAGGAAGAAGTGGCTGATCTCGCCGGCCTTGACCTTGTCGATCACCGCGGGGGCGGCCTGCATCAGGGCGTTGCGGGCAAAGCCTATGGTGATGAAGTGCTCGAGCTCGGTGTGCTTGAAACCTTCCAGCGCCAGTGCCTTGGCCACCACGGCGGAGAAGTCCTCCCCTTCCAGATGGGTCACGCCCGGCCAGCCGACGATGGAGCGGGTGAAGATGCGATCGCTGTAGTCGCCCACGCTGGGATCTATGATGCAGTTGGAGGTCATCACCACGGCGCCGGGGAAGTTGGCAAACTCCTTCTGCTGGTTCTGCCAGGCGGAACCGTAGTTGCCCACCAGATGGGGGTACTGCTTGAAGAAGGGATAGGCCAGCGCCGGCAGCATCTCGCCGTGGGTGTAGACATTGATGCCGGTGCCCATGGTCTGCTCCAGGATCAGCTTGAGATCCACCATGTCGTGGCCTGAGACCAGGATGCACTTGCCCGGCACCGGGGTGACGCGAACCTGGGTCGGTTCCGGGTGGCCGAAGGCGCTGGTCTCGCCCAGATCCAGCATCTCCATGATTTTGAAGTTGAGCAGGCCGATCTCCATGGCACATTTGAACAGGGGATCCAGCTCGCTCGGATCGGTGCTGAGCCAGCTCATGATGCGATGGAATTCGGCCGCCACGGCGCTGTCTTGCTGACCCAGCACCCGGGCGTGCTCCATGTAGGCGGCGGCGCCCTTGAGGCCATAGAGGCAGAGCAGACGCAGCCCCATGATGTCTTCGTGCACCTCGCTCTTGCCGCGGTTGACCGCGGTCTGGGGCGCATGGGCCAGCTGTTCCAGCAGCTCAGCACCCGGCTCGAAGCCGGCGGCCTCGGGCAAACCGGTAACCTGCACCGCCAGCGCGGCCAGACGGCCGGCCAGTTGCTGACGATGAGCCAGCGCCTGGTTCACATAGCCGACGATGCGGGCGGAGTCGAAGTTGACGTTGGTGAGGGTGGCGAAGAAGGCCTTGGGCACGAAGGCATCGATCTCGTTGTCGATGACGCCGTGCTCGCGGGCGGCCAGCGCCCAGGCGCTGAGGCCCTGCAGCGCATAGATCAGCACATCCTGCAGATCCGAGGTCTCGGCCGTCTTGCCGCACATGCCCTGTGCGTAAGCGCAGCCGTTGCCTGCGGGGGTACGAATTGTCTGTTCACATTGCACACAAAACATCATGCCTCTCCTAATTGGACATTTCAGTTACTTGTTTTGTGGCGATTCTATTCCCCTCGCGAAAAACTTAATAGGCATTCAATTTGCCAATTAAGCTTTCATTGATGCAGATCAAAAACAAAAAAGCCGCCCAGACAGGGCGGCAAGCGGGTGGATAACATCAAAGACAATTCAGGATTGCAGCAACAAGGGATAAGGGAGCGGTCGGGCCGGCGCCACTCGTGGCATCCGGCCCTGCATGTCATCAGTCCAGGTAGGCCCGCAACATCCAGACCAGCTTTTCCTGCTGCTGCACATAGTCGGAAAGGATGGAGGCGGTGCCCTCGTCACCGGCTTCGGCAGCCTGCGCCAGGATGCGGCGCTGGGCTACCAGCAACTCGCGGAAGCTCTCCAGCAGGGATTCGACACAGGCGCGGCCGTCGTGCAACCCCTTCTGCTCCGGGATGGCGGAGACCTTGATGTAGTCGCTGAAGCTGTGCAGGGGCACCCCATCCAGGGTGAGGATGCGCTCGGCCAGGGCATCGACTTTCAGCAGCAGATCGTTGTAGATCTCTTCGAATTTCAGGTGCAGCTCGAAGAACTGGTTGCCGCGGATGTTCCAGTGGAAACCACGGACGTTCATGTAGAGGATCTGGTAGCTGGCCAGCAAGTTGTTCAGCTCGGCGGCCAGGGCTTGTGATTGAACGGTATCAAGACCAATGGGGCTCTTCATCATTCACCTCCAGGTGGTAAACATTATTGGGAACTGAGTCAGCATATCCCCGCACAGACTCAAAGGACAATTGCTTATACCTTGCCCATTGATAGCGACTGGCTATCGTCAGCGGGAAAAATACCAGCTTTCATCGCTCAATCCGCTCTATATAGAGGATCACCTCCCCCAGATGAATGCCGAACTTGCTGATCTCGGCGCGATTGATCAGGCGATCTTGATCCAGCAGATACATCCAGTCATCGAAGCTCACCCGCACCACCTCCCCGTCCGGCAGGGCCAGATCGAGTTGATAGCGCCAGTTCAGGGCAAAGCCTGCCGTCTTGCCCACCGCTTCCCCCACCACGTCCGAGGCGGTGCCACGCCAGTGCCCATCCGCCCCCTTGCTCAAAAACCAGGTGCGGGTCTGCTTTCGACCATCATCGAAATAGAACTGCTCGAACAGCTCCCCCTTACCCTCTCGCCAGCGCCCCTGCATCTCGACCCGAAAGCGACTGGTCACTTCGCCGCTACGGTCTATCACCAGGCCATGGGCCACCAGCTTGCCATTGAAGAAATGGGCGAGATCCCAGTTCGGGCCCTGCCCTCTGTAGTCATCGAGGCTGGTGCCACAACCAGCCAGCAGCAGAAGTGGCCACAGCAGCAACATGCGCCATGTGCGGTAGAGAGGCATGAGGGACTCCAGTGTCAGGGTTGGCCGCGCAGGCGGCGGGTAAGGGCGGGATCGCGACTGTTGTCGGCGAGCCAGATGGCCAGAAAGGCAGCGGAAAACTGCGGATCGGCAAGGGAACCCAGGGGCTTGTCCTGCCACCAGAAGTGACCTGCTCCCGCGCTGTCCACATAGAAGGTGAGTCTGTCCCCCGCCCCGACATCGGGCCAGAGGGCGGCGAGCCGGCCGAGCCAGCGCTGGCGATCCGTCTCGCTGCCGAGCCCGAGTCGCTGCCATTCGGCGGCGGTGGCGCTCAGCAGATCTTCCCGTTCTATGGCTCTGGCATAGGTCAGGGTGAGGGCCTGCGGATAGCGGCCAAGCTCGTAGCGGCCGCTCTCGCTGTAGAGGGTGGCGTCATAGAGCTTGAACCAGAGCCAATTCATCTCCCCCTGCCCGACCGGGCGCAGCTGTTGCCAGGGGGCGGCAGAGCCCTGCACGGCAGTGGCCACAAGCAGCGTCAGCGCCGCCAGCAAGGTGCTAGTTCCACCCCATGTGCCAATGGGCGGGATCTTCCAGTTCATGCCAGTCCATCTCCTGTTCCTGCAGGGTATTGATATCCTGCATCACCACGCTCGCCAGTTGACCTCGCGCATCCCGCTGGCACGCCACCACCAGGTAGAAGCGGTCGGCCAGCTCGTACTGGCTCTCCTTGGTCCATTTGGAAAACAACAAGGCGTCGGTCGAAAAGGTGTTCATCTCGGCTCACCCTCCAGCGTCACCGTTACCCACAGCAGTACGGGTAACCACCACATCCAGATCACCGCCAGCAGCGCCGTGCTGATCCAGATGCCCCAGGGTAAGTGTACGGCCCCCATGGCAGCCCCCGCCACATAGGAGCTGGCGCCCCCCACCATGCCAAAGAGCGCCTGCTGCCAGCGGGGCAAGGGCCTAAGCCAGCGCAGACCGTGGGAGAGGGTCAGGGCAAAACCGCACCAGAGCAGCAACAGCCAGAGGGGGAAGCCGGACGGAAACTGGAACAGACCGAGCCCCCAGAGCAGGATGTCGAGCAGACAACCTGCCAGGGCAACGGGAATGAGCCGCCAGTCTTGCCGGCGACGAGGAGAGAAGAGGAAGTGGAGCAACAACATCAGCAGCAGCGGGCCTGGTTGCTGCCATTTCACCGCCAGCAACCAGTAGAGGTTGAACCCCAGCAGGTGGGCCCACTGCCACATGGTCAGTGACTGCTCACTGGCAGATCACCGGACCAGCCGAGCGGGCCCGGCTTGGCCGCCTCCAGCTGCACCAGGCTGATGGCCCGCTCCCAGAAGCCCCCCTCGCAGTAGGCGAAATAGAAGTGCCACAGCCGGATGAAGTCCTGGCTGTAGCCGAGCCTTGGCAACTCCGGGGCCAGCGCCAGAAAGCGCTCGCACCAGTGGGCCAGGGTGCGGGCGTAGTGGTGGCCGTGATCGTGCAGCCGCACCAGCTGCATGTCGGTCTCCCGGGCGAGCAGCCCCGCCATCTGGGAGACGCTCGGCAGACAGCCGCCGGGGAAGATGTAGCGCTGGATGAAGTCGACACCGCGCACATACTGGGCGTGGCGCTGATCGGCTATGGTGATGGCCTGAATGAGCAGGCGGCCGCCGGGTCTGAGCAGGCGCGACAGCTGGCGGAAGTAGTCCGGCAGGAAGGCGTGCCCCACCGCCTCTATCATCTCGATGGAGACCAGCTTGTCGAAGCTCCCCTCCAGCTTGCGATAATCCTCCAGCAGCAGGGTGATGCGATCCTCCAGCCCCTCCCGGGCAATCCACTCTTTTGCGTAGTCATGCTGGGCCTGGGAGATGGTGGTGGTGGTCACCCGGCAGCCGTAGTGGCGGGCGGCATAGACAGCCAGGCCACCCCAGCCGGTGCCTATCTCCAGCAGGTGATCCTCAGGTCCCAGCTCGAGCCGCTCGCAGATGGTGCGCAGCTTGGCCTGCTGCCCCTGCTCCAGGGTGGCCTCGGCGCTCGGGTAGATGGCGCTCGAATACTGCATGTGGCTGTCGAGAAAACCCTGATAGAGGGTATTGCCGAGATCATAGTGAGCGGCGATGTTGGAGCGCGAGCCGGTCAGGGTATTGCGATTGAGCCAGTGGCGCACCTTGTTGAAGGGGAAGCTGAGCCAGCCGAGGCGCCGCTCCAGGGTGTCGAGCAGGGTCAGGTTGCGGGCCAGCAGCCGCACCAGGGCCACCGGATCCGGGCTGGTCCAGAGTCCCTCCACCCAGGTCTCACCGGCGGCAATGCTGCCCCCCAGCAACAGGCGGCGATAGAAGGCCGGATCCTGCACTATCACCTCGGCATGGAGATCTGTGCCCGCCACCCCGAAGCTGTGGCGCTCGTTGCCGTCCCGCAGCAGCAGTTGCCCCTGTTCGAGGCGTCCCAGCAGACTGAGCAGCAGTTGCCTGGCCCCCTTGTCGATGAAGGAGGCAGAGAGGGTTGATTGAGCAAGTTCCATTAGCGGCTCTCCGGATGGGTGAATATAGGTGTTCGTTTGATAAAAAGACGCAGGGCCTGCCAGTAGATACCGAGCAGCACCTTGAGGGTCATCCAGGGCCAGCGGGCCAGCAGGGCCGCCAGCCCCTGGCGCGACAGCGGCTCGCGGCGCAGCGCCAGGGTGGCGTCGAACAGCTTGGCCTCGCCTGATCTGGGATGACTCTCGATATGGATCAGCGTCTCCTGCGCCGGCGCCCGGATGCGCCAGTGGTAGCGCATGGCCAGCCCCATGAAGGGGGAGACGTGAAAGTCCTTGTCATGGGGCGCCAGGGCCGCCAGATCCAGCAGGTAGTAGTGGCGCTCGTTCCAGGGGGTGTTCGACACCTCCGCCAGCAGATAGCGCGCCTCCCCCTGCCGGTAGCAGAAGTAGAAGTTGACCGGGCTGAAGTAGAAGCCCAGGCAGCGCACGTTGCCGAGCAGCAGCACCCGACCGCCCGGCTCGGCACTGCCGCCAAGGGCGGTCACCTTGTCCCACACCGCCTGCTTGAGGGGCCCTTCGCTGCCACTCAGATAGTCGCTTCGACGAAAGGAGAGCAGCCCCACCCGCTCCACACCAAACCAGCGCCCCTGGCTGAGCCCAGGCAGTTCGTCCAGATCCAGCCCCAGCATGAAGAGGCCGTAAGAGAAGGCGTGGCTACGCGGCGCGAAGCGACGGTGGCGCACCGAGCCCTGCCAGATGGCGCTGATGGTGTCCATGGTGTCGCCGGCGGCCTTCACAGGCTGGCTCCGAAGCGACTGGCCACGTCCAGGGCGCTGCGCACCCCGTCCTCGTGAAAGCCGTTGTACCAGTAAGCGCCGCAGAAATGGGTGTGCTGCCGGCCGCAGATCTCGGCCCGCCGCTGCTGGGCGGCGATGGAGGCCTGATTGAAGACCGGATGATGATAGACGAAGCGGCGCAGCACCTTGCTCTCGTCCACCCGGCCCTTGGGATTGAGGCTGACGCAGAAGGGTTGCGGCGAGCTTATCCCCTGCAGGATGTTCATGTTGTAGCTCACCAGGGGGCGCGCCTCGTCGTCATCCCCAAGCAGATAGTTCCAGCTGGCCCAGGCCTTTGGCCGCGCAGGCAGGCAGCTCACATCGGTGTGCAACCAGACGTCGTTGGCCTGATAGGCCATGTCCCCGAGAATGGCCTGCTCCCCTTCGCTCGCATCCGTCAGCAGGGCCAGTGCCTGATCGCTGTGACAGGCGAGGATCACCTCGTCAAACTGCTCCTCCCCGTAGCCGCTTAGGACCTGTACCCCCTCGGCCGTGCGCCTTATCCCCTGCACCGGGCAGGCCAGCCGGATCCGCGGCAGCCAGCCTGCGGTGAGCGGGCCTATGTATTCCCGCGAGCCTCCCGGAATGACGTACCACTGGGGGCGGTTGGCCACATCGAGCAGGCCGTGGTTGGCAAAGAAACGCAGGAAGAAGCCCAGCGGAAAGGCGCGCATGTCCGCCAGGGTGGAGGACCAGATGGCCGCCCCCATGGGCAGTATGTAGTGACGGGCGAAGTAGTCGCTGAACTCCCCCAGTTGCAGGAAATCCCCCAGGGTAGGTTCGCTGCCACCGCCGTGGCGCCCAAGCTCCGCCAGCCAGGCGCGGGCCTCCCGGTTGAAGCGCAGTATCTCCGCGACGAAGCGGTAAAAGCGCGGGCTCAACAGGTTGCTGCGCTGGGCAAACAGGGTATCCAGGTTGTGGCCGTTGTACTCCAGCCCCTGGGGGCTCTTGACCGAGAAGCTCATTTCGGTGGGCTGACGCGCCACCCCGATCCGCTCCAGCAATTTCAGGAAATTCGGGTAGGTGCGATCGTTGAAGACGATAAAGCCGGTGTCGATGGCATAGCTGCGACCGGCCAGGCTGACATCCACTGTGGCGGTATGACCGCCGAGCAGGGGGGCCGCCTCGAACAAGGTGATGTCGTGCAGCTTGTGGAGCAGAAAACCTGCGCTGAGACCCGAGATCCCGGAACCTATGATGGCAATCTTTTTCTTCATGAAGGGGATCCTTTCGAGATGAGAGTGCGCCCCAGCCGCAGCCAGAGCCCGGTCGGCAATGCCCCCAGCAGGCGCAGCAGCCAGATGAAGCGACGGGGGAAGTGGATCTGGTGACGACCGGCGGCCAGCCCGCCCATGATGGCGCGGGAAGCCTCCTCCACCGTCACCAGACAGGGCATGGGAAAATCATTCTTCGCGGTGAGTGGCGTCTGCACGAAGCCCGGGCGGATCAGGGTTACCCCTATGCCCAGAGCCGCGAGATCCAGACGCAGGGTGGCGGCCAGATAGTCGAGGGCGGCCTTGGAGGCGCCATAGGCCTCGGCCCTTGGCAGGGGTAGCCAACTGACAGAGGAACTGACGATGGCGAGCCGTGACCCGGACGCCAACCGCGGCAGGAAGGCGGCCAGGGTGTGACCGGTGGCGACCAGGTTGGTCTCTATCACCCGGGCAAACAGCGCGCTATCAAATCCCTCGGCTACATCCATGTACTCGCAGTTGCCGGCGTTGAGGATCAGCAGATCCAGCGTGGGCAGGCCGGCGGCAACCTCTGCCATGGCGGCGCTGTCCCGTGCATCGAACTGCAGTGGGGTGATCCCCTCATGCGCCAATGCCTGCAACCGCTCGCCGTCGCGGCCACAGCCCCACACCTGCCAGCCAGCGCGCAGATAATCGAGTGCCAGCTGGCGACCTATGCCGGAGGTGGCCCCGGTGATCAGCACACGTCCGCTCATGCTCCCAGCCTCCCCTTGATGGCGCGCACCACGGGCCCGAGCAGCGGCAACTGCTCGTAGAGCATGGCGCCGAGATCGAAGTAGTCCCGGTGCAGGCAGACCTTGCCCCAGGCATCGAACTGCAGCCGGGTAGCCCCTTCCACCCGCACGGGTCGCCCGCCAGCGATCCTGGGATGGGCGAAGATCATGACCCAGCTGAGCCAGGCCTCATTGCCCTGCTGCTGCCGGCTGGTGATCTCGAAACGGCACTCCTTGAGCCGCCCGTAGAGGGAGGAGAAATAGCGGGTAAGCGCGGCCAGCCCCTCGATGCGGTGGGCCGGATCGATAAACACCACCTGATCGGCATAGATCTCCGGCAGGCGGTGCAACTGATGCTTGTCCAGTTGCAGATAGAGGACGATGAAATGGGCCAGCGCGTCGTTCATGTTATTTCTTCTCCAGGTCACGGAACATCTCGATGGCCCTCACCCGTGCAACGGCATGATCCACCATGGGCGCCGGGTAACACTGCCGCCCCTTGAGCCGCAACCAGTCGTGGGGCTGGTGCACATAGGTGGCAGGCAGATCGGCAAGCTCAGATACCCAGGTACGGATAAAGTCCCCTTGTGGATCAAATCGTTGCCCCTGAGTCGTGGGGTTGAACACCCGAAAATAGGGGGCCGCATCGGCGCCTGTGCCCGCCGCCCACTGCCAGCCGCCATTGTTGGCCGCCAGATCCCCGTCAATCAGCCGGCTCATGAAGTAATCCTCCCCGAGCCGCCAGTGGATATGCAGATCCTTGGTGAGGAAGCTCGCCACTATCATCCTCAGCCGGTTGTGCATCCAGCCGGTGGCGTTGAGGCAGCGCATGGCGGCGTCGACTATGGGGTAACCGGTACGCCCCTCGCACCAGGCGGCGAAGGCATCCGGATCCCAGCTCCAGGGCAGGGCCGCCGTCTCGGGCTTGAAGGGCCGGTTCATGGAGAGGCTTGGCACCAGCACCAGCAGGTGGCGATAGAACTCGCGCCAGATGAGCTCGTTCAGCCAGACGAAACCGGGCTGCGCCTTGGACTGGGGCCGGCCGCCGAGCCGCTGCTGCAAGGCCGCCACACACTGACGGGGGCTTATGATGCCCGCCGCCAGATAGGGAGAGAGAACGGAAGTGCCCGCCATAGCCGGAAAATCCCGGGTCTCGCCGTAGTCCAGCACCCCCTGATCCAGGAAGGCGTGCAGCCGCCGCAGGGCCTCGGCCTCCCCCACGGGCCAACGGGGATCCGGGGTCGTCTCCCCAAGCGCCTCATCGACAAAGCCCCGCTCGGCCAGCGGCTGCCAGGGCAACGGCTGGCCACGGGGCGCAGGGGCGCGGTGGATGACAAAACCATCCTCATCAAGGGCCTTGAGCCAGGCGCGACTGAAGGGGGTGAAGACCTTGAACATCTCCCTGGAACCGGTCAGCACCCGCCCCGGTGGCAGCACGCAACAGCCGTTGAACCAGTGGCAACTCACCTCCTGCTCTGCCAGCGCTGCGGTGACGGCACCATCCCGGCGCTGTTCGTCAAGCTCGATGGCCTGATTGGCGTAGAGCCGGGTGACGCCGAGCTCGCGGCAGAGGCTCGCAAGCGCGGCAGGCACCTCGGCAAAGGTCTCGACCCGCAGCAGATGAAGCTCTATGCCGAGGGCCGCCAGTTCGATGCCCAACGCATCCACCTGGGCCAGGATGAAGCGCTGACGTATGGGGGCCATCTTGTGCTGGCGCCACTGGGTCGGCGAGATGACAAAGAGGGCTGCTACCGGTTCCTCATCGGCGCCGGCATTGCCGCAGCAAGAGCGCAGCGCCGGGTTGTCGGCCAGGCGCAAGTCATTGCGAAACCAGACCAGCCTCATGATTTCTTGCTCCCGCGCCCGCTCAAGCCGCGCGCGGCAGGCTTGTCCGCCATCACCTCGGCCAGGGTCGCCCGCCAGCCGTGGGCGGCCAGCCACTCAGCGTCATAGAGTCGCCCCAGCTCGCCAAAGAGCCGGGTACCGGCAGGCCAGTCGGCGGCCAGCGCTGGCTTGCCAAGCCCGGCCCCCAGCAGCACCCGCCAGGGGGTGGCGGCCCGCCCCTCCAGCAGGGCGACGTGGCGCGGCTCCACCGCCCCCAGCAGTTGCACCTCATAGCCCTGACCTATCAGCTCGTAGGCCGCCCAGACCAGATCGAGCGAGCCAACCTGGCCCCAGCTCGCCAGGGTGACCGGCACGCCCTTCTCCTGCTCGATGAGGTGGCGGGCGAAGCGGGTGTGAAGCCAGCCCAGCCACACCTGTTGCAGCAGTTCGCCGTCCGGTCGCTCGCGCCACAGGCCCAGCAACCGCTCCACCAGCGGCTGCAGCACCCGGCTGCGCACCAGCTCGAAGGGGTAGCTCGCCAGCAGATCGTTAAGCTCAGCTTCTACCTTGCGCTGGTTGAAGGCGAGCAGGGCCTGACTGAACTGATCCAGGGTCTGTTGCCAGTGATCGCTCACCGGCTGGGACTGGGGCTCGCTCAGCAGCCCCTTGACCTGGCCTATGCTCACTCCCCGCTCCAGCCAGCTCAGGATCTCGCCTATCTGGCGGATATCCTGCTCGCTGTAGAGGCGGTGCCCCTTGTCGGTGCGAGCCGGTTGCACCAGCCCGTAGCGGCGCTGCCAGGCACGCAGGGTGACGGCATTGACCCCGGTGAGGCGGGAGACCTCGCGGATGGGGTAGATCCCCTCGTCAGGCAGAGGAGCAACTTCTTGCGGTAAATCAGACATGACAACGTCCATCAAACAGAGGTGTGAAGCACCCCGACGCAGGGCCTGCGCCGGGGCAACAAGCGAATTCAAAGCCCGTAACGCAGCTTGAGCGTATCGGGATGGGGTCTGGGTAGACCTGATCTGGCCATTCTCAAAGCCCGTAACGCAGCTTGAGCGTATCGGGATGGGGTTTGGGTAGACCTGAACCCACGTAATCAGCCCAATATTCAAAGCCCGTAGCGCAGCTTGAGCGTATCGGGATGGGGATTGAGATAGACCTGCTCCGCGAGATAGGTATTGGGGTATTCCCGCAGGTAGTGGCGGATCAGGGTGAGCGGTACCAGCAGCGGGAAGATGCCGGTGCGGTACTTGTCTATGGTGTCGGCAAGCTCCTGCTTCTGGGCCGGGGTCAGCACCCGCTTGAAATAGCCCTGCAGGTGCATCAGCACATTGGTGTGGCTGCGGCGGTTTGCCCGCAGGGTCAGCGCCGCCATCAGGCCCTTGATGTAGCTGTCGGCCACCTCCTGCAGGTTGGCCTTGCCGAGGTTGCCCAGCAGCTTGCCGAGGGTGCGGTAGTGGGTGGTGGCGTGTGAGAGCACCAGATACTTGTAGCGCGAATGAAAGCGAATGAGGGCGGCGGCGGTGATCCCGCTGGCACAGAGCTGCTGCCAGTCGTGATAGGCAAAGACCCGCAGCACGAAGTTCTCCCGCAGTATGGGGTCGCACAGGCGGCCATCCTCCTCTACCGGCAGCAAGGGGTTGGCCTCCATCAAGGCCTTGGCAAAGAGACCAATTCCCTCCTTGGCGCTCCCCTCGTTGTTGGCGCCATAGATGCGCACCCGCTCCATGCCGCAGCTGGGTGACTTGGCGCAGAGGATGTAGCCGGAGAGGAAGTCGAGCTGGCGGGCTTTTTGCTCACTGAAGGCGATCAGCTTGTCGGTGACGTCGAAGCTGCCGTTGCTCGCCTCGGCCCGCACCTCCCCATGGCGCTTGACCAGGCGGATGGCGGCGCGGGGGGCGCCGAGGCCGATGGCCATCTCGGGGCAGACGGGGTGATACTCGAAGTGAGCGCCAAGATCCCGTTCGCAGAAACTGGAGCGCTTGTGGCCCCCGTCGAACCGCACTTCCTGCCCCAGCAGACAGGCACTGATACCGACCTTGATCTTGTACATGATGACGCCCCTTGTATAAGCATTGAACCAGTTATAGCAGTTATACAAAGAAATGAAAGTTGTATAACTATTACGGACCGATACGACACTAGGGGGAAAACAGGATCACCGGAAAATAAAAAAGCCCATGACCGGGGTCATGGGCAAGATGGAGGTCACGACAGACAGGGAAATCAGAAGCTGTATTTCACACCCAGGCTGGTGATGGATCCTTTCTGCAGATCCCAGTTGCGATAGGTGTAATCGGCGGTGAGTGCCAGGTTCTGGCTCACCTTGTAGGCGGCACCCGCCTTGAAGTCGTGCATGTCGTCGGTCATGTTGGCGTAGCGATAGCCGGTGGAGAGCTCGACGGCGCCGATGTCGTAGCGCAGACCCACTTCACCGTAGAGGCTGCCGCTGCTCTTGCGGGTGATGTTGTCCCAGCCGCTGTCGTTCACGTTGGAGGCGAGCTCGCGCTCCATGCTGTAGCCCATCAGACCCGCTTCACCATACAGGTTCAGGCCGGTGCTGAGGGGAGTGAAGACCCCCATCCCCAGATTGGAGATGGCCATGCTGTCATTGCCGCTGTTGCGGGAGCTGTATTCGGAACCGAAACGGCCGTAGAAGTTGGAGCCGAAGCTCTTGGAGAGATCCAGGCTCAGACCACCGAAATCGCGGTTGTTGCTGTCCTTGCCACCGACGTAGTCGGACTTGGTGTGTGCCCAGGTGGCAGCACCCTTGGCGTAGCTGAACGCATCTTGCGCCAGGACAGAGGTGGAAGAGAGGCCGGCCAGAACCAGAACAGACAGTGCGAGCTTTTGCATTTTGTTGACTCCGATTGTTGAGTTAGGCGGAACCTAACTGGAATGGAGTCATTGTGACGGGCAAGGGGGGAGGTGCCGAGCGGCAAGCTGTTGCCAAACCATGTCAGATGTAAGCAGATATTGCTGGCGGTTACCGGAGCAACACTCCATGGGGGACGGGCCTGCCCGTCCCCGCCGCCATCCTAGCGGAATTCCACTTCGTCGATCTGCACCCGCACCAGCGGCTTGCCGGTCAGATTGGCCGGACGGGCCAGCTCGATGGCCCGGGACGGACGCTGCTCGCCCTTGCGCAGATAGGATTCCGGCAGACGGTTCTCCCCGACCCAGAAGCGCACCGGCTGGGTCGAGAGCTGCACGCCCTCGGCGCTGAACAGGGTCAGGCTGCCGTTGACCCGCACCACGTTGCGGCTGCCGGTGTTGCTCACCATGAATTGCAGGCGCAGCGGATCCTCGCCCTCCACCTGGTTCAGGGTCACAGTGATGCCGTCCCGGGTCGCCTGGGCGAGCAGGTCGGGATTGGCCAGGGCCTGCTCGGTCAGCACCGGCGCCGCCACGCTCGCCGTCACCGTCTTGCCGGGGCTCGCCTCGGCGGGCTTGACCAGCAGGTATTCCCAGGTGAAATCATCGTTGAGCTGCACCTGACGGCCATCGGCCAGGGTGACCTGGGTCAGGGGCGCGGCCTGGGCCAGCATGGGGGAGAGGCAGAGGGCAAGCAGCAGTCTGGACAAGGGTTTCATGGGCAGATGACTCGATAGGGATGCAGAGGGAGCAGTATAAAGAGTCGGGCTGCCCTTGCCTATGACCCGACTCACGTTACGGGCCAGGCCGGGATCAGATGACCAGCAGCTGGGGATCTTCCCCCGATACCATGTCCAGGGTCACCAGATCGAACTGGGCGCTCTGCAGCGCCTTCTGAATGCTCGGCTGCATGTCGAACACCAGGGCCCGCATGCGCTGGGGCACCCTGACCCTGGCCAGGGTGGTGACCCTGTCCGCCAGGGTATGGAAGAAGACCTGGGCTCCGTCCAGTCCCATGTCGAACAGCATCTGCTCGGCCATGTCGACCATGCGCAGGTGACGCCGGTCCAGGGATTCGATATCGGAGAAGCGCTGGCTCAGGCAAGCCTCTCCCCCCGCCCCCCACAGGGCCAGCTGGCGCTTGTGGAAGCCATAGCGAAAGTCCCGGTTGGTCATGCCCTGCTCGGCAAAGATCCAGAGGGTATTGGCCGGCACGCTGTCAAAACGCCGCAGATACTCCCGCATCTCCTCCGCCGAGGCCGACATCAGGATAGGGGGGCCGTCATCGTGTTCGAGCTGCTGACAGAGGTAGCGCACCGGATCCGTCACCTCGGCGAGGTGGCCGAGGTGCACGCTGAAGATCATCTCGTCGGTCTTGATCACCTGATGGTCGATGCCGTAGTGCTTGCAATAGCGCTTGGCCCGGGCCACCGCCTTGCGGCTGAGGGTCGGGTTGTCCAGGGTGATGGCCCGAAAGCGGACCCCGCTGGCCCGGCACAGATCCATGCTGTAGCAGGACTCCAGTCGGCCGGAGAAGGAGACAAGCAGTTCGCCGTAACCGGCCAGGGTATTGATGAGCCTCTGTTCCCTGGCCTGAAAAAGCTGATCGTATCCCCGATTCAGCGCGACTACATTGGCATCCATAACAACGGCTCCGGATGATGAATAGGATGTTATTTTGCGATGACAAAGCTGAATAGACACTTAAAGAATGGGGACAAAGTTGTTCTTTATTCGCTCAAGATGCAAATCAGATCCCTTTTATCCGGGCCCGGCGAAGGGCCCCATCCCCCTCAGGCGGGCAAGTATCCTTGCTCGACCAGCTGCCGACGGCATCCGGGGGCGTCGGTGAACACCATGCCCTGCAGGCCGAGCGCCCGGGCCGCCGCCACATTGGCCGGGCTGTCGTCGATGAAGAAGCACTCCCCAGCCTTGAGGTCGAATGACACCAGCAGATAGCGGTAGATGTCGGGCTCGGGCTTGAGCATCCGCACCCGGGCCGACACCACCTTGCCGCTGAAGAAGCGCCAGAACTCCTGCTGCTCCAGCCAGTCTATGCTGGCATGGCCCATGTTGGAGAGGGCGTAGAGCCGGTGACCGGCACTGTGCAGCGCCTCGATAAGCGCCACCATGGCGGGATCCGGCAATAAAGAAGCGGGCACCGCCTGCAAGATGGCGAGGTTCTGTGCCGCCGGCAAACCGGT
This sequence comes from Aeromonas rivipollensis, assembly GCF_010974825.1. Taxonomy (GTDB): domain Bacteria; phylum Pseudomonadota; class Gammaproteobacteria; order Enterobacterales; family Aeromonadaceae; genus Aeromonas; species Aeromonas rivipollensis. The sequence continues at coordinate 138,046 of NZ_JAAILA010000015.1, read as the reverse complement.
GCGATCCTCTGCCTGGCGGGCCATGGCGTGCAGGGAGAGGGTGCCCCTGTCCACCTCCAGCCAGTCGGGGTGGTTGAACAGCAGCTCCGCCAGGGCCTCGGCGCCATCCGGTCCCCGCACCGAGCGCACTATGCCAACCGGGTCCCAGCTCACCACCACCCGTCCCAGATCGAAGATAATCGCCATCCTCTCGCCTCCCCTCTCATTGACCAGAAAAACGGGACCGGTGTGGCACTCATTTGGCCATGGATCCCGACCACCTACCCTGCCCCGTTCAACGCCCCCGGGCAAGTTTTACTTGCATCGGCGTGCCAAATCCCTTAATGGTTATGACGTTACCTTCAGGACAACATCATGCACACACCATTCTTCTTTGCTTTCTCGTTTATCCGGCCCTCATAAGGGAAGGCCCTGTCGTCGCATCAACAGAAAGCAAAGACGAATCGAGCCTCCCCCAGCGGAGGCTTTTTTTTGCAGCAACCACCACAGAAGATTTGGATAGGGAACCACAATGGCTACGCTCGACGAGATCAGACAAGACATCACCCAGTTGGATCAGGAGCTGCTCGCCCTACTGGCCAAGCGCAAGACCCTCAGCATCGAGGTTGCCCGCGCCAAGCAGGCCAATCCCCGTCCCATCCGCGACACCCAGCGGGAACAGGACCTGCTGGTTGCCCTGATCCAGAAGGGGCGTGCCCTCGGGCTGGATGCCCAGTACATCACCCGCATCTACCACACCATCATCGAAGATTCCGTGCTCTCCCAGCAGGCCTATCTGCAGAGCCTGCTCAACCCCCAGCAGCAGGAGCCCATGACCAGCGTCGCCTACCTGGGCCCGCGCGGCTCTTACTCCAGCCTGGCCGCCCGCAAGTACCTGGCGCGCTACAAGGATCAGGTGATAGAGGTGAACTGCCAGAACTTCCGCGAGGTGCTGGATACCGTGGAGTCGGGGCGCGCCGCCTTCGGGGTGCTGCCCATAGAGAACACCAGCTCGGGCTCCATCAACGAGGTGTATGACGTGATGCAGCACACCACCCTCTCCATCGTCGGTGAGCTGACCTACCCCATAGAGCACTGCATCCTCACCGCAGTGCCCACCGAGCTTGGCCGCATCAAGACCTTCTACGCCCACCCCCAGGTGTTCCAGCAGTGCTCCCACTATCTGAGCAAGCTGGAAGGGGCGCGCCACGAGATCTGCGACTCCTCCTCCAGCGCCATGATGAAGGTCAAAGAGCTGGGGAGCCCGGATGCGGCCGCCATCGGCAGCGCCGCCGGCGGTGAACTCTACGGCCTGGACGTGCTGGCCGAGCAGCTCGCCAACCAGAAGGAGAACTACAGCCGCTTCATCGTAGTGGCGCGCAAGCCCATAGACGTGGCGCCCCAGATCCCGGCCAAGACCACCCTCATCATGTCCACCTCCCAGAAGCCGGGTTCCCTGGTGGAGGCGCTGCTGGTGCTGCGCAGCCACGAGATCAACATGACCAAGCTGGAATCCCGTCCGGTGCAGGGCAACCCCTGGGAGGAGATGTTCTATCTGGATGTCTCCGCCAACCTGCAGACCCCGGCCATGCAGGCCGCCCTGCTGGAGCTGACCAAGATCACCCGCTACGTCAAGGTGCTGGGCTGCTACCCGAGCGAAGACGTCAAGCCGACCGCAGTGCCGCCGGTACTGATGGGCAGCTAAGCCACCCCGAACGGCAAGAGGCGAGCATCAGGCTCGCCTCTCTCTTTTCTGCCTCCCAACCCCCGCGGGAGGCGCCACAGCCACATTTACCGCCATCGGCCACCCCAGTCCCCCCGACTAATCGTTTGATAAAACTGAACGATATACTTCCATCATTCACTCTAATTATACGACTTAGGCCGCCAACCGGGCCCCAGACTCACGCTGACGGGGCGCCACCCCTGGTCTTGCCCCCAGCCGAGCCGGCCCCCGGACAACAAAAAGGCGAGCCCATGGCTCGCCTTTGTCTGTGCTGTGATGACCGCCGGGCTCATGCCGGCGTCCGCTCGGACCCGCCCTAGAACTGACCCGCCATCAGCTGGTTCAGGTGATAGAGGATGGAGTCCTGCTTCTGGCGCTAGAACTGACCTGCCATCAGCTGGTTCAGGTGATAGAGGTTGCGGGTATCGAGCTCCAGCTCGGTGGCATAGGTGTTGCCACGGGGATAGGTCGCCACCACACGAGCACCGCGCACCATGCCGGCCACAGACACATCCAGGGAGTTGGAGGTCTGGGTCAGGTCCTTGTAGCTGCTCTGGCCGCGCACCTGCTGGCCGTTGAGCTGCTCCGCCAGCTCTCGGTAGGCATCCATCTTGGACGCCCGGATCGCCTGCAGCATCTTCTCGGACTGGGAGGGGCCGGGCTGGATGTCGATCACCGCGTAGCCCACCGCCTTGAGCACAGGGAAGTCATCTGGCTTCTCGGCCACGTCATAGTTCACCACCCGGTTGCCGCTGCACGCCGTCAGCAAGAGGGCCATCATCAGGCCAAACACGATTCTCATGGCTGTCTACTCCTCAGGGGGTCAGGTTGACCAGATGGCCGGATGCGCTCTGGCCGCCCCGCATCAGATAACCCCGGTTGACCGATGCCCGGCCAAACGAGTTGCTGGCGCCGGACAGATATTGTTGCGGGATCAGGCTCTGGGCCGTGGTCTCCACCATCTTGGTACGCAGATCGATGATCCGGGCATTGACCAGGATCCCCTGCTGATTGCGGCTGAAGGTGCCGGTCAGGATCCGGGAGATGGGCAGGCGGGCGGAGAGATCCCGGTAGTTCCGGCTCATCACGAAGTCGCCACTGGGGGTCACTTGAATGCTGCCCGTGGTCTTGAAGTCCACCACTACCTCACCGCGCCGGTTCAGCTCGTAGATGAAGCTCTCCTCGATCTGCAGACCCATCCAGTTGGTGTCTTTCAGGGTGTCGAGATCGACGAAGGAGGCGACGGCGATGGGCTCGCTCAGGGTAGTGAGCGACTTGCGCTCCATCAGCTGATCCGTCATGCGGGCCACCAGCCAGTTGAGCTCCATCCCCTTGGCCGCCTGCCGGGGATCCCCTTGATCCCGGTTGATGGGGTCGGCCGAGCCGCAGCCGGCCAGCGCCAGCGCAACCGCCAGCGCCGTGATAATTCTGTTCATGGATACCTGTTCCTGTATCTACACCTGACTTGTTATCGGTCGCAGCGGCCAACACTTGAGACGGGAATGCGCGAAGGATCACCCGATGATCCGCCAGAGGGCCTTGGGCGGCGCCAATAAAGAGGCTGGGACCGGGAAATGCGGCGAGCCACGCACTCTTTCGCCGGAACAAGGCATGGATCTTGCTTTTATTTGCGCACCCGGTGCAAACCAGGCCAGTGTCCATGAAGCCGCTCACCCGTCCCCTGGGGCGCAAGAGGGGTTCATCTATTCAAGGTGTACGTTATGAAAGTTGTGCTGCTGTCAACCCTGTTGCTGGCCAGTCTGTCGGCCCGCGCCGAGCTCATAGAGGCCCAGGGCAGTGCCGCCATTCTGGGAGGCGACGAGGTCTATGCCCGCGAGCAGGCGACCCGGGATGCGCTGCGTCAGGCCCTGCTGGCCAGCGGCGCGTCCGTCTCCAGCATCCAGCGCCTGGAGAACGGCAGCCTGCGCTCGGAGCAGATCCAGATCCGCTCCGGCGGCGACATTCGCCAGTACCGCCTCAAGCGCGAGGAGGTGCGCAACGGCCGCATGTACATCACGCTGGTGGCCGACATCCAGGCCGAGCGCCAGATCTGCCAGACCCAGCACTACGCCAAGGATTTGACGCTGGTACGGTTGCGCATGCGCTACCCGGATCAGGCGAGCACGGGCGCCCTCGACGACATGCCGGCGGACCTCTCCCGCCGCCTGTTCGAGACCCTGGCGGCGGCACCCCAGGGGGTGGTCGCCCGCCAGTGGCTGGACGAGAACCTGCGCATAGACCCGCTCCACCTGCAGCAGGGGGATCGCAGCGCCCTCGAGGAGATCAAGGCCCTGAGCCTGCGCACCGACAGCCAGTATCTGGTGCTCGGCAGCATCGACGATCTCTCCCTCGAGCCCCAGGGCAACCAGCTGACCAGCTGGTATAAGGATCCGATCCGCAACTTCCGCATGCAGCTCTACCTGTTCGACGGCATCAACGGCAGCCTGCTCGGGCGCAAGGAGTATCAGGGCCGGGCCAACTGGACCTTCTCCAGGCGGGAGCTGGTGGGCAGCAACAGCGGCCAATTCTGGCAGTCCAGCTACGGCCAGGAGGTGAGCTACCAGTTGAAGGAAGCGGCCCAGGACATCATCGCCGAGCTCGCCTGCGCCCCCGTCACCGCCCGCATCGTCGCCCAGCACGAACGGGGCCCCCACATCAGCCTGGGCCGTCGCAACGGGGTCAAGCTCGGGGATCAGTTCCGGGTCCAGCACAGCGCCGACTTTATCGATCCCTACGGCAAGTCCAGGGTGATGCGCAACCCCGCCGACGGCCTGTTCGAGGTGGTGCAGGTGTTCGAGGATGGCGCCATCATCAGCAGTCAGAACAAATATTCGCCGTTTAATGTCCAAATCGGCGATCTGGCCGTATTGGAATAGGAATCAAGGGTTTAAAAGCACAATGCTTCTTGTATAATGCCCGCCACAAGGTTCCCGTAGCTCAGCAGGATAGAGCGGTCCCCTCCTAAGGGACAGGCCACTGGTTCGACTCCAGTCGGGAACGCCATACAAAACAAGGGGTTGGTATCGCAAGATGCCAACCCCTTGATCCTTTCTGGCCTTCTCCCGACCTTCGCCACCTGCATCCATGGCGGCTGCGTCACGCCCCCTCTTCAATATTTCCCTGCCACCAACAGTCCCAGTGAGCCCCACCAACCATGATCCCGATCATCCCTGGTGCTTGCCGTGTCCGGTGGCGGCGCGCCGTCATCTACGCTTGAAGTGCGCCGTTCAGGATGACGGCCACTCCTCATCCGTTTGAGAAACAAGAAGGACATCATGGCTAGCAAAAAAAAATCCAAAGCAGAACAGCCGGTACCGGTCGCCGAGCCCAAGCCCCTTGGCAACAAGGCATACGAGAAGGAGCTGCGTCGCCTGCACGTGGAGCTGGTGAAGCTGCAGCAATGGGTGGTGCACAAGGGGCTCAAGGTCTGCATCGTCTTCGAGGGGCGCGACGGTGCCGGCAAGGGGGGCACCATCAAGGCGATCACCGAGCGGGTCAGCCCCCGGGTATTCAGGGTCATAGCGCTGCCGGCCCCCACAGAGCGGGAGAAGAGCCAGCTCTACTTCCAGCGCTATATCCCCCACCTGCCGGCGGCGGGCGAGATCATCATCTTCGATCGCAGCTGGTACAACAGGGCCGGGGTGGAGCGCGTCATGGGCTTTTGCAGCCAGGAGGCGAGCGACAAATTCCTGGCAGGGGCCCCCATGGTGGAACAGGCCATGGTCGACTCTGGCATCATATTGCTGAAGTACTGGCTGGAGGTGACGCCGGAGGAGCAGGAGCGACGGCTGCGGGATCGCATCGACGATGGGCGCAAGATCTGGAAGCTCTCCCCCATGGACATCAAGTCCTTCGATCGCTGGGATGACTACACCCGGGCGCGGGATGCCATGTTCACCGCCACCGATACCGCCTGGGCCCCCTGGTTCCTGGCCCGCTCCGAGGACAAGAAGCGGGTGCGGCTCAACATCATCTCTCACCTGCTGAGCCACATCCCTTACGAGGAGCTGCCGGCCGAGCCGGTCAAACTGCCCAAGCGCAAGATTGGCAAGGTCAAGGCCTCGGAGCACCCGTTCAGGGTGATCCCGGAACTCTTCTGATCACCGTCAAGGGGGGGCCTCTGGCTCGCCCCTTGCCCTGCTCCCTCACTCCCTGCTCTGTTGATAGTGGCAAATCGCCGCCCTGGAATTGAACAGGGCGTTGGGGAACCTCTGGCTCGCCCCTTGCTCTGCTCTCTCATTCCCTGCTCTGCTGATACTGGCGGATGGCCGCCCTGACATTGAACAGGACATTGGGGAACCTCTGGCTCGCCCCTTGCTCTGCTCCCTCACACCTTGCTCTGCTGATACTGGCGGATCGCCGCCCTGGCATTGGGGGCCTCTGGCTCGTCCCCTTGCCCTGCTCCCTCACGCCTTGCTCTGCTGATACTGGCGGATGGCAGCCCTGGCATTGAACAGCATGCGGCTCTCCCCCAGCTGGTCGGCCAGCCCGCTGCGGCGCACATTCTCGAGCACCCCGGGATTGAGCCCGGCCAGCCAGAGGCTGACGCCCCGGGCGCGCGCCTGCTGCTCCCCCTCCATCAGCATCATCAGCGCCGAGTACTCCACGTCCTGCACCCGACTCATATCCAGCACCACCACCTCGGGCTGGTGAGTCTCGATCAGTTCGCGGATCCGGGCCGCCACATGCTGCACATTGATGAAGAACAGACGCCCCTCAGGCCGCAGAATAAGCAGGCCCGGGATCGTCTCGTCATCGGGATGGCGGGCGGCCAGCGGCCTCAGAACATCCTCCCCGGGCTTGCGGCCAATTACATAGACGGGCGGCTGCGCCGTCTGGCTGGCGAGTCCCAGCAGGGAGGCCAGGATGGCGACCACTATCCCCTCCAGGGTGCCAAACAGCAGCACCCCCAGACAGGCGATGGCGGCCCAGCGAAACTCCATCATGCGAATTTGCCCTATCTTGCGAAACTCCCCCGGCTGGATGAGCCCCACCGAATAGACGATGACCACCACCGCCAGGGTGGCGCTCGGCAGCCAGGAGAGCAGCGGGGCGAGGAAGATCATGGTGGCCAGCGCCATAGCGGCGGTGACGGCGGAGGCCCACTGACTCAGGCCCCCGACGGAGCGCACCACGGCGGTCTGGGAGGTGCCGCCTCCCGCTGGCATGCTGCCACAGAAGGCGCCCCCCAGGTTGGCCAGCCCGGTGGCTACCAGCTCGCGGTTCGGATTGATCTCGGGCTCTCCCTTGCCCACGAAGGCCCGCCCTGCGGCTATGGTCTCGGTGAAGCTCATCAGCGCTATGCCCGCCGCCCCCGGCAGCAGCTGCAACACCAGAGTCAGGTCCGGCATCGTCAGGGCGGGCAAGCCGGTGGGGATGCTGCCGACTATGGCGACACCCGCCTCGTTCAGGCCAAAACCCCACACCAGGGCTATGCCTATGCCCACCCCCAGCAAGGGGGCGGGGGAATGGGGGAAGCGCCACTCCATGAACACCAGCACCACCAGGGTGACGAGGGCGACCACCAGGGTCAGCCAGGAGCTCTGGGGCAGGGCCTGACCCAGGTGGTAGAGATCCAGGAAGAAGTTCTCCTTCTGGATGTGCACCCCGAACAGCTTGGGCAGCTGATCGAGGATGATCACCAGCCCTATGCCGCTCTTGAATCCCACCAGCACCGGCAGGGAGATGAAGTTGGCCACGAAGCCGAGCCGCAGCACCGCCGCCAGCATCAGCATGGCCCCCACCAGCAGGGTCAGGGTGGCGGTCACGGTGAGCAACCGACCGGGATCCCCATCCGGCACCACCAGCCCGAGCTGGGTCGCGGTCAGGATAGCCAGCGTGCTGGTGGAGCTGACGCTGAGCACTCGGGAGGAGCCCAGCAGGGCGTAGAGCAACATGGGCACCAAGGCGGTGTAGAGACCGACGGCCACCGGCAGACCGGCCACGCTGGCATAGGCCATGGCCTTGGGCAGCACGACGGCCGCGGCAGTGACACCGGCCAGCAGATCGGACAGGGAGCGCCTTGGCGCCAGCGCGGGTGATGACATCTTATCCTCCATGAACACAGGCCCCATGGGCCCTGATGCTGCACCGGCGCTCAGGAGACCGCTGCCAACCTATGACCATGGCCGCTCGCCTGGGCGTGCGGACCATGTCTCATCACACCATCAAGTGTACGCGCACCGCCTTGCGTCGGGCTGAATGCCTTGAGCGTCGCGACAGGGAAGGCCCGCAGACAGGGCCATCTCTCTTGGCCTGTTGGCAACCCCCTATACTTCAGCGACGTTGCGCCGCCGGCCTTCCCCATTTCCAAGAGGAGATCCCCCTTGTTGCGACTGCTCGTACTGCTGCTGATCTGCCTGGTGAGCCCGCTCCGGGCGCTGACACTGACCCCCCTGGTGGAGGGGCTCAACCATCCCTGGGGGCTGGCCCTGCTGCCGGGGGGCGGCTATCTGATTGGCGAGCGCCCGGGCCGCCTGCTGCGCATCGACGCCGGGGGCGAGCGCCATCTCATCTCGGGTCTGCCCCCCATCGCCAATCAGGGTCAGGGGGGCCTGCTCGATCTCGCATTGGACCACGAGGGCTGGCTCTACCTGAGCTACAGCGAACCCGGCGACGGCGGGGCCGGCACTGCCGTGGCCCGGGCTAGGCTGCAAAAGGACGCCCTCGTCGACTGGCAACTGCTGTTTCGCCAGCAGCCCAAGGTGGCCGGCGGCGCCCACTTCGGCTCCCGTCTGGTGCTGACCGAGGACGGCTATCTCTTCATCACCCTGGGGGATCGTTACAGCGAGCGGGCGCGGGCCCAGACGCTGGACAACCACCTCGGCAAGACGGTGCGCCTGCACAAGGATGGCCGGGTGCCCGCCGACAACCCCTTCGTCAAGACGGCGGGGGCCCTGCCGGAGATCTGGAGCCTGGGCCATCGCAACATGCAGGGCGCCGCCCTGCGCCCGGTTAGCCAGCAATTCTGGGCTCACGAGCACGGCCCCCAGGGCGGGGACGAGGTCAACCTCATACTGCCAGGGCACAACTACGGCTGGCCGGTCGTGACCTTCGGCGAGGAGTACGGGGGCGGCAAGATTGGCGTGGGCCAGAGCGCACCCGGCATGACGCCGCCGCTCTGGGTCTGGGTGCCCTCCATAGCTCCCTCGGGCATGACGTTTTATCAGGGCGCCCTGTTCAAGGAGTGGCAGGGAGATCTGCTGGTCGGTGCCCTGCGCGGTCAGGCCTTGCTGCGTCTTCGCCTCGCGGGGGACAAGATCATCTCGGAGGAGCGGCTGCTGACCGATCTGGGGGAGCGGATCCGTACCATACGGGAAGGCATGGATGGCGCCCTCTATCTGCTGACGGACTCAGGCAAGGGGCGCCTGCTCAAACTGACCCCATGACATTGAGGCCGGCCCTGGACCAGGCGCCGGCGAGGAGGAAGCATGAACATGAATCGAACCCTGCTGGTGCTCTGTGCCAGCCTCTGGTTGCTGGGCTGCAACACCATACACGGGGTGGGACGGGACATAGAGAAGGCGGGCGAGGTGATCCAGGGATCCGCCAACCTGACGAGCGAGCCTCAGGCCGGCAAAGAGTGACAACCGCAGGCTGGCACAGTCACTCGACGCCGGACGCCAGGCTGGCCAGCGGTGCCATGGTCACCCTGACCCCGTGCTGGGCCAGCGCCTCACGGGCGCTCTGTGGCAACTGCTCGTCGGTGATCACCTGATCGATCGCATCCCAGCCCACCACGTTGAAGGTGCCGACCTTGCCATATTTGGACGAGTCGCAGATGAGGATGCGGCTCGCCGCCGACTCCACCACGGCCCGCTTCACCGGCACCTTCTGCTCGCTCGGGGTCGAGATCCCCTGCCCGTCCCAGGAAGAGGCGGACAGGAAGGCAACGTCCAGGTGCAGGTTGCGCAGGAAGTGGGCTGTGGCCTCCCCGGCACAGGACTGGTTCTCGCGAATGACCTGACCCCCGGTGTGATAGAGGCGGCAGCGGCCGTGCTCGATGAGGTAGGCGCAGACCATGAAGTCGTTGGTCACTATCATCAGATCTTCCCGCAGCGCCAGCTCGCGGGCCAGCTCCAGGGAGGTGGTGCCGGCGTCCAGGTAGACTGTGCTGCCCTCGGCCACCTGGTCGGCGGCCAGCCGGGCTATGGCCAGCTTGGCCCCCTGCATCAGGCTGCGCTTGGTGGCGTGGGAGGGCTCGCTCTTGATCCGCTGGGAGAGACTGACCCCGCCCGAGACGGATAGCACCCGCCCCTGCTCCTCCAGTTTCTGGATGTCGCGTCTGATGGTCATGTGGGAGACCTGCAACCACTCGGTCAGCTCCACTATGCTGACCACGCCGCGCTCTGCCAGCAGTTGCAGGATACGTTGCTGTCGCTCTACGGGAATCATCTTGGCTCGCCCCTCGGGGAAAAGAGGCGCCATTCTACCCCAGTGATCTGGTAAAAAATGATAAATAACCTCGAAGGGGCTCACAAATCACATTTATTCACATGAAAGGCATCGAAAATTGATTCAAAAGAATCTCAACCTGCTTGAATAACAAAAATTAACACCACTTAAGTTATTTTTTGTGACACCTGCCTGATATTTCACCGCCACAAGCCTCTACTATCGGCTCATCAGTCGTTATCGAGGAATCACGAGATGAGCACTTCCTATCATGTCGCCGTCATCGGCCTTGGCGCCATGGGCATGGGCGCCGCCCGCTCCTGCCTGCGAGCCGGACTCACCACCTACGGCATAGATCTCAGCGAGCAGGCCCGCAACCAGCTGCAACAGGCCGGTGCCGCCGCCGTCATGGCCGATGCCCGCCCCCTGGCCGAGACCCTGGATGCCGTGCTGCTGCTGGTGGTCAACGCCACCCAGGTGCGCCGCATCCTGCTCGGCGAAGAGGGGTTGGCCCGCCACCTGAAACCGGGCACCGCCATCATGGTCTCCTCCACCATAGCGGCCGAGGAGGCGAGCGCCCTGGCCGCCGAGCTGGCACAGCTGGGGCTGCCGATGCTGGATGCCCCTGTCTCCGGTGGCGCCATCAAGGCCGACGCGGGGGAGATGACTGTGATGGCCGCAGGCGCAGACGCCGCCTTCGACAAGCTGGCCCCTGTGCTGGATGCGGTCGCTGGCAAGGTCTACCGCGTCGGCAACGAGCCGGGCCAGGGCAGCACGGTCAAGATCATCCACCAGCTGCTGGCCGGGGTGCACATAGCGGTCGCGGCCGAGGCCATGGCGCTCGCCAGCAAGGCCGGCGTGCCGCTGGATCTCATGTATGACGTGGTCACCCATGCCGCCGGCAACTCCTGGATGTTTGAAAACCGCATGCCCCGGGTACTGACCGGCGACTACCAGGCCCGCTCCGCGGTGGACATCTTCGTCAAGGATCTCACCCTGGTGGCGGACACCGCCAAGGCGCTGCGCTTCCCGCTGCCGCTCGCGAGCACCGCCCTCAACATGTTCCTCAGCGCCAGCAACGCGGGGCACGGCCAGGAAGATGACAGCGCCGTCATCAAGACGTTCTCCGGCATCACCCTACCGGGTCAGGAGGAGCGACTATGAAACTCGGTGTCATCGCAGACGACTTCACCGGCGCCACCGACATCGCCGGCTTCCTGGTGGAGAACGGTCTCTCCACCCTGCAACTCTCCGGTGTGCCGGAGCATGACGGCGATCTGCCCCAGGTCGACGCCGTGGTGATCAGCCTCAAGAGCCGCTCCTGCCCGGCGGGCGAAGCGGTGCGCGACTCCCTGGCGGCCCTGGCCTGGCTCCAGGCCCGCGGCTGCCCGCGCATCTACCAGAAGTACTGCTCCACCTTCGACAGCACGGCGGCAGGCAACATAGGCCCTGTCACCGACGCCCTGCTGGCGGCGCTTGGCCAGGACTTCACCCTGATCTGCCCGGCCCTGCCGGTCAACGGTCGCACCGTCTATCAGGGCAACCTCTTCGTGGGGGCCCTGCCGCTCGCCGAGTCCGGCATGCGACACCACCCCATCACCCCCATGCAGGACAGCAACCTGCTCAGGCTGATGGAGGGGCAGGGTTCGGGCCGCGCCGGTCTGGTGCCGTTTGCCACCATAGACAAGGGGGCCGCCGCCATTGCAGGGGCCTTTGAGCAGCTGGCAGAGGACGGCGTGCGCTACGCCGTGGTCGACACCCTGACCGAGCAGCACCTGCTTGACATCGCCACCGCCGCCCTCCACCTGCCCCTGGTGACCGGCGGCTCCGGCCTCGCCATCGGTCTGGCCCGCCAGCTTGGGAGCGGCGATCTGCAGGGTGCCCGCGAGGCGGGTTGGCCCAGAGGCTCGCGCGCCGTGGTGCTGTCGGGCTCCTGCTCCGAGATGACCAACCGCCAGGTGACCCGCTATCGCCAGCATGCCCCTGCCCTTGCGCTGGACGTGGCACGCTGCCTCGAGGATGCCGACTACCCGGCCGAGCTGGCCCAGTGGGTACTGGACCAGCCCCTCACCCCGGCGCCGCTGGTGTACGCCACCACCAGCCCGGGGGAGCTGGCCCGCATTCAGGAGAGCCACGGCCAGCAGGCGGCCAGCGACGCCGTGGAGCACTGCTTTGCCCGCCTCGCCCAGCGGCTGCAGGGCGCCGGGGTGGACGGCTTCATCATCGCCGGCGGCGAGACCTCCAGCCGGATCACCCAGGCCCTCGGGGTCAAGGCGTTCCACATAGGCCCGCAAATCGCCCCCGGTGTGCCCTGGGTGCGGGCCATAGACGCCCCCCTCTCCCTGGCGCTCAAGTCGGGGAACTTCGGGGATGAGGATTTCTTCGACAAGGCTCAGGAGTACTTCCATGACTGAACAGGCATTGCGCGACACCATGGTGATGCTGGGGGCCTCCCTCTTCCAGCGTGGCTATGCCACCGGGGGCGCCGGCAACCTCTCTGCCCTGCTGCCGGATGGCACCCTGATCGCCACCCCCACCGGCTCCTGCCTGGGGCGTCTGAGCGCCGACAGGCTCTCTCATGTCAACCTGCAGGGGGAGCACCTGGGGGGTGATCGCCCCTCCAAGGAGGTGGCCTTCCACCTCGCCATCTACCACAACAATCCAAACTGCCGGGCCGTGGTGCACCTGCACTGCACCCACCTGACCGCCCTCTCCTGCCTGGAGGGGCTGGATCCGGCCAACGTCATCCGCCCCTTCACCCCCTACTACGTGATGCGAGTCGGCCAGTTGCCGCTCATCCCCTACTACAAGCCGGGGGATGCCCGCATCGCCGAGGAGCTGGGGCGCCGCGCCCCCGAGGGCAACGCCTTCCTGCTGGCCAACCACGGCCCCGTGGTGACGGGCAAGGATCTGGTGGATGCGGTCAACAACATGGAGGAGCTGGAGGAGACGGCGCGCCTGGTGCTGATGCTCCATGGCCAGTCCATCCGCTACCTGAGCGAACCCGAAATTGATGAATTGAGGAGGATGAAACCATGAGCAAGTTTGCCGCCAATCTCACCATGCTGTTTACCGAGCTGCCGTTCCTGGAGCGCTTCGCCGCCGCCCGCGAGGCAGGCTTCGAGGCGGTGGAGTTCCTCTTCCCCTACGAGTGGCCGGCCGCCGAGCTGGGCCGCCGCTTGCGCGAGCACGGCCTCTCTCAGGCCCTGTTCAACATGCCGCCGGGCAACTGGGGGACGGGGGAGCGCGGCATGGCCGCCATCCCGGGGCGGGAAGCAGAGTTTCGCGCCCACTTGCCAAGCGTGCGTGACTACGCCCTGGCGCTCGGCTGCACCAAGGTGCACGCCATGAGCGGCATAGTCGACCCCGCTCATAGCCTGGCGACCCACCGCCAGACCCTGGTGGACAACATCCGCTTCGCCGCCGATTTTCTCGCCGCAGATGGCATCCGGGTATTGCTCGAGCCCCTCAACGATAGAGATGTGCCCGGCTACTTCCTGGCCCACCAGCTCGACGCCCTGGCCCTGGTACAGGAGATAGACAGGCCCAACGTGGGGGTGCAGCTCGACCTCTACCACGCCCAGATCATGGACGGGGATCTCACCCGCCTCATCGGCAAGCTGGGCCAGTCCATAGGCCACGTCCAGATAGCCTCGGTGCCGGATCGCCACGAGCCGGACGAGGGGGAGCTTGCCTATCCCCACCTGTTCAAGGTGCTGGCGCAGGCTGGCTACCACGACTGGATAGGCTGCGAATACAACCCCAGAGCCGGCACCCGGGAAGGGCTGGGCTGGCTCACACAACAATAACAACGACGACACCCTACACACATGAACGAGTCTGAGGATAACGAGATGCAGATCATCATCACCGGCGGCGGTGGCTTCCTGGGCCAGAAACTGGCCCGGGCCCTGCTGCAGAGCACACAACCCTTCACCGAGCTGCTGCTGGTGGACATACAACAGCCACAGGCCCCCATGGCGGACCCCAGGGTACGTTGCCTCCAGGCCGACCTCACCGAGGCCGGGGTCGCCGAGTCCCTGATCACAGAGCGGACCGCCGTGGTCTACCACCTGGCGGCCATCGTCAGCAGCCATGCGGAGCAGGACTTCGATCTCGGCTGGAAGGTCAACCTGGACACCACCCGCACCCTGCTGGAGGCCTGCCGCCACACCAGACCCGGCATCCGTTTCATCTTCACCAGCTCGCTGGCGGTCTACGGCGGCTCCCTGCCCGCCCTGGTAGACGACGGCACGGCGCTGACCCCGACCTCCTCCTATGGCGCCCAGAAGGCCATGGGGGAGCTCTTGGTCAACGACTACAGCCGCAAGGGCTATGTGGATGGTCTGGTGCTGCGCCTGCCCACCATCTGCGTGCGGCCGGGCAAACCGAACCGCGCCGCCTCGTCGTTCGTCAGCAGTATCATCCGCGAGCCGCTGCAGGGTGAGAACGCCATCTGCCCGGTGAGCCCGGATCTGCGCCTCTGGCTCTCGAGCCCCGCCACAGTAGTAGCGAACTTCCTGCTGGCCGCCAGGCTCCCCGCCACCGGCGACTGGCGCAGCGTCAACCTGCCCGGCATCAGCGTCACCGTCGGCGAGATGCTGGAGACCCTCGCCAAGGTCGGTGGTCAGGAGGCCCGGGATCGGGTGCAGTTTGCCGCCGATCCGGCCGTCGAGCGCATAGTCGCAAGCTGGCCGGGGCGCATCGACAACCAGCGCGCCAGCGCCCTCGGCTTCGTGGCAGACAGGACGTTTGCCGACATCATCGACAGTTTCATCACCCATGACATGCAGGAGGCATCATGAGCGACATCCCTACCCCCATCATCGGCCTTGTCATCGCCGTCTTCGTACTGGTATTCCTGGTGGTCCGCACCCGGGTGCACGCCCTGATCGCCATGCTGGCGGCGGCCTGCATCGCCGGCATCACTGGCGGCATGACCATAGACAAGACCCTCACCGTCATCACCCAGGGCTTTGGCTCCACCCTCGGCAGCATCGGCATCGTCATCGGCCTCGGGGTCATGATGGGCCGCCTGCTGGAGGTGTCGGGGGCCGCAGAGCAGATCGCCTACAGCTTCATCAAGTGGCTCGGCAAGCGCCGTGAAGAGTGGGCCCTGGCCATCACCGGCTACATCGTCAGCATCCCCATCTTCGTGGATTCCGCCTTCGTCATCCTCTATCCGGTGGCCAAGGCGCTGGCAAAAAGCGGCAAGCGCTCCATCCTGACACTGGGGGTCGCCCTGGCGGGAGGCCTGGTGGTGACCCACCACACGGTGCCGCCGACCCCGGGGCCCCTCGGCGTCGCCGGTCTGTTTGGCGTGGACATAGGCGCCATGCTGCTGATGGGTATGGCCCTGGCCATCCCCTGCGTGCTCGGCATCGTCTTCTACGCCCAGTGGCTCGACAAGAAGTACCCCGAGTTCGGCGCCAAGGCAGCCCAGACCCCGGATGAGCTGCAGTCCACCTACGAGCAGTACATCAAGGAGAAGGAGGGCAAGAGCCTGCCGAGCCTGACCCTGTCGCTGCTGCCGATCCTGGTGCCCATAGTGCTGATCTTCGTCAAGGCCATTTTCACCACTCTCGCCACCCTGGAGGGGATGGGCGGCCTGATGGAGAACCCCCTGGTGCAGGGCGTCAACTTCATCGGCACCCCCATCATAGCGCTCGCCATCAGCGTGCTGCTGGCGGTCTATACGCTAGTGCCGCACATGGACAGACAGGCCACTGCCGCCCGCCTCGAAGAGGGGCTGCAATCGGCCGGCATCATACTGCTGGTGACAGGGGCTGGCGGCGCTCTGGGTGCAGTGCTCCGTGACAGCGGCGCGGGCCAGCAGCTCGCCGAGCAGATAGCCCAGCTGCCCATCTCCCCCATACTGATCCCCTTCATCGTGGCGACCCTGGTGCGCCTCATCCAGGGCTCAGGCACTGTGGCCATGGTGACGGCGGCCTCCATCTCCGCCCCCATACTGGCGCAGATCCCCGGGGTCAACATGTTGCTGGCCGCCCAGGCTGCCACCATGGGGTCGCTCTTCTTCGGCTATTTCAACGACAGCCTGTTCTGGGTGGTCAACCGCATGATGGGGATCTCGGACGTCAAGCAGCAGATGATCGTCTGGTCCATCCCCACCACCATAGCCTGGGCCATCGGCGGCACCGGTGTCGCCCTGCTGAACCTGGTGTTCGGCTCCGGCGGCACCTGGTTCGACCCAGTGCTGCCGCTGCTGGTGCTGGCGCTCATCGTCTGGTACGTCAGGGGCCAGTCCCTGACCCCGGCGGCCAGCGTAGTGCCGAGCAGGGAGTCATAACGGCGGCACGGCAACGCTGTGTGACCAGGGCCAGTCTGCTAGACTGGCCCTCTTTTTTTATTCATCTTGCAAAGGAGTGTTGGATGTCTGCTTCTTCCTGGTGGGACAAGTCCACCGGTTTTGCGCTGCTCACCATCTTGCTGTGGGCCTCGCTCGCGGCCCTCACCTCCCGGATCACCAGCGTCTCGCCCCTGGTGCTGGTAGGGCTGGTGCTCTTCTTCTGCGGCGCGGGCACACTGCCGTTCTGGCGCCAGTGGCGGGCGAGGCCCGTCACCTGGCTGGTGACCATCACAGCCCTCTTGCTCTATCACCTGCTGCTGTTCATGAGCTTTCGCCATGCCCCCGTGCTGGAGGCGAACCTCATCAACTACCTCTGGCCCCTGTGCATCATCTTGTTCACCCCATTGCTGCTGCCGGGCCACCCCTTGCGCCTGCACCATCTGCTGGCCGGGGCCCTGGGCCTCGCCGGTTCAGTGCTGGTGATGGTGGACGGCAAGCTACAACTGCAGCAGGCCCATCTGCCGGGCTACCTGCTGGCGCTCGGCGCCGCCATCGTCTGGGGCGCCTATTCAGTGCTCTCCCGCCGCCTGCCCCCCGCCCCCGCCGTGGTCACGGCGGCCGCCTGCCTGCCCGCGGGGCTCCTGGCCCTGCTGCTCGCCTGGGGGCTGGAGGGGCCGCTGCCCCTCGCCCATATCCCCCAGGGGGACTGGCTGCTCATCGCCGGGCTGGCCCTCGGTCCCATGGGGGCCGCCTTCGTCACCTGGTATCTGGCGCTGCGGGACGGGGATCCGCGCCGCATCGGGGCCCTGGCCTACCTCACCCCCTTGCTGAGCACCCTGCTGCTGGTCTGGCTCAACGGTGAGCAGCTCACCCCGCGCCACCTGCTGGCGGGAGCACTCATCATGGGCGGTGCCCTGCTCGGTTTGCTGGTGAAGACGCCCGGGAGCCGCAAAGCGGCGCAACCGCTGTCATAAAAACGCCATCTCCCCTGCTTAAGCTCACGCCCATTGCGTGCTTCAAGCAGGACTCAGATGTGAAAATTGCCCATTATGCCTCCCTCTCCTCCCTGGTACTGCTGCTGGTGGCCGGCGTTCAGGCCGCCGCCCTGTTTCACGGCTGGCAGCAGTTCAATCGAGCCGAACAGGCCCAGCGCCAGCAGGAGCGCCTGCAACAACAACTGAGCGGCCCCCTGCAGGGGGCCCTTCGCGACTACCTTGGCAGCGGCGATCCCCTGCGCCTGGCCGAGGCCCAGGGTGTGCGTCAGCAGGCGCTCGCGCTGCTGGCGCAGCTGGACGGGCAGCAAGCCGGTCCGCTGCACGCCCGGCTCGAGCAGATGGGAGCGCGCATCGAGGGGGACTACCTGGCGGCGGGCAAGCTCTCCGGCAACAGCCAGTGGCTGCTGCAAAACGCCGAGAACGAGCTGACCACCCAGGCCCGGGCGCTGCTGCGTTACGGCCAGCAGGGGGCAGATCAGGATCCGGCCAGCGCCGAAGCCTATCGCCAGGGGGCAGCCGACATACTGGCGACCCTGCCCGCCCTCGCCCACCAGCGTCAGAACTACATGGAGCAGGCCAGCGCCAAGCGCCTCGAAGGATTGCAGTTCGAGCTCGCCGCCCTGCAAAAACAGGCGGACGCGCTGGCGGCCCTGCCGAGCCTGAATCTCTTCGAGGAGGCCGCCGCCGATGAGTTCACCCTGGGAGAGCCGGTGCGCAAGGAGCTGGGGGAGCAGCCCAAAGCCGAGCTGGTCTCACTGCTCAAACGCTATCCCCAGGAGCTGGAGAGCAGCCGCAAGGCGCTGCAACAGCAGCAGTTGGCACGCCAGATGGTGCAGCAGGACATCACGCAACTGCTGCAGGCCGGTGAGCAGCTGGGGGAGCGGCTCGCCGCCGCTCGCCAGACCATGAACCGGGAGCTCGCCACCATACTCGGCTCCCTGGCGCTCTGCCTGGTGGTGGTCGCCCTGCTGTTTGCCCTGGTGCAGCGGCGCTGGCTGGTCAGGCCCCTGCTGCGACTGCGGGCGGCCTTCCTGCAGCTCGATGCCACAGGGCAGGCGCAGTTGCTGGCAACGGGGCGCGAGCGCAACGAGCTGGCCGACATAGTCGCGAGCTACAACCGCCTGATCCAGCGCCTGCAGCAGGATCAGCAGCAGAAGGCGGGCCAGCTCTCCAGCGTCTCCTCCAGCCTGCAGGAGATGGTGGAGCAGGTGCAGGAGATCCATCACAGCACCCGCACCACAGAGCAGGCGGTGGATGAGAGCGACACCATGATGCAGGAGCTCAATCAGCTCGCCAGCGAGGTGCACCAGGTCGCCGCCGAGATAGCGGAGCACGCCCAGCACAACGAGCACTCCATGAGCCAGAGCGAGCTGCTGGTGGGGGGCATGCTGGCGGCCACCGCCCAGACCGGCCTCGCCATCGACGAGAGCAGCGGCGCCCTGGCCCAGCTGACCCGCTCGGTGGAGGATGTGACCGCCATCGTCGATGTCATCGGCCACATCTCCCAGCAGACCAACCTGCTGGCGCTCAACGCCGCCATCGAGGCGGCCCGCGCCGGTGAGCAGGGACGCGGCTTCGCAGTCGTGGCCGACGAGGTGCGCCACCTCTCCGCCGACACCCAGCGCTCCCTCGGCCAGATCACCGAGATCCTGGCCAGCCTCACCCAGGCGGGGGATCAGCTCGCCACAGTGCTGACCCGCATCACGACAGAAGCCGCCGGGCAGCGCCAGCAGGCCGAGCAGTTGCGCCAGACCACCCAGACGGTGCGGGAGATGGCGCGCAGCACCGCCGTCATCGCCCTGCAGGGGGCCGACAACGCCAGGAGCCAGGAGCACAGGCTGGCCAGCTTCGCCGCCCTCATCGGCCGCATCAGCCAGCACGCCCGCCAGGGCAGCCGCCTCTCGGTACAAGTGTCGGAGCACATCCACCACCAGGCCCAGCAGATCCCCCGGATCCTGAGCCAGGCCTGAGTCACCCGCCCCTCATCAGGCCCAGCGCCCTGTACACGCCGGGCCAACCCCTTCATATGCCCTCATTCAAGTCCGCCCCCGCGCTGCCCTGCCGGATGCGGTGACCCCCTGCCATGGAGTCGGCTCGACGCCGCTCGGCCAGAGGGCGCCGCCCCGGCAGGGCGGATATCTTTTTTTGTGACACAAAATTATATGTTGCCGTCGGGTTAACAAAGAAAGTTCTGCTTCCGCGCCAAGATCCCCCCAGCTAAACGGAAAAAACCACCTGAAAACGCTCTCATTACCGACATGAGCGGGCTGAGAGTGCCCACACCAAGAATCATGATTCTTTGCACTCGGTCATATTTTTGAAACTTGGCGGGAACTTCCGGTTGATATTTCGCACCGCGAACGTACTCTTGGTGGTGTCAGATCGCCAAGGATCGAGACCTAAAAAATAATGACTGTAAAGATGCAGATTGCCCTTCAGTGATGCGCCAAGGCGTCCGGGCAGACGGGCACAACACAGAACAGTTTCTTTTTGCCCTGCGGGGTGTTGATTGCAATGCCAATACCGAGCGGCGGGCCTCTGCCTGACTGCCGGAAAAAAAAGCTAAGTCCATAAAATCAGGAGCAATAACAAATGGAAAAAGTGATCTTCAAGCGCGCCTCTTTGAGTGCCGCCGTGGTTGCGGCGCTGCTCGCCCCCGGCATGGCATCCGCGGCTCAAGACATGATGAGCCCGGAATATGGCAAGTCCTATGAAGCCTTCATCGACGAAGGCAAGCTGACAGGCGGCCTGTTCTACTTCCAGCGTGAACGTGATCGCGTCCAGGCCGGTCCGGGTCAGGATGGCAAATACCACTCCAACCTGAGCCATGCCACCACCCAGGCAGCCCTGAACTACAACTCCGGTTATGCCTGGGGCATGGTCGGGCTGGATGTCGGCGGCTTTGGCGCCTATGACCTGGCCGTTGACGAGAGCAATGGGGTCAACGAAGAGAACGAATTCTCCTTCTGGGGCGACCAGTGGGGTTCAGGTGGTGACGGTGTTCCCGAGAATGGCTTCAGCCTCTCCACCGCAGCCCTGAAGCTCAAGTTCGGTGACTCTGTCACCGCCAAGGGTGGTTACACCCAGCTGTATGTACCCGGCATCATAGGCGTCAACTGGTCCTATCAACCCGGTACCTACCGTGGTGGCCAGATCGAGGGCAACTTCGGTGGCCTCTACCTGACCTACGCCATCGCCGATGAGTACAAGGCGCCCTGGTTCAAGAACACCGCCGGCTTCTCCAAGAGCAGCCCCTATGCCAGCGATCCCTTCACCGATGCGAACAAGATCGACTACATCCACGGTCTGGCAGCCCGTTACACCTTCGAGGACGGCACCGCCATCACAGGTGGCTTCGGTCAGGCCGAAGGCTACATGGACAGCTACCACTTCAAGCTGGCTCACAAGTTTGACGTGCTGGGTGGCCTGAACACCAGCTACCAGTTCTACGGTTCCGACACCGAGAACGAAGACTATGACGGTCTGGCATGGCAACAAGCCCTGACCGCAAGCTGGGCAGCCGGTCCCTACTCCTTCCGCCTGGAAGGTATGTACACCAAGGCCGAAGGGGATCTGGGCAACTACCTGCCCCGTCTGACCCGTGGCTACGGCAACTCCCAGGGTGCGAACGAGATCTGGTGGGATTCCCGCTCAGACTGGAACCACAACGAAGAGAAGGCCGTCTTCTTCGGTACCACTCGTACCCTGGATGATCTGGTCGGTGCTCCGGGCTGGGCCGCGGGTGTCTCCGGTGCCTACGGTTGGGATGCCAACAATGGCGACGGCACCCTGGAGCCGGGCAAAGAGTGGGCCGTCAACTTCGACGTCATGTACACGGTGCAGGATGGCAAGCTGAAGGGCACTCTGTTCAAGCTGCACTACACCGATTACAACAACGAGCAGGACGACAAGGGCAGCTGGTACTACCCGAACATGTTCAGCTCCGAGCATGACGTCAAGTTCCACATCATCATGCCGTTCACCATCATGTAATCAGGCATCTGTTCTGACCGAAAACCGGGCCACGTGGCCCGGTTTTGTTTTTGGTGGCGCTCGGGCTACCATGCCTACTTCGGCCCTGTGCTGGCCGCCAATCAGGATGATCTTCATGCCCCACCCCTTCGTGCTTATCACCGGCTGCTCCAGCGGCATCGGCCTCGCCGCCGCCAAGGCGCTCGGTGCCCACGGTTTCACCGTGATCGCCTCCGCCCGCAAGACCGAGGATGTCGCCCAGTTGCAACAGCAGGGCCTCTTGGCGGTGCAGCTGGATCTGGCGGACACCGCCAGCATAGAGCGGGGGGCGGCAGAGGCGCTGGCGCTGGCCGGGGGACGTCTGTACGGGCTCTTCAACAACGGCGCCTACGGCCAACCCGGCGCGCTGGAAGACTTGCCGACGGAGGCGCTCAAGGCGCAATTCAACACCAATCTGTTTGGCTGGCACCATCTCATTCGTCAGGTGCTGCCGGCCATGCTGGCCGTGGGCGAGGGGCGGATAGTGCAGAACAGCTCTGTGCTTGGCCTGGTGGCCATGAAGTATCGCGGCGCCTACAACGCCAGCAAGTTCGCACTGGAAGGCTACACCGACACCCTGCGCCTCGAGCTCGAGGGCAGCGGTGTGCACATCAGCCTGATAGAGCCAGGCCCCATCGACACCCGGTTTCGCGCCAATGCCCGTGACGCCTTCGTGCGCCACATAGATCCGGCCCAGAGCCGCCATCAGGGAGCCTATCGCCAGACCCTGACCCGGCTGGAGAAAGAGGGCTCCACCAGCGGCTTCACCCTGCCGAGCGAGGCCTGCATACCGCCGCTGCTGCACGCGCTGCAGAGCAAGCGTCCCAAGCACCGCTACCCAGTCACCCTGCCCACCAGGCTGTTCAGCATATTGCGCCGCCTGTTGCCGAGCCGCTGGCTTGACCGGATCCTCGGCAAGTCGGTGTGATCCACGGCGGTGACTGATCCCCGCCCGAGCGCCAGCATCTGATCAATAGTGCTGGCCCTTGCTGTCGTACCTGGAATTGACCGTCTGTACAGCAACTGTTTCAGCAAGGCTCTCCACTCACGCTCAATAGTGCTGGCCGTTGCTGTAGTAGGCGCTCTTGACGATGGGCAACACCTGCACCACCACATAGGTCTGCTCCCCCAACACCGCCTTGAGGTGGCGGGTGATGAGGGCAGCGGCGGCATCCTGCACCTCCTGCGGGCGCTCGAACCAGACCAGCTCCACGAAGGGGAAACCGGCCTCTCGCTCGCCGTTCCTCACCTGGATGCTGTCGACGCACTCCAGGGTGACGAACTCCGGCTTGCCGCCAGTCAGGGCGCAGAGATCCGCCAGCAGGGGCGTGCTTATCTGCTGCAGGGTGTCGACAGAAACTGCCCGAAAGCGAAGGTGGGGCATGGGAAACCTCTTGGCTGTGACAAATGAGGACTTATCATAGAGCACTCATCCCGCTCACATAAGGTGCCTCATGAGATTCCATCGCACGCTGCTTTCCTTACTGCTTTGGCTGCTGCTGCCGCTGAACGCCTTTGCCGATCCGGCCTTCTATCGCATCAGCAAGGGCAATGAGCAGCACTGGTTGCTGGGGTCCATCCATGCGGGCAAGCCCTCGCTCTACCCCCTGCCCGAACCCGTCGAGCGCGCCTGGCAGCAGAGTCGCGCCCTGGTGATGGAGGTCGACATGACCCACATCAGCCAGGCGCAGTGGCAGGAGATGGGGGCCATCACCCGGCTGGTGGATGGCAAGACCCTCAAGGATCACCTGCCCATGGATCTCTACCGACGCACCCTGATCGCCGCCGGCCAGAACGGCCTGACCGAGGCCATGCTGGCGCCGCTGCGCCCCTGGTTTGCCGCCATCACCCTGACCCAGGCGGCGCTGGAGCGTACCGGCTATCGCGGTGAATTCGGGGTGGATCAGCACTTCGCCAAGCGGGCAAACGACGGCGGCAAACCCATAGTCGGGCTGGAGACCCTGCTGGAGCAGCTCGGCTATCTGGCGAGCGTCGGTGACAACCAGACCCTGATGCTGGAGAGCACCCTGGATGAGCTGCCTGAGCTCGAGAAGGGGTTCGCCGAGGTCATGGCGGCCTGGCAGAACGGGGATCAGGCCACCCTGATCAATCTGCTCAAAGAGGAGATGGCGCCGCCCAAGCTGCAAGCCTGGCTGGAGCAGACCCTGCTGGCGGAACGCAACCGCAACTGGGTCAAGAAGTGGCCCGGCCTGCCAAACGAGAGCTTTATCGTGGTAGGGGCTCTGCACCTTTACGGCGAACAGGGCCTGCTCGCCCTGCTGGAGCAGCAGGGCTGGCGCATCACGTCGCTCACCGAACCCGCAGCGGCAGACTAAGTCCGCAGAGCGGTGCCCTGCCGCCAAGCGGGGCGCCGGGTGCGAGGCCGCTCACAGAATGGGTTGCCGATTAAATAACCACGAAGGGACTTGATCGAGATCATCTCATCCCACCCAAAGAGGTATCTATCATGCCTGTCATCGCGCAATGACAGGAGTGAACGAGATGGAATTCTGGATGAACCTGATGTTCGGCAACAGCGTGGGGCTGATGTCCATGCTGGTGATTATCGGCACCTTCCTGCTGATCAGCGCCTATGCGGTCTATTTCATCTACAAGGTGATGCACGCCGAGCCGCCGAAAGAGGGTCAATAACCCGACGGCGACACCAGGTGCGGGCCCCTGAGCCCGCCGCGCCCCCGCCATTCTAAGCACAGGCCAGGCCCGCTATAATGCCCCCTCATTCTCATGCGGGGAGCCTGCCGTGTCTCATAACGACGAACTCTCACTGTTCCTGCAGGAAGTGGCCGACGTGCGGCCGCTGCGCAGCGACCACATAACCCCTAGCGCGGGCAACAGCCTGCCGACCGAGGCGCAACTCGCGCGCCGGGAGGCCGCCACCGCCGAACGGCTCACCCTGGATCACCTCAGCATGGAGGCTGTCCCCATGCTGGATCCCCACGACATCGTCGGCTTCAAGCGCGACGGCGTGCAGGAGGGGGTCTACAAGAAGCTGCGGCTCGGCAAGTACGAGCTGCAAGGCTCCCTCGACCTGCACCACAAGACCATCAAGGAGGCGCGAACCGCCCTGGTGCAGTTCATTGGGGAGTGCGAGGTGCGGGACATCCGCTGCCTGCTGATCCTGCACGGCAAGGGGGAGCGCAGCACCCCGCGCGCCCTGCTCAAGAGCCATGTCAGCGCCTGGCTGCCGCAACTGCCTGCGGTGATGGCCATCCACAGCGCCGAGCGTCGCCACGGCGGCAGCGGCGCCCTCTATGTGCTGCTGCGAAAGAGCGAGCGCAAGAAGGCCGAGAACCGCGAACGTCACCAGAAGCGCCTCGGCTGACCGCCTGAGGGTGGCCCTAGCCCGCGGCACAGTGCTAGCATCGGGCTGCCCCGATCATGCCAGGTACGGGGTGCATACCATCAGGGACGATAACAAGGACAATCCCATGTCATACCAGAAACTCGAACAACATCAGCAACAACTGCACCGCCTCTCCCACCTGTCCGCCATCTGCGGCTGGGATCAGGCCGCCATGATGCCGGAGGGGGGCAACAAGGCCCGCGCCGAGGCGATGGCGGAGCTCGGCGTGCTGATCCACGGCAAGCGCACCGCCCCCGAGCTGGGCGACTGGATTGCCAAGGCCGAGAGCGAACCGCTGGACGCGATCCAGCGCGCCAACCTCGCGGAGATCAAGCGCCACTGGCAGGATGCGAGCCTGCTGCCAAGCGAGCTGGTGGAGGCGCTCTCCTTGGCCGGCAGCAAGTGCGAGCACGCCTGGCGCCGCCAGCGCAAGGAGAACGACTGGGCAGGCTTTGCCCCTAACCTCGAGGAGGTGGTGCGCCTTTCGCGGGAGGTGGCTAGCTTGCGCGCCGAGGCGCTCGGGGTGCGCCCCTATGACGCCATGCTGGCGCTGTACGAGCCCGGCATGACGAGCGAGAAACTGGATCAGATCTTCGGCGATCTGACGAGCTGGCTGCCCGGCCTCATCCAGCAGGTGAGCGAGCAGCAAAAACGCGACACCATTTTGATCCCGCAGGGTCCCTTCCCGGTCGCGACCCAGCAGGCGCTCGGCCAGGAGGTGATGGGGCTGCTCGGCTTTGATTTTGCCCACGGCCGGCTCGATGTGAGCAGCCACCCGTTCTGCGGCGGCGTGCCGACGGACGTGCGCATCACCACGCGCTACAACGAGGACGAATTCGTCTCCAGCCTGATGGGCATAGTCCACGAGACGGGCCACGCACGCTACGAGCAGGGCTTGCCGCGCCATCTGCTCGGTCAGCCGGTCGCCGAGGCGCGCTCCATGGGCATTCACGAGAGCCAGAGCCTGTTCTGCGAGATGCAGCTAGGCCATGCACCCGCGTTCCTTTCGCTGCTAGCGCCGCGCATCCGCGCGCACTTCGGCGAGCAGGCCGCACTCGCACCGGCGAACCTCGAGAAGCTGTACAACAGGGTCGAGCCCGGCTTTATCCGCGTCGATGCGGACGAGGTGACCTACCCGGCACACGTCATACTGCGCTACGAGCTGGAGCGCGATCTCATCGAGGGGCGCATCGAGGTCGCTGACATACCGGCGCAGTGGGACGCGAAGATGCAGCAGTGGCTCGGGCTGTCCACCAAGGGCAACTACCAGAATGGCTGCATGCAGGACATTCACTGGACGGACGGCTCGTTTGGCTACTTCCCGAGTTACACGCTCGGCGCCATGTACGCGGCGCAGCTGCGCTTCGCGCTCGAGCGAGAGCTCGGCGACATGGGCCAGCTCATCGAAGCGGGCCGCTTGCCGGAGATCTTTGACTGGCTCGGCCGCCACATCTGGTCCCAGGGCAGCCTGCACGGCACGGACGAGCTCATTCGCCGCGCGACCGGCGAGGCGCTCAATCCGCAGTGGCTGCGCAAGCACCTGGAACAACGCTACCTGAAATAGGCGCCTTCCCCGGGGCGCGGCCCAGCGCTGCGCCCTCTCATCCCCTCCCCAAGCGCCCGACTTTTTTTGCTATCCCTGTCCGTTTTTGGCTAGTCACTCCCCTCGCACCCGCTTAGTCTCTGGGTCATGCACACCCTCAGCCGAGTCATGTCATGAACACAGCGTCCCCCGTCTCATCGCCCCAGGACGAGATCATCCCCGGCCTCACCCGCGAGCAATGCCATGCCGCCCGGCTCGCACGAGACGCGCGTTTCGACGGCCGCTTCTTCACCGGCGTGCTGTCCACCGGCATCTATTGCCGCCCCATCTGCCCTGCGCGGGCGCCGCACGAGCACAACGTGCAATATTTTCGCTTCGCGGCGGCGGCGGAGCAGCACGGGCTGCGTCCCTGCCTGCGCTGTCGCCCCGAGCTGGCGCCGTCCCAGAGCGGGGATCTGCCGCCCCTGGTCGCCCAGGTGCTGGCGCGCATAGAGCGCGGTGAACTCGGGGAAAGCACCCTGGGCGCGCTCGCGGCGCAGGCCGGGATCACTGAGCGCACGTTGCGGCGCCAGTTCGAGCAACACCTCGGTGCCTCGCCAAAGCAGGTGGAGCAGACGCGCCGCCTGCTGCTTGCGAAGCGGCTGCTGACGGAGACGCATCTGCCCATCACGGATGTCGCGTTCGCGTCTGGCTTCGCGAGCATTCGCCGCTTCAACGACGCCTGGCAACAGGCCTACGGGCTGACGCCGGGCGCCTTGCGCAAACGGGAGGGCGCTGCGCCAGCCGAGACGCCGCAGACGAGCCTGCAATTGCACCTGCAATATCGCCCGCCATTCGATGCCCAGGCCATGCTCGCGTTCTACCGGCTGCGCGCCATTCCTGGGCTGGAACGGGTGGATGAGTACGGTTACGAGCGCCGCCACAGGGTAGGCGAGCAGGAGGGGCTAGTTCGCATCGAGCCCCTCGAGGGGGAGAGGCTCAGGCTGACGGTGCAGGATCTGCCGCCGAGTGCGCTGCCGGACATACTGTATCGCGTGCGCCGCATGTGGGATCTGGACGCGGACATGGGGCGCATCGGCGAGCTGCTCGGGCAGGATCCGCTGCTGGCGCGGATACAGGGGCGCTGGCCCGGGGTGCGGCTGCCTGGGGGCTGGGACGAATACGAGGTGATGTTGCGCGCCATCGTCGGCCAGCAAGTGTCGGTCAAGGGCGCCATCACCATCATGGGGCGCCTGGTGTCGCGCACCCTGGCGCAGTTCGGGGTAGCGCAGCTGCCCACGCCTGCCCAGCTGTGCGAGCTCGATCTGGACGGCATCGGCATGCCGGGCAGCCGCATCCGCACGCTGCAGGGGCTGGCCGCGGCGCTCGCGAGCGGCGCCCTCACCCTGGGCAGCGCGAGTGACGAGCAACTGCTCGCGCTGCCGGGCATAGGCCCCTGGACGGTTGCGTACTGGCGGCTGCGCTGCGGGCTGGACACGGACGCCTTTCCCGCCTCGGATCTCGTGCTGCAAAAGGCGCTCGGGGGCGGCGCCAAGCTGCCGGTGAAGGAGGTGGAGGCGCGAAGCGCCTCCTGGCAGCCGTGGCGCGCCTACGCCGCGAGCTGGCTGTGGCACGCCATGAGCGAGCAGCCCGCGCTGCTGACAGACCCGGCCCGGGAGCACCCAGACAACGAACCCAAGGAGACAACCCCATGATCCGCTACGATATTATGCCCACCCGCTGCGGCGATCTGCTGGTCGCCATCGATGAGCGCGGTCTGGTGCACGTGGACTTTGTGGCAGGGCTGCGGCCACTGCCCGACATGAGCGACTGGCGGCAGGACGGCGAGGCGCTCGCCCCCTTCCTCGCCGAGTTTCGAGACTATTTCGCGGGGCGGTTGCAACGATTCACCCTGCCGCTCGCGGCGCGGGGCACGGCGTTTCAGCAAGCGGTATGGCAGGCGCTGTGCGACATCCCCTATGGCGAGACCCGCAGCTACGGTGACATAGCCCGCGCCATCGGCAAGCCGAGTGCGAGCCGCGCCGTCGGGGCCGCGAACGGCCGCAACCCGCTGTCGATCATAGTGCCCTGCCATAGGGTGATCGGCCAAAGCGGCAGCCTGACCGGCTATGCGGGGGGCCTGCCCATCAAGCAGGCATTGCTGCACCTAGAGGGCGTCACCACCTAAAGCGCCACATCGGCCAGGCACCGCGGGCAGGCTGCCCACACCCTATGCTTGGAGAGGCGAGACCCTGACGGCCTCGCCCCATTGAACGGGTTGTTCAACTCGCAAAGGAGAGAGCAGATGAAATTCATGTATGCCGTCGTCCTCTCGCTATCGGCTCTGCTGCTGGTCACCGTCCCCGCCCGGGCCGAGTCGACCCTGGTGATGACCAAGGCCGATCTCAAGTGGAAGGACATGGGCAACGGCATCGCCGCCGCACCGGTCTCCGGTGACATGGCCAAGGGGGAGAGCAGGTTCTTCCTGAAATACCCGGCGGGGCTGGTGACGCCGAATCATCATCACGACGCGGATCACTATGTGACCCTGGTGTCGGGTGCCGTCACCCTGACGGTCGCAGGCAAGGAGTACCCCCTCGGCCCCGGCGATTACTTCGCCCTGACCGACAAGCAGCCCCATGTGGCCAAGGTGGAAGGCAGCGAGGAGGCGGTCTTCTTTATCCAGGCCGATGGCCCCTGGAATGTGGTGATGGAGAAATAAGCAGTGTGATCCCGGGCGGGGCCCCGTGGCCCCGCTTCAGGAGAAAGGACGACCCAGCCGGCTCAAACCTGGCCCCCTGGCCAGCATGGCCGCCGGGAGAAGGTCAAGGGCCAGAGGGGACGCGGTTGGTAGACGCGGCCCCAGAGGGGACGCGGTTGGTAGACGCGGCCCCAGAGGGGGCTGGCAGCCCTAGCGCCCCTTGCTCAGGGCCGTTTTCAGGGCAGGATTGAAGACCCGCTTGATGGAGCCGGGATTGGCCGCCAGCTTGGCCGCCGGACGGCGCGGGCGCCTGACCAGCTCGCCACCGCAGTTGGGGCAGGTCAGGTGCAGGTACTGATCGTTGCACTGGGCGCAGAAGGTGCACTCGAAGGAGCAGATATAGGCGACCGCAGTGTCGGCGGGCAGATCCTGGTCACAACATTCACAGTTGGGTCTGAGCTCAAGCATGGGCAAGATCCTGGAAGATAAGGGGAAATAGGAAAGGGCGCGGCTCAGTCGACGATAAAGAGCCGGGCGCCCTGTTCTGTGTAGGATCTATGGGGCTCGGCGTTGTCCGCCACCTGATAGCTCATGCCCGCGGTCAGGGTGAAGACGCGGCCATCCTGCAACTCGGTGTGCAGCTCCCCCTCGAGGCAGAGCAGCACGTGGCCCTTGCTGCACCAGTGATCCGCCAGATAGCCGGGGGAGTACTCCACCATCCGTACCCGCAGATCCCCAAACAGCTGGGTGTGCCAGCGGGCGACGCCGCGTTCCCCCTTGTGCTCGGTGGGCGCTATCTCGGCCCAGTTCGTGGTGCAAAACGGTAAGTCCTTGATTTCCATCGTAACTCCATTTGTCAAAACAAGAGGCATCACCGCAGCAGGGGCAATCAGCATCCGTCGCCCCCCCGCCATGCCGGCTGTAGGCTGGGATGCCCGGACAAGCTAGTCTCCCCATAGTGCCTCCCTGATACTGCCATCGAACCAAGCGCCATAACATACCTATCAAGCTGGTGTTACTAAGGCGGGAAGGAATTGGTTATTAGATAAGTGCTGGCTTGCGATTAATCAGGGCAGGTTTTCGAACATCCGAACAGGCTTCGCTATTCTAACTTTGAATTTTGTAAGTGGTGATGGAGACCTAAAACTTTTGACCTTACCGTTAACGGTAGCCCCTACAGTCCTTGTTCTAGAGGCAATATGGAAAATGCACCGCCCTCAATGCATTACCCGCACCGACAGACTGCTGGCTATATTTTACAATCCATCGATTGGCGTTGGCGCAATTACTCTTCCCCCTTAATCCCAACACTGTTATGTCTGCATCCATCGCACAAGATAGATAAAGAGTGACTGGGCCATCGAAATTAATTTTGATATGGAATAAAAACGTTGATATCGTTTAGTAAACCTTAGTCTTTATAAATTTAAACAATCTACGAAACTACTCCCTCCGACACCTCAATCGTCTAACGCATAAATAGATGATGTAGATGGGGGGTGTCCAAAGCAGGAGGGCTATAGGGAAAAAGAATGGGGAGGATAGCGAGGCTGCCGACAACTGCACAATCAATAGCACGAAGTTAAGAACAGCAGAAGCTACCCACGCACCATTAAAACCTTGGCAACGAGCACCGTAGAGAAGCGCATCGTAGAAATTGCAACCAGGGATACTGTAACCTCCGTATTCACTCGTCGTCGCAACCAAGATGCCTCCAAGTGCCCCTGTGAACAGAAATCCCGTATAACCGATAGCAACCCAGTATCTTACGGTTGTGAAAATCGATGAAGTGATGGACTGACTTTGAGGTGCGTACTCTGCCTCTGTGAGCTTGACGGTAGCCAGCAGGATGACGGCCGGAGTGACGATAGCCAACACAAGAATAAACAGTACTATCATTGCATACCTCCGCTACAGGTAAGGATTCTGGCTACCCCCCCCTTTGGATATAGAAATGGCCACATTTTTCATCTGACTTTATCGCCAAACAGGATCACTCGCAGAGAATGCAGCCACGAGGTCCTACACCGCACAGGATAGATAATGACTGGACCATTGAAGCCAATTTGGATATGTAATAACAAATTTAATCTCGCTTGGTAAATATTGGATTTCATAAACTCAGAGCCGCTGGTTTGATAAGCGAGGCGTAATCAGACGTTCGGAAAGAGAATTTTCAGACAGTTCAGTCGAAAACACTCTTCCCTGGAACACTGCACATTTACGCCCCCTCATCCCCAGCCCCTCCCCCATTTTTCAAAAGTAAGTGGGAAAAGGGAGTAGATACCACCGCTGGTAATGGATGGCACTATACAGATTGATCTCCTCTCCCCTAGTAAGGGAGCTAGGGTGAGAGGCCGCAAACGGATTACTTTTTCAAACTCCCCATCACCTGCATCTCGCAGCGCTTGCAGTCAAAGCGCAGGCGGAAACTGTCTTTACCCATCTTCAATTCCAGCGGTTCGGCCTTGAGGCCGGGCACCTCTTTCGGGCAGAGGTGCTGGCTGTAGCGAATACAGTGTTTGGTGATCATCAGCACCACCTCCCCCTGCTCCTTGTTCGCCTCATAGGCGGGGGCTATGCGCCCCACCCCGTGCTCGCGGAAGAACTGCTCGGCCGCACTGTTCAGCACGTTGCCGAGGTAGGAGAGCCGGTGCTGGGGATAGGTGGCGTCACGCAGAGGGATGCGCCGCTCGGGTCGCCGGTAGGCGGCCAGACGGGCCGCCTCCAGGGCGGCTATGCCGTCCCGGCGCAGGCCGTTGAGCATGGATGCGGCAATGAACAGGGGAGAAGTGAATACCAACTCAATCTGGCGTGCCACAAACAGGGTGTTACCCAGTTTGCCAAGCTGGTCCCGCGCCTGTTGCAGCGCCCGCGCCGGGTTGTCGGCCGGCTGCTTGTCGCAGGGGAGCGTGACGGAGGCGCCGATGCCCTGCTCGTCGGTGAGCACGAGCCGGACGCCTTGGTCGCATTCAGAGAGCCGCATATCGACCCGGATGCGGCGCTCCGCGCTCGGCTTCTCCAGCAACTTGCTGAATGCCTGATCGTGGTTGCGGAAGATCTCGGTGCCCACCTTGAGGCCAGGCATGCGCTCCGACAGCAGTAACTGCTTACCTTCCACCTTGTTGAGGCGCATCCCCACCAGTTCGCCCCCCGGCTTGAAGAAGCCGAGGCCATCGCCGTTGTTGAGGCTCACGGGTTTGCCGTCTATCTCTATGCCATCGCGGGTCACCTTGCTGACGCGGCCCAGGGGTTCACCCACATATTTCGGGCTCCTGGTGGAGTCTATCCCCGGCTGGCGGCCATGGAGGAAGTAGTCGGTGCTTCCCCGGTTGAAGCTCTTTTTGGGATCCGGTGTGAAACCGTAGCTGCAGCGACCGGCCGACGCCGCCACCAGATCGGGGCGGCGCTCCAGGATGGCGTCCAGCTTCTGGCGATACCAGGCGGTGACATTCTTGACGTAGTCCACCCCCTTGAGGCGCCCCTCAATCTTGAAGGAGCGGATGCCCGCGGCGATCAGCGCCTCCAGGTTCGTGCTCTGATCCATGTCCTTGAGGGACAACAGGTGGCTGTTCTCCACCAGCACCTCACCCCCTGGGGTCTGTAGGGAGCAGGGCAGCCGGCAGAGCTGGGCACACTCGCCACGGTTCGCGCTGCGCCCGGTGCGGGCGTGGCTGATGTTGCACTGGCCGCTGTAGGAGACGCACAGGGCACCGTGGATAAAGAATTCCAGCTGCACCTGGGTCTGGGCGCTGATGGCACGGATCTGCTCAAGGGACAATTCCCGGGCCAGCACCACCTGGGAGAAACCCACGTCCTGCAGAAACTTCACCTTTTCCGGCGTGCGGTTGTCGGTCTGGGTGCTGGCGTGCAACGCGATGGGGGGGAGGTCGAGCGCCAGCAGCCCCATATCCTGCACGATCAGCGCATCGGCCCCGGCCTCGTAGATCTGGTGGGTCAGGCGCCGGGCCTGCTCCAGCTCCTGGTCGTGCAGCAGGGTGTTGAAGGCGACGAACACCTGGGCGCCGAAGCGGTGGGCGTGGCGCGCCAGCGCTTCGATATCTTCGAGGGAGTTGCCTGCCGCACTGCGGGCACCGAAGGCGGGGCCGCCCATGTAGACGGCATCGGCACCGTGGTTGATGGCTTCGATGCCGTAGGCGAGGTTCTTGGCCGGAGCCAGCAGCTCGAGGCGGTTAGTCTGGGTGTGATCCTGCATGGGTCTGGTCTGAAGGCGGACGAGAAATGCCCGTCACTCTAGCGAGACCAGGCGCCCGCCGCCTTGATCCCGCTTAAGATCACCGCAGAATGCAGGATTGGATAGGCCGACATTCCTAAGCAGGAGATGCGGCTTTCGCCGGGCCGAGACAAGCCTATGTGGTCGCCCCTCATCCCCAACCCTTCTCCCGCAAGGGGAGAAGGGAGATTGCGCTGGCGACACTGGCACCAGACGCTGGTCTAGATCACCACTTTGAGCGCCAATCCCAGCAGCACCAGGCCGCTTATCTTGTCGATCACGAAGGACTTGGCCTTGAGCCAGGCCAGCCATGAACAGACCGCGGGAGAGCTCAGATCACCACCTTGAGCGCCAATCCCAGCAACACCAGGCCGCTTATCTTGTCGATCACGAAGGACTTGGCCTTGAGCCAGGCGAGCCATGGACAGACCGCGGGAGAGCTCAGATCACCACCTTGAGCGCCAATCCCAGCAACACCAGGCCGCTTATCTTGTCGATCACGAAGGACTTGGCCTTGAGCCAGGCCAGCACGGGCCCGCGGGAGAGCACCAGGGCCACCAGCACGTACCAGAGCGCGTCTATGCCGCCGGCGGTCAGCATCATGATGCTCCCCTCGCGCCAGCCGGTATCGGCGTGCACGAACTGGCTGAACAGGGCGATGAAGAAGATGGCGAGCTGGGGGTTCAAGAAGGCCACCATGAAGCCCTCGAACGCCCCCTGACGGCCACGGGCGCCGTGCACCGTCTCGTCGGCAGAGTCGCCACTGGCGGGCTTGGCCAAGAGCGCCTTGATCCCGAGCCAGGCGAGGAAGGCGGCACCGCCGTAGCGGATCAGATCAAACAGCAGCGGGGTCTGGGTGATCAGCACAGAGAGACCCAGCGCCGTGATGAGGGCGTAGATCCCCACCCCCAGGCCGTGGCCGAGCGCCGTGGCCACCCCGTGGCCCTGCCCCCCCTGCACCGTATTGCGGATGATCAGCGCCAGGCTGGGCCCCGGACTGATGGCCCCCATCACGCAAATGGCGGCGAGCGCCAGCCAACTCGTCATTTCCATACCCTTTCCTTCTCCCAAGCCGAATGTATCTCACTGTGATCAGGGTAGGAGGTGGCCAGCTATGCCAGAAATGAAAGTTATGAATAGAGCCCATAGCCAACGGCTATAGGCTGGCATAACCGACTACCCCTGGCTGAGGTGATCCGCCTTCAGATCCAGCTGTTTGCGGCTCTCCCCCAGGGTGCGCTGCAGGTGATCCCGCAGGAAGGGGTAGGCCAGCTCACGAAACCAGCGGTGGGCCGGATCCAGGTGGTGGCGCTGGTGCCACAGCAGATGATACTGCTGCACCCGGGTGGCGAAGGGCAGATCGCAAAAACTCAGGGCGTGCTCCCGGGAGAGCTGCCAGGCGATGTGGGCCGGGGTGGTCATCAGGCAGTCGGTGCGCAGCAGCACCTCCACCGCCGCCTGGAAGAAGGGCACCCGGGCAAACCAGCGGCGGGAGAGCCCCCGAGGGGCCAGCACCTGCTCCACCGGGCTGTCCTTGTCGCCGCCACCGCTCACCTGCAGATGGGGCCAGGCGAGATAGTCATCCAGGCTGGGCACCGTGCCCGAAAGCGGGTGGTGGCGCCCCATCAGCATCACCAGCCTGTCCTCCCCCTGGTGCAGCCCCCGGATCTGATCCGGCACCAGATCCGTGATGGTTGAGACCAGATCCAGCTCGGACTGCCACAGCTGCGGCAGCTGGCGCTTGTCCCACAGGCTGTACTCCAGCGCCGCCAGAGGGGCGGCTCTGGCCAGGGCCGCACAGATGTCGGGCAGTATGTGCTGGGCCACGTAGTCGGAGGAGGCGAGCCGGAACACCCGCTCGCAGCGCTCTGGGGCAAACTCGGGCGCCGCATAGAGCCGCTCCAGGGCACCGAGGGAGTCGGCAAGCGCCGCCGCCAGGCTCTCGGCCCGCGGGGTCAGCAGCCAGCGCTGCCCCTCCCGCACCAGCAGCTCGTCACCAAACTCGCTGCGAAGCTGGCCGAGCTGCTTGCTGATGGAGGGCTGGCTCAGGTGCAGCAGCTCCGCCGCCCGGCTGATGTTGCGGGTCTCCAGCAACACCTTGAGGGTGGGCAACAGGTTGAGATTCGCTTTGTGCACTGACAACACCTCGGGAAGGGAGAGCCTGGGTCGGGCTCTCATCTTAAGACATGGAGAAGCGGGAATTTAAGCAAAATCACCACCTTGTTCTCCCTGCGCCCCCTTGCGCTCCCCTCCCCGCGGGATGACACTGGAAAGCCTGTACGACATAATTGCGCACTTTTCCGCCCGCGGGCGATCTACAACAAGAAGCGATAACAAGATGAAATACGCCAATATCACCGGCTGGGGCAAATGCCTCCCCCCCGCAGTGCTGACCAACGATGACCTCAGCACCATCATGGATACCTCGGATGAGTGGATCTATCCGCGTACCGGCATCAAGGCCCGTCGGGTCTCCCACGTCAGCACCCAGGCGCTCGCCACCCTGGCCGCCCGCCGCGCCCTGGCCTGCGCCGGTCTGGAGGCCGGTGAACTCGATGGCATCATACTGGCCACCGCCACCCCGGGCACGCTAGTTCCCAATGGAGCCTCTGCCGTGCAGCAGGCCCTGGGCGCCCACAAGGCGGCGGTGTTCGACCTCAATGCCGCCTGTACCGGCTTCGTCTATGCGCTCTCGGTCGCCACCTCCCTGGTGCAGACCGGCATGATGCAGAAGGTGCTGGTGATAGGCGCCGAGCGTCTCATCCAGCTGCTGGACTGGGCCAAGCGCGACACTGCTGTGCTGTTTGGCGACGGCGCGGGCGCCGTGGTGATAGAGGCGAGCGAGCAGAAGAGCGGCCTGATTGCCAGCAAGCTCGGCTGTGACAGCGAGGCACGGGAGATACTGCACGTGCCGAACTTCGGGACGGATAGGGTGCGTTTCGCCGACATCGACGGCCTCTTCACCTTCAACTTCGAGGGGCAGGAGATCTTCAAGCGCGCCGTGCGCGGCATGGGCGAGGCCACAGGTGCCGTACTGGCCCAGGCCGGCATAGCCCCCGAGCAAGTCGACCTCATAGTCCCCCACCAGGCCAATGTGCGCATCATAGAGACCCTGGCCAAGCGCATGAACGCCCCCATGGAGAAGGTGATGGTCAACATAGAGCAGTACGGCAACACCTCGGCTGCGACTGTGCCCATCGCCCTGTGCGAGGCGCTGGAGCAGGGCCGGGTCAAGCCGGGCAGCTATCTGCTGACCGCCGCCTTCGGGGCCGGTCTGACCTGGGGCGCCGCCCTCATCAAATGGGGCCCTCGCGTCACCCCGCTCGGCCAATGCGACGAGGAGTTGCCCCCCTGCGAGCAGAGCGCCCTCGAGCTCATCGCCCACGCGGTTCAGGGCTGCCAGCAGGCACGCACCTCAGACGCCTGAGCCTCGCCACTGCCACCCTTTCCCGCATAAAAAAGAGGAGCCCATCGTGGCTCCTCTGTCCATGCCCTCCCTGCCGGCCCTCCAGGACATCGACATAAAAGTCATTGAAAAGCGTGAATTTTGAGCGAAACATATCAAAAAATAACCAGTTGACACTTTTTTGTCGTCAGAATGCGGCCAAGGGGTTCACAACCTTGCCGGATCTGGTAGTATGCGGCCTCGCACTTGGGGAGGGGTTCCCGAGCGGCCAAAGGGATCAGACTGTAAATCTGACGGCTCTGCCTTCGAAGGTTCGAATCCTTCTCCCTCCACCATTCAAGTGCGAACAATCAGGAAAATACCCCGTGGAGGGGTTCCCGAGCGGCCAAAGGGATCAGACTGTAAATCTGACGGCTCTGCCTTCGAAGGTTCGAATCCTTCTCCCTCCACCATCTTCCTGCATTGCGTGAAAGGCCTGTAAAAAGTAGTACCCCTGTGGAGGGGTTCCCGAGCGGCCAAAGGGATCAGACTGTAAATCTGACGGCTCTGCCTTCGAAGGTTCGAATCCTTCTCCCTCCACCATCATTCAGAAAACCCGGCCTGGCGCCGGGTTTTCGCATTTATGGCCAGTGGTCATTTGACACTGTCAGATCTGACAATTGCCCTGCCCCCGCTTTTTCGAAACAGTGAATGCCTCGAATCGCAAGGAGCGCCCTCACATGTTTGAAATCTGGGATGAAAGGGGCCGGGAGCAAGGGTTGACGCTGCCCGAGCTGCAACAACGGCTGCGCCATTATCAGGGTGACGTCATGGTGCGCTATCTCAACCGCCTCGGCCTGCCGACGACCCTGTTCCTGACCATCCATCAGGGCCAGGCCTACCAGCGCTTCAAGGCGGGCACACCGCCACTGGACTGGGAGTGGCTGGCCCAGGCCATGCACGCCGTTCCGAGCCAGCACACCCAGCAGGCCATGGCGGCCCGCTGAGGCAGCCTCAGGCACGAGGGAGAAGCCCCCTCAGCTCCTCGACTATACGTCCAAGCAGTGCCCTGAATTCCCTCAATTCGGCTTCGCACGCCCTCGCCCCCTGCTGGCGGATCTTCTCCTCCAGATGCCAGGCCTGCTGCGCCAGATCCTCGACCATCATCATGGAGATGGTGCCCGCCTGGCGATGCACCCAGTCTGCCAGCGCCTTGTCGTTCTCCTGCACCTGTGCCAGGGATTGCGCCAGCTCCTCGCAAAACTGGCCCAGCATCTGCGCTAAGGGCTCACCCGTCCCGAACAGGCGCTGCAACGCGGCCACATCAAGCAGGCCTGGGGACGGCAGCAGGTGCCATTTCATCAGCATGCCGCGCAGCCCCTCCAGCAGCACCGGCTTGCCCAGCACATCGTTCATCCCGGCGGCCAGACAGCGTTGCCCCTGCTCCGGCATCACATTGGCGGTCATGGCGATGATGGGAAGGGAGGCCAGGTCCCGGGTAGCGCGCACCCTGCGGGTAAAGTCGTAGCCGTCCATCACCGGCATCTGGCAGTCGCACAGGATGAGCTCATATGGCCGCTGCTCCAGCATGAGGAGCGCCTGCCCGCCATGCTCAGCCAGATCGCACCCCAGATCCAGCTGCCTGAGCTGACGCCGGATCAGGGTCTGGTTGAGGGGATTGTCTTCCACCACCAGCACCCGAGCCGGCAGCGGCAGGGAGGCCTCTGTCAGGGGCGAAGCCGCAGGCAAGGGTGCCACCTCGCCCAGGCCGAGCTGACGATGACAGACCTCCCGCACCGCCTGCCAGGTCAGGGGATTGCTGTTGAGCCAGTAGACTCCGTCTCGCCGCTGATAGCCCAGCACATTGCCAAGGGGGGCGATGCAGATGCCGTTGTGTGGCAGATCACGCGCCTCGCCGAAGATGAGATCGGCCCCTCCCAGTTCATTCCACGTCTGCACCCCCAGTGACAACAGGTGCTGGCGCAGGGTATGACGCAACCTGTCATCGTCCACGGCCAGGAAGGCCCGCAATCCGGCCAGGAGAGGATCACACTCCTTCTGCCGCTCGAGCCCCAGAGTGACGGAGAGGCCGATGAAGGTCCCCACCCCGGGGGCACTCTCCAGCCTGAGCGTCCCTTCCATCAACTCCGCCAGGGTGTGGCTGATGCTGAGCCCAAGCCCGGTGCCGCCATGGTTGCGGGTGGTGGCGCCGTCGGCCTGTTCAAACGCATTGAAGATACGGGCCTGCACCTCGGCGCTCATGCCGATGCCGGTGTCCTGCACCCCGAACAGCAGCCGCTGTTCACCGGCACTCTGCCACTCCTGGCTTATCGACAGCTCGATAAAACCACGCTCGGTGAACTTGACCGCATTGCTCACCAGATTGAACAAGACTTGCTTGAGCCTGAGAACATCCCCGTTGAAGCGCGCTCCCACCTCATCGTCCACCCGCAGATAGATCTGCAACCCCTTGCGCTCCACCTCGCTGCTGATCATGGTGAGCACATTGTCGGCCAGCTCCCGCAGCAGGAAGGAGGTGGGCGCCAGCTGCATCTTGCCTGCATCCAGCTTGGCGTAATCCAGCACATTGCCGATGAGCTGCAGCAGCCCCTCAGCCCCCTGGTTGATGATGGCGACCATCTGGCGCTGCTCGAGATCCAGCGGGGTAAAACTCAACTGCTCCGCCATGCCGAGGATGCCGTTCATGGGGGTGCGGATCTCGTGGCTCATGGTCGCCAGAAACTCGGCCTTCTTGCTGGCGGCCCGCTCCGCCAGCTCCTTGGCATGGGCGAGTGCCGCCTCCACCTCGCGGCGGCGCCTTATCTCCCGGTGCAGGCGCCAGTAGGCGATGCTGAGGATGAGGATGAAGAGCAGGACTCCGGCCCCTAGGGGGATCAGGGTGCGCAGCAGCTTCTGCCACGGGATACCTTCGCTGTAGTTCAAGGCCAGCCAGGTATTGCGGATCTGCTGTTTCTCCTTGTCGCTCATGCTCACCAGCACCCGGTTGATCAGCGGCAGCAGGGGGGCATAGGACTCCCGCACCGCCACCACCAGCTCGTCCCGAAACGGGGTGGGTGCGACTATGTGCAGGTTGTCGCCGAAGCGCTCATCAATCACCCGGGAGAGCACGGCCAGGTTGCCCACATAGGCATCCCCACGACCGGCGGCCACCATGGCCAACCCCTCCTCAGGGCCGGACACCACGGTGACGATGACATGGGGGATACGTGCCTTCAGCTCGCTCACCAGCATGCGATCGGTCACGATCAGCTGCTTGCCCGCCAGTTCGGCAAAGCCCCCTATGCTGTTGCTGCCACGGGCAGTGGCGATGACCACGGGGAAGGACGCAATAGGCCGGCTCACCTGCCAACCGGCGAGCCGCTGGCTGACGCGAAGGGGCAGCACTATCAGATCCACCTCCTGATGGATCTGCGCCTGCAACAGGGCCGAGCGGCTTGGGTCCGTTCGATGGCGATAGGCCAGACCCAGCTTCTCCTTGAACAGGCCGAGGTAGTCGTCGATGAGCCCGCTCACCCGCCCCTGACTGTCCAAAAATGAGAAAGGTGCCCAGCCCTCGAGCAGGCCGACTCTGAGCGGGGGCAGCTGAGCGAGCCACTCCCGCTCATCCGGTCGCAGCAAGAAGCCGCTATGGCCTTGAAAGCTCAGGCGGCTATCCCCCAGCCAGCGCCGTTCAAGCTCGGTGCGCTCCTCCACCGTCAGGGCCTGGATGGCGGTGTCGAGCCGCACCCCCAGACTGGGTTTATGCCTGCTGACTCCCAGATGGAGGCTCTCCATCAAGAGGGGGGACTGGGCCACCACGGCCAGCTCAGGGTGCTGCCCGATGAACTCGTTGGTGACATGCAGGTTGCCAATGTAGGCATCGGCCTTCCCCTCCAGCACGGCGCGCAGGGCCGAGCTCGAATCGGAAAACAGGATGCGGGAGACCGACGGATAGTGCAGCCGGATCAGCTTGTCCGTCAGAAACCCGATCTCGACGGCGATCCTGGCCTGACTCAGGCCGCTGACATCCCGAAACAGGGGGCTGTCGTGGCGCACCACCACCACGGTCGGGGATGAATAATAGGGTCGGCTGTAGGAGATACACTTGCGCTCGTCGGCGCGAAAGGCATCCAGCAAAATATCGACGTCACCGCGACAGCTCGCCTTATATAGATGACGCCAGTCCGTATAGGCTTTCCATTCGATGCGATAGTCAAGATTCTTGGCCAATAAGGCCATCAGCTCCACACTGAAGCCGCTGCCATTATTTCCATCCCATTGCTGAAATGGCCCCCAGCCACCTTTCAGCACACCCACTTTTATCACTTGCAAAGGGGGCTTGCTGGCGGCGATAGCAGAGTGGCAATATAGGACTAAATTAAATAGCAGTACTAAGGTGGCAAGTCTAAATAATATCGATGGGTAACACCTCACCCTGTCAGCAAGCTGGGGAACATGTTTCATTTTATTGCTCGGAAAAAATCGGCGCATAAAGTATTATATAATCCACATGTTTAACACCATGAATATTATTCATTGATTTATATGAGGCTCAATCATGTCTTTCAAAATCATTCTCGCCGATGATCATCCGTTGATACTGGCCGGGATCCGCAGCCTCATTACCCAGAGTCACATCGGTTGCGATATTGTTGCCGAGGCCCATCAGGTTTCTGAATTATTGAAAACATTGCAGCAACATAGCTGCGACCTGCTGATCACCGATTTCAGCATGCCGGGGGATGAACGCTGCGATGGTCTGGCCATGATCCAGCAATTGCGACGGGAATATCCCGAGCTGCCCATCATAGTGCTGACCCAGATACACAACGCCGGTATCTTGCAATCACTTGCCCAGTCGGGGGTGCGCGGCATCATTCTCAAGAAGGCCGTGCTCAATGAATTGACGGAGGCCATTCGCCAGATAAAGACAGGCCAGCACTATATAGGCAACTCGGTTAACGCCGTGCTGGCAGAGGCCGGGTTGCTGCACCAGCCCCCCGCGGTGCAGCTCACCCCCAGGGAGAACGAGGTAGTACGCCTGCTGGCCAGCGGCATGTCGGTCACCCAGGTGGCGGAGTACCTCAATCGCAGCGTCAAGACCATCAGCACCCAGAAAAAGAGCGCCATGCTGCGGCTCGGCCTGCAAAGCGACAGCGCCCTGTTTCACTATGCAAAAGAGATGGGACTGTAATAAGGGTTAATTGATGGCCACATCGATGATGATGGTGATATCACCTTTATAAGTGCTGCCAAAATATTTCATCATCTCTTGCACGGATTTCTTTTCCACGACGAATCTGAATGGCCTATTACTATCAGCCAATATTTTATGATATGCATACAGGTCTTTCTTTCCTGCATAGATAGGCCATTCCTGATTTCGGATGCCGGTGCCATATACCTTGACTGGTACTTTATGGCCATTCTTGTCGTTCTTTATCTGACAACCATCCCCCTGTGCATTCAGATATTGGCAGCTCAGGCTGGCATGATAAGGCACTGCGACCCAGAAGCGCGCCGGCAACACCGCATCCAGATAATCCGGGGTACGATAAATCCAGTGAAGCCATCCCCCCGGGGGCTGCAAGACGACGCGATTCCCGCCGGCCGGAAAATCAATCTTGATTTGATGGCGAACCTTGATGGTGAAATTCACGGTCAGCTGAGTGTCCGTATAAGTGCCAGCGCCGAAATCGAAGTCCAGGTTATGCCCCATGGATAATGTCAGCTTGCCGGTATAGGTGCCATTTTCCATCGCCAGTGGATTGGGGGCTTTCAATTTATACCCCAGGTAAATCGAACTGATATTGAGATCCTTGCCCACCGAGCCCATGTTTTGTCCATGGCAGCGGCCACCGGATGCGCTGGCGGACTCTTTGACGTTGCGATAGACGAACAGAGACGAGCTGTTCTTCCATGCACTGGCGTAAGCACAATCCCCTTTTTCCGAGATAGTGGTGTCTGCGGGCACCGAGCCCACATTCATCTCGGAGCCGACCGACGTCACGATAAATTTGAGGGTGTAGGAGGCTCCCCCGCCCTGCTTGACCAGGGTCACGTCACGGGCGCCCGGAAAACCGAGATAGTGCACTCCCTCCCGGCTGTCGCTGCTCTCCTTCACCTTTCGCTTGATA
The DNA here is from genome assembly GCF_010974825.1 of Aeromonas rivipollensis. GTDB lineage: Bacteria > Pseudomonadota > Gammaproteobacteria > Enterobacterales > Aeromonadaceae > Aeromonas > Aeromonas rivipollensis. Next base: position 95,291 of record NZ_JAAILA010000015.1, on the reverse strand, counting down.
TTGGCATCGAACCGAACGGCCTGGGGCGTCTCCACTGTGGCCGTGGTGCTGCACCAGAAGCCGGTCGCGTCCGGAAACTGGGTGCAGGGGGTGGTGTTGATGAACTTGGCTCCCCCCGCCTCATAGGTCGCCGGGTTATATTCCGCCGTCACATTCAGGGTGGCGCCCTGGGCGGCCCCCCCGATCAACAGGGCCAGCCACCAACCACAACGCCTCATCTCCATTCTCATCTTCGACTCCTGTTCGAGGGCCTATTGGCTGGCCCAAATTTCGGGGCTGCACACTAGATCACCCAGCAACAACAGATCCTGCTGACGCTCGGTACGGGCCGTATCCAGCGCCAGATCGCACTGCTGTGCACCATGGAATTCCACCTGCAAGCTGGGGTTTCGCTCGCTCATCTCCACCGCAAAGAAGCCATCGGCCTCGCTGACGGTACGTCCCGCGTGGTTGACCACCATGGCCCCCTTGAGCGGTGTCCCCTGCCCATTGAGCAGGCGACCTATCACTGTCACTGTCTTCATCACCCGCACCCTGTGATAGGCCACCCCCCCCTTGTTGAGGTGATAGGGCAGCAGGTTGGGGCGAATGGTCACCGACGGCGACTCGGCGCCCGCCATGTCCAGCTGTACTGCACCGCCGCGATAGGCGGTGACGGGCACCAGGTTGCGGCCGGGGCGCAGCACCACATTCCCTCCCTGATCGTCATAGGCGCGCAGGGCCAGCTCGGGAAGGTCGGACTCCAGATCCACTATCATGCCCGCCTCATACCCCTGGGGTTGACCGGTCAGGGTCAGACTGCCCTCATCGCCAAAGGCCAGGGTGCTGTCGAGGTTGAGTCCGCCACTCAAGGCCCGGTTGTAGGAAGAAGAGAGCAGGTGGGCGTCGCCACTGGCGAGTGCCCCCTGAAAGCGGGCATGGCCCGCCATCCCGACCCCATAGCTGTCTGTGGTCAGGTTGGCCCCGACGCTCTGCAAGGCGCCCCACTCCAGCCACTGCTGGTAACCGAGGGAGGCGTTGCGTTCCTGCCCGCCGGAGCGGGAGGTCCGGCTGCCAATGCCGATGGCAAGCTGGCTGCGCTCTCCCCCCAGGTTCATGCTCAGGGAGAGCATGCTTCCCCTGTCCCGCGCATTGTCGGTGCTGATACTGCCCGGGCGGTCGAACACCGTCAGGTTCCAGCTCACCCCCTGGCCGAGCAGCTCGCCGTTGTAACGCCAGCCCAGGTCGGCCCCCAGCCCCTGCCCCTCCCGGTGCGCCAGATAGAGGTTGGCGGAGTGATGCTCATCGAGTCGCTGCTGCAACGACAGGTTGCTCTGGGCAAGGTCACGCGCCTCCCCCTCCCGCAGCTCCTGATAGCGCTGCTGCTGATGACTGAGCACCAGGCTGCCATCCCCATAGTGATGCAGCGCCTGCAGATCGAAGCCGGTGCCCACCCCCTGGGTCGCCATCAGGTTGCCAAACAGCCGCCACTGGTTGCCCGGGCTCCAGTCCGCCGAGAGACCATGCTGCCAGCGCTGGTCAATGTACTGGCTGGACGCCCCCAGGATCACCGAGGGGGTGAGCAGGTGGTTGAGCATGACGCCGCCGCTCGTGCTCTCGGGGCGCTTCTCTTCCCGGTCGCTGAGCAGCCGGGTTTGCTGGCCCAGAAACAGGTTGAAGCGCCAGGCCTCCTCCGGGTTTTGCCAGTTGCCCGGCTTGTAGATCATCTCCCGCCGCCGCTCGGTCACCTGGCCATCTTCCAGCACCCGCAGCTCCACCTCGTAGATGCCGGTGGGCAGCACCCGGGTATCCAGGGCCTGCAGCCCAGAGCCCACCTGCTGGGAGTTGATGAGCAAGCCATCCTTGTAGATCTCGACCATGCCGGGCCGACTCGGGGTGACATAGAGCGGGACAGTGCTGGCCTTGCCCTGCTCCACCAGCAGGGTGTCCGAATCCCCCAGCATGACCCCGAGCACGGTCGGCGTGCCGCCGCCAAACTGGGCAGGCTGGCGCACCAGCCCCTGGGCATAGGGGGAGAAATAGCCCAGCCGGTAGAAGCGCCCCTCTCCCTCATGCTCGGCATAGAGCTGCTGCACATGGTGCTGGGCAGGCTGGCCGGAAAACTGGCTCAGCTCCCCTTCCAGCAAGGGGGTCCACTGGCCGAGGCTGCCCTGGGCCGTCAGGTTGTAGCGGCCGCTGCGCTGCTCTTCCTCCCCCAGGGTCAGGTTCAGTTGATGGCGCATCAGGGCGCCATAGCTGCCCGCGGCAGGCAACTGGTGGTAGCGGGCCTGCTGTGATCCGCTCTCCACCCGGGTGGTCAGCACCGAGAGCTGGGAATTCTCCAGGCTGTACTCCAGGGCCAGCACGCCATTGGCGCACTCGCCCTGGCACGGGCCCAGACGGTGAGGCACGGCCAGCACCTCGACCCAGCGCTGGCGTGTGCGCTCGTCCAGCTCACTCTCGTGGCCGTCGGTCAGGGTCAGCAGTTGTACGCTGGTGTCTTTGCCCAGCACTATCTCGCCCTCCCCCAGCAGTTGCCCATCCACCAGGATGCGCACCGCCAGCGGGACGTCGAAGAAGTGATCGGCAAAGCCATCAGGCAAGTCTTGGGCTTGTTGCAACACATCGAGGGGCTGGGTGGCACGACCCTCAGTCGCCCAGACAGGCTGGCCCAGCAGGGCCAGCGCCAGCAGGAAAGAGAAATAGGGCACGGGTCATCTCACTCTTGGCATCAGCGCAAACAAAAAAGGCTCCCCCGATACAGGGAGCCGAACTTAATCGCCGTCATTTGCTTAGGGCTTTTTGGGCGCTTCCGATTCAAACATCATGTTCACCACGCCCTGATAGTTGCCGGGCTGATAGCCGGCCACAGGGGCGTCGGCGGGGATCACTTCCAGTCCCAGCAACTTGCCGGTCTTGGCATCCTCTGCCTTCATCACCTCGACTGAGGTGGTCGACAGGGCGACACCACCCACCTTGATGGTCAGGGGAATGTTGTCGTTGCCGCTGGCCATCACGGCCGGGTTGGTCAGGTAGCCGGTGATGGCGCCTATGGTGCTCTTGGCATCCAGCTGCTTGCTCAGCGTGTCCAGCTTCTTGGTGTAGGGGTTGTAGGCCAGCTTCTGCGGCGTGCTCATCCAGTTATCGCCACCGGTCGGCTGCACATAGAAGGCCTCGCTCGGGATCTGGGCGGTCACTGTGACCTGATGTTCAATGCGTTCTGCCGCCATCAGATGGGCCGATACCAGCATCGCCAGGGGCGCAACAATCCATACTTTCATTACTCTCTCCTCGGTCATAAACAAGAAACATCAGTGTCCAATCACCATGTTTCTACTCTGGTCACCCTCAATCAGCGCAAAGCGATAGAGGTGATCTTTCTGTTTCACAAGTTGCTTCTTCATGCTCGGCAACAGATGAATTTTTCCTGGTGTTGAACAGTTTTTTGCACGTCCATCACACTCCTCGAAAAAGTCCAGCACTATGGTGGCATTGCCGTTATTAACGACTGTGGTCATGGTGTCGGTCTCTATCAATTTCGTATCAAAGCGGGTCTCTTTTGGCATGACGAAAATAATGGCGCCGAATCCGGTCAATATATTTACGCCGGCAGAGACTTGTTGCTGAGCATCAATACTCTGGTCATCCATATCGAATCCATCCTCTTTCCTGGGCAGCACGGGAATAAAGCGAACCCTGAAATAGCGCTCCTTGTCCCGCGCCCCCATATAGAGCAAGCGGGTAGCCTGCACCCCTTTGGCCGGGATGATCAGGCGCGACGGGCTGGCGATCAGGGCCCGGTTGCCTTCGGTCAGCTCCGCCGACTCACGGGGCTGGCCGGCGCCGTCATAGGTTATTTCGTGAATGGCTACCTTGACGAAGGCGGTGGTATCGCCCTGATTTCGGATCCGCTTCAAATAAGTTCCCTGCTGACCTGCCATATAGTCAAAAAGGGTGCCTATGCTGATTTCGGCCGATGCCGATACGTTGCCGCTGAGCATCAGCAACAAAATAAAAAATATGTTTCTCATATTTATTCCAGACTGAATTTATTCTTAAACAAGCTATTAATGAGCCGTTCGAATATCACTGGGGCCAGTTTATGCAGCATGCCGGGGGATGTTAATCGGAATAATCCTATATTGAATTTCAGGCGGCAGGCTCATTATCAGATAATTCCTACAGCTGCCGGGTGGCGGCACCCTGTATTATGCGCAGCCATCCATCGCCATCAGGTGAGAGCCATGTTTGCGTTCAAAGAAGAGTATCCGATGAGTGCCATGGCCACGATGGCCATGGCGGATGTCGCCGTTCCCTTTTACCAGCCGATCATAGGTCGGGACCGTCAGGTCAAGGGCTATGAGGCGCTGGCCAGGCGCTGGGATCCGGTGGCCCAGTGTTACAAAGGCATCGATTTTGCCTCCCTCAGCCAGGACGAATCCCTGCATCTGGATATCGTCATGCTCAGGGCCATCATGAGGGATCTGCCTGTCCTGGCGAAGGGGGGGCCCTATACGCTCTCCATCAACCTCAACCCGGCGCTCTCCAGCCCGACCTATCAGAACCTGTTGCTGCGGGTGCTGGTGCAGGCACGCAAGGTGGGGATCGACATCTGGTTCGAGGTGCTGGAATACGCCCGGCTGGAGAGCCAATACAGGGAACTGATAGAGGTGCTGCGCGCCCATGGCGCCCACATCGCCTGCGATGACTTCGGCTCCCGGGAGTGCAACTTTCAGCGCCTGATGGCCCTGCCCTACGAGGTAGTCAAGCTGGACCGCTCCCTGCTGCTGCAGGCGGCACGCACCTCACACGCCTTCAAGATGCTGGTGGGCCTGGTGGCCTACCTGCAGCGCCTCGGCATGGCCGTGGTGTGCGAGGGGGTGGAGACCCAGCTCCATGTCGAGATAGCGAACCGCCTCGGCTGCGACTATCAGCAGGGCTACGCCTACGCCATGCCCTCCCCCCTCTCCCGCTGGTCCTAGGCACCCGGGACCAGAGGGTCAGCCGGGGCTCCTCTTGCCCTCGCGCTTATTCAGAACGGCCAGGCCCCTACCACCACAGGGCCTGGCTGCACCTTCCTCTTCTTCAGGCTGTGAATGGACTCACACTTTGGCTCATTCAGAGCCCGTTTCAGATCAGCATCTCTATAATGGGCCCGCCTGGGCCTCTTCGGTGTCCTGGCATAACCTGTTGATGCTACGGAATATTACAATGAAAAATAGCCACAAGACCCTGCTCGCCGCTGCCATTTCCCTCGGATTGATGGCAGGCTGTCACAGCAACAATGACTCCAAGGCCCCAGATCCCATGGTTCGCTTCGCTACCTTCAACCTCTCCTTCGATCGCACCGCCCCCGGCATGCTCTCCGGCGAACTGGCCCTGGACCGCGCCGCCCAGGACGCCCTGCTGGCACGCTACCAGGAGGGCGACACCAGCCTCGGCAAGGCCGAGATAACCCAGGCCAAAAACGTGCAGCAGATCCGCAATATCGCCGAGATAGTGCAGCGCACCCGGCCGGATGTGTTCCTGCTGAACGAATTCGACAACGACGGCAAGGGCGAGAGCACAACGGATCTCAAGGCGTTCAACAACAACTACCTGGCCCATGCCCAGCACGACGAGGTGCAGGCCATCAGCTACCCGGTGCTGCAGAATTTTGCCACCAACACAGGGCTGATGAGCGGTCATGACCTCAACCTGGACGGCAAAGTGAGCCGCGGGCCGGACGACGCCTGGGGCTTTGGCAACTACCACGGCCAGTACGCCTTCGCGGTGATGTCGAAATATCCCATCGACACCAAACAGATCCGCACCTTCCAGCACTTCAAGTGGAAGGATATGCCGGGCGAAACCAACCCCGTCATCGACGACTGCAACAACCCCAGGGCCCCGATCCCGGCCGGCCGCCAGTGCGGCGAGCCCTGGTATGACGCCGCGGCCTGGGCGCAGTTCCCGCTCTCCTCCAAGAACCACGCGGACGTGCCGGTGCGCATCAAGCAGGGCAACAAGGAGCAGGTGATCCACTTCCTCATCTCCCACCCGACGCCCCCCATCTTCGGCAATGCGGCGCGCCACAACGTCAAGCACAACAGGGCCGAGGTCGCCTTCTGGCAGGACTATGTGGAGGCCGCCAGCTACATGGTGGACGATGGGGGCAAGGCCGGCGGTCTGCCGGCGGGTGCCCGCTTCGTCATCGCCGGGGATCTCAACGCCGATCCGCAAGCGGGTGACGGGGATCTCAGTGCCATCCAGAACCTGCACAACCATGTGCTGGTCAACCAGGCGGTCACCAATGGCGCCCTGATCCCGGTCAGCCAGGGGGGCCCCGAGTGCCTCGCCAGCCAGCCGGATCAGTGCAAGCGCAACAACAACAGGCCGACCCCGGAGCGCATCACCAGCAGCAGCGGCCTGCAGCTCGATCACCTGATCCCCTCCGCCAACCTCAATGCGGTGGCCTCGGGGGTGTTCTGGCCCGCCAGCTTCGAGCCCGGCTACCACCTGGTGTATGACGCCAAGCTCGGCATCGCCAAGGGAGTGAGCTCGGATCACCGCCTGGTGTGGGTGGACTTCGAACTGGACCAGTGATCCAAGGGATCCACTCAATGAAAAGCGGGGCCATGATGGCCCCGCTTTTTTTGCAGCTGGCGCTACACCAGCTTCTCTACCCGGGCCGGCAGCCCCTGGCGCGCCGAGGAGCCGATGGCCCAGTCCACCAGGGGATAACGGCCGTGGCGGCTGGGATCCAGCACCGCCAGATCGTTGAGGTTCACCCCTGCGCCGCGCAGGGCGCTGGCCGCCACCCGCTGGCCGTCTATCCAGTGCTCCCGCGCCCCCAGCTCCTTGTGACCGAAGCCGTGCTCGATGGCGATGGCATCCGCCTGCACCCCGGCCACGCACTCGGCAAGCCCGATCACGCTGCCATTGGGGGTGCTGACCCGCACCCTGTCCCCGCTCACTATGCCAAGGCGGGCCGCCGTCTGGGCGTTGAGCCGCACCCCGTTGCTGGGGTGCACCTGGCGCAGACGATCCGAGCTTATGCTCATGGAGCTCATGGTGTGGGACTTGTAGCTGGTGAGCAGCAGGGGCCACTGGGCGGGCTTGAACGCCTCGCTCAGCGGCGTGCCGTCGGCGAGCTGGGCCCGGAAGAAGCGCGGGGTGCCGCTCAGGAACTGGCCGCTCTGGCTGTGACGGCGGCTGCCCACCGCCGGGTTCCACAGCATCAGCGGCTTGGGCCAGCGCTTGCTCGGCTGCCCCGACTCATCGCGCCCCTTGGCCACCGGTTCGAAGCGCCCGCCCCGGGCAAAGAGGTAGGCGGCGCGGCTCGCCTCCTCGGCGCTCAGTGTGGCGTTGAGGGTCGGCATAATGCGCTCCACCCCGGACCAGGCGAGATCTTCTGGCCCAATGGCGGGTACGGGCTCACCCAGATAGGCGACGTTGGCCGCACCATAGAGGGAGAAGTCCGCCGCCTTGTGAAGACCGTACAGCTTGCCATCCGCCCCTTTCAGGGCCCCCTCGCCAAAGCCCGGCAACCCCAGACGTTTCGCCACCGCGATGAGGAAGGACTCCATGCAGACGGGATCCCCCGAGACCGTCTTGGCGACGCGAGGCTCCACCACGGGCCAGCGGCCGGTGGAGACCTTGGTCATGACCCCGTGCCAGGCGGTGGCCCAGCCCCAGGACTCGTAGGTCAGGGTGTCAGGCACTATGTAGTCCGACAGCGCCGAGGATTCGTTGATGAAGCTGTCGATGCTGACAAAGAGCGGCAGCACCTTGGGGTCCTTGAGCTGTTCACCTATGGCCTGGTGCAGCCCCGCCTGACCGTAGAGGGGGTTGCCCATGTGGTTGATCCAGGCCTTGGCACGGTAGGGATAACCGCTCACCGCCGCGGTCAGGTGCTCGCCGAGCAGGGGGCCCGAGATGGGGAACCAGGGCTCGTGAGCCGGATAGGGGTTCTGCCCCGCCTCTTTCTTGCGGCGATATTCGGAGGTCTTCTCGTAGGGGAACTTGGAGCGGGACAGGAAGACGCCGGCGGGTTTCACCATGCCGGGGAAACTCGCCAGATCGTAGCGCGGCCCTGCGCCGAAGGGGTCAAACTTGCCGCCGCTCGCCACGGCGCCGCCCTTGGCGTTGAGGTTTCCTATCATGGCGTTGAGCATCATGATGGCCCAGGCCGTGTAGAAGCCGTTGGCGCTCATGGTGCCGCCGTGGGTGATCACCGCCGCCCGGGTGCCGTGGCTGGTGAACTCCCGGGCAAGGGCCTCGATGTCGGCCACCGGCACGGCGCACTCGGCACTGTATTGCTCGAGGGAGTGCTCCCGGCTCGCCTCGGCCAGCAGCTGGAAGCTGCTCTTGACCGCCAGCTCCCCACCCGGGGTCGAAATGCTGCGCGCCACCCAGAGTCGGGCCCGCTCGCAACGGCCGGCCGGTGTCGGCTCGTCACTCCCCTCTTCGACCACCAGCATGGCATCCCCCTCGCCATAGGCCTCGCCCTCAAAGGGCAGCCCCAGATCGCTGGCGTGCAACATCTGGCCGAAGCGGGGGTGCGACTCGTCGCAGACCACCAGATGGCTGGCGTTGCTGAAACCGCGATAGCCGGCCCGCTCGGCGGCCTCGGCATTGGGGGCCGCCAGGAAGGGTTCGGCGTAGCGCTCGTTGTCGATGATCCAGCGCAGCATGGCCATGGCCAGGGCCGAGTCGGTGGCGGGCCTGATGGGCAGCCAGCGGTTGGCGGGGGCAGACGGCAGGTTCACCGTGTTCGGCAGGCTCGGGGCCACCACCACATAGGAGAAGGGCTTACCCTGCCGTGCCCGCCCCGCCGCCAGCTGGCGGGACTGGCGTTTGAAGGGGTTGCCGGACTGCTGGGGGGAGGTACCCATAAACAGCAGGAAGTCGCTCTCGTCCCAGTCGGGCTTGAGGTGGGCATTCTTCTCCAGATCGTCCAGCAGGGCGCCGGCCCCGACCCGGAACGACAGGCCGCAGTAGGCGCCGTGGTTGGCGAAGTTGCGGGTGCCGAAGCCGTTGAAGGTGAAACGCTTGATGAAGGCATCGCGCCCCTCGTCCGAAGCGTTGCTCACCAGCAGCTGGTTCGCCCTGGGGCCATATTCCGGGTTCACGGGATCGAGCGGCTCGGCCAGGTTGCGGATGGCTCTGAGCCCTTCAACCTGGCCCTCCCCGAACAGATCGCCCCCCTCCACCACCTCCTCGATCAGCTGTTCGAAGGGGATGCTCTGCCAGCGGCCGCTGCCGCGCGGGCCGACCCGCTTGAGGCAGCGGGTGACCCTGTGCGGGCTGTCGAGCTGCTCCAGCATGGCGTTGCCCCTGGCGCAGGCGGTGGAGCGGCCATCCAGGCCCCCCTCCTGATAACCGCTGGTAGCGATCAGCGCCTGCTTGACCGGCGTCTTGAAGTCGATGTGGTGCAGGGCGGAGAGCGGGTGATAGGGGTTACCCAGGATACGCACTATCTTGTCGCTCTCGTTGTCGATGCGGGCCCGCACCCCGCACAGGGTCCAGCAGCCGAGGCACATGGTGTTGGCGAGGCGCTGGTCCGGGTTGGGGTGAAGTTCCCCTCCCTCATCGACCCTGTACTCCACCGCCAGGGAGTTGCCGTGGATGGGATCCCGGGTCGGCTTGCCCGAGCTGCCGGTGGCCACCCCGCTCACCACCTGTTTGAGGGTATCGCTGTAACCGGCCACGAACAGCCCCGTGCCCCCGGCGATGGCGGCCCCTTTGAGAAACTTGCGTTTGCTGTGATCCATCAGATTGCCTCGCGAGCGCAATGGGTGGTGGATGCCTGGGTGGCAGATGACGTTGTGGCGGATGGCAGAGCAGGGGCGCGCACCAGCTCGGAGAGCGCCACCAGCAGGGCCAGCAGCAGGCCGAAGGTGCCGAGGATGCCGAGCATCCCGGCCGGCCCCCAGGCTATCTGGTAGACATAGACGCCGGCCCCGTATTTCGGCGCCAACTGCCCCTGAATGAGCACCAGCCAGCGCAGGCCCCACACCAGGTGCAGTGCCAGCAGCCCCAGGCCCCAGGTTTGCAGGCGGGGGGAGAATCGGTGCCCCGCCAGCAGCAGGCCGAGCAGGCCCAGGGTCAGCAGCAGCCAGTGGGCCGCCAGCCGCCAGCTCGGATCCAGCCGATAGAGGGCACTCGCCTCAGCCGCCGAGGCACCGCCAAACAGGGCCCAGCCCAGCAGGGAGAAGGCGAGCAGCGCCAGGGTCGGGCGGATCTGGCGCAGCAGCCCAGCCTCCGTGCCCTGCTGCCAGCCGGTCAGCAGGCGGTTGAGCAGCAGCAGGGCGCTCTGGGCCGCCAGCAGGGCGCTCAACGCCAGCAGCCAGGGCAACCAGGGGGTATGCCAGAGCGGCCGCGCCGCTACCACCATGGTCTCGAGCCCGGTGTAGAGGGCTATGCTGAGCCCGCTCAAAGCCGCCATCAAAGCCAACGGCTTGAGCCAACGCTCGCCGGACCAGCTCCCCAGGCAGAGCAGCCGCGCCAGGGCGGCGACCCTGTCCCGCTCCTCCCCACGTCTGGCCAGGTTGGGCCTTATCAGCAGCCAGCCCAGCAGCATGGATAGCAGGCTGAACAGCGGCAGCAGGTAGGCGCCATACCACATGATGGAGGTGAAGCGGGTCTGGGCGTAGAAGTGCCAGGCCCGGGCCGGCTGGTGCAGATCCGCGGTCAGGGCGATGGGCGCCACCACCCCTGCCCCCATCATCAGCACGGCGGCCAGGGTCTGCAGCCGCCGATCCGACGCCTTGCGCCACAGATCGGCCGCGCCCAGCCAGAGGGCCCCATAGGCGAGGCCGATGAGGAAGAAATATTGCACCGCCCAGGGCAGCCAGGTGATGGGTTGATCCGGGGCCAGCAGTTCGTTAATGGTCATGGGCTATCTCCTTGCCGTCGTCGCCAAGCAGGGTGCGCTGCGCCGGATGGCCGTCGATCTTGCTGACGAAGGCCTCATCCATGCCCAGATAGAAGACCCGCGGCTGGGTATGGGCCTCTGGCTTGAGCACCTTGAGGGCGGACTCATATTCCCGCAGCAACCGGCTGATCTGGCTCTTGGGATCGTTCAAGTCCCCTATGATGCGCGCCTCGCCGACGCAGCTCTCCACGCAGGCGGGCAAGAGCCCCGCCTCCAGCCGGTGGGCGCAGAAGGTGCACTTGTCGGCGGTGTTGGTCTCATGGTTGATGAAGCGGGCGTCATAGGGGCAGGCCTGCACGCAGTAGCCGCAGGCGACGCACCAGTCGTTGTTGACCACCACTATGCCGTCATCGCGCTGGAAGGTGGCGCCCGTGGGGCAGACGTCGAGGCAGGCGGGCTCGGCGCAGTGGTTGCAGAGCCTGGGCAACATCAAGAGGGAGGCGGGGGCATCGAGTGCCGCCAGGTCGCTCACCTCGTACTGGCTGACAGTGGTGCGAAACTGGCCGAGAGGGGGCTGGTTCTCTATGGTGCAGGCCACTGTGCAGGCCTGACAACCGACGCAGCGGCGCAAGTCGATCAGCATGCCGTAGCGCTTGCGGCCATCCCCCCGGCTGATGGCCGCCCGCCCATTGCGGGGCACGGGGACGGATTGGGCCTGAGTCACGGGGATCAGGGCCGCCCCTGCGGTGAGGGCGGCGATCCCGGATAACAATCGGCGCTTGCTGAGCTCCATGGCGTCTTTCCTTCTGCTGAGCTGGCTTCCCCCAAGAGGGGGGTTGGGCTGATTGTCCGCAACGCAGCAAGTCGCCTCTATTGTGGTTTTCCACATACCGGGAGCCGGGTTGATCCAGCGCAATAAAACCGGCCCCATAACCGCCAAACTGTGACCAAAGCCCCATTCGCCGCCCCATCACGGCGCCAGGGCGGCCCAGCGCACCGTCCCGGTGATAGACTGGCTTCCCCCCCCATCAGCCGCCCAAGGAGAGCGCCCTGTTCCGTCACACCCCCTCATCGCTCGCCCGCCAGCCCCTGCTGGCCCTGTTGCTCTGGATCTGGGTCGCCCCTGCCCTGGCCGGGCCTGTGCCCCCACCGAGCGAGCCGGTGCGGGCCTTGGCCGAGCCGGTCCGAATAGGGGTGCTGGCGACCCGTGGCCCGGCGCTTGCGCAGGCCCAGTGGCAGCCGCTGATGGGCTGGCTGGATGAGCGCGTGCCAGAGCGGCGCTTCGCGCTGGTGCCCCTGGAGCTCGATGCCCTGGCCGAGGCCGTCGCGCAAAGCAGGCTCGACTTTGTCATCACCAATCCGGGCCAGTCGGTCAGCCTGGCGCGCCAGTATCCGCTGGCCTGGCTCGCCACCCTCAAGAGCCCGGCGGGGGGTGACAACCTCGCCATAGGCGCCGCCCTGGTGGTGCGCGCCCATGCCCCCTACCGGCACTGGCAGGATCTCGAGGGGCGGCCGGTCGCCGCCGTGTCGGAAAACGCCTTCGGTGGCTACCTCGCCTACCGCTTCGAGGCGGACGAGCAGGGGGTCAGGCTGGAGCGCTTCTTCTCCGCCGTGCGCTTCACCGGCTTCCCCCTCGATCGGCTCATCGAGCAGCTGGCGGCAGGGGACGTCGCCGCCGCCATAGTGCCCGTGTGCCAGCTGGAGCGCATGGTGCGGGAGGGCAAGGTCGCCGACTCGGATTTTCGGGTGCTGGACAACCAGGCGCCGGCGGGCTTTGGCTGCCAGAGCTCGACCCGGCTCTACCCGAACTGGGCCTTCGCCCAGACGGATCAGACCTCCCCTGCGCTTGCTCTGGCGGTGACGCGAGCCCTGTTCGACCTGCCAGCAGACAGCGAGGCGGCCATGGCCGCCGATTCGGCGGGCTGGACAGTGCCCACCAGCCAGCTTGGCATCGACCGCCTGCTCAAGGCGCTGGATCGCCACCCCCTGCAGGGCCCCTGGTGGCAATCGGCCTGGCACTGGCTGCGCCAGCATCAGCAGTGGGGCTGGGGCGCCCTGGCGCTGGTGCTGCTGCTCGGCGGTCACCACCTGCTGCTGCAATACCTGTTCAACCGCAGCCAGCGCCGACTGCTCGCCACCCGCCAGCAACTCGAGGAGAAGGGGCGCCAGCTCGAGCAGGCCAGGCGCCTCGCCGAACTCGGCGAACTCGGCGCCAACATGGCCCACGAGATCAACCAGCCCCTCTCCGCCATCGCCAACTACAGCCAGGGTGCCCTGCTGCGCCTCGCGAGGCAGGGGCAGGATCCGGCCACGACCGCATCACAGGAGCCCCTGCGCCAGGCCCTGGAGCAGATTGGCCTGCAGGTCCAGCGCATCACCCAGACAGTCAACCGGCTGAGAGCCCGGCTGCAAAAGCGCCCGCGCCAAGCCGAGCCCACGGACCTGGTCGCCCTGGTGGAAGGCCTGCAACCCCTGCTCGGTCAGATGCTGGCCCCCCTCGGCATCACCTTCACCCTGCGCTGGCAGGGGCAGCCGCGCCTGCTCCCCCTGGATGGCATAGGGGTGGAGCAGTTGCTGATGAACCTCATCAAGAATGGCGCCGAGAGCGCGGCCCGAACGGACGGCCCAGCGGCGCAAAGGGCTGAGCCGGGCCGGGTCGAGCTGCTTGTCTGCTTCGAGGCGGCGCTCTTGATCCTGGAGATCCGCGACAACGGCCCCGGCCTGAGGATGCCAGAGGCCTGGCTGCAGCAGGCGTTTCACAGCGACAAGGACGACGGCATGGGGCTGGGGCTCGCCATCTGCCGGGACGTGGTCGAGTGTCATCGCGGCCAGCTCGCCTTGATCAACCTGAGCCCCCATGGCTGCCTGGCCCGGGTGATCCTGCCCGCCCCTCAGCAGCGGCTTGAGGCCGCTCCCCATCCCAACCCAAGGAACTGACATGCAGTCCGTTGACCGCCCTCCCCTCTATCTGGTCGATGACGATCAGGCCGTGCTCGACTCCCTGCGCTTCATGCTGGAGAGCTGCGATCTGGCGCTCACCTGCTTTGACGATGGCGAACGCTTCCTCGCCGAGGTGGCGCTCCACCAACCCGCCTGCCTGATCCTGGATTGCCGCATGCCGGGGCTGTCGGGCCCCGAGGTGCAGCAGCGGCTGAAGGCGGCCCAGAGCCCCATCGCCATACTGTTTCTCACCGGCCACGGGGAGGTGCCCCTGGCGGTGGAGTCCCTCAAGCAGGGGGCGGTGGATTTCTTGCAAAAGCCGGTGCAGCTGGCCCCTCTGCTCGCCGCCATAGCGCGGGCCGAGCAGGCAACCCTGGCCGCGACGGCGCGCCTTGCCCATCAGCACGCCTTCGAGCGGCTCACCCCCCGCGAGCACCAGCTGTTGCAGCTCATCGCCCAGGGCCACAAGAACCAGCAGATAGCGAGCACGCTCTGCATCTCGGTGCGCACCGTAGAGGTGTGCCGCGCCAGCCTGATGAGGCGGCTCGAGGTCGATTCCCTGGCCGAGCTGATGCTGCGCTATGCGGCGGTCAATGGGCGGCCCTGAATCGCTCACGCCATGGGCAAACCCCAGCCCCGGGGCATAAAACGTGGCGAGATCACACACTTGGCGCCGCCTTGGGGGTAGAGTAGCCCCTTCCCTTTATCAGGGCCGACCTAGGTCCTGCGCATTATTTCGAGGAGACATCATGGAACTGCTTCTGCTTAGCAATGGCAAAACCACCGAACACCCGGGCCTGCTCGGCTGGGCCCGCGACCGGGTGCAGACCCTGCTCGCCCGCAAACAGGTCAAGCGCATCCTGCTCATCCCCTATGCGGTGATCCGCAGCGACTGGGATGCCCGCGCCCAGGATCTCGCCGAGAGCCTGGGAGTGGAGACCATCAGCATCCACCAGTTCGACGATCCCGTGGCGGCCATCAACCAGGCAGACGCCATCTTTATCAGCGGCGGCAACACCTGGCGCCTGAACCAGCTGCTGCACGAATACGGTCTGGTGGTGCCCATACAGCGCGCCGTGCGCGAACGGGGCGTGCCCTATGTGGGCTGGAGCGCAGGTTGCAACGTGGCGACCCCGAGCATCCGCACCACCAACGACATGCCGGTGTGCAGCGCAGCCGTGCTGCCGGCGCTGGGACTGTTCCCGCTGCAGATCAATCCCCACTATCTGGACGCCAGCATCAGCGGCCACATGGGGGAGACCCGGGACGAGCGGCTCGCCGAGTTCTGCGCCATCAACCCGAGCGAATCCGTGGTGGCCCTGCGCGAGGCCAGCCTGTTGCAGATCAGCGGTGAGAGCAACGGCGAGACCGTCGAGTACTGGAGCGTGCGCGGCGAAGGCTTCAAGATCTTCAAGCACGGCGAGACGACCCAGGAGTATGAGGACGCCGCTCCCCTGGCCGCCCTCACCCCCTTCATCCCCAAGATCTGAGTCAGGGGCGCAGCAAACGAAAGAGGGATGGCCAAGGCCATCCCTCTTTCGTTTGCCCGCTCGCGCCGGGTTGAGGTCCCGCAAGGGCCCTCACTCCAGGATCGCCAGCGCCTCCTTGCCGCCGCCACGCTTGGGGGCCTTTAGCAGCAACACCAGCGGAATGGCGCACAGGCTGACCCACATCATCAGGCGGAAGTCCTGCAGATAGGCGAGCAGGCTGGCCTGGCGAGTCACCTCGCCGTTGAGCATGGCGAGCCCCTTGGGGGTGACCAGCGCCGCCGTCCCCATCCCCTGCTGCAGACCGGCATTGAAGGGAGTGATGTAGGAGGCGAACACCTCGTGGTTCATCTGGGTGCGCTGGGCCAGGTAGGTGATGACCACAGAGATGCCGATGCTGCTGCCGATGTTGCGCACCAGGCTAAACAGCGCCGTGCCCTCGTTGCGATAGCGCGGCGCCAGGGTCGCGAAGGTGATGGTGGAGAGCGGCACGAAGATGAAGCCAAGCCCCAACCCCTGGACTATGCCGGTGCGCACTATGTCCCAGCTGCTGATGTCGGTGTTGAACAGCGTCATCTCCCACATGGAGAAGCTGGTAAGCAGCAACCCCAGCAGGATCAGGATGCGCACGTCCACCCGGCCCGACAGCCTGCCCACCAGCATCATGGCGAACATGGTGCCGACCCCGCGCGGTGCCAGCAGATAGCCGACGTCGATCACCGGGTAGCCCATCAGTCCCTGCATGAAGGGGGGCAAGAGCGTCATGGTCGCCAGCAAGATGATGCCGACGATGAAGATGAACACCAGACCGACGCTGAAGTTGCGATCCTTGAACAGGGCCGGCTCTATGTAGGGATGGGGGTGGGTGAAGATGTGCACCACGAAGAGATAGAAGGCCATCACCATCATGACGGTCTCGATCACTATCTCCCGGCTGGCGAACCAGTTCTGGGATTCCCCCCTGTCCAGCGCCATCTGCAGCGCCCCTATCCCCAGGCTCAGCAGGGCAAAGCCCAGCAGATCGAAGCGGCGGCTGGCATCGAGCTTGGTCTCTTCGATGAAGGCGGCGAGCCCGAACCAGGCCAGCAGGCCGAACGGCAGGTTGATGTAGAACACCCAGCGCCAGTTGTAGTACTCGGTGAGCCAGCCCCCCAGCGACGGCCCGAGGATGGGGCCCACCATGACACCTATGCCCCACATCGCCATGGCGGAGCCGTGCTTCTCGGGAGGATAGGTATCGAGCAGCACCGCCTGGGAGAGGGGCACCAGGCTGGCGCCGAAGATCCCCTGCAGCAGCCGGAACAGCACTATCTGATCCAGGCTCTGGGCCGCGCCGCACAGCATGGAGGCGACGGTAAAGCCCGCCACCGACCACATAAACAGTCTTTTCCGACCAATTCTTGCCGAGATAAAGCCGGTCAGCGGCATGAAGATGGCGGCCGCCACTATGTAGGAGGTGAGCACCCAGGAGATCTGATCCTGGGTCGCACCCATGGCCCCCTGCATATGGGGCAGGGCCACGTTGGCTATGGTGGTGTCCAGCGCCTGCATTATGGTGGCCAGCATCACCGACAGTGTGATGAAGGTGCGGCGGGAGACCTGGTCTGTGCCCCCCGTATCTGTTGTCGTCATATCAACCTCGACCTGACAAGCCGGGCAGAGTGCGCTGGTGGCCGGTATCGATTTCGGCGGTGGCACTCAGGCCGGCGCGCAGGGTGGGCAGATCCGCCCCGTCCTCCAGCTTGATCCGCACCGCGACGCGCTGGGCTATCTTGACCCAGTTGCCGGTGGCGTTCTGGGCCGGGATCACCGAGAACTCGGAGCCGGTGGCCGGGCTCAGGCTCTCCACCACACCGTGCCAGCGGGCGTCCGGGTAGGTGTCCACGCTGATGTCGACCTGCTGGCCCGGCTGCACATGGGTCAGCTCTGTCTCGGTGAAGTTCGCCTCCACCCAGGGGTTGTCCGTTTCCACCAGCATCATGGCTGTCATGCCCACCAGGCTGTACTGGCCGGGCTTGGGCAGCTGGCTGGCGATGCCGTTGGCGGGGGCATAGATGGTGGTGCGGGCCAGATCCAGCTTGGCCTTGGCCAGACCGGCGGCGGCTTCCTGATAGGCGGGCTGCTGCTCCACCGGCAGGTTCACGTCACCGTTCAGGGAGGCTTCGATCTTCTTGAGCCCCTCCTCCAGCGCCACCTGCTGCTGGGCTGTCTGTATGGTGAGCTGGCGGGCGTCATCGTAGTTGGCGGTGGAGGTGAAGTGCTTGGCCACCAGATCCGCCTGGCGACGCTCCTCCTTCAGGGCATAGGCATGGCGCGTACGGGCCACATCTATCTCCGCCTGCTGACCGCGATAGCTGGTCTGCAGCGCCACCAGATCGGTGCGCACCTTGGCGAGTTCGGCCTCGGCCTTGGTCACGGCGACCCGGAAGGACTCGGGGTCCAGCTCGAACAGCGGCTGACCGGCCTTGACCTGCTGGTTTTCGGCGACGAACACCTTGGCCACCCGGCCCAGCACCTCGGTACTGATGGGCACCTTGTCCGCCTTCACATAGGCATTGTCGGTCTCCACATAGCGTCCGCCGTGGAGGTAAATGGCGCCCGCCCCGACCAGGACCAGTGCCGGTACCACCACCAGCAGCAGCAGGCGGGTACGGCGCCGGTTCATCTTGGGACGGGGGGAGGAGGGTGAGTCAGTGGTCATAAAATCGCTCCGCTGTGTGTTGCGTCAAAGTGAGAAATCAGGGATGAGAGAGGTTGGCGCGCAGTATCTTGAGGGAGTGACAGAGCGCATCCGTCGCCTCCTCCCCCAGCTCGCCGATGGCACGCTGATGCACCAGATCGGACGCCTGCTTGATCATCGCCAGATAGGGGGTTGCGGCCTCGGTCAGGTAGAGCTGATAGGCCCGGCGGTCGCCGGGATCGCTGCGCCGCTCCACCAGGCCGTTCTCGGCCAGCTGATCCAGCTGGCGGGCCAGGGTGATGGGCTGGATATCCAGGCCGTCGGCCAGCTCCACCTGACGGATCCCCTCGCGGCGCGCTATGTGCACCAGGGCGCGGGCCTGGGCCAGGGTCAGACAGCTGCCTTCCAGCTGCTGCTGGAACTGACGGCGCATCAGACGCTGTACGTCGCCGATCAGGAATCCGAGGGAGTCGGGTTGTTTGTTCATAGCATGCAACCTATATAGTAAGCTTTGCTTATTATAAGCCATGAACCGACATATGCAAACTGGCCCCGGCCGCCGTTTGGGTTCATGCTGGGGACCACCACCTCAACGGCAGGAGAAACATCATGGATATCAGGATGGAGCGGGACAGTCTGGGGGAGATAGCCGTCCCGGCGGACAGACTGTGGGGCGCCCAGACCCAGCGCTCCCTGCACCACTTCAACATCTCGGGGGAGCGCCAGCCCATGGAGATCATCCATGCCCTCGCCCGCATCAAGTCCGCCTGCGCCAGGGTGAACCACGCCCTGGGGCTGCTGCCCGCCCGCAAGGCCCAGGCCATCATGGCCGCCGCCGACGAGGTGCTGTGCGGCCTGCACGACGCCGAGTTTCCCCTGATGGTGTGGCAGACCGGCTCAGGCACCCAGACCAACATGAACCTCAACGAGGTGCTGGCGAACCGGGCCAGCGAACTGCTTGGCGGCGCGCGGGGGGAGGCGCGGCTGGTGCATCCCAACGACGAGGTGAACAAGAGCCAGTCCAGCAACGATGTCTTCCCGAGCGCCATGAACCTGGCGGCCGTCACCGCCATCACCGGCCAGCTGCTGCCGGCTCTCATCACCCTCAAAGAGACCCTGGCCAGCAAGGCCGCCGCCTTCGACGACATCATCAAGATTGGCCGCACCCATCTGCAGGACGCCACCCCCCTCACCCTGGGTCAGGAGATCTCCGGCTGGGTCGCCCAGCTCGCTCAGGGGGAGCGCCACCTCGCTGCCGCCCTGCCCCATCTGTGTGAGCTGGCCCTCGGCGGCACCGCGGTCGGCACCGGTCTCAACTGCCCGCCCGGCTTTGCCGAGGCGGTGGCCAAAACCCTCGCCGAGCAGACCGGCCTGCCCCTGGTGAGCGCCCCCAACAAGTTCGAGGCCCTGGCGGCAAGCGATGCCCAGGTCCATGCCCATGGCGCCCTCAAGACACTCGCGGCTTCTCTCATGAAGATCGCCAACGACGTGCGCTGGCTGGCGAGCGGCCCCCGCAGCGGGCTCGGGGAGCTCAGCATCCCGGAGAACGAACCCGGCTCCTCCATCATGCCGGGCAAGGTCAACCCGACCCAGAGCGAGGCGCTCACCATGCTCTGCGCCCAGGTGATGGGCAACGACGTGGCCATCAACATCGGCGGCGCCAGCGGCAACTTCGAGCTCAACGTGTTCAGGCCCATGATCGCCCATAACTTCCTGCAGAGCGTGCGCCTCTTGGCGGACGGCATGCAGAGCTTCCACGATCACTGCGCCGTCGGCATAGCGGCGAACCGGGCGCGCATCGACGAGCTGCTGGCCCGCTCCCTGATGCTGGTGACGGCGCTCAACCCCCACATCGGCTATGACAAGGCCGCCGAGATCGCCAAACTGGCCCACCACCAGGGGCTGACTTTGCGGGAGGCCGCCATCGCCTCCGGCCACCTCAGCGCCCAGCAGTTCGATGCCTGGGTGGTGCCCGCCGACATGGTAGGACGGCAGCCATAGGCCAACTCAGTCCCCGGGAGTCAGATGCCGGTGCCTACCCAGATGGTGGGACCAGGTAAATGGAGGCGGTTAAAAACAGAAAGGGCGCCATGGCGCCCTTTTCATTAGCAAAGCCGTCTCAGCTCTTGCTCTGGCAGTTGAACATCCAGCGGGTGCCGAACTTGTCGACCAGAGAACCGAAATAGTCGCCCCAGAACATCTCCTGCAGCGCCATCTCCACCTGGCCGCCCTCCCCCAGGGCCGCAAACAGCCGGTCGGTCTCGGCCCGGCTGTCCGGCTCCAGGTTGAGGTAGCTGTTGTTGCCCTGCACCAGGGTGAATCCCATGCTGGCGGGGGCGTCCGTGCCCATCAGCACATGGCCGCCGAGGATGGCCAGCTCCACATGCATCACCAGATCGCCATCTTCCTGTGACAGGGGCGGCTGACCCGGGCAGCCGGGGGACTCCTTGAATCTGTGGATGGGGCCGTTGAACTCGCCGCCGAACACCTCGCGGTAGAAGAGGAAGGCCGCCTCCGTCTCCCGGGCAAAATTGAGATAGGTACTGACACGCGCCATGATTAGCTCCTTGGTCATTGATAGCGGATTTCGAGGCCAGCTATCAGCATAGAAGAGCCAACGCCACCCCTGTCGTTCACTACACCAGTGAGTCCTAAGTGGTGGTTTCCCTCGTTTCCCCATGAGTACCTGGCTGATATTTCATGAAAAAAGAGCAACCCGACCCCGCCGAGGGTTGCACCTCATTACCCATCCCGAAAACATGTATACAACCCATTAATATTTCGGTGAAAACCTGTATCGAGTCCTATTCATAGGCTCAATCCACCGAGTCATTTGCCATAGGAAAATTCAACAATGTAGCCAGGACATTAAAATTTCTTGCTTGAAGGTTGCACCTGGTTGCGCCATTCTCGGCAAAATTTAACCGTCCGGTAATATTGTTACCTTCTAGACACAGGAAGTCCCATGGCCACTACCACCCTCGGCGTTAAACTCGATGAAGCGACCCGCGACCGTCTCAAGCAGGCCGCCCAGACCCTGGATCGCACCCCCCACTGGCTGATCAAGCAGGCGATCTTCACCTATCTGGAGCAGCTGGAGCGTGGCCTGACCCCGCCCGAGCAGTCCGGTCTGGCCGCTGCCGCCGGGGAAGAGGCTATCGAGACCCTGACCGAGCAGGGGATCCAGGTCTTCCTCGAGTTTGCCGAGAGCATCTTGCCGCAGTCGGTGCTGCGCGCCGCCATCACCTCCGCCTATCGCCGCCCCGAGACCGAGGCCGTGCCCATGCTGCTGGAGCAGGCACGCCTGCCCAAGGAGAAGGCCGAGGCCACCCAGAAGCTGGCCCTCGGCATCGCCGAGAAGCTGCGCAACCAGAAGAGCGCCAGCGGCCGTCAGGGCCTGGTGCAGGGTCTGCTGCAGGAGTTCTCCCTCTCCTCCCAGGAAGGGGTAGCCCTGATGTGTCTGGCGGAGGCGCTGCTGCGCATCCCCGACAAAGCGACCCGCGATGCCCTGATCCGCGACAAGATAAGCGGTGGCAACTGGAGCCAGCATCTGGGCCAGAGTGCCTCCCTGTTCGTCAACGCCGCCTCCTGGGGCCTGCTCATCACCGGCAAGCTGGTGGCCACCCACAACGAGGCTGGCCTCAACAGCTCCCTCAAGGGGCTGATCGGCAAGGGCGGCGAGCCGCTGATCCGCAAGGGTGTGGACATGGCGATGCGCCTGATGGGGGAGCAGTTCGTCACCGGCGAGACCATAGCCGAGGCGCTGGCGAACGCGGGCAACATGGAAAACAGGGGCTTCCGCTACTCCTACGACATGCTGGGGGAAGCGGCCCTGACCGAGGAGGATGCCAAGCGCTATCTCGCCTCCTACGAGCAGGCCATCCACGCCATCGGCAAGGCCTCCCACGGCCGCGGCATCTATGAGGGCCCGGGCATCTCCATCAAGCTCTCCGCCCTGCACCCGCGCTACAGCCGCGCCCAGTACGATCGCGTCATGGAAGAGCTCTACCCCACCCTGCTGGGCCTGACCCAGCTCGCCAGGCAGTACGACATCGGCATCAACATAGACGCCGAGGAGGCCGATCGGCTGGAGATCTCCCTCGACCTGCTGGAGAAGCTCTGCTTCGACCCGTCCCTTGCGGACTGGAACGGCATCGGCTTCGTCATCCAGGCCTATCAGAAGCGCTGCCCCTATGTGATCGACTATGTGATCGACCTCGCCAAGCGCAGCCGTCACCGCCTGATGATCCGGCTGGTGAAGGGCGCCTACTGGGACAGCGAGATCAAGCGCGCCCAGCAGGATGGCCTGGAGGGTTACCCCGTCTATACCCGCAAGCCCTACACCGATGTCTCCTATCTCGCCTGCGCCCGCAAGCTGCTGGCGGTGCCCGAGTCCATCTATCCCCAGTTCGCCACCCACAACGCCCATTCCCTGTCGGCCATCTACCAGCTGGCGGGGCAGAACTACTACCCGGGCCAGTACGAGTTCCAGTGCCTGCACGGCATGGGTGAGCCGCTCTACGAACAGGTGGTCGGCAAGGTCGCCGACGGCAAGCTCGGTCGCCCCTGCCGCATCTATGCGCCGGTCGGCAGCCACGAGACCCTGCTCGCCTACCTGGTGCGCCGCCTGCTGGAGAACGGGGCCAACACCTCCTTCGTCAACCGCATCGCGGACAACAGCATCTCCCTGCAGGATCTGGTGCAGGATCCGGTACAGCAGATCGAGCAGATGGCCGCCCGTGAAGGCAGCCTGGGTCTGCCCCACCCGCGCATTCCCCTGCCCCGTGAGCTGTACGGTGAAGCCCGCCCGAACTCCGCCGGGCTGGATCTCGCCAACGAGCACAGACTTGGGTCGCTGTCCGCCGCCCTGCTCGCCAGCACCAACACCGTCTATCAGGCCCTGCCCATGTTGGGTAATGAACAGCCGGGCTGCGACACCGAGGCACCGACCCAGTTCCAGCACGTCGTCAACCCGGCGGATCACCGCGACGTCGTCGGTCAGGTGAGCGAAGCCACGGTAGAGCTGGTGGACCAGGCCCTCGCCTGTGCTCTCTCCAGCGGCCAGATCTGGCAATCGACCCCGCCGGCCGAACGTGCCGCCGTGCTGGAGCGCGCCGCCGATCTGATGGAATCCGAGCTGCAACCCCTGATGGGCCTGCTGGTGCGCGAATCCGGCAAGACCTTCGCCAACGCCATCGCCGAGGTGCGCGAGGCGGTGGACTTCCTGCGCTACTACGCCGCCCAGGCGCGCAACCACTTCGCCAACGAGAGCCACAGACCGCTCGGCCCCGTGGTCTGCATCAGCCCCTGGAACTTCCCGCTGGCCATCTTCAGCGGCCAGGTCTGCGCGGCGCTCGCCGCCGGCAATACGGTGCTGGCGAAACCGGCGGAGCAGACCCCCCTCATCGCCGCCCAGGCGGTGCGCATCCTGCGTGAGGCGGGCGTCCCCGCCGGTGCGGTGCAACTGCTGCCGGGCCGCGGTGAAACCGTGGGCGCAGCCCTTATCGCGGACGAGCGGGTCCGTGGCGTCATGTTCACCGGCTCCACCGAAGTGGCGGGCATCATCTCCCGCAACCTGGCCGGTCGCCTCGACGCCCAGGGCCGCACCATACCGCTCATCGCCGAGACCGGCGGCCAGAACGCCATGATCGTCGACTCCTCCGCCCTCACCGAACAGGTGGTGATGGACGTCATCTCCTCGGCATTCGACAGCGCCGGCCAGCGCTGCTCCGCCCTGCGGGTGCTGTGCGTGCAGGACGATGTGGCCGAGCGGGTGATCCGCATGCTCAAGGGCGCCATGGCCGAGTACAAGGTCGGCAGCCCCGAGCACCTCTCCACCGACATAGGCCCTGTCATCGACGCCGAGGCCAAGGCCAACATAGAGCGCCACATCAAGGCCATGGGGGACAAGGGTCGCCGGGTGCACCAGATTGCCCGCACCCAAGAGGGCGCCTGCAACCGCGGCACCTTCGTGCTGCCGACCCTGATCGAACTCGACAGCCTGGATGAGCTGGGCCCAGAGGTGTTCGGCCCCGTGCTGCACCTGGTGCGCTACCCCCGCGCCAAGCTCGGCGAGCTGCTCGCGCAGATCAATGACAGCGGCTACGGCCTGACCCTGGGGGTCCATACCCGCATCGACGAGACCATAGCCCAGGTGGTCAACACCGCCAAAGTCGGCAACCTCTACGTCAACCGCAACATAGTGGGCGCCGTGGTCGGGGTGCAGCCGTTCGGCGGCGAAGGCCTCTCCGGCACAGGTCCCAAGGCGGGCGGCCCGCTCTACATGTACCGTCTGCTTGGGGCGCGCCCTCAGGAGGCGGTGACCAGCCAGCTTCGCCAGGAGCAGGGGGCAACCCCGCAAGCCGAGGCCGCCAAACCGGCACTGCAGGCATTGCGTAGCTGGGCAGCCAAGCAGGCCCCGGCACTGGTGGCCCTGTGCGATCGCTACGGCGAGCTGGCGCTGAGCGGCCTGACCCAACTGCTGGTCGGCCCCACCGGCGAGCGCAACAGCTACAGCCTGCTACCCCGGGAGCGGGTGCTCTGTCTGGCCGCCGACGATCAAGAAGCCAGGGCGGATCTGCTGGCCCAGCTGGCGGCCTGTCTGGCGGTCGGGACGCAAGTGCTGTGGCAGGACAATGCCCAGAACCGCACCCTGCTGGCCAGCCTGCCCAGCGAGGTACAGGCGCGTATCCAGCTGGTGGCGGACTGGGCCAACAGCGAGGTTGGCTTCGATGCACTGCTGCACCACGGCGACTCGGATCAGCTGCGGGAAGTGGCCAAGCTGGCCGCCGCCCGTGCTGGCGCCATCGTCGGCGTGCACGGCCTGCACCGTGGCGAGACCGACATCCCCCTGGAGCGCCTGCTGATCGAGCACGCCCTCTCGGTCAACACCGCCGCCGCCGGTGGCAACGCCAGCCTCATGACCATAGGCTAAGCGCCACATAGTGACAGAGACCCAGGCCCCGCAGACGCGGGGCTTTTTATGATCCTTCGCCGATCAAAAAGGCCGCTCGCGATATCACGCGAGCGGCCTTTTCATTGATTAATCCCTCTCCCAGCAGAGAGAAAACTGTGGTCGTCACTCCCTTCTCCCCTCGCGGGAGAAGGGTTGGGGATGAGGGGGGTTAAACGTACTCCATAAACACCCGAGAAGTGAGCTTGGTGATCAGCTCATAAGGAATGGTGCCTATCTCCTCGGCGACCCGCTCCACCGGCAGGCCCTCGCCCCAGAGCACGGCCTCGTCGCCGGCCTTGTCGGTGGCACCAGGGCCCAGATCCACAGTCGTCATGTCCATGGAGACCCGGCCCACCAGCGGCACTATGCGGCCATTGACCAGCACAGAGGTGCCGTTGGGCGCCATGCGGGGATAGCCATCGCCGTAACCGATGGCGATGACGCCGAGCCGGGTATCCCGGGTCGACACCCAGTTGGCGCCGTAACCCACAGGCTCCCCCGCCTTGTGATCCCGCACCGCGATGAGCTGGGTCTTGAGGGTCATCACCGGCTTGAGGTCGTAATCCGCCGCCACAGTGTTCGGGAAGGGGGAGACGCCGTAGAGGATGACGCCGGGGCGCACCCAGTCGCAGTGGGAGTCCGGCCAGGCCAGGATGCCCGCCGAGTTCGCCATGGCGCGCTCGCCTTTGAGCGGTGCGGTCAGGCGGCTGAAGAGATCGATCTGCTCGCGGGTGGTGGATTGCTCCAGCTCATCGGAGCGGCTGAAGTGGGTCATGATGTTGAACGGCTGTACCACGTTCTTGCAGCGGGCCAGCCGCTCGATAAAGGCGGGCATCTCCTCGGCCCGCACCCCGAGCCGGTGCATGCCGGTGTCGAGCTTGAGCCAGGCCACCACGGGAGCCGGCAGCTCGGCCTGCTCCAAGGCCTCGAGCTGCTCCCAGGTGTGCACCGCGGTCTGCAGGTTGTTGGCCGCCAGCACCGGCAGATCGGCGCTCGAGAAGAAGCCTTCCAGCAGTACTATGGGTTTGACCACGGCGCAGGAGCGCAGCATCAGCGCCTCCTCGATGCGGGCCACCGCATAGGCGTCCGCATCCACCAGGGTGCGGGCCACCGGCAGCAGGCCATGGCCATAGGCGTTGGCCTTGACCACGGCGATAATCTTGCAGGAAGGGGCGTGGCGCTTGACCACGGCGAGGTTGTGGCGCAGGGCCGAGGTATCGATTTGGGCAATAGCCGCTTTCATCTGTTTTCCCTTACGAGGGCATGATGGCGCACGCGCGCCAGGCACCGAGTGGTGTCATCCCTTGATAGTCATCGTCTAAGGCCGGACCGGCAGAATTGTCGAACCGGGAAAACAAGCCCTGACGGTCGGCCACTATCTGAGTTGGCTATCGGTCAGGGCAGTTGTAGTGATGGCTACGCAGCCCTCACCTTGGGTTTACATCAATAGTCATCATCAAACGCCGGGCCGGCATAGTTGTCGAACCGGGAGAACTGACCCTGGAAGGTGAGCCGCACCCGGCCTATGGGGCCGTTACGCTGTTTGCCGATGATGATCTCGGCAATCCCCTTGTCGGGACTGTCGTCGTGATACACCTCGTCGCGGTAGATGAACATGATCAAATCCGCGTCCTGCTCGATGGAGCCTGATTCACGAAGGTCCGAGTTGACCGGCCGCTTGTCGGCCCGCTGCTCCAGGCTTCGGTTCAGCTGGGAGAGCGCCACCACAGGGCATTGCAGCTCCTTCGCCAAGGCCTTGAGGGAGCGGGAGATTTCACCGATCTCCAGGGTTCGGTTGTCGGACAGCGCCGGCACCCGCATCAGCTGCAGGTAGTCGATCATGATCATGGAGAGACCACCATGCTCGCGGGCGATGCGACGGGCACGGGAGCGCACGTCGGTCGGGGTCAGGCCGGAGGCGTCATCTATGTACATCTTGCCCTTCTCGAGCAGCAGCCCCATGGTGGAGGAGAGGCGCGCCCAATCTTCGTCGTCGAGCTGGCCGGTCCGCACCTTGGTCTGGTCGATGCGCCCGACCGAGGCGAGCATACGCATGATGATCTGCTCGGAGGGCATCTCCAGAGAGAAGATGAGCACCGGCTTGTCGGCGGTGAGGGCCGCGTGCTCGCACAGGTTCATGGCAAAGGTGGTCTTGCCCATGGAGGGACGGGCGGCGACTATGATGAGGTCCGAGCGTTGCAGACCGGCGGTCATCTTGTCGAGATCGCCATAACCGCTGGAGACGCCGGTCACCCCGTTGTGAGGGGTCTTGAACAGCTCCTCAATCTTGTCGACCGTCTGCTCCAGAATGAGCTTCAGGGGCTGCGGGCCCTCGTTGGCGCTGGAGCGCTGCTCGGCAATCTGGAACACCTTGCTCTCGGCAAGATCCAGCAGATCGCCTGAGGTACGGCCCTGGGGCTCGTAACCCGCTTCGACTATCTCGTTGGCGACCGAGATCATCTCCCGAACCACGGCCCGCTCACGCACTATCTCGGCGTAGGCATTGATGTTGGCGGCGCTCGGGGTGTTCTTGGCGATCTCCACCAGATAGGCGAAGCCACCGGACTCTTCCAACTGCTCGGAGCGTTCCAGCTCCTCCTGCAAGGTGATGAGATCGATGGGGTTGCCCGCGTTGGAGAGGCGGGTCATGGCCTGGAAGATCAGGCGGTGGGGACGGCTGTAGAAATCCTTGTCGATTACCCGCTCGGCCACCCGATCCCAGGCCTCGTTATCCAGCATCAGGCCGCCCAGTACGGACTGCTCGGCCTCAAAAGAGTGGGGGGGAACTTTCAGCTGTTGTGTCTTGGCGTCTTTTTTCGCCGTCACTTGCTCTGCCATACACATAAAAACCGCAGCGGGAAGGGGACGGGAATTTTACAAAAGAAACCCCGCCATCGCGAGCGCTAATGCGCGCTATTCACCTCATCCGTTGGCCAGCCTCCTCCCAGGTGGCCGGCTCATCGGGTCTTGGGGACCTCCTTGCCCCTCACAGCACGAGGAAGGGCCAGACCAGGGTCTGATCCTTCGCCTTGGATTTGAGCTTGTTGCGCAGTCTGCGCACCGAACGACTCGGTCGTCTGTTTCTCATGGGCATCCTCCTTGGCGCCCCCGGGAGGGGCAATCTGTTCATGAATAATTCATGCCAGACATGTTAATCATACCCGCAAGCTGCAACACAAAAAGGGACCGGCAGCCTGCCATGCGCCTCGCTGAGCTTGCACAAGCAGAGCATGCCCCCACCTACATGAGAGTGAAAGAGTCAAAATGAAAAAGATGCTGACCCTGTTTGCCGTGATCCTGGCCATTGGCCTTGGGGCACCCATAGCCGAGGCCAAGAAATTTGGTGGCGGCAAATCCTTTGGCAAGAGCTACAAGACGGCACCGGCCCAACCGGCTCCGGCTGCAGCTCCCGTGAATGGCAAGAACCCGACCCTGGCTGCGGCGCCCAAGAAGAGCGGCATGATGGGTGGCCTGCTGGGCGGCCTGCTGGCCGGTGGCCTGTTCGCCTACCTGCTGGGCAGCGGCGCCTTCGAAGGCCTGCAGGGCATGGACTTCCTGCTGATCGCCCTGCTGGCGCTCGGTGCCGTGTTCCTAATCCGCGCCCTGCGCAAGAACAAGGCGGCTGCGACCCCACCACAGGCGGCCTATGCGGGCTATCAGCCACCGTCGGCGCCGCAGCAGTTCGAGCAGAGCAACGGCGCCCCGCAGGCGACCGGCTTTGCCGACAGCGACGTCCCCTTCCGCCTGCCGCCAGGCTTTGACATGAACGGTTTCCTGTCCGGTGCCCGCGATCACTATCGCACCCTGCAAGAGGCCTGGAACAAGAACGATCTGGAGAAGGTACGCGAGTACGTGAGCCCGGAGCTGTTCCAGCACCTCCAGGCCGAGCGCGCCGAACTGACCGGCGAGCAGCATACCGAAGTGATGTATGTGGACACCCAGCTGGTGCGTGCCGACTACGGCAGCGACTGGGCCCAGGTCAGCGTGCGCTTCAGCGGTCGCTACATGGACCGTCAGGAGCAGGTCGAGGAGGACATCAAGGAGGTGTGGCACCTCGAGCGCAACCTGGCCAAGGACAATGCCCCTTGGCACATCGTCGGTATCGAGCAGCTCTAAGCACGCCCGTCCGGCAAGCATGATAAAGGCGACCTCAGGGTCGCCTTTTTATTGCCATCACACTCATTACAGCTGGCCATTGAATATTCCCCCCTCCCTGTGAGGGGCCGAGAATAATCGCCTTCAGCCCATGCTGATGACCTTGAAAATAAAAAAGAGAGGCAGCCATGGCTGCCTCTCTTTTGTTATTGGCCCAAGGCCGCTCTATTATTTGCAGCCATCAGTCGAGGCGGAATTAACATAGCTGACCTCGCCGGCCGGCTGATAATCGGCCACCTGTATGGTCTTCTTCGCCGCGATATAATCCTTCAACACCCCGGCATCCACCAGACCGGCGTTGATGGTGTTGATCTTCGGATAGCCGTCGCCACCGGCCGCGCTGAAGCTCGGGATGGAGAAGCTGTAGCTGGCCGCAGGATCGAAGGCCTTGCCGCCCACGCTGGTGATGGTCACGCTCTTGGCCTGGCAGTCCACCGCCATGTTGATGCCACCAAACTGGGCATAGCCGCCGGTGTTGACTGTCTTGGTCGCCACCAGGCCCAGATAGGTTGCCAGCTCGCCGCCGCTCATGGTCGCCTTGTTGACCGTGTTGCCGAACGGATGCACTGTCAGCACGTCGCGATAGCTGATGTCGCCAGCCGCGATGGAGGCACGCACGCCGCCTGAGTTGACGATGCCAAAGTCGGTGCTCAGCTTCTCGGCGGTGGCCGTGGTGATGAGGCGACCCAGGTTGGTCTGCTTGTTGCGCACGTTGGCACGCTCGCCGTCCAGCACGCCGTCGGTGGAACCTATCACTACGCCCAGCTCCTGCTGACCCTTCTCCTGATAGGTGAGCAGGGTGTTGTAGAGATCTGGATCCTTGGTGATCTCTTCCTGAATGAAGGCACCGCCAGCGTCTTTCAGATTGACCGGGATGAGATCGTACTGGGTCAGGGTCAGCTTGCCATTCTGGTAGTCAAACTGGGCGCGGCCCACATACTTGCCCCACTCGTGGGCCTGCATGATCCAGGTGCCATTCTGCTGATCCGGCAAGCAATCGTCACCCGGCTTGAAGTCGGCGTACTTGTCCGCCGTGCCCGGCTCCATGCAGACCGGGTTCTGGGAGTGACCACCTATGATGGCGTCCAGGGTGCCGGCCGGCAGCGCGCGCGCCATCTCCACATCCCCCGGGGCATTGCTGCCGTGCTGGCCATTCTCGTAGTGACCCATGTGGGTGATGGCCAGGACCAGGTTCGCCTCTTTGCTATCGCGGATCTGCTTGCCGAGCTTGGCCGCTTCCGTGGTCGGATCGCGGAACTCCAGGGTCTGGACGTTGTTGGGATCCACCAGCTGGGCGGTGTCTTCCGTGGTCAGGCCCAGCACGGCGACCTTGAGGCCGTTCTCCAGCTTGAACACCTTGTAGGGGTCGAAGTAGCGCTTGCCGCTGGCCTTGTCGTAGATGTTGGCGGAGATCATGGGGAACTTGGCCCACTCACGCTGTTTCTCGAGGATGCTCAGGGGGTTGTCGAACTCGTGGTTGCCCACCGCCATGGCATCGTAGCGGATGCTGTTCATGGCCATGAAGTCCGGCTCCGCATCCTGCAGATCCGACTCCGGCACCCCTGTGTTCACGTCGCCACCGGAGAGCACCAGCACCTCGCTGCCCGCCGCCTTGGCCTCCCCACGCAGGCGTTCGACCAGGGTCTTCTGGGCTGCCATGCCATATTCACCCTTGTCGTTGTGCCAGAAACGACCGTGGGTATCATTGGTGTGCAAAATGGTCAGCTTGCAGACATTTTCGGTACAGGGAGCGACACTTTCATTTTGTGAGGTATTACAGCCACTCAGCGCGGCGAGCACGGCCAGCGCGACAGTTCCTTTGACAAATTTATAATTCATTTCCATATCACCTTGTTATTTTGTTATTGGACGACCCAAGCCATTAGGTCGGGCGCTAATATAACAAACAACATGTGACGCTTTTTCATCGGTGACTCACAAATTCCGCCAAATGTGATCACCAGCGCAACCTGTCTCCTCATATTTCCATCACTAGCCAATCTCCTGCCGCCTGATTTCCCCCGCAGGGATGGCAGCCTGCCGGAAACAGTTATGGCATACTTCCCGCCAATCGATGCCAAGGAGAGCCGTGAATGGCAAAGTACGACAAGATTTCCCCCGAGACCCAGCAGGAGGCGATGAAGGTAGCCCGCGCCAACCAGAAACCGGGGCAGACCAAGGAGCAGACCCAGCTGATCGCCCAGGGGATCCAGAAGGGCATAGACGAATACAAGAAACAGATGAAGGCGCGGGCCCGGGAGGCGAGCCGCCAGAAGAAGCAGCAAGCCAGGACGAAGCAGCCACAGCAGGGCGAGCAGGAGGAAGAGGCCCAGGAGATAGAGCTTGTCGAGATCAGCCGCCAGCACCCGTTGCCATGGGTATTGCTGGTGCTGAGCTGGCTGGCATTTGGCTGTGCCTGGATCTGGCTGCGCTGATCCCTTGCCTGGCAAACCTTTGCCCTGGGATCGGCCTCACAGCCCGGGGCCGGTGCGCTGGTCATCCCTAGCCCCGGCTGCTTACACTCTTCCCCCCGTTGTCTGGAGACCCCCATCATGAATCCGGCCCCCCTCTATCTGCTGGCCCCCCTTGTCCTCTTTATCGTGACCCTGGTGCTCTATCGCATCTCGCCCCTGCGAGCGGTCGCCGCCGGCAACGCCCGCTGGTTTATCCTGCCCGCCTTCACCCTCTTCATCCTGCTGATCATCATCAACGGGGCGGCAGACCCTAGCCTGCGCAGTCCCGGCTTTCACTGGCTGATGCCGGGGCTTGGCTTCGCGCTCTGCCTGTTCCCGGCGCTGCCCAAGGCGCTGGTGCCGCGCCTGGCCATCAAGGAAGGAGCCTTCGCCGCCCTGGGCCTGATGCTGATGAGCCTGGCCATGGTCTATTGATTTCGATTGCACGGGCTTTTTCATGACCTGAGGGGCGCCCTGTGACGGGCGCCCCTTGTACAAACAATGGGCGATAGGCATCTTGGTGAGAGGGTAACCAGCCAGGAGGCCAGATGGACAATCCGCCCGATTTCATGGCGCAGTGGGATTATCAGGATCCCGCCGCCACTGCCCTGCGTTTTCACGCGCTTCTTCCTGCGGCGCGCGCCGCCGCCGACCTGCAACTCGAGCTTGAGCTGCTGACCCAACTGGCCCGCACCCACTCCCTGCAGCGCCAGTTTGCACAGGCGCACCAACTGCTCGACGAGATAGAGCCCCGCCTCACCGACGCCACCCCGCGAGCACGGCTGCGCACCTTGCTGGAACGGGGGCGGACGTTCAACTCGGCCGGCGACAAGGCAAGCGCCAGGACGCTGTTCGAGCAGGGGTGGCAACTCGGGCTCAAGCTGGGGGAGACAGGGCTCGCCATAGACGCGGCCCACATGGTGGCCATCGCCGCCCCGCTGGAGGAGCAGAGCCGCTGGCATCAACTGGCGATGACCCTGGCCGAGCGCAGTGCCGACGATAAGGTGCGCGGCTGGCTGCCCAGCCTCTACAACAATCAGGGCTGGACCCTGTTTGAGCTGGGTCGCTTTGAGGAGGCCAGGGCCTGCCAGCAGAAGTGCCTGGCCTGGCACCAGCAACACAGCAATCAGAACAAGGCCTTTATCGCCCGCTGGAGCCTGGCACGGCTGAGCCGGGCGCAGGGATTGCACGAACAGGCGATGGCCGAGCTGAGCCAGCTGAAGGCCGACATGGCCGAGGCCAGCGCGCCGGAAGATGGCTACCTGTTCGAGGAGCTGGGGGAGAACGGCCTTATGCTGGACGATCCGGCCGCCCCCGAATACTTCGCCCGCGCCTGGTTCCTGCTCTCGCGGGATGGCTGGCTGCAGGCCAACGAGGCGGAGCGGCTGGCCAGGCTCAAGCGCCTCGCCAAGCTCTGACGGCGCGCCACAAAAAGAGCGGGTGGCTCACGCCGCCCGTCACTCAGGCCAGACCCCTTCACGACTCTGTCTATTGCGATAGATAAAGGAAGGGCTGAGCCCAGCCCTACTTAGGCCTCAAGCCAGGCTCGCCTCTTCCCAACCCTGCTTCTTGCGGTAAATGAGGGAGTGAAGGGTTGATCTCCAACCTCGCGGCCTTAAGCCCTAAGCCCTAAGCCCTAAGCCCTAAGCCAGGCTCGCCTCCTCCCAGCCCTGCTTCTTGCGATAAATGGTCGAGGGGCTGATCTCCAGCAGCGCCGCAGCCTTGGGGATGTTGCCGTCACAGCTGGCGATGGCCTGCTCTATGGCCTCCTTCTCCACCAGCCAGAGCGGGCGCACCGGCAGCGGAGTCGACATGGGCTCGGCCAGGATCTCGGGGGTTTCCTCGGCAGGGGCAGGCACCGCGAGAGCACGGCCGCCGTTGAGCGGCGGCGGCAGTATCTCCTTGCTCACCAGCTCGCGATCGTTGAGCACCACTATGTTGCGCACCACGTTCTGCAGCTCGCGCACGTTGCCGGGCCAGGGGTAATCGAGCAGCACCCGCACAGCGTCTGCATCGAAATCCTTGAAGCGTTTGTGCTCCTCCTTGGCATATCGCAGCAGGAGATCGCGGGCCAGCAGCAGTATGTCTTCGCCGCGCTCTCGCAGGGGCGGCAGGGAGAGCGGTATCACATGCAGGCGGTAGTAGAGATCCTCGCGAAAACGCCCCGCTTTGACCTCCACCAGGGGATCCCGATTGGTGGCGCAGACGAAACGCACGTCCACCGTCTCCACCTTGCCGCTGCCGACCCGCTGCAGGGTGCCGGTCTGGATGAAGCGCAGCAGCTTGCTTTGCAGGTCGAGATCCATCTCGCAGATCTCGTCGAGGAAGAGGGTGCCGCCGTCCGCCAGGCTGGCCGCCCCCTTGCGATCCCCCTGGGCACCGGTAAAGGATCCCTTCACATGGCCGAAGATCTCGCTCTCCATCAGATCGTGGGGAATGGCGGCGCAGTTGAGCGCGATGAAGGGCTGATCCCGGCGCGGGCTGCACTGATGGATCGCCTCGGCACAGACCTCCTTGCCGGTGCCGCTCTCCCCCGTGATGAAGACGGTCGCCTTGCTCGGCGCCGCGCTCTCTATGATGCGATAGACAGCCTGCATCGCCATGGAGGCGCCGATGAAGCCCGCAAAGGAGCTGCGCTCGAAGTTCTCCCTGTATTGGGCCACCAGCGAGCTGAGCTGCTGATGCTTGAAGGCGTTGCGGGCGGTGGCGCACAGCCGCTTGCCGTCGAACGGCTTGGTCAGGAAATCGAAGGCACCGCAGCGCATCGCCTCCACCGCCACGTCCACCGAGCCGTGGGCGGTGATCACCACCACCGAGCAGGGCAGTTGCTGCTCGGTGATCTGCTGCAATATGGCCATGCCGGACATGTCGGGCAGTTCGAGGTCGAGCAGCACCACGGGGGGCGGGCTGGCCAGCAACTGCGCCAGTGCCTGCTGGCCGCAATCGGCCAGCAGCACCTCATAGCCATCCTGAACCAGGTACTGCTCATAGACGACGGCCAGACTGCGGGTATCTTCCACCAGCAGGACACGGGGTTTGCTTTCAGCCACGAGATCCATCCTTGCGATTGATTTTGTTGTCTATTCTGGGGGCTAGCCGCCACACACTCAAGACGGGTCCCTGCTTTCTCCGGCCGATCCTGGCGCGACACAAGTAAAAACGGCTCCCTGGGGAGCCGTTTTTATCGCATTGACTGCTTATTTCTTCGCATCGGCGCCATCGGCAGCCGGCTTTTCGATGGCCAGCAGCTCGACGTCAAATACCAGCACGGCATTGGCCGGGATGGAGCCTGCACCGTGCTCGCCATAGGCCAGCTTGGACGGCAGGAAGAACTTGAACTTGGAACCGACCGGCATCAGCTGCACGCCTTCGGTCCAGCCCGGGATCACCTGGTTGAGCGGGAAGGTAGCCGGCTCGCCGCGATCGACGGAGCTGTCGAACTTGGTGCCATCGGTCAGGGTACCGGTGTAGTGTACCTTGACGATGTCGGTGGCCTTGGGCTTGGCGCCGTCACCCAGCTTCTCGACCTGATACTGCAGGCCGGATTCGGTGCTCTTCACGCCCTCTTTCTTGGCGTTGGCGGCCAGGTACTCTTCACCCTTCTTCAGGTTGTCCACCGCATCCTTGTCAGCCTTGGCCTTGGTCAGCTCGTTGATCTTGGCGTCGTATTCCTGCAGGACCTTCTGGATCTCCTCGTCAGTCATGCTGGCTTCCTTGCCCAGACCGTCGGTCACACCCTTGAGGATGACGCTGTTGTCCAGCTTGATGCCGAGCTCCTGCTGACGTTCCAGGGTATTGGCGATATAACGACCCATGGAGAGGCCGATCGCATAGCCGGATTGCTCTTCAAAGCTCTTGGCTGCTGCCTTGGGGGCCTCTGCCGGCTTGCTGGCTTCTGCCTTGACCTCTGCGGTATTGGCAGCAGGCTTCTCATCTTTTTGGCAAGCAGTCAGACTCACGGCAACGGCCGCAGCCAACAGGGACACCTTCAGAAAATTGTTCATCAGTTTCTCCAAAACTCTAAATACCGCTCTCGGTTCCTTCGTGAAATGAGAGGTTTATCGTGATAAGCGCCTTATACTAACGCCGTGATCGCAGGTAACGAAAGCATGAGACAGGAAAAATGATCAAAAGTGCCATTTATCTCATCGGTATCTGCCTGATGCTGACAGGGTGCGAACAGAGCTCACTTCCCGGCCAGCAGATCCGCCTCGCCAACCAGGGCTTGCTGAGTGCAGATCTCGCGAGCTCCGGCAAGCAGGCCATAGTCTCCAGCCTGGGCCAGGGCACTGTGGTGTGGGATCTGGAACAGGGCAAGGAGCGCTGGCGCTGGCGCCAGAGCGAGGACCAGGAAGAGTTCGTCACCCTCACCCGCTTCTCCCCGGGCGACAGCCACGCCATCACGGCCACCCAGCGCACCTTTGCCATCTGGCGCCTGCAAGATGGTCGCTCCCAAGGCTACTATTCACTTCCTGAATCCAGCCTGAGGGATGCGGCACTCTCGGCCGATGGCCGTCTGGTGCTGATCGGCCGCGAAGATGGCAAGGCGGAGCTGGTGGATACCCGCACCGGGCGCAGGCTGCAGTTCCTCGGCCATACCGAGCAGGTCAATACGGTGGATCTCTCCCCCAATGGTCGCTACGCCCTCACCGGCGGCAACGACTACAGCGCCTATCTGTGGGATACCCGCAGCGGCCAGGTAGTGTGGCGTTTCAATCATGGTGGCCGGGTGGTGATGGCGAGGCTGGATCCGGCGGGGCGCTTCGCCTTCACCGCCGACAGCCGTCAGGCCAGCATCTGGGATCTCAAGACTGGCAAGGAGGTGAGCCGGCTGCAGTTCGATCACCGCTTCGAGGTCTACACCAGCGCCCGGTTCGTCAAGGGTGGCGACTGGCTCGTCACCGGCGCCCCCTCCCGCCAGCTCTCCCTGTGGCGGGTGAGCGATGGCAGCCTGCTGCAAAGCTGGCGCGTCTCTCCCCATCCCAAGGTGAAACCACCGAGCGCTGTGGTCTATGGCGTGGCTTTGCGCGACAATGGCCACCTCGTCAGCGCCAGCTCCAGTGGCCTGGCCGAAATCTGGACTATCAAGTAAGGACCAAAAGGCCCATGAGTCAGCAAGTTAACGATCGTCTCGAGACCCTGGAAAGCCGTCTCGCCTATGCCGAATACACGGTGGAGCAGCTCAACGAAGAGGTGACCACCCAGGGCCGTGAACTCGATCGGCTCAAGCATCAGATCCAGCTGCTGGTGGACAAGCTGCAGAGCGTGCAGCCGAGCCAGATCGCCAGCATGGCCGAAGAGACGCCCCCACCGCACTACTGAGTGCGCCGCCATAAAAAAACCCGCACGCAGCGGGTTTTTTCATCTTGCCAGTCGGCAGATCAGTGCTGATGGCCCTTGCCACCGCAACCACCGCCGCCACAGCAACCGCCGTGACCTTGCTCGTCGCCGTGGTCATGACCGTGATCGTGGCCGTGACCGTGACCGCCGCAGCAACCGCCGTGGTCATGGTCGTGATCGTGATCGTGACCGTGGTCATGGCCATGGCCATGATCGTGACCGCAGCCACCGGCACCGTGCACGTGGCCGTGAGCCAGCTCTTCAGCAGTGGCGGCACGCACGTCCTTGATCTCGACCTTGAAGCCCAGGGTCACACCGGCCAGCGGATGGTTGCCATCCACCTTGATGAACTCTTCGGAGACTTCGATGACGGTCACCGGACGGTGGCCATCGTCGGTCTCGGCCACAAAAGTATCCCCTTCAGACACTTCCATGCCATCGAACAGCTCGCCGGGCACTTCTTGCACCAGGTTCTCGTCATACTCGCCATAGGCTTGGCTCGGCGTCAGGGTGACGTCGAACGCCTCGCCCACGCTGCGGCCTTCCAGCTCGGCTTCGAGGCCGGAGACCAGATAACGGGTACCGTGCAGATACACCAGAGGCTCTTTACCGACAGTGGTGTCGATGACTTCACCGTGTTCGTCGGTGACCGTGTATTCCAGCGTAACCACGCTCAGGGGAGCTACTTTCATGTCAGGGATCCTGCGGATAGAAAAAAACGGGCCCAGAATACCTTAAAAAGGTGGCCAAGCATATGATCTGCCCCGCTCCGCCATGCTGAAAAAGTCAGCAGTCCAGAACGAGCCTTGTCCCACCCCGGGTATTACCAAGAGGCCCAACACTCGGGGCTAAGCACGCTGATTGCCCGTTTGGCCTCGCGGATAGCCTTGTCAACCTCGGCCATCCGGCTCTCTCTTACTCGGGGCGGAACACCCCTATGACCTGTTCGGCCTCCCGGGTCGCCTTGTCCACCTCGGCCTGGGTCTGCACCTGGGTATCCCCGCAGTCGACACAGGTCACCTTCTCGACTCCATGCTCCATATACAGCATCATGGTGTCCATCTTGCCGCACGCCGGGCAAACCGCACCGGCAATGAAGCGCTTTTTACGTCTGGTTTCCATTTGTGTTACCTCCAGGCAGCATCATATCAGGGTTTTTACATGCATCACGCCATCGAATATCAGCATTTTTCTACTCCTTGCCTGCAGGTCGGCCCCCGCAAACGCTCCCCTCTGGGTCAGCTGCTGCGCGTCACCCGGGGTGTGGCACTGCTGAGACTCGGCTCCCATGAGCTGTTGCTGACGGCGGGCAGCCACTTCTGGCTGTGCGCCGATGCCCTCGCCGCCTTCACTCCCCTGGCGGGTTGTCAGCATGATCGGCTGACCTGCTCGGTGCGGGTGGCGCAACCGGCCCAGGCAGGCTGGTTGCAACCCACCCCGCTGATGGACGCCCTGCTGGACAGCCTGGCCAACTGGTCGAGGCCCCGTGACTGGCAGGAGGCCTATGGCCACCGTCTGCGGGTCATCGGGGACGAGTTGCAGGCGTGCACCATCCTGGCGCAGGCGGATCAGCCGCTGCAAGGTGCCTGGCGCGCCCTGGCCAGTCAGTCTGAAGGCAGCGCCGCAGCCTGGCAGGCTTGCCTCGCCGAGCGGGGCATCGAGGATCCCGCCCTGGCGGCCGATGCGCTCGGTGCCCAGTGGCAGCTGCTGCAGGGGGTACGCCTGCTCAGAAGTGGCAGCAAGCCGGCCCAGGTGGTGGCAAAGCTCGGTTACCGGGATGAACAGGCTTTGGCGCAGGCGTGCCAGTGCTGGCTCGGGCTGACGCTGGAGGCGGTGGCCTCTGCCCAGTGAGCCGGACGCGAAAATAAATGGTGGTGACAGGGTCCAGTTTTGCGGCTCGCGGTCGCTAATAACAAAGGAGTCATCCTTGTCACCATCCTCTATGCTGAACACCAGATTGACCGTCACCGATTAGATCAACAGGACATCCGCCATGACGAGCAAGGCCAACCAATCCCAGGGCATGTTGCTGTTTCACCTCTCTGCCAGGCAATCCTTCGCCATCGGCACCCTCAAGGTGAAGGAGATAGTCCCCTACACCCAGCTCACCGCCCTGCCCCATTCGCACCCGACCGTGCTCGGGGCGGCCAGCATGCGGGGCACCACCATCCCCGTGATCGACATGGCGATGGCGGTGGGCTATCGCCCGATCAGCCGGGAGGAGATGCCCAACTGCTTCATCATCATCACGGATTGCCGCCGCACCCTGGTGGGCTTCTTGGTGCGGGGCATCGACAAGATCACCGAGTGCAACTGGCGTGACATAGAGCCGCCGCCCCCTTCCCTCGGTCAGAACGTCTTCGTCACCGGGGTGACCAAGGTGGGCGAGCAGCTGATCCAGCTGCTGGACGTGGAGTTGATCCTGTCCCGGGTCTATCCGGACGATCCCAGCCACCTCTACCCCGTGCTGACCGATGTGCAGCGCGAACGGCTCAAGCCGATGCGGATCCTGCTGGTGGACGACTCCTCCGTCGCCCGCCGCCAGCTGATGGCGGCCCTCGATTACATCAACATTCCCTACGAGGTGTGCACCAACGGGCGCGATGCCCTCAGCCTGATGCAGGCCAGGGTCGCTCAGGGCAGCCGGATAGACATACTGGTGAGCGACATAGAGATGCCGGGGCTGGACGGTTACGAGCTGGCCTTCGAGGTGCAGAGCGACCCCAGGCTGGCGGAGGCTTACATCATACTGCACACCTCCCTCTCCAGCGAGATCAGCGTGGAGCGGGCCCATCAGGTCGGTGCTCACGAGGCGCTGACCAAGTTTGAAGCCAACGAGCTGATCCAGGCCATGCTGCGCGGCGCCGAACACCACGACCGCCTGCCCGCCTGATACCGCGGCGGGCCATGGGCTCGCCGCCCCTTTCCTCTTCTGCTGCCCCGAGTCGTTGCATGCTGACAGAAAGCCACTTCCACGCCCCCTGGTGGGCCCGCAATGCCCACCTGCAGACCATATTGCCGAAGTGGCTGCGCCGCTCGCCGGCCCGCTTCATCCCGGAACGGTTCGAACTCGCGGATGGGGACTTCGTCGACCTCGCCTGGAGCGGGGCCATCAGCCAGGATGAGCGGCCGCTGCTGGTGCTGTTTCACGGTCTGGAGGGCAGCATTCACTCCCACTATGCCAAGGGACTGTTTGCCCATCTGCAGCGGCAGGGGAACGACGCCGTGCTGATGCATTTTCGGGGATGCAGCGGCGAGCCGAACCGGCTGCTGCGGGCCTATCACTCCGGTGCCATCGAGGATGCAGAGGCGCTGATCGCCGAGCTGGGTCGCCGTTTTCCCGGCAAGCCGCTGGTCGCCATCGGCTACTCCCTGGGGGGCAACATGCTGGTCAATCTGCTGGCGCGGGGCTGTCCGGATGAACTGACTGCCGCCGTGGTGATCTCGGCGCCGCTGCAACTGGCAAGCTGCGCCGACAGGGTCAATCAGGGGTTCTCACGGGTGTATCAGAGTTACTTGCTGCGCACCATGAGGGCCAATCTGCTGCGCAAGATCCGCCAACAAGCCGCAGCTCGCTGGCAACCGGAGCAGGTGAGCCGCATCGCTACCCTGCGCGACTTCGACGAACAGGTCACGGCCCCGCTCCATGGCTTCGACAGCGCCGATCACTACTATCAGACCTGCTCCGGCCTTGATCTC
Organism: Aeromonas rivipollensis; assembly: GCF_010974825.1. GTDB lineage: Bacteria > Pseudomonadota > Gammaproteobacteria > Enterobacterales > Aeromonadaceae > Aeromonas > Aeromonas rivipollensis. Next base: position 54,745 of record NZ_JAAILA010000015.1, on the reverse strand, counting down.
CTGGCCCGCATCACCATCCCGACCCTGATCATCCACGCCGCCGACGATCCCTTCATGACAGGGGCCGTGATCCCCAGACCGGAACAACTCTCACCCATGGTGCGCTACGAGCTGAGCCGCCGTGGTGGCCACGTGGGCTTCCTGCACGGTACCCCCTGGCGACCCCGCTTCTGGCTGGAGGAGCGCATCAGCCAGTGGCTGCGGGAACAGACTCAGGATGCCCGGCGGTAGCAGTTGCGCCCTGCCCCCTTGGCTTCATAGAGGGCGCCATCCACCCGCTCGAGCAGCATGACCAGGCTCTCCCCCTGACGCCACTGGGCGATCCCCTGGCTCAGGGTGAGATGGGGATCCACCTCTGAGGCTGCGTGAGGCAGCGCCCGGGCGGCCAGGGTAGTGCGGATCCGCTGTGCGACCCGCTCGCCGGCGGCCAGGTCCGTCTCCTGCAGCAACACCACGAACTCCTCCCCGCCGTAACGGGCCACCAGATCGCCGGGTTCCCGCACGCTCTCCTCCAGGCACTCTGCCACCAGGATCAGGCACTCATCCCCCGCCTGATGGCCGTAGTGGTCGTTGTATCGCTTGAAGAAATCCACATCCAGCAGGATCACAGTGAAGGGGGTCTCCAGCGTCGTGCCCTGTGCGATGGCGTTTTTGCAGACCTGATCGAAGTGTCGGCGGTTGGCGAGCCCGGTCAAAGGATCCCTGTGGGCCATGGCATTCATCTTGCGCGCCAGCATCAGGTTGTCATATTCGCGCGACACCGCCAGCTCGAACCAGCCGTTGAGCATCCGCCGCCCCGTCTCCAGGATGATCAACAAGCCACCGGCCGCCAGCCAGTGCACAGTGACGGACGGCACCATCACCCAGTGCTCCTCAAACAGCAGGAAGATCAGGGGCGGAGCACTCAGGCTGTAGAAGACGCGCCACTCGTAATAGAAGGCGATCAGGGCCGTCAGCAGCAACAGGCTGACCATGTTGAATGCCAGGCTGAACCCCCCTCTGAGCTCTATGGTGGCAATGGCATAGGCCGTCATCGCCCAGGCCAGTCCCCATAACATGGCGCAGCCCCAGAGCCAGGGCTGCCATCTCTGTGTTCCCTGGCGAGAGAACCAGCGCCAGCCCAGGGGCGGCAGCACGCTCGCCAGCAGCACCAGGGCAATCTGATACTCATAGCGCCAGGGCAGCCCATCGATCGCCACCAGCCGGGCATCCTGATAGAGATAGAAGCGCGCCAGCAGATAGAGGATCGCCAGCTGGTTGATGACCCAGAACCAGCGCAGCCCTGCGCTCAGGGCACGCCGACGCGTATCATTAAGGTGCTGGTCGAACTGACTGGTGGGGCGGCGCTGTTCAGCTGATGCCATGGGAACCCTCGCTCAGGTCCAGATAAACTCCTTGCGCTTGCCGGTCAGACACCGACAATATCCGTATCGCTATGACTGAAGATGAAATCATGATTATCCCTTGGCAAGAACTGGATCCAGATACCCTCAACAACCTGCTCGAGCATTTCGTCCTGCAAGAAGGCACCGAATACGGCGAACAGGATGTCAGCCTGGCCTACAAGGTTGAAGAGGTCAGACAACAATTACTACAAGGTAGTGCCGTGCTCGTCTACAGCGAGTTGCACGAGAGTGTCAACGTCGTGCCCAAGACGCATTTGAGCAATGCGCCGGGCGACGACTTTCCGGCAGAATGACACAAGAGAAGGAACGCAGGCTGAACAACGTCCGGCACGGGCCCCGCCAAGCACGGCGGTGCGGCGCTCAGTTCAGGGGGGAAGAGGGGCGGCTCGCCCGATGAGGCTGGCGTTTCAAATCGGCTTATTTTTTGCCTCTGTCGCCGACTTTCGCGGCGCCGATGGAGACCAGCCGCCGAGGGGCATGGGGGCTCATGATGGCGCCCACGCAGCAAGGCTGCACTTGACCGCACTTTGAACCTGCCTTTATAACGGAACTCCCAAGGAAGAGAGAATTCTATGTCGGCCAAGCATCCCATCATTGCGGTTACCGGTTCGTCCGGTGCCGGCACCTCCACCTCCACCAACGCCTTCCGCTCCATGTTCCATCAGCTCGGATACAAGGCGGCCGTGGTCGAGGGGGACAGTTTTCACCGCTATACCCGGCCCGAGATGGACGTGGCGATCCGCAAGGCGCGCGAGCAAGGGCGCCATATCAGCTACTTCGGCCCCGAGGCCAACGACTTCGGCCTGCTGGAATCCTTTTTCCAGGAGTACGGTCAGAGCGGCAGCGGCCAGTACAGACGCTACCTGCACAGCTTCGACGAGGCAGTCCCCTTCAACCAGATGCCGGGCACCTTCACCCCCTGGCAGGGGTTGCCGGGGGAGACGGACCTGCTGTTCTACGAAGGTCTGCATGGCGGCGTGGTGACCGGCGAACACAATGTGGCCCGTCACGTGGACTTTCTCATCGGCGTGGTGCCCATCGTCAACCTGGAGTGGATCCAGAAGCTCATTCGCGACACCTCGGAGCGCGGGCATTCGCGCGAGGCGGTGACCGACTCCATAGTCCGCTCCATGGATGACTACATCAACTTCATCACCCCTCAGTTCTCCCGCACCCACATCAACTTTCAGCGGGTGCCGACGGTGGACACCTCCAACCCCTTCAGTGCCAAGGTGATACCCAGCCTGGACGAGAGTATGCTGGTGATCCGGTTTCGGGGCATCAAGCAGGTGGACTTCCCCTACCTGCTGTCGATGATAGACGGGGCCTTCATGTCCAGGATGAATACCATAGTGGTGCCGGGGGGCAAGATGGGTTTCGCGATGGAGCTGATCCTGCGCCCCCTGATCCAGCAACTGTTAGAAACCGGCAAGATCACCTGAGCCAAGGAGCTTATGATGCGCGGTGCACTTCTCTCATTCACACTGGCAGCTCTGCTGGGCGGTTGCAGCACAGGCCCCGCCGCCCCCACGGTCGAGACGGGCACCATGGTGGTCCGTCCGGCAGAAAACTGGGCCTACGGGGCGACGCCACGCTATGCGCTGGCGGAGCAGTTCCAGTACGCAGGCAACAGCGCCGCGCCCTGGCTGGAGCCGGTGCAGCAGGCCGTCACCCAGGCGCTCGATGGCAAGGGCTGGCGCAGCGTGCCCCTCGATGAGGCCGACGTCTGGGTCGCCATCGGGGTAGCGGGCAGCCAGGACATGAGCGATGGGGAGATATTCTCCCGCATCGGCATGACCCCTGGCCTCAATGCCGCCGCCGATGCCCGCAAGGGCACCCTGGCCATACTGCTGATCGACAGGCGCACCCAGCAAAGCGTCTGGAGCAGCGCCATCCAGCTCGCCAGCGACGTGCCCGTCGCCGAGGACGAGCGCAGCCAGCTGAGCCAGCAGCTCGCCGCTCAACTCCTGGACTCCCTGCCCGCTCAATGAGCGCCCCATAACACAACGGCCTGCTTCAAGCAGGCCGTTGTGGATACACGCCGTTGCACGGCATGACGATTACTTCAGTTCGCAGGTCAGCAGAGTCACGCCGTTCTTGACCAGAGTGGCCTGTTTTTCCTGGTGGGAGAAGGTGGTCACCCCATCGGAATAGCTGGCGGTCTCTTTGGGTGACTCGATGCGACCCAGCTTGTGATAGACCCCGGCATAAGGGAACTGCACCATGTCGGCCTGGGCATCATAGGTGATGGCCAACAACTCTTCCCCGCACTGATACTGGCTGTATTGATACTGGGTGGGCTGCGGCATGCTGCAGGCAGCCAGCCCGAACAGGGGAAGCAACATCATTATCTTTTTCATCGCACTTTCCTTATGTCATGGCGTTATCGACGGGACAAACTACAACTATCAAGCTTCAACGATTTGATAACTATGGGTAATTTCTACCGCTTTTTCCAACATCAGGGAAACGGAACAATACTTCTCCATCGACAAGTCGACCGCGCGGGCAACCTGTTTCTCGGCCAGCCCCTTGCCGGTCACGACGAACTTGAGGTGGATCTTCTCGAACACCCGGGGCACTGAGTCAGCACGGGCCCCTTCCAGCTCCACATGACAGGCGGTCACGCTCTGGCGCGCCTTCTCCAGAATGGAGACCACATCGATGGAGCTGCAGCCACCGACAGCCAGCAGGATCATCTCCATCGGGCTGGCACCTTCGCCCGGGTTGGCGCCGTCCAGCGTCACCTGATGACCGGACTCGCTCTCGCCCACAAACTTCATGCCTTCCACCCAGCTGACCTTGGCTTTCATCTCACATTTCCTCTCAATGACGACGGTTCTGACGCCCATAGCATACCTCAAGCAGGGGTCGAGTGGCACATGCCCCGTCACGTTGCGCCACTCCCGGTTTCATGACCGCCGAGTCCCGGCGCCGCGACTTGTTCCGAAACCGCGGCAGACCCTGAAGGAAATAGATCGAAATCAACATATCTCCCCCCCTTCTTGCCTAGAATGGCCCGGACGGCGCAGCAGATCGATGCACACAGATGGACACCAAAGTCCCAAAGCCTTGTCAGCACAGACAAAGGCTCTTATTCTACTGCGACCAAAGACTAAGGAATGGCAAGCTTGGCAACTTGCCTGGACGCACAGTCCATAAAAATGACACTACAGAGGAAGTCTCATGATCATTGGCAAACCGCAAAGCGATCCCACCCTCGAGTGGTTCTTGTCGCATTGCCACATTCATAAGTATCCCGCCAAGAGCACCCTTATTCACGCCGGTGAAAAAGCGGAAACCCTCTACTACATCGTCAAGGGTACAGTCGCCGTCCTGATCAAGGATGACGAGGGCAAGGAGATGATCCTCTCCTACCTGAATCAGGGGGATTTCCTGGGCGAGATGGGGATGTTCGAAGAGAACGAGAATCCGGAGCGTTCCGCCTGGGTACGTGCCAAAGGCGCCTGTGAAGTCGCCGAGATCTCCTACAAGAAGTTCCGCCAGCTGATCCAGGTCAACCCGGACATCCTGTTGCGCCTCTCCGGCCAGATGGCCAAGCGCCTGCAGCACACCAGCCAGAAGGTCGGCAACCTCGCCTTCCTGGACGTGACCGGCCGGATTGCCCAGACCCTGCTGAACCTGGCCAAGCAGCCGGACGCCATGACCCACCCGGATGGCATGCAGATCAAGATCACCCGCCAGGAGATAGGCCAGATCGTCGGCTGCTCTCGCGAAACCGTCGGCCGCATCCTCAAGATGCTGGAAGAGCAGGAGCTCATCTCGGCCCACGGCAAGACCATAGTGGTGTTTGGCACCCGCTGACCGGGTTCCCCGACGGCTCAGCACAGGGCCGTTGGATAAAAAAGGCTGCCACGGCAGCCTTTTCTGATCTCCTCCCCTATAATCCCGCACGCCCTTCCCCGGCTTCAACCAAGCGAGTGTGTATGCAACTTCAATGTCCCCTGTGCCGCAGCCCCCTGCATCTTCATGAAGCCTCCCGCGGGGTCTATTGCGACAACAAGCACCATTTCGATCCGGCCCCGGAAGGTTATCTGGATCTCATCCCGGGCAAGAAGGATCCCAAGGACAGCGACAGCCGTGCCCTGCTGCGCGCCAAGCGCCGCTTCCTGGAGCAGGGACACCAGCTGCCCCTGGTAGAGGCCATGGCGACCCTGCTGGCTCCGCTCGGCGAGCGCGAGCTGATCCATCTCGGCTGTGGTGAGGGGTACTACTGCCGCGCCCTGGCAGAGCGCCTGCCGGGCTGGCAATTTGGCGGCCTCGATCTGGCCAAGAACGCCATCTTCGCCGCCAACAAGGCGCAACCCGACGGCCATTTCGTCATCGCCGATCCGGCCAAGGCGCCGCTGCTGGCCGGCTCAGCCCAGGTGCTGCTGGTCAACGACCTCAAGATCAAGACAGAGCTGCTGGTCAGCCTGCTGACCCCGGGCGGCTACCTGCTTCACCTGCAACCCGGCCCGCGCCACCAGTGGCAGCTGAGGGTCAGCCTCAACCCGGTGAGCATGGAGCACCCCCTCAGCTGGCCAGCCCTGGCCGGGCTAGTCCCCGTTGAGCGGCAACGCTGCCAGTTCTCCATGACCATGGATCAGAGTCTGCGCGCCCATGTGCTGGAAACCAGCCGTCTCGGCTGGCGTGCTGGCGGTGAACAGCGTCACGCCTTCACCCAGCAGGGGCCGGACGAGCTTGAACAGGATCTGCTGCTGAGCCTGTGGCAAAAACCGCTCTGAATCCCATGAAAAAAGGCCCGTACGGGCCTTTTTTTTATTTGGCGTCTCCGCCAATGGCAATACGTTCTCTCACGGCAATGAAGGAGCGACCCCCTTACTCGAGCGGGCGCCCGTTGACGGTGAAGGAGAGATCCACTTCCGGCGCCGAGATGGACCTCTGATCCAGGGTCCCGGCGGCGCAGATCACGGCAGCACCCCGTGGCTCGCTGGCCGTGGGCACATTGACATGGAACTTGTTCATCAGGTTGGCATTGAGCCGGTGATTGGCCAGCCGGAAGTGCAGCAAGCCCTCCCGAGTCTCCACCTGCAGCTGGCAATCTCCCACCCCGATCCGCTCGCCGTCATCCCCATAGCTGAAGCCGTAAGCGCCGTGCAGGGCCGGATAGAGGTAGCTCGGCAAGAGCCCGCGAGGATCGTAGTAGCCCACCAGGGTCGTCACCGGCACCCCGAATGCCTGTGGCTTGCGCGATACCCGTGCATCCGCCACCGGCCCTTCGTTCCAGCGGCTGCCGTCCGAGGTGTAGCTCTTCTTGAAACCGCGGGAGAGGGTGATCTGCTGACCGTTGATGAAGAGAGTGCTGTTGTAGCCGGCACCGTGCTCCAGGGTCAGGATACGCCCCGCATTCCCGGCAGCAGCAGGGGGCACCTGGATGTTGCGCGTCCAGTTGCCGTCCCACATGGCTACCTTGACCAGATCATACTCCGCCAGCAGGGCCGCCAGCTTCGCCTCGCTCAGATCCTTGATGGGCGCGCTGATCTGCTCCAGCCGCTCGACCCTGTGCTGGTAGGGCACCATGGTGGTGGTGGCGGCATCCCACTTGCGAAATCCGGTCGGGGAAGCGGCATCGAACACCGCCTTGCTCTCGAGGAAACGCTGGATGATGGCGGCCGAGTTCGGGGTGTAGAGGGTAAAGCGGTTGAAGCCGGAGAAGGGCGATCCACCCGCCATGGCATCAAAACCGAACGAGTGCCCCTCGAAAGGCGGCTGGCACTGGCCGTCGAGGCAGGCGCTCTGGCCGCTGCGGGCGACGCCGAAGTTGGGAATGAAGCGATTGCGATCCCCATCCCAGCCCCAGCTCGAATTGACCGCCTCGGCGCTGCGGTGCACCGAGCCCTGGAAGCCGCCGACATAGTGGCCCAGGCCATAGTTGTGGCCCACCTCGTGGCTGAATTCGTTGCCCAGAGAGGCATCGAGCGTGACTATGCCGCCTCCGCCCGAGCCACCGTGCACCTGCACGCCGTTGGCGTACTTGCCGCGGCTGTTATGGGCCGCCAGCTGGGCCACCACATAGGGATGGCTGCTCTCCCCCTCACCGGCCGTGCTGTTGATACCGTAGTTCGCATTGTCTATCCCGTGGGAGATCAACTCCTTGCCGATGCGCTGGCGCATGGTGCCCTCGTGCCAGCCGCCCTGGCCGGGATCGAAGTCGGTGAGCAGGGTGCCGTTTGGCAGCATCACCTCCGGCAGCGACAGGGGAGCATACTGGCTGACAATCAGCCGGCTGGTCGGCACCGTCTGGAAATACTCGCGATGGGCTTCGGGATCCCTGGCGAAGGCAAACTGATCTCGGGGAGTAGTCAGCATGCCAAGGTCTATGGTGTGGATGAGCAGCTCGCTCGGGGCACCGACCTGCAAGTCCGTCAGCTCACCGCCGAGGCTTCCCTGATTGAACTGCAGGCTCAGGCCTGGCCGGATCCAGTCGGCGGGCAGCACGGCGCTCCAGGCATCGACTGCATAGCGGATGCCGTTGTTCTCGAGCTCCCCTTCACGGATCCACTGGCCGCCCACGAACTTGAATTGCAGCGTCTGACCGCGGGAGAGGGTCACCTGGCGGCCGCTGTAGCGCACCGTCGAGGTGTAACCGGCATTGGAACTTGCACGCACCATCTTGCCTTCCAGGGCGGCCCCCTCTGGCAGATAGATATCCCTGACCCATCGGCCATCGGCGGTCTTCACCTCCACCAGGGCATGCTGCCCCAGGCGCTCCTGCAGCAAGGTCGCAGTGGCATCACCCAGCCGGGCCAACTCGGCACTGCTGTTGATGACATTGGTGGTCCCCGCCGCCGGGGTGAAGTCGACCCCCTCTTCCGGCGAACCATCGAGGTAATAGGCCGTCTTCGGCAACTGCTCGGGCGGGTTGAGGCTGAGCGTCCCTAGGGTCTGTCCGGCGCCATCTCGCGCCGTCACCGTCATAGGCACGCCGGTCTCGGCTTGCAAGGGCCTGACCAGCAGCAGGCTCTTGCGCAGGGCGGTCAGCCTGGGCTGGCTGTCCCCTTCTGCGGCATGGGCCGGCAGGATCTGGCTCTGGGCGAATTGAACCTGCGCCGCCAAGGATCCTTGCAGATCGTTGGTCGGTGGCTGGGTATTGAAGGGCAAGGAGGTGGGAGCCTGAACGGCAGCCAACAGAGGGCCGCTCGCCAGGGCGGCCATGATGAGGCTGGCTAACTGTGTTTTTTTCATTGTTATGGTTCTCATTGTGATGGGCATGTCCACATGCCCTGTTGCAGGAAGCGTGACAGCATGGACGCCGGCTGCCGGGTCCTGCACCCGGCGAATTCGGTTCAGCTTGCCCTGCGGCGCCATGACCGCAGACTGACACCGGCGTGGATAAAGGAGTGGGGCCCAGGCCCCACTCCCGCAGACAATCAGTGACAGGTGGCAACCCCCTGATCGGCCCAGACGTCGGCGGTACCGGGCTCGTTACCCTTGGTCCAGTAGCGGGCCTGCCACTTGCGACCCTTGTGGTTGGCAAGCTCACCGGCGCTATAGGCCACAGCGGCATGCCAGCCAAGCTGCACCTGGCTCACCAGCTTCCACTGATCGGCGCTCTGGCTTGGCTCGTTGCCCCGGGTCCAGTACTTGGCCTGCCACACCAGTTGCTTGTGGCTCACCTTGTCATTGGTGTTGTAGACGGTGCCGGCGCTCCAGGCTGGCCAGTAGGCCGCATCCGGATCGCTTGTCTCGCAGCCGCCACCCGAGCTGGGCGGCCTGACGGTCAGACGGGTGCCGGCGCTGGCGTCCAGCGCCCCGTCGGTCACCATCAAGGTCAAGTCATAGAGGGTGTCGCTGGCGACGTTCGGGCCTGTCACCACCAGGGTCTTGCTGTTCTGGCCGCTGGCACTGAGACCGGCCGGAACAGTCCATTGGTAGCTGAGTGCATCCCCATCGGGATCTGTGGCGCTGGCGGTGATGCTCACCTGTTTGCCCGCCTGTACCGAGGCGGGAGCCAGTGCCGCCAGCACGGGTGGCTGGTTGGGCGGTGGTGCCTGGTGGGTCACCACCATGCTGTCCACACCTGCCAGCCCCTGCTCATCGGTGACGGTCAGCTCGAACGCCAGCTGGGTATCCTGAGCGACTGTGCCCAGACTCAGCCTGGCTCGTGTCTGATCCGCATCCCTCAGGGAGGCCTGCGGACCGCCGACCTGGCGCCATTGATAACGCAGGGCACCGTTCTCCGGATCCCGGGAAGCGGAGCCGTCGAGCACCAGCTCGGCTGGTCCCCTGGCACTGAGATCACTGCCCGCATTGACCAGGGGGGGCTGATTGACGGCGGGTGGCGGCAGCTCTGGCTCGCCGCTCACCTCGCTCACACCGGCATCACCGGCCGCGATTCTGGCCTCTATGGTGTGGTGCATGGTGCGCCACTGGTCAGCGAAGAAAACCCCCTCGAACCGTCCCGCCGTCATCAGGTTGCTGGCCCGGTAAGGCTCCTCATCCCCTGTGTGCCACAGCCCCAGATTGTGACCCAGCTCATGGGTCAAGGTCAGCGACTGCCCATGGACGGTGAGGTTGCCGGGACAGGCGTATCGATAACCGACGCGCGGCGCACCGTCGGTGACCCCCATACCGATGGAGGAAGCACTCCCCATGTAACTGCACGCCTTGGCGTCATTCTTGTAGCCGCGCACTACATAGAGGTTGGAGAAGACCTGATCCGCATTCGGGATCCAGCCCTCATTCAACGGAGCCTCCATCTCCGAGCGATCGGGTTCGTTAGCCTGACCATTGCCATTCTTGTCCCATTCGTGCACCAGCACGCCGTGATCCACCCAGTTGACCCGAATGTTGTAGGGGGCCAGGCGGCGGCTCATGTCCGCCATTATGATGGCACCGTCGTCCCACAGGTGGCTCTTGCGCTCACCAGGGAAGGCGATGTAGCTATAGGAGAGGCTGATCGCCTTGGGGGAGGTGATAAACAGCCGCACCTGCTCCACCAGCCGACCGTCTGCCAGGATCTCGAGCCAGGTCTCTCCTTCTGTCAGCCCCTGCAGTTGCAGCCGATCCTGGATCTCGCCCTGCACCAGTTGCAGGCTCGCCAGCGCGGGGTTGGCGATGCGATAGCTCAGCGCGACCTGCTGGTTCGGCACCTTGCCGATCAGCAGCGCCTCCGGCACGCCCTGGCTGCTGAGCAGCTTCTGCTTCATGGCTGAGTCTAAGCCCGGGTCGAAAGCCAGCTTGTTGGCTGGATCGGGCAACACCTGGGCATAGGGGTTCGCCTCATGCACCTGCCGCCCCTCAGCAGCCAGCCAGAGCTCCCCCTCCTCGTTGGCACGAAAGCCCTGTTCGCTCGGACCGGAAACATAGGTCAGACGGAACTCATAGTCTTGATCCGCCCGCACCTTGATGGGGGCGGTCGGGGTCAACACCTTGCCCGAGCCGAGCAAAACGCTGCCCTCGTAGGCGGGTTCGCCGCTCTCCTTGTCGGTGAGGCGCAGGCTGAACTGGCGGTTGTTACCGCCCCAGAGCCCCTCCTGCACCCTGAACAGGGTGATCTCCAGTTCATCCCCGCTCAGGGGGTGCTCGGTTGAGGTGATACGGATCGTTCGGCTCAGGCTCTGACCGGGACGCAGTTTCAGCAGGCCATTGCCGACAGGGGCCTCCTGCCAGAGGATGCTCAGCGGTTGAATCAGACTCGGCACGGCCACGGCGGGATCATAGACGGTGACAGGCAACGAGAAGGTCGTGGTGCGAAAACCCCACCCCATATAGCCCACCCTTTTGGGTAAACCATTATCGCTAACCTCGAACTTCGCCAGATAGCTGCCGACCTGCTGGGTGTTCACGCTGCCTACCTGTTTGATACGGCCGCTGAGATCCCCGTCGTTCTCGTCCCAGGCCGTCATCTGGGGGGCGAAGGTCGCTCCGAGCGGCAGTTGCAGGGCGAAGTTGTTGACCCAGGCCTGCTGGTTGTAGAGGCGTGGCGGCGTCTGATCCTTGCGCCACTCCCCGGTGACGGTGTTGTACTCTGCCATGGCACCGGTACCCACGGCCAGCAGGGCGAGCACGCCCCCCTGCACCGCCAGATATCCCTTGTTCTTCTTCATCTGCATTCCGTGATTTCCCTATTATTGGCGCCTGCCAAGGTGGCAGGCGCGTCGTTGTTATTGCGTTGACATGAACACAGAGTTCAATCCCCTCCTCTGCCGCCACTGGCGGCGATCACCTTGACCGGGGGCGTGAGCGGACGGGTTGAGCCCGGTGATGGCGAACCGGGTCTCACCCCAGCCGAGGTCGGATTTGCCGGGAGAGGCGACATAAAGGAAGGAGGCGCCAACCAAGGTGGTCGACAATACAGAGGGGTGGACTTTGCATGGCGAATAATCCTTTTCGTTATTAGTCAATACGATAAGGACAAGGCAACCAGCAGATGGGCAGGGTCTTCCCTTGGCAGAAGATCGATACAACCTGTGGCGGCCCCGCTGTCCTAGATCATGGATCCTTAGACCGGAAGCTTTGCGTCCCGGCCTTTCGACCGGTTTGCCCTTATACACAAATTAATCAGTAGTGCGTCGCGATTATTCTCCATAGGCGCAGTCACTGCAAATGGCAGAGCGGGATCTTGACTGGGTGTTCTATCAAGAAATGCCCCTGAAGGCAGGGTTAAGCTCGGCGTGAGAGCGGATGTCAACCATCCAACTCACTCTCTTGAAAGCGATTTCAAGATGAAAATATTTTTTCAACTTTAGGGGGATGATTAATTTCTTAGAAAAGGCTGACGCTGATGGCCATGGCTGGCGGTTGATCCGCCCCGAGCTGAGGTCAGCCCGCCAAGCGCCACAGGAGAAAGGAATGGGGCCCAGGCCCCATTCCTTATGACCATCAGTTGCAGCTGGCAGCCCCCTGATCTACCCAGACGGCGGCCTTGCCGGGCTCATCGCCCTTGGTCCAGTACTGGGCCTTCCACTTGCGTCCGTTGTGGTTGGTGAGATCCCCGGCGTTGTAGGCCACAGCGGCATTCCAGCCGAGCTGCACCTGGCTCACCAGCTTCCACTGATCGGCGCTCTGGCTTGGCTCGTTGCCCTGGGTCCAGTACTTGGCCTGCCACACCAGTTGCTGGTGGCTCACCTTGTCATTGGTGTTGTAGACGGTGCCGGCACTCCAGGCTGGCCAGTTGGCCGCATCCGGATCGGTTGCCTCGCAGCCGCCACCTGTACTCGCTGGCTTGACGGTCAGGCGGGTGCCGGCGCTGGCGTCCAGTGCCCCGTCAGTCACCATCAGGGTCAGGTCATAGACAGTGTCGCTGGTGACGCTCGGGCCTGTGACCACCAGGGTGGCGCTGTCCTGGCCGGTGGCGGTGAGACCCGCTGGCAGGCTCCACTGATAGCTCAGGGCATCACCGTTCGGATCGGACGCCGTGGCCTTGATGGTCACCTGCTTGCCGGACTCGACGGTCGCACTGGCCGGTACGCTAACCACGGGGGGCAGGTTCGGCTGCGGCGCCTTGTTGGTCACCACCACCTGATCCTTTGCCGAGAGCCCTTGATCGTCGGTCACCGTCAGCTCGAACACCAAATTGATGTCGGTTGTGGCGGCATCCAGCACTACCCGGGCCTTGGCCTGGGTGGCATCGAGCAAGCCAGCCTGCGGACCCGAGACCTGCTTCCAGCTGTAGGTCAGCACGCCGCTTTCCGGATCGTGGGAGGCGGCGCCGTTGAGGGTCACCTCGGCCGGGCCTGTGACGCTCAAATCGCTGCCTGCATTGGCCACAGGCGGCTTGTTGACCGGCGGCAGTGTGCCCTCGCCGTGGCCCAGCCCCTCGTGCATGGCGTTGAGGATGTCGCCGTTGTCCGCATCTATCTCCCAGGCGAACAGGCCACCGAGCTGGTTCGCCAGCACGTACTGCCCCTTGGCCTTGACCGAGCGATCGTTGTCAAAGCTGATGAGATCGCCGCTGCTGGCCTTGAACACATAAGGGGCCTCGGCCGACTCGTCATAGCCCTGCTCCCAGCCTGCACCCATGCGGTTGTTGACGATGTCGCGGTAATCCACCACGCCGTTTTCCCAGGTGCCGCTGACCGGCCCGGTGGCGGTACCTGTGAAGGGATTGCCGGCCTGGTAGTTCTTCACTCCGGTCCAGCCACGGCCATACATGGCCGCTCCCACCACTATCTTGCCCGGTGTCACCCCCTGACCCAGCAGCGCCTTGACGCCCTTGTCGGTGGTGTACTTGGTAGCCGGATCCCAACTGGAGGCAAAGAGGTTGGTCTGATGGGCCAGATTCGTCAGGTCGAAGGCGCCGCTGAAGTCGTAGCTCATCAGGAAGATGTGGTCCATGTACTGCTGGGCCACCTGATAATCGACCTTGGCAATCTTGTCACCGCCGGCGCTGATGGCCGAAGTGAGCTCATACTGGCGGCCGGTCTCGGCTTCCAGCTCGTCGAGCATGGCCCGCAGCTCCTTCATCAGCACCACATAGGTGGCGCCATCGCTCGGGCCGCCCAGGCTGGGGTTGGCCCCCTGACCGCCTGGGAACTCCCAGTCGATGTCCACCCCGTCGAAGAATTTCCAGGTCTGCAGGAACTCTTTGACCGAGGCGACGAAGGTGTCGCGCTTGGTCTTGTCCCCCAGGAAGTAGAAGGGATCGGAGAGGGTCCATCCCCCGACCGACGGCAGGATCTTGAGGTCCGGATGGGCTTGCTTGAGGGCCATCAGGTTGCCGAAGTTGCCCTTGTAGGGTTCATCCCAGGCGCTGAGGTTACCCTGGGACATCTGAACAGCCGCCCAGGGATCGTGGATGGAGACCTTGAAGTCCTCACGACCGGCACAGGAGCGCTGCAGCGCCTCGAAGCTGCCAGAGATCTCTTTGAGGCTGTCGTTGATGCCGTTGCCGCCGCAGATGGGGGTGAAGCCGTAGAGGATATGGGTCAGGTTCTGGGCCGGGATCTTGTCCACGGTGAACTTGCGGCCATAGACGCCCCACTCCACGTAATAGGCCCCCACCACCTTGCCGGACTTGTTGGCGTAAGGCTTGTTGTTCTCCTTGAGGGGCGCATTGAGCGGCGCCAGGTGGCTGCCGTCGGTATCGGCGACCATCAGCTCCTTCTTGTCGGAAAGGGTGCAGCCGTCGGCGTTGCACAGGGCGACCTGCATCTGGTAGCGGCCCCCCTTGGTCACCTTGAAGTTGGCGGTACCCGCGGCGGAAGCCGGGCCTGACCATACCTCCTGGCCATCGAGCAGCACCTTGGCGGTCTGGCCGACGTCACCGGACCAGAGATTCCAGGTCACGCTGACGGGGGCACCATCCTTGTGGACTGTCACCAGCTGGTTGTAGGCAGAGGCGGCCTGATTGACTTCGACGATGGCGAACTTGGTGGGGCCCGTACCTATGGTGGGTTTGCCCGGGGCAGCGGCGAAGGCGGAGGTAGCGCAGAGTCCCCCGACCAGGAGCGCCAGCAGGGAAAGTTTTGGACTTAACATATTTGAACTTCCTTATTTCGTTATTGGAATTAACAACGAAAAAGGCAACGCAACCTGCCAGGTAACGCAGACATCATCGCCACCATGGCTTGGCCCATGGACGATACAACCTGTGGTGACCCCGCTATCCTAGGTACTTTGACCCTTAGACCGGAGGCTTTGCGTCCCGGACTTTCGTCCGGTTTGCCTTTTTGCACAACTTGATTTGCGACAAAAATAATCGCCGAATGACTATAGATGAGCCTTCGGGCACCACCACCTGGCAGAAATGACATCGATGGACGGCGATTCATACAAGTTGCCGCCATGTTGCACGAATATGGTGACATTGGTGGCGATAAACTGCTTAAAAACCAGATCCACCATCTGCATTCCACGTACTGATTCTGTGAACTGCCTCACTCTATTGGCAGCAGCAGGCTGTTCATCAATGCCCGCAGCTTGAGGGGTTTGACCGGCTTGCTGACGTAGCCAAATCCGTGCTCGCGGATCTGGTTCTGCAGCTCGCTCTTGCGATCCGCGCTGATGATGATGCCGCCTATACCGTTACCATGGGCCAGCCGGATCATGTGCAGCGCCTGCAGCCCCGTCTTGCCGTCATCCAGGTGGTAGTCGGAGAGCACCAGCCGGGGCAGGAAGCCAGCCCCTATGATCTCCTCTGCCTGCTCCAGGCTCTGGGCGCAGCGCACCTCGCAGCCCCAGCGTCCCAGCAGGGAGGCCATGGCGATGAGGATCTCCTCCTCGTTGTCGATACAGAGGATCCTGACCCCTTCCAGCTGGCTGTCCCGCACGGCGGGCGCCGCCACCGGACTCGGCATCACGGGCCGGGTCGCGAGGTTGAGGGTGATGGCAAACACGGAACCCGCCCCGGGCCAGCTGCGCAGGGAGAGCTGATGGCCAAGCACCTGGGAGATGCCGCGGGCGATGGCGAGCCCGAGGCCAAGCCCCTGCTCCCTGGCGGTGCGGGAGTGATCGAGGCGGGAGAACTCGTCAAAGATCGCCTCCTGCTTGTCCAGCGGTATGCCGGGGCCATTGTCCCACACCTCGATACGCACCTTGTCCCCCAGTCGGCGGCAGCCGAGCAGCACCCGCCCGCCCGGGTTGTAGCGAAACGCATTGGTGAGGAAGTTCTGCAACACCCGGCGCAGCAGGCGCACGTCGCTGTAGACGGCGAGGCGGTTCTCCACCACGGAGAACTGGATCTCCCCCGCCTGGGCCAGCACCCCGAACTCCGCCTTAAGGTTGCCCAGCACGTCGCTCAGGGCGAAGTCGAGCTTCCTGGCCTTGAACTTGCCCGCCTCGAGCCGCGAGATGTCCAGCAGATCCGTGATGAGATCCTCGGTCGCCCCCAGGGCATCGTCGATGTGGCGGGCGATGCGGACCTGCTCCGCCGCCTGCTCTCCCCCCTGCGGCAGCATCTCCAGCAGGGACGAGGTAAACAGCTTGGCCGCGTTGAGCGGCTGGGTCAGATCGTGGCTCACCGCCGCCAGGAAGCGGCTCTTGGAGTGGTTAGCCCGCTCCACCTGCTGGTTGACCAGCAGCAGCTGGCGGTTGAGCTCGGAGAGTTCGTGGGTACGCTCGGCCACCCGCGCCTCCAGGTGCTCGTTCGCTTCGCGCAGCACCCGCTCCGCCGCCCGGAAGGGGGTGATGTCGGTGAAGGTCATCACGAAGCCCCCCGCCGGCATGGGATTGCCCTGCATCTCGATCACCCGGCCGTCCGGTCGCTCCCGCGCCGAGACATGGGGGCTGCCCCGCTTCATGAAGGCGACCCGGCGCGCCACCTGGGCCTCTATGTCTCCCGGACCGCAGAGCCCCTGCTCGGCGTTGTAGCGGATGATCTCCTCGATGGAGCGCCCCACCTGGATAAGCCCGTGCGGATAATGGAACAGCTCTATGTAGCGCCGGTTCCAGGCCACCAGCTTGAGCTCCCTGTCCACCACCGAGATCCCCTGCCCCATGTGCTCTATGGC
Organism: Aeromonas rivipollensis; assembly: GCF_010974825.1. Lineage (GTDB taxonomy): Bacteria > Pseudomonadota > Gammaproteobacteria > Enterobacterales > Aeromonadaceae > Aeromonas > Aeromonas rivipollensis. The sequence goes on along the minus strand of NZ_JAAILA010000015.1, from coordinate 37,923 downwards.
TCCCTGCAGCAGGCCGCGGTTGAAGCGGAACACGTCCGAGGCCTCGTCCACTATGGTGGCTATCTCCTCCAGCTGCATGTTGCGCCCCTGCAGGGCAGAGGCCAGCACCAGCCGGGCGGACGAGGTGCCAAACACCCCGGCCAGCAACCGCTCGGTATGGGCAATCAGATCGGCCGACGCCTGCATCTGGGGCGCCAGGGTGCCGCCGTGCTCGCCGGCGAAGCGACCGAAGGCGCGCTTGACCCGGCTCGAGCCGACGAAGCGGGCCGCCAGCATCTCCAGCTCCTTGACCGAGACCCGCGCCTGGTAGAGCGCCGTGGTGTCCCGGCTCGGCTTGCCGACGAAGTTGGCGGCCTGCAGCCGCTCGCTCACCGCCGCCCGTGACAGCAAGGAGCCCGCCACGTAGCCGAGCAGGTTGAGCAACAGGCTCAGGAAGATGCACCAGGCCCCCAGGCTCAGCTCGCGAAAGGCGGGCCAGTCGGGGGGCGCCAGCAGCGCCTCCAGGGGTGAGCCCGCCAGCAGGCCGCTTTCGGCCAGCAGGGTGAGGAACCAGAGGCTGACCCCCAGCGCCAGCCCGAGGTAGACCCCCTTGCGATTGCCGTGCCGCCAGTAGAGGCCGAGCAGCAGGGCCGGTGCGAACTGGGCCACGGCGCCGAACGACAGGTAGCCGATGCGCGACAGGCTGGTGAGATCCCCGAGCCAGAGATAGAGCACCCAGGCCGCCAGCAGGATCAGCAAAATGGCGCCCCGGCGCACCTGCAGCAGCAGCCGCATCAGGCGCTCGTCCCGCCCCTGCTGCCAGAAGCGGCGCAGCAGCACCGGCAGCACCAGATCGTTGCTGACCATGATGGCCAGGGCTATGGTGCAGACGATCACCATGCCGGTGGCCGCCGAGGTGCCGCCGAGAAACGCCAGCATCGCCATGCCGTCGAAGCCGAGCGACATGGGCAGGCTGATGACATAGGTATCCGAGGCCATGTCGGCCCCCACCCACTGCTTGCCCGCCAGCGCCAGCGGCCAGATGAAGAGCCCCATCAGGAACAGGTAGAGCGGGAACAGCCAGCGCGCCCAGTGCAGATCCTGGCCCTGATTGTTCTCCACCACAGTCACGTGGAACTGGCGCGGCAGGCAGATGACGGCGCACATGGCCACCAGGGTATAGATGGCGAGCTCCAGCAGGCTGCCTGGCGACACCGCCACCACCGCATCGAGAAAGTCGGTGGCCACCAGGGTGCGAGCCTCGCTCGGCCTGGCGATGATGAGCCAGAGCGCGAAGCCCCCCACCGCCATGAAGGCGAGCAGCTTGACCACGGATTCGAAGGCGATGGCCACCACCATGCCGCGATGGTGCTCGGTGGCATCCAGGTTGCGGGTGCCGAACAGTATGCTGAACAACGCCAGCAACAGGGCGACGCCGAGAGCCAGCTCGGCCGTGTTGCCCGTGGGCCCCGCCGGCACCGAGTTGGCCATCAGCAGATCCAGCCCTGTGACTATGGCCTTGAGCTGCAGCACCAGGTAGGGAAGTATCCCCATGACGGCGATCAGGCTGATCACCATGGCCAGGCGCTGGGACTTGCCATAGCGGGCGGCGATGAAGTCGGCGATGGAGGTGATGTGCTCGCGCTTGGCCACCAGGATGAGGCGGGCCAGCAGGCGCCAGCCAAACAGGAACACCAGCATGGGGCCAAGATAAATGGGCACCGGCGACCAGGGGGATTCGCTGGCCTGGCCCACTGTGCCGAAGAAGGTCCAGGAGGTGCAATAGACGGCGAGCGACAGGCTGTAGAGCAGGGGCTGGCCCTTGAGCCGGCGGCGCTTGCTCTTGTCCGCCACGTAGGCGATGAGGAACAGCAAGCCCAGATAGGCGAGCGACAACCCGATCAGCAGCCATCCTTGGTGCATCTACATTCTTCCCTTGTTCAGATGTGTTGAGCGCCACGCCGGCTCAGCGTGCCGACGGGCAACCGTCATTAAGTGTGCCCGCTCAGGCGGCGGCGCCCTCATGCTCCCCGCGCAACCGCAGGACGAAGACCGGCAGCACCACCAGCACCATGATGAAGAAGATGCCCCCACCGAGCGGCTCGAACAGCACACCGCAGATCGCCATCAGGGCCGCCACCGTCATGCCGAGGCCGAGCGCCGCATAGAGCGCCTGGGTGGGGATCTGCTGCTCGGCGGGCAGTTGCCGGGTCATAAAGCGCACGGCGCCGAGGTGGCTGATGCAGAAGGTGACCCCGTGCAGCAGCTGACCCAGCACCAGCACCGCCAGCTCGGTGGAGGCGCCGAGCAACACCCAGCGCACCACGCAGCCGACGGCCCCCACCAGAAACAGGGTCTGGGCCCCGAAGCGGTGGAAGAAGCGCTTGTCCGCGGCAAACACGGCGATCTCCGCCACCACCCCCAGGGCCCACAGGTAGCCGATCAGGGTGCCGCTGTAGCCTGCTCCCTTCCAGTACATGGCGCTGAAGCCGTAGTAGGCGGCATGACTGCCCTGCAACAGGGCGGTGATGAGCAGGAAGCGGCGCACCGGCGCCGACTTGAGGGTGACGAGCAGGGAGGCCCGGGCCCGCTCCCCCTTGAGCTCCTGGGGCAGCGGCCGCAGCGGCAGCACGCTCAGCGCCAGCATGGCCAGCAGTCCCGCCACCATGGTGTGCAGCACCCAGTCGCTGCCGAAGTTGCTCACCAGGGCGCCGACCAGGGTGGAGGCGACGATAAAGGCGAAGGAGCCGCACAGCCTCACCTTGCCATAGTCGAGGTGCGTCTGCACCACCATGCGGGTGGCAAGCGCCTCCCCCATGGGCATCAGGGTCGGGTAGATGAAGTTCGCCACCAGGGTCAGCAGCACCAGCCACCAGAGACTGTGGCTGAGGTAGAAGCCCAGAAACGCCAGCAGGCTCAGCAGGCAGAGCAGCCGGGTGACGGGCAGCAACTGACCGGCCCCCTTGACCCGTCCCATCACCATCAGGTTGCCGGCAAAGCGGATGGCCATGCCGACTCCCAGCAGCAGGCCTATCTGCTCGGCGCTCACCCCTTTGCCCTCGAGCCACAGGGACCAGAACGGCAGATAGGCGCCGTAGACGAAGTAGAAGGCGCCAAAGAACAGGGCTAACCAGGAGAAGGCGGGCATAGGGGCTCGGCAGCGGGACAAGGGGCACAAATGATAACCGATTTTGGCGCAGGGATCCCCAGGGGCAAGAGGGGATAAAAACGATAAATATCAATAAAGTTGAACCTTTGTCACATCCCCCTGTCTATTGGTTAACACCGCTTCCTGATGAGTGTTGCAATCCTTACACCCGCCCCTGGCGGGTTTCTTTTGGGGGCCGGTTTATACCGCCAGAAACAGAGAAGGGGCCCTGGGGCCCCTTCATCATCATCGTCATTGGCAAATATCAGAACACGTACTTGACCCTTGCGCTCAGGTTGCGGCCCGGCTCGGTCTGGTTGCTGGTGTCCGTGGTGGCGGAGAGACCCGTGATGCTCTCGTAGCTGACGTACTCCTTGTCAAACAGGTTGAACACGCCGACGTTGAGCTGCAGATCCTGCATCGGCTTGAACTGGGCGTAGATATCCACCACGCCCCAGCCGGCGCTCTTGATGTTGTCGTTGCCTCTGGCGTCCTTGCCCACCTTGTCCATGTCGTCGGCAAAGCGCAGTGCTGTGTTAATGTTCCAGTTCGGCTGTTCCAGACGCACACCCAGGCTGCCGTTGAACGGGCTCAGGCTGTTGATGTAGTTGCCGTCGCCATCCTTGCCCTCTATGTAGGCCAGGTTGCCCCAGACGTTCACCAGCTCGTTCAGCCAGTAGTCCGCCTTGACCTCAGCCCCTTTGGTGGTCGCCTTGTCCAGGTTCTGGTACTGATAGATGGCGGTGCGCCCTTCGGTCCCCACGGCCGTCAGCTCGATGAAGTCATCAAACTGGTTGTAGAAGGTCGCCACTTCATAGCTGAAACCGCCACTGCTGCCGCGCACCCCCAGATCGATGCCGTCGCTGCTCTCGGGCTTGAGGTTAGGGTTCGGCTCGATGCGATAGCCGTAGGCCTGATGGTTCAGGGTGGAGAAGGCATTGTCATACATGGGCGCCTTGAAGCCGTGGCTGTACTGGGCGAACAGGTTGGCCGCCTCGTGTGCCTTGAACACCAGCCCCAGCTTGGGCGAGAACTCCCCTTCGGAGATCTTCTGCATGTTCTCGCCGGTGTAGGCGGGATCCTGGTCCGGGGTCATCTTGTAGTAGTCGTAACGGGCGCCCGGGGTCAGCACCCAGCGCTCGCCAAACTTGATCTCGTCAAAGGCCCAGAGCGCGCTGCGCTCGCTGGTGGTGGAGGGGAAGCTCAGCTCGCTGTAACCGACGAAGTCACCCGGAGTGGTCGGCCCCTTGAAGCGGGTACGCTCGTTGTCGGTGTGCTCATACTCGACACCCCAGGCCAGACGCTGGTTGGCGAGCGCCTTGCTGAACTTCACCTGGGCTCCCAGGCTCTCCTGCTCGAAGCCGTTGTGATCCAGGGAGTTCTTGGTCACATAGGGGTTGCCCGGATTGACCGGATACTTGGAGGAGGCGTACTGATCCAGGGTCTGCTTGGTACGGGTGTAGTAAATCTTGCTGTCCACCCGATCCGCCCAGGGGGCGTTCAGGGCGAGGCCGTGATCCAGCACCAGGGAGAGGTTGTCGGTCTCCTTGTCGGTGATCGGCTGCTTGAAGATGGAGCCCACCTTGGTCAGGTCGACGGCATCCGGATCCTGCCCTTCGGTGAAGTAGTCGACGGTCAGCTTCAGGAACTGATCATCGCTGACATTCCACTTGCTCTTGAACAGCACGGCCTGGCTGAGAATGTCGAACTCGTCCTTGTCACCGTCATAGTTCTGGGTCACACCGCCATCACGCCAGGTGTAGCGCAGCAGATTCTCGAACTCGCCGGTGCGCAGGGCACCGGTGAAGCCGGCCATCTTCTGGTGGCTGCTGGAGGCATAGCCAGTGGTGGCATCCAGATAGCTGTCCCTGCCCTTGAGGAAGTCGCCGGCATCCTTGGTGGTGATGGCGATGACGCCACCCAGCGCATCCGAGCCGTAAGCGGCGGAGGCCGGCCCCTTGGCCACCTCGACCTGCTTGATCATGTCGGTATCGAAATAGGTCTGGCCCACACCGCCGTTCTTGTAGGCATCGTTCTGGCGCACTCCATCCTGCACTACCTTGACCCGGTTCTCGCTCATGCCACGGATGGTGAAGGTCTGGGCATCCCCCGCCCCGCCCTGCACGCTCACACCCGGCTCGTAGCGGAACAAGTCGGCGACGTTGCTGACGACCTGCTCTTCGATCTGTTCGGCGGTGATGACGGCGATGGGACCTGAGACATCTTCCAGCTTCTGCTCCATCCTGGAGCCGCTGACGACCATGACTTCATCGGCTTTCTTGTCTGCGGCAAAGGCCGGGGAAACGAGGCCGGCCGCCACGGCGAGGGCAATTAGTGAGGGGGTGTTGTTGTGCGCCACTGCAAAGTCCTTATTGAGAATTATTATCAACCGTGGGCATATTACTCAGCTCGCGATAAAGATCAATAATAAAGTGAATCATTCTCATTTCACTTTGTCTCAGTTAGGTTTTACACTGGCCCCCTCTTTTTTCCTGCTCGCCATGCTGCCATCGTATGGCACAGCGCCTCGTCCACTGTGAGATTGCCATGACTCGACGACTGCCCCTGCTCGCCCTGCCCCTGTTGCTGGCCGCCTGCGCCACCCCGCCGCAGAGCGAGGCGCCCCGGACCCTCTATCACTACCAACTCAGCGAAGGGCAGAGCGAGCAGCCACTCAGCCTGGCGCAGGCGCTGGAGCGGGTGGCTGACGCCGACATAGTGCTGGTGGGCGAACTGCATACCCACCCGGCCGTGCACCTGTTGCAGGCGAACCTGCTGGCGGGTCTGGCCGAGACATCCCGGACCGATGGTCGGGCTCTGGTGCTCTCCATGGAGCAGTTCAGCCGCGCCGATCAAGCCGTGCTGGATGCCTATCTGGCCGGGCGCATCGGTGAGTCCACGCTGATCCGCGAGGGCCACGCCTGGCCCAACTACCCGAGCGACTATCGCCCCCTGGTGGAGTTCGCCAAGGCGCAGCGCCTGAGCGTCATCGCCGCCAACGCCCCCAAGCCGCTGGTCAGCTGTGTCGGCCAGGAGGGCCCCGAGTGGCTCGACAAGCTGCCGGCCAGCCGCCGCAGCCAGCTCGCCCGCGAGCTCACGCTCAGCGATGATCCCTACCGCCAGAAATTTATGGCCTCGATGCACCATGGGGACGCCGACGGCAACGCCCGCCGCTTCGCCGCCCAGACCAGCTGGGACGACACCATGGCCGAGAGCATGGTCGATTATCTCAAACAGCACCCCGGCCGGCGCATCATGCACATCGCCGGCAACTTCCACGTGGAGGGGGGGCTCGGGATCGCGAGCCGCATCGCCAGCCGCAACCCGGCGCTCAAGGTGGCGCTCATAGTGCCGGAGACAGGATCGCAACCGGATGACAAGGTTCCCGCCGGGCGCAGCGCCGAGATCAGGGTCAAGATCTCTCCCCTGCCGGAACGCTGGCTAAATGCCGATGAAATGAAGCAAGATATGGGGGCGCTGCATCAATCCCGCAGCCGTGACTGCAGCCAATGGCTGCAACCCTAATCTTTCAGGATACGGCGGGTAAAATATGGATGTGTTACTGATCATCGATGTGCAGCAAGGGGTCATGAAAGCGACCCATCACCAGCAACCACAAGTACTGGCCAACATCAACCGGGCCGCGGCCCATGTCAGACAGCATCATGGCCGGGTCATCTACATCCAGCATGACGACCTGCCAGGCGACGAGCTGGAGCCCGGTAGCCCGGGCTGGCAACTTCACCCGGGTCTGCAACCCGCCAAGGGGGATAGCCGGGTACGCAAGACGGCGTGCGACAGCTTCCTCGAGACCGAGTTGGCCTTCCTGTTGGCCGAGCAGGCCGTCGACAGGCTGATCCTCTGTGGCAGCAACACCGATTTTTGCGTCGATACCACGGTACGCAGTGCCGCGGCTCATGGCTTTGAGGTGCTGGTGTTGAACGATGGTCACACCACCGCCGATCGTCCCCACCTGAGCGCGGCCCAGATCATCGAGCACCACAACTGGATGTGGCAGCACCTCAGCCTGCCAGAGGGCAGAAGCGTGACCCTGCTCACCACGGATCAGCTGCTCGAGGCGGCTCAGCCTGCGCTGGCGTGCTAAGCTGCCCGCCTTGAAGTGATCACCTGATTGGAGTCTTGCGTGCGTCTATTGTCTGCCGTTGCCCTTGTGCTGTTGTTACCGGCGATCACGGCCTGCTCCGGATTACCGGGGGTGGCACCGGATGGCCCTGCGCCCCTGTTTCGCACCCATATCAACGAAGAGGGGAGCAAGCGCTTCACCTTCGAGGCCGCCCCGTTCGAGGAGCTGCCGAGCCGGTTGCAGGACGATGACAGCCAGCTCAGCCGCAACAGCAAGAGCCTGCTGGAGCGCCGCGAGGCCCTGCAGGACGAGCAGCTGACCGAGACCCTGGCAGAGCGCAAGTATTGCCACAGTGGCTACATAGTCCTCAGCCAGACCTCCTGGAAGATCCGGGGCGAGTGCAACGAGACCGCCACCCAGGCCGATCGGCTCGGCTTCCCGAATCTGGCCTCCTGGCAAGACTGAGTCAGCACGGTTCAAACCCATAAAAAAAACGGGCAGCCCAGGCTGCCCGTTTTGCATCTCGTGAGTCCAGCATCAGACCGGTGCGTCGGTCTCGCTGGTCAGCTCGGCGCCGTTGTCGACGCGCTTGTGGCCTTCCACCAGGTGTACGAAGTCCACCAGCTCGTCGCCGGAGACCCGGAACGCCTGGCCGAAGCCCTTGACGAACAGCCCCTGCTCGGGCTTGAGGCGGAACAGCACGAAGTCCTTGAGGTTGGACAACCCCTTGACGATCTCGCCGAAGCGCCCCTCCAGGGCCGCAATCGCCTGGCTCCAGCGCTCGTCATCCCGCGCCACCACCTCGGCCACCGCATCGAAGGTCAGACGCTTGCGGGCGAACAGCTCGCGGGCACCAGTCTCGTCCTCGATCAGCATCAGCGATACCTTGGGCACCTGTTGCAGGTTGCGGGCATGGCGGGCGATCTCGGAGATCAGCACATAGTAACCGTCCTCCTGCAGCACGAAGGGGGCGTAGCTGGCATTGGGGTTGCCTTCGCCATCCACGGTCGCGAGCTGCAGGGTACGGCAACCGTCACGAAACTCGCGGATCTCCGGTTGCAGACGGTTCTGCAGACGCTCCTGACGTTCACTCATGCTTTCACTTCCTCTTGATACTGGTGGCGCAGGGCCTTGAAACGCTCCACCTGGTCAGGCAGCAGCTGACGCTGCTCGTCACGCCCCAGGTAGATCTTGAAAATGCAGCGGCCGCTGTGGCCGAAGAACTGGAAGGAGTGCCCCTCCTTGCCCATGAACAGCTTGCTGACCAGGGCAATGCCGACCACGTTGTCGAGCTTGAGGTGGCCGTGCATCTCCCCGTCCCGACCCATCAGGTTATAGTAACCGCGGGCCGTCTTGCCCTTGGGGAAGGGGGCCTTCACCTCGAAGATGGAGCCGTCGGACTCCACTATTGTGGTCACCTGGCCCCAGCTGGCCAGATCCGCCAGCAGGGCCTCGGCCTGATCGCTCGGCACCAGCGTCATCAGCTCGGCGGGCAGGTGGCGCACCACCTCCCATTCGCTGACGGCCAGCTCGGTGGCAATGCTGGAAGGATGGGCGCTGGGATCTTGTTCCAGCAGCGCATGAATGCGTTGTGCAATGCTCATCGGTTCTCCCTGGATGATCTGGCGATGGTGCTCAGTCTCGCGGCGGATACTGTAATAAAGCGGCCCCCTTAACGCAATTGATAATCGCTTTCATTATCAGTGCATTTTTTTCACCGGCTTGATATTCTCGGCGGCAATCCCACTCTCATACACCCTTCGGAGGTTCGCATGGGCCGTCGTTTTGCCCTCGCACTCAGCCTGCTCGGCTGTTCAGCCCTTTCCCTGCCTGCTGTCGCGCAGGAACGTATCGTCAGCATAGGCCCGGCCACCACAGAACTCATTATGGCCCTGGGGGGCGAGCAGAGCCTGATTGCCACCGACGTCAGCAGCCCTGAACCCAAGGGGCTGCCGAGAGTCGGCTACCACCGTGCCCTGGCCGCCGAAGGGATACTGAGTCTGGCCCCGACCCGACTGGTCGGCAGCGACGAGATGGGGCCGCCACCGGCCCTGGAACAGCTGCGCCGGGCTGGCGTCGAGGTGACAGTGCTGCCGACGGCCCCCACCCTGGCCAACCTCAACGAGCGGATCGACGCCCTGGCCAGCTTGCTGGGCAATCAAGCCGCCGGCACCAGGCTGAAGGCCGAGATCGCCGTCCAGAGCGACCAGCTGGCGGCCCAGGCGAAACAGAACAAACCCCTCAAGGTCGCCTTCCTGCTGCTGCACAAGGGCCAGCCCACCAGCATAGCCGGTGGCAATACCACCGCCAGCGCCCTGGTGACCCTGGCCGGCGGCGTCAACCCGGTCGCCCGCTTGCACGACTACAAGCCCGTCTCCACCGAATCCCTGATCGAACTGCAGCCGGATCTGGTGCTGGTGAGCGGCCGTGACTGGCAACAATACCAGAGCGTCGACAGCGTGCTGGCCCAGGTGCCGGCCCTGGCCGCCACGCCGGCAGGCAAGAGCAGGGCCATCCACGCCATCGACGGTCATGCCCTGCAAGGGGGGCTCAGCCTGAGATCCTTGCAGCAGGCCAACCAGATAGCCCAGTGGATCAAGCAGGGTTCATGATGCGTCTGCCGCTGCCCTGGCTGCTCGCGCTCACCGGCTGCACGCTCGCCCTGCTGCTGGTCGGCTCCCTCGCCACCGGCCCCATGTCGCTCTCCTTGGCCGAGAGCCTGCAAGCCCTGTTTGCCGGCAAAGAGAGCGGGATAGAGGCACACAAGCTGCTGATAGTGCAGGAGATCCGCCTGCCACGTACCCTGCTGTGCATCGCCGTGGGGGGCATTCTCGGCCTCTGTGGCGCCGTGATGCAGGGGCTGTTTCGCAACCCCCTGGCTGACCCCGGCATCATAGGGGTCTCCGGCGGCGCGGCGCTCGGTGCCGCCCTGGCCATAGTGCTGCTTGCCCCCCTCGGCCAGCAGTTGCAGAGCCTGCTCGGCCTCGGTCTGCTGCCCCTGCTCGCCTTCCTCGGCGGGGCGCTCACCACCACGCTTGTGTATTTGCTGGGCACCCGTGAGGGGGGCACCTCGGTCACCGTCATGCTGCTGGCGGGCGTCGCCATCACGGCCCTGTCAGGGGCCGTGATAGGGCTGCTCACCTACCTGGCGGACGATCAGATGCTGCGCAACCTGAGCCTGTGGCAGATGGGCTCCCTGGCCGCCGGCAAGCCGGTGGATGTGGGGCTGGCGCTGGCGACCCTGGCCGCCCTGCTGTGGCTCTTCATGCGCGATGCCAACCCCCTCAACGCCCTGTTGCTGGGGGAGGGTGAGGCCCGGCATCTGGGGGTGAATGTGCAATGCCTCAAGCGGCGCCTGATCCTGCTCACCGCAGCCGGTGTCGGCGTCGCGGTGGCGGTGGCCGGCATGATCGGCTTCGTCGGTCTGGTGGTGCCCCACCTGGTGCGGCTGCTGGCCGGCCCCAATCACGTCAGGCTGCTGCCGCTCTCGGCCCTGCTCGGCGCCGCCCTGCTGCTGGGGGCCGACATGCTGGCCCGCACCCTGCTGGCGCCGGCCGAGCTGCCGGTGGGCATCATCACGGCCCTGCTGGGTGCCCCCTTCTTCATCTGGCTCTTGGTCAAGAGTCGCCGGACGCTGTAACAGGAGAACGCCATCTTGCCCGGATCCCCCTCCCCCCTGCTCACTTGCCAGAGCATCAGCCTCACCCGGGGCAATCGCCTCATCCTGGACAGCCTGGATCTCGACCTGCATGGGGGCAGCCTGACCGCCCTGCTCGGCCCGAACGGGGCGGGCAAGAGCTCGCTGCTCAAGTGCCTGACCGGCGAGCTGGCCTATGACGGCACCATCTCCCTGTTCGGTCGCAAGCGGCAAGAGTGGGCCGGCGATGCCCTGGCCCACAGAGTCGGGGTATTGCCCCAGAGCTCGTCCTTGAGCTTCCCCTTCCTGTGCGAGGAGGTGGTGGCCATGGGGCGGCTGCCCCACAGCGAGCCCGTCAGCCGCCGCGACCAGATAGTGCGGGCCGCCATGATCCATGCCGGGGTCGAGCACCTGGCCGGCCGCCTCTATCCCGGCCTCTCCGGAGGGGAGCGCCAGCGGGTGCAGTTCGCCCGGGTACTGGCCCAGATCTGGCAGGAGCCGTCACCGGGACGGCTGTCGGATCCCGAGCAGCCGCGGCTGCTGCTGCTCGACGAGCCCACCTCGGCCCTCGATCTCAAGTACCAGCATCAGCTGCTCACCATGGCCCGCGCCCTGGCCGCCCGCAACACCGCAGTGCTGGTGGTGCTGCACGACCTCAACCTGGCGGCGCGCTACGCCGATCGGCTGGTGATGCTGGAGCAGGGCAGGCTGATGGCGGACGGCTCCCCGGCAGAGGTGCTCACCCCCGAACTGATCGCCCGCCTCTACGATTATCCCGCCCAGGTGATCCACCACCCCGAGACGGGGCAACCCATGGTGGTGTGATGGCGGGCGCATCGCCCTCCCAATCCACGACTACCCCGTCCAAGACATCCACCACCCCGAGACGGGGCAGCCCATGGTGGTGTGATGGCGGGCGTATCGCCCTCCCTTTCCACGACTACCCCGTCCAAGCCATCCATCACCCCGAGACGGGACAGCCCATGGTGGTGTGAGCCGTTCAGCCATCGTCCCGACACGGAGCAACCCATGGTGGTGCAATTAGCTAATGAGAAGAAACAAACAGAGCGCCCTTGGGCGCTCTGTTTGTTTGCAAAGTGAAGGGCTACTCAGGCGATCTGGTAGCGGCCCGGCTTGTGATTGAGTGTCAATACCAGGTTACAGATGATGGCCGCCACCACGGAGAGCGCCAGCAGCCAGGGGGAGACCACGAAGAAGGAGGCGATGACGATGGCGCAATCCAGCCCCATTTGCAGCTTGCCAGCACGGATGCCGAACTTGTCCTGAATAAACAGCGCCAGGATATTGAAACCGCCCAGGCTCGCCTTGTGGCGGAACATGATGAGCAGCCCCATGCCGATCAGGGTGCCGCCGATCAGGGCCGCATAGACGGGCTCTATCTTGCCTATCTGCAGCACGGCGTTGAGGTGATCCGTCATGAAGGAGACGGTCGCCACGGCGGCGAAGGTGTTGAGGGTGAAGCGCGGCCCCATCCTGAGCCAGGCCAGGGCATAGAAGGGCAGGTTCATGGCGAAGAAGAGCAGACCGAAGCTCAGGCCAGTGACCTGCTGCAGCAGCAGCGCCAGCCCGGCAGTGCCGCCGGTGAGCAGACCGACCTGATGAAACAGGAAGATGCCGAGGGAAACGAAGCTTGCCGCGGTCAGCAGGGCGAGCACATCCTCATAGAGCGGATGAGCCGAACGGGGGGTGTTGTCCATAACCTTATGTCCAGTAGCGAAGTGAAAAGAGTGTCTGAGGCCCGGTGACGGGCGCGAGCCCCGTGAGTCGGGACTTCGTTATGGTCACAGTGTCCATTTTGAGTGACCCGGATCACAAGTACGGGATCGAATGCGCCGAAATGGTGCGCGTCAGCGCCGCGTTACAACCATTGCACCAAAATATGTCACGACCTCCCCCTCTCAAGCTGAAGCCAGCCTGAAGCGCGCCTGAAAAACCCGGGCTATCTCGCTGCCAGCAGGCGGGAATCGTTCTAAAATGAACCCCTTGCCACAGGCTGCGGAGCGACAGCAGATGAGAGTCAGCGTATTCGGAATAGGTTATGTGGGGCTGGTTCAGGCCGCCGTGCTCGCCGAGATGGGCCACAGGGTAACCTGCGTGGACGTGGACGCCGCCAAGGTCGAGCGCCTCAAAGAGGGCATGATCCCCATCTTCGAGCCCGGTCTCGCCCCCCTGGTGCAGGCCAACCATCAGGCCGGTCGCCTGCACTTCACCACGGATGTGGCCGAGGGGGTGGCGTTCGCCGAGCTCATCTTCATCGCGGTCGGCACCCCGCCGGATGAAGACGGCTCGGCCGATCTGCAGCACGTGCTGGCGGTGGCCGGCACCATAGGGCGGCTGATGCAGGGCGGCAAGGTGGTGGTCAACAAGAGCACAGTGCCGGTCGGCACCGCCAACCGGGTGCACCAGCATATCGCCGCCATCCTGCGCGATCGCGGGGTCGACTTGCCCCTTGAGGTGGTCTCCAACCCGGAGTTTCTCAAGGAGGGGGCCGCGGTGGCCGACTGCCTGCGGCCGGATCGCATCATCATAGGCACAGACTCGGCCCACGCCCTCTCCCTGCTCGAAGAGCTCTATGCCCCCTTCAACCGCAATCGGGATCGCATCATACAGATGGACGCCCGCAGCGCCGAGCTGACCAAGTACGCCGCCAACGCCATGCTGGCCACCAAGATCTCCTTCATGAACGAGATGGCCACCCTGGCGGAGAAGCTCGGGGCCGACATCGAAGCCGTGCGCAAGGGCATAGGCGCCGACCCCCGCATCGGCCATCACTTCATCTATCCCGGCTGCGGCTATGGCGGCTCCTGCTTCCCCAAGGACGTCAAGGCGCTGATCCACACCGCGGGCGAGATTGGCTGTGATGCCCCTTTACTCCACGCGGTGGAGCGGGTCAACGACGGCCAGAAACACAAGCTCATGGCCCGCCTGCGGCAGCACTTCGGTGCCGATCTGACAGGGCGGACCTTCGCCCTCTGGGGGCTGGCCTTCAAGCCCAATACCGACGACATGCGCGAAGCCCCGAGCCGGGTGCTGATGGAGGCGATCTGGGCCGCCGGTGGCAAGGTGCAGGCGTTCGATCCCGAGGCCATGAGCGAGGCCCAGCGCCTCTATGGCCTGCGGGACGATCTGACCCTGTGTGGTACCCAGGAGGCCGCCCTCAAGGGGGCCGACGCCCTGCTCATCTGCACCGAGTGGCAGCAGTTCCGCGCACCGGACTTCGAGCTGGTGCGGCAGACCCTGAAGCAGGCCGTCATCATCGATGGCCGCAACCTCTATGACCCGGCCCGCCTGCGCCAGCGCGGCTTCACCTACTACGCCATAGGCCGGGGCGACAGCCTGGCCGCGGGGCTGCGCGAGGAGCAACAACAATGAAATATCTGGTCACCGGCGCCGCCGGCTTCATCGGCTTCCATGTGGCGCAGCGGCTCTGCCGCGACGGCCATCAGGTGGTTGGCCTGGACAACCTCAACGACTACTACGAGGTCAGCCTGAAGGAGGCGCGGCTGGCACTGCTGCTGCCACTGCCCGGTTTTCGCTTCGAGCGGATGGACCTCGCCGATCGCGCAACCATGGCGGCGCTCTTTGCCCGCGAGCGGTTCGATCGGGTGATCCACCTGGGGGCCCAGGCCGGGGTGCGCTATTCGCTGGACAACCCCTTCGCCTACGCCGACAGCAACCTCAACGGCACCCTCACCGTGCTGGAGGGGTGCCGCCATCACGGGGTGCAGCACCTGGTCTACGCCTCCTCCAGCTCGGTTTATGGCCTCAACGAGCAGATGCCGTTCAAGACCTCGGACGGGGTGGATCACCCCGTCTCCCTCTATGCCGCGAGCAAGAAGGCCAACGAATTGATGGCCCACTCCTACTCCCACCTCTATGGGCTGCCCACCACGGGCTTGCGCTTCTTCACCGTCTACGGCCCCTGGGGGCGACCGGACATGGCGCTGTTCAAGTTCGTGCGCGCCATCCTGAGCGGTGAGCCCATCGACATCTACAACCAGGGCCAGCTCAGCCGGGACTTCACCCATATCGACGACATAGTGGAGGGGGTGATCCGGGTCGCGGACAGGCCCCCGCAAGGCGACCCGACCTGGCAGGGGGCGGCCGACGCCAGCCCGGCCCCCTACCGCCTCTTCAACATCGGCCATGGCAGCCCGGTACGACTCATGGATTTCGTGGAGGCCATAGAGGCGGCGCTCGGCAAGCGAGCCATCCGAAACCTGTTGCCGATGCAGGCCGGGGACGTGCAGGCGACCTGGGCCGACACCCAGGCGCTGTTCGATGCCACCGGCTACAGAGCCGGAGTCGGGCTTGAGGAGGGGGTTGCCAGCTTCGTCGACTGGTACAGGGCCTACTACGGGGTCTGACCCCATAGCCCGAGATGAAAAGGGGCTGCCACTGGCAGCCCCTTTTGCCGGGTCCCGGCCTCAGGGACCCGGGGTATAGCGAAAGGGTTCTAACCTCGGAGTCAGCCCCTGGCATGCAGGCTTGAGGGCCTCAGCCCCCGCCAGCAGCCAGTCGGTGCGATGGCGGTTGCCGAGGTTTTCCATCTTCTCGGGCTCGAAACACAGCACCATCAGATCCGCGCTGCCCAGCACATGGCGCTTGGGCGCGGCCGCCACCCAGGCCGCCGCCTCGCGAGCCTGCTCCCCATCCCCCAGCAGGTAGGGGTAATGTTGCACGGGTTGCCGAGCGAACAGCAGGTGCTGTTCCTTGAAACCGGCAAGCAGCAGTTCCTCCCCCGCTGGCACCTTCTGGGCCGCCAGCGCCATCACCCCCTGCGGCGTGCGCATGTCGTTGAGGCGCACGCAGATCCAGCAGGAGTAGAGCAGCCAACCCACCGCCAGCGAACAGAGGATGGCGCTGAGCGGCGCCCGGCGCAGCAGCACATTGACCAGCAGCAGCGCCGCCCCCAGCACCAGCAGAGGCAGCCAGGGGGCCGGTCCCAGATCCCCCAACCGGTTCGCCAGCTTGTCGCTGACGGCCAGGGCACCGGCGCCACCCACGCAGACGATCCCCAGCAGCCAGCCGAGCCCCCCCAGCAGACGCCCGGGCCAGACCCGCGCCAGCAGTGTCCCCATGTAGGGAGCAGTCAGCAGGGCCAGTGCCGGCGTGCCCGGCGTGACATAGACGCCGCGTTTGCCCGGCGACAGGGAGAAGAAGAGCACCACCAGCACCAGATAACCGAGCAGCAATATGACGCGCTTGTCCTGGCCCTGGATCCCCTTGCGCCACGCCAGCACCAGCCAGGGCAGCAGCAGGGAGAGAGGCAGCCAGAACGGCGGGATCACCGAGCTGAGGTAGTACCAGAAGGGTTTGACGTGATGCCAGGCATTCGCATAGCGGGTCACCGTCTGGCGCAGCAGTATGTTGTCTCTATAGGCCTGCAGCACTGTGCCCCCGCTCTGGGCCACGGCGCTCAGCATGGGCACCAGCCACAGGCCGATGGCCAGCAGCATGAAGAGCGGCCCCGCCAGCGCCTTCAAACAGTCGGCAGGGGAGGCGACACGGATCCTGTCTCTGTGGGTCCAGACAGCCGGGATCAGGATCAGCAGGGCCAGCAGCCCCACCCCCTTGGTGATGATGCCGAGCCCGGCGGCAAACCAGCCGAGCCAGTACCAGCGCCAGCCTCCCCCGCAGAGCAGGAAGCGCATGAAACCGTAGACCCCTAGCGTGATGAAGAAGGTCACCAGAGCGTCGATCTGAGCCGTCTTCGCCTGCAGAGTGAACTGGACGGTGAACAGCAGCAGCAGCCCGGCCATGAAGCCTGTCGCCGGGTTCCACAGGCGGCGGCCCAGGTCCCACACCAACACTATGGTCAGCAGACCCGCCAGCAGGGAGGGCAGCAAAAACGCCACCTTGATGGAGCCGGTCAGCAAATACCCTATCGCTATGCCCCACATAAACAGGGGGGGCTTGTCCGGGTAGATCTCGCCGCCGCGCATGGGGAAGAGCCATTGGCCGCTCTCCACCATCTCCTTGGCGATCAGGGCGAAGCGCGGCTCGTCGGCGGGCCAGGGATCCCGCAGCCCGAGGCCGGCACCCAGCACTATCAGGGCGATCAGCAGCAGCCAGCCGAGGGAGCGCTGATTGAGCAGGAAGCGGTCATTTACCATGGCGGACCTCATTGATATCGACGAGCTTGCCACGTCTCCAGCCTTGGAGCGGGATGACCAGAGGAAAGCGGCTGATCAGGACATGCTCATTTGCCATGGTGGATCTCGTTGTCATCGACGAGCTTGTCCCGCTTCCAACCCCGGTGCTGGATATCCAGGTAGAGGCTGTAGAGGGCGGTGAAGGTGGGGAAGAGATTCTGCAGCACGCCGACGGAGTCCTGCTTGGGGGAGAAGACGAAATAGCTCAGAGTCATCAGGCTGCCGAGCACGCTCATGTACCAGAACATCCGGGGTATGACGGGTTTGCCGGCCCGCTTGGAGGCCAGGAACTGCACCAGCCAGCGGCCGCCGAACATCAGCGCCCCGGTGTAGCCGATGAGCTTCCAGCCGGTGACATGCAGGCCGGTCCAGTCGAACCAGGTCAGCTCCATGGAGAGCAGGGCATCGATCATATCAGCCACTCCAACGGCATCGAGAGCAGAGAGTCGATCACTCGAGTGTCTCCCTGACTTCGACCACCTTGGAGCGGCGTTGCAGCCAGCAGACACCGACCACGTCCACCAGCCCGACCCAGAGCCGGTTCCAGACCCCGTATTTGGAGACACCCGCCTGCCGTGGCCTGTGGTTGACCGGCCAGGGGGACATGCGCCCGCCCTGGGCCTGGATCAGAGCCGGAATGTAACGGTGCATATGGTTGAAACCGGGCAGGCGCAGATACCAGTCGCGCCTCACCACCTTGAGACCGCAGCCGGTATCCGGGATGCCGTCGCGCAGCAGCAGATCGCGAAAACCGTTGGCCAGCCTGGAGGAGAGTCGCTTGACCCAATCATCGCGGCGGTTGACCCGGTGTCCGATAAGTCCCACTTGCGCGGGATCCTGCGCGAAGCGGCGCTTGGCCTCCTCCAGCATGGCGGGAATGTCGGCCGGATCGTTCTGGCCGTCACCATCCAGCACCACCAGCCAGTCGCCGCGACCGTGGCGCACGCCACTGAGCACCGCCATGCTCTGACCGACGGCCCTGGCATGGCGGATCACGCGCAGCCCGGCATAACGCCTCTTCAGATCGCACAGGATGGCGTAGCTGTCATCCTCGCTGCCATCGTCCACATAGATCAGCTCGTAGCTGTATTTCCCCGCCAGCGCGGCATCTATCTCGCCGATGAGGGGGGCCAGATTGTCCCGCTCATCCTTGGCGGGCACCACGACAGAGACATCGATTGAATCAAGCATATGAAGTTCCCGACCATGACGAGGAACGCAGTCGCCTCGACCGCCTTCCTCATTAACATTCTCTCGACAAGCGGACTAACATCATGCAAATACAATGCGCTAGACAGCAAGTGCGGCAGTTTATTGCCCCAAAAGTAATAAATCTATCAATTTGAGTTGTGCCGCGATCAGAGGGCCAGGTCGCACAACCCCCAGGCTCCCCTTCACACTCACCAAGAGCGCCTTTTTTTCTCTGCCAAAAGTTCCAGACCGATTTCATCTCTGATGGCCTGACACATAACCAGATGTTCCATCCCCTGGCTGGCGTCCCCCCCATATCGGGCCTATATCTTGCGGATACGAAATTCGAGGTATCCATCATGCAGAGACTCTGCACCTGGGGCTGGGGAGTCCTGCTACTGCTTGCCACTTACACCCATGCCGACGCCTTTCGTCAGGCCCCCAAGGCGATGAGTGCCTTGCGCCAGGGCGCCGCCATGGAACAGAGCAACCCGCGGCGAGCCATAGCCCACTACTGCACCGCGGCCAGCATGGGTAACCCGGAGGCCTACTATCGCATCGGCCGCCTGCTGGCTCGCGGGCCCCAGGGGATCCGCAGCCCCCGCCACGCCAACGCCTACCTCGCCATGGCCATGCGCCTTGGCAATCAGCAAGCGGCTCGTTACTACAACGAGCGGGTGGGCAATGCCCCCCTGGGCACCTGCGGTATCGGCGGGGGCGGAGGAGGCGCACCCTGGGTACGCCCCAGCACCCCCTTCGATCAGGATAGCTATCTGGCCCGGCAATCCCTCACCAAACAGAAGCTGGCCGTCATGATCCGCCAGGCCGCCCACCGTCACCAGGTCGATCCCCAGCTGGCGCTCGCCATCGCCATCGCCGAGTCCAATCTCAACAGCACAGCCGTCTCCCCCAAGCAGGCACAAGGGGTCATGCAGCTCATTCCCGAGACCCAGGTGCGCTTCGGCGTGACCCGCCCCTTCGATGCCCAGCAGAACATCCGCGGCGCCATGATCTACCTGAAGTGGCTGGAGAAGCAGTTTGGCCCCGACTGGGTCAGGATCAGCGCCGCCTACAACGCCGGCGAACAGGCCGTGATCCGCCATGGCGGCGTACCGCCCTACCAGGAGACCCAGGAGTATGTGCAGCGGGTGCTCTACTACTCGGGGCAGGACCCGGCCAAGAGCACCAGGCAGCCCCGCTGACCCCACGGCTTTTCAAGGTCAGCTGATGAATCCTATCGAGCCAGAGTTAAGGAAGTCTTAAGCCAGCTCGACCCGGAACCTTGATCGACCACCTGCCAGATGCCTGCCTCTTTTCCTCCCTCTGCCGGAGGGGTTCCCTGCACCACATGCCCCCGGTTGTCCACTTTGCCGCCCTCTTCCCATTGGTTTACAATCGACGGGTTTTTTGGAACCGGGTCGGCCCCTGCCGACCAGGCCCCACCACGACGTCAGTTTGTTAATGCAAAGACATTAAGCTGCTGAAAAGGAAGAGAATTAGCCAATGGCTCAATTTATTTACACCATGAACAGGGTCGGCAAGGTAGTGCCGCCCAAGCGTCATATCCTCAAGAACATCTCCCTCTCCTTCTTCCCGGGTGCCAAGATCGGTGTGCTGGGTCTGAACGGCGCCGGTAAATCCACCCTGCTGCGCATCATGGCGGGAATAGACACCGAGATCGAAGGGGAAGCCCGTCCGCAACCCGGCATCAAGATCGGCTACCTGCCCCAGGAGCCGAAGCTGGATCCGGAGCAGACAGTCCGCGAGGCGGTGGAAGAGGCGGTCGGCGAGGTGAAACGCGCCATGGCTCGCCTGGATGAGGTCTATGCGGCCTATGCCGACCCGGATGCGGATTTTGACAAGCTGGCCCGCGAACAGGGCGAGCTGGAAGCCATCATAGCCGCCCAGGGTGGTCACAACATGGAGAACCAGCTGGAGCGCGCGGCCGACGCCCTGCGCCTGCCGGCCTGGGATGCCCAGATCAAGCACCTCTCCGGGGGTGAGCGCCGCCGGGTAGCCCTGTGCCGTCTGCTGCTGGAAAAGCCGGACATGCTGCTGCTGGACGAACCGACCAACCACCTGGATGCGGAATCCGTGGCCTGGCTGGAGCGCTTCCTGCACGACTACGAGGGCACAGTCGTCGCCATCACCCACGATCGCTACTTCCTCGACAACGTGGCGGGCTGGATCCTGGAGCTGGACCGCGGCGAGGGTATCCCCTGGGAAGGCAACTACTCCTCCTGGCTGGAGCAGAAGGACGCCCGTCTGGCTCAGGAAGCCAGCTCGGAAGCGGCCCGTCGCAAGTCCATCGAGAAGGAACTGGAGTGGGTGCGTCAGAACCCGAAAGGCCGTCAGGCCAAGTCCAAGGCCCGTATGGCTCGCTTCGAGGAGCTCAACACCAACGACTACCAGAAACGCAACGAGACCAACGAGCTGTTCATTCCGCCCGGACCCCGTCTCGGCGACAAGGTGGTCGAGGTGGCGAACCTCTGCAAGTCCTACGGTGACAGGCAGCTGATCGACGATCTCTCCTTCGCCATTCCGAAGGGGGCCATAGTCGGCATCATAGGTCCGAACGGCGCCGGTAAATCCACCCTGTTCCGCATGATGTCGGGCCAGGAGCAGCCGGACTCCGGCACCATCACCCTGGGTGATACCGTAGTGCTGGCCTCCGTGGATCAGTTCCGCGACAGCATGAACGACAAGAAGACGGTGTTCGAAGAGGTCGCCGACGGTCAGGACATACTGCGCATCGGCAACTACGAGTTCCCGAGCCGTGCCTACATTGGTCGCTTCAACTTCAAGGGCGCCGATCAGCAGAAGCGGGTAGGCGAGCTGTCCGGTGGCGAGCGCGGCCGTCTGCACCTGGCCAAGCTGTTGCAGACCGGCGGCAACGTGCTGCTGCTGGATGAACCGACCAACGATCTGGACATCGAAACCCTGCGCGCCCTCGAGAACGCCCTGCTGGAGTTCCCGGGTTGTGCCATGGTCATCTCCCACGATCGCTGGTTCCTCGACCGTATCGCCACCCACATCCTGGACTACCAGGACGAGGGCAAGATTGCCTTCTTCGAGGGCAACTTCACCGAATACGAAGAGTGGAAGAAGAAGACCTATGGTGCCGATGCCGTCCAACCGCACCGTGCCAAGTACAAACGCATTACCAAGTAATTGCGTCTGGCGATGGAGTGAGGCGGACCAACCGCACCGCTCCAGATAGACAAGCGCATCGCCCCATCGGGGTGATTGCAACGTCACAAGGGGAGCCCGGGCTCCCCTTTCTCTTGCCTTTTCGCTTACAATCTTCCCGCTTCCCCCTACCGGCACTCACCGATGACCCAGACCAGCGCCCCCCCGAAGAGACTCACCATCCAGATCCGGATCGAACCCGGCTGCCTGGGCCCGGATGGCAAGCGCCACATCGATACCTTCTGCGCTGCGGCCGGCCGGATCTTTGCCGCCATCGAACCCGAACGGGTGAGCTGGGTGCTGCTCCCGCGTCATGACAAGCAGTTGCCCGAACAGGAGTTTTTCATTGAGGGGCGCAAGCTGAGCGAAGAGCAGGCCAGCCTGCTGCTGCAGCGCATGGGGCTGACGCTCGCCACCTTGCAGGAGCACAGCGACGCCGTGCTGGCCCAGCTGGTGGAGCGCTACCTCAAGAGCCTCTGAGGGTCGCCATCGCGGCACAAGCCTCTATCGAACCTTGTTTTTACCTCTCGATGGGCAAACGTTTGAATTTTTACTCTATTCATTGATCCGCCTCGCAGATCCGGGGTTTGTAAACGTCGCGGCCTGTGTAAAAATGTGCGCGCTGTCACGGTATCAGGACGAGTCTGGTCACTCAGTCGCCAGCAACAGGGCCATTTACCCCGCATGGATGGGATTGGCCGCTCGCCTGCTGCTTATTTCACGTCACCCATTGGAATCCAACATGAATCAACAACACCAAGCTGCCAGCCAGGTCGCCGGGCAAGGATTGCTCGAGCGCCTGTTTGCCCTGAAAGGCCATGGCACTACGGCCCGCACCGAGGTCATCGCCGGCATCACCACCTTCCTGACCATGGTCTACATAGTGTTCGTCAACCCGCAGATCCTCTCTGCGGCGGGCATGGACACCCAGGCAGTGTTCGTCACTACCTGCCTCATCGCCGGCATCGGCAGCATTCTCATGGGGTTGCTGGCGAACCTGCCCATCGCCCTGGCCCCCGCCATGGGACTGAATGCCTTCTTCGCCTTCGTGGTGGTGGCTGGCATGGGCTACTCCTGGCAGATCGGCATGGGCACCATCTTCTGGGGTGCCCTAGGATTGCTGATCCTCACCCTGCTGCGGGTGCGCTACTGGCTGATTGCCAACATCCCGCTCACCCTGCGGGTCGGCATCACAGCCGGCATAGGCCTGCTCATCGCCCTGCTCGGCCTGCACAACGCCGGCATAGTGGTAGCGAGCCCCGCCACCATGGTGACAGTGGGCGACCTCACCTCACTGCCCTGCCTGCTGGGGCTGCTCGGCTTCTTCCTGATCTGCATCTTCTCCGCCCGCGGCGTGCACTCCGCCGTGCTGATCGCCATAGTGGTCACCACCACCCTGGGCTGGCTGTTCGGCGACGTGACTTTCAAGGGCTTCGTCTCTGTGCCGCCGAGCATCACCCCCGTCTTCGGTCAGCTGGACCTGATGGGGTCGCTGGACATCAGCCTCGCGGGGATCATCTTCTCCTTCATGCTGGTCAACCTGTTCGACTCTTCCGGCACCCTGATCGGCGTCACCAACCGCGCCAAGCTGGCGGATGACAAGGGCCACTTCCCGCGCATGAAGCAGGCGCTGCTGGTGGACAGCGTCAGCTCGGTCGGCGGCGCCTTTATGGGCACCTCCTCCGTGACGGCGTATATCGAGAGCAGCTCGGGCGTCGCCGTCGGCGGCCGTACCGGCCTGACCGCCATAGTGGTCGGCGTGCTGTTCCTGCTGGCGATCTTCTTCTCCCCGGTCGCCGCCATGGTGCCGGCGTACGCCGCTGCGGGGGCCCTCATCTACGTGGGCGTGCTGATGTGCTCCGAGCTGACCCGGGTCAAGTGGGAAGACCTGACCGAAGCGGTTCCGGCCTTCATGACAGCGGTGATGATGCCGTTCAGCTTCTCCATCACAGAAGGGATAGCCGTGGGCTTCATCTCCTACTGCGTGATGAAGGCGGGCACCGGCCGCTGGCGCGAGATCAACCCTTGCGTGCTGGTAGTGGCCCTGCTGTTCGTGCTCAAGTTCGTCTGGGTCGACAGCCACTAACCCCGGCTTGCGCAAACAAAAATGCCCGTCATCGACGGGCATTTTTTATGGCTGGCAAAGGGCCAGGTTCAACGGATGCCGCGGGCCTCGCGGATCCACTCCCAGGCCTGCTGGATCTCCTGGGTCTTCTCCTTGGCCATCTCCATCATCTCGGGCGGCAACCCCTTGGCGGCCAGCTTGTCCGGGTGATGCTTGCTCATCTCCTTGCGATAGGCGCGCTTGATCTCCTGATCGCTGTCGCTCTCGCTCACCCCCAGCAGCTGGTAGGCATCCTTGAGGCGATCCTGGGAGGGGGCCTCCTGCCGGTATTGCTGCCCTTGTCCACTCTGCTGCTGGCGGTGGAAGAAGTTCATCTGCGCCTCGGCCATCGCCAGGATCCGCCCTAGCTCTATACGGCTGAAGCCGAGCTCGTCCGCTATGGTCTGCAGGATGGCGCGCTCGTTGGCCTCCACCTTGCCATCGGCAAAGGCGGCCTGCAGCTGCACCTCGAGGAAGAAACGCAAGATGTCACGCTGCCCCAGACTGGCACGGCGGAATTCCGCCAGGGTTTCGCGCAGCGGGAAATCGCTCTCCTTGCCCTGGCGGAACGACTCCTGGGCCCGCACCCGCTGCTCGCCGGAGAGACGCATCCTGTCCATCAGGCTGGAGGCGACCCGGATCTCGTGCTCGGTGACCTGACCGCTCGCCTTGGCGATGTGGCCCATGACGGCGAAGGTGGCGTGGAAGAAGACCGCCTGCTGCTGCTGGCTGGGGGCACGCTGGAACGCCCCCCTAATGCCCATGCCCCGATCGAAGCGGTGGCCGATCCAGAGGCCAAGCAGGGCACCGAAGATGTTGCCGAGCAGAAAACCGAAGAAGGCGCCAAGCACCTTACCCCAAATACGCATGGTTCAAGACCTCGTGATGTTAATGAGTGCCGGCAAGCAGCTGGTCATCCAGCTCGCGCAGCCGATCGACGGTGCCTATGTCACGCCATTCGCCGGTCAGCAGGCTGCCACCGACCCGGCCTTGCGCCATCCAGTCGCGCAGCAGGGGTGCCAGCTTGCGGGCACCGCAAGGCAGGGAGACAAAAGCCGCCGGGTGATAGAGGCCGACGCCGCTGAAGGTCAGGGCCGGCGCATCCAGCACCCGGCCGCCTTGCAGGGAGAAATCCCCCTGAGGGTGCTGGGGTGGATTGGGCACCAGCCAGAGATGGGCCAGGTCATCCGCCAGCAACTGATTCACCAGAGCGCCATAATCCCCGTCAATCCAGGTATCGCCGTTGATCACCAGAAAGGGTTCTGGGCCCAGCAGGGGCAATGCCTGCACTATGCCGCCCGCGGTCTCGAGGGCGCTCTCCTCCGCCGACCACAGGATCTCGACCCCGAACTGGCGGCCATCGCCGAGCGCCTCCACCAGCTTGTGGCCGAGCCAGGCGTGGTTGATCACAAGCTGGGTCACCCCGGCCGCCTTGAGCTTCTCGATGTGGTGGACGATGAGGGGCTTGCCCCCCACCGCCAGCAGCGGCTTGGGCAGCAGGTCGGTGAGCGGGCGCATCCGCTCCCCACGACCCGCGGCCAGGATCATCGCCTTCATGAGGCCACCCCGGTGCGTGCCAGACCGGGCAGCACCACCCGCTGCAACCAGTCGCCGAAGCGAGCCAGCACCGGATGCTCGGCACCATGGGTGTGGCAGACATCCACCACATAGCCCAAGGTGCGGGGGATGTCCTTGAGGTAGCCAGACTTGCCGTCGCGATGGTAGAGACGGGTGAAGAGGCCGGCCGCCTTCAGGTGGCGCTGCATGCCGGTCAGGTCGGCGTGACGACGGAAGCTGGCATAATCGAGCCCGCCTAGCAGACCCGCCCGGCTCAGGGTGTCGAAGCCATGGCCCATGCCCTGCTCGATCACTTCATCGGGCCAACGCACGTAACAGTCTTTCAGCAGGGAGACCAGATCGTAGCTCAGCGGCCCCATGACCATGTCCTGGAAGTCGATGACGGCAAGCCGGCTGTCGTCCGGCGTATCGCCGCCACACACCATCAGATTGCGGCTGTGGAAGTCTCTGTGCATCACCCCCTGGGGCTGGGCCAGGTTGTTCTCTGTGAGGCAGGCGAACATCTCGTCCAGCAGTTGCTGTTCGGTCTCGTCGAGACTCAGGTTCAGGTGATGACCCAGCAGCCACTCGGGGAAGATGGCATTCTCGCGCGCCATGAAGGCCTCGTCGAAGGGCTCGAGCGCCAGCCCGACCGCTCCCAGCCGAGGCAGCAGCCCTATGGCCTTGCCATACCAGGCCAGCACGTTGCCATCGTTCAGGCAGCCGATAAGCTGGGTATCGCCAAGGTCACTGACCGCCAGCAGGCCCTGCTCGTAGTCCACCGCCCTGACCTCGGGAGCCAGCAGCCCCACGGCGTGCAGGGCGGCCGCATTGCGAACGAATTCATGATTTTTTTCGGTTTTCGGATTAGCATCCACCCACACCAGGCCACCACCACGGAAGTAGCGGCGGAAACTGGCGTCACCGGAGATCAGGGTCAACTGGAGGTTGGCATCACCGGTAATCCGGCGTGCCCATTGCAATAGCAGGGAAGTGCGATCGTGCATGAGTCGGGAACCAAATTGGAAAGCAGCACTTGGCTGTTAGCCCTGGCCGCAATAATGCTTTATCATTGCCGGCTAACATAAAGCAATGACATGCAATGTCAACTCGATGGATCCTGACATAAAATGCATGCCCTGAATCAACCGTTTTTACTACGGATTGCGCGAGCCCTTCACATGACAAAATGGACACTGGGGTCTTCTTATCCCATCGCCCTGACCATCAGCCTTGTTCCTGCCCTGAGTCCGCTCACGGTCCAGGCGGCGCCCCTCAACGCGCCACCGGCCACCGGGATCCTCAACAGCCTCTGCTATGACTATGTCCCCAAGGTCGAGAAGCCCAGCGCGAGTCAGGACGCCAATGCCCAGCCCGTCGAAGTGGATGCCGATCGCCTGGAGGCCAAGCAGGGCGGTACCGCCGTCTATGAAGGTGACGTCAAGGTGCGTCAGGGCGTGCGCAAATTTGACTCCGACTACGCCCAGCTGGATCAGAAGAGCCGGGATGTCATCGCCATCGGCAACATCTATTACAACGATGGCCAGATTACTGTCACCAGCGACAAGACCCTCAAATCCAACCTGGACACCAAGAACTCCGAGCTGGAAGAGGGCAAGTATCAGGTGCATGGGTCACCGGTGCGCGGCTTTGCCGAGAAAGTCACCATGACCAACAACAACCAGAACATCACCCTGGAGGGCGCCCAGTACACCACCTGCCCACCGGGTCAGGAAGCCTGGACCCTGAAAGCCGGCAGCATAGACATCGATCAGTCCGAGGTGTTCGGGGAAGCCTGGAACGCCAGCCTCTGGCTCTATGACTATCCGGTCTTCTATTTCCCCTATATCAACTTCCCCATCAAGGATGAGCGCAAGACGGGCCTGCTCTACCCGGGCTATACCCAAAGCTCCAAGAACGGCATGGACATCACCCAGCCGTTCTACTGGAACATAGCCCCCAACTACGACTCGACCATCACCTCCCGCTTCATGGACAGACGGGGCCTGATGGAGCAGGTCGAGTTCCGCTACATGCCGGATCCGGCCCACGTGGGCAGTTTCTATTTCGAAAACCTGGCGGATGACAAGCAGTACGACGAGACGGACAGCCTCAACGACTACCTGTCCGACGGGCATCGCTATCTGCTCAACGCCCGCCACACCTCCATGTTCATGGACAACGCCCTGCGAGTGTCGGTGGACTACACCAAGGTGCGGGATCGGGACTACAACTACTTCAACGACTTCTCCCCCAGCGTGGGCACCCAGGTCGACAACCAGTTGCAGCAGTCCCTCACGGCCGGCTACTTCCAGCAGAACTGGAACCTCAATGCCGAGGTGCGCACCTACCAAATTCTGCTGGCCAGCGCCCAGCAGCCCCACGAGCTGATGCCGCGCATCAACCACAACTACTACCAGCAGGGCAGCTGGTACGATCTGGCCTGGAGCACAGAGCTGACCAACTTTGGCTACAACAACGACCAGGCAGTCCAGCAGAACCAGGGAGAGGCCTATACCGGCACCCGTGTCTACACGGCGCCCACCCTGACCATACCGCTCATCGACGAAGCCGGCTACTTCCTCGACAGCCAGTACAAGCTGATGTACACCCGTTACGATCAGACGGTGCCGGATGACATGAGCAGCACCTTCACCAACAGGTTCACTCCGCAAGGTGGGGGGGATGTCACCCTGGAAGAGGGCATCATCACCCGGGTTCTGCCCTCGTTTCGCCTCAAGGGCGGCATGACCTTCGAGCGCAACCAGCAATGGTTCGGCGAAGGGGCCAGCCAGACCCTGGAGCCTGAGTTCCAGTACCTCTATGTGCCCTACAAGGATCAGGACAACATAGGTGTCTACGACTCCACCACCATGCGCCAGGACTACTACAGCCTGTTCAGCGACCGTCGCTTCGCCGGCCTGGATCGCATCAGCGACTCCAACCGGCTCTCGGTCGGCGTCACCACCCGCATCTATGATCCGGCCGGCGATGAACGAATTCGGCTGGCCGTTGCCCAAGCCTTCGACTTCGTGGCCCCCAGGGTCAAGCTCTACTCCAGCGACGCGCTGAGCACCAATACCCGCTCCCCGCTCTCGTTCGAGGGGGACGCCAAGATCAACGAACAGTGGTATGCCCATGCGGGGGCGCAATATGACCTGGAGCAGCGTCAGATAAGCTCCTCCAACAGCGCCCTGGAGTACCGCCACGAGAAGCTGATCAGCCAGTTGAGCCACCGCTTCGTGCGGGACGCCAACTACGACCTGGATCGCAAGGGCGAGGTGACGGATCTCAACCAGATCGGCCTGCTGTTGACCACACCGCTCAACGATCAGTGGCACCTCTATGGCGGCTACTATCAGGAGCTCGACCAGAACGTCAAAGTTGACCGCAAGGTGGGTCTGAAATATGACTCCTGCTGCTGGAGCATCAACTTCAACCTGGAGTGGGTCAATACGCCGGACAACGTGAACCTGGCCCCGACGTCCGAGCGCAGCCTCGGCATTCAATTTGAAATGAAAGGATTGGGTAGCGTGGGTACCGGCTCCAAGGGCACCTCCCTTGACACCGAAGCACTGCCTTACATTCGTCCGTTTAACCTGCGAGACCAATAACGGGTCTGGCAAACGCCTTGAGAGATGGATATGAAGAAGACGTTGATTTCCCTGCTGACCGCAGGCCTGTTTGGAGTCATGAGCCAGGGCGCCCTCGCCGCTCCCGAGCTGGTGGACAAGGTGCTTGCCGTGGTCAACAAGGACGTGGTGCTGGCCAGTCAGCAGGAAGCCCTGGTGCAGAAGGTGAAGGCCTCCGCCCAGGAGAGCGGCCAATCCCTGCCCGATGACGTCACCCTGCGCAAGCAGGCGCTGGATCGTCTGATCCAGGAGAGCCTGCAGCTGCAACTGGCGGATCGCCAGGGGCTCAAGATCAGTGACACCCAGCTGGAGCAGGCCATCCAGAGCATAGCCGCCGACAACAAGATGAACCTGGAGCAGCTCCGTGCCCAGCTCGAGCGGGAAGGGCTGACCTATGCCCAGTACCGGGAAGAGGTGCGCCGCGAGATCCTGATGAACGAGGTGCGCCGCAGCCAGGTTCGTCGCCGCATCAACATCTCCGAGCAGGAGGTGAAGCAGGTGGTCGAGGCGCTGAGCAAGCAGGGTCAGCAACAGACCGAATACCACGTCGGCCACATCCAGGTTGCCCTGCCTGACAACCCGAGCGCCGAGCAGCTCAACGCCGCCAAGGCCAAGATAGAGCGCATCCTTGCCGCCCTGAAGGAAGGGGCAGATTTCCGCAAGCTGGCCATCGCAGAGAGTAACGGTCCCAAGGCCCTGGAAGGGGGTGACTGGGGCTGGATGAGCCCGCAGGAGATGCCCACCCTGATGTCAGAGGCGGTACAGGGCGCCAGCAAGGGTGACATAGTCGGGCCGCTGCGCTCGGGCGCCGGTCTGCACATCGTCAAGATCTTCGACACCAAGGGTCAGCAGCAAGTGATGCAGACCGAGGTGAAGGCCCGCCACATCCTGATCAAGCCCTCCATCATACTGAGCGAAGATAAGGCCAAGGGGACCCTGGACGGCATTCTGCACGACATCAAGAGCGGCAAGGCCAGTTTCGCCAGCATGGCGGAGAAGTACTCCGAAGACCCGGGCTCTGCGGTGCAGGGTGGCGAACTGGGCTGGTCCGATCCCGGCGTCTATGTGCCTGAGTTCCGCGACATGGTCAACCGCCTGCAACCGGGCCAGATCAGCGAGCCCTTCCGCACCAGCCACGGCTGGCACATAGTGCAGCTGGAAGATCGCCGCAGCCAGGATGCCACCGGCAAGGCCCAGGAGCAGCGCGCCTATCAGCTCATCTTCAACCGCCGCTTCACCGAAGAGTCCCAGGCCTGGCTGGATGAGCTGCGCGACGAAGCCTACATCCAGATTGAACCCAATTAATGGGCGAGCAGATGAACAGCCATCGTCTTGCCATCACCCCGGGTGAGCCCGCCGGCATAGGCCCGGACCTGGTGCTGCAGATAGCCCAGCGGGACTGGCCGCACCAGCTGGTGGTGATCGCCGACCCGGCGCTGCTGCGCGAGCGCGCCGCCCTGCTGGGGCTGCCCATAGAGCTGGAACCCTATGATGCCGCTGCCCCCGTGAGGGGTCAGCGGGCGGGAACCCTGACGGTGTGTCCCATCCCTCTCGGCGCCCCCGTGGTGCCGGGCGAGCTCGACGAGGGCAATGGCGCCTATGTGCTGGCCACCCTCCAGCGTGCCTGCGACGGCAACCTCAGCGGCGAATTCGCCGCCGTGGTGACAGGTCCGGTGCACAAGGGGATCATCAATCAGGCGGGCGTCTCGTTCAGCGGCCACACCGAATTCTTCGCCCAGCAGTCAGACACCGCCGACGTGGTGATGCTGCTGGCCACCGAAGGGCTGCGGGTAGCGCTGGCGACGACCCACATTCCGCTGGCCTACGTGGCCATGGCCATCACCCAGGAGCGCCTTGCCAAGGTGATCCGCATCCTGGATGCGGATCTCAAGGGCAAGTTCGGCATAGCACACCCCAAAATTTATGTCTGCGGCCTCAACCCCCATGCCGGGGAAGGGGGCCATCTCGGCCGTGAAGAGATCGACGTGATCGAACCCGCCCTGGCCAGTCTGCGCCAGGAAGGGATAGATCTGGTCGGCCCCTTGCCGGCCGATACCCTGTTCCAGGAGAAATACCTCAAGGATGCGGATGCGGTACTCGCCATGTACCACGACCAGGGGCTGCCGGTGCTCAAATACAAGGGCTTTGGCAACTCGGTCAACATCACCCTCGGACTTCCTTTCATCCGTACTTCGGTGGATCACGGCACAGCGCTGGATCTGGCAGGCAAGGGCCTGGCAGACTCGGGCAGCCTGATCACCGCGATTAACCACGCCATCCAGATGGTAGAGAAAAAAAGATATGAGCAGTAAGGTGCAGAGCAACAAGGTGCACATGGGCCACACGGCCCGTAAGCGTTTCGGTCAGAACTTCTTGCACGACCGTTATGTGATCGATCAGATAGTCGCCGCCATCAACCCGCAGCCGGGTCAGAACCTGGTGGAAATCGGCCCGGGTCTGGCGGCACTGACCGAACCGGTCGCCTCCCAGATGGACAAGATGACTGTGGTCGAGCTTGACCGGGATCTGGCGGCTCGCCTGCGCGAGCACCCGACCCTCAAGGACAAGCTGACGGTGATCGAGGCCGACGCCATGCGCTTCGACTTCGGCACCCTGATGGGGGAAGGCAAACCGCCCCTGCGCATCTTCGGCAACCTGCCCTACAACATCTCCACCCCGCTTATCTTCCACCTGTGCGAGTTCGCCGACCGGGTGGAGGACATGCACTTCATGCTGCAAAAGGAAGTGGTATTGCGGATGTGCGCAGGCCCGGGCAGCAAGGCCTATGGCCGCCTGAGCGTCATGGTCCAGTACTACTGCCAGGTGATCCCTGTGCTGGAAGTGGGCCCGGGAGCATTCAAGCCGGCCCCCAAGGTGGACTCCGCCGTGGTGCGACTGGTGCCACACAAGAACCCGACCATAGTCGCGAAGGATCTGCGCTGCCTGAGCCGCGTCTGCACCGAGGGCTTCGGCCAGCGTCGCAAGACCATCCGCAACAGCTTCTCCAACTTCATCACCGACGCTCAGCTGACCGAGCTTGGCATAGATGGCAACCTGCGCCCGGAGAACCTCTCCCTCGAGCAGTTCGTCATGATAGCCAACTGGCTGGCCGATCAGCAGCAGGCCTGATCCCATGGCATCCCCCCGGATAGTGGTTCGCCCGCACCCCAGCTATGTGGCTGGCACCGAGGATCCTTACCATTTTCTCTATCTCATCGAGATAGAGAATCTGGGGCCGGGCAAGGTGCAACTGCTGCACCGGCGCTGGCTCATCACCGACGCCAATGGCAAGATGCTGGAAGTGGAAGGTCCAGGGGTCGTGGGCGAGCAGCCCTTCATCGCCCCCGGCGAGACCTTCAGCTATCAGAGTGGCGTACCGCTGGCCACCCCCTTCGGCGTGATGGAAGGCAGTTACACCCTGCAAGACGAATCGGGGCAGCAGTTTGAGGCCCCCATAGCCCCTTTCACACTGGCCATTCCCAACATTATCAACTGAGGTTTCATGGCGAATTGTTTCGTCGGTGATATCCAGGGCTGCTACGACGATCTGCGCCGTCTGCTGGATCTTGCCGAATTCGACCCCGACAACGACACCCTCTGGCTGTGCGGCGACCTGGTCGCCCGCGGACCGGACTCTCTCAACACCCTGCGCTTCGTCAAGTCACTGGGAAGCCGCGCCGTGACCGTGCTCGGCAACCACGATCTGCACCTGCTGGCGGTGGCTCATGGGGTCGCCCCCCTCAAGAAGAAAGACAAGCTGCAGGCCCTGATGGAGGCCCCGGATCGGGACGAGCTGCTGGAGTGGCTGCGCCACCGTCCCCTGCTGGCGGAGCACCCGGACCTACCCATCATGATGGTCCATGCCGGTCTCTCTCCGGCCTGGGATGCCCACACGGCACGCAGCTGCGCCCGCGAGGTGGAGACGCTGCTACGCGGCGATCAGTACAGCTGGCTGCTGCACAACATGTATGGCGATCAGCCCGATACCTGGGACGAAAATCTGCTGGGGATAGAGCGCTACCGCTACATCATCAACACCTTCACCCGGATGCGCTTCTGCTACTTCGATGGCCGACTCGACTTCAAGTGCAAGAAGGGACCCACGGAGTCCACCCCTGGCCTGCGCCCCTGGTTCGAGCAGCGGGAGCACCACGTGGACGATCCCATACTGGTGTTCGGCCACTGGGCGGCGCTGATGGGCGCCACCGGCAAGGACGACATCAAGGGGCTGGATACCGGCTGCGTCTGGGGCAACAGCCTCACCCTCTGGCGCTACGAAGACGATGCCCTGATAGCGACCCCCTGCCCCGCTTACGCCAAATAAGCCGTCGGTGCAGCCGCCCAGCCAACACCGAGTTAGGCGATAGACGGACAATAAAACGGGCCCGGCATTGCCGGGCCCGTTCCTTATGGGGTGAGGTAGCGGCTTACAGCTTGCGCCCCAGCCGTTTCTCGACCTGGCGCCGCTCCCAGTCGGGCCCGAACAGCTTGAACGGCTGGAACAGGTTGATGGCGTGGGACATCAGGCCCAGCCCCCAGCCCAGCATGGGCCACCAGGCCCAGATATAGTCCGGGTTGCTCAGGTAGTTGATGACAAACAGCCCCCCTATCACCAGCACATAGCTGATGAGGTGGCCATAGAAGCCTTTGAGCCCCTCGACGAACTTCATCGCCTCCCGCTCATCCCTGGCCACATGCACTGTCCCCTGACTATCTGTCTCGTTCCCTTTCATCTCGCTCTCCTGCAGTTGAGTCACATCTAGCTCAAAGACGGAGGCCAGGGCCTTGAGGGATTCCAGTCCAGGTTGCTGGCCCTGCTCGATCCGCTGTATGGTGCGGACACTCAAGCCAGTCAGGGTCGCCAACTGATCCTGGGACCAACCCCGTTGCAATCTCAACTTCCTGACGATCATCTCGAACTCCTTGTGGTGACTGACAGGGCCAGCATAGGGCCGGTGAGGCCAGAGGTGACACGACAGAGGGCCGACATCCATCTGACTATTCTTTAAAATCAATCAGTTGTAACTAGCTGTTGGATTGGTACCTATGCCCGGGCGCACAGACAAGCGCGCCCGGTCAGGCCTTCACAGGCTCCGCATCAGCTCGGCGGCGATCTCGAAGGAGCGCAACCTGGCCTGATGATCGACGATGGGACCGTTGAACATCAGCTCGTCGGCCCCGGTTTCGGCCAGCAAGGCCTTGAGGCCGTGACGCACCTGCTCCGGATCCCCCACCAGGGAACGAGCCAGGGTCTGCTCCATCGCCATCAGCTCCCGGGGCGACCACTCCTCTCCCAGGCTCTGCACCGGCAGCGGCAGCTTGCCCGCATCCCCCCGATAGAGACGCAGGAACTGCTGCTGGAGCGTGGTGAACAGGAAGCGGGCCTCCCGGGTTGTGTCGGCGGCGATCACATTGATGCAGACCACCGCATAAGGCTTGGGCCAGCGCGCGGAAGGGCGGAACTGGGTACGGTAGATCTCGAGTGCCTGCAACAGCAGGCCGGGGGCAAAGTGGGAGGCAAAGCCGAATGGCAACCCCATGGCGGCCGCCAGCTGGGCACTGTAGAGGCTGGAACCCAACAGCCAGATCGGCACGTGCAGCCCCTGACCGGGCACCGCCTGCACGGCGCCGACCTCGTCACCGAAGTAGCCCATCAGCTCGCGCACGTCCGCCGGAAAGTCATCCACCTCGCCGCTGCGCTGGCGGCGCAGCGCCTGCATGGTGCGCTGATCCGTGCCGGGCGCGCGACCGAGGCCGAGATCGATGCGATCCGGATAGAGAGAGGCCAGCGTGCCGAACTGCTCGGCGATAACCAGAGGGGAGTGGTTCGGCAGCATGATGCCACCGGCCCCCAGCCGCAGTGTGCTGGTGGCAC
The DNA here is from genome assembly GCF_010974825.1 of Aeromonas rivipollensis. Lineage (GTDB taxonomy): Bacteria > Pseudomonadota > Gammaproteobacteria > Enterobacterales > Aeromonadaceae > Aeromonas > Aeromonas rivipollensis. The sequence goes on along the minus strand of NZ_JAAILA010000015.1, from coordinate 3,351 downwards.
CGGCCAGATGGCCGATGAGCACCGAGGTAGCGGCACTGGCGATCCCCGGCATGTTGTGGTGCTCCGCCAGCCAGTAGCGGTGGTAGCCCCAGCGCTCGGCATGGCGGGCCAGATCCTGCGAATGACGAAACGACTCGGCCGGCTGGCTTCCTTCGGGGACGGGCACCAGATCCAGGACGGAATAGGGGATGGCAGACATGGGACACTCCATTGATTCACAGGCGATTCACCAGTGGAGCAATGTAGCACGAGATATCTGAATGAATCACCTGACCAGGCTGTCGGGACCCGCGCCATGCAGCTCGCGGCAAGGGGAACGCCGGAAGATAACGGTTCCTCTTCTGGCCCCACCTCCTATGCTTTTTGTCATCTTGCGAGCACACTGTTGGCAGATCATCGCGGGAAGCGCCCCTAGGACAAGGATAGGTCCATGACAAAAGCAAGCCTCGGCAGCAAGCCCTTTTACGTGCACATTGCCACCCTCTTCATACTGCTGTTCTCCGTGCTGGGGGGCGCCCTCATCATGCTGCAGTTCCAGCAGGGCCTGCAGCAGGGGCTGGAGCACGAACGGCAAAACTTCCAGCAGTACAGGGAACAGCTGGCGCTCGCCATCAAGCTGAACCAGCGCCCGGCCCGCATGTCCCTGAGCCTGCTGCGCAGTGGCCAGCTGGCCGCCATGACCAGCCTGGAGTCCCGCCTCGGCTACCTGCCCCAGCTGGCCGAGGTGCTGGCCAACAGCGCCAGCTATGGCGCCATCTATGCCGGTTACGAGAACGGCGACTTCTTCCTGGTACGCAAGCTGACCGAGCGGGCCAGGGGGGTGCTGGACAACCCCCCTCCCGGAAGCCACCTGCTGGTGCAGAGTCTGACTGAGGGCCGGGGAGAGTTTCTCTATTTCAACCAGCGCCTGCGGCTGCTGGAGCGGCGGCCCATGCCGGACTACCAGTTCGATCCCCGCGATCGCGGCTGGTACAAGGAGGCCCGCTGGGGCACGGGCATCATAGTGACCCACCCCTATCTCTTCTTCACCACCAAGGAGCCGGGCATGACGCTGGCGGTGGAGAGCGACGATCGCCGGGCGGTGATAGGGCTGGATGCCGGCGTGGAGGGGCTCTCCTCCCTCATCGGCGAGCTGCCCCTGCCGAGCCACTGCCAGCTGGTGCTGTTCGACGAGTTCGGTACCCTGCTGGCGACGGATCCCAAGCGGCTGCCCAGCTTCGAACAGCTGAGTCGCCTGCCCATGCTGTCGGCGCTCAAGCACCCCATACTGGCCAAGCTGCAGCAGGAGATGGCATCCAGGCCCACCCTGCTGCACGCGCCGACCGAGCTGACCCTGGCCGCCGAGGATGGCAGCGACTGGCTGGTCAACCTCTCCTCCCTCGACGAGGGTTCCCCCTTCTACCTGGCCCTGCTGGTACCGGCGGACGAGCTCACCGCGCCGGCCCGCCACGATGCCCTGCGCAACCTGGCCTGGGCCCTGGCCGGTCTACTGCTGCTGCTACCCGTCATCTGGCTGGTGGCGAGGCGCACCGCCGCCCCCTTGCTGGCACTGACGCAAGAGGCCGAGCGGATCCAGCACTTCGACTTCGGCGAGAGCGAGCGGCCAGACTCGGCGATCCGCGAGATAGACGATCTCGCCCGCGCCATGTCCAGCATGCGGTTGACCCTGGGCAACTTCATGAGCATGGGTCTGGCGCTGGCGGCGGAGCACCGCTTCGATTCCCTGCTCAGCCGCATACTGCACGAGACGGTGGCGGCGGCCCAGGCGGAGGGCGGCTGCCTCTATCTGGCCCAGGACAAGCAGATGAAGGCGGTTCAGGCCATCTGGCAACGGCAGCCCCTGGATTGTGAGCGGGTGCACTGGCAGGAGTCCCTGCTCGGCGGCCTCTATCATTCCGAGCGGCTCAGCCTGCCCCTCGATGCCGAACAGTGGTCGCACTACCTCGTCGACTGGGGCCCCTTCCCCGGCCCCCGCCAGCTGCTGGCCGAACCCCTCTACAACCACCGCCAGGAGTTGATCGGCTGCCTGTTGCTGATCCTGCCGGACTGCGCACCACGGGAGCTGGCGTCACGCATCAGTCTCATCGAGGCGCTGGCGGGCATGTCCGCCTCCGCCATCGAGAATCAGCGCCTGCTGGAGGAGCAAAAGCAGTTGCTGGAGGCCTTCATCGAGCTCATCGCCGGCGCCATCGACGCCAAGAGCCCCTACACCGGAGGCCACTGCCAGCGCGTGCCCGAGCTGACCCGCATGCTGACGGAGGCGGCCTGCGCCCAGCATCAGGGCCCCTTTGGCGACTTCACCCTCAACGACGAGGAGTGGGAAGCCATCCATATCGCGAGCTGGCTGCACGACTGCGGCAAGGTCACCACACCTGAGTTCGTGGTGGACAAGGCCACCAAGCTGGAGACCATCTACGACAGGATCCACGAGATCCGCACCCGCTTCGAGGTGCTCAAGCGCGACGCCCATATAGAGGCGCTGGCGGCCCGATTACCGGCCCCCGAGCAACAGGCAGCCCTCGAGGCCGTAACCCCGCTCTGGCAGATGCTGGATCAGGAATTCGCCTTCGTCGCCGAGTGCAATCTGGGGGGCGAGTGGATGGCACCGGAAAAACTGGCACGGCTCGATGCCATCGCCAGCCGCACCTGGCTGCGAACCCTGGATGATCGCCTCGGCGTCAGCCCGGAGGAGCTCAGACGCCATCCCGGGGAGGCGGCTCCGCTGCCCTGCCGCGAGCCGCTGCTGGCCGACAAGCCGGTCCACCTCATTCCCCGCCCCGCCCACGACAACCTGGCCAGGCACAATCCCTGGGGCTTCAAGGTCAGGGTCCCCACCCATCTCTACAACCGGGGGGAGCATTACAACCTCGCCATCGTTCGTGGCACCCTCACCGAGGAGGAGCGCTACAAGATCAACGATCACATCATCCAGACCATCCGCATGCTGGAGCGGCTCCCCTTCCCCCGTCACCTGCGCAAGGTGCCGGAGATAGCGGGGGGCCATCACGAGCGGATGGATGGCACCGGCTACCCGCGCCAGCTGCTGGGTGAACAGATGAGCATTCCCGCCCGCATCATGGCCATCGCCGACATCTTCGAGGCCCTGACCGCAAGCGATCGCCCCTACAAGTCGGGCAAGACGGTCTCCCAGTCGCTGACCATAATGCTGCGCATGGTGCAGGAGCGGCACATAGATGGGGCGCTCTTCGAGCTCTTCGTCGACAGCGGTGTCTGGCGGGACTATGCCCTGCGCTTCCTCGCCCCCGAGCAACTGGACGAGGCAGCCTGTCAGGCCCTGCTGGCGGAGCCGCGCTAGCCGCTATTCCCGAGCGCCCATAAAAAAAGGCGCTG
>NZ_JAAILA010000014.1 GCF_010974825.1 Aeromonas rivipollensis | reverse complement strand
TAACGACAAGCCACGAGCAACATCGTTATTCACGTCAGCTTTCCGGATGAAGTTTTTTGCCTGGCGGCCATAGCGCCGTGGAACCACCTGATCCCATGCCGAACTCAGAAGTGAAACGCGGTAGCGCCGATGGTAGTGTGGCATTCGCCATGCGAGAGTAGGACACTGCCAGGCTTCAATTAAGCAATCACAGCGATGTGGTTGGTCGCGACACAACGTCAGGTTGTGTTGGACAGAAGATTTAGATAGCGCACACAGTGCGGTCTTTACCGGTTAGTGTGCTGATATGGCTCAGTTGGTAGAGCGCATCCTTGGTAAGGATGAGGTCCCCAGTTCGACTCTGGGTATCAGCACCAGATTTAAGTTGTAAAGCTTTTGCCTGACGGCAATAGCGCCGTGGAACCACCTGATCCCATGCCGAACTCAGAAGTGAAACGCGGTAGCGCCGATGGTAGTGTGGCATTCGCCATGCGAGAGTAGGACACTGTCAGGCACCTATTTAGAAGAGGCCTCCCATTCGGGAGGCCTTTTTGCTTTGGGATTTTTTCGATCCAGGCTGGCTTCTTTTAGTAAAAATGCTGGGCTGTCAGCGGCTTGCCCGTTACTCTTGGTCAGGTATTGTCGGGAGTCATCGCCAGAGGAGTATGCATGGCCACGTTGAAGGAAATTGCACAGGAGGCGGGGGTGTCCCAGGCCACTGTGTCGCGGGTGCTCAATGAAGATCCGACGCTGAGCGTCAAGGAAGAGACCAGACAGAAGATCTTCGAGATTGCCGAGCGGCTGGAGTACAAGACCAGCAGCGCCCGCAAAGGGGTGCACAAGAGCAAGCTGCACTTTCTGGCGGTCTATGCCTACCCGCAGAGCACCGAGGTCAACGACCCCTACTATCTCGCCATTCGCTACGGCATCGAGACCCAGTGCGCCCGCTTCAACATAGAGCTGACCCATTTCTACAACGGCGCCGAGGGGCGTGAGCTCTCCGCCGTCGACGGCATTCTGGTTATCGGCCATCTGCCCGAGGAGCGGCTGGCTGCGCTCCATTCTCTCTCTGCCCAGCTGGTGTTCGTGGATTGCCGCTCCCAGGGGGAATTTGACTCCGTGGACGTGGATTTGGCGCTCATCAGCCAGCAGGTGGTGGACTTCTTCATCGCCCAGGGGCATGGCCGCATCGGCTATATAGGGGGTCAGGATGAGGCGCCGGATCTGCGGGAGCTGGCCTTCCTCGACTATGGCCAGCGACTGGGAGTGGTACAGGAGCACGACCTCTATCGCGGTGACTTCTCCAGCGCCTCCGGCTACCGACTGGCGAAAGAGATGCTGGCGGGGGACTGGCCCAAGGCGCTGTTCGTCGCCTCAGACTCCATCGCCATTGGCGTGCTGAGAGCCATCCACGAGAAGGGATTGGCCATTCCCCAGCAGATCGAGCTCATCAGCGTCAACGACATCCCTACCGCCAAGTTCACCTTCCCGCCGCTCTCCACGGTGCGGATCCACTCCGAATTGATGGGCTCCCAGGGAGTCAATCTGCTGGTCGAACGGCTGCGGGATGAGCGGGAAGTGCCGCTGCGGGTGCTGGTTCCCAGCCGCCTGACCCTGCGTGGTACCACGCGATAATTTTAGTAAAAAAATATGTTCTGTAGTCGCGCCACTCCAGGTGGCGCGCCCCTCTCTTTACCTTCCTGTGTTACCTTCCCGTGCTTCACCCTGTCCCCGTTATTCCATATAACATTGTTATATATAGGTAATTGTTTCACTCATTCCCGCTTAATCAACATTCATGCCATCCAGGCAGCTCTCTCTCCCTTTATCTTCTGCTTCTGATCTCGCTCACAAATCCAGCCATCTTGTGTGATGGGGTTAAAACTTTACCGATCATTACCTGATATTTAGTAAATGTTTATCTAGAGTTTACCCAGTCAAAGTTGTCTTGTTCCGGGAGGACATGTGAATAACTGGGAAAACGTCCAATTCGTTGGTGAAAACAGGCTGGCTCCGCGCGCCTACTTCTTCTCTTATGCCGACCACGGGCTGGCAGCCACCATGCAGCGCGAGCTGAGCCGCCGTTTTCTGAGCCTTAGCGGTCAGTGGCAGTTCCACTACTACGAGCATCCGTTGCTGGTGCCGGAGGACTTCTATCACAGCCCCATGAGCGGCTGGGGCCAGATCACAGTGCCAAACATGTGGCAGATGGAAGGGCACGGCAATCTGCAGTACACCGACGAGGGTTTTCCCTTCCCCATCGACGTGCCCTTCGTGCCGACCAACAACCCCACCGGCGCCTATCAGCGCAGCTTCACGCTGAGCCCAGCCTGGGATGGCGAGCAGGTGATCATCAAGTTTGACGGGGTGGAGACCTATTTCGAGGTCTATGTGAATGGCCACTACGTCGGCTTCAGCAAGGGCAGCCGCCTCACCGCCGAGTTCGACATCAGCGCCTACGCCAAGGTTGGCGAGAACCTGCTGTCGGTGCGGGTGATGCAGTGGGCGGACTCCACTTACATCGAAGATCAGGACATGTGGTGGATGGCGGGGATCTTCCGCGACGTCTATCTGGTGGGCAAACCGGCCGCCCATGTGCAGGATTTCTTCATCCGCACCGCGCTGGCCGATGACAATCAGATTGCCGGTCAGAGCGCCACCCTGAGCTGCGATATCCAGCTGGAGAATCTGGGGGCGCCTGTCCGTGATCACCGTCTGGTCTGGTCGCTGCTGGATCAGGGCCGTGAGATCGCCAGTGGCACACTCGACCATCTCGCCATCGACGGCAAGTGTGACTGCCGCTTCACGCTGGATCTGGCCAATCCCCATCTCTGGAGCGCCGAAGATCCTTACCTCTATCAGCTGCAACTCTCCCTCTACAACGGTCAGGGGGAGCTGCTGGAAGTGATCCCGCAGCGGGTCGGGATGCGTGACATCAAGGTCAAGGATGGCCTCTTCTACGTCAACGGCCACTACCTCAAGCTGCACGGTGTGAACCGTCACGACAACGACCACCTCAAGAGTCGCGCGGTCGGCATGGACCGTGTTGAACGCGATATCGTGCTGATGAAGCAGCACAACCTCAACTCGGTACGTACCGCCCACTATCCGAACGACCCGCGCTTCTACGAGTTGTGCGACCAGTACGGTCTGTTCGTGATGGCGGAGACCGACGTGGAGACTCACGGCTTTGCCAACGTCGGCGATCTCAGCCGTATCACCGACGACCCCTTCTGGGAGCCGGTGTTCGTGGATCGCATCGAGCGCCACGTGCATGCCCAGAAGAACCACCCCTCCATCATTATCTGGTCGCTCGGCAACGAGTCTGGTTACGGCTGCAACATCAGAGCCATGTACCAGCGTTGCAAGGCACTCGACCCGACCCGGCTGGTGCACTACGAAGAGGATCGCGATGCCGAGGTGGTGGATGTGGTCAGCACCATGTATTCGCGCGTCTCCCAGATGAACTGCTTCGGCGAGTTCCCGATGGAGAAGCCGCGCATTATCTGCGAATACGCCCACGCCATGGGCAACGGCCCGGGTGGTCTTAGCGAATACCAGCAGGTGTTCGACCGCCATCCCCACATTCAGGGTCACTACATCTGGGAGTGGTGCGATCACGGCATTCTGGATCAGGACGAGCAGGGCCGCCCGGTCTACAAGTACGGCGGCGACTATGGCGACTACCCCAACAACTACAACTTCTGCATGGATGGCCTCATCTATCCGGATCAGACACCGGGGCCTGGCCTGCGCGAATACAAGCAGGTGATCTGCCCGGTCAAGGTGCGGGCGCTGGATCTGGCGAGCGGCAAGCTGGCGGTGGAAAACCGCTACTGGTTCTCCACTCTCGACGATATCCGCCTGCTGGTCGAAGTGAAGGCCGAGGGCGAACTGCTGGCGAGCCAGCAAATCCGGCTGGAAGGGGTTTCCCCCGGAGCCACCACAGAGCTGCAGCTCGAACTGCCATCCCTCGATGGGCGGGAAACCTTCGTCCAGCTGCGGGTTATCAAGGTCAGTGCGACCCGTTACAGCGCGGCGGAGCACGAGCTGGGCCAGTACCAGGTCCAGCTGAAAGAGTCGACTCGCCAGCTGCAGCCCTTTGCCAATCCCAACGCCACTGCGTTGCAGATTGCCGACGAGCGCCTCGCGCTGACCTTGAGCGGCAGCGGCTTCGCCCTGCGTTTCTCACGCCTCGACGGCAAGCTGGTGAGCTGGCAGCAGGATGGTATCGAGCTGATTGAGCGCTCGCCGCGCCTCACCTTCTTCAAGCCGATGATCGACAACCACAAGCAGGAGTACGAGAGCCTGTGGCACCCGAACCACCTGCAGATCATGCAGGAGCACTTCCGCACCCTGAGCTGGCGTCAGCTGGGTGACGCGGTCGAGGTGACGGTCGAGAGCCTGATCGCGCCGCCGGTGTTCGACTTCGGCATGCGCTGCCGCTACGTCTACACCCTGAGCCCGAACGGTCAGTTGCACGTTGCGCTGTCCGGTCAGCCCTACGGCGGCTATGACGACATCATTCCCAAGATCGGCTTCGAGCTGGGTATTCGTCAGGATCTCGACCGGGTGCACTACCTTGGCATGGGTCCGGGCGAGAACTATCAGGACAGCCGCCAGAGCAACTGGATTGACAGCTTCAACAGCACGGTGGGCGAGATGTGGGAGCACTACCCCTTCCCGCAGGACAACGGCAACCGCCAGCAGGTGCGCTGGGCGACCCTGACCAACCGCCACGGCGCCGGTCTCTACGTGCGGCCCGATGCCCCCATCAACCTGAGCGTCTGGCCCTACAGCTGGGAGCATATCCACGCGGCGCAGCACATCAACGAGCTGGAGCCCTGCGGTTATCTCACCCTCAATCTGGATCACAAGGTGCTGGGGCTCGGCTCCAACTCCTGGGGATCCGAGGTGCTGGACTCCTGGCGGGTGCGCTTCGAGCCGTTCAGCTTCGGTCTGACCCTGCTGCCCATCGCCCGTGGCAACCTCAATCCGGCTGCGCTGGCCGGACTCGATCTCACCATCAACGGCGGGAGGAACCTCGCATGATCACCCTGGACAACCTGACCCTGTTCAAAAACATCTACCGGGAGGGCAAGAAGTGGGGCCGCTGCGTGGAGGCCATCAACAATCTGGCCAACCTCAAGCCCGGTATCTGCCACTCCATCGGTGATTCCCTCACCTACCGCTTGCAGGAGGGGGCCAGCCCGGCCACCTCACTGTTCGAGGGGCAGCGCCGCTACTTCGACGTTCACTACTACCTGGAAGGAGCGGAGACGGTGGAGTGGGCTGCCAAGAGCGAGCTGCGGGTCGAGCAGGCCTATGACGACACCACAGACCGCGAGTGGCTGGCCGGTGAGGTGCGTGAGCGCCTGAAAGTCGGCAAGGGTCAGGTGGTGATCTTCGAGAACGACGAGGCTTACCGGTTCACAGGCGACAGCCCGGTGCGCAAGCTGATCATCAAGGTCACTGTCGAAGGCGGCTACTTCAAGAACAAATAACAAGCCGCTGGTTCTGCACTGATAAAAGCCGGAAGGGCGGGGCTCACCCTACAACCCATGCCCCGTCCTTTCGCTGAGATAACTACAGGTCTGGAGATGCACCATGTCCGATTCCAAACGGAATACGATAGGCAAGTTTGGTCTGCTGTCGCTCACTTTCGCGGCGGTATTCAGCTTCAACAACGTCATCAACAACAACATCGAGATCGGCCTGGCCTCGGCTCCGATGTTCTTTCTGGCCACCATTTTTTACTTCATTCCGTTCTGCCTGATCATCGCGGAATTTGTGTCACTGAATAAGAACTCCGAAGCGGGCGTTTATGCCTGGGTGAAGAGCTCCCTCGGCGGGCGCTGGGCCTTTATCTCCGCCTACACCTACTGGTTTGTGAACCTGTTCTTCTTCACCTCGCTGCTGCCGCGGGTCATCGCCTACGCCTCCTATGCCTTCCTTGGCTACGAGTACATTCTTACCCCGGTGGCGACCACGGCGTTGAGCATGGTGCTGTTTGCCTTTGCTACCTATGTCTCCACCAATGGCGCCAAGCTGCTCGGTCCTATCACTTCGGTGACCTCGTCCCTGATGCTGCTGCTGACCCTCTCCTACATCCTGCTGGCGGGTACGGCACTGGTGGGCGGCGTACAACCGGCCGACCCCATCACGGTAGAGGCGATGATCCCCGATTTCAGCTGGGCTTTCCTCGGCATCACCACCTGGATCTTCATGGCCGCCGGTGGCGCCGAGTCGGTAGCGGTCTACGTCAATGACGTGAAAGGGGGCTCCAAGTCTTTCGTGAAGGTGATCATCATCGCCGGGATCTTTATCGGCGTGCTCTACTCCATCGCCTCCCTGCTGATCAACGTGTTCGTGCCGAGCGGCACCTTGAAATATACCGGCGGCTCGGTGCAGGTGTTTGAAGGGCTGGCGGCCTACTTCGGTTTGCCGGAGATCCTGATGAACCGCTTCGTCGGGCTGGTCTCCTTCACCGCCATGTTCGGCTCCCTGCTGATGTGGACGGCGACTCCGGTGAAAATCTTCTTCTCCGAAATCCCGGCCGGCATCTTCGGCAAGAAGACGGTCGAGCTGAACGAGAACGGCGTGCCTGCCCGTGCAGCCTGGATCCAGTACCTCATCGTGCTGCCGCTGATGGTGATCCCGACCCTGGGCTCCAACACCGCGCAGGATCTGATGAACACCGTCATCAACATGACCGCCGCCGCTTCCATGCTGCCGCCGCTGTTCATCATGCTGGCCTACCTCAACCTGCGCCTGAAGCTGGATCACCTGCCGCGTGATTTCAAGATGGGCTCGCGCACCACAGGCATCGCCGTGGTCTCTGTGCTGATCGCCATCTTCTCGGTGGGCTTCCTCGCCTCCACCTTCCCGACCGGCGCCGACATAGTGACCATCGTCTTCTACAACGTGGGCGGCATCGTGATCTTCCTCGGCTTCGCCTGGTGGAAATACAACAGATATGAAGCCTCCCTGAGCGAGGAGGCCCGGGTGAAAGAGGCCCTGCCGGCGGCGCAGGCCGTCATCCAGCCCTCCTGATCCCCAACGCATGGGGCCCGAGTGGCCAAGAGAGTGAAAGCGGGTGGCGGCAGCCACCCGCGACAGGTTGAACCACAGAACAGAAGGAGCATGGAATGAGCGAGACGATCGAGTTTGCCGAATTCAAACGGGTCGAGATGAAGGTGGGCAAGGTGCTGGAGGTGGTGCGCCACCCCGGGGCCGACAAACTCTATATCGTCCAGATCGACGTGGGGGGCGAGCGGCCGCTGCAGACTGTCACCAGCCTGGTGCCCCATTACAGCGAAGAGGAGCTGCTGGGCAGCGAGGTGGTGGTGCTGACCAACTTGAAACCCACCAGGATGCGCGGCGAGCGATCCGAGTGCATGTTGCTCTGCGCCGAGACCCCGGACGAGAGCCAGAGCGTGCTGTTGCAGCCCAGGGTGCCGATGGCGCCGGGCACCCCCATCGTCTGAACCAACGATTGAGTGCCGGTGCCGCAGGGCGGCGCCGGTTTGCCAACGAGGCCGCCCTGGCGGCCCGATCATAACAAGAGAGTAAATGGCGGGGCCGACAGACCCTTGCCGAACACATTCAGAGTCACAGCGTTACCCGCAGGGAGCGCGAGTCCATTGGAGGACATATGTCTGATTCAGTACGCGGCACCATAGGCAAGTTTGCCCTGTTGTCGATGACCTTTGCCGCCGTGTTCAACGTGCGCAATATCGTCAACAACAACATAGAGCTGGGGCTCAGCTCGGCCCCCATCTTCCTGCTGGCCACCCTGGTCTACTTCATCCCCTTCGTCTTCATCATCGCCGAGTTCGTCTCGGCCAATAAAGACTCCGAGTCGGGGATGTACGACTGGCTCAAGAAACCCCTCGGTACCCGTATGGCCTATCTGGGTTCCTTCCTCTACTGGTTTGTGAACCTGTTCTGGTTCGTCTCCCTGCTGCCGAACGTCATCGCCTACGCCTCCTACGCCATGCTGGGGTATGAGTACAGCTTCTCGCCGACCGTTACCTCGATCATCTCCATAGCGCTGTTCGCGGCGGCGACCCATATCTCCACCAAGGGGGCTAGCTGGCTCGGCAAGATTGCCGAACTGGTGGCCTACGGCGTCTTCGCCCTGTTCGCCATCTATGTGTTGGGTGCCCTGATGGCCCTCGGCGGCGACCATGTGGCGGCCCAGCCCATCACCCTGGAAGCCATGACCCCGACCGTCAACTGGGCGACGCTCGGCATCATGTGCTGGATCTTCCAGGCGGCGGGCGGTGCCGAGACGGCGGCGGCCTACCTCAATGACGTGAAAGGCGGCCAGAAGTCCTTCATCAAGGTGATCATCATCGCCGGTGTGGTCATAGGCGCCATGTATGCGGTCGGTTCCCTCTTGGTGAACGTCTTCGTGCCGCGGGAAAGCCTCACCTACGCCGGCGGCATGGTGGAGATCTTCACCGGCATGGCGCAGTACTTCGGGCTCTCCGAGACCCTGGTCGGCCGCGCGGTCGGGGTGGTGCTCTTCATCGCCATGTTCGGCTCCATGATGATGTGGACCTCGGCGCCGGTGAAGATCCACTTCTCCGAGATCCCCCAGGGCGTCTATGGCGACAAGACCACCCAGCTCAACGAGCACGGGGTGCCGGTGCGCGCCGCCTGGTGGCAGTTTGTGTTCGTGTTCGTGATGCTGGTGGTCAACGGCTTCGGCTCCGAGTCGGTGCAGCAGATGATGAACACCGCCATCAACCTCACCGCCGGTACCGCCATGCTGCCGCCCATCTTCATCATGGTGGCCTACTTCGTCTTCCGCTGGAAACACGACGACACCCCCCGCGAGTTCCGCATGGGATCGCGCACCTTCGGCATGAGCGTGGTCTCTGTGCTGATCGCCATCTTCGTGGTGAGCATGAGTGCCTCCGCCTTCCCGGCCGGGGTGGATCTGGTGCGCGCCTTCTTCATCAACGTCTTCATGACGGCCGTCTTCTCGGCGCTGGCCTACTGGTGGATCTCCCGCTTCGAGAAGCGTCAGGCCCGCAAGCTGGCCGCCGGGGGCAAGGTGGGGGACGACACCCTGGCCCGGCAGATCTGAATGCCGGCTGTGGTGCAGCGCGGGTGGCCTCTGGCCACCCGTTTTTTTGTCTCTCCGGCCTGCCCTGGCCGCCCTGGGTGTTTAGTTTTAAAGCGCTAAAAACCAACTCGTTTAATTTCACTGAATGCTTGGGCCGTCGCTCAACTTTGCGCCTCCCTGTGTTCGGGGTAAGCTGGGGTTTCGTATCGAGGGTCGCCGTCAGAGGATGGCCCTCCTGTGCCCTGTCGTCCCCCATCCGGTGCGGGACGCGCTTTCCCTGGAGACTCCCCGTGCGTCTGGATCCCTTTACCTCTGTGCTGATTCTGGTGGTGGCCCTGGCCTCCTTCTTCCCCTGCGAGGGCCAGGTGGCCGTCGGGTTCGCGCTGCTGACCAAGCTGGCGGTGGCGCTGCTCTTCTTCATGCATGGCGCCAAGCTGTCGCGCCAGAACCTGCTGGCGGGCCTCGGCCACTGGCGGCTCCACCTGGTGGTGATGGCCAGCACCTTCCTGCTGTTCCCGCTGCTGGGGCTCTTGCTCACCCCGCTGGTGCCCCAGTGGCTGAGCCCGGCCATCTACCTCGGCTTCCTCTATCTGTGCGCCCTGCCCGCGACCGTGCAGTCGGCCATCGCCTTCACCTCCATGGCCGGCGGCAATGTGTCGGCGGCTGTGTGCAGCGCCTCGGCCTCCAGCATCCTCGGCATCTTCCTCTCGCCTGTGCTGGTGGGGCTGATGATCAATGTTCAGGGGGAGGGGGTCGACACCTGGCACTCCATTCAGGCCATCATGGTGCAGCTGATGCTGCCCTTCGTGGTGGGCCACCTGTCGCGCCCGCTGATCGGCCGCTGGGTCGACAGCCATCGCCCCCTCATCGGCAAGCTGGATCAGAGCTCCATCCTGCTGGTGGTCTATGTGGCCTTCAGCGAGGCCGTGGTGCAGGGGATCTGGCATCAAGTAGGTTGGTACGATCTCGCCAGCATAGTGCTGCTGAGCTGCGTGCTGCTGGCGCTGGTGCTGGCTTGGAACGTCTGGATCAGCCGCCGCCTCGGCTTCAACAAGGCGGACGAGATCACCATAGTCTTCTGCGGCTCCAAGAAGAGCCTGGCCAATGGGGTGCCCATGGCCAACGTCATGTTCCCGGCCGCCAGCGTCGGGGTCATGGTGCTGCCGCTGATGATCTTCCACCAGATCCAGCTGATGGTGTGCGCCGTGCTGGCTCGCCGCTACCGCGAGCAGGAGCCCCTGCCCCAGGTCCAGGAGGGATAAGCCTTTGGGCAAAAAGAGAGGGAGGCCATGGGCCTCCCTCTTTCGTTTGCCGCCCCCTCAGCGTTTGCGCCAGACGGTGAGCTGGGCCACCGTATGCTGGTGCTTGCGGGCGGTTTCGCGGATGACGAAGGGCACGTCTCGCGGCGGGCACAGCTCCTCGAACTCCGCCGCCAGCAGCCGTTGCAGCGCCTGATGGGTGGAGAGGGCCTCGCCGTTCTCCCGGATGCCGCCGAGCCAGTTCACCTTGGGGGTGTAGTCGGTCAGCCAGGTGTAGGGGCTGGTGAGCACCAGCAGGCCGCCGCTGCGCAGTCTGGGAGCAATGTCCCGCAGGAAGCGGGCGGGCTCCCGCAGCCGGTCGATCAGGTTGGAGGCGAGCACCAGATCGTAGTGCTCGTACTTGGGCTTGAGGTTGCAGGCATCCCCCTGGCTGAAGTGAACCCGTTCGGCCTGCTCGCGGCCGAGATCATGGCTGGAGAGGCGCGCCTCGCAATACTCCACCAGATCCCCCTCCAGGGGCAGGGCATAGCGGAAGCTGTCCTGGCTGGCGAGGGCGAGGGCCACGTCGATGAAGCGGGCCGAGTAGTCCACCCCGTCCACGTGCTGGAAGTGGCGGGCCAGCTCGAAGCTGGCGCGGCCGGTGGCGCAGCCGATGTCCAGCGCCCGCTCATGGCGGCTGCACAGCTCGCTGGCGAGGCTGGCCAGGGTGCTGGCGTAGTTGGCCACCCCGAAGTGGGTCGGGCCGTACTGGAAGTCGAGGTATTGCGCCACCAGGGCGTCGGTTTCATAAGGATTCACTGTGATGGCTTCCTGATAGCGTGAGACCAGATAGCGGAAGCCCGCATGCTGGAAGAAGTGGCGACGGAAGGCGTAGCGGGACGACTTGAGCGCCTCGTTGCCTGTGCTTATCCAGCTGCCGCCCTTGATGAGGCTGTGCTTGCCATCGAAGGTGGGGGTGGAGAAGTCATCGTAGAGCGGGTGCACCTTGAACCCCTCGAAGCCGTCGATGGCGGTGCTGGTCCACTGCCAGACGTTGCCCACCAGATCGAAGAAGTCGCCCTGGGGGCAGGCATCCACCGGGCAGGAGGAGGCGAAGCGGGCCAGGTTGATATTGCCGGGGGCTTCCAGCCAGTCCGGCTGATCTCCGGGCACCTGCTCGCGCAGCAGCATCCACTCCCCCTCGCTCGGCAGCTGTATGGGCAGGCCGGTCTGGGCCGCCTTCCAGCGGCAGAAGGCGGCCGCCTCCAGCTGGTTCACCTCGGCGGGCCAATCCCAGGGCAGGGGGACCTGCTCTGTCATCAGCCGTAGTTGCAGTTGCTCGGGCTCGTTGGGGTCGCCGACCCAGAAGCTGGGCATGCGCGCCTTGGCATACTGGCACCAGCCCCAGCCCTCGTCGTCCCACCAGGCCCGGGTCTCATAGCCGCCCGCCTGCACGAAGGGGAAGTACTCGGCATTGCTCACCAGCATGCGGCTGGCCTGGAAGGGGGCCAGCTCGATATGGCGCTCGCCATATTCGTTGTCCCAGCCGTAGGTGGCGTCCTGCTTGCCGAGGCGCACCCGACCTCCCGCCACCGGCAGCAGGCTGTTGGCGGGCACCTGGTCGCGCCTGTGGCGGGCCTGGGTGCAGGCGGGCCAATAGGGTTGCGGCTGCACCCAGGCCAGGGGCAGCTGGCGGATCAGCACGCTGGAGGTCTCCAGGTGGATGCGCTCGTGCTCTATCCCCATCAGGATGACCCAGGCCGGGCTCTGCCAGTCGATGGGCAGTGCGATCGGCATACGCTCGATAAAATCACACACCAGGGCGCGCACGCAGCCACGGTAGGCGCGCAGTTCGGCCACCGCGGGCCAGTCGTAGTGGGTCTCGTCCAGATCGTCCCAGCTCATCTCGTCCACCCCTATGGCCACCATGGCCTCGATGCGGGGATCGAGGCGCCGGTCGATGAGGTTGGCCGCCAGCAGCTTGTTGACGAAGAAGGCGGCGGTGTGGCCGTAGTAGAAGATGAGGGGGTGGCGCAGGGGGATCGCCTTGTTGAACCAGGCCCGCTCATCGGCCAGGCAGTCAAACAGGCTGTCGTAGAGATCGAAGGTCTGACAGAAGTAGTCGAGCAGCTCGCGGCGCTTGTGCTCGGGATCGTCGCCGCCGAGCAGCGGGGTGCGGGTCGGGGCTGGCAGGCCCTCTGGGCTGGCGAATGGATGGCTGACTTGGGTCACGCTCTGACTCCTTGTTGGCAGTGACAAATGCTTAGGTGGAGAGCTCTATACGCACAAGGTATCACTATTGGCTCAACAGACCGGGGCGGCAACCAAAAACTGTCGGTACTTGTTGTCATGGCGGCTACTCGTCAGGTAGGTGAATTCCCATTTGGGTATGGCCAATTTCACCACTATATAGTCAGAATGGCGCGTTACAGCCTGATGGCTCTGGCAATTAAAATAATAAAAAAACATAAAAATCATGCAGTTGAGATTATGGCATGAGGATTGCCATCTTGATTCCCGGATGAGTACAGACAGGCCGGACAGGGCCATCAACAAGGAGAGAGAAATGAAGTGGATGCTGGGAGTGATGCTGGCCCTGGGGCTCGGTGGTTGCAGCAAGTTGGATTATACCAAGGTGAGCGGTGACGGCGCCGTCATCGAGCAGCGCCACCCCCTGGGTCAGCAGGTGACCCGGGTGCTGGCCGGGGTGCCCGCCAACATCCATCTGGTGGCGGGGGCGGCGAGCGGCATCCACATCCGGGGGCAGGGGAACCTGCTGCCCTACCTGGAGCTGACCGAGAAGGGCGACAAGCTGGAGATAGAGGTGAAGGAGGGTTACCGGCTCGAGCCCCCCGAGCCCATCGAGATCACCATCACCCTGCCCGAACTCCATGAACTGGCGCTGGCGGGCCTGGCTCGCGGCGATCTGAGCGGTTTTTCGGGAGACGAGCTGGTACTGTCGGTGGCTGGCCTGGGGGATATAGTCGCCAGCCAGCTGGCACTGGATCGACTGGAGGGCAATATTGCCGGTGCGGGCAGCCTGGATCTGGGGGAGGGCTCGGCCAGGGAAGTGGAGCTCAATATCGCCGGTGCCGGTGGCGTGTCGGGCGCGCAGTTCAAAGGAGAGGAGGTCGAGGTCAATATCGCCGGCAGTGGCGACGTAGCAGTGAATGCCAGCGAGTTGCTGAAGGTCGGCATCGCCGGCTCCGGCTCGGTGAGCTACTTTGGCAACCCCAGGTTGGAGAGCGAGATCGCAGGGTCTGGCGCCATCTCCCGGGTAGGAAGCTAAGTATCCGGCTCGATTACAGCTAAATAACAGGCCCATGCAGGGCCTGTTTTGTTATCCATGGTCGCGCAGCTTTATCTCACGCGATAGGCAGCGCGAGCTCCAGATCTGCATTGAGCCGCATCAACAGCCACTGCATGCCGGCGAGGTGCTGGTGGTCGTGGCTGACGAGCAGGCGCACCAGACCGTCCAGGGTCACCTCCCCATAGTCGCCATAGCGGGCGCGCCGCGCCCAGGCACTGGAGGGCACCGCCTTGAGCCAGTCCACTGTCTGCAGGCGGGCGGTGCGAAAGCGGTCCAGCTGCACCGCGGTATCCTGCAACGGGTACTGGTTGTCTCGCGCCAGCTGATAGCCATCGAGGGAGGCGAGCGCCGGCAGGCTCTCTTCCAGGGTGCGGCGAAAGCGCAGCTGATAGCCTTGGGTCTCTATGTCCAGCAGGTGGCAGAGGTGCCCCCGGGCGCTGAAGCGCTCGGCGGGGGTCCCTGCCCAGTTGGCGGGTTCCCAGTCCAGCTGGTCGGCGGGCACCTGTGCCAGCAGTCGTTCGAACTGGTCCGGCATGGCCAGCAGCGTGGTGAAGATCGTCATCCTTGTCTCCCTGTTCCCTTGTTTATGGCCGCCCGCTGATGAGGGGCGGGCGACCATGGGGTGCCTGTCTGGCCACTGGTCAGCCCTGGGCCGGTTCGCCGAGGTGGCTGGCGTGAAAGCGCAGGTGCTCCTCGATGAAGCTCGCCACGAAGTAGTAGCTGTGGTCATAGCCGGCATGGCGGTTGAGCGCCAGGGGCCACTCCTTGGCGGTCGCGATCTCGGCCAGGGCGTCTATGCCGAGCTGCTCCGCCAGGAAGGGATCGTCCAGTCCCACGTCTACCCGGGTCGGCAGGGGCTGGCTGTCGTGGTGACGCAGCAGCTGGCAGGCGTCCCACTCCTGCCACAGCAAGGGGTTGTTGCCGAGGTAGGCGCCGAGGGCCTTCTGGCCCCAGGGGGCGCGGCTCGGGTGGCTGATGGGGCTGAAGGCCGACACCGAGCGGTAGCGGCCGGGTTCGCGCAACGCTGCGATCAGGGCCCCGTGGCCCCCCATGGAGTGGCCGCTGATGGCGCGCCTGGTGGAGACCGGGAAGTGGGTCTCGATGAGCTCGGGCAATTCCCGGGTGACGTAGTCATACATCTGGTAGTGATCCCGCCAGGGGTGCTGGGTGGCGTTGACATAGAAGCCGGCCCCCATGCCGAGATCGTAACCGGGATCGTCCGGTACCCCCTCGCCGCGCGGGCTGGTGTCCGGCGCCACCAGGGCGATGCCGAGCTCGGCGGCGATGCGCTGGGCCCCCGCCTTCTGCATGAAGTTCTCGTCGGTGCAGGTGAGGCCTGAGAGCCAGTAGAGCACGGGCACCTTCTGGCCGGTGAGGGCCTGGGGCGGCAGATAGATGGCGAAGCGCATCTCGCAGCCCTGCACTGTGGAGCTGTGGCGATACTGCTTGTGCCAGCCACCGAAGCTTTTGTTGCTGCTGATAATGTCCAGATTCATCGAAGGACT
The DNA here is from genome assembly GCF_010974825.1 of Aeromonas rivipollensis. GTDB lineage: Bacteria > Pseudomonadota > Gammaproteobacteria > Enterobacterales > Aeromonadaceae > Aeromonas > Aeromonas rivipollensis. The sequence goes on along the minus strand of NZ_JAAILA010000014.1, from coordinate 23,788 downwards.
CCTCTGCCCCGCCCATTCATCGATGGGCGGGGCTGTGATGGGATCAGTAGTGGATGACGGTGCGGATGCTCTTGCCTTCGTGCATCAGATCGAAGGCCTCGTTGATCTGCTCCAGCGGCATGGTGTGGGTGATGAAGTCGTCCAGCCGGAACTCCCCCTGCATGTAGCGCTGCACATAGCTCGGCAGTTCGCTGCGACCGCGCACCCCGCCGAAGGCGCTGCCGCGCCAGACCCGGCCGGTGACCAGCTGGAAGGGACGGGTGCTGATCTCCTGACCGGCACCGGCCACCCCTATGATGACAGACTCGCCCCAGCCCTTGTGGCAGCATTCGAGCGCCGCGCGCATCACCTTGACGTTGCCGATGCACTCGAAGGAGAAGTCGACGCCGCCATCGGTCATCTCGACGATCACCTCCTGGATGGGCTTGTCGTAATCGTTCGGGTTGATGCAGTCGGTGGCGCCGAGCTTGCGGGCCAGCTCGAACTTGCTCTCGTTGATGTCGATGGCGATGATGCGGCCGGCCTTGGCCAGGCGGGCACCGATCACCGCGGAGAGGCCTATGCCCCCCAGCCCGAAGATGGCGACGCTCTCACCCTCTTTGACCTTGGCGGTGTTCATCACGGCGCCTATGCCGGTGGTGACGCCGCAGCCGAGCAGGCAGACCTCTTCCAGCGGGGCGGCCGGGTCCACCTTGGCGATGGAGATCTCGGGCAGCACAGTGTATTCGCTGAAGGTGGAGGTGCCCATGTAGTGATAGATGGGCTGGCCGTCCTTGGAGAAGCGGGTGGTGCCGTCCGGCATCAGACCCTTGCCCTGGGTGGCGCGGATCTTCTGGCACAGGTTGGTCTTGCCGGACTTGCAGAACTTGCACTCGCCGCATTCCGGGGTGTAGAGCGGGATCACGTGATCACCGACCTTGACGCTGGTGACGCCCTCGCCGACGGACTCGACGATGCCGCCCCCCTCATGGCCCAGGATGCAGGGGAAGACACCTTCCGGATCTTCGCCGGACAGGGTGAAGGCATCTGTGTGGCAGACGCCGGTGGCGACGATCCGCACCCGCACCTCGCCCGCTTGAGGTGGCATGACCTCCACCTCTTCGATGGAGAGGGGCTGGCCCGGGCCCCAGGCGATGGCGGCCTTGCACTTGATGCTTTGAACCTGTGCCATGAATGATGTCCTCGTGGTTGTGTGGGTGAACGGAAATGGGTTCGGACATTCAGTGTAGTTTCCCGCCGATTTGGTGATAATAAGGCTAAGTATCAAATCACTTTTACACATAGGTAATAATGTTCGGCTGGGAAGGGGTCTGTGAATTTGTCAGCGTGGCGGAGCAGGGGGGCTTTACCCCGGCGGCGCGCAAGCTGGGGGTCTCGGTGGCCCAGGTGAGCCGCCAGGTGGCGCAGCTGGAAGACAGGCTGCAGGCCAAGCTGCTGCTGCGCACCACCCGCCAGGTGCGGCTCACCGAGCTCGGCGAGATCTACTTTCGCCACTGCCGCCAGTTGCTGGACAACCTCTACGAGGCGGAGCTGGCACTGGGGCGCCATCAGGCGGTGCCGCAGGGCACCCTGCGCATCACGGCCCCCGTCTCCTACGGCGAGAGCCGCATAGCCCCCCTGGTGAACGACTTCATGGTGCGCTTCCCCCAGCTGGAGGTGACCCTCAACCTCACCAACCAGTTGCTGGATCTGGTGCACGAGGGGTTCGATCTGGCGATCCGCCTCGGCCACCTCAAGGACTCGACCCTGGTGGCCCGCAAGCTGGCACAGCGGGTGCCCTATGTGTGCGCCTCCCCCGCCTATACCGCCCGCCACGGCATGCCCAACAGCCTCTCCGAGCTGGCCCGCCATCACTGCCTGGTGGGCAATGGCGACGAGTGGCACTTCACTCTGGACGGTAAACCCCACAGCGTGCGGGTACGCGGCCTGCTCCATTGCAACAGTGGCCACGCCCTGCTGGACGCGGCGCTCAAGGGGATAGGCATCATCCAGTTGCCGGACTACTACGTGAGCGAGCACCTGGCCCGGGGGGAGCTTATCGAACTGCTGCCGGAGCTGCGGGCGCCGCAGGAGGGGATCTGGGCCCTCTATCCCCACAACCGACATCTCTCCCCCAAGGTGCGGCTGCTGGTGGACTATCTCGCCGAGCGGCTCAGCGATCCCGCCCAGCCGGCGCTGGTGCGCCCCATCGGCTGAGCCCGCCCCGAAAAAGAGAAGGCCCGCTGGTGCGGGCCTTCTTGTTTGGGCGGGAGTGCTATTCCCGTTCCTTGACGTAGGGGGTGCCGAGCGCCTTGGGCGCCACCGCCTTGCCGATGAAACCGGCCAGCAGGAAGACCGTCAAGATGTAGGGCAGCGCCTCTATCGCCTGCACCGGGATCGGGAAGTCGCCGATGCTGACCCCCTGCAACCGAATGGCGACGGCGTCGAGGAAGCCGAACAGCAGACAGGCCGCCATGGCATTCCAGGGACGCCACTTGCCGAACACCAGCGCCGCCAGCGCCATGAAGCCCTTGCCCGCGCTCATGTTGGGAATGAACTGGGCGGTCTGGGCCACCGCCAGATAGGTGCCCCCGATCCCGGCCAGCAGACCGCCTATGATGAGCGCCGTGTAGCGCATCCGCACCACGGAAATACCTGCGGTATCCACCGCCGCCGGGGCCTCGCCCACCGCCCGCAGCCGCAGGCCGAAGCGGGTGCGGAACAGCACCCACCAGGCCAGGGGCACGGCGGCGAAGGCCACGTACTCCAACAGGGAGTGACCGCTCAGGAGCTCGCTGTAGAGCTGGCCGATGACGGGCACGTCATAGAGCTCCTTGGCGAAGGGCAGGTCGATGGGGGCGAAGCGGGCATCGCCGGAGAGCGCCGGGGTCTGGCCGCCCTGATCGAACCAGTAACGGCCCAGGGTGACGGTCAGACCGGCCGCCAGTATGTTGATGGCCATGCCGCTCACCACCTGATCACCGCGGTGGGTGATGGTGGCGAAGCCGTGCAGCAGGGCGAACAGGATGGAAACCCCCACCCCGGCACCCAGCCCAATCCAGGCGGAGCCGGAGACGGCGGCCGCGGCCGCACTGGCGAAGGCCGCCGCCAGCAGCTTGCCCTCCAGGGCTATGTTGACCACCCCGGAGCGTTCGCAAAACATCCCGGCCATGGCCGCCAGAATAAGCGGTGGCGCTGTACGAATGGTGGCGTCCAGCATCAGGATCAGCATTTCGAACATGATCAGACTCCCTTCACTTGTGCGGTTGAGCGGTTGGCAAACGCCAGGTAGGCCTGCTCGATGCGCGGGCGCAGCATGTGTTCAAGGGCGCCGCAGAACAGGATCACCAGACCCTGCAGCACCACCACTATGTTGCGATCCACCCCGAACTCGAAGCTGAGCTCGGCGCCACCCTGATAGAGGAAGCCGAACAGCAGGCTGGCGATGATGACGCCGACCGGGTGGTTGCGACCCATCAGGGCCACCGCTATGCCGGTGAAGCCGAAGCCTTCCACGAAGTTGAGCTTGATCTGGTGCAGCTCACCCTGCAGCACGTTGAGGGCGAAGAAGCCCGCCAGCATGCCGGAGATCACCATGGCCAGGATCACCACCTTGGGGTAGGAGATGCCGGCATAGGCGGAGGCGCTCTGACTGGCCCCCACCGAGCGGATCTCGTAGCCCCAGCGGGTATGCCAGATGAAGACCCACACCAGGGCCGCACAGATCAGCGCCCAGACGAAACTGATGTTGAGGGGGCTGTTCGGCATCTCCATGCCGAAACCGGCCGCCAGTTCGCTCATCTTCGGCAGCCAGCTCGCCACGGCGAACACCTTGCTCTCCGTGGCCATGGATCCTGGCGGCTTGAAGACGTCCACCAGCAGGTAGGCCATCAGGGAGGCGGCGATGAAGTTGAACATTATGGTGGTGATGACGATGTGGCTGCCCCGCTTGGCTTGCAGCCAGGCCGGGATGAAGGCCCAGGCCGCACCGAACAGGCCACCGGCTATGATGGCGAGCGGCAGCAGCAGGGCAAACGGCAGCACGTCCCCCAGCAGCAGACAGACCAGCCCGACGCCCAGGCCGCCGATATAGGCCTGGCCCTCACCGCCTATGTTGAACAGCCCGGCGTGGAAGGCCACCGCCACCGCCAGACCGGTGAAGATGAAGCCGGTGGCGTAGTAGAGGGTGAAGCCTATCCCCTCGCCGGTGCCGAAGGCGCCGTACCACATGATCTCGGCCGCATCGACCGGGTTGATGTCGAGGTAATAGAACAAGATGGCCGACACCAGGAAGGCCAGCAGTATGTTGACCGCGGGCAGCACGCCCACGGAGATCCAGGCAGGAATACGTACTTGGCTCATCAGTGGGCCTCCTTGGCAATCTCGTCAGGCACTATGTTAGCCATCATAAGACCTATGGTGCGCTCATCCGCCTTGGCACCGTCCAGCTCGCCGACGATGCGGCCATCGGCGATGACCAGGATGCGGTCGGACAGGCTCATGATCTCGTCGAGCTCCACCGACACCAGCAGCACCGCCTTGCCCTTGTCGCGCATGGCGATGATCTGCTGGTGGATGTACTCGATGGCGCCGATGTCGACGCCCCGGGTCGGCTGACCGACCAGCAGCACATCCGGGTCCTGCTCCACTTCCCGGGCGATCACCAGCTTCTGCTGGTTGCCGCCGGAGAAGTTGGCGGTCTTGTGTTCCGGGCTCGGCGGGCGCACGTCCCACTTCTCCATCTTGGCCTGGCAATCCTGACGGATCGCCTCCTTGTCCTGCAGCCAGCCCTTGTTGTATTGCGGGCGGCGGTGATAACCGAGGATGAAGGCCTCTTTCGCCTCGAAGCGATTGATGAGCCCCATCTTGTGCCTGTCTTCGGGGATGTGGCCGAGGCCGAAGTTGCGCACCCGCTCCGGATCGGCCGGATGGGTCAGGCTCACCTCGTGGCTCTGGGCCTCTCCGATGATGGTGAAGCTGCCCTTGCTGGGCTGAAGGATGCCGCCGAGCAGGCTGAGCAGCTCGGACTGACCGTTGCCCGAGACCCCGGCGATGCCGACCACTTCCCCGGCCCGTACCGCGAAGCTGACGGACTTGACCCGCTCCACCCCGGCGTCATCGACGTAAGAGAGGCTATCGACCCTGAGCTTGGCCTCGCCCGGCTGGGCTGTGCCCTTGTCGACCTTGAGGCGTACCTTGCGGCCCACCATCAGCTCGGCGAGCTGCTCCTTGTCGGTGTCCTTGGTGGCGACATGAGCCACCATCTCGCCCCGGCGCATGATGGAGACCTGATCCGTGATGGCCAGGATCTCCCGCAGCTTGTGGGTGATGAGGATGATGGTCGCGCCCTGATCCCGCAGCTTTTTCAGCACCTCGAACAGGTGATCCGCCTCTTGCGGGGTCAGCACCCCGGTCGGTTCGTCGAGGATCAGGATGCGGGCACCGCGATAGAGCGCCTTGAGGATCTCGACCCGCTGTTGCAGGCCCACCGGCAGATCCTCGATCTTCTCGTGCAGCGGCACCTCGAGACCATAGTCCCGGGCCAGCTCGCCGAGCAGTTTCTCGGCCGCCGCCAGGCTCTTGCCCAGGTGCCAGCCGTTTTCCGCGCCGAGGATGACGTTCTCCAGCACGGTGAAGTTGTTCACCAGCATAAAGTGCTGGTGCACCATGCCCACGCCTGCGGCAATCGCATCTTGTGAGCCATGGGGTTTGAAAGGGTTGCCGTCGATGAGCATCTCGCCTTTGTCGGCGTGATAGAAGCCGTAGATGATGCTCATCAGGGTCGACTTGCCGGCGCCATTTTCGCCGACTATGCCGTGAATGCTGCCTTTTTGAACCTGAAGGTCGATCTGCTTGTTGGCGTACACTTCGCCAAAGCGCTTATCGATACCTCTTAATTCGATGGCATAGCGATCTGTCTGGTCCATGATGCAGTCCTTGCGGGTCATGAAGTAGAGACTAAAAACCGGCCCGTGCGGGCCGGTCTGGGTTGAGAGTCGTAGCAGAGACTCAGTACTTGCAGTATCAGTACTTGCAGGAGTTGTCGCTCATGTAGTCGTGCACCTTGATCTTGCCGGCGATGATGTCGGCCTTGATGCTTTCGACCTTGGCTTTCATCTCCGGGGTGATCAGCTTGGCGTTGTTGTCGTCCAGCGCCCAGTCAACACCGCCTTCGGCCAGACCCAGGGACTGGATACCCGGCTTCCAGCTGCCCTTGGCGGCATCATCCCAGCTCTTGTACGCGGCCAGACCGACCGACTTGACCATGGAGGTCAGCATGGTGCCCGGTTGCAGGTGGTTCTGGTTGGAATCCACGCCGATGGCCAGCTTGCCTTCGTCCTTGGCAGCCTGGTAGACACCTATGCCGGTACCGCCGGCGGCGGCATAGACAACGTCGGCGCCCTTGGCGAATTGGGACTTGGCCAGTTCGGCACCCTTGGCCGGGTCGGCGAAGGCGGCCGGGGTGGAGCCGGTCATGTTTTGATAGACGTCGATCTTCGGATTGATGTACTTGGCGCCCTGCTCATAGCCGCACTGGAACTTGCGTATCAGCGGGATGTCCATGCCGCCCACGAAGCCGACCTTGCCGGTCTTGGAGGCGATGGCCGCCAGGGCACCCACCAGGAAGGAACCTTCATGCTCCTTGAAGATGAGGGACTGGACGTTCGGCTTGTCGACCACCATGTCGATGATGGTGAACTGGGTGTTCGGGAACTCGGTGGCAACCTTCTCTACCGCAGAACCCATGTTGAAGCCGACGGCGACTATGGGGCCGTTGCCACGGCTGGCCAGACGACGCAGGCCCTGCTCGCGCTGGGCTTCGTTCTGGGGCTCGAACTCCTTGACCTTGACGCCTTTGTCCTTGTTGTAGACTTCGACGCCGTTGCGGAACACGGCTTCGTTGAAGGACTTGTCGAATTTGCCAGCGGTGTCATAGATGACGGCGGGCTCGGAGGCTGCCTGGGCAGAAAGGGCAGCGAGGGTGAGGGCGGCCACGGTGGCCAGCTTGAGCACTTTAGTCACGATCGTATCCTTGATTGTTATGTGAGGGTCCACAACCTGTCTTGGCAGGTCATAAAGCACGCTGGCTAACTGTAAGTGAGCCAGCCTGTGGGTCAAGGGGATCATAGAGGAAAAACGTTTGCGTTAACGGTTTGAAATATAAGCAAATTGCTTTATAAGTGTTTGTTTTTAGGTTTGTTTGCAGAGTTAAATGCTGCGATTAATAGGCGCCAAACGACATTTGTGTTTGTATTCATGTGGTTATGCGCAAGCGTTTTCCTCTGACGATGAAAAAAGTGGTTTCTATCGGCACCAAATCATGGGGGAGGATGCCGCTCCTGTCACCGGATGGTCTGCAGCGGTGAGTGGGGCGTTATTAATCCAGCTCCATGACGTTGCTGCTGATTTATTGATGCAAATGCCCCCACAGTTGCCCGCCAGGTTGGTGCCGCCCCCCGATCGCGGTTGTCGTTAGTGACAATGACCACACTCATATGGAAATGCATTGGTGTTTTTCATATGAGTACGCTAGGGTGTGCCCGAATTGATTGCGCCCCCAGGATGGGGGCGTATTTTTTACATTTGTTCGGGTGATAAAAATGAAAAAAAACGTGCTGAGTATGGCTGTGGCTTGCGTGCTGTCCGGTGTCATGTTGACCGCTTGCGGGGGCGGTGGTGACGATAATGGGGGTGGCAACAGTGGTGGTGGCAATAACGGCGGTGGCACCGATACGGGCAGCAAGCCCCAGCACACAGCCGTCTTCCTGGATTCGGTCGTGGGTGGCCTCGACTATCAGTGTGACGACTACGTTGGTGTGACCAACGCCAAGGGTGAATTCCTGTTTGATGATGGTGACAGCTGCTCCTTCGCACTGGGTAACCAGCGTCTGGGGTCCGTGACCCTCAAGGCTGGCAACTCGCTGGTGACGCCATATACTCTGGCCGGTGACGACAAGGAGAGAGCGATCCGCATTGCCGCCTTGCTGCAGACACTCGACAGCGACAGCAATCCAGAAAATGGCATCACCCTCGACAAGGCACAGGTCGCGCAGCTGGGGATCATCGAACTGGGTAGCGACGACGCCTTCAACACCTCACTGGTCGAAGCGTTGAAGACTGCGGGTCTGACCAAGGACGTCGTCTCCCTGGCCGCCGCGAAAGACCACCTCTCCGCCACCCTGGCAGGGGTCAATGGCCGCTCTGTCGCGGTCGACAAGGTACTCTCCGATCTGCAGGGGCTGACCGACCTGAAGAATCTGGATGTCGAGAGCAAGCTCAAGGATTACAAAGGCACGCTGCAGGCTGAAACCACAGACAGTGGCAAGGTAGATCGCCAGATAGTGCTGGCCATGCTGGCCATGCTCGAGGTGACCAACAACCCCGTGGTTGCCGAGCGCCTGGGCTTCACATCTTCTGCCATTGGCAGCGGTTACAGTACCAGCCTGGCCAAGGTGATCGATGTCATCATCCACACCCCCGGCACCGCTGCCGTGGCGCTCAAAGGTGGCAAGGGTTACACCCGTGACGTGGCCCAGCTGATGGGTGCCTATGCCGACAGCATGGAAAAAGTCGCGGCTACCCTGGCTGACATCCAGGATCCGGATTACAGCGCTACCTATGGTGATGACGAGTCTGTCACCCTCAACTTCGACGGTGCCAAGGCCCTGCGGGCCTCGGCGATGGCGATGGCATCGGCACTCAATATTGCCGCCTCCTACCAGTACGGTCCGGACAATGCCTATGCCACCCAGGAAGAAGAGGTGACCTTGCTGCGCATGCACATCAAGGAGTCCTGGGGCATGCAGCCCAGCACCACTTATGAAGAGAGCGCCAGCACCTTCAAGACCCAGTTCAGTCAGCTGGATATCGAGCCGGACAACCTGGTGAATCACGCCGACTTCTTCCGTCTGACCGACGATGCCAAGGCGCGTTTGGGCAAGGCCAAGGCGCAGTTGAACGGTGCAGTGGCCATCGCACTGACCATCGATCAGAGCAAGCTGGATGATTCGCTGACCCAGGAGGAGATCGAGGCCAATACCGCTACCCTGAAGCAGCTGGCCGACCATTTCTCGGGAAAGGTGACCACTATCCAGTGGGAAAATACCGAGACCAAGTACGTCAACACTGGCATGGGTTGGGAGCCTCAGAACGTAGGGGTGAAGTACAACCTCAATGTGCTGCCGTTCTTCGATGAGATGCTGGATCGCAGTGATGTGACCATCAAGGTGGCGGGCGCCTGCGACGGCTCTGTGGGCGAGCGGGATGCCGAACTGTCCAAGGCAATGGGAGAGCCCATGTGTCTCATCTCGAGCGACGAGTTCAAGGCACTTGCCCAGAGCGATCGCGGCGCACTGAAGTACATAGGCTGGATGCGGGAAGCTCAAGACAGCCACACCACCATCTATGCCAAGGGTGTGAGCTATGACTGGTCAACCCAGATGACGCCGCTGGCCGGTTCGACCTTTGACAAGGTCTTCGTCTCCTGTACCGATCTGGATGACAACAAGGTCAGCTGTGCCGATCAGCTGTAAACAATGCAAAGCGCTCCTGTTGGGAGCGCTCTTTTTGCTGATGCCGGCGGCGCAAGCTGCCGGCATGTTGGCACGCTACAAAGATTATCGGGAGCGTGTCTTCGATAGTCAGGGTCAGTTGCAATATCAATTGATTACCCGCGAATACTTGCAGCGGATGCCCAGCGGGCGTCCGTCATTGTCCAGTCTCTTTGCGTTGCGAGAAATGCAACGTGAGTCACTGCAGCTCAAACAAGGCACCTTGATGGTGGACGCCGCCATAGTGCACTTCCAGCATGGGTATTATCAGGATGGCCAGCTCATGATGGGCGGCACGGAAGTGACCTTGCCTGAAGGCCGTTTGCACGCAGCCTCCCTTCGTTTTGACCCTGTCCATCAGGTGTTGGATGCACCACGCGCCATGCTGCTCAGCTTTTCCGGTGATGTGTTGGGCCAATATCGGAACTATCACCGCCCCCTTCGTTGATCCTGCCGGTTGGTCTCTGGCCGCTCAGGCCGTATAATCGCCGCCTGTATAAATAAACAGGAGTGGTGATGGACGTTTCAACCCTGCTCGACGGGCTCAACGACAAGCAAAGAGACGCGGTGGCGGCCCCTCGCAGCAATCTGCTGGTGCTGGCAGGCGCCGGCTCGGGCAAGACACGGGTGCTAGTGCACCGTATCGCCTGGCTGATGCAGGTGGAGCGTTGCTCACCCTTCTCCATCATCGCCGTGACCTTTACCAACAAGGCGGCGGCCGAGATGCGCGGCCGGGTCGAGAAAGTGATCGGCGACGGCGTGCGCGGCATGTGGATAGGCACCTTCCACGGCATCGCCCACCGCCTGCTGCGGGCCCACCATCTGGATGCGGGCCTGCCCCAGGACTTCCAGATCCTCGACTCCGACGACCAGTACCGTCTCATCCGCCGGGTGCTCAAGGCGCTCAACCTCGACGAGAAGCACTGGGCCCCCCGCGCCGTGATGGGCTACATCAACGGCAAGAAGGACGAGGGCTTGCGCCCCGGCGACATCGACCTCTACGGCGACCCCGTCACCCGCACCTATCAGCAGATCTACAAGACCTACCAGGAGACCTGTGATCGCTCCGGGCTGGTGGACTTTGCCGAGCTGTTGCTGCGCGCCCACGAGCTGTGGCTGAACCGGCCCCACATCCTCGAGCACTACCGGGATCGCTTCCAGAACATACTGGTGGACGAGTTCCAGGACACCAACGGCATCCAGTACGCCTGGCTGCGGATGCTGGCAGGCGAGTCCGGCAAGGTGATGATAGTGGGTGACGACGACCAGTCCATCTACGGCTGGCGCGGCGCCAAGATAGAGAACATCCAGCGCTTCCTGACCGACTATGAGGGGGCCGAGACCATACGCCTCGAGCAGAACTACCGCTCCACCGCCAATATCCTCAAGGCCGCCAACTGCGTCATCGCCAACAACTCGGAGCGGCTCGGCAAGGAGCTGTGGACCGAGGGGGCAGAAGGGGATCCGATTTCCCTCTACGCCGCCTTCAACGAGGTGGACGAGGCGCGCTTCGTGGTCGGCCGCCTCAAGGATTGGAAGGAGAAGGGCGGCCTGCTGGCCGACTGCGCCATCCTCTACCGCTCCAACGCCCAGTCCCGGGTGCTGGAAGAGGCGCTGATGCAGGACGCCATGCCCTATCGCATCTACGGCGGCCTGCGCTTCTTCGAGCGCCAAGAAATTAAAGACGCCATGGCCTACCTGCGCCTCATCAACAACAGAGGCGACGACGCCAGCTTCGAGCGGGTCGTCAACACCCCGACCCGGGGCATCGGCGAGCGCACCCTGGAGATATTGCGCAACAACGCCCGGGATCAGGGCCAGAACCTCTGGCAGTCTGCCAAGACGCTGCTCAACGACAAGGTGCTGACCGGCCGCGCCGGCAACGCGGTGCGCGGCTTCGTCGAGCTGATCGACGCGCTGGAGGAGAAGGTCTCCTTATTGCCCCTGCACCAGCAGGCGGACATCGCCATCCAGAATTCTGGCCTCAAGGCCATGTATCTGGCGGAGAAGGGCGAGAAGTCCCAGGCACGGGTAGAGAACCTGGACGAACTGGTCACCGCCTGCCGTCAGTACCAGCGCCCGGACGAGCTGGAAGACATGAGCGATCTGTCGGCCTTCCTCGCCCACGCGGCGCTGGAATCCGGCGAGAATCAGGCGGACGAATACGCCGATGCGGTGCAGCTGATGACACTGCACAGCGCCAAGGGGCTGGAGTTCCCCCTGGTGCTGCTGGTCGGCGTGGAGGAAGGCATGTTCCCCAGCCAGCAATCCACCGAGGAGTCGGGTCGGCTGGAAGAGGAGCGGCGCCTCTGTTACGTCGGCATGACCCGCGCCATGGAGAAGCTCTACATCTGTTATGCCGAGAGCCGCCGCATCTACGGCCGCGAGATGTTCCACAAGCCGAGCCGCTTTATCCGCGAGATGCCCGCCGAGTGTCTGGAAGAGATCCGGCTGCGCACCCAGGTCAGCCGCCCGACCCAGTACGGCCGCTTTAGCCAGAACGAGGTGCAGCAGAGCTTCGACGCCAGCGGCATCAAGCTCGGCCAGCGGGTGCTCCATCCGAAATTCGGTGAAGGCATAGTGCTCAACTTCGAAGGGGTCGGCCAGCAGAGCCGGGTGCAAATCCAGTTCGACGACGTCGGCGCCAAGTGGCTGGTAACGGCCTATGCCAGATTGGAGGCGCTTTGATTTTTCCCGCCTTTTGATAAAACCAACCCGGCTTAGGCCGGGTTTTTATATCAACCATCGCAACAAGCTTAAAGACACGATTACCACATAATCTTCGACATTTGCCCCTAAACCCCTAGGGGCTTAGGCAAGATAATCAGCATTGTGTTTAAAAAAGACAATAACTCATGTAAAGTGTATAAAAATGACGCTTAGCTAAGGGCCTAGAAGCCCTTAAGTTCTAACGGGAGGTTCGTATGAGTAACTTGTCTTATGTGTTGGGCAAGGTTGGTTTTGCCACCATTCCCAACAAAACACTGAAAGATGCTATAGACGCTATTCAGGAGAAGCTGAGAAGGCAGTATCCTGTTATTGGTGCTATGACAACTATTGAATACAACCAAATTGAATTTAGTGGGGCTGGCTCACCTCAAACAGTCACTATATCTCATCCTGTTCTTGTTATGACAGATGCAGATCGTGCTTTTGGTTTTAGGTTGACACCAGACTCCTTATTTGTACATACGACATCATATGTTACGTATAAAGATTATATTACTAAGTTTACTGAAATAATTGACTCCATTACTTCTGTAATAGAGCTCACTCATGTTAACTTTATCGGCATGAGATATATCAATAAATATCAATGGGACAACCAAGCTGGTTTTAGTAATTTTGTTAAACGTGGCGAATTTCTTCAGCCTGAGCTTCTTGGTTTGCTACGAGCTGGTGGCAACATGACATCTGCTTTTTTGTCAGAGAATAAAAGACTTGTTGTCAATAGTGGAGTGACGATCGACTCTGTAAAATATCCTCACGATGTTTTCGAATTGGTTAGAGACTTCATGATTGAAAATGAGGTGAAATCAGGTCCATGGGCACATCTTGATTTTGACAGTTTTGAACCATTTGAGAAAATGATCCCTTATAATATTAATACTATAATAAACTGCTTCAGTTTACTGCATGACAACATAAAACGAGCATACTTAGACATTACTGTAAATTAACACCGGAGATAATATGGCATACGTCAACTACTCAACAGCACCAAGAGGAAGACATATTCCTTACGAGGAGAGTGGTATGCATAATGGTGGATTTTGTAAAACTGAGTCATTCGATATCGGTAAAGATATTTTTACCGGTTCAAATAGCATGGATATTACAAGAAGAGTGCGGCAGCAACAAACTTCTTCATACACTCACATTATCCAGAAAAGTATTTTTATAATTACTTTGGCGGTAGGTTCATCTGTTATACCAGTGACCTCATCTGCGCCAAAACTAGATTATGGCTATGGACAGCATGCTATAAAAAAGAGCATAGGAAATAAAACCTACGCAGCCGTTCAGCCATCTGAAAAAAAGGATGCATTGGACGACAATATAATTAAAAAATCTTTTTCATTAAAAGATTCTTTTGGTTTTTCAAAAATAGCTCAATGGGCTTCTGTTCTTAATGTTGAAAGAAAGACTATATATGATTGGCAGAAAAATCCAAAAAAGAATGTACATGAGAGAATCGCCAAGAGAATTGAAGCCTTAGATGTTCTTCACGAAGACATGCTAGAACCACATCGTAAATATCTGGCCCTATTCAGTTTTGGGAAATATTCTGATCCAATACTTAAAAATGCCTTAATTGAAGAGCCAATGGATAAAGAAAAACTTTTAGAAAGTTATGATCGTCTATTTGTTAAATTTGATGGACTAGCCGTAAGAAAAAGCTTGGAAATAGGTTAATTTCTCAAAGGGGGGAGTGATGTCTGTTACACATGAATGTTTAACTTCCGAATCTCATAACAGAGAGGGGTGGATTAAATCTGGATGGAGCAGGGGGGTTTTTATTAGCCTGAATGATAACGCCCATCTTAAGGATATTATCCCCGCTGAGATTTTATCTTATGTAGAGAAAAAGGAATCTATTTACCTTATTCCAGTAACTTACGACTGCGCACTTGTTGACGAGGATTTCTCTCGTGAACCATGGGCTCAAATTATCCTTCTATGGAAGGCAGATAATGAAAATGGAAATTTTAAATTCGGCAAAAACCCAAGAGTTATTCAAATGCCAGTCAACATCGGTAGCAACATTGAGCATTATGAGGCTCAAGCTATTGGAATTTGCCATGTCAAACGGGACACTCTACTACGTTCGAACATAGATAAAACTCGAACGCTCTCCCCAAAATTTTTAAAAATTGTCTTAGGTTGGTGTGCGGCACGTATTACTCGTTCTGTTTTCCCTGACTCATGGAACAATAGACTAAGTAAATCAAAGAAAATTTTTGAGAAAATATGGAATGATGACACGTTCAACAGTTTAATTAGTGGTGTTTATATTAATGCAATACCATTTAATGAACAGGCTGATGATAAATTTTATGACGCCAATGTTATACTTTGTTTTGATACCGAACAGCAGGAAGTAAATCTGCGAAAGTACAAAGATAAGTTTGAGCAACAACATATAGAGATGATAAGTGGTGCATTTAAAACCACCTTGAATATAAACTTGAAATCTGTCAAAATTCTTGCCGACACGGAATTTACAAAGAGCATGGAACGAGATTTCCATCTACTAGATTTAGAGTACTTTAGTTCTAAAGAATAATTGTTAACGAAAACTCAAATTAAAATTTTCATTATTGGTATCCCGACAACGCTTGGTCAATGTTGATGGCTAGACTATCGTGCATGCAGTCAAGAAATATTCCAATCCCTTCTGGCCGATCTGCCACTTACATTAGGTAAACATGCTTGAGTGGGTTGCTCTAAATATCAACAGATGGCCGAGTTAATCCACGACCACCTATATAATACGCGACAACGTCAGCCTATCACTTAACCAACTTGCTCTCCATCACCCCTTGCTTGCCCTCCTCTTCACTGACCTGACTCAGCTTGGAGCGGGCCATCAGTAGATCCATTTCGACCTCATGCCAAACGCAGCAGTTTTTGCCCGCCTCGGCACTGAGGGTCTGGGTGGCATCGTTCTCCGACTTGTAAGAGATGCGGCTGCCCGGCGCCCTCTGTTTTGCTTGGAAGAAAGATAAATAAAGGTTCGCATGGGGCCTTGCGGACACGCAACCGCTCAGACTGGTACCGATGTGACGGGATTCAATATTTCAACAATTAACTGGCATGGTGTGCCACTTTGACGGTGCAGCGAACAGCGGCATACTGCCCCGTCACCAGATGGGAGTCATTAATGTCTAAGTGGATGCCGACACTGCGCCGGATGGGGCGGTGGTTGTTACGAAAAACGGCGTTGGCGCTGCTGACCAGCCTGCTATTTATGGTTTCGTTTACCCTGTTCCAATACGCTTCCTGGTGGCCTGCACTGGCCGAGGATACTTCCCTCCAATGGAGCAGCCTCTCTTCGGGGCGGACCTTTGCCGAGCTGGCCCCGGCCATGCTGGAGTTCAGTGCCGTACTCGCCTGTGCTTTCTGGCCCCTGTTTTTGCTGACGCCCCGGCGGCTGTTGCTGCCGCTCTTTGCCGGGCTCTGGTTGTGGCAGATCTATGACCTTGCCTTTATGACGGCAACCGCGTCGACCTGGCTGCCCCACGAGATCATCTGGGCCTTTATCCTGCCCCACACCCACTGGCTGCTGCTCACCTTGGTACCTCCGCTGCTGCTGATCCGCCATCTCGGCAGGCGGCTATTTGCTGATACATCGGCAACTCAGGCGGGGGTGATCACTCTGGATGGCAGGCTGTAGTCAGGGGAATCGACCGATTAGGTGAACGTCCGATTACGCTTCGCTAATCGAACCTACACGCCGCCATACAGTTGGGTTGTCTGTGTCGTGGTCGAGAGGCACAAACCCCAAGCTCCCGCCTGTCTGGCTTACCGCAGCTGAAACGCCTTGACGATAAATTCGATAAAGAGCCGCACCTTGCGGGACTGCTCCTTGTGGAGGGGGTAGACGGCGAAGAGGGCGTGGGGGTCGGGTTGCCAGTCGGGGAGCAGTTTGACCAGGGTGCCGTCTGCCAGTTCGCTCGACACGAACTCTTTGGGCACCAGGATCACCCCAAGCCCCTGCGCGGCCGCCTGTTTCAGGGCTATGCCGTTGTTGGCGCAGAAGCTGGCGGGAGGCAGTTCCACCGCTACGCTCTCCGCGTCCCGGGTAAAGAACCACTTGTTGGGGGAGGAGGAGAGGCTGTAGCGCAGGCAGTTGTGGGCCTTGAGATCCGCCGGGTGGGCGGGCTGGCCCGCCTCCTTCAGGTAGTCGGGGGCGGCGCAGAGCACCCGCTGCACCTCGCACAGGGGTTTGGCGCGCAGGGTGGAGTCCTCCAGGGTGCCTGCCCCCCGGATCACCAGATCCAGCCCCTGATCCACCAGGTCCATGTAGGCGTCGCTCAGGATCACCTCGATGCCGATCTCCGGGTAGCGGCGCTGGAAATCGCAGACGAGGGGGTTGAGCCGGATCAGCCCGTAGGACATGGGCATGCCGATCTTCAGCCTGCCCCTGGGGGTGAAGGAGGCGGCCATGATGGACTGGTCGGCGGCCTCCAGGCTGTCCAGCACGGCGCATATCTGGCCGTAGTAGGCCATGCCGGATTCGGTGACGCTCAGCCGCCTGGTGGTGCGGTTGATGAGGGCGATACCGAGAAAGGCTTCCAGCTCGTTGATGTTCTTGCTGACCGCCGCCTGGGAGAGGCGCAGGTCGTCCGCCGCCGCCCTGAAGGTGCCCATCTCCACCACCCGGCGAAAGACGTTCAGCGCCGTGATCTTGTTCATCCTGCCCCCGTTAATTCACTACTGGTAAATGATGGCGCCATCATTGCGCACTTTTATCACAATAGTGCGGATCTCGGGGGTGTCCATCCCCCATCCCCGGCCATCAGCCGCCAGCCACAGAGCGGCCCGTGGGTATACCGGCCCGGATAAAGGCCTTCCGGGGGAGTGGCGGACCCGGCAGACACGCAGACAGGGGACCGGGAATGGCCCTTCGCACCCCGGCCCCGCTACGGCAGGCATAAAGGAGGTGGCAGGGCCCGGGCCCCGCCGCCAGATGGCACGAACCGGCTTACTGCGCCTTGCCGGGAGCGGGGGGCAGGCTGATGCCGACATCGGCCCAGGGGTTGGTGCCGAGCAGTTGGGCGTGGGGCACCTCGGCCTGGTAGCGCATGGTGAATGCCTTAGGGCCATGGGCGAAGGCCACCAGCAGCCCCTGTTTTGCGTCCATCAGCCCGGCGTGCATGCCCAGCCCGTGATAGCTGATCCGCACGGCCTTGTCTTCAAGTCCCACCTTGTCGATCTGGAAGCGGGCTATGCTGCCGTCTTCGAGGGTAAAGCCCCAGCGGAAGGGGCCGCCGCTGACCACAGTCATCACCTCGTCGATGTCGGTGCCATCCTCCGCGGAGTTGACATGCATGCGGCCGTATTTGCCCAGCACGGCGCTGCGGGTGCCCTCGTCCAGCGCCATCAGGTCATAGACCTTGGGGTAGGGGCCGACGCCGGTCTCTTCGGTCGCCACGCCCCCTCCTTTCACCGCAGGCTCGCGCCCTGCGAGCCTGGCCTGCTCCAGCAGCTCCCCCTGACTCAGGTTGAAGGCCGCAATCAGGGCGCCGTGCTCAGCTTTGGTCAACGCGCGGCGGTGGGAAGCCTCGAGCAGCGGCCTGGCCCCGTCGGGAATCTCGACGGTGACTACGTTGACCCCTATGGGGTTGAGCACTCCGTTGACGGCCTCGACCCCGCTGACGGCGGGACGACCATCGCTGAACTGCACCGAGACAAGGTCACCGGCGAAGGTGTTGAAAGACATGGCTGAGGCGATGGCGCCAGCCAGCAAAGGGACGTGGGGGAATTTCATAACAGACTCCTCGTTAAGGTTCGAGAAGCAGTCTAGGGCGGTGAAGTGTTCACTGAAATGGCACTCAGCTGATATCAAAATTCACTGCTGGTAATGAATCGAAGAGGAGAGGGGTCTGCCGGTCGATCCCGCCTGGCCTGGGAAAGATCCATATATCTCCCCCGTCTGTGTGTTTGCGTACAGACCGGGCCTGTGGACGGGTCGCACTATCAGATGGGTCGTTTATGTCGCCCAGATGCAACCTTTAGGAGAAAGCCATGACCATTGGAACCGTTCTGCTGATCGTGCTTGTCCTGCTACTGATCGGCGCCATTCCCCGCTGGCCGCACAGCCAGGGCTGGGGTTACGCGCCAAGCGGCGTTATCGGACTGGTACTGACAGTACTGCTCATCCTGGTCTTGCTCGGCAAGATCTAGCCAAGTTCACTTCGGAGAAATCAACAGATGCCACACAGCAACCTAACCCTCGTCGCCATCTCGCTGCTCTGCACCCTGGGGCTGAGCGGATGCGACAAACCGGGGTCGGCGGAACAGGCCGGCAAGAGCATAGATGATGCGGCCAGCGAGACTGGCAAGAAGGTCGATGCCACCCTCGACAAGTATGAAGACAAGGTGAGCCAGCAAGGTGCCGAGAGCGCCCAGGCCTGGGCAGACACCGAAGTCACCACCAAGGTGAAGACCAAGCTCTTCGGCGAGCCCGGCCTGAGATCACTGCAGATCAGCGTCGACACCGTCGGCGGTGTCGTCACCCTGACCGGGACGGCCGATTCGCAAGCCAACAGCGACAAGGCCAGCGCGATCGCGATGGCGGTGGATGGCGTCGAGAATGTCGTCAATCAGCTGACCCTCACCGCGACCCAATAGGGTCGCTTGCTCAAGGAGCACAAGATGGAAATGCACCAAGCCTACCGGGAAAGAATGAGCGCCCAGCTCAAGGAGTGGGGCTGCCAGATCAACCTGCTGGAAGCCAAGCTGGAGACCCTCTCGGCCGACATGAGGGTCAAGGGGAGCAAGGAGCTTCAGGCCCTGCGTGCCAGGCAGCATGCCGCCTCCGACAGCATGGAGGTGCTCGGCAGGGAGAGCGGCGAGTCCTGGGATCAGGTCAAGCTGACCGCCGATCAGATGTGGCACGATCTGAAGAGCGGTCTGGCGGAGGCCCAGTCGAAATTCAAGTGAGCGGGGATCCCCCTGGGAGAAGCTGGGTGTCCCAAGATGAAAAAAGTCGGCGAACGCCCGGGCCGGGAGTTCGCCGCCCGGGCGGCCAGCATGATGATGTTCACCCGCCAGCGAGATCAGTCCCCACTGAACCACTCGCCTGCATTCACGCCGCCTTTTCCCGTGTCGCTGGCTGACCCTGGGCGGCCCACGCCCATCCTTCCTTTCATCTCGTCAACCGCCATCACACAGAGCGCTGTGATCCAATCGTTCGGGACAGTCATATCACTCTGGCCACTTACCAAATGGAGATTGATCAAATGAAATGGTTTCAGCGTTGTGCAGCCATTGCCATGGGATTAACCCTGGCAGCCTGTGGGGGGAGTGATAATGACAGCAGCCCGCCCAATGCCACCATCAGGATCAGCCATCTGGCCCCTGATGCCCCCAAGGTTGATGTAAGGGTCGATGGTGCGGCTTTCCTGACGGCCGTTGACTATGGCAGCAGCAGCGGGCTCAAGCCGGTTGCCGCTGGCAGTCACGAAGTCGCGGTCGACGGCATCTTGCCAGGGGGGACGACGACGACTGTCATAGGCCCTGTGTCTCTCGAGCTGAAACCCGACACTCAGTACGACGTGCTGGCCGTCGGCAAACTGGCTGGCAGCGGTGATACCGCCTTTGGTCCCCTGGTGATTGAGCGGCCGAACCAGGCGCCCACAGGAGGTGATATTCGTGTGCAGGTGCTGCATGCCGCACCGGGTGCACCGGCGGTCGACATCCATGTCACCGCGCCGGGGGCCGCCCTGAGCAGCCCGACGCTGGCCAATATTCCGTTCAAGACCTACAGCGACCCCCTAACCCTGCCGGCAGGCGAATACCAGATCAGGCTGACCTTGCCGGGGACAGTGGATGTGGTTTATGACTCCGGCCCGCAGACACTCAACGCCGGGGCTGACCTGCTGATCGCAGCGATCGATAACCTCGGGGCGGGGCCAAGTCCGGTGCAGTTGCTCGCCATCGGCGATGCTGGCGCCACCCCCATCCTGTCTGTCGATGAAGAGGCTCAGTTGAGGGTGGTCCATGCCGTTGCCGATGCCCCTGCCGTCGACATCTGGGTGAATGGTGTTGCCCCGACAGCGGCCCCGCTGCAAGGATTGGCCTTCAAGGGGAACACCGGGTATCTGGGGCTGGCCGCCGCCGATTATGACTTTGTGGTCACGCCAACCGGAGCCGCCACCCCTGAGGTGATCAGTGCCAGCGACGTGCCGCTCAAGGCGGGGGCTCGCTACTCCCTGTTTGCCGTGGGCCAGTTGCTGGACCCCTCAGGTGAAACCATAGAGCCGCTGTTGCTGACGGATACCGGACGGGTGGTGGCTACCGAGGCTCAACTGCGGGTGCTCCATGCCGCCCCCACGGCACCGGCAGTCGATATCTATCTGACTGCGGGCACTGACATCAGCGGCGCCTCACCGGTGCTCAAGGCCGTGCCCTTCAAGGCAGACAGCGGCTATCTTGCCGTTGCTGCCGGTGATTACCAGGTCACCGTCACGGCCTCGGGTGACAAGACCCCTGTCATAGGTCCCCTGCCGGTCACCCTGGCCAATGGCCAGGTGCTGACAGCCGCGGCCCTGTCTGACAGTGTCGGCGGCGTGGATCCCGAGTTGCTGGTCCTGGACGACATCAGCAGCAAAAAATGACCCTCTGCTAGTCAACCGACTCGCAACCTGACCCAAACTGAGCCCTTCAGTTTGGGTCTTTTTATGGCAGGAAGTCTGGGTGTCCCAGGATGATGACACCAGCGAGATCAGGCCCCCCGCCAGCGCTTGAACAGCACGCTGGCATTCACGCCGCCAAAACCAAAGCCATTGGAGATGGCGTGCTCGATCCCCATGTCACGGGCCGCGCCCCGCACTATGTCCACCCCGTCGGCGAGGGGATCGGCTTGCTGCAGGTTGCGGGTGGCGGGCACTCTCTGATCGCGAATGGCCAGCGCGGTGAAGATGGCCTCTATGCCCCCGGCGGCCCCCAGCAGATGGCCGGTGGCTGACTTGGTGGAGGTCACCGCAATCTGGTTGTCATCCCCAAATACGCGTTTGATGGCGGCCAGCTCCCCCCTGTCACCCACCGGGGTCGAGGTGGCATGGGCATTGAGGTGCTGGACATCCGCCGCCTGAATGCCGGCCTGAGCCAGAGCCGCCATCATGGCGCGGCGTGCGCCGTCGCCATCTTCGGGACCGGCGGTGAGGTGATAGGCGTCGGCACTGGTGCCATAGCCCACCAGCTCCACTATGGGGGTGGCGCCTCGGGCCAGGGCGTGTTCCAGGGATTCAATCACCAGGATCCCGGCCCCTTCGCCCATGACAAACCCATCGCGGTCGACATCGAAGGGGCGGGAGGCCGCTTCGGGGTTATCGGCATAGGCTGAGGACAGCGCGCGAGCAGCGGCAAACCCGCCCAGACTGACGCGGTCAATGGTGGCTTCGGCCCCGCCACAGATGGCGATGTCGGCCTCACCGCAGCGAATGAGCCGGGCGGCGTCGCCAATGGCCTGCACCCCGGCGGCGCAGGCCGTGACCGGTGCCCCGAGCGGTCCTTTGAAGCCGAAGTTGATGGAGACATGGCCCGCCGCCATGTTGACCAGGAAGGAGGGGATGGTGAAGGGGGACAAGCGGCGCGGTCCCCGCTCATCCGTGGTGCGCACCGCATCGACGATGGCGGGGAAGCCGCCGATGCCCGAGGCGATGATGGTGGCGGTGCGCTCCTGCTCTGCCGCCGTCCTGGGGGCCCAGTTGGCCTGCAGCAGGGCCTCCTTGGCCGCGGCAATGGCAAAGAGGATGAAGCGATCCATCTTCTTCTGCTCCTTGATCGGCACCACTGCATCAGGGTCAAACCCGGCCAGGGGATCTTCTGCCAGGGAGGGCACCATGGCGCCCACCTTGGCGGCCAGCCCTTCGGTGAAGGCCTCCGGCAGGCGGCGCAAGCCGGACTGGCCCGCCAGCAGCCGCTGCCACACTGTTTCCACCCCATATCCAAGCGGGGTCACAGCTCCCATTCCTGTCACCACGATGCGAGTTGAGCTCATGATTCTGATTCCTGTTTCGAAGGGTTATCGCCGCTCATCACGCCATTGGCATGGCGCAGACGCTGCTTCATGCCGTCACTGGCGGCCGGTCCCGGCACCAGGGTGTGGCGCGAGGGTGAAATCTCCTGACCCGTGCGCCTGTCCACCAGCATGGGCTCGACCAGCTCGCCCGTCTGGGCATCCCTCAGCTGGATGCTGGCTCCCTCGGGCGCAAGGTGGTTATTGCCCCAGGTGAGCAGCGCGATCAGCACGGCGCTGAGATCCTGGCCGCGGGGGGTGAGCGCATATTGATAGCGAGGGGGGCGTTCGGAGTAGAGCCGCTTCTCCATCAGCCCCCCCTCGACCAGGGCGGTCAGGCGCCGGGTCAGTATGTTGGGGGAAATACCAAGGCTCTTTTGAAATTCATCGAAGCGCGACAGGCCATGCATGGCATCGCGGATAATCAGCAGACTCCACCACTCGCCGACATGATCCAGGCTGCGGGCGATGGGGCACTGCTGTTCACTCAGACTCTTCTTGCGCATATGGGTTATCAGGTTACTTGCATAATGGAAGTCACCATACGGCCCTTACTTCCATTATGCAAGTGACTAGTGCCGTCCGGTGGTGGGCGATGGTAATAGGCACCTTGGGAGAGGGGAAATCTGGGACACCCACCTTGCAGGGCATGTCATCGCCAGGGGGCTGCCGAGAGAGGCTGTGGGCGCCATGGGGCCTGGCTCCCGGCAATGGGGCGGCACTTGTGGTATCAAGTCAGTGTTACTTCCACCCACCAGAGCACATCGGAGAAGAATCATATGCTGGCGCTGATCACCACGGCTCACCACACCAGTTACCCCAATCCCATCGGCTTTAGCGCCGGGGAGCGGGTGCGTATCGGCCACGAGGATGACGAGTTTCCGGGCTGGGTTCGCACCGTCACGACGGACGGCAACGAAGGGTGGGCGCCGCTGTCGCTGCTGACGCTCCTCGGGGAAGGGGAGGCGCTGGCGCGCCAGGATTACACCGCCCGCGAGCTGGATGTGGTGGTGGGTGAGCGGGTCAGGGTGGAGAGAGAGCTGGCCGGCTGGCTCTGGGTGCACAACGAAACAGGGGGCTCGGGCTGGATACCGGCAAGCTGCATCTCCTCGCCGTCATAAGGCAGGGCCGGTTTGCGTTGCCACGGGCGGCAGGGGAGCCGTCAACATCGTGGGATGAGGGGAAGGAGAGGGCCAGGGCATTCAGAAACCCGGCCGTCAGCTGGGGCGCGGCGGCCGGGTGAATTGTAAAGAGTAGGGTGACGGGGAAGGGGATCAGAGCCGCATCGCCCACGGGGTGCCGGTGGGTGGCGAGCTGGAGCTGGTGGATGGCACCACGCTGTCTCACTCCCTGATGGGGCGTCAGCGCATCTAAACCTGCTTATGGGCCTGCTGCGAAACCGTGATCAAGGCTCATGTGCTGCTCGCTTATGTGAAACCAGGGGCTCACGTATACCTATACGTTCCGGTTCCTGCGCGGATCGATACCTTGCTGACGGCTTCTCGCGACG
>NZ_JAAILA010000013.1 GCF_010974825.1 Aeromonas rivipollensis | reverse complement strand
TGTAGTGGTCTAATCATCCCGGACACCATTTTAGGTGGTACAGTCGCCACCATGACTTGAGGTGTTCAATGACAAGATTACGTCGCTCATTTACTGCTGAATTCAAACTCGAAGCCGCATCCCTGGTACTCGACCAGGGATACTCTGTCCCCGAAGCCAGCCGTTCACTGGATGTCGGTGAAACCATACTTCGCCGATGGGTTCAGCAGCTTCAATCCGAACGAACCGGCACCACCCCAATCGGCAAGGCGCTGACCCCGGAGCAGCAGAAAATCCAGGAGCTGGAAGCCCGCATCAACCGGCTCGAGCGCGAAAAGGACATTCTAAAAAAGGCTACGGCTCTCTTGATGACGGACGAGTTCAAACGTACGCGCTGATAGACCGATTAAGAGAGCAAGCCCCTATCACTCTGGTCTGCTGTGCTTTCGATGTTCCAACATCCTGTTTTTACGACTATCTGGCCCGCAAGCGGACGATTAACCGTGAGCGGATGCAGCAACGCAGCGAGTTGCGCCGTTTGTTCAAAGAGAGCCGGAACTCAGCGGGCAGCCGCGCCTTGATGTCGATGATGCGAGAGCTGGGGCATCAGATTGGCCGATTCAAAGTGCGCAGTCTGATGAAGGAGGTCGGTCTGGTATCCAAGCAACCGGGCGCTCATCGCTATCAGGTCGCCCGGTCTGAACGACCGGATATTCCCAATCTGCTGGCCCGTGAATTTGATGTCCAGCAGCCCAATCAGGTGTGGTGTGGCGATATCACCTACGTCTGGGCAGGTGGTCGTTGGAATTATCTGGCGGTGGTGCTCGACCTTTATGCCCGCCGAGTCGTGGGCTGGGCGATGTCTGACAAGCCTGATGCAGAGCTGGTAATAAAAGCGCTCGAGATGGCCTATCAGCAGCGGGGTTGCCCATCAGGTGTGCTGTTTCACTCCGACCAAGGCAGCCAATATGGCAGCCGGGCATTTCGGCAGCGGCTGTGGCGCCATCGCATGACCCAGAGCATGAGTCGGCGTGGCAACTGTTGGGATAATGCACCGATGGAGCGGTTGTTCAGGAGTCTGAAGACAGAGTGGCTCCCGACAACGGGATATATGAACCTGCGGGAGGCGAAGCGGGATATCAGCTATTACCTGATGGATTACTACAACTGGCGGCGTCCACATCAACACAATGACGGGAGCGCGCCAGCAAAAGCCGAGGATCGGCCTAACCAAGTGTCCGGATTTAGTTGACCACTACAACCAGCGTGTGATGAGTTCGAGGTTGTGATGAGCAAGCCGGAGATCAAACAGGCTTAGAAGCTGCCGGAGTACTGGTTTGGCAAGGTGCCATCAACCATCAAGAACAGCTAAAAAATGAACATAGAAGGAAGCGGCCAAATGACCATTTCCTTCTTATACAAGGGGATTCTTAATGTGACTCATGTAGGAGAGGGAGCTGAGGTGTCTCCCTCTCTTTTTGTTGCATTGCCCGCTATCCTAACGTTGGCATGGTAAAGCTGCCGGTGTGCTGTTCGAGTCGTACGCTAGTGGGCCAGCGACTCGTGATAGTCTTCATTCGAGTGTAAAAACGAACCCCATCGTGACCATGCACATTCAGTGGTCCAAAGATGGAGCGTTTCCATCCCCCGAAGCTATGGAATGCCATTGGTACCGGAATGGGGACATTGATGCCGACCATGCCAGCCTGTACCTCTTCGCTGAACTGGCGGGCTGTATCCCCATCGCGGGTGAAGATGGCCGTGCCATTACCATATTGGTGGCGATTGATTAATGTCACTGCGGTGCGGTAATCAGGCGCACGGACGATGCACAAGACCGGGCCGAATATCTCTTCCTGATAGATGCTCATCTGGGGGGTAACCCGGTCAAACAGCGTTGGGCCTACGAAGAAACCCTGTTGGTGAGTGGGAACGGTAAAATTGCGGCCATCAATGCAAAGCGTGGCCCCCTGTTCGACACCCTGGTCAATATACTCAAGGATCTTGGCCCTGTGCTGGGCGGAAATAACCGGACCCATATCATTCTCTTGGCCCTCGGTTATACCTGGTCCAACGCGCATTTTGGCAATGCGCTCTGTGACTCCGGTCACCAGCTTATCTGCGACGTCGTCACCCACCGCGACCGCAACAGAGAGCGCCATGCAGCGTTCACCGGCCGCGCCGTAGGCTGCGCCCATGATGGCTGAAAGAGTTTGTTCTATATCCGCATCCGGCATCACGATGCAGTGATTTTTGGCCCCACCCAGAGCCTGGCAGCGCTTGCCGTGGGCGGAGGCAACCGAATAAATGTACTCGGCGATGGGGGTGGATCCGACAAAGCTGACCGCTTGAATTCGCTCATCGGTGAGCAATACATCCACGGCCTCCTTGTCACCATTAACCACGTTAAATACCCCATCCGGCAGCCCTGCCTCTTGAAGCAACTGTGCCAATCGTAACGCCAACGAGGGATTCTTCTCCGAAGGCTTGAGTACGAAGGTGTTACCGGTCGCCAAGGCGATGGGGAACATCCACATGGGCACCATGGCCGGGAAGTTGAATGGTGTAATCCCGGTGCATACGCCGAGGGGTTGCATGAGAGAGTGACTGTCGACGCCGGTGCCAACGTTGGCGGAGTGTTCTCCTTTTTGCAGATGAGGAATGCCACAGGCAAACTCTACCACTTCTATACCACGCGTTAGTTCACCTTGAGCATCAGAGAATACCTTGCCGTGCTCTTCGCTGATGAGACGGGCTAGCTCATCTCGTTGGATCTCCAGTAATGCTTTGAAACGAAACAGGATCCTGGCTCGGCGTAGCGGGGGCGTTTGTGCCCAGGCAGGGAAGGCCGCGTGGGCAACGGCAATGGCCTGGCGAACTTCATCGGCCGTGCTCAGTAAGACTTGGCGTATCGGCTCACCCAGTGCTGGATTGAAGATGGGGGCAATACGTGCGCTGAGGCTGGCGGTGATGGCACCCCCGATGTAATTCTGTACGATGTCCATTCGGTGTCTCTCTTGGCTGATGATCACGGAAACTAATTGAAATTTAAATTCCATAAAAATGCTATGCGAAATAAAAATTCCTTTTTGTGATCAATCCAACATTGTTGACACCATGTATCAAATGAGTTCCTGGCACTGGCTTAATCCCCTGTCTGTAGTTACGAAATGGTTTACAGTTTTTCATGATATGAAAGAATGGCTGTTCCATTGCTGCTGACAGGAAACGTGATTCTGTAGCCGTTAATGAAACCGGGCTTTTTAGTGGTTGTGATTTCTGATCGATATCAATTGACTCGACATTGATGTGGGGATTGTGACTGGCTGGTGCCCCAGTGAACATGGTTGCAACAGATTGGAGAGCATAATGACAGTGGCGAAGAATCTAGCAGAACTACAAGATCAGATCCGAACCCGCTATGGTGAGCTGAGTAAGCGTTTACAGCAGGTCGCTAAGTACTTGATAGATAATAAAAATATAGTTGCCATGCAAACTGTCGCGGTCATTGCCAAGGAGGCTGGCGTTCCTCCTTCGACCCTGATCCGGTTTGCCAGTACCTTTGGTTTCAGCGGCTTCAATGAAATGAAACAAATTTTTCGCCTTGATCTGGTCAAAGAGACCGCGAGCTATACGGAACGTGCCCGTCTGTTCCGTGAGATGGATGGGGGGGCTGAGGTAGAGCAACCTCACCATATTCTGCAAGAGTTTGTCCGGGCAAACACCCAATCGATGCAACAGCTGGTTCTTCACACACCGGAAGCAGAACTATGCCAAGCTATTTCCCTCTTGCAGGAGGCCGACACAATTTATGTGATCGGCTCACGACGTTCTTTCAGTGCTGCCGTTTACCTTCGTTACGCACTGGGTCATCTGGAGCGACGTACCGTGTTGCTGGATGGTCTGGGAGGAATGATGATCGAGGAGGCGGCCCTGATGAACAGCCGGGATGTGGTGATCTCGATTAGTTTTACTCCGTATGCTGATGAAACGCTGATGGTGAGTGAGAAAGCGGCTCAGGCCGGTGCTCGCCAAATTGTGATCACTGATAGCCAAATAAGTCCTCTTGCCTCCTTGAGTGATGTCTGTTTCGTGGTAAAAGAGGCCCAAGTAGGGGCATTCCGTTCCCAGGCTGCGACTTTGTGCCTGCTGCAGTCGCTTGCGGTGGGGCTTGCTTTCAAGAAGAGCGAAGAGGTAGCTGAGCAAGGCTCTATTGTTTCGTAAAGTGGATCACAAAAATCGCTTTTGTTTCATTATTTTCTTTAAATGAAAATTTTGTTCTATAGAGTGATGCCATTGCCCGTGTCGATTCTTCGTAGAGAAGATCCTCAGCCCATGGTGGGGGCACGGAGGCCGATAGCAGGGAGTCTCTATGCAGCAGATCAGAATGACGATGGCCCAGGCGCTGGTGAAGTTTCTTGATCAGCAGTTCGTGGAAATTGATGGGGCACAACACAAGTTTGTACATGGTATTTTTACCATCTTTGGTCATGGGAATGTGTTGGGGCTGGGCCAGGCGCTAGAGCAAGATGCAGGTGGATTGAAGGTTTATCAGGGGTGTAACGAGCAGGGAATGGCTCATATAGCCCTCGGGTTTACCAAGCAACACAAACGCAAGCGGATTTGTGCTGTCACCTCTTCCGTTGGGCCGGGGGCTGCCAACATGGTGACTGCGGCTGCGACTGCTACCGCTAATCGTCTTCCTTTGCTGCTATTGCCTGGCGATCTGTTTGCCAGTCGTCAGCCTGATCCTGTGTTGCAACAGGTAGAGCAGTACCATGATGCCAGCATTAGTACTAATGACTGCTTTCGTCCCGTATCTCGTTATTGGGACAGAATCTCTCGACCGGAGCAGTTGATGAGTGCCCTGATCAATGCCATGCGGGTACTCACGGACCCTGTTGATACAGGTGCAGTCACGCTCTGTTTGCCTCAGGATGTGCAAGGCGAAGCCTATGATTACCCTGCTTCTTTCTTTGTCAGGCGAGTACACCGGATCGAACGCCGCCCCCCCAGCGAGGCCATGCTGGCCGATGCAGTGTCCCTGATTGAGGGCAAGCGTAAACCGCTGTTGGTATGTGGAGGGGGCGTACGTTATAGCGAAGCTCATGGCGCATTGCGTGATTTTGTCGAACGATTCAATATTCCTTTTGCCGAGACCCAAGCTGGCAAGGGGGCCATAGAAGCGGAGCATCCGCTCAACGTTGGGGGGCTGGGCACTACCGGCTGCTTGGCTGCTAACCGCTTGGCAGCAGAGGCTGATTTGATCATTGGGGTGGGTACCCGCTTCACCGATTTCACAACAGCGTCCAAGTCATTGTTTAGCCATCCAGAAGCACAATTTTTGACCATTAATGTCGCCAGCTTCGATGCACACAAGCTGGATGCCGTGCCCGTGGTTGCGGATGCTCGGGTGGCTCTGGAGGCGCTGGGTGAGCAGCTCGACGCTCGCGCGTATCGCAGCGCGTATCAAGGGGAGATTGTTGCCGCTCGTACCGAGTGGGAAAGCGAGTGGCAGC
Organism: Aeromonas rivipollensis; assembly: GCF_010974825.1. Lineage (GTDB taxonomy): Bacteria > Pseudomonadota > Gammaproteobacteria > Enterobacterales > Aeromonadaceae > Aeromonas > Aeromonas rivipollensis. The sequence continues at coordinate 325,094 of NZ_JAAILA010000013.1, read as the reverse complement.
GATTAGCCAATATCCAGGTTGACCCGCGTTTTGTGCCAGAAGTGGCTGGGCAACTTGATGATTCCCTGCCTGAGTATATGGATAGTCTGGCTACCCGCTTGACACAAACCCGGGTGTTGGGATTGTTGGATAAGTGGCTTGAGCCCGATGCAATAGTGGTGGGGGCGGCAGGTTCTCTGCCCGGTGATCTGCAGCGCATGTGGCGGCCACGGCATCCCGATACCTATCACCTTGAGTATGGGTACTCCTGCATGGGCTACGAGATTGCTGCTGCCATCGGCGCCCGTATCGCATCGCCAGCACAACCGGTCTATGCGTTTGTCGGTGACGGTTCCTACCTGATGCTACACACCGAGTTGCAAACTGCCGTGCAAGAGGGCCTTAAGATCATCGTCTTGTTGTTCGACAATGCGGGATTTGGTTGTATTAATAACCTGCAAATGGGGCAGGGCATGGGCAGTTTTGGTACCGAGAATCGTCATCGAAACCCAGATAGCGGTATGTTGAATGGTCCTCTGGTACGAGTAGATTTTGCCAAGAATGCAGAGAGTTACGGTTGTACCAGTTATCGGGTGCACGACGAGGTGGAGTTGGAGGCTGCATTGGGCGCTGCTGCCAGTGACAAGGGACCTGTACTGATCGATATCAAGGTGCTGCCAAAAACCATGACCCATGGTTACGAAGCGTGGTGGCATACAGGCACTGCGCAGATAGCAGACAAGCCCGAAATCGAGGCAGCAGCGGCCGCGATTCGCGACATGTTGGCGACTCGCGCCCGCCAATACTGAAGTTGTTTTTGAGTAATCCAAAGGAACTGTATGGGAGGCAATTGCCTCCCTTTTTTATGTGTTTCATAAAGGCTAGAAATGAAATGTGTAAATATGACCGGATTAAACATGTAATAAATACACAATCATTTGTTTTTAAAGTGAAAGATTAATTTTCACCATGAGCGTAAATGCGTTGTGGGATTGTAAAGTGTTAACTCGCGCGCAAAAATGAAAAGTCCAATTAGCATTAAGTTGAAATGAAAATTTCACGTGGTATGTTCATCTAATCCAGACCGTAGTGCCAAGAAAAAGTGGTTCGACACTAGGTCAGCTTGGACTCGCAGGCGCAGCCGGCATCTCGGCAGGACGCCTACAACCTACAACACTGTGCAGATAAACAGTATCAAGGAGTTGGTATGTTTAATATCGCGTTATTTGGTGCCGGTCGGATTGGTCAGGTTCATGCGGTCAACATCGATGAACACAAGGAAACTCGCTTATATTCTGTCGTCGATCCTCATCAAGAGGGGGCTGTTGCTTTGGCAACCAAGTATGGTGCCAAGGTACAAAGTTGTGAGGAGGCAATGGCTGATCCCCAGATCCATGGGGTGCTGATTGCCTCAGCCACTGATACCCATGCTGATCTCATTGAACAGGCGGCACGTGCAGGCAAGACAATTTTTTGTGAAAAACCGGTTCATCTGGATTTGGCGCGGGTACGTGATTGCTTGGCGACCGTAGCTGCTTGCAACGTTCCTCTATTTGTTGGTTTCAACCGTCGCTATGATCCCCAGTTTCGTCGGGTGAGAGAGCTGCTGGCGGCCGGTATGATTGGTAAGGCAGAGTCCTTGTTGATCACCTCACGAGACCCTTCTCCCCCCCCTGCTAATTACGTCAAAGTTTCTGGTGGCATGTTCCGTGATATGACTATCCATGATTTCGATATGGCTCGCTTTATCATTGGAGAGGACCCTGTTTCTATTTATGCCCAAGGAAGTAACCTGGTCGATCCTGCTATCGGTGAAGCTGGCGATATAGATACAGCCTTTGTGGTGATGAAGTTCCCATCCGGAGCGATGGCTACAATTGTCAACAGTCGTCGCTCAGGTTACGGCTACGATCAGCGCTTGGAGTTGCACGGAGCCAAGGGATTGCTGACGGCCAAGAACATCCATGAGAACGCGGTCGAGTTTTGGAGTGAGGAAGGGTGTGTTGCTGCTAAGCCAGAACACTTCTTCCTGCAACGCTATGCTGCTGCCTATATTGCTGAATGGCAGCACTTCGTCGATGTACTGGCCGGGCGAGTTACCCCTGAATGCAGTGGTCACGATGGTGCTCAGGCTCTCTACCTGGCCGATAAGGCCCTAGAATCCCTCCACAGCGGTCGTGAAGTCAAGCTGTGATCTCGTGAGAAAATAATAACAAGGCCTTGCGCCAATCCTCACATTTCTTCGCACCAAATTCCGCTGCCTCTTACATGAGGCAGCGTATGGGATATTGAAGACACGGAGAACACACACATGTTAGCCTTTACCTCTTTTATCGGCTTCACCTTGCTGGTGGCCGCTATTGCCTACTACAAAACACATAATGCACATTTGACCGAATCGGCGGAGGGATATTTCCTCGGTGGTCGGTCCATGACTGGTATGTATATTGGTGGCTCTATGCTACTGATGAACCTCTCGACAGAACATCTTGTTGGTCTGAATGGACTGTCATTTCGCACCGGTTTTATCGTGATGGCCTGGGAGGTAATGGCTGCCATGACCATAGTGCTGTTTGCGATATTTTTTCTACCAAAATATTTGAAGCTGGGTATCTCGACCATTCCCGAGTTTCTTGAACGGCGTTTTGACAAGCAGACCCTCACCATTACATCTATTTTGTTTCTCGGCATGTACGTTATTTCTTTGCTGCCAATTGTGTTATATACCGGCGCGATTGCTCTAGAAAGCCTCTTTCGTGTATCGGAGGTTTTCCAAATTGATAAGACGACAGCTCTCTGGATCATGGTATGGGGTGTTGGGGGACTCGGCGCAATATATGCCGTATTTGGTGGGATCAAGGCCATTGCCGTAGCTGATACAGTCAATGGTGTTGGTCTTATTACTGGTGGTTTAATGGTGACACTATTTGCCTTGGCCTATGTAGGAAATGGCAATGTATTGAGCGGCTTGGTTGAGGTATATGAGTTCAATCCAGGGAAATTCAACTCTATTGGTGCTGAAGATTCGCTCGTCCCATTCTCAACTTTGTTTACCGGTCTTATCATATCTAATATGTTTTTCTGGTGTACCAATCAATCTATTGTACAAAAAGCGCTGGGTGCAAAAAATCTGGCTGAGGGACAAAAGGGTGTATTGTTGTGTGCATTCTTCAAGCTGATGATTCCTTCAATCATTATTCTTCCCGGCATTGTTGCTTTCCATATATTCCAAGGGCAGATTGATAATCCTGATCATGCATATCCTCGTTTGGTGCAATTGGTATTGCCAGAAATGTTAGTTGGTTTCTTTGCTGCGGTGGTGGTAGGTGCTGTTTTCTCCACATTTAGTGGGGGGCTTAATTCATCGGTGACGTTATTTACTATCAACATTTACAAAAAGAGTCTTAAGCCTGATGCTACCGAAGCGCAAACCGTCGCAGTCGGGAAATATCTTGGCCTTGGACTTGCGCTGGTGGCAATGATAGTTGCCCCTTTGGTTGCAAATGCCCCTGATGGACTATTCTATCTGATCCAGCAACTGCAAGGGATTTTTAATGCGCCAATCCTGAGTGTTGTATTAGTGGGACTGTTGACCAAGAGGGTTCCTGCCATTGCAGCCAAGCTGGGCCTATTGTTCGGGATGTCCGCTTACATTCTGTTCAATTTCGTTATCAAGGTAGATATCCACTTTTTCCACTTGCTGGGGATCTTGTTTTTACTCAATGTGGTTTTCATGTTATTGGTTGGCCATTTTTATCCTCAAAAGGCTTATGAGGAGGTCTATACCGAGCAAGTGGATATCCAGCCTTGGAGTCTGGTAAAACCGGTTGCTGTGCTCATTGTCCTTGGTTCTGTTTCAATGTATGTATTCCTTGCGCAAAACGTACCGACTTGGCTGATGAGCTTTTACTATCTCGTGGCATTTGCCTCCCTTAGTTATATTTTTTGGACTATAGGTCGTGAACTTTTTGGTGCTTCTCGTAAATTGGCTGTGGAAGCTAAGGATTAAATTATTCTTGTTGTCGATGCCCCCTTCATTAGGGGGCGTTCCTATTAGTAATACCTGGAGGTTGTATTCCCATGTCGTTGGACCAATCCCTGTTGCCAAATATTTGTCACTTTCTTTCCTCCACAGACCCGTTCGATCTTTTGCGAGAGTCAGAGTTGAATTTGTTGGCGGGACAGATTGAGATCTCTTATTGGTCTGCGGGGGAGGCATTGCCAGGTGAACGCATCGTAGGGAAGGGGCTGTTTGTCGTGCGCACCGGCGCACTTGAACAACGCTATCAAGATCAGAGTTTACGTGCCCGTTTGGGCAGTGGTGATCTGTTCGGATTCAGCCAGCTCGAACGGGAAGGTGGTTGCGACTATCAGGTGATAGCGATCGAGCCTGCCCTTATCTACTGTATTCCGAAGCCGGTGCTCTATGAGGTCATGGAGCAGAATTACTCACTCAAAGAGCATTTTGCCGAGGCGGAACACAGGCGCCTGGCCTCTGGACAACAGCGTGATCGTCCCTCCGATGAGGTGCTTTTTTCTCTTCAGCCGGTTTCAGTCATGGTCAATCGTAAGATGGCGGTGGTATCGCCGGAAACATCCATACATGAGACCGCAAAGGTGATGGTGCGTGAGCATAGATCCAGTGCGTTGATCATGGAAAGAGGAGCCTTACTTGGTATCGTGAGCGATAGAGACATGACCAAACGGGTGATCGCTCAGGGGTTGCAATTTGATCAGCCGATCAGGTTGGTAATGAGTTGCAACCCATGCACGATTGACAGCAACGCACCGCTGATCCAGGCGATGGAACTGATGATGCATCATAACGTCCGCAGCCTGCCCGTCATGGAACAGGGGCGGATATGCGGGGTGCTAACAGCAACCAGCCTGGTGCAGCGTAACCAGGCCCAGGCGGTATTTCTGATCAGTCGGATCTATCGGCAGGAGTCCGTGGCCGGGTTACAAACGCTGTGTGTACAGCGCCAGGCCTTATTTGAGGCGCTTGTGGAAGGCGGGGTACAGGCTGGGCGCATTGCCCAGATAATGACCCTCATTGCTGATGCCATGACTCGTCGGCTGCTGCAACTTGCGGAGCGGGAGTTAGGGGCTCCACCCTGTAGTTATGCCTGGATGGCGGCAGGTTCCCAAGCCCGTGGTGAAATGCATCCTTTTTCTGATCAGGACAATGCCTTGGTATTGTCCTGTGAGGTTCAAGGAGAGGGATTGGCGTATTTTCGCCGTTTGGGGGAGTGGGTTTGCTACGGTTTGGCTGAATGTGGCTACCAACTCTGCCCTGGTCATATGATGGCATCCAACCCCGCCTGGTGTATTAGCCTTGATGCTTGGTTGGCCCGTTATCGGACGTGGATTGCCAAGCCGGAGACCGAGGCACTGCTTCATGCGAGCGTCTTTCTTGACCTGCGTGCTCTCTATGGTGACACCTCCTTAGTCAGCCGTCTGCAAGCAGGGTTGGGGCGACTGATTGGCAGTCATCCCCGTTTTTTGACTGTGTTGGTGGCAAATTCGCTCCGGGTTAACCCGCCTCTTGGCCTGTTTCGTCAGTTTGTGCTGGCGCGAGATGGTGAGAATCGCAGTACTCTCAACATCAAGAAGCAGGCGATCAATCTGGTGGTTGAGCTCGCTCGGGTCTATGCCTTGGCCGCAGGTAGCAGTGCCAGTGAAACGGCGACGCGGCTCGCGGATGCGGTGGCGGGCGAGATTATCAGTGAGGGAAGCCGCAAGGAGTTGCTAGAGGCGTTCGAATTCCTGAATCAGGTGCGTTTTCGACACCAGATCCAGGCGCTGCGCCAGGGTGACACGCCGGGACACGGTATTGCACCCACTAACCTCAGTCAGTTTGAGCGCAATCATCTCAAGGATGCGTTTCGTATCATTGCCCGAACGCAGGAAGCTGCAGGTCAGCGCTTTCATGCCGCGGGGATATTGCGATGATAAGCTCTTTGCGACGTTGGATCGATCCCCTTGCCGCCCTTGAGCGGCGGCGGGCAAGGGCGCTGGTCCGCTTTGGGCATGAACCGCTGGTGCGCACCCTGCTGGCTCAGCATCACCCGATGGCTAGTGCCGATCCTTGGCTGTTGCCGATGTTGGTGCTGGACATGGAAACCAGCGGATTGGATCCCGCACAAGATCGTATTCTCTCAATGGGGTGGATACCCGTGGTGGAGGGCACTTTGCGCCTAGGTGAATCTTGCCACCACTATCTGGCGTCTGCAGCCGTCAGCGCCGAGAGTTCGGTGATCCATCATATCACCCCGCAGGTACTGTACGGCGGCCTCGATGAAAGGGATGCCCTGTCTACGTTGCTCGAGGCGATGACCGGGCGATTATTGGTGGCCCATGGCGCCGCCATTGAACGACGTTTCCTTACTGCGTTGTTGGCTCGTCATTACGGTATTGAGCATGAATTGCCACTGCCTTGGCTCGACACGTTGGCGCTGGAGAGATCGTTGCTGTGTAACCGGCAGGAGCACCGCGTGGATTACCGGCTCAGCGAAATCCGCAAACGGCGCGGTTTACCCCCTTATCTTGCGCATAATGCGCTGGCCGATGCCGTGGCTACTGGCGAGCTACTTTTGGTCCAAATGAAAGAGATCCTGGCGGGTCAGCCACGGGTGCTGGGGCCTCTCTATCAGCGCGTGCAAGCCCATGGCATGCGGATGTGAGCCGATAGAAACAAAAATTTCGCTCAGATCACAAAATGAATCTTTGATTTCATTTACTCTCCTATCTGAAATATATATTTCGTACCAGCATGGCATGAAATGAGATCCGGCCCTGTGCCGGCCAGAGCAGGAGAAGAGTGTATGACGCAGGTTCGCATCGGTCTGATAGGAACAGGTTATATCGGCAGGGCTCACGCCATCGCGTTTGCCCAGGCGCCCACCGTGTTCCCTCTCAAGGGTGAGTTGGTGTGTGAGATGGTGGCCGAGGTCACCCCTGAGTTGGCGAAGCAGCGGGCGCAGGAGTTTGGTTTTCGACGCTCGACCGGAGACTGGCGTGCCCTGGTTGCAGATCCGGCTATCGATGTCGTTGATATCTGCTCACCCAATCATCTGCACAAAGAGATGGCGCTGGCGGCCATTCGTCACGGTAAACATGTCTATTCGGAAAAACCCCTGGCGCTGTCTGCCGCCGATGCCCGTGAGATGGTTGAAGCGGCCAAATTGGCCGGGGTCAAAACGCTGGTTGGTTTCAACTACATGAAAAACCCCACCGCGACATTGGCGCGCGAGATCATCGCGAGTGGCGAAATTGGTGACGTTGTGCATTTCTACGGTACTCACAACGAAGATTACATGGCCGATCCGCTCGCGCCCATCCATTGGCACTGTTTCAAGGAAACCGCTGGCTTGGGCGCGCTGGGCGATCTCGCCGCCCATATCGTCAACATGGCCCACTATCTGGTCGGTGATATCGATCAGGTCTGCGGGGATCTGCAGACGGTGATCACTCATCGGCCTGCGCAGGCGGGTGCCAGTACCATGGTGCCGGTCGAGAATGAGGATCAGGCCCATGCCATGATGCGGTTTGCCAATGGTGCACGTGGTCTTATCGAAACCTCTCGCATCGCGTGTGGCCGCAAGATGGGGCTCAGTTACGTGATTACTGGCACGAAAGGAACCCTCTCCTTCACGCAGGAGCGCATGGCCGAGCTCAAGCTCTATCGCCACGATGATCCTGTCGCTCGCCAAGGCTTCAAGACCATATTGGTTGGCCCGGCGCACACCGATTACGCCCCCTTCTGTGGTGGTGCCGGACATGGCATCGGGTTCAACGACCAAAAGACGGTGGAAGTGCGCGATCTGGTCGATGCCATCGCCACCGATGGTGCCCTTTGGCCCGATTTCGAGGAGGGGTGGAAGGTTTCAAGGGTGCTGGACGCCATTGCTTTTTCCCATGCTCATGCTCGCTGGGTTGATGTCAGTGAATGCTAAGTGGCTCCGTGCCCATTTTCCCGTGGCCGCAGTGGCGGATCACCGCTCCCGAGGGAGCCAGCTTGGAGTTAGGTATGATCAATAACAAGAAACTCGATCTGATTTGTCTTGGCCGGGTTGCCGTGGATCTGTATGGACAGCAGATTGGCGCTCGACTCGAGGATATGGGCTCATTTGCCAAGTATCTGGGGGGATCATCAGGTAACGTGGCGTTTGGTACGGCACGTCTGGGCCTCAAGTCCGCGATGCTGGCCCGGGTGGGCGATGAGCATATGGGCCGTTTCCTGCGCGAGGAGCTCAAGCGGGTTGGTTGCGATACCAGCCACCTCATCACGGATCGGGATCATCTCACCGCACTGGTGATCCTGGGTATCAAAGATCAAGAAACATTTCCGCTGGTTTTCTACCGTGATAACTGTGCCGACATGGCGCTGACCCGTGCCGATATTGACGAGGAATTTATCGCATCCGCCCGTTGCCTTGCCATCACGGGCACCCATCTCTCCCATCCTAAGACCAGAGACGCAGTGCTTACCGCGCTCGATTACGCCCGGCGCCACGGGGTCAAGACCGCCATTGATCTCGATTATCGTCCGGTACTGTGGGGGCTGACCTCTTTAGGGGATGGCGAGACCCGTTTCATCGCCAATGAACAGGTGACCACCCGGTTGCAGGAAGTGCTGGGGCAGTTCGATCTGATCGTCGGGACGGAAGAAGAGTTTCATATTGCTGGCGGCTCAACGGATACCATCTGCGCCCTGCGCCGGGTGCGTGAGTTGACCGGGGCTGAGTTGGTATGCAAGCGCGGGCCGCTGGGCTGCTCCGTATTCACCGGCGAGATCCCGGATTCGCTGGATCAAGGGATCACCGTCAAAGGGGTGCGCGTCGAAGTGCTCAACGTGTTGGGCGCGGGCGATGCCTTCATGTCGGGTTTGCTGCGTGGTTATCTCAACGGTGAGGGATGGGAGCGTGCCTGCGCTTACGCCAATGCGTGCGGTGCGTTAGTGGTTTCACGTCATGGTTGTGCCCCCGCGATGCCGACCGCCATCGAGCTGGATAATTACCTGGCTCGCGCTGCCGAGGTGTTGCGCCCCGATCTGGACTCACATCTCAATCACCTGCACCGTGTGACGACCCGAGCCAGTCAATGGAACGAGTTGTGTGTCATGGCGTTTGATCATCGCAGCCAGTTTGTGGATATGGCGCGCGCAGTTGGCGCCTCGCTCGATCGCATTGCGCCCCTCAAACAACTTATCTATCGCGCCAGTTGTGAGACCGTGGAGCTAGCGGGGCTGGCTGGGAAGGCGGGGTTGCTGTGTGACAGCACATTTGGTCAGGGCGTGCTCAATGATGTGACCGGCCGTGGCTGGTGGATTGGGCGTCCTATCGAGTTGCCTGGGTCCCGCCCGCTGGCCCTCGAGCATGGCAATATCGGCACGCAACTGGTCAATTGGCCGCGCGAGCATGTGGTCAAGTGTCTGGTGTTTTGCCATCCGGAGGACGCGTCTGAGTTGCGCCAGGAGCAGGAAGTCATGGTGCAAGAGGTCTATCGTGCCTGCTGTGAGAGTGGCCATGAATTATTGCTTGAGGTGATCCTGCCGGTGGGCATGGCGCGCAACGACCGGCTCTATCTTCGTGCTGTTCAGCGTTTTTACAATCTGGGGGTCAAACCTGATTGGTGGAAGCTCCCCCCGATGGCACGTACGGGTTGGCAAGCGCTCGAGCAAGTGGTCACCGAGCGAGACCCCTATTGCCGCGGGGTTGTGTTGCTCGGTTTGGATGCCCCCGAGGCTGAGTTGGCGGCGGCCTTCGCCGATGCCGCTTGCAGCCCCCTAGTTAAAGGATTTGCGGTCGGGCGTACCTTATTTGGCGCCCCTTCGCGGGCCTGGCTTGCCGGTGATCTCAGTGATGAACAACTGGTTGGCCAGATCCGGGACAATTACCTGCGTCTTATCGCCCTGTGGCGTCAGCGCACAATGCAATGAATGATCGACATGTGACATTTTAAAGGAGTATTAAGCATGACTGTACAACTTGGAATCAACCCGCTGACCTGGACCAATGACGATCTTCCCTCGCTCGGCGCTGACACATCGCTTGAAACTTGCCTCACTGAAGGCAAACAGGCTGGTTTTGCCGGTTTTGAACTGGGTAATAAATTCCCTCGTCAGGCGAGTGTGCTGGGGCCGATTTTAGCGCGCCATCAACTCAAAATGGTGTCTGGCTGGTACTCGGGCGAGTTGCTGAGCCGCAGCGTGGAAGAGGAAATTGCGGCAGTACAGGATCACCTGACGCTCTTGCGCGAGCTCGGCTCTAACGTCATGGTGTTTGCCGAGGTTACCGGCTGCATCCATGGCAACCAGCAGATGCCGGTACACCTGCGTCCCCTCTTTCCGGCGGATCGCTGGGAGGAGTATGGCCGCAAGTTAACCGAATTTGCCCGCTACACCCTGAGCCAGGGAGTCAAAATTGCCTATCACCACCACATGGGGACCGTCATCGAAACCGAGCAAGACATTGATAATCTGATGCGCCATACCGGCGATGAGGTCGGGTTGTTGCTCGATACCGGTCACCTGACCTTTGCGGGTGCCAATCCGGTGGCGATAGCGCAACGTTGGGCGACGCGCATCAACCATGTGCACTGCAAGGATGTGCGTGCCAATGTGCTGGCGGATGTGAAAAATCGCAAGTTGAGTTTCCTAGACTCGGTATTGGCGGGGGTTTATACGGTACCGGGAGATGGCTGTGTGGATTACGGCGCGCTGTTCCCCATCTTGAAGGCGAATGGTTATCAGGGCTGGCTGGTCGTTGAGGCAGAACAGGATCCGGCAATTGCCCATCCCTTGACCTATGCCTCAATGGGTTATCAGAATCTGCATCGTTTTGCGCAGGACGCGGGTCTTATCTGACCATTTGAAGCGGCGGGGCATGCCCCGCCGCTTCTGTATTAAGGAGATCAGCATGTCTAAACTCTTGTCCCGCCATCACTCTCCGGATGGACAGGGACGTACTCACAGCATCACCCCTGCGTCTGCTGGTTGGCAGCATGTGGGCTTCGAGGTGTACGAGTTGGCGGCCAGCCAGCGTATCGAGTTTGCGGCGGGTGAGGATGAACTCTGCCTGGTGTTGGTGGCGGGTCTTGCGTCCATTGCGACGCCCCATGCCCGTTATCCGCGCATCGGCGAGCGGATGAATCCGTTCGAGCGCAAAAAGCCCTGGGCGGTTTACATTACCCGTGGTGATAGCTGCAGTGTGGTGGCCGAGACGCCACTCGAGCTTGCCGTGTGTCGGGCACCCGGTAAAGGGACTTATCCTTCCCGGCTGATCCGGCCGCAGGATATTGGGGCCGAGGCGCGTGGCCGGGGCAACAATCGTCGCTTCGTGCACAATATTTTGCCCGATACCGCCCTGGCCGATAGCTTACTGGTGGTAGAAGTGTTTACTGAAGAGGGGTGCACCAGCTCATACCCGAGTCATAAGCACGATACGGACAATGTGCCTGACGAGACCTATCTGGAAGAGACCTACTACCACAGGATCAATCCGCCCCAAGGTTTTTGCTTTCAGCGCGTTTATACCGATGATCGCACCCTCGATGAATCGATGGCGGTGTATGACAAGGATGTGGTCATGGCCCCCCGAGGCTATCACCCGGTCGCCACCTTGGCGGGTTACGACAACTACTATCTGAATGTCATGGCAGGGCCGGTCCGCAAATGGCTATTTAGTTGGGAGGCGGACCATCAGTGGATCAACACAGCATCCTATGCGCAGACCACATAGCCTCAATGACATCATTTTTGCGGGATGGGTACAGGGTGCAGTAAGAGAGCTCAAGATGGCATCGTCGGTTCTAAAAAACTAAAAAACTAAAAAACTAAAAAACTAAAAAACTAAGAAGGAAACAGCCCATCTGGCCGCTTCCTTCTTATACGATCAGTAAATCTCCAGCCACAAACTGAGCCCATGTATCCATCATGGGCCGACGCTGATCCAGCAAGTCAGTGCGATGGTAAGCCGCCTCGACTTTGTTCTGAACGGTATGAGCTAGCGCTCGCTCGGCCAAATCCCGTGCATATCCTTGCTCGCTGCACCAGTCCCGAAAGCTGGAACGAAAGCCATGAGCTGTTGCCATACGGCCTGGGGTACAACTTGGCGCCTTTACCCGCCGTAAGAACGTCGTTAGCACCATATCTGATAGTGGGACTTGATCGCGTGGCGAAGGGAATACCAATTCATCATGCAACCCCTGCAAGCCCATCAGGATCTCAACAGCTCGAGGAGATAACGGGACGCGATGCATTTGTTTGGCCTTCATTCGTTCTGCTGGCAAGGTCCAGATCTTTGCTTCCAGGTCTACTTCTGACCATTTCAAGGCCCTGACCTCACCTGAACGGCAAGCTGTCAGGATCAAGAACTCCAGCATGGCGCGGGTTACATCGTAGCGTTGTACAGTCCTCAAATGCTGCTGAACAAAGGCGGGAATATCACGCCAAGGCATAGCAGGCTGATGCTCTATACGAACGGCTTTACTGGGTTGTAGTGGGAGCAAGTGATTCACGACATCTACTGGATTTGCTTGGCAGTGGCCATGCGCCCAGGCCCACGCCATCACCGCATGCAGCCGCTGTTTTACACGGCTGGCAGTTTCAGGGATCTCCAACCAGATCGGCATTAAGACATCGGCTATCTGTGCAGGAGTGATGGCAGAAATTGAGTACTGGCCAATCATGGGAAATGCATACTGCTCAAGAGTCGAAATCCACTGTTTACCGTGTTTGGGGTTTTTCCATCCAGGTAGCAGTTTGGAATGAACTTCCCGAGCAGCAGCCTCGAAAGTCGGGATAGATGGTTTGCTCTCTTCTGCGCGTTTGAGCTCGAGTGGGTCAAGGCCATTGGCGAGTTGCTCTCGCATCTTTTGCCCTTGTTTGGTTGCATCCGCGATGGATATCTCGGGGTAAGAGCCCAGCCCTGTATTTCTGCGTTTGCCAGTCACCGGGCTGACATAGCGAAGGACCCAGTTGCCACGGCCTTTTGCCGTTGACGGATGAAGTGCAAGGCCAGTCACGCCACCATGTGCAATCGCTTTGTCGCTAGGCTTGAGATTACGTGCTTTGGTATCTGTAAGAAGTGCCATAGGAAGGATTCCTTGAGAATGTGGCATGCCATGGACTATGCCATCCATTGTGCCATTTAGTGCGGGATAGAGTCATTTTCAATCGGATGATGTTGGACGATCTTTCCTGTAAGTGATTGATTTTAAATTAATGTTATGGATGTATCTGGCTTTGGCTGGACTTAATTCAGGCGGTCTCCCTCACCGCCAAATTGAAAGCCCGACCTTATGGTCGGGCTTTTTGCATCTGGGGTTATCATATTCCCTGATGCCCAGCGAGGGGCGGCTAGGTTCGGGCCCTGGTTCGACAAGGGGGCAGGATAGCCCGCTTGGACAGCCGAAGGCTGCCCGCAGAGTGAGCGCCAGGGATGGCGCGAGTCAATCCCGACCCACCGCCACATTCAAAGCCCGACCTGATGGTCGGGCTTTTTTGTTATTGGGGCCGTCATCTCCTCGGCTTCAGCGCAGGGTGGCTGTGTCTCCTTGCCGGAGACGGCAATCCGTCCGTCTTATGCCACCTTTTCCTTCCCTATCTGCATCAGAAGATCACCCCCACCAGCCTGTCGAGCAGTGTCTCGAAGGAGAAGAGGGTGAGGAGCAGGGGCAGGAAGGGCACCACAGTCGCGAGCACCAGTTGCAGGAACATGTCCCGACTGAATGGCATGGGCCTGACCTCCTTGATGACGGCATAGGCAGTACCCAGATCGGCGAGGGACTGGATATCCGAGGCGCCGAGCAGGGATTCCCCGTCTCTGTCCGCCGTGCGCAGCCAGCGGTGCTCGAAGCTGCGGCTGTACTCGGCGGCGAGGGCGCCGTATTCCCGCAGTCCCAGACGCTTGGCCGCCAGAATATGGGGAGCAAAGACCGTCAGAGGCGCCAGCACCAGCAGCAAGCCGAAGCCGGCGAGCAGAATGATCTCCGGTTTGTAGGCGGTGAGCACGGCGGCGTCATAGAAGATCCGGTTGGCGATAAAGCCGGCAAGCTGGGCCCCCAGAGCGGTCAGCAGCGGCGAGTAGGCGTAGGCCGAGCCACCGAGAAAGCCGAGGCCGCAGTTGCGATCGGGATGGGTCGGCATGAGGGAGAGGGGGATCCGGGAGACCTGCCAGAGGAAGCGGGTCCAGATCAGGAGCCGGTAGAGCCAGCGCAGGAGCAGAAACTGGATGATGGGGTTGCTCACCCAGAAAAACCAGAAGCCGGGCAGGGTCAGGGTCGGGCTACCTCCTTCCATGGTGGCGTACCAGGTCGAGGACTCCAGGACGAAGGTGTGGGTCCGGATGAAGTACCCCATAGAGAGGACCAGCAGGATAAGGCCGACCTCCGCGGGGATCGAATTTCGCCAGATCATGGCGCTGCGAATGGCGTCATGAAAGCGTGGCAAGGAGAGCGGCGAGATCAACCCCCGTTCGATGAACTGGCTGACGATCCCCCGGATGCGCTGGTGGACGACGAGTTCGGCGAACACCAGCAAGGAGACGCAGATGAGAAAGCGGACATGGGTCTCTACGTCCAGCAGAAAGGGCACCGCCACCCCTTGCAGCAGGCTGCCGTCCCACCCGCACAGCAACAACAGGGGCAGCCAGCAGATCCCGCTCAGGACGAGGATCCGTCGCCTGATGTGCGCCTCTATGTCACCAAGATGCGCCCGGCTCCACAGCTGATAGAGGGGGCCCCCCAGGATCAGGGAGAAGTTGCTGGGATCGGACAGGGGAGGGCTGAGGGGATCGGGCGGGGTGACAGGCCTGTGATGCGACATGATGGGACCACCTTGCTGTGCGACAAATGTGCTATCCGACCGCCACCGGCTCCCCTTGCCACCAGGGTGGAAGGGGAGGCTGCTGCGTGCCGGGATTCGGGCTTGGTGTCATGAGTGCACCATGACGGATCCTCTGAGCTCAGCCTCTCTGTTGGCTGAAAACCCCATATGAAAACAGGATTGGCAGAGGAAAATGGCTGTCGTGACGGCGGGTTCCACCGCAATGCCCCTGAGCCAAGCCCCATGGCTATAGGTATAGCGTTTGCCCATGCTCATGGTGTGATAACCAGCCTATTTTGACATCCTTGTTTATTGCGTTTTGCACAGGCATTGCAGATGGAGTGCACCATAGCGTCTGATGCACACAACGGGTGGTTGAATGTCCCGGAAAGGGTTATGTCTGATTGCGAAATGCAGGAAAACCTCCCTGTCGATCAGCATCGATAATTTCTGTCATTCAACCGGCGTCTTGACTCTGCCAATCGCGATCTGTTGATTGATTCTCCTGCAGTCTGGTGGTCTGGAACAAGGGAGTGTTATTTATACCAAGGTGAGATCATGGGGTTAAATGGTCGATTAACAGCATCAAATAGAAAATACTGTGACAACGCTTTCATTTTTCATAACGCATGTTCTGAATAGGGCGTAATTTATATTTATTTAAATCACGATGCGCCAATAAATACTGCTTTATGGGTATGGCTGGTTGCGTATTGAGATTAATAAGTGCATGTTATATATAGCTTTTTGTTTCGAAATGTCGATATCATGGGCAAGTAATGTGTTTCTGTTTGATAAAGATCAACATGGGGGGTAAGGGGTAGGAATAGCATTCCCGCCATTAAGCATTTGTCAAACAATGCTCACTGACGGGAATAAAAAGAATGGTCGAGGATACATTTTTATCGGCTCATGGAATTAATCGCCGTGACTTTATGAAATTGTGCGCCGGGATGGCCGCAACCCTGGGATTAAGCCAGAATGCCGTGGCCAAGATGGCCACGGCGCTCACCAGCCCGGAGCGGCCGCCGGTGATCTGGATTGGGGCGCAGGAGTGTACCGGCTGTACCGAGTCACTGCTGCGCGCCACCCACCCCACCATCGAAAACCTGATCCTCAACACCATCTCGCTGGAGTACCACGAGGTGCTCTCGGCGGCCTTTGGTCATCAGGCGGAAGAGAACAAGCACAACGCCATCAAGCGTTATAAAGGCAAGTATGTGCTGGTAGTGGATGGCTCCATTCCCCTCAAGGATGGTGGTGTCTACTGCATGGTGGCCGGTGAGCCCATCGTCGACCATATTCGTCGTGCGGCCGCCGATGCGGCTGCCGTCATCGCCATCGGCTCCTGCTCCGCCTGGGGCGGCGTGCCCGCCAGCGGTGGCAACCCGACCGGCGCCGTCAGTCTGGAAGAGGCCCTCGGCAATATCGGCACCCCCATCATCAATATCCCGGGTTGTCCGCCCAATCCCCACAACTTCCTCACCACGGTCGCCTACTACATCACCTACGGCAAGCTGCCAGCGCTGGATAGCAAGAAGCGTCCGCTGTTTGCCTATGAGCGGCTTATCCACGAGAACTGCGAGCGCCGTCCGCACTTCGACGCCGGCCGTTTTGCCAAGGAGTTTGGCGATGAAGGCCACCGTCAGGGCTGGTGTCTCTACCATCTGGGCTGCAAGGGGCCCGAGACCTACGGCAACTGTTCGACCCTGGAGTTCTGCGACGTGGGCGGCGGCATCTGGCCGGTCGGTATCGGCCACCCCTGTTATGGCTGCAACGAGCAAGGGGTAGGTTTTAGCAAGGGGATCTTCCAGCTCGCCAAGGTAGAGAACCCGACCCCACGGGTGGATAAACCCGATGTGAAGATCCAGGAGGGGGGCTATACCTCGCCCACAGCCACGGGTCTCATCGGGGGGGCCCTCGGGGTGCTGGTGGGGGTAAGTCTGATGACGGTGCGTGAACTCGGTCGCCAGCAGAAGCGCCACGAAGCCGGGCAGCACCCATCACGGGAGGAATGACCGTGAACAGACGCAACTTCCTCAAATTCGCCTCCGTCGGTGCATTGGCGGCGGGCACAGCCGTCCCCGGCACCGCACTGGCGGCAGCCAAGAACAAGCCGCCCATTCCCGGGTCGCTCGGCATGCTCTACGACTCCACCCTCTGCGTAGGCTGTCAGGCCTGTGTGGCGGAGTGCCAGCGTTTGAACGGCAACCCGGCCAATCCGGAGGGAGCACAGACCTGGTCCACCAACGACAAGCTGACGCCCTACACCAACAACATCATTCAGGTGTGGAAGAGCGGCACTGGCGAGCACAAGGATCAGCTGGTGGATGGCTATGCCTACATCAAGAAGCAGTGCATGCACTGCGTCGATCCCAACTGCGTTTCTGTCTGCCCGGTGCAGGCCCTGACCAAAGATCCCAAGACCGGCATAGTTCACTACGATCCGGACGTCTGCACCGGCTGCCGCTACTGCATGGTGGGCTGCCCCTTCGATGTGCCCAAATATGACTACGACAATCCGCTTGGGGCCATCCACAAGTGCGAGCTCTGCAACCAGAAGGGGCTTGAACGGATTGATCAGGGCAAATTGCCCGGCTGTGTCGAGGTGTGCCCGACCGGCGCCGTGATTTTCGGCACCCGCGAGGAGCTGATGGCCGAGGCCAAGCGCCGCCTGTTGGCGACCCCTGGCAGTGAATATGCCTATCCGCGCCAGACCCTCTCTGCCAATGACCCCTACCTGCATCAGGTGCCGAGCTACCAGCCTTACGTCTATGGCGAGAAGGAGGGGGGCGGTACCCAGGTGCTGGTGCTGGCCGGGGTGCCCTACACCAGGCTCGACATGCCGGACTTGCCGGAGCTCTCCTCCGGAGCCCGCTCGGAGCATATCCAGCACACCCTCTACAAGGGGATGGTGCTGCCCATGGTGGTGCTGACCGGGCTCTCGGTGCTCATTCGTCGCAACAGCAAGAAGAATGGCCACGATCACCATGATGACGAGGGCCATGGGCCGGACAGTCACCAGGAGCAAGGCTCGGCAAAGGGAGGCAAGGATCATGAGTAACCACAAGGCGCATCCGCTTGGCGGCAAGCTGGTCAGCTGGCCCGTGCTGGTGCTGGCCCCCTTCGCCGTGTTGTGCGGCATGCTTATTCTCAAGCGCCTCTTCTTTGGGCTGGGCTCGGTCACCGATCTCAACGGCGGCTATCCCTGGGGGCTCTGGATCTCTTTTGACCTGCTGATCGGCACAGGTTTTGCCTGCGGCGGCTGGGCGCTGGCCTGGGCGGTCTATGTGTTCAACCGGGGCGAGTATCACCCCTTGGTCAGACCGGCGCTCTTGGCGAGCCTGTTCGGCTACTCGCTGGGGGGCCTCTCCATCACCATAGACGTGGGGCGTTACTGGAATTTGCCGTACTTCTATCTGCCCGGCCACTTCAACACCTCCTCGGTACTGTTCGAGACGGCGGTCTGCATGACCATCTATATCGGGGTCATGGCGCTGGAGTTCGCACCTGTGCTGTTGGAGAAGTTCGGCTGGAAGGCGTCACTCATTCGCCTCAACAAGATCATGTTCTTCGTGCTGGCGTTGGGGGCGCTGCTGCCCACCATGCACCAGTCCTCCATGGGTTCCCTGATGATAGTGGCGGGGGAGAAGATACATCCGCTCTGGCAAAGCTACGAGTTGCTGCCGGTCTTCTCCTTGCTCACCGCCTTCATCATGGGCTTCTCCATCGTAGTGTTCGAGGGCTCTTTGGTGCAGGCGGGGCTGGCGGGGCGTGGGCCCAACGAGAAGTCACTCTTCTACAAGCTGACCCAGGTGATCGACATCTTCCTGATCCTGTTTGTGGCGCTGCGCTTTGCCGAGATCGTCATCAACGACAAGTCGGAGTACCTCTCCGAGTGGAATCGCTACGCCTTGATGTTCTGGAGCGAGATCGCCCTGATGATATTCCCGCTGCTGGTGTTCCACTGGGACAAGAGCCGCCGGGATTCGCGCATGTTGTTCCTGGGGGCCCTCAGCATGCTGCTGGGCGCAGCCCTCTGGCGACTGGATTACTCCCTGCTCGCCTTCAACCCCGGTAATGGCTACCACTACTTCCCCTCCGCGGAGGAGGTGCTGATCTCCCTGGGCTTCGTCGCCATCGAGGTCTGTGCCTATTTGCTGCTGATCCGGCTGTTGCCGGTACTGCCATCACTTGAACGTGTTCACCAAGATTATCAGGCCCGAGGGAAAGCCAACGTATGAGCCAACGTATCACCATAGACCCCATCACCCGTATTGAGGGGCACCTGCGTATCGACTGCGAGATCGAAGGCGGCAAAGTCACCAAGGCCTGGTCGTCCGGCACCATGTGGCGCGGCATGGAGGAGATCGTCAAGGGCAACGACCCGCGCGATGCCTGGATGATTGTGCAGCGCATCTGCGGGGTATGTACCTCCATTCATGCCATCGCCTCGGTGCGGGCGGTGGAGAACGCCATCGGCGCCAAGGTGCCGGTCAACGCCCAGTTCATCCGCAACCTCATCATCGCGGCCCACAACATTCACGATCATATAGTCCACTTCTACCAGCTCTCCGCGCTGGACTGGGTGGACATCACGGCGGCCCTTGAGGCCAATCCGCAAAAAGCGGCCGACCTGCTCAAGGGGGTATCGACCTGGTCCCTCAACAGCGCCGAAGAGCTCGCCAAGGTGCAGGATAAAATTCGCGCTCTGGTGGCGAGCGGCCAGCTCGGCATCTTTGCCAATGGCTACTGGGGTCACAAGGAGATGAAGCTGAGCCCTGAGGTGAACCTCATCGCCGTGGCCCACTACCTGCAGGCGCTGGAGTGCCAGCGCGATGCCAACCGCATCGTCGCCATTCTGGGGGGCAAGAGCCCGCACATTCAGAATCTGGCGGTAGGCGGCGTGGCCAACCCCATCAACCTGGATGCGCCCAGCGTGCTAAACCTCGAGCGCCTCATGTATGTGAAGAGCTTTATTGACCGGCTCGGCGAGTTTATCGAGCAGGTCTACAAGGTGGATGCAGCCATCATAGCCGCCCACTACCCCGAGTGGCTGAGCCTGGGACAGGGGGCCAAACACTACCTGAGCGTGCCGGAGCTCCCCACCGACGCCAGCGGCGGCAGCTTCCTGATGCCGGGCGGCTATATCGAGAATGGCGATCTGGCGAATTACCGCCCCATAGAGAGCCATCAGGACGCCTGGCTGATGGAGGGCATCGCCGAGAGCAACAAGCACGCCTGGTACAAGGATGACGCCCCCCTCAAACCCTGGGAGGGCAAGACGGAGCCGAACTACACCGGCTGGCAGGATGACGGCAAATACTCCTGGGTCAAATCCCCCACCTTCTACGGCAAGGTGGTGGAGGTAGGGCCGCTCGCAGACTTGCTGGTGAAACTGGCGGCCAAGCACCCTGGCACTGTGACCCATTTCGATCAGCTGAACGGCATCTACAAGGCGCTCACCGGCTCGGCCATCAAGACTGAACAGCTGCACTCCACCCTGGGTCGCATCATAGGTCGCGCGGTGCGCTGCTGCGTGCTGAAAGATACCCTGGCGCACCAGTGGAAGGCGCTCATCGACAACATCGGCAAGGGGGACTTCACCGCCTACATCAAGGCCGAGATCCCGGCGGACAAGGAGTTTCGCGGGGTGGGCTTTGAAGAGGCGCCGCGGGGCATGCTCTCCCACTGGGTAGTCATCAAGGAGGGCAAGATCGCCAACTATCAGGCTGTGGTGCCATCGACCTGGAACTCGGGCCCGCGCAACTTCAACGACGAACCCGGCCCCTACGAGCAGGCGCTGGTGGGCACCCCGGTGGCGGATCCCGCCAAGCCGCTGGAGGTGGTGCGCACCATCCACTCGTTCGACCCCTGCATGTCCTGCGCGGTCCACGTGGTGGATACCCAGAATGGCGAAACGACTCAGGTGAAGGTGCTGTGATGAACACCCTGATCCTGGGGGTCGGCAACCTCTTGCTGAGCGACGAGGCGGTGGGCGTGCGCATCGTCGAGGCGCTGGGGCGCGAATACCGTTTCGCCCCCGGCATAGAGCTGCTCGACGGCGGCACCGCCGGCATGGAGCTGCTCGAAGCCATGGCCAGTCGCGATCACATCATTCTGGCGGATGCGGTGCGCAGCGGTAACCCGCCGGGCACCGTCGTGACCCTGAAGGATGAGGAGATCCCGACCCTGTTTGGCCGCAAGATCTCCCCCCATCAGCTGGGGCTGGCAGACGTGCTCTCGGCGCTGCACATGACTGGGGAGTCGCCCAAGCGGCTCACCCTGATCGGGGTCGAACCCGAATCCCTCGAACCGCGCATCGGGCTCACTCCTGTGGTGGCGGCCGCCATGGGGGAGGCGACGGATCGGGTTTTGACCCTGCTGGCCAGTGTTGGCGCCCCCGCAATGCCGCTTTCCGAACAGGAAAAGGCAAAACAGGAGCAGGAGGGTTTATGGCGCAGTCCCATTTAAGCGAGCTTGATGACGTGCAGGAGTTCATCGGTTTTGCCAGCAATCCTGCGCCCCTGCTGGTGGCCCAGTATGAGCGGATCGCCCGGGAACAGATGCAAGGGCTGCCCTTCTATCACGCCACCATGCCCATAGTGGCCGAGTGCGTGCTGTTTGAAGGTCAGTGGCTCGGTTGCGTGCTCACCCCCTGGATGCTGAGCCTGGTGGTGCTGCCGGGGCCGGATCAGCTTTGGCCGGTGCGCCGCAGCAGCGATCGGCTCGCTCTGCAGCTCCCCTGCGGCAACATGACTTTTATGGTGGGCGAACTGCCCGAGACGGGACAGCTGCTGGCCAGCTCCCTGATGTCGCCGCTCGATCCCCATCTCGGGGCCGAGGAGGGGCGCTCGCTGGTGAGCAGCACCCTCAAAATGCTGCACTCCTTGCCGCTACAGCAAGGTGCCGTCGGCGTGGATCTGGGGCGCAGACGGCTGTTTGGTGCCCGCCGCAGCCAGGGGCTAGGGGCCACCGAGTCCTAGGTTTCAGGGAGCATCCGCCATATATCGGGGGCCCCTGTCGGCCCCCTCGTTCGATGTGTCGCCCGGCGCCCTGCGTCGGCTGGCTCAGATGGATAAGGAGTCTTATGACCATCCCCCGTCATGCCCGCAGCCAGGTTCGCCCTTATGGCGCCCCTGTGGTTGCCACCCTACTGCTGGCTCTGCTCTCGGGCATGTCTCATTCGGTGCAGGCCGCCCAACCTGTGCCTGCCGAACTCAAGCTTGCCATCGGCAGCGAGCCCACCGAAGGGTTCGACCCCCTGCTTGGCTGGAGTCACGGCAGCCATCTGCTGCTGCACAGCCCGCTGCTCAAGCAGATTGCTGGCGATAGTGCGGATCTCGGCTGGCAGGATCTGCTCACCCAAGCGGTGACCCCGAGCAAGGATGGCAAGGGGTGGTTTATTACCCTCAAGCCTGGCCTGAAATTCTCCAATGGCGCGCCGCTCACCGCAGAGGATGTGGCCTTTACCTACAACAGCGCAGCCAAGGGTGGCGGCAAGATCGACATGGGCAATATCGTGAAGGCTGAAGTGGTGTCGCCCACCGAGGTCGCCATCGTCTTGAGCGCCCCCCAGAGCACCTTCGTCAATGTGCTGGGCTCCTTGGGGATAGTGTCAAAGCACGATTACAACGCCAAGGCGTACGCCCAAAAGCCAGTCGGCGCAGGCCCTTACCGGCTGGTGAGCTTCCTGCCCGGTCAGCAACTGGTGGTGGAGGCGAACCCCTATTACGCCGGTGGCAACAATGACTTCAAGCGGCTGGTATTCGTCTTCATCGACGAGGAGAGCGCCTATGCAGCCGCCCAGAGCAGCCAGCTCGATCTGGTGCGCATTCCCCCGTCGCTGGCCCCCACTGTGCCGGATTCGCTGCGGCTCTGGGTGCGGCCGAGCGTGGAGAACCGTGGCATCGTCTTCCCCATTCCGCCTGCGGGCGGCAAGGATGCCAAGGGTTATCCCATCGGCAACGACGTGACCTCGGACGTGGCGGTGCGCCGCGCCATCAACTACGCCATCGACCGCAAGCTGCTGGCGGATCAGCTGCTGGAAGGGCACGCTATCCCCGCATACAGCGCGGTGGAAGGCCTGCCTTGGAAGAACCCTGCAGCCGCCTTTAAGGATGGGGATGTCACCCATGCCAATGCCCTGCTCGACGAGGCAGGCTGGAAGATGGGCAGCGACGGCATTCGCCACAAGGGCAACCTGCGCGCCGCTTTTACCCTCTGGTACACCAGTGGCGACAGCACTCGCCGGGATTTGGCTGAAGCGGTGCGCGCCATGCTCAAACCCATAGGTCTGGAGGTGAGCCTCAAATCCGGCAGCTGGGAGCAGGTGGAGCGCGAGATGCACGCCAATCCGGTGTTGATGGGGTGGGGGAGTCTGGATCCCATGGAGCTCTATCACCACTACCAGAGTGGTTCGGGCGGTGTTGAGTTCTACAACCCGGGCTACTACCAGAATCCGGTGGTGGATGCGCACCTCAAGCAGGCGCTGGATGCCCCGAACTGGCAGGCGGCCGTGCCGTTCTGGCAGCAGGTGGAGTGGGATGGCAAAACTGGCGCCGGGGTGCAGGGAGATGCCGCCTGGTCCTGGCTGCTCAATGTGCAGCACACTTATCTGGCCAACCGCTGCATTGACCTTGGCAAGGGGGCGCCGGAGATCCACGGTAGCTGGTCCCTGCTCAACAACCTGCAGGATTGGCGGTGGACGTGCCGTTAAGTTCGCCCTTGAGTCATTCAGGTTATCTGTTGCTAAAAGCCCTGCTGCGTCTGGCAGGGCTCTTGTGTCTGGTCTCTGTCGCCACCTTTGTGCTGCTGAGCTACTCCCCCATAGATCCCATCAAGGCCTATATCGGCAACGATCTGCTCCATGTGCCCCCCGAGCAGTACGCCCGCATTGCAGCCCGCTGGGGGCTGGATCAGCCGCTGTGGCTGCGCTACTGGCACTGGTTTACCCAGGTGCTGCGGGGGGATCTCGGTTACTCCATGCTCTACAACGCACCGGTGAGCGAGGTCATTGGCCAGCGCTTTGCTGCCTCTTTTCTGCTGTTGGCGGGCGCCTGGCTGCTCTCCGGCTTTTTCGGCATTTTGCTGGGCCTCTGCGCCGGTCGCTATCTCAATCGCTGGCCCGATCGCCTTATCTGCCGCTTTGCCTATCTGCTCGCCTCCTTGCCCACCTTCTGGGTCGGCCTCTTGCTGCTCGCCCTGTTTGCGGTGCACTGGCCGCTGTTGCCGGTCTGCTGCGCCTGGACGCCGGGTCTCTCTGCCGATGAGGCCGATTGGGCCATGCGGTTGCGTCATCTGCTGCTGCCGGTCACAACCCTGGCCCTGCTGGGGCTTGGCAATATCGCGCTGCACACCCGGGCGCGGGTAGCCGAGGTGCTGGCGAGCGATTTTATTCGCTACGCCCGCGCCCAGGGGGATGGCGGCTGGCCCATGCTGCGTTTTCACGTGCTGCGCCATGCCCTGACCCCGGCGCTCTGCCTGCAGTTTGCTTCGCTGGGTGAGTTGATTGGCGGATCGCTCTTGGCGGAGAAGGTCTTCTCCTATCCTGGGCTTGGGCAGGCGACTGTGGATGCGGGGCTGCGTGGCGACATTCCCCTGCTGATGGGCATAGTGCTCTTCTGCACCCTGCTGGTCTTTTTGGGCAACACGGCGGCGCGGGTACTGCTGGCCCGCATCAACCGCGGTTGGGAGGGTGTGCATGCTGTTTAATCCGCTCCCCTCCTTGCTACGTCTGGGCTTTGCCCTGATCTGCCTGCTGCTGCTGGCCAGCTATGGCTGGAGCCTCTCTCATCAGGATGTGCCGATGGATCTGCTGGCCCGTCAGCAGCCCCCCTCGCTGGTGCACTGGTTCGGTACCGATCAGATGGGACGGGACCTCTGGCTGCGGGCCTTTCAGGGCACCCTCACCAGTCTGGAGCTGGGCATCAGCACGGCCCTGTGTAGCGGCCTGCTGGCCATGGTGGCGGCCAGCCTCTCGCTGGTTCACCCCAGGTGCGATGCGGCGGTGCGCCTCGTGATCGACGCCATGTTGGCGCTGCCCCATATGCTGCTGCTGATCCTCATCTGCTTTACCGCAGGGGGCGGCATGCGCGGGGTGATCCTGGCGGTGGCGCTCACCCACTGGCCCAAGCTGGCGCTGGTCCTTTGCGCAGAAGCGCGGCGGATCGCCTGCAGCGACTACGTGGTGCTGGCCCGTTGTCAGGGGATGGGGGCGCTGCGTCGCTGGCGCACCCACCTGCTGCCGGGGCTGTTGCCCCAGTGGTTTATCGGCACCCTGCTGATGTTTCCCCATGCGGTGCTGCACAGCGCTGCGCTGAGCTTTCTCGGCTTCGGGTTGGCGGCCCACGAGGCCTCTCTTGGCCTGCTGCTGGCCGATGCCCTGCGTTATCTGGCCGGCGGCGGCTGGTGGCTGGCCCTCTTCCCGGGGCTGATGTTGCTGCTGCTGGTCCTGCTGTTTGATCAGGCTACCCGCGCTTTGCAACAGCTGCTGTGGCACAGGAGTGAAGCATGCTGAGTTTTGACCACGTGACCATAGAGGCCGCCCACTACTCCTGGCTGGGACGGCGCGGCTGGCAGCCTTTGCTGACCGATATCAGCCTGCAACTGGCGCCGGGGGAGATAGTGGCGCTGGTGGGGGGGAGCGGCGAGGGCAAGAGCCTGCTGCTGCAAAGCGCCCTGACCCTGCTGCCGGACAACCTGCGGATGCGTGGCACCATTTCCCTCGATGGCACGCCCCTGTGCGATGCCAGTCGTGCCCGTCTGCGCGGCCACACCCTCTGCTATGTGCCACAGGGGGTAAGCGCCCTCAATCCACTGCTGACGGTAGAGCGCCAGCTGGGCCGTGCGGCACGTCTCTGTGGCCAGAACGGTTCTCGCGAGCGGCTCGGCCAGCAGCTGCTGCGCTACCAGCTGCCTGCTACCACGCTGGACCGCTATCCGCGCCAGCTCTCCGGCGGCATGGCCAAGCGCATTCTGGCCTGCACTGCGGCGCTCGGCGGCGCCCGCTACATTCTGGCGGACGAGATCACCGCCTGGCTCGATGAGGAGCTGGCCTGCCTGTTGCTCAGCCAATTGCGCGAATTGGCCAATCGGGGCAGCGGCATTCTCTGGGTCACCCATGATCTGGCGCTGGCGGTCCGCTTTGCCGATCGCATAGTCGCGCTGCATCAGGGCAAGGTGAGCGATACCCTGAGCAGCCACCATCTGCGCCAAGGGCAGGGGAGCGAGATGCTGCGCGCCCACTGGCAGGCGCTGCCCGAGTTCAACGCGCTCTTTCCTGCTACGTCGGAGGTCTCCTGATGTTTACGTCTCTTAAACAGGCAGCTTGCTGCGCGGCAAATATGCAATGGCGGGGATTCAATCTCAGGGCTCGCAACAACGCCATTCATCCTTTGTTACCCCGGAGGTCTGTTGATGTTTGAAGTTCGGGATCTCACCATCGCCCAGGGGGAACGCCCCCTCTGGCAGGGGTTATCGCTAACGGTGAAAGCGGGCGAGCGGCTGGGGATATCTGCCCCGAGCGGTTATGGCAAGACCACGCTGGGGCGGGTATTGGCGGGCTGGCAACCGGTTCGGGGAAGCGGGGAAATGCTGCTGGATGGGCAGCCTATGCCTGAACAGGTAAAAGGCTATAACCCCATCCAGCTGGTGCCCCAGCACCCTGAGCTCACCTTCAATCCTTATCGCACTACCGGGCAGGCGCTGTGGGATCTGTGGCGCCCTGATGACGCCATGCTGGCCCGCTTTATGGTCAAGCCTGCGTGGCTTGGCCGTAAACCCGGTCAGCTCTCCGGTGGCGAGCTGGCCCGCATCGCGCTGCTGCGCGCCCTCGATCCCCGCACCCGGTTGCTTGTCGCCGATGAGGTGACCGCCCAGCTGGATCCGCAAATCCAGCGCCAGCTCTGGCAGGAGTTGATGCGCGAGTGCGAGCAGCGCGGGCTTGGCATGCTGATCTTCAGTCACCAGCAGGCGCTGCTGCGCCAGGTCTGCCATCGGATGCTGCGCTTTGGTGAGGTGCCTGCTGAGCAGGAGGCGATGGCTCGTAGCGTGGCCTGAGGATTGGCTTCCCCCTCATCCCCAACCCTTTTCCCGCAAGGGGAGAAGGGAGCGGAAGGTGCCATTTCGCCAGACACGGGATTTGGGGTTTGGGCAATATGACGGGTTGTTATACTCGCAGTCTCTCTCAGTGGGCGAATATTTCGAGCATAATGCCAGCATCCATAAACAGGTTTCCCTTTCCCTGTTGAGACGGGAGTGGAATGCGGCATCCACAAACCGGTTCCCTCTCCCTGGGGAGAGGGCTAGGGTGAGGGGGTGGCTAACATGAGAAGCTGGCCGTTTGGCGTCGATAGATAGAACGGCTGGCAAGGTTCGCAGATAAAGAGAGGGAGGCATCAGCCTCCCTCTCTTGTTATCCACCGTTAGCAACGGTGTTTAACCGGTTCGTACTTAGGCGCTGGCGAGCCAGTTGAGCCAGGCATCCATCCCTTCGCCTGTGGTGGCGCTGACCTGGATCACCTGAATATAGGGGTTGACCCGTTTGGCGTTCTCGATGCAGCGGGCCACGTCAAAGCTGACATGGGGCAGCAGATCGATCTTGTTGATCACCATCAGCTGGGCGGCGGCGAACATATCCGGGTATTTCAGCGGCTTCTCTTCCCCCTCGGTGACGGAGAGGATCGCCACCTTGTACTTCTCGCCGAGATCGAAGCTGGCGGGGCAGACCAGATTGCCCACGTTCTCGATAAAGAGGATGCCCCCTTCATTGGCGGGCAGCTGGTGGCAGGCATCGTGGACCATTTTGGCGTCCAGATGGCAGCCCTTGCCGGTGTTGATCTGCACGGCAGGGACACCAGTGGCACGGATGCGATCCGCATCGGCGCTGGTCTGCTGATCCCCTTCGATCACGGCGCAGGGGCGCTTGTCGGCCAGCTGGCGCAAGGTTTCGCACAGCAAGGTGGTTTTGCCTGAACCCGGGCTAGAGACGAGATTGAGCACCAACTGGGCCGCCTCGTCGAAGTGTTCGCGGTTGTGGGCTGCCAGCTTGTTGTTCTTGGCCAGCACATCCATCTCGATGGCGATCAGCTGACGCTGCCCTATGCCGGGCACCGACAATCCCGCTTCCCCTTTGCCATAGTGCAGCTCACCCTGTTGATGGTCGTGGTCGTGGTCGTGGTCGTGGTCGTGGTCATGGGGATGCTCGTGGTCATGAGCATGACTATGGTGATGCGGGTGGGCGTGATCATGATGATGGTCGTGGGGGTGATTGTGATGGTGCTCATGACCCTCTGCTCCCACTGGCGCCCGCACCCCGTGGTAGTGGTGATGGACATCCCCCTGATGGTGATAGTGGTGGTGAATGATCAGGGTGCGCGGCGCGCTCTGCTCATGGGCATGATGATGATCGTGCTCATGGCCATGTTCATGGTGGTGCTCATGAGCGTGTTCATGGTCGTGATCGTGGTGGTGGGCATGGTCGTTACCATCTTTATGGCCGGCGATCCGCGCCTGGCCGCATCCGCATACGCTACACATATCAACTTACCTCGATGTCGGTGATGCGCAGGCTGTTCCCTTGCGCGACTCGTAATTTGTATCCACCACACTCGGGACAGGCTTGTCCACGCTCGGTGAGGGTGACCGTCTGGTTGCAGTCGTAACACCAGGCCTCTGCCGCCTGGTGCTGAAAGTGAAGTTGGGCCCCCTCGACGACTGTGCCCTTGGCGGCGGCCTCGAAACAGAAGGCAATGGTGTCCGGGTCGACGCAGGAGAAGCTGCCGACCTCGAGCCAGAGGGCGGTCACCTTGGTAAAGCCCCGCTGGGTGGCCTGTTCGGCCGCCAGATCGATGGCGGCCATGGCCAGAGACATTTCGTGCATGGTGGCTCCTTAACCGATATGGGGAGGAGGAGTGACTCCTCCCCCTAATTGGGAAAATGGCATATGGGTGAACGGCATGGCCGCTCAACAGATCCGCGGCAGCAGTTCCCCTTGCGGCAGCTCCAGATAACGGCGGCTGCCCCAGGGGTTATTGAGGATCACCTTGTGGCGATCACTCGCCTGCACCACGCCGATCTGGCTGGCTGCTGGGTTGAATTGCCGCAAGATGCCCAGCGCGTCCTGCGCCTGTTCGGCAGGCAGTGCCAGCACCATGGTTCCCTCGTTGGCGAGATCATGGGGCTCGAAACCGTAGAGCTCACACAGGCCGCGCACCGGATCGCAGACCGGAATGGCGGACTCCTCCAGCTCGATGGCCACTTGGGAGGCGGTGCTCCATTCATTCAGCACGGCCGCAAGGCCACCGCGGGTGGCATCGCGCAGGGCGTGGGGGGTAATGCCTGCCTTCAGCAGCGCTTCTACCTGTGGCCAGAGGGTGGTGCAGTCGCTTTTGAGATCCGAGCCCAGTTGCAGGGCGTCGCGGGCCATCAGGATGCAGGCGCCGTGGCTGCCGATATCCCGCGACACCAGGATGGCGTCACCGGCTTTAAGGTTGCGTACCGAGATGCCCCGGCTCTGTTCGGGCAGCGGGAAGGTGCCGACCCCGCTGGAGTTGATGAAGATCTTGTCGGCCGCCCCCTTGGGCACCACCTTGGTGTCTCCGCAGACGATGCGGGCGCCGCTTTTGGCAAGCTCAGTGGCCATCGATTCGACGATGCGAGTGAGGTCCGAGTAGGGGAACCCCTCCTCGATGATAAAGCTGCAGCTCAGATACTCGGGCTTGGCCCCCATCATGGCGAGATCGTTGACCGTGCCGGCGATGGCCAGTTTGCCGATATCGCCCCCCTCGAAGAAGAGCGGCGAGACGGTAAAGCTGTCGGTGGTGAAGGCGACGGGGCCGCTTACCGGCAGCAGGGCGGCATCTTCACCGCGCAGCAGGATCTCGTTGCCAAAGTGGCGAAAGAAGAGCTGGTTGATCAGCTGATTCATCTCGACACCGCCGCCGCCGTGGCTTAACTGGATTTCTCTCATCGGGTCTGGTTCTCCACAAGATTGCCGAAACAGGCTGGTTCATCTCTCCTCATCACCCGACCACCGTGGCTTAACTGAATTTCGATCATTGCTGCTGGATCCCCATATAGCGGTAGTAGGCATTGCAGGCCCCTTCGGAGCTGACCATGCAGCTGCCCATGGGCTGGGTCGGGGTGCAGCCCCGGCCGAAGACTTTGCACTGGTTCGGCTTGGCCAGCCCGCGCAGGATATCGGCGCACTGGCACGCCTTGTGGTCATCGATGGGGGTCTCACTGAGTGCAAAGTGACGCTCCGCATCGCGCCTGGCGAAGGCATCGCGCAGGCGCAGGGCGGAGGCGTTGATATCCCCCAGACCTCGCCAGCGAAAGTGATCGCGGGTCTCGAAAAAGCGCTCGACCAGCCGCTGGGCGGTTTTATTGCCACTGGCAGTGACGGCGCGGGTGTACTGCACCTCCAGCGCGTAGCGACCCTCCACCTTCTGGCGCACCATCATCAGCAGTGCCTCCATCACATCCACCGGCTCGAAGCCGCTCACCACCACAGGCACCTGATAGCGCTGGACTATGGGCAGGTAGATATCGGCGCCTGTGATGACGCTGACGTGAGAAGGACCGATAAAGGCGTTCACCTTGGCCACTCCGTCGGCCATCACAGCGTGAATGGCGGGCGGCACCAGCACATGGTTGATATGAAACAGGAGGTTCTCAATCCCTTGCTCTTCAGCGGCAGCCAGCAAGGCGGCCGTCATGGGGGTGGAGGTCTCGAAACCGATGGCGAAGAAGACCACGGTTTTTTCCGGGTTCTCACGGGCGATGCGCAGGGCGTCGAGGGGGTCATAGACTGGGCGGATATGGCTCCCCTTGGCGCGCTGCTGCGCAAGCGTGCCTTTGGAGCCCGGCACCCGGATCATGTCCCCCAGGGTGACCAGAATGACGTTGGGCTGACTCGCCAGCTCGATGGCCTGATCGATGCGCTCTTTGGGCATGATGCAGACCGGGCAGCCGGGGCCGTGGACGAACTCGATGCTGGCCGGCAGCAGCTGGTGCAGGCCGTATTTCATGATGGTGTGGGTATGGCCGCCGCACACCTCCATCACTCGCAGCGGCTCGGGGAGTAATTTGGCGAGTTCGGTGATCTGGGCGGCGAGGGCGCGGATGACGTCGGGCTGACGAAAGCCCTGAAACAGGTCATTCAAGGTCAGCATGGCAAGATATCCTGTTCGGGCATCAGGGCCACCATCTGGCGGAAGCTCTCGAGACTGGCCTGCGCCTCCTCTTCATCAATCTTGCTCATCACAAAGCCGATATGGAGCAGCACATAGTCGCCGAGGTTGAGGGGATCTTCGAGCAACATGCAGCTGGCCCGGCGTTGCACCCCCAGGGTGTCGACGGTGACGCAGTTATCTTCGGGGTGCAGCTGCACCACCTGAGAAGGGATGGATAGACACATGGATTTCAGGACTCCGACAAGGTGGCACAACCGGTTGTGGCAGGCTGGTGCGTGGCAATATGGTGGATGGCAAACCAGAGCTGACCGGCGGCGATGCCACCGTCATTGAGCGGCAGGGTTTCGCTGGTCAATACCTGCCGGCCAGCCGCTTCGAGAGCGGGCACCAGCTGGTCCATCAGCACCCGGTTTTGAAAGACGCCGCCCCCGAGCGCCACCGGATAACCGGGGAAGCGCTCGGCCAGGGCAACGACCAGAGCGCTGATAGCGCGGATAAAACCGGCTGCCAGGCTGGCGGTCGAGGTGCCTTTGCGCCGCTCGCCGACAAGGGTATTGAGCAGTTCGGCCCACTCGATCTGCAGTGGCCCTTCCGCTGATAGGCTCAGGCCAAAGGTGAGGGGGAAGGGCAGTTCATCGGGGGAAAGCTGCAAGGCCGCTGCCTCCAGCAAGAGCCCCGCCTCTCCCTCGTAGTCGGGGGTATCGATCACCCCCAGCAGCGCCGCGACGGCATCGAACAGGCGACCGATGGAGCTGGTATGGGGGGCGTTGCGACCAAGATGCCAGAGCTGGTGCAGGTTGCTGATCCGCTCAAGGGGCAGTTTGTTGATCGCCGGAATATCGAGGGCGCTGATCTCTGCCACGCCATAGGATTCGAACAGCAGCCCTAGCAGCTGGCGCACCGGCTCGCGAATCGCCGCCTCGCCGCCGATCAGCTTGAAAGGCGCGAGGTGGGCAACACGATCGAAGCCCTTCACATCGGCCAGCAGCAGCTCGCCACCCCAGAGGGTGCCGTCATCCCCAAGGCCTGTGCCGTCGAAGGTAAAACCCAGCACAGGGCCCGTGATGTCATGTTCGGCCATCACCCCGAGCAGGTGGGCGTGATGGTGCTGCACCTCGAGATGGGTTGCATTGTGATCGCGGCAATAGCCCTTGGCCCACTGGTGGCTGAGATAGCCGGGGTGGCGATCCGATACCAGCAGTTCGGGTTTGAGATCGTAGAGTTCGCGGAAGGTCGCCAGGGTCTGCTCGAAGTGGCCCTGCATCGGCAGGCTGTGCAGATCGCCGATATAGGGGCTGTAGATGCGCTGGCGGCCGAAGGCCAGCGCCAGCTGGTTCTTCTGCTGCGCCCCGACCGCCAGCAGCGGCACCTTGACCGCCTGCTTCAGGCTGGGGGTGCAGGGAGCATAACCCCGGGCGAGGCGCAGGGTCTGGCTCCGCCCGCCTGCCCACTGCACCAGACTGTCGTCGCAGGGGTGCAGGATGGGTCGGTTGTGATCCAGGATGCCGTCAATCTCGCTGCCGAGTTCCCTGACCACCGCCTCGCATTCGATGAGGATCGGGCTGCCGCGACCATTGGCGCTGGTGGCCACCAGCGGCATGGCGCAGGCGTCCAGCAACAGCTGATGGAGCGGGGTATAGGGGAGCATAACCCCGAGGTAGGGAATGCCGGGGGCTATCCCGTCGGCCAATGGGGCCGCGGTGTGTTGGGATTCTGAGAGCCGATCATCCTTGGTGCGCTTGCGCAGCAAGGTGATGGGTCTGGCCTGAGAGGCGAGCAGCTTCCACTCCGCCTCGCAACCAGTGACATGGCGCCTGGCCTCGGCAAGGGAGCCCATCATCACCGCCAGCGGCTTGCGCTCGCGCCGCTTGAGCTCGCGAAGCCGTGCCACGGCGGACTCGCTTCGCGCATCGCATATCAGGTGATAACCCCCCATCCCCTTGACCGCGATAAGCTTGCCCGTTTGCAGGGCACGGGCGGCGGCCTGCAAGGCATCCTCCCGCTCGGCCAAGGCATTGCCATTGCGCCAGCTGAGATGGGGCCCGCACTCGGGGCAGCTCACCGGCTGGGCATGGTAGCGTCTGTCCAGCGGGTTTTCATAGGCCGCAGCGCAGCGCGGGCACATGGTAAAGCCCGCCATGGCGGTGTGGGGTCTGTCGTAGGGGAGGCGGCGGATAATGGTGTAGCGCGGGCCGCAGTGGGTGCAGTTGGTAAAGGGGTAGTAATGGTGGCGATCCGCAGGGTTGGCCACATCCCGGGCGCACGCCTCGCACATTCCCTGATCCGGCGAGATGGCGACCGTAGCGGCGCTCTGCTGCTGGCTGGCTTTAATTCGAAACTGGCCATGAAAGGCGCCGTCATAGTCAGGATCATGGCAAAGGGGAAGTGCACGCTCGCTGAAGCGATCGATTCGGCTAAGCGGCGGCGCCAGCTCCCGCAATTCGCGAGCAAAGGTTGCCAGCTGCTCGGGGGAACCCTCGGCACTTATGGTGACGCCATTGGCGTCGTTCAAGACATAGCCGGCAAGGCCGTGGCGCAGCGCCAACCCATAGACGAAGGGGCGAAAGCCGACCCCCTGCACTATACCGTCCATATGAAATTCGCGGCGCAGCCTGGAAGGCGTCTGGGTCCGGGCCGTCATGACGCCATCCAAAGAGGGGCAGGCGCCCCTCCCTGATAACAAGGGGGCAGATAGCCTTCCATGATGACAAGAGGGCAGGGGAGGGCCCGCAGGGGCGGCCATCCGGCGATCATCTTGAGGGATGTCATGCGATATCGAACTCCCGTCTGCTGGCCTGCCGCCACGGCGTCGGCCTCAGGGTGCAACGAACAGTGTTGCAATGGGCGGCGCCGGGAGGGGAAGGGGCCTTGGCTTGGCAGGGAAAAGAGGAGAGTCGGCCCTGCCGCGGGGGCCAAGTTTATCGGGTCAGTGGCCCCCATTACCTTGATCTCGCACCGGTTTGAGTGCCAGACGCGGCGCTTCTTTGCGATCCTGCGAGGTGGGCCCGTTCGGTATCGGATGGTAGACATAGGGTAGGGGGAATCGACGGGACAGTGACGGCACAGCTCTGCGAGGCGGGCCCCGTTCGGTATTGATGAGGGGCATCAGGTGAGATAATCGGCGGGGCGGTGACGGCGCAGCTTATTGGGTGCCCTGATAGCGCCCTTGCAGTGGGCCGCGTCCAGGGGCGCTGGCATCGGGGGAGGGATTTTTGTTTGGTTTTACTTAACGATACCGTTCAATCGAATAAAAAGACTAAACGACCTAGGCGCTTTTTATCGCCTTGTGAGCCCTGGATGGCCATGCGGGGTCTGCATGGGCCTGGAAAGCGGGGCGCCGCCCGGTTCGCCCGGTTTGCCGGGGAGCTGTGTGGCAAGGGGGAGGGGCCATTTGGCGGGATCTGCCATTGGCGGCTGGGGGCGGCTCGGGTATAGTCCTGCGCCAACAAGATAGGTTCGGATGGAGGCGTCGGCACCGCGTCAGGCAAGCGGGCCGACTCCTCCCTTCGGCGCGGCTTTAAAGGAAATCTCCATGAAATTCAGTCCCCTGCTCGATGAGATGATGAAGGCGCTGCAGGTCTTGCCGGGCGTGGGCCCCAAGTCGGCCCAGCGCATGGCGTTCACCCTGCTGGAGCGCGAGCGCAGCGGCGGCCTGCGTCTAGCCTCCCTGCTCAATCGGGCGCTGACCGAAATCGGTCATTGCAGCCACTGCCGCACCTTCACCGAGAACGATCGCTGCGAGATCTGTGCCAATCCCAAGCGCGAGGAGAACGGTCTGCTCTGCGTGGTGGAGAGCCCGGCAGACGTGGCGGCCATCGAGCAGACCGGCCAGTTCTCCGGCCGCTACTTCGTGCTGATGGGCCATCTGTCGCCGCTGGACGGCATAGGCCCGGAGGAGCTGGGGCTGGAGATCCTGGAGCGGCGCCTCAAGGATGAGCACATCAAGGAGCTGATCCTCGCCACCAATCCCACCATAGAGGGGGATGCCACCGCCTGGTACATCGCCGACATGGCCCGCGCCGCCGGGGTGGAGGTGAGCCGCATCGCCCACGGGGTGCCGGTGGGTGGCGAGCTGGAGCTGGTGGATGGCACCACGCTGTCTCACTCCCTGATGGGGCGTCAGCGCATCTAAACCTGCTTATGGGCCTGCTGCGAAACCGTGATCAAGGCTCATGTGCTGCTCGCTTATGTGAAACCAGGGGCTCACGTATACCTATACGTTCCGGTTCCTGCGCGGATCGATACCTTGCTGACGGCTTCTCGCGACGGCTCATAAACTGGTTTGGCTGGATGGTACGAAAAATGGGCAGCCAAGCCCGCCACCAGGGGCCAGTGTGCAACTTTGCTCTCAAGTTTGCACGCAAGCCCCTTGATATTTGGTGGGCCAACCCCATCTAGGTTGGGAATCTGTTCAACCCGACGTTTTGAGGACTGGTCGATGACCCAAAGTGTTCACGCCGAAACCCACGGCTTTCAGACTGAAGTCAAACAACTGCTGAGCCTGATGGCTCACAGCCTCTACTCCAACAAAGAAGTATTCCTGCGCGAGCTTATCTCCAACGCCTCCGATGCGGCGGACAAGCTGCGCTTCAAGGCGCTTTCCGATGCCTCTTTGTTCGAAAACGACGGCCAGCTGCGCGTGCGCCTGGTGGTGGACAAAGAGAACAAGACCCTGACCATCTCGGACAACGGCATCGGCATGACCCGGGACCAGGTGATCGAGCACCTGGGTACCATAGCGAAATCCGGTACCGCCGAGTTCTTCAAGCACCTCTCCGGTGATCAAGGCAAGGACTCCCAGCTGATCGGTCAGTTCGGGGTGGGCTTCTACTCCGCCTTCATCGTCGCCGACAAGGTGACCGTCATCTCCCGCGCCGCCGGCACAGAGCCGGGCCAGGGCGTACAGTGGGAATCGGAAGGGGAAGGCTCCTTCACGGTCGCTGACGTGACCAAAGAAGGGCGCGGCACCGACGTCATCCTGCACCTGCGTGCCGAGGAAGAGGAGTTCCTGGACGACTGGCGCCTGCGCGCCGTGGTCGCCAAGTATTCCGACCATATCTCTGTGCCGGTGGAGATGTACAAGGAGGGCACCCCGGATCGCGAAGAAGATGGCGAGACCATAGTCGGTACCCCGGGCGAGTGGGAGCAGGTCAACCGCGCCACCGCGCTCTGGACCCGCAACCCCAAAGACATCAAGGACGAGGAGTATCAGGAGTTTTACAAGCACGTCGCCCATGATTTCGAAGACCCGCTCTTGTGGGGTCACAACCGGGTGGAAGGGGCCCAGGAGTACACCAGCCTGCTCTACATCCCGGCCCGCGCGCCCTTCGATCTCTACAACCGCGAGCAGAAGCACGGCCTCAAGCTCTACGTGCAGCGCGTCTTCATCATGGACGACGCCGAGCAGTTTATGCCGACCTACCTGCGCTTCGTCAAAGGGGTGCTGGACTCCAACGATCTGCCGCTCAACGTCAGCCGCGAGATCCTGCAGGACAACAAGGTGACCGCCTCCCTGCGCAAGGCCTGCTCCAAGCGCGTCCTGACCATGCTGAACAAATTGGCCAAGGACGATAGCGAGAAGTACGCCAAGTTCTGGAGCGAGTTCGGCAACGTGCTCAAAGAGGGCCCGGCCGAGGATTATGCCAACCGCGAGGAGATCGCCAAGCTGCTGCGCTTTGCCAGCACCGCCGGCGAGGGCGAAGCCCAGACCGTCTCGCTTGAGGATTACGTTGGCCGCATGAAGGAAGGCCAGCAGAAGATTTACTACATCACCGCCGACTCCTATGCCGCGGCCAAGAACAGCCCGCACCTCGAGATCTTCCGCAAGAAGGGCGTCGAAGTGCTGCTGATGTGGGAGCGGGTGGACGAGTGGCTGATGAGCCACCTCACCGAGTTCGACGGCAAGCAGCTGGTCTCCGTCACCCGTGGCGAGCTGGACTTGGGCGAGCTGGAGGACGAGGCGTCCAAGCAAGCCCAGGAGGAGGCTGAAAAAGCCAACGCCGGTCTGGTGGCGCGGGTCAAGCAGAGCCTGGCCGATGCGGTGAAAGAGGTGCGTGTCACCCACCGCCTGACCGACTCCCCCTCCTGCATCGTCACCGACGACCACGGCATGAGCACTCAGATGATCAAGCTGATGCGCGCCGCCGGCCAGCCGGTACCGGAGCAGAAGTACATCTTGGAGCTCAACCCCGACCACGCGTTGGTGAAGAAGCTCGACACCATCGAAGACGAGGCGCTGTTCGGTGAGTGGGTCAGCCTCTTGCACGAGCAGGCCCAGCTGGCGGAGCAGGGCGGCCTCAATGATCCGGCGAGCTTCGTCTCCCGTATCAACCGTCTGCTACTCCAGGCGTGATGTAATTGGCCCACTGCAAGGCAGTGGGCTTTTTTTTGGCCGACGCCGCCCCGGGGCGGCGTTGTCCGCCCTGAGTGTCTGCTGCATTTTCAATCATTTTTCGTGGCAGGGGCCTGCGTCTTTGGTCGCAGAGACGGCGCCAGGGGCTGGTGATAATCTGGCCACTCACACGGGGCGAGCTTGTTAATATGGGCGAAAACGTGTAGTTTTTTGCCTTCTCAAGAATTGAATAACCAATCAATTAGGAGCGTGTATGCGCATTGTTCTGTTGGGAGCACCGGGTGCCGGCAAAGGTACCCAGGCTCAGTTCATCATGGAAAAACACGGTATTCCGCAGATCTCCACCGGCGACATGCTGCGTGCGGCGATCAAGGCGGGTACCGAGCTGGGCCTCAAGGCCAAGGCCGTGATGGACGCAGGTCAGCTCGTCTCCGACGACATCATCATCGGCCTGGTCAAAGAACGTATCGCGCAA
The DNA here is from genome assembly GCF_010974825.1 of Aeromonas rivipollensis. GTDB lineage: Bacteria > Pseudomonadota > Gammaproteobacteria > Enterobacterales > Aeromonadaceae > Aeromonas > Aeromonas rivipollensis. The sequence continues at coordinate 287,265 of NZ_JAAILA010000013.1, read as the reverse complement.
CCGGATTGCGCCAACGGCTTCCTGCTGGACGGCTTCCCCCGCACCATCCCCCAGGCGCAAGCCATGAAGGATGCCGGTGTGGTGGTGGACTTCGTGCTGGAATTCGCGGTGCCGGACGAAGAGATCGTCAAGCGCATGAGCGGTCGCCGCGTGCACTCCGGCTCCGGCCGTACCTACCACGTGGTGTTCAACCCGCCGAAAGTGGAAGGCAAGGATGACGTGACCGGCGAGGATCTGGTGATCCGTGCCGACGACGAAGAGACCACGGTTCGCAAGCGTCTGGATGTCTACCATCAGCAGACCGCACCGCTCATCGGCTTCTACGGCAAGGAAGCGGAAGCGGGCAACACCCGTTACGTCAAGATCGACGGCACCCAGCCGGTGGATCAGGTCAGCCAGCAGCTGGCGGCGATCCTCGGCTAAAGCTGGTCTTGCCACCGACATTGCCCGGCGTGCTGGCAATCCTCTTGCCACGCCAAGGGCGATCGCCTGGCAACGACATTGAGACAAGGGTCCACACAGGGCCCTTTCTTGCATTATCACAAGCAACACAAACACCCCACGACAGGACGCTAACGTGACCACGAAAACCGGGATCTTGCTCGTCAATCTTGGGACCCCAGCGGCGCCAACCTCGGCGGCCGTCAAGGCCTTTCTCAGTCAGTTCCTGCAGGACCCGCGCGTGGTCGAGATACCTCGCCTGCTGTGGGCACCGCTGCTGACTTTCGCCATATTGCCGTTTCGGGCCCCCAGGGTCGCCAAGCTCTATCAGCAGGTCTGGACCGAACAGGGCTCGCCCCTGATGGCCATCAGTCAGCGGCAGCGGGCGGCGCTGGAGCAGGAGCTCAAGCGGGAAGGGGTCGATGTGCCCGTGGTGCTGGCCATGACCTATGGCTCGCCCTCCCTCGACGAGGGCTGGCAGGCGCTCAAGGCCCAGGGGGTCAACCGGGTGATACTGCTGCCGCTCTATCCGCAGTATGCCGCCAGCACCACGGCCGCCGTGTTCGACGGCTGGGCCCGGGTGATGAAGAAGGAGCGCCACCTGCCGGTGATGCGCCTCATCCGCGACTATCACAACCACCCCGAGTACATCCAGGCACTGGCCATGAGCGTGCGCCGCCAGTGGGAGCAGCAGGGACAGGGTGAGCACCTGCTGATGTCCTTCCACGGCATTCCCCAGCGCAGCGAGGACGAGGGGGACCCTTACGGTCATCAGTGTCGCCGCACCGCCGCCTTGCTGGCGGAGGCGCTGGGTCTGTCCCCCGAGCAGTGGAGTGCCAGCTTCCAGTCCCGCTTTGGCAAGCAGGAGTGGCTCAAGCCCTATACCGACGTCACCATAGCCCAGCTGGCGGAACAAGGGGTCAAGCGGCTCGATGTGATCTGCCCGGCCTTCTCGGCGGATTGCCTCGAGACCCTGGAGGAGATCCAGGTCGAGAACCGCGCCGTCTTCATGGACGCGGGGGGAGAGCAGTTCCACTACATACCGGCCCTCAACAGCGATCAGGCCCACATCCGCATGATGGTGTCGCTGATCTGCCGCGAGCTGGCGTGAGGGGGCTTCACGGCCGCGATGGCGCGCGCCGGGTGTTCGGGTTCAACGATAAAGGAGTGTCTTGATGATGCATATCACGCTGATCTACGGCGGCCTGCTGGGGCTCTTGTTCCTGCTGCTCAAGCGCCGGGCCCAGTTCAAGGTGATGATAGGGGAAGGGGAGGCGCCCGAGATGCTCTCCGCCATCCGTGCCCACGGCAACTTCGCCGAGTACGTGCCGCTCACCCTCTTGCTGATGGCCCTGTGCGAGCTGGCCGGGGTGGGGGCGCTCTGGCTGCACCTGGGTGGGGCGCTGCTGCTGGTGGGGCGCATACTGCACGCCATCGGCATCCAGATCCCCAAGGCGCCGAACAAGCCGCGCCTGTTTGGCACCCTCTTCTTCTGGCTGTCCCTGGGGCTCTTCTCGGTGCTGGCGCTGGTGCAGGGGCTGTCATTCGGCTGAGGCCAGAGGCCACTTGAGTGCGAAAAACCACCTCAGCGCGAGGTGGTTTTTTGAGGGGGGAAGATCAAACGTTTTCCTCGCAAACCCTTGCCTATACTGACCCCATATTTTAATCGGGCGACTTTTCGGCGGGGTGGATTGTGTTAAAATCCCGCCCCTCTTTCCCCCAGAGCACAGAAGATTGCCATGAAATTTCCCGGTCAGCGCAAGTCCAAACACTACTTCCCGGTCGACAGGCGTGATCCCCTGATCCCGCAAAATCCCCAGCTCACCGAACTGGGCAAGGCCTATGTGGTGGGTATAGATCAGACTCTGGTGGATATCGAAGCCCATGTGGACGAGGACTTTCTGAACCGGTACGGCCTGAGCAAGGGCCACTCCATGCTCATCTCCGACGACGTGGCCGAGCGGGTCTATGAAGAGCTCAAGGCCAACAACATGGTGGTGAGCGAGTTTGCCGGCGGCACTATAGGCAACACCATGCACAACTACTCTGTGCTGGCCGATTCCCACTCCATCCTGCTCGGGGTGATGAGCCAGGACATCCGCATCGGCAGCTACGCCTACCGCTATCTGTGCAACACCTCGTCCCGGGTCAACCTCGACTACCTGCAGCCGGTGGACGGCCCTGTCGGTCGCTGCTTCACCTTCATCACCGAAGGGGGCGAGCGCAGCTTTGGCATCAACGCCGGCAAGATGGACCACCTGGACGTGGCGCACATCCCGGAAGCCATCATCAAGGACTCCTCCGCCCTGGTGATCACCGCCTACCTGGTGCGCGGCGCAGACGGCACTCCCATGAAGGAGGCGGCCATGGCTGCCGTCCGTTATGCCCGCGAGGCCGGTGTGCCCGTGGTGCTGACCCTGGGCACCCGTTTCGTCATCGACGAGAACCCCCAGTGGTGGCGTGATTTCATCAGCGAGAACGTGACAGTGCTCGCCATGAACGAGGACGAGGCCGAGGCCCTGACCGGGATCAAAGACCCGCTCGGCGCCGCCGACAAGGCGCTGGACTGGGCCGATATGGTGCTCTGCACCGCCGGTCCCATCGGCCTCTACATGGCGAGCTACACCGAGGAAGACTACAAGCGCGAGACCACCCATACCCTGCTGCCCGGGGTGATCCCCGAGTTCAACATGTATGAGTTCAGCCGCCCCATGGCCCGCGAGAAGTGCCGCAATCCGGCGCGGATCTACTCCCATATCTCCCCCTACATGGGCGGCCCGGAGAAGATCAAGAACACCAATGGCGCCGGGGATGGCGCCCTGTCCGCGGTGCTGCACGACATGGTGGCCAACGCCTATCACCGCATGAATGTGCCGAACTCCGCCAAGCACCTCTCCGAGTTCCTCACCTACTCCTCCCTGGCCCAGGTGTGCAAGTACGCCAACCGGGTGAGCTACGAGGTGCTGGCCCAGAGCAGCCCGCGTCTCTCCCGCGGCCTGCCGGAGAAGGAAGACAGCCTGGAAGAGGTGTACTGGGAGCGCTGATAGCGTCATCCAGTCGACAACAAGAAAGGGTGCCACTGGGCACCCTTTCTTGTTTTTGGGGCTGGATCATGTTTTTGGCACTGCTTTTGCTGTCATCGTGGACAGGCCGCGCCAAGGCGACATACCTTGTTAACAACATGTAGCTGGTTCGGGACTAGGGTATGTTGAGACAATGGAGTATCGGCCGGCGCCTGTCGCTGGTGACCCTGATGGTGCTGGCGCTGCTGGGACTGCTGCTGTTCTTCTGCCTGCAGATCTATCAGCAGGGGCTGATGGGGGAGAAGAGCCGTCAGACCCGGGCTCAGGTCGAGACCGCCTACAGCCTGGTGGCCGGATTCGAGGCCAGGGTACGCAAGGGGGAGCTCGACGAGGGGCGCGCCAAGGCCGAGGCCCTCGCGGCGATCAAGGGGCTGCGCTATGGCGAGGAGGATTACTTCTGGATCAATGACAGCCACCCCACCATGGTAATGCACCCCATGAAACCCGAGCTGGACGGCAAGGATCTCTCCGGGGTGGAGGACAAGCAGGGGCTCAGGTTGTTCGTCGCCTTCGCCGATCTGGCGAGGGCGCAGGGCGTGGGAGAGGTGGCCTACTACTGGCCCAAGCCCGGGGTGGAGGAGCCGGTGCGCAAGATCTCCTACATCAAGCGCTTCGCCCCCTGGGACTGGATCATCGGCACCGGCGTCTATGTGGACGACGTCGAGGCCCAGTATCAGGAGGTGCTGCGCACCCTGCTCGGGATAGGCCTGGTGCTGGCCATACTGCTGTTTGCCGTGGTCGGGCTCATAGTGCGCAGCATAGTGGTGCCCCTCTCCCAGTCGGTATCGGCCCTCGGCAACATCGCCAGGGGGGAGGGTGATCTGCGTTTTCGGCTGCCGGAGTCGGGCCGGGACGAACTGAGCCAGCTCTCGGTCAACTTCAACCTCTTCGCCGGCCAGATGGCGCAGCTGGTGGGGCGCAGCCAGCAGATCACGGCCCAGAACCGGGAGCAGGCGCACCAGCTGGCCCAGATCGTCGACCGGACCGGCGCCATCGTCACCGGCCAGGAGCAGGACACCCTGCGGGTGGCCAGCGCCATGGAGCAGATGACGGTGAGCAGCCGGGAGGTGGGTCAGCACGCGGCCCAGGCCGCCGAGGCGGCTGACTCAGCGCTCAATCTCGCCCAGCACGGGCGTCAGGTGGTGGCCCAGACCAGGGAGACCATCAGCCAGCTGGCGGACGAGATGGTGGAGACGGTGCAGGCGGTGAGCCAGCTCGAGCAGGAGACCCAGCAGATTGGCTCCGTGCTCGACGTGATCCGGGGGGTGGCGGAGCAGACCAACCTGCTGGCCCTCAATGCCGCCATCGAGGCGGCCCGGGCCGGCGAGCAGGGGCGTGGCTTCGCTGTGGTGGCCGACGAGGTGCGCACCCTGGCGACCCGCACCCACAGCTCCACCGACGAGATCCGGCAGATGATCCAGCGGCTGCAGGAGGGGGCGGGCCGGGTGGTCAGCGGCATCACCCAGTTGCAGCAACTCTCCCGCTCGACAGCGGACAGGGCCGGTGATGCCGACGGTGCCATTCATGCCATCGATGGATCAGTGCACACCATCAATGCCATGAATAGCCAGATCGCCACGGCCGCCGCCGAGCAGAGCCGGGCGGCCGAGGAGATCAACCAGCGGCTGGTGGCCATCACAGAGCTGGCGGCGGATGCCCTGGCCCAGAACCGCTTGACCGAGCAGGCGGCAAGCCAGCTGGCGCTCTCTTGCGATGAGTTGGGGGCCCTGGTCGCCCAATATCGAACCTGATGGCGCTTATCCCCGCCTTTTTGGGGATAAGGCTTGAGTCTGGGGGGCTTTTGGGACACCATCAGCCCCATTATTGGCCAGCGTTGGCCGACCGCCTGCAAGAGAGAGACCCCCATGAGCAAACTAACTGACAATCTTGACGCCAATTTCCAGCTGTTCATCGAAGAAGTCCGCGAGTCGGGTCAGGTGTGGGGTCTGCGTTACGGTGAAGACTGGGTGGTGTGCCGCTCCGCCGAGTTCGAAGATGCCGACGTCATGCCGCTCTGGTCTGCCGAGGGTGATGCCCGTCTGCACTGCGTGGACGAGTGGGCGGATTACGAGCCGGAAGTGATCGAGCTCGAAGAGTTTCTCGACATCTGGATCAACGATCTGGACGAAGACGATGTGCTGGTCGGCCCGAACTGGAACGCCGATCTGGAAGGCCAGGAGCTCGAACCCATCGAGCTGGCCAAGGCGCTGGTTGAGCTGGACGCCTGAACTGTGCTGCACTGATGGCCCCGATGCGGGCCATCGTCGAGACCAGAACCGACGGCTGCGAGGCCGTCGGTTTTTTTATGCCCGGCAAGGGCGCCAAGATGAGCGGGCGATTTGGCTTTGCACCCGTCACCGAGATGGGTCATCATCAACCCTTTGCCGATCGGGAGGTGCCATGTTTGTCTTTGACGTGACTACAGCGGCGGGCGGGCGGGCCCGGATCCGGGTGCAGGCGCTGGATTGGGGCCAGAGCGGTCCCGTGACCTTACAATGCGACAGCGATGCCCTGGCCCTGGTGCTGCTGACCGGCTGCCGCTGCGATGCGGTGGGCTATTTCGATCTGCTGGCCGGTTGCAAGCCGCTCTACGTGGAGCAGTGGCTCGCCTATCTGCAGGAGAGCGGCCACCTCGACAAGCAGAGCTGCCAGCTGGAGAGCCCGTCCCAGGAGGACTATCTGGCCCGGGCGGGGTTGGCGGACGAGGAGCTCAATGCCTTGCTCGGTCAGGTCTACAAGGTGGCCGGTTTCAATCGTCTGCAGATCAACCGTTACCTCAAGAACCGCCACAACCCGACCATGCTGGCGACCCGTTACGATCAGAAGGAGCTGGAGCGCTATCGCCAGCTCAATGACATCATTCTGACCCTGCTGAAGTTGAAACGTCCCCAGTGAAGACCCCCGGATGGGGAATGTCAGGCCTCAGCTCCTGGGGCCGTGCGATCAGATACCCCTGCAATCCGTCCACATACATGCCTTGCAACAACTGCTTCTGACCGAGCTCCTCCACCCCTTCCGCTATCACCAGACAGCCCATGCGATGGGAGACGTCGACTATCATCCGCACGAACTGCTGGTTGGCGATGTCCCGTTCCAGGGTGCCAAGCAGCAGCGGATCCAGCTTCACATAATCCGGCCTCAGCTCATGAAGCAGGGTGAAGGAGTCCATCCCCTTGCCAAAGTTGCGAATGGTGGAGCGACTGCCATGGCGCCTGAGCAGTTCAAACAGCCGCTTTCCACCGTTCATGTTGTGTTTCAGGTGCTCTTCATCCAGAGCGAAGACCAGATTGGCGCTGATGTTCGCATCCTTTTGCAGCTGGTGATCAAACCAGATCAAAAAGGCGCTGTTTTGCAGCAGGCAGCTGGAGAGGTTGAGCCCCCAGCGGTGGGTCTGCAGGTCGAAGGCGCGATACTGGCGCATGACATGGGTGATCAGCATCTGCTCCAGCCGCATCAGCATTTCCAGTCGCTGTGCCATGGCAAAGAGCGTGTCTGTGGGGAGCTGTATGCCTTCTCGATTGCTGAAGCGGGCAGAGATGTCCTGGTAGGGCACCATGTCCCGATTGAACGCCTGCACCGGCTGGCTGAAGAGGGTGATGCAATCCGGCTGCGACAATAGATCCTCCAGCACTCTCTTCCAGTGCTGCTGGCCATGGAGGTTGCTGGAGTGATCATGTTGCTGGATGGCCCAGCCGTTGATGGTCTCAGTCTGAGCCCGTGCCAGGGCGAGATCTGCGCGGGCCAGGATAGCCTCGATATTCTGCGCGCGGGAGAGCTGGGTCAGCCCTGTGTAGGCCACATTTTCCAATTCCCGTTCCCGATGATAATGATCGAAGGCCCGCTTGAACTCCTGCCCCAGCAAATGGGGCGGAATGTTGATGTCAGAGGGGAGCAGCACCGCAAAATCAGAGCCCGAGATGCGATAGACCTGATGCCCGGGAAAGCGGTTGACCACCAGATTGATGAGGTTGGAAATATCCCTGATGTAGGCATCCCCGGACTGGAAGCCGCGCTGGGCATTGAGGCGGGCAAGCTCGGTGGCGCGGATCAGCACCAGGATGGCGGTCTGGGTCGTCTCCTGCAGCAGCAGCTCGGTGAGATCGCGCCTGAATGCATGACGGTTGCGCAGGCCCGTCATCTCGTCCTGGGTTGCCTGCTGCTGCAGTTCGCTTATCTGGCGATGTGCATCGAGTTCGGCTTCACTGAAGGAGGCAAGCAACTGGCGTAGCGCCGTTTGTGCCTGCGGGCTCTCCAGCATGGCGGGATCCCGTTGTTGCAGCGCCAGCAGCCAGCGCTGCTCCTGCCTCTCCCGCTCCCCCTTGCGCACGCTGTGGGTGAGAAAGAGCAGCAGGGCGAAGCCGATGAGGGTGGTCATCAGGACCAGCAGCAGGGTGAGGGGGGAGGCCGGAGGCGCAAGCCAGAGTCCCTGCAGCAACAGCATGGGAATGCAGACCAGGGCGCTGACCAGCAGCAGATTTCCCTCGTGTTTATTCAACATCGTTTCATCCTTGATGATGCTCGTGATGTAGAAATTCTAACCAAGCCGCCGGCACAAAGCTTGAGTACTCACGCAACTCCATGAAAAGGACCGTCGGAAAGCCACTAAATGTGAGTGAAAACACTTTCACAGTTCGCAAAAAAAGCGAAGATGGGTTGAAAACAGCCCCAACAGAGCAGAGGTAGATATGTTGCTAGAACCCGTAGACACAGCCAAAGCACGGCAACTATTGAATCAGAGTATGGCCTTGGTGCTCGCAGGGGGACGCGGTAGTCGCCTGAAGCAGTTGACCGACAATCGCGCCAAGCCCGCCGTCCATTTCGGCGGCAAGTTCCGCATCATCGATTTCGTGCTTTCCAACTGCATCAACTCCGGCATTCGCCGGGTGGGTGTGGTCACCCAGTACAAGTCCCACAGCCTGCTGCGCCATCTGCAATCTGGCTGGTCCTTCCTGCGCTATCAGATGAACGAGTTCATCGATCTGCTGCCCGCCCAGCAGCGGGTGGACGAGGTGCACTGGTATCGCGGCACCGCCGATGCCATCTACCAGAACGTCGACATCATTCGTGACTACGGCCCCAAATACATAGTGGTGCTGGCGGGGGATCACATCTACAAGATGGACTATGCCGCCATGCTGCTCGATCACGTGCGCCTCGGGGCCAAGGTGACGGTGGCCTGCATCGAGGTGCCGCGTGCGGAGGCGTCTGCCTTCGGGGTCATGGACATCGACGAGCAGCGCAAGATCCGCGCCTTCGTGGAGAAACCGGCCAATCCGCCCGCCATGCCGGGCAATGACCAGATCTCCCTGGCCTCCATGGGGATCTACATCTTTGATGCGGAATACCTCTATCAGCTGCTGGAGGAGGACATCCACAATCTGGAGTCCAAGCACGACTTCGGCATGGACGTGATCCCGCGCATAGTGGGAGAGGGCAAGGCCTTTGCGCACCCCTTCACCATCTCCTGCGTCGGGGCCAAGGAGGGGCAAAAGCCCTACTGGCGCGACGTGGGGACCCTGGACTCCTTCTGGGAGGCGAACATGGATCTCGCCTCCGTGGTGCCCGAGCTCGACATCTATGACGAGAACTGGCCCATCTGGACCAGCCAGAACATGTCGCCCCCCGCCAAGTTCGTGCAGGACAGAAACGGCCAGCACGGCATGACCATCAACTCCATGTTTGCGGGCGGCTCCATCGTCAGTGGCTCCTTCGTGCTGAACTCTGTGCTCTTCACCAATGTGCGGGTGCACTCCTTCTGCACCCTGGATCAGGCGGTGATCTTCCCCGGGGTCGAAGTGGGGGCGGGCTGCCGCCTGCGCCGGGTGGTGGTGGACAAGGGCTGCAAGCTGCCCGATGGCCTGGTGGTGGGGGAGAACGCGGACGAGGATGCCCGTCGCTTCTACCGCTCCGAGCAGGGAATAGTGCTGGTGACCAAGGAGATGGTGGCCAAGCTCGGCTGATGAGACTGAGACCAACAAAAAGGGAGCCTTGAAGGCTCCCTTTTTCATGCGGTCATCGCTGACTTATTCGCTGACGATGGCCTTGCCGGCCATCACCATGGCGGTGCCGTGCTTGCCGCCCGCGGCAGTCACCTGGGGCACGCCGTCTTCGTCGGTGTCACCACCGGCGCCGTCGATGACGTTCTCGCCGGAGTCGCCTACCCACTCGGCCATCTGCATGCCGCCGTTGACGGTGCCACGGAACCAGCTGACGTACTGGCCGGTCAGCTTGGCCAGCTCCAGCTCGGGTGCCTTCTCGGCCCCTTCGTTGCGCAGGTTCAGCATGGCAGAGCGCAGGGCGCCGGAGATGGCAGCCTGGGTCCAGGGGGTGTATTCACCCTGCTTGCCCGCCAGCCAGGTACCCGCCTTGGCATTGAAGTAGGCCTTGTCGGTGGCGATGAAGAGATCCCGTGCGGCAGTGCGGTACTTGGCATCCGAGGTGGCCAGGAAGGCGGCGGTCAGGCCACGGATGGCGGCAAATTGCGCCTCTATGGATTGACCGGCATCCAGCGACCCACCCAGGGTCAGGCCATCGTGGACCAGGCCGTTCTTGCCCACCAGCTTGCCGAGGATGAAGTCAGCCTGCTTGCGTACCAGCTCGAGGGCCTGTTGACCCTGCTGGGTCTTGAGGTTCAGCTCGCCGTTGTCACCTGCGGCGTAACCGACCGGCAAGGCATCCTGGGCGCGCTGGAAGATCTGCAGGGCGACCAGGGCGTAGGCGGCGTCGAAGGTGGTGACGTGAGCGCTCTGCTTGCCCTCTTGCCAGCTGTCCACCAGGGTACCGGCCTTGGGCTCGAAGTGCAGGGCGGCCAGGTTCTTGAAGGTCAGGTTGGAGAGGTTCAGCGCCAGGGAGAAGGCATCGCTGCCCGCCACTGCCTTGCCCAGATCATTGGCCTTGTTGGCGGCCGGGGCGGCGGCGAAGGGGGCGCCGTCAAACACGGCGTGGAAGGCCGGGTTCTGGTTGGTGTTGGCGCTGCGCTGATCGCTGAAGGCGTAGAACTCGGAGAGCGGCCACAGCAGCATCCAGGCATCGCGCAGCTGGGCGGAGCCGTCCACCACCTCCAGCTTGCCGATGGCACCGACGTCGTTCTTGCTGGTTTCGGTCACTTTCACCTGATGGGGGAAGTAGACGACACCCTTGGCCGGATCGTACTGGGGGCTGATCCTGGCGCCGAGCTGCTTGCCATCGAAGCCGAGCTGGCCCTGCAGTATGGCCAGCTTGTCGATGGACTGCTCGGTCAGCATCATGCCGTTGAAGCCGTCGGCGGCGGAGACGCCGAGCTTGTGCTTGCCATCCTGATCCATGGTGGCGGACGCGGCTTCCACCTCTTCATCGCTCTCGGCCACGTGCATGCCGCCCAGGAAGTCCTGGGACCACATCACTTCCTTGAGCAGTATGCCGCCCACGGCCGCCGGGACCAGCAGGTTGTCACTGCCGCTCCAGCGCAGGGTGGCGTAGTCGCGGAAGTAGGCCGGGACCTGGGTCTTGACCGATTTCTCGGTGCCCTTGGCGGTCTTGATGGTGAGCTGATCGCCGTTGACCGGGGCGGCGTTCACCGCTTGGGCGAACTCCGGATTGGCGGAGGCATAGGGCAGGGAGAGGGGATACATGCCTTGGGGCACCTCATCGGCCGGGAAGCCGACCGCATCGGCCATGACCAGCACCCGCTTGCCAAGGTCGGCCAGGGTGCCACCACGAGCCAGGTTCTGCGGCCCGTTCACCAGGTGCGGGCCCATGCCGGACTGGTAGTTGAGGGCGTACATCGCCTCTTCGGAGTACTCGTAGGATTCGATGCCGGCGGCGAAGTCGAACGGGGTCGGTTCATCGGCGCGGTTGGCGTCCAGCACGTCCAGATCCAGCCCCAGGGCTTCGGCCAGCGGCTCGCCGGAGAGTTCGAATTCGGTATAGGCCAGCATGCTGGCGGCGGTGTTGAAGGTCTTGTCTTCCACCTTGACGGCAGCGTGCGCGGCGCTGCTGAGCAGTGCACAGGCGATCGCCTGCACCAGTACGGTTTTTCTCATGTCCTTTTCACCCATATGTTTGATTTTATTATGACGCTTCTCATGAATCTAAATGAGAATGGTGTGCATTATGAGGCAAGGGAGGGAACTTTAGAAGCGAAAAACCGCGCCCCTGGGGTCTGGGGAGAGGGGGGCGCGGCAGCAGGGGTTACATCAGCTTGAAGGGGATCACCAGACGACCGGGCTCCACCTTGAGGGCCTCGACCTTCTCCTTGATCCTGGCCTCGTTCTTGCGATTGCCATCCAGCCGATAGACAGGGGTCTGGGAGAGGAAGAGGGAGAGGGACTGGTTGAAGGTGGGCAGCAGCGGCGTGAGGGCGGCCCCCACGTCGGCCGGCTCTGTCTTGACCGAGATGAGTTCGAGGTCACGCAGGTAGATGGCGCCCTGCTCGGCCACATAGTCCGGGCGGGCACTGAGGGAGAGGCGGATCTTCATCTGCTGGCTGCCAAGGGGGCTCGCCACCTCCAGATCACCGGCGGCATCCAGCTCGACCCGATCGGCGCGGGTGCGACCGATGCGACTCTCCATGTCGTCCAGGCGGATCTTGCTCGACATGATGCCGGGGATCCCCAGCTGTTTCTCGAAGGCGACTCGCTCTTTGAGGTACTGGTTGATCTCGCCCTCGCTGACGCTGTACTGGGTGAGGGAGCAGGCCGCCAGCAGCAGGGCGAAGGGGAGCAGAAGCAGGTGCTTTAACATGGGAAGGTTCCATCAAATGGGTGGCAACAACAGATGGCGCCATCTTAGGGGCAAAGCGGGTCGGCCGCCAGTGGGGGCAGCCTGACCCAGTTTCTGTCGCATCCCCCATATGGGGATGGCAATTCGTGTTCATTCGAGTAGCGTTGCCACCCCCTGCGCCGGCAGGCCCGCCGCGGCGCCATAGTGCCAATACCCACAGACAAGCTCCTGTTTTATCGACTCAAAATCCCATTGACCCCGTGATTTCAAAGCGAGTATTTTACCGCCGCACAAAATCAAACTGATAATCATTATCATTTTGAATCTTTTTGAGGGTGTAACGTGAATACTCGTGTAATGGAAAATGGCGCACCTGCCGAGGCGGACACACCGCCAGACTTCTTGTTTACCTCGGGTCAGGGGAGCCTTGGTGCCTATGACCTGGGTCAACCCATAGCGACCCCAGCCGGTGACTGGCCTCTGTTGGCGCAGCAGATAACCCGGGCCCTCGATGCCGCCAGGGCCGCCGGCCAGGCCAACCCCTTGCTCATCGGTGCCTTCGCCTTCGATCCGGCGGAAGCCTCCTGTCTCTATGTGCCCGGCCGCTATGAGCGGGGGGAGCGCGTCGCGCCAGAAGAGCAGGCCACCGAGACCAACAGCGTCATCGCGGTGCAGAGCACCCCCGCGTCGGGTGAATTCAAGGCCTCGGTGAATGCGGCGCTGGATGCGTTCGCCCAAAACAAGCTCGCCAAGGTGGTGCTGTCGCGCAAGCTGATCCTCACCCTGCACAAGCCCGCCGATCCCGAGCGGGTGCTGGCCCGTCTGATGGCCCAGAATCCCCACGCCTTCCACTTCTCCTTGCCGCTCGGTCAGGGCCGCCGCCTGCTTGGAGCCAGCCCCGAGCTGCTGCTGCGGGTCAGCGGGGGAGATGTGTTCACCCACCCGCTGGCGGGTTCAGCCAGACGGGCGAGCGAGCCGGAGCAGGACGAGGCGGTGGCCCGGGATCTGCTGGCGTCCAGCAAGGATCAGCATGAACACCGCCTGGTGATCGACGAGATCCGCCGGGTGCTGACTCCCCACTGCCGCGAGCTGGCGATCCCCCCAGGTCCCACCCTGATGAGCACGGACACCCTCTGGCATCTGGGTACCCCCATAGCGGGCCAGTTGCACGGCAGCGACGCCTCAGTGCTCTCTCTTGCTTGCCAACTCCATCCCACCCCGGCCCTGTGTGGTTATCCCACGGATCTGGCGCGCCAGTTCATCCGCGAGCAGGAGCCCTTCAGGCGAGCCCTGTTCAGCGGCATCGTCGGCTGGTGTGACAGCCAGGGCAACGGCGAGTGGGCCGTGGTGATCCGCTGCGGCGTGCTCGATGGCCACCAGGTGGAGCTGTTTGCCGGCGCGGGCATAGTGGCAGGCTCGGATCCCGCCATGGAGTGGGCCGAGACCGGCACCAAGCTGGGTACCATGTTGAAAGCCCTGGGCCTGAGTCTGGAGGTGGCGCAATGACGCAGCCCAACCGTTTCCTGCCCTATACCCGCTGGCCCGAGGAGCTGGCCCAGCAGTACCGCGCCAAGGGTCATTGGCGCGGCGAGCCCCTGACCGCCATGCTGGCGCGCCAGTGCGAGCTGGCCCCCGATGCGGTCGCCATTCTCTGCGGCGAGCGCAGCTTCAGCTATAGGGAGCTGGACGCCGCCTCGAGTCGATTGGCCGGGCGATTGGCCCGCCACGGCTTGGGGGTGGGGGATACAGCCCTGGTGCAGCTCCCCAACGTGGCCGAGTTCTATCTGGTGTTCTTCGCCCTGCTCAAAGTCGGCATTGCCCCGGTCAACGCCCTCTTTAGCCACAACCGGCTGGAGCTGGCCTCTTACGCCGAACAGATCCGGCCCCGCCTCTTTATCGGCTCGCTCGCCCATCCGCTGTTTGCCAGCGGGGATCGCCACAGTGATCTGCTGCTAGGCATAGGCGCCGAGCTGGTGTTGCTCGATGGCGAGAGCGGGGAGCTGGGGCTGACCCATTGGCTGAGTGATCTGGCCAGGGCCGAAGAGTTGGTCATCCCCGTCCATGGCCCGACTCCGGCGGACGAGGTGGCCTTCTTCCAGCTCTCCGGTGGCAGCACCGGCACCCCCAAGCTCATTCCCCGCACCCATGATGACTACCTGTACAGCGTGCGCCGCAGCAACGAGATCTGTGGCCTCGGCCCCCATACCCGCTATCTGTGCGCCCTGCCAGCCCCCCACAACTTCCCCCTGAGCTCCCCCGGGGCCTTGGGGGTGTTCGAGGCAGGCGGCACAGTGGTGCTCGCCCCCGATCCCAGCCCCATCAGCTGTTTCCCGCTGATCGCCCGCCACCAGGTCAACCTCTGCTCCCTGGTGCCGCCGGCGGTCTCCCTCTGGTTGCAGGCCGCCGAATCTGATCCGTCCGTCCGCAGTCAGCTTGAGAGCCTCGACCTGCTGCAGGTGGGCGGCGCCAAGCTCGCCGAAGCGGTGGCGCGCAAGATCACCCCGCTGCTCGGTTGCCGGCTGCAGCAGGTGTTCGGCATGGCGGAGGGGCTGGTCAACTACACCCGGCTGGACGACCCCGACGAGAAGGTGATCCACACCCAGGGCCGTCCCATGAGCCCGGACGACGAGGTGCGCGTGCTGGACGAGGCGGGCAATCCGGTCGCCCCGGGCCAGCCCGGTGCCCTGCACACCCGCGGTCCCTATACCTTCCGCGGCTACTACCAGAGCCCGGCTCACAACGCCCGGGTGTTTGATAGCGAGGGCTTCTACTGCTCCGGAGATCTGGTGGTACAGGATGCCGATGGTTACCTCACGGTCGTGGGGCGACAGAAGGATCAGATCAACAGAGGCGGCGAGAAGATAGCGGCGGAAGAGGTGGAAAACCAGCTGCTGCACCACCCGGCCATCACCCAGGCGGCCCTGGTCTCCATGCCTGACAGCGCCATGGGGGAGAAGAGCTGCGCCTTTATCGTCAGCACGGATCCCGCCTTGAAGCCGCTCGCCTTGCGCAAGTTTCTGCGCGAGCGCGGGGTGGCGGACTTCAAGCTGCCCGACCGTTTCGAAACCCTGGACGCCCTGCCCATGACGGCGGTGGGCAAGATTGACAAGCAGGGGCTGCGCGCGCGTATCGCCGAGATCATCGCCGCCAGCCAACCCCTGACCACAGCTTAAAACTAAAAAGGAATCATGACGTTATGGCTATCCCAACCCTGAACAACTACGCCATGCCCAGCCAGTGGAAGGCCAACAAGGTCAACTGGACCCTGGATCCCAAACGCGCCGCCCTGCTGATCCACGACATGCAGGAGTATTTCACCGCGTTTTATGGTGATAACAGCCCCCTCATCGCCGCACTGACCGAGCGGCTCGCCGCGGTACGCAAGCAGTGCAAGGCCCTCGGCATTCCGGTCTTCTACACCGCCCAGCCCAAGGATCAATCCCCCGAGGACAGGGCCCTGCTCAACGACATGTGGGGCCCGGGGCTCAACAAGAGTCCCGAGCAGCAGCAGGTGGTGGCAGGGCTGCGCCCGGAGCCTGACGATATTGTGCTGGTCAAGTGGCGCTACAGCGCCTTCCAGCGCTCCGAGCTCGAACAGATGCTCAAGGCCCAAGGCCGGGATCAGCTCATCATAGGCGGCATCTACGGCCACATCGGCTGTATGATGACCGCCTGCGATGCCTTCATGCGCGACATCCAGCCCTTCTTCCTGGCGGACGGGGTGGCGGACTTCTCCCTGGCCGATCACCAGATGGCGCTGGACTACGTGGCGACCCGCTGCGGCAAGGTGATCTGCTGTGAGGAGGTGCTGGCGCTCGCTCCGGCTTCGGCCGCCCAGAACAATCCGTTGTCCACCAATCCGTTGCTGACCAATCCATTACTGACCTACGAGGGGCTCAAGGCGCGGCTGCTGAGTCATATCGACGAGGACGAAGGGGAGTTTGACCCGGACGAGAACCTCATCGACTACGGTCTGGATTCGGTGCGTATCATGTCCCTGCTCACCGAGTGGCGCGCGGCCGGGGTGGAGCTCGGCTTCGTGGAACTCGCCAAGCTGCCGACCCTCAACGGCTGGTGGCGCCTCATAGAGGCCAGGCTGGCAGCCCAGGCTCTGGAGGTGACCCCATGAACCGCTTCCCCTTGACCATACCCCAGCAGGGGCTCTGGTCCGGACATCGGCTCAATGACGACAAGGCGATGTTCAACACCGCCGAGTGCATCGCCTTCGATGGCAAGGTCGAGGCTGCTGTGCTGGCCGCGGCCCTTGCCAAGGCGGTGGGGGAGTGCGAGGCGCTCAAGGGCCATTTCGAGCAGGATGGGGAGGCGGTCTGCTTCGTCTCGCACGAGCTGCCCCTGGCCTATGAAGAGGTCTCCCTCGAGCGCGACGACGAGACGCTGGCCCGCGCCTGGGCCTGGGCCGATCTGCGCCGTCCGTTCACATTGACCGAGGAGGCCCCCTGCCGCTTCGCCCTGCTGCGCGGCCCCGGCCGCGATTACCTCTACAGCTGTGTGCACCACATAGCCCTGGACGGCTTTGGCACCACCTTGCTGTTCCAGCGCATCGCCGAGCTGTATGCAGAGGGGCTGGCCGGTGAGATGGACTCCCCATCCCCCTTCGGCTCTTTGGCCGAGGTGCTGGCCGAAGAGGCGAGCCGCGAGCAGAGCGGCAAGAACGCCGCCGCCCGTGTCTTCTGGCAGGAGCAGCTGCAAGGCTGGCCCGAGGTGACATCCTTTGGCTCGTTACGGGCGCCGATTGCCGCCGAATTTATCCGCGAGAGCCGCCCGCTGCCCGCGGCGCTCTGGCAATCCCTGACCGGCTTTGCCGACGAGCACAAGCTGGGCTGGCCCGATCTTCTGCTGGCCGGCCTCTCGGCCCAACTGTCGCTGTCGAGCGGCCAGAGCCAGACCCTGCTCGGCCTGATGATGATGAACCGCATCGGCTCGGCGTCGCTGACCGTGCCCTGCATGCAGATGAACATCACCCCCCTTGCTCTGGAGCTCGAAGAGGGGCTGAGTCTGGCGGGAGCCGCCGGCGCCGTGGCCAAGGCCAAGCGAGGGGTGCGCAAGCACCAGCACTACCGCTACGAGCTGCTGCGCCGCGACCTTGGCCTGGTGGGGGGCGACAAGCGATTGTTCGGCCCCTTGGTCAACATAATGCCCTTCGATCACGCCCGCCGTTTCGGGCCGCTCAGCGCCCATATTCTCAACATCAGCGCCGGCCCGGTGGAGGATCTCACCATAGAGGTGCAGGTCGGCGCCGATGGCCAGCCACGCCTGGATCTGGACGCCAACCCCGGCTGCTACCGGCAGGCGGATCTGGCGGCCATCGCCGATACCCTGTTCGCCCTGCTGGAGCGCTGGCTGGCCGAGCCCGCCCAGTCCCTGGGAACGCTCAAGGCCGACTGGCTGGCCGAGCAGCGGGCCAGGGCCCTGATCGCCGGCCCCGCTCACGAGGCTCTCCAGGTGCGGCCGGTGCTGGAGGCGCTCTGCCACTTCGCCGCCCAGACCCCGAACAAGATTGCGTTGGAGCAAGGGGAGGTGAGCGTCAGCTACGAGGCGCTACTGGCCAGAGCCGAACAGATGGCGGCCGCCCTGCAGGCGTCCGGCGTGCAGCCGGGGGACAGGGTTGGTGTCATGCTGGCCCGCAGCTCCCAGGCCATCTTCGCCCAGCTAGCGGTGCTGCTGGCGGGCGCCGTCTATGTGCCCCTCGACCCCGAGCAGCCGCTGGAGCGCCAGGGCAATATACTGCGGCTGGGGGAGGTCAAGACCCTGATCACCCAGGCCGAGTATCGTCACAAGCTGGCCAGCCTGTTTGAGGGCCGCACCCTGCTGGCGGGGGACCTGGTGAGCGACGATCGGCTCAATCAGCCTGCCGCCGGCCGCGCCGTCGCCTACCTGATGTTCACCTCGGGCTCGACCGGTCTGCCCAAGGGGGTGGCGGTCAGCCACGGCGCCTTGGATCACTTCGCTGCCGCCGCCCGCTGCCGCTATCACCTGGATGAAGACGCGCGGATGCTGCAATTCGCCCCCTTCAACTTCGACGCCAGCATAGAGGAGGTGTTCGCCACCTTGAGCGCTGGCGCCACCCTGGTGCTGCGCACCGACGCCCTGCTCGAATCCATGCCCGCCTTTGCGGCCGGGGTGGAGAAGATGGGGATCACCCATCTCGATCTGCCCACCGCGTTCTGGAACGAGTGGGTGGTGGCGCTGACGGCGGGTCAGGCCCATATCCCGGCCAATCTGGCCACCGTCATCATAGGCGGCGAGGCGGTCTACCCCGAGCAACTGGCCCAGTGGCAGCGCCAGGGCCGCACCGATGTGCGCCTCTTCAACACCTACGGCCCCACCGAGACGACAGTGGTGGTGACCACCCAGGAGCTGCAGCAGGAAGATCCGAACCAGGCCCAGCTGCCCATAGGCCTGCCGCTGCCCGGCATGCAGGCGCTCATTCTGGGGGCGGGGGAGCAACCTGCCATCGAGGGTGAGCTGGTGCTGCTCGGCCCACAGCTGGCCAACGGCTATGTGGGGGGCGTGCAAGGCAGCTTCGATACCCTGCGGGTTGGCGCGGAGCAGATGCCCGTCTATCGCACCGGCGATCGAGTGCGCTTGGTGTCCGGCCGGCTGGTTTATCTGGGCCGGCGCGACAACGAATTCAAGATAAGCGGCTATCGCATCCAGCCCGGTGAGGTGGAGGCCCAACTGTTGGCCCTGCCGGGGGTGGATGAGGCCTGTGTGCAGGGGGTGAGCATCGGCAGCGTGCGCCGGCTGGTGGCCTTCGTGGCCGGGCCGGAGCGCGACAGCCGGGTCATCAAGGCGCAGCTGGCCAAGGTGCTGCCTGCCGCCATGATCCCCACCGACTATCGCCACTATGACCAGCTGCCCCGCACCGGCTCCAACAAGCTGGATCGCAAGGCCCTGCTGGCTCAGTACCAGTCCACGGATGAGGCACTGGCCCTCGGCAGTGAAACCGAGAACAGGGTCGGCGCCATCTGGCAGCAGATCCTGGGGCTGGCCACCATGGCGCCTGCGGACAACTTCTTCGAGCTGGGGGGGCAGTCCCTGCAGACCATCCAGATAGTGAACCGGCTCGGCGCCGAGTTCGGGGTGCATGTCAAGGTCTCCGATGTCTTCGATCACCCGCGCCTCGACGACTTCTGCCGTTTCCTCGACAGCCTGCTTTCCGAGGATGAAGAGAGCGTGGAGATGGTGTGGTGATGGGCAAGATGACGAAGGATCAGCAAAAAATGGCGTTTGATTTCACTGGCAAGCGGGTCTGGGTGACCGGGGCTGGCCGTGGCATAGGGCGCGAGGTGGCGGAGCAGTTCGTGGCGGCCGGCGCGTCAGTGGTGGGGCTGGATCTGGCGTTTCCCGAAGCCGACTACCCCTATGCCACCCGGCTGCTCGATATTGGCGACTCGAAGGCGGTCAACGCCTGCTGCGCAGCGCTGCTGGCGGACGGCGGGCTGGATGTGCTGGTCAACGGGGCCGGCGTCTTGCGCCTCGGCTCCACCGACGCTCTGACCGATGATGACTGGCACGACTGCATGACGGTCAACGCCAGCGGCGTCTTCTATCTGCTGCGGGCCCTGGTGCCCCACTTCAAGGCGCAGCAGCGCGGCACCATCGTCACCATAGGCTCCAACGCCGCCCATGTGCCGCGCATGCAGATGGCGGCCTATTGCGCCTCCAAGGCGGCGGTCACCAGCCTGACCCAGACGGTAGGGCTGGAGCTGGCCCCCTTCGGCGTGCGCGCCAACCTGGTGTCGCCGGGCTCGACGGATACCCCCATGCTGCGCGGCATGCTGCCGGACGAGGGGGCCATGGCCCGCACCATTGCCGGGCTGCCGGAGCAGTTCAAGCTCGGCATTCCCCTGCGCAAAATCGCCACCCCGGCGGAGATCGCCCATACCGTCCTCTTCCTGGCCTCGGACTTGGCCAGCCACATCACGCTGCAGGATCTGGTCGTCGACGGCGGCGCCACCCTGAGTGCCTGAGGCTTGAGAAACAGATGAACAATATGATTTTGCTGTTGAAACAGCTGGAACGGCAGGGAGTGAAGCTGGCTCTGAACGACAAGGGCCAGCTTATCTCTCAGTCGAGCAAGGAGGCGGTGACGCCGGCCATCGGCGCCACCATTAAGGCGCACAAGGATGAGCTGGTGCGCTGCCTGGCGGCCCGCGTCGCCTTCGAGGCACCTATCGAGGTGCAAGGGGCATTGAGCGGCCCGCTCTCCTCCTCCCAGAGCGGACTCTGGTTTATCGAGCAGTACGAGGAGGCCTCCCACCTCTACAATATGCCGGTCTATTTTCGCGTTAATGGAGAGTTGGACACGGCGGCGCTGGAGTTTGCCTTCGACCATCTGTTTGCCCGCCACCCCAGCATGCGTACCCGTTTCATCAAGGACGAGGCGGGCAGGGGGGCCCAGGAGATATTGCCCCACCAGCCGTTCAAACTGCAGATAGAGGATGTGAGTGCAGAGCCTGATGTCGAGCGCGAGGCCTATGTGGCCAGGCGGGTGCGCGAGGAGATCGGGCGCCCCTTCTCCCTGACTCAGGGGGATCTGAGCCGGGTGCACCTCATTCGCCTCGGCAGCCGCGAGCACGTGCTGCTGATCACCCAGCACCACATCATCTCCGACGGCTGGTCGGTCAAGAACATGTTCGCGGATCTCAAACGCGCCTTTCTGGCCCATCAGAACCGCGAACCCCTCAAGGTGAGCCAGCTGCCGCTTACCTACATCGACTATGCCCGCTGGTTCAACTCGGACCGTTTTCTCGATTATCACGCCGAGTTCAAGCCGTTCTGGGTGGATCGCTTGGGCGGCAGTCCCGAAGTGCACGGTCTGCCGCTCGACAAGCCGCGCCCGGCCCATCAGGCCAGCGGCGGCGAGCTGGTCTTCTCCACCATAGACAACGCCCTGTGGGAGAGCTTCAAGCGGCTGTGCCAGCGCCACAACACCTCCAACTTCATCGGCCTGCACGCCCTGTTTGCCCTGCTGATGGTGCGCCAGAGCGGCGAGAAGGAAGTCGTCATAGGCACGCCGCTCGCCTACCGCGAGCGCCACGAGATAGAGTCCCTGGTGGGCTTCTTCGTCAATACGCTCGTGCTGAGAACACAGCTGGAAGGGCGGCCCAACTTTATCGACTACCTGCAGCAGTGCCGGGAGGAGGATCTGGCGGCCTTCGATCACCAGCTCTACCGCTTCGAGGCGCTGGCCGAAGCCATAGGCGCCGATCGCACGACCGCCATCAACCCCATCTTCCAGATCATGCTGGTCTATCAGGCCAAGGTGGATTTCAACGATCTCATCCCCGGCTGCCAGCTAGTGGAGGAGACCTCGCCGGTGCTGCCTGCCAAGACCGACATCTCGGTCAAGGTGACCGAGTTGATGGATTCCGTCAGGGTGGACTGGCTGTTCGCCACCGCCTTGTTCGAGCGAGAGACCATCCAGGCTTACGCCGATCGTCTGCTGCACCTGATGCGCGCTGTGGTGGCGGCCCCGGAGACCGACATCTGGCAACTGCCGCTGGAGGCGGGCACAGACCAGGCGGCGCTGGCCGCCGAGCTTGCCAGCCTGCCGCGGGATTACCCGAGCCGCGACACCCTGCTTTGCCATATCGAACGGCGCGCTGTTCAGTTTCCCGATGCGTTGGCGGTGAGTGATGGCGAAGGCGCCCTGAGTTACGGCGAGCTGGAGGCGCGCGCCAACCGGCTGGCTCACTGGTTGCTGGCCCGAGGCGTGACGCCGGGGAGCACCATCGGCATCCAGGCCAAACGGGATGTGGCTTTCGTGGTCGCCCTGCTCGCCTGCTGGAAGGTGGGGGCGGCCTGTGTGCCGCTCGATCCCGCCTATCCCGCCGAGCGGCTGGCTCATATCCTGAGCGACGCCAGCATTGCGCTGGTGCTGGGGGGAGAGCCGGATGCCCGGCTCGCCGAGACCATCAAGGGCACAGATGCCGGTTACCACAACCTGCATCGGCTGGCGCTGGATGGGCTACCAAGCAAGGCTCCCGCCATCCCCCGGGATGCGGCCATGCTGGCCCAGATCATCTACACCTCCGGCAGCACCGGTCTGCCCAAGGGGGTCATGGTGGAGCAGGGCAGCCTGGTCAACCTGATGGCGGATCATGCAGAGCGCATCGCCCTTGATCATGAGGGGGCCATGTTCAACTGCATGTCCCTCTCGTTCGATGCGGGCAACATGACAACCCTGCTGCCGCTCTACTGCGGCGCGGCCCTGCACTTTGGCGAGCCGGGCGAGGGGGTCATCACGGCTGCGATCAACTGTGGCGCCAGCCATATGATCCTGCCCACCGCCCTGCTGGCGAACCTGTTGCCACCGACCGATCTCGGTTCTCTGCGCGCCATCGGCTTTGGCGGCGAAGCCTGCCCGAGCAGCCTGGTGGAACGCTGGGGGGAGCGGGTAGCACTCTTTAATATGTACGGCCCGACCGAGTGCACAGTCACGGCGCTCTGCGCGCGGCTCGTGCCGGGTCAGCCTATAACCATCGGCCAGCCCATCAGCAATTTAAAAGCGCTGATCCTGGACGAAGGGGGCAACCTCTGCCCCGTCGGTGTGCCCGGTGAGCTCTGCCTGAGTGGTCTGGGTCTTGCTCGTGGCTACCTCAATCTGCCTGAGCGAACCCAAGAGGCTTTTATCGAGCTGGCTCTCGACGGTCGTACCCATCGCCTCTACCGCACCGGCGATCGGGCGCTCAAGCGCCGCGACGGCAAGGTCCAATATCTGGGCCGGATTGATGAGCAGATCAAGCTGCGCGGCTATCGCATCGAGCCCGGCGAGATAGAGACGCAAGTCGCCGCGCTGTGTCCGGCCATCCGCCAGATCAAGGTAGTGGTGCAGGAGGGCCGCCTGCTGGCGTACGCCTGCCTGCATGAGGGGGCGAGTGAGCCGGACGGCGAGGCCCTGCTGCAACGGGCCGGCGAATGCCTGCCCGAATACATGGTGCCGGTACGACTCTGCTGGCTGCCCGAGATGCCGCTTACCCCCAACGGCAAGCTGGACCTGCGCCGCCTGCCCGCCATTGATTGGCAGCAGAGCAAGAGTGAGCCACAAAGCGAGCTGGAGCAGACGGTGCTCGCCATCTGGCAGGGGGTGCTCAAGCAGCCCCTCGGAGTGGAGGATGACTTCTTCCGCCTGGGGGGGGATTCCATCCTCAGCATCCAGCTCACCACCCGGTTGCGGGATGCGGGGCTGCACTGCAGCGTCAAGGACGTGTTCGAGGCCAAGACGGTGCGCCGCCTCTGCCGCCAGCTCGGCCAGCAGCAGGCAGTCAGTCACCAGACCGAACAGGGCAATCTGACAGGGGAGTTCCCGCTCCATCCCATCCAGCACTGGTTCTTCGAGCAGGGCTACGCCAAGCCCGGCCACTGGAACCAGGGGGTAATACTGCGCCTGCCAGCCGGGGTGGGCGATGCCGCCCTGCATGGCTGGCTGACCACACTGCGCCAGCATCACGACGCCCTGCGTCTGGCGGTGACCCCGACCGGCCAGCGCTACCTGGCCGAACTGCCATTGCCGCCGCTGCCGACCCTGGATGCTGGCAGCCTCGATGAGGCCGAACTGCAGGCCCGCCTGACCGAGCTGCAGGGAGATTTCGACCCCGCCAGCGGCCACACCCTGGCCTGGGCCCGCCTGCGTAATCTCTCCTTGGAGGGCGAGCGGGAGGGCGAGCGGGAGGGCGAGCGGGAGGGCGAGACGGTGGAGGGGCTCTTCCTCGCCTTCCATCACCTGGTGATCGATGCGGTCTCCTGGCGCATTCTGGCCGAGGATCTGGCACGGGTGAGCAGGGGCGAGCCGCTGCCCGCCAAGGGCAGCAGCTATCGCCAGTGGGGCGAGGGGCTGGCGGCCTACGCCAAACGGGAAGAGGATCAGCTTGGCTTCTGGCTGGCTCAGGGGGAGGGTAGCCAGCAAGGTCTGCTGGAGGCCGAACGCGCCGAAGATGGCCGCGCCGCCGCCAGCCTGCTGCAACTGGACAAGGAGACCACGGCCCGTCTTATCGACACCGCCAACCAGGCCTACTTCACCCGGGTGCCCGACCTGCTGCTGGCGGCACTGACCCGTACCCTGAGCGAGCTCGGCTACGGTAGCCGTCACTGCGTGATGCTGGAAGGGCACGGCCGCGAGGCCATCGATGCCGAACTCGACGTGAGCCGTACCCTGGGCTGGTTCACCAGCACCTACCCGCTGGCGCTGGAAGATGCAGGGGCGTGGGATGCGCTGGTGTGCGCCACCAAGGAGCAACTGCGCGCCGTGCCGGACAAGGGGGTGGGCTTCAACGCCCTGCGGCTGCACCATCCCCGTGGGCAGGAGTTACCGCAAGCCCTGGTTGTCTTCAACTACCTGGGGGTCAGCCATCAGGGCGAGGCCGCTCAGCCCTGGCAGCCCCTGCCGATGGCACCGGGGGCACCCACCTCCCCTGACAACCTGCCGCGCGAGCTGGTCAGCCTGCACGGTGGCGTGTTTGATGGCCGCCTCACCCTGCGCCAGGTGGGCGCCCTCAACCAGCAAGGGAGCGACGCCCTGATGGCGCGGCTGGCGGACAATCTGACGGCGCTGGTGGAGCACTGCTGCAACCTGAAGGCTCCGCGTCATACCCCGAGCGACTTCCCGGGGATCGCTCTCTCGCAAGCCGCGCTCGATCGGGTGCTGAACGGGCGCGAGGTGGAGACCCTGCTGCCCATGACCTCCTTGCAGCAGAGCATGTTCCATCACAGGGCGCTGCTGCCCCGGGATCACGCCTATCACCTGCAGACCGAGATGGACTATCACCAGCCGCTGGACGTGGCTGTTTACCGTCAGGCCTGGCAGGGGCAGATCGCCCGCTGGCCGGCCCTGCGCAGCGAACTGGTGCTGGCAGACGGGGTGGCGCTCCAGCGCATCCTCAAGCACGCCGAGTTGCCGTTCCACTATCAGGATCTGGTGGGGGATGAGCAGGCCGAGGCGCGCATCGCGGCCTATCGCCAGCAGGATCTGGCCCGCCCGATCCCGCTGAGCGAGGCTCCCTTGCTGCGGGTAGCCTGCTTCAAACTGACGCCCGATCACCACAAGGTTGTCTTCAGTGCCCACCATGGCGTGCTGGATGGCTGGAGCAGCCCTGTGCTGCTGGGCAGCCTGCACAGTCACTATCAGCAACTGATGAAGGGCCAGCTGCCCCAGGCAGAGCCGGATACCGCCTGGCTGGAATTTGGCCGCCATATCGCGAGCCAGGCCCGCACCGCTGAGGCCTACTGGCAGGGACGTGGCGCGCTGCTGGCCAGACCCAACGACCTGTCCGCCTTGTTCGGGGTGGCGCTGGAGCCACACCTGACCCAGCATAGGCCTGCGGTGTGCGGCCAGACCCTGGCACCGGCGCTGTCGCGCCAGCTGGAGAGCCGTGCCCGTGAGCTCGGGGTGACCACGGGCTTGCTGGCGCAATATGCCTGGCATCGCCTGTTGGCGCGCCGTTGTGGCGATGTCGTCACCCTGGTGGGCAATGTGACCCCGGGCCGGGACTATCCCGTCGAGGGGATCACCCAGAGCGTCGGCCTCTATATCAACAGCCTGCCTCTGGCCCTGGAGTGGCGCAACGAGTTAAGCCTGGCCGAGCATATAGCCAGGCTGCAGTCGGATTTGATGGCGCTCAATGAGCACGGCATCCAGTCGCTCTCGGCGCTGACGAAAGGCAGGGCGCGCCTGTTCCAGAGCCTGTTCGTGTTCGAGAACTACCCCATGCCGGCGGCCCCTGCCGCCCCCGAGCCCCATCAGCTGGTGCCGCAGTTTGGCACTGTGGTGGAGAAGGTGGAGCTGCCGCTCTCCCTGGTGGTAAACGCCCGCGGCGGCCGGCTCAACCTGCGCCTCGAGTTCGACGGGGATCTGATCCCCATGGCGCGGGCCGAGGCCGTGCTGGCCGCCTGGATAAGAGAGCTGGAATGGCTGGCGCAGGCGGACCTGAGCCAACCGGCCAGAGTGGCGGCGGCCGCGCCGTCCCCAGCGCAAGGAGCAGCCACACCATCGGCAGTCACACAGATGGCCGCCACCAGGGCTGAGCCCGGCCAGGCTCAGCCACCGGCCGAGGCCCGCGTGCTGGTAGCCCTGTGGGAGCGCCATTGCGGCGTGCCCGGTGTCTGGCAGCAGAGCCTGCAGGATCTTGGGGTGGACTCGGTGCAGCAGCTTGCCCTGCTTGCGGCCCTCAATGAAGCCTTTGCCGATGGGCGGGCCCCCCTCAACCTGGGGGATCTCAAGACATACGGCTGCCCCTGCCGGCTGTTCCACCATTGGCTGGTGCGCCAGCCCGAGGAGGTGCTATGACGATGGCGATAGGCTCAGGCAAGGGGGTCGGGGCAAGGGAGCACACCCTCGGCTCTCGGCTGGCGGCTTGCCTCGCAGCCACCCCGCTGGCCCCCGCCATCCGCCTGGGCGGGGCTGGCAGAAGTGAGCAAGGCATAAGTGAGCACGGCATGGGCGAGGCCGGCCCCGGCGCCTGGCTCAACTATGGCGAGCTCAGCTTGCGGGTCGGTCAGATCGCCGCCCGCCTGCAGGGGCTGGCGGTGGGAGAGCGGGTTGGCCTCTATCTGGCGCGCAGCCCGGATCTGGTGGCCAGCCTGCTGGCCTGCCTGCGCCTCGGTCTCACCTTTGTGCCGCTCGAGCCGGATTTCCCGGTGGAGCGGCTGCAGGGGATAGCCCGTCAGGCCCGGCTCTCGGCGGTGATCTGCGATGACGAGGTGGGGACCCCGGATTTCGGTTGTCCCCTGCGCTCCCTCAAGGGGCCCGCCCCTGGCGGGACCCTCTCCTGGCCCAGGGTGGACGACGCCCTGGCGGCCTACATGATGTTCACCTCGGGCTCCACCGGCGAGCCCAAGGGGGTGGTCATCAGTCGGCGGGCCCTGCTCTGCTTCCTCGACGGGATCCGCGAGCGACTCGGACTCTCACCGAGCTGCCACTGGCTCTTTATTACCACCCCGGCCTTCGACATCTCCTTGCTGGAGATGCTGGGGCCGCTCTGGGGCGGAGGCCGGCTGACGGTGGCGGGCGGCGGGCACAACAAGGATCCCTTAGGGATGCTGGCCCTGCTGGCGGCAGACCCCAGTATTAACGTCCTGCAGGCCACCCCGGCCTGCTGGCGCATGTTGCTCAAGGCAGGATGGCAGGGACGCCATACCCTCACAGCCCTGTGCGGCGGCGAGGCGCTGGATATGGGGCTGGCCGAGCAGCTTTGCACTCGCACCCAGCGGCTGTGGAACTGCTACGGGCCCACCGAGGCCACCGTCTGGTCCCTGGTGAGCGAGGTGCGCTGGCCACCGTTTGATGGGCAGATCACCATCAGCCACAGCCTGCCCGGCTACCGCCACTGGGTGCTGGACGAGGCGGGGCAGCCGGTGGCAGAGGGGGAGGTCGGTGAGCTTTGCATCGAGAGCCCGGCCCTGTGCGAGGGTTACTGGCGCAAGCCTGCTCTGACGGCGGCCGCCTTCCTACGCCTGGAGAGCCACCGCCTCTACCGCTCCGGGGATAGGGTGCGCCTCCTTGGGGCGGACCGCTTCCTCTATCTCGGGCGGCGGGACGATCAGGTCAAGCTGCGGGGCTTTCGCATCGAGCTGGGGGAGGTGGAGGCGGGCCTTCGCCGTCAACCCGGGGTGCAGGAGGCGGCGGTGCGCCTGATGGGCGAGGGGGATGACGCCATGCTGGTGGGCTATGTGGAGGCCAGGGCCGGGGTGATCCTCAATCGCCTCGCCCTGCGCAAGGGGCTGCAGGCCAGCCTGCCCCATTACATGGTGCCGGCGCGCATCCTCTTGCTGGATGCCCTGCCCAAGACTGGTAGTGGCAAGCTCGACAGAAAGGCGCTGCCCTTGCCGGAGTAGCATTGTCCGAAAGCGTAGAGAAACAAAGAAGCCCGCATGATGCGGGCTTCCTTTTTGGCGTTCAATCACGCGGGCTTATTGGGTGATGGGGGCCGCATCGGGTTTGGTGAGCAGCCCCTCGACATCCTCAATGACTCTAAGTGCCGCCTGGGGGCCGCCGGTGGAGGTCCAGAGCGACCCGTCCACGGCGCCGAAGCGCTTGCCCTTGATGGCGCCGAGCTGCTGGAAGGCCGGGGTCTGCTCGGCCTGCTTCATGGCATCCACCGCATCGCCGCTGGCGCTCAGGGTGCCGACCACCAGCCAGTCACCGTCCAGCAGGTTGAGGGATTCGAGGCTGAGGGCCGGGGAGTGGGGGCTCTTGTCGCCTATCTGGTGGGCAGGGCGAGCCAGCCCCATCTCGGTGACCACGCTGCTGGCGAAGGTGCCGCCGTGCATGTAGCTAGGCCCCTTGGGGTTCCAGCGCACTATGCTCACCTGCTCCCCCTGGTGCTTGGCGAGCTTGCTGCGGGCCTCTGCCAGGCGGGCGTCATACCGGGCGAGGAAGGCCTTGGCCTCGGCCTCCTTGTTCATCACATTGGCGCTGCGGTTGAACACGGTTTTCCAGGGCTCGCCCCAGTTGCCGGTGACCACTGTGGGGGCTATCTCCTGCAGCAGGGCCAAGAGCTCTGGCTTGGTCTGGCCGGTGAGGATGAGGTCGGGCTCCAGATCGATGAGTTTCTCCAGATTGGGGTTGTCGAGATCCCCGACCACCTGGATCGCCTTGCCCGCCTTGTCCAGCAGATAGCGGGGCAGGGTGCCCTGGCCGCGGCCGTTGACTGTGCCGACCGGTTGCACCCCCAGGGTCAGGGCGCTGTCGAGATCGAGCTCGCTCAGCACCACGACGCGCTGGGGATCATCGGGGACTGTCTGGGACTGGCCGTTGGCATCGAGCACCTGGCGGGTGCCGGCCTGGGCCTGAAAGCCGACCAGGCTGGCCAGCATGAGCGCGGCGGCCAGGGGGGAGGAGATCTTCATGGTTACATCCTTAATGGGTGAAATCGGCGGCACTCTTGGCCCATGCCGGGCGGCCCCTGTTGGTCGTGCCTGCCAGTCAGCCTAAAACCGGGGTCCAAATGGGCGGGGACATGCTACCACAGAAGCGCAAGTGAGAAACATTGTCATTTGTATTTGTGGTGCTGGCCCTGGCGGTTTTGTTACCATAAGGCTCCATTGCGAGGAGCCCAGATGCCCCCCTTATCCCCTCTCACTCCTTTCCTTTTGCAACGGGATCACCTGCCGCTGCCAGGCTCCCCTGATCTCCTGTTGCACCGGATCTGCTTCGATGCCGCCGCCTTTACCCCCGCCTGCTTCGAGGCCCAGGGCATGGCGCTGCCCGCCAGCCTGCAAGGGGCAGCCCCCAAGCGGCTGGGGGAGTTTCTGGCGGGACGCCTCGCGGCCCGTGAGGCCCTGCGCCCCTTCGGCCTGGCGGGGAGTACAGTGGCCATAGGGCGCGCCCGCGAGCCGCTCTGGCCTGTGGGGATGGAGGGGAGCATCAGCCACAGCCAGCTGGCGGGGCAGGGGGTGGCGCTCTGTGGGGTGCGTCCCGCCCAGGGGGGGATGGGGCTGGATCTGGAGGCCTGGCTCGAGGCCGGCCAAGCGGCGCAGCTCTGGCCCGGCATAGCCGATGAGGATGAGTGGGGGCGGCTGGAGGCCGGGGCCGGCGCGCTCGGGCTCGACAGATCCCGGGGGCTGACCCTGGTGTTCTCGGCCAAGGAGAGCCTGTTCAAGGCGCTCTATCCCAGGGTGGGGCGCTACTTCGACTTTCTCGATGCCCGCTGGCTCGCCTTGACGGAGCAGACCCTCACCCTGGAGCTTAAGGCCCCCCTGACGCCGACCCTGCCCGCCGGCTGGCGCTGCACCCTGCACTGGCAGCGGTTGCCGGGGGGCGTGCTCACCACCTTGCTGCTGTGAGTTCCGCCCGGGCCCTCGCGCCCCGTCACTGCCCAGACAAAGAAACCGCCATCAGGCGGTTTCTTGCTATCTCTCTCAGGCCGACTGCTTGCTTGGCGCTGTATCCTGGCGCCGGCGGGGCACTATGACAGGGGCACCATCGCCGGGGGCGTGCAGTATGTCCACATCGGTTTGATAGAGACGATCGATCAGGGACTTGGTCACCACCTCCCGGGCCGGACCCATGGCCTGGATACCGCCGTCCCCCAGGGCAATCAGCTCGTCGCAGTAGCGGGCGGCGGTGGCGAGGTCATGGATCACGATGAGCACCGTCTTGCCCTCGGCGGCGACCCTGTGGATGGCTTCCATCACCTCGGTCTGGTGGCCTATGTCCAGGGCGCTGGTGGGCTCGTCCAGCAAGATGATGTCCGCATCCTGGGCCAGCACCATGGCGAGCCAGACCCGCTGGGCCTGGCCGCCGGACAGCGAATTGGCGCTCTGCTGCCAGATGGCATCGAGCTGCATCCGCTCCCGGGCCCAGTCCACCATGCGGGCGTCCTCCTCGCTCCACTGGGTGAACCAGCCCTGATGGGGATGGCGGCCATACTGCACCAGCTGCTCGACCCGGATGCCAGGCGGCACCAGCGGCCGCTGGGGCAGGTAGGCCAGCTCCCGGGCCAGGGCCTTCATGCTATAGCTACCCAGGGGCCTGCCCTTGAGCAGTATCTCCCCGGACTGGGGCTGCACCTGGCCCGCCAGCAGTTTGAGCAGGGTGGACTTGCCGCCCCCGTTGGGGCCGACGATGCCCACCAGCTTGCCCTGGGGGATGGAGAGGGAGATCTCCTCGAAGATGGCCTTGTGCTGGTAGCCGAAATGGAGTCGATTCACTGTGAGCGTCATCAGGCGGCCCTCGGTCTGTCTTGAAAATGGATGAATGGCATGGTCAGTCCGCCCGTTGTCTGTCTTTGATCAGGATGAACAGCAGCAGCAGGCCGCCGAGAATGCGGGTCATGATGCCGGTGGCCACCTCATGGGGGCTGGCCAGCACCCGCACCAGGGTGTCGCTGGCGAGCAGCATCAGGGCGCCGCACAGGGCCGCAATCCAGAGCGGCACTATGCGATCCCGGGAGAGCCAGGAGGCGAGTATGGGGGCCGCCATGGCGATGAAGACCACGGGGCCGCCGATGGCGGTGCCAAGGGCCGCCACCAGTATGGCCTGGGCCAGCACCCCGAGCTGCACCCGGTTGACGTTGACCCCCAGGGTCCTGGCGGTGACGGATCCTAGGCGCAGCACACCGAGGGCGCGGGAGAGATAGACGACCCAGGGGCAGATGAGCAGGATCAGTATCCCCACAGGCACGACTGTGCCGTAACCCTGGCCGACGAAGTTGCCCATGTTCCAGAGATAAAGGCTGGTGAGGTGCACCAGGGATTGGGTGGACATGGCGAACTGGCCGATGGCGTTCATCAGCTCGGAGACGCCTATGCCGATCACCACGAACAGGTAGCCCTGCTCCCCCGGCTTGTTGCACAGGGCATAGAGCACGGCGGCGGCAAACAGGGCGCCGAAGGGCGCGGCCCACCAGGGCCAGCTGCCGAGCGTCAGGTAGAGGGAGAAGATGATGATGGCGAGCGACGCCCCCTCGTTGACCCCTATCATGTCCGGGGTGGCGAGGCGGTTGCGGACCAGGGTCTGCACCAGGCAGCCGGAGAGGCCCATGGCGGCGCCCGCCACCAGCACGGCGACGATGCGCGGCAGCCGGATCTTGAACACCGTCACCTGGTCGAGCCGGCTCCCCTCCCCAAGCAGTGTCTGGACGACACCCATCATGGTGATCTTGCCGGAGCCCAGGGTCAGGGCCAGCAGGGAGAGCAGGGTGAGGGCGAGCACGAGCCCGAGGGTGATCAGCCAGGCGCGGCGCTCCAGCAGCAGGGTGCGGCGGCCGAGGCGCAGGCGCAGGGTGCCGGTGGGGAGTCGGGTTTCGGGCAGGGGGGCCCTCATGTTCATGGCGTTATTCATGGGAGGGCACCTTATTTGACGGCCAGCAGGGAGCGGAAGCCGCCGCTGCGCACCACCAGGATGAGCACGGGGGCACCGATCAGCGCCAGAATGACGCCGTTGGGCAGCTCGAACGGCTGCAGCAGCCAGCGCGCCAGTATGTCGGCACCGAGCAGGAACAGCACCCCGAACAGGGCGGAGAAGCGCACCTGGATGGCCAGGCGCACCGGCTCCACCAGGCGGGCGCAGTAGGCGGCCAGGAAGCCGACGAAGCCGATGGGACCGGCAATGGCGATGGCGCAGGCGGTGAACAGGGTGGCGGCCAGCAGCACGCCGATGCGCACCCGGGTCGGCCGTATGCCGAGCGCCTGGGCCTGGTTGTCCCCCATCTGCATCAGGGTGAGCTGGCGGCACAGCGCCAGGGTCAGCAGCAGGGCGGCCAGCGCGAAGGGGATCACCGTCAGCACGGACTCCAGGCTGGAGGCGGCCAGCGACCCCAGGTTCCAGAAGCGGAACTGCTCCAGCACCACCCGGTTGGAGAGCAGCAGGAAGTTTGAGAGGCCGCCGAAGGTGGCGGAGAGGGCGACCCCCACCAGGATGAGCTTGAGGGGGTTGGAGCGCCCCACCATGAGGCCGAGACCCAGTACGATGAGGTTGCCGAGCAGGGCCCCCATGCCGGACCAGAGCAGATAGCCGTAGGCGGATTCGACACCGAAATAGGTCAGCCCGATCACCAGGGCGAAGACGGCACCGGCGTTGACCCCGAGCAGGCCGGGTTCGGCCAGGGGATTGCGGGTGGCGCTTTGCAGCATGGAGGCGGCGAGTGCGAGACAGACTCCCACCACCAGGGCCGCCAGGGTGCGGGGCAATCGCAATGTATTGACTATCATGGCGAGTTTTTCATCGGCCACCAGGGCGGGATCGCCCAGCAGGAAACCGGCGACCTCGCGGCCACCATAGACACCGGCGCCTGTGGCCAGTGACAGAGAAATCAGCAGTATGAGGAGCAGCACTCCGAGCCAGAACAGCTGAGCTTGGTATCTGAGCACGCAACAACTCCTTTGATACGGGGCAGTAGAAACGCAAAAAGGGAGCCCCGATCTCGGGGCTCCCGCAGGGAGATCTTACAGCTTGTAATCTACGCCAGCGTAGACGGTGCGACCTTCCAGGATGAAGTCGGCGTCGGTGGCCACCTCATCACGCTTGGTGTTGGTGAGGTTGGTGATGCCGAGCTTGAAGTCCAGCGCCGGGGTGACAGTCCAGTTGGTGTTGACGTCCAGGGTCTGGTAGTGCTTGGAGGTGAACGCCTGGGAGTTGCGGGCCGGGACCTTGATCACCTGGCTGCCGACATATTGCCAGGCCAGGTTGGCGCTGACGAACTCGCTCGCCTGCCAGTCCAGACCGAGGTTGCCGGTGTGATCCGGGGTCTTGGCCAGATCATCCCCTGTGCTCCTGTCCACTGAGTCCAGCAGGGTGAAGTTGCCGGTCAGCGTCACGTTGTCCAGCACGTCGACCCAGCCGGTCAGCTCCAGACCCTTGATGCGGGCTTCCTTGACGTTGAGGTAGGTCATCACGGTCGGACGGTAGCCCGGGCCCCACTGATCGCTCTGGATCAGATCCTCGATCTCGTTGTGGAAGCCGGTCACCCCGGCACCGAAGCGTGCGGCCTCGTAGGCGGTGCCCAGCTCATAGCTGACGGCGGTTTCCGGCTTCAGATCCGGGTTGCCGATGACCTGGCAGGCGCCGCGGCAGGCGGTGGTGGAGAAGCCTTCGCTGGACTGGGCCAGGGTCGGGGCCTTGAACGCCTTGCCGGCGCCACCCTTGATCACCCACTCGTCGGTCAGGGTGTAGAGGGCGTAGGCGCGCGGGCTGAACTCGGTGCCATAGGTCTCGTGGTGATCCAGGCGACCGGAGAGGGTCAGGGCCAGATCGCCGAAGCCGAACTCGTCTTGCAGGTAGACGGCGCTCTGGGTCGCATCCACGCTGCCATTGGCGATGTTGCGGCTGTGCTCCAGCTCTGTCTTGCGCAGCTCGGCGCCTGAGGTGAGCAGGTGATCACCCAGGTAACCGCTGACCTGACCGTCAACCGTGTTGTTGGTCTGGGTGACATCGGCGGCGCCGCCATTGAGCTGGGAGTCATCCATCAGATCGATTTGCTCGAAGTAGTAACGAGCGCGGCTGTCGAAGTGCTCCCAACGGCCGTTGTGGGTCAGCCCCAGGCTCAGGCGATCCAGGTTCTGCACGTTGTGGGGGGTGGCCGGTGCGGTCGGGGCGCGGGGCACGTTGTTGAAGTAGCTGTCCATGTCGTTCTGGTTGTAACCCAGATCGAAGTCGATGTCCTGGTTGTCTGCCACCAGCCACTTCAGGCTGGTCAGCACGTTGACCACTTCCCGTTTTTCCAGCGCATCGGCGTCCGGGTTGTTGGACTGATCGCTCTTCCAGTTGTCGCGCTGATAGCCTTCCACCACCACGCTGCCCAGCAGCTTGTTGTCGATCAGGGCGCCGGAAACATAGGCGCTGGCCTGGTTGGCATCGCCGCCATCACCCTCGGTGGGCATGCTGTGGGTGTAACCGACGGCGGCCTCTGTCTTCTCCTTGGCCTGGCGCAGGATCACGTTGACCACGCCGCCCAGGGCATCAGCCCCGTACAGGGAGGAGACGGGGCCACGGATCACCTCGATGCGCTCGATGGCGGCCATGGGGATGGAGCTCAAGTCGAAGTCGTTGCCGTAGGCGCTGCCCAGGGTCTCGCGGGCGTTGACCCGTTTACCGTTGATCAGCAGCAGGGTGTAGTCACCCCCCATGCCACGGATCTTGATCTCGTTGCGGCCGGTGGGGTTGGTGGAGACTATGTTGACGCCCGGCACGTGCTTGAGGGCATCGCCGATGTTGTTGACGTTCATCTTGTCCAGATCGGCACGGGTCACCACCGAGACGCTGGCCGGGGCGGACAGCTCGGTGTGCTTGGTCTGGGTGGCGGTGACCACCATGGTCTCGTTGGCCTTGACCGACTCTGCCTGGGCCAGGCCAGGTACGGCCAGCAGGCCGAGGGAGAGCAAAATCGGGTTCAAACGAAATACGCCATGCTGCAACTGCATTGTCAAAACTCCATGAATAAACAGAGGTTATGGGGTAGGGCGCTGTGGGCCCAAATGCTCACTGACTTCCTTGTCTGGCAGTACCAGAGGCAGGATTATTGTTATCTCTTGTCCGCTCCAGTCCCCGGATGAGGAACCAGACGCCGGCGCAGGCCAGCAGGCCGCAGCCGATGTTGATCCAGGCCAGGGTGGAGAAACCGTGCAGGGCGCCCCCCGCATCGGAGACCAGGTATCTGGCCGAAAGCAGGCTGCCGACCCCGGCCGCCACATTGGTGACGGTGCCCTGGAAGGACATGAAGGCGGCGCGCTGATGGGGGGCCGGAATGGCCGCCGTGACAGCTAGGGTGGTGCTGGCGCGGGCCGAGCTCAGGGCCATGAAGAGGGTAAACAGCAGGTAGACGGGCAGGCCGACGGGGGCGGCGAAGCCGAGCAGGGTGACCAGGGCCAGCAACAGGCTGGTGAGCAGTATGGCGCCCTGGGCACGACCCTTGTCTATCCAGCCGCCGCACAGGCGCATGGTGGCCATGCTCGCGAGGCCGCCGCACAGGTAGAGGGCGGCGATCTGTTCCCGCGGGAAACCGAGGTTGAACTGGAAGTAGTTGGCAAAGTGCGGGATCAGCAGGAAGTGGCCGAACATCTG
This sequence comes from Aeromonas rivipollensis, assembly GCF_010974825.1. GTDB lineage: Bacteria > Pseudomonadota > Gammaproteobacteria > Enterobacterales > Aeromonadaceae > Aeromonas > Aeromonas rivipollensis. The sequence goes on along the minus strand of NZ_JAAILA010000013.1, from coordinate 251,520 downwards.
CAGGCAGAGGATGCACAGGGCCCCCTGACAGAGCGGCGAGCCCAGCAACTGGCGCAGCCCCTGGCCTTGCGGGGCTCGAGTCACCGGCAGTGAGGGCAGCAGCCGGGCGCAGAGCAGGGCCAGCAGCAGGCCGCTCGCACCAAACAGCAGGAAGGGGCTCTGCCAGCCGAGCCACTGGGCCAGCACCAGGGCGACGGGCACCACCAAAATGGCGGCCAGCGAGAAGGCCATGCCCACGTAGGCGAGGCGGCGGCCCCGTTCGGCCGGCGGCACCAGGTCCAGCACGGCGGCCATCAGGATGGCGGCCAGCGGCCCGGCCACGCAGCCCGACAGAATGAACAGCATCAGCAGTTGCTGGCTGTTCTGGACCAGGGCGCAGGCCATCAGCAGCAGGAAACGCAGGGTCAGCAGCACCAGCAGGGTGGGTTTGCGGTTGACGCGATCGAGCCAGGGAGCGGCGATAAGCCCCATCAGAGCCGCGCCCAGGGTGGCACCGCCGCTGAAATAACCCGTCTGTTCCGGTTGCATGCCGAGGCTGATGACCAGATCCGGCCCGAGCGGCATCACCATCATCATGCTGCCCATGGAGAGCATGTTGATCAGCAGGGCCAGATGGATGGCTGCAGAGGAGGAGACGACAGGTTCTGGCTTCATCAGAGGCTGACTCGAAAAAATGAGTCCGAATTGTATCCGAGGGATATTGTTGTGACAACAAATGATAACCATTTTTATTTGTATTGAGTGGTCTCTCAATGAGTCTTTTCTTTGGGCTCGAAAACGAGCCGGATAAGGACCTTCATGACTCCGTCATGGGCCCGGCAGTTTTGCCCCTTGCCATTGCAATCGGGGCGCCATGGCCCATGATGGCAAGGAGTGATGAGAGAGACGCCATGAGAGACGGCAAAAGGGACGGCAAAAGGGACGGCAAGAGGGGGACGAGGATGAGAGCTTGGTGTTGGGTGCTCGGGTGCTGCGTGCTTTGGGCCTTGCCCCTGCGGGCCGAGGTGAAGGTCATACCTGTGTTTGAGGCAGAAGGGATGGTGCAGACCCTCAAGGAGCTATACCCCGAGCTTGGGGTCAGTGCCATGGGCAACCAGCTGGTGCTGAGCGGTACGCCCGCCCAGTTGCAGGAGGCCGAGAGGGTGCTGGATAAGCTCAACCAGCCGCCCCAGAGCCTGCTTATCGAGTGGCGGGTGGCGGGGGCGTCCAGCAGCCGGCAGGCGGGGATAGGCATCGGCAATGACAACGCCAAACGGCAGTGGCTGCTGGAGGGGGGCGCTGAGGATTACCAGCGCACCCAGCAGGACAACTGGCAGGTGCGCGGCCTCTCGGGGCGGCCCGTGCTGCTGCAAATGGGTTCCTATCAGCCGGTCACCTTCTATCGCTGGCAGGGGGGTCGGGTGGTGGGCATGATGCCGCTGATAAGCGGCCTCTACGCCACCGCCACCCTGATAGGGGACAGGGTACAGATAGCGCTCAGCAGCGAGCAGGCCAGGCTTGAGCGCGGCGACATCAAGACTGGGCAGAGCGCCACCGAGGTGAGCGGCGCCCCGGGGCAGTGGCTGACGGTGGGGGAACTCTCCACCAGTCAGGAGGGCCAGGGGGCCGCACTCTCCAATCCGTCACGGGTCGGGGTGGCGAGCGGCAGCGAACGCCAGACCCTGCAGATCCGGGTCACCCGTCAATGAGGCGGACGACGGTGCCCGTTAATGGGGTTGATCCTGGGTGTAATCCCGCAGCTGGCGGCTCTTGAGCAGATACCAGAGCGCCCAGAGGCTGGCGACCAGCACCAGGGCGGTGGGCCAGCTAAATGACCACTTCTGCAGATTGAGGCTGTGCAGCTGCATCAGCAGACCGCTCGCGGTGGAGCAGAGCAGCAGGCCCCGGCTGTGGCGCCTGAGCCAGGCGCGCAGGCTGTTAGTCTGCTGATAGGTGCCGCCAAAGGCGAGCAGCGCCAGCATGGCGGGCACGTCCGTCAGCAGGCTGAGATAGAGACTCATCTTGTCCGGGTAGAAGAGGGTCAGGATTGCGCTGCCGCTCTCCCGGGTGACGCCGGCCATCAGAAACAGCCAGACCGAGCGGGTCAGCAAGAGGGCGATGGGCCAGAACCAGAGCGGTGGGCGCAGTTGGCCATGATCGTCATAGCGATGTTCGGGGTAGAGGGTCATAAGGCCCGTTCCGGGGTTGAACTATTGATGCAGGGGATATGGGGCGGGAGGCGGCCCTTTGCAAGGCGGGGGAATTAATCGGGGGGCCAGTGCCCCCCAATCTCTGCTCAGCTTGTCTGATGCCGGATGGCGTTACAGCCAGCCCTTGCGCTTGAAGAAGAGGCCGGTGCCGAGCGACGACATCACCATCAGCACCAGGGACATCTGATAGCCGTATTCCCAGGCGAGCTCCGGCATGCGGCCGAAGTTCATGCCGTAGATGCTGGCGATCAGGGTGGGGGGCAGGAAGATCACCGCTGCCACCGAGAAGATCTTGATCACCTTGTTCTGCTCCAGATTGGTCACCCCCATGGAGGCCTCCAGCTGGAAGTTGATCTTGTCGAATAGGAACTGGGTGTGGGGCAGCAGGGACTCCACGTCGTGCAGCATCTCGTCGATCCACTTGTTCTGCTCCCCTGTCATCCGCTGGCGCAGGCTGCGTTTCAAGAAGCGCAGGGCTCGGCGGGTATCGTGCAGGGAGAGACGGATCTGGCCGTTGGCCTCTTCCTGGGCCATCAGCTCCTTGAGCATGGAGTTGATCTGATCCGGCTCGAAGATCTGATCGGCGGTGTTCTCCAGAGTCTTGTAGCCGTCCTCGATGAGATCGGAGAGGTATTCCACCTTGAGGTTCTGCACCTCCAGCAGGATGTCGAGGGCATTCTCCACCTCCAGCCTGTCTTGGCGCATGTAGTGACGCAGCAGGCGCACCAGGCCGATGTCATCCTCGCGGATGCTGATCAGCAGGTTGTTGCGCAGGGTAAAGGAGACGTGGACACCCTTGGTGTCACGGCCGATCCGCTGGGGGAACAGGGAGTGGATGTGCAGACCATCTGTGTCCCAGTAGAAACGGGCGGAGGCCTCGATGTCGTCCAGCTCCTCCTTGTCGGGGACCTCTTCCAGAAAGAGGCCCGTCAACCATTCTCGCTCCGCCGTGTCCGGCTTGTAGGCATCCAGCCAGACGGTGTTGTCGGGGACTATGTCGTCCGGCCCGAGCGTGACTATGTCCAGCACCTTGTTATTGAGAATGTAGGCGGTGATCATCTGTCCCCCCTTAAGAAGTCGTGGGTAATCAGGGATGGTTGCACAGGTTCATGCGGCCCTAGATCGCACAGAAAGCGATCCCATGAAATAGCATAACGAGGCCGATGGACAACCTGAATGCGGCGAACTATACAGGGGCGGGCACCGCTTGTCAGGGGCTATTCATCGGGGGTTCAGCCTGTTTGCTCAAAAAAACGGCGAGGTCGGAGCAGCTGCCTGAGCCGGCATAACCCGGCCCAGGCGGGGGATTGCCGGGGGATAAATCGACCAGGATCCCTGGGATCCCAGGGATCCCATATTGGGGTAGTTGGGCCCCGAGCCTCCCTGAGGCGGGGTCCAGACGATGTTCTGGGCTTGAGCATCCTTGATGTCACAGGCCCGTTTGCCCATCTCACATATTAGGGTAGTTGGGACCAGAGCCTCCCTGAGGCGGGGTCCAGACGATGTTCTGGGGCTGAGCATCCTTGATGTTGCAGATCCTTGCACCATCACATATTGGGATAGTTGGGGCCGGATCCTCCCTGGGGTGGCGTCCAGACGATATTTTGGCTGGGATCCTTGATGTCGCAGGTCTTGCAGTGAATGCAGTTGGCCGCGTTGATCTGCAAACGGGGCTGCTGCTCTGCGTTCTGGGTCTCGGCCTCAATTATCTCGAAGACCCCGGCCGGGCAGTAGCGCTGGGCGGGCTCCGCCCAGGTGGGCAGGTTGACAGTCACCGGAATGCGCTCGTCCTGCAACTTGAGGTGGCAGGGCTGATCCTCGTCGTGGCTGGTGTTGGCCAGATACACCGAAGAGAGCTTGTCAAAGCTGAGCCGCCCGTCCGGCTTGGGGTAGTCGATGGGCTGGCAGCGGCTGGCCAGGCGCAGTTGGCGGTAGTCCGGCTCCTTGTCCAGCAGGGTAAAAGGAGAGGCGCGGGCAAACAGCCGCTGCTCCAGCCAGTTGAAAGCGCCGCCGAGCCAGGGACCGAGGCGGTGCAGGGCGGCGCCGAAGTTGCGGGCAGCGATCAACTCCCTGGCCAGCCAGCTCTGTTGCAGCGCATCGCCATACTCGGCGAGATCCCGCCCGCCCTCATCACCGCCGCGCAGGCTCATGGCGACGGTGCCGGCCGCCAGCATGCCGGACTTCATGGCGGTGTGAATGCCCTTGATGCGGGAGAAATCCAGGGTGCCCGCATCGCAGCCGATGAGCAGGCCGCCGGGGAAATGCATGCGGGGCAGGGAGTGCCAGCCCCCCTTGGTGATGGCCCTAGCGCCGTAACTGATGCGCTCCCCCCCCTGCAGGGTCTGCGCGATGAGAGGGTGGTGTTTGAGGCGCTGGAACTCGTCGAAGGGGCTGAGCCAGGGATTCTGGTAGTTGAGATCGACGATGAGGCCGACCGCCACCTGGTTGTCCGCCAGATGATAGAGATAAAAGCCCCCCTGACTCTTGCTGCCTCTCTGCTCCCCGAGCGGCCAGCCGCTGCCGTGCAGCACGCGGCCGGGATGAGATTGACCGGCGGGCACCTGCCACAGCTCCTTGAAGCCGATGGCATAGTGCTGGGGTTGGTGCTGGGGCTGGGCGGTGTTTTCCAGATTGAATTGGGCGATCAGCTGCTTGCCGAGGTGGCCGCGGGCCCCCTCGGCGAACAGGGTGTAGCGACCATAGAGCGCCATGCCGGGCACGTGATCCGCCTTGGGGTTGCCCTCTTTGTCGAGACCCAGATCCCCTGTTACCACCCCTCTTATCCTGCTCTCTTCCACTATGAGTTCGCTCGCCGCGAAGCCGGGGTAGATCTCGACCCCGAGCGCCTCGGCCTCCCGGGCGAGCCAGCGGCAGAGGTTGCCGAGGCTGATGATGTGGCAGCCGTCGTTGTGCATCCGCGGCGGCACCGTCCAGTTGGGCAGTTGCAGGGCACGCGACGCGCTTTGCAGCAGATGGACCTGATCATCCGTGACCGGTACGCCGAGGGGCGCCTCTTGCCAGCGCGCCGGCAGCAGCTCCTTGAGGGCGACGGGATCGAGCAGGGCGCCGGAGAGCAGATGGGCGCCCACTTCAGCCCCCTTCTCCAGCAGGCAGACCGAGAGAGCCGGGGCCTGCTGCTTCAATGCGATGGCGGCACTGAGGCCAGCCGGGCCGCCACCGACGATGACGACATCAAATTCCATTGCTTCGCGTTCCATCTTGCCTCTGCGCTCGACTTGGCCTAGGGTAGTGCTGGTAGTTTACGTAAACGTAAACCATTTTGTCAGCATAAAAGTGTGAGAGTGCAAAATGGATTCACTCAACCGATACGAGGGATGACCGCCATGAAGCTGCTGGTCGCTGTCAAACGGGTCGTTGATTTCAACGTCAGGATCCGGGTCAAGAGCGATGGCTCCGATGTGGAGCTCGCCAATGTGAAGATGGGCATCAACCCGTTTTGTGAGATCGCGGTGGAGGAGGGAGTGAGGCTGCGCGAAGCCGGGGTGGCCACCGAGCTGGTGGTGGTGACCCTGGGCCCGGAGGCGGCGGCCGAGCAGCTGCGCCATGCCCTGGCGCTGGGGGCGGATAGGGCCCTGCACTATGTCACCGACGAGACCCTGACCCCGCTCACAGTGGCTCGCGCCCTGCAAAAGGTGTGCGAGCGGGAGCAGCCCAGCCTGGTGCTGCTCGGCAAGCAGTCCATCGATTCCGACAACAACCAGGTCGGCCAGATGCTCTCGGCCCTCTGCGACTGGCCGCTCGCCACCTTCGCCTCCGCCATCAAGCTGGTGGAGGGGGAGCTGCAGGTGACCCGCGAGATAGACGGTGGTCTCGAGACCCTCGGCATGGGGCTGCCTGCCGTGGTGACGGTGGACCTGCGCCTGAACGAACCCCGCTTCGCCTCGCTGCCCAACATCATGAAGGCCAAGCGCAAGCCGATTGAGAGCGCCCCCTTTGCGGCCCTTGGGGTCGAGCCCGCCGGTCAGACCCGGCTGCTCGGGGTGATGGCGCCTGCCCCCCGGCGCGCCGGCATCAGGGTGGGCTCGGTGGACGAGCTGCTGGACAGGCTCAAGAACGAAGCCAAGGTGATCCCATGAGCACATGCAGGGTCACGGCCTATCCCGCGGGCCGGCCGGCTGCCGCCAGCGGGTGCGTTGGCGAACAGACAGGAACAACAACGGACGACTTCAAGGTGCTGCCATGAGCGTACTCATTATTGCCGAACATCATCAGGGCCAGCTGGCGGACAGCGCCGCCCGTCTGGTCACGGCGGCGACCCGGATCAGCGCCGAGGTCCACCTGCTGCTGCTGGGTCAGGGGCTGGCGGAGGCGGGGGAGCAGGCGGCCTCCTTGCAGGGAGTCACCCGGGTGCTGCTGGCCGAACACCCCATGCTGGCGGAAGGGCTCAATGACGGTATCGATCGGCTGCTGGCCCCCGTGGTGCGGGATTATCAGCACTGCCTGATGGCGGCGAGCAGCCACGGCAAGGATCTGCTGCCACGGGTGGCGGCCAGGCTGGGGGTGGAGATGATCTCAGACGTGACGGACATTGAGGGGCCCGACACCTTCCTGCGCCCCCTCTATGCGGGCAACGCCATTGCCCGGGTGGCGAGCACGGCGCCCGTCAAGGTGCTCAGCATACGGGCATCGGCCTTCCCTTGCGCCGAGAGCGGGGGGGCTGAGGCCAGGGTCGAGCACCTTCCCGTCCCCGAGCTGGCCTGCCGGACCCGGCTCATCGAGCGGCGCGCGGTGCGATCCGCACGGCCTGAGCTTGGCGCGGCGCGGGTGGTGGTCTCAGGCGGGCGGGCGCTCGGATCGAAAGAGCAGTTTGCACTGATTGACGCCCTGGCCGACAAGCTGGGGGCCGCGGTCGGGGCCTCGCGGGCCGCAGTGGATGCGGGCTTTGTCGCCAACGATCTGCAGGTGGGCCAGACCGGCAAGATAGTGGCCCCCGAGCTCTACATCGCTATCGGCATCTCGGGTGCCATTCAGCATCTGGCGGGGATGAAGGAGTCCAAGGTGATAGTCGCCATCAACAAGGACCCGGAAGCCCCCATCTTCCAGGTGGCGGACTACGGGTTGGTGGGGGATCTCTTCACCCTGCTGCCCGAGCTCACCGCCAAGCTGTAAATTTGCCAAAAAGGGGCACAGAAAGCCTTCTGTGCTGTCTCGCCCCCGTTTCCATGCATGTTCTCTGCAAGCCCTGGCCCGTTCAGGGCTTTTTCCATAGTGTCGGCGTCGGCCATGGGGGCAAAAGGTTGCGCCAGATCCCAAAAAGCCTTTGCCCCCACGGGGGCCTGTCGTGTAAAAACATTCAAGTCATCGATCACTCTCATCCATTCACGGAAAGCGTCATGAGCAAACAGATTTACAACTTCTGCGCCGGCCCCGCCATGTTGCCGGTTGAAGTCATGGAGCGCGCCCAGCGCGAATTTTGTAATTTCCAGGGGCTGGGAGCCTCGGTCATGGAGCTCTCCCATCGCGGCAAGCCCTATATGGCGGTCGCCGAGAAGGCCGAAGCCGATTTGCGGGATCTGCTGGCGGTGCCGGACAACTACAAGGTGTTGTTCATGCACGGCGGCGGTCGCGGCCAGTTCTCTGCCGTGCCCATGAACCTGCTCGGCGGCGCCAATAAAAAGGCCGATTACCTGCTGACCGGCGTCTGGGCCCAGAGCGCCGTGGATGAGGCCCAGAAATACGGGGACATCCAGACCTTCCAGGGGGTGGCGAAGAACGCGCAGGGGATAAGCCACCTGCTGCCGACCCCGGCGTTTCGCGCCGATGCGGCCTATGTGCACTACTGCCCGAACGAAACCATCGACGGCATAGAGATGTTCGACATCCCGGCCACCGGCCCTGTGCCCCTGGTGGCGGATCTCTCCTCCACCATCCTCTCCCGTCCCCTCGACGTGAGCCGCTTCGGCATCCTCTACGCCGGCGCTCAGAAGAACATTGGGCCGTCCGGTCTGGCTATCGCCATAGTGCGGGACGACCTGCTGAACCAGGCGAGAGCCGACGTGCCCTCGATCTTTGATTACCAGCTCACCGCCAAGAACGATTCCATGTTCAACACTCCCCCCACCTACGCCTGGTATCTGGCCGGCTTGGTGTTCGAGTGGCTCAAAGAACAGGGCGGGCTGGAGGCGATGGAGGCGCGCAACAAGGCGAAGGCCGACTTCCTCTACGGCTACCTCGACGACTCCAGCTTCTACGGCAACAAGGTGGACGTGGCCTGCCGCTCCCGCATGAACGTGCCCTTCCAGCTGAAAAACGAGGCCCTGGACAAGCAGTTCCTGGGGGAGTCGGAAGCGGCCGGTCTGCTGGCGCTCAAGGGGCACCGCATCGTCGGCGGCATGCGTGCCAGCCTCTACAACGCCATGCCGCTGGAAGGGGTCAAGGCGCTGGTCAGCTTTATGGATGGTTTTGCCAAGCGCCACGGTTGAGCCGCCGCTCACGCGCTGGCTGCGACGCCGTGATCAAGGCTTATGTGCTGCGCGGAACCTCATTGATGGGTATCAACTCCGGTTCCTGTGCTGCGCTTCACCTTGCTGACGACCTCTCGCGACAGAGCGTGAACAGCCAGGGTATTGCCGTTGATGCAAGGCGCCGGGGACTCCCCGGCGTCTGTTTTTCCAGAAGATCCTGACCGCCAGCCCGGCTGCTCCGGTTTTGTGCCACAGACGGTCTTGCCGCGCGGGGCGCGGGCTGTTAACGTCCGGTCAGGTGATTTACTTGAGATTGTACAGGAAGTCTATGAATTCGTTGCGTTTGGAACCCATTTCTAGCGTGGCCGGGGTGGTCAATCTGCCTGGCTCCAAAAGTGTCTCTAACCGTGCCCTGCTGCTGGCAGCCCTGGCACGGGGCACTACCCGGCTGACCAACCTGCTCGACAGCGATGACATCCGCCACATGCTGGCGGCGCTGACCCAGCTCGGGGTCAAGTACAAGCTCTCCGCCGACAAGACCGAGTGCACCGTGCATGGCCTGGGTCGCAGCTTTGCGGTATCGGCACCGGTCAACCTCTTCCTCGGCAACGCCGGCACCGCCATGCGCCCGCTCTGTGCCGCGCTCTGTCTGGGCTCCGGTGAGTACATGCTGGGGGGCGAGCCGCGCATGGAAGAGCGTCCCATCGGTCACCTGGTGGATGCCCTGCGAGAAGCGGGTGCCCATATCCAGTACCTGAAAAAAGATGGCTATCCGCCCCTGGTGGTGGATGCCAAGGGTCTGTGGGGCGGCGACGTGCACGTCGACGGCTCCGTCTCCAGCCAGTTCCTGACGGCGTTTTTGATGGCGGCCCCCATGGCGGCTGGCGACACCCGCATCCACATCAAGGGGGAGCTGGTCTCCAAGCCCTACATCGACATCACGCTGCACATCATGAAGCAGTTTGGTGTGGTCATCGAGCACGACGACTACAAGGTGTTCTACATCAAGGGCAACCAGACCTATGTCAGCCCCGGTGACTTCCTGGTGGAAGGGGATGCCTCCAGCGCCTCCTACTTCCTCGCGGCGGGCGCCATCAAGGGCAAGGTGCGGGTCACCGGCATCGGCAAGCACAGCATCCAGGGGGATATCCACTTCGCCGACGTGCTGGAGAAGATGGGCGCCCGCATCACCTGGGGTGACGACTTCATCGAGGCCGAGCAGGCCCCCCTGCACGGCGTCGACATGGACATGAACCACATCCCGGATGCGGCCATGACCATAGCCGTCGCGGCGCTGTTTGCGAAGGGGCCCACCGCCATTCGCAACATCTACAACTGGCGGGTGAAGGAGACGGATCGCCTGCACGCCATGGCGACCGAGCTGCGCAAGCTGGGCGTCGAAGTGGAGGAGGGGCATGACTTCATCGCCGTCACTCCGCCGGAGCAGCTCAAGCACGCCGAGATCGATACCTACAACGATCACCGCATCGCCATGTGCTTCTCCCTGGTGGCGCTGTCCGATACCGCGGTCACCATCAATGATCCGGGTTGTACCTCCAAGACCTTCCCGGACTACTTCACCAAGCTGGCCAGCATCAGCCAGGCTTAAGTCCGTCGGGCCCGCCTTGTGCGGGCCCGTTCGTTTCTGTCTCCCGTCTTCTCCCCCGGTTTGCCAACGCCCTTAGCAGCATTATCCAAACTTGCAAGGTGCGCAGATAAAATTCCTTGTAGAAGAATGTAATTTTCTATTTACACCGTCCCGGTCGCGGGCTAGATTGAAGTTTCTTCATCGCAGTCATTTAGCAGGAAACTTGGTCATGCAGCATCAAACCGACGACGTTCGTATCAGTGAAATCAAAGAGTTATTGCCCCCGGTTGCGGTGCTTGAGAAGTTTCCGGCGACCGAGACCGCATCAAATACAGTGTTTGAATCCCGTCAGGCCATCCATCAGATCCTGGCCGGTGAAGATCAGCGCCTGCTGGTGGTGATCGGTCCCTGCTCCATCCACGATCCCGTGGCCGCGCTGGAATACGGCAAACGCCTCAAGACCTTGCGCGACGAGCTCAAGGGCCAGCTGGAAATCGTGATGCGGGTCTACTTCGAGAAGCCGCGCACCACAGTGGGCTGGAAGGGGCTGATCAACGACCCTTACCTCGACAACAGCTGCCAGATCAACGACGGCCTGCGCCTGGGTCGCAAGCTGCTGCTGGATCTCAACGACATGGGGCTGCCGACCGCCTCCGAGTTCCTCGACATGATCACCCCGCAATACGTGGCGGATCTGATGAGCTGGGGCGCCATCGGGGCCCGCACCACCGAATCCCAGGTGCACCGCGAGCTGGCCTCAGGTCTCTCCTGCCCGGTGGGCTTCAAGAACGGCACCGACGGCACCATCAAGGTGGCCATCGATGCCATCGGCGCCGCCAGCGCCCCGCACCACTTCCTGTCGGTGACCAAGTACGGTCACTCCGCCATCGTCTCGACCGCCGGCAACCCGGATTGTCACATCATATTGCGCGGTGGCCGCGAGCCGAACTACAGCGCCGCCCACGTGGATGAGGTGGTGAAGGGGCTGGACAAGGCCGGTCTGCCCCAGAAGGTGATGATCGACTTCAGCCACGCCAACAGCAGCAAGCAGTTCAAGAACCAGATGCTGGTGGCCGAGGACGTGGCCGGTCAGCTGCGCGCCGGCAGCAAGGCGGTGTTCGGCGTCATGGTGGAGAGCCACCTGGTGGAAGGCCGTCAGGATCTGGTGGAAGGGTGCGAGCTCACCTTCGGTCAGAGCATCACGGATGCCTGCATCGGCTGGGCCGATACCGAGGTGCTGCTGCGCAATCTGGCCGATGCCGTCGCCACCCGCAATGCACTCTGAGGCCGGGGGGATGCCCCGCTCACGGCAATAAAAAAGCGCGACCCCAGGGTCGCGCTTTTTGTTGGCTCAAAGAGGGGCTTACTTGGCCCGCTCCTGATGACCGCGCAGGCGGATGTTGATCATCTCCACCACCAGCGAGAAGGCCATGGCGAAGTAGATGTAACCCTTCGGAATGTGCATGTCCAGCCCCTCGCCGACCAGGGCGACCCCGACCAGGATCAGGAAGGCGAGCGCCAGCATCTTGATGGTGGGGTGCTCGTCGACGAAGTCACCTATGGCCTTGGCGGCAAACATCATGACGCCGACGGCGATCATGATGGCCAGCACCATGACGGGCACGTGATCCGCCATGCCGACCGCTGTGATGACGGAATCCAGGCTGAAGATGATGTCGAGGATGGCGATCTGCACCAGTGTCGACATGAAGCCGGCGGTCTTGCTCACCATGCCGGGCTCTTCGGCGGCGCCCTCTAGGCTCTGGTGGATCTCGTGGGTACTCTTGGCGATGAGGAACAGGCCCCCCACCAGCAGGATGAGATCCCGGCCCGAGATGGCTTCATCCAGCATGCTGAACAGCGGCTCGGTGAGGCGCATCACCCAGGCCAGGGAGAGCAGCAGCAGGATGCGGGTGCCCATGGCAAGCCCCAGCCCGAGGATCCGCGCCTTCTGGCGCTGAGCCTCCGGCAGTCGCCCCACCAGGATGGAGATAAAGATGATGTTGTCGATGCCCAGCACGATCTCGAGCAGGGTCAGGGTGGCGAGCGCCACCCAGGCTGAGGGGTCAGCAATCCATTCCAGCATGATTGAACCTTGGTTGAATAATTTGAAGCAGCGCATTCTAGCAGGGGGTTATGGCTTGTCCCAGTAGCGCGAAAAGATAAAAATGGCAGCCATCCAACGGGAGGAAAACATGTTTCGATTAGGGCTCATCATCAACCCCATCGCCGGCATTGGCGGTGCGGTCGGTCTCAAGGGCAGCGACGGCATGGTGGCCGAGGCGCTGGCGCGGGGCGCCATGCCCAAGGCCCGGGAGCGGGCCCGTCAGGCCCTGCTGCCCCTGTGCTCGCTCACAGACCAGTTCGAGCTGCTGACGGTGGCGGGAGAGATGGGGGAGACGCTCGCCGCCGAGCTGCATTTGCCTCACCGCATCCTCTACCAGCCCGCCGGGGCCCAGACGTGCGCCGAGGATACCCGGGCCGCCGCCCTGGCCCTGCGCGAAGCCGGGGTGGATCTGCTGCTCTTTGCCGGTGGGGATGGCACAGCCCGGGACATCTGCGCGGCTGTGGGGGAGTCCTGCCATGTGCTCGGCATCCCGGCGGGGTGCAAGATCCACTCCGGGGTCTACGGCGTGACCCCGACGGCGAGCGGCCGGGTGGCGGCGCGGATGATAGCAGGGGAGCTGCTGAGCCTGGTGGATGCCGAGGTGATGGACATCGACGAAGAGGCGTTTCGGGCGGGCAAGGTGCGCGCCCGCCACTACGGCCAGCTGCTGGTGCCCGGGGATCTGCGTTACGTCCAGGCGGTCAAGCAGGGCGGGCGGGAGTCCGAGGAGCTGGTGCTGGCGGATCTCGCCGCCGGCGTGGTCGAGCAGATGGAGCCTGACACCCTCTATCTGATGGGGTCGGGGAGCACAGTGGCCGCCTGCATGGCAGAGCTGGGTCTGGAAAATACCTTGCTCGGTGTGGATCTGGTGGAAAATGGCCAACTTATCGGGCAGGATCTCAGCGCCGCCGAGATCCTGACCCGGATCCGCGGTCGTCGCTGCCGCCTGATCATTACCCTGATCGGTGGTCAGGGACATCTGTTCGGGCGCGGAAATCAGCAACTGAGTCCAGAGGTGATCCGGGCCGTCGGGCGAGACCATATTCAGGTGCTCGCCACCAAGTCCAAGCTGGCGGCCCTCGAGGGTCGTCCGCTGCTGGTGGATACCGATGACCCGGCACTGAACCGGTCGTTACGTGGTTATCTGCGCATAACCACGGGATACAAGGATCAGGTCATCTACCCGGTGGCCAACCCGGAATAGGACATCAAGGATGCGGCTGGCCTGGCGCCAGAGAGCCGCGATCAACAAGATCGCGGTTCCACTCCCCCGAATTTTTTGCCGGCAATCCCGGAAATGAGGCTGCGTTAAATGACGATTCACGATTTTGAACACAAGTTGTTGGGACTGATCGACGCCATGGTCGCCACGGCCAGCGAGGACGAACTGTTTGCGGGCGGCTACCTGCGGGGTCATATCTCGCTCGCGGTGGCGCGCGCCGAGCTGGAGGGCAAGACGCTGGTGCGGGACGTAAAGAGCTATGTGCTGCGCAGCCTGAACGAGGCCATCTTGCAGGGGGAGCTCTCCGAGCAGGATGAGGTGCTGGTACAGGAGATGTGGAAGCGGCTGCAGCAGCAGGCGGAAGCTTGATCCCATTCGCAATTCAAACAGAAGTTTAAGTAATCTGCTTCCCTGAGTGTTATCAAAAGGTTAATAATGAGGCTCGCCTTTTGTTTCAGGGATTAAACTATGGCCTCCACCTCACGCATTGCCACCAAACTGCCGCTCGAGATGCTCTATCACTGGGAGCGGCAGTGTCCCGACCGGATCTATCTTCGCCAGACCATCAACCGCGAATACGTCGACTTCACCTGGGGTGAGGTCGCCGACGAGGCGCGCCGCATGGTGACGGCACTGCGTGCCCTGGGGCTGGTCCCGGGGGACAAGGTAGCGCTGCTCTCCAAGAATTGCGCAGAGTGGTTCATCGCCGATCTCGCCATGCAGATGGGGCAGTACGTGAGCGTGCCCATCTACCCGACCGCCAACGTCGACACCATCGAATACGTACTGCGCCACAGCGAGGCCAAGGCCATCTTCGTCGGCAAGCTGGACGACTGGAAGAGCCAGGAGGCAGGGGTGCCCGCGGATCTGCTGCGCATAGCGCTGCCCTATGACACCATGCCGGCCGCCCACCAGTGGGACGCGCTGCTCGATGCCCATGACCCCATCCCGGACAGCCCGGTGCAGGCGCCGGATGCCCTGCTGAGCCTGGTCTACACCTCGGGCAGTACCGGCAAGCCCAAGGGCGCCATGCTGAGCGTGGAGCGCTACGCCTGGTCCTGCGAGAAGCTGGTGGAGGCAGTCTCCCTGACGGCCGCGGATCGCGGCTTCTCCTACCTGCCGCTGGCCCACATCACCGAGCGGGTCTACATCTACGGCGGCAGCCTGTTCAGCGGCGCCACCATCGCCTTCCCCGAGTCCCTCGATACCTTCATCGAGGACGTCAAGCGCTGCCGACCCACCGTCTTCATCTCGGTGCCGCGGCTGTGGGCCATGTTCCGCATCAAGATCCACGAGAAGCTGCCCCAGAAGAAGCTGGCGCTGCTGCTCAAGATCCCGCTCATCTCGGGTCTCATCAAGAGCAAGCTGCAAAAGGGGCTGGGGCTGGATCAGGCGCGGGTGCTGGGCTGTGGCTCGGCCCCGGTGGCCCCGGCGCTGCTCGAGTGGTATCACAGCATAGGCATCGAGATCACCGAGGCCTGGGGCATGACCGAGAACCACGCCTACTCCACCCTCAACTACCCCTTCCGGGCGGACAAGATCGGGACTGTCGGCAAGGCGGGCCCCGGGGTGACCCTCAAGATCTCCGACGAGGGGGAGATCCTCTGCCGCTGTGACGGCATGATGCTGGGCTACTACAAGGATCCCGAGCACAGCGCCGAGGCCATCGACGCCGACGGCTGGTTGCACACCGGTGACATGGGCAAGCTGGACAGGGAGGGCTACCTCACCATCACGGGCCGCATGAAGGATGTGTTCAAGACAGCCAAGGGCAAGTACGTGGCGCCTGTGCCCATCGAGGGGATGCTGGGGCAGGAGCCCATCATAGAGCAGCTGTGCGTCATCGGTTACGGCATGCCGCAACCGGTCGCCCTGGTGCAGCTCGCCGAGAGCGCCATGAAGGGGGACAGGGGGGCCGTCGACGCCCAGCTGGAGGCCGCCCTGACCCGGGTCAACGGCCAGCTCGAATCCCATGCCCGCCTGCGCGGCATCCTGGTGGTCAAGAGCCCCTGGAACATCGAGAACGGGGTGCTGACCCCCACCATGAAGATCCGCCGCCACCTGCTGGAGCAAAAATACGCGGACATAGGCGAGCGCTGGTCCGGTGCCAGGACCATCATCTGGGAGTCCTGACAGGGGCAAAGGTATTTGGAAAATTAATGCAAAAAGGGGAGCCAGTGGCTCCCCTAATACATTCCGGCGCCGGATCAGACCGCCAGGTACTCCAGCTGGACGGATCCCAGGGCCTTGAGGGTCGACTGGGCCGAATCCCGCTGGCTGATCTGGCCATCCTTGCTCTCCAAGAGCACGGCGCGGCGTACTGCGGTGAGCTCCTCGCCATTGAGCACCGCATGGGCGCAGGCCATCTGCATGGGGGGGAGGCTGGGGTTGAAGGCGGCGTTCTCGGCGTAGCGACCGCAGAAGATACGGCCGTCCTCGAACTGCAACGCCACAGCGGCATAGCCCTGGCTGTAGGGGGCATAGCTCTGGCGGGCGGCGGCCAGCGCGGCCTGCCACAGGGGGTCGTCGCTCTCAAGCACCAGCTCGTCGTGGGCCTGGGGGCTCATCAGGGCATCGGTGATCTCGAGATCGGCGGGGCCGAAGGAGTGAGGCAGGAAGGACTGCAGCTCGCTCAAGTCGTCCGGCAGGGAGACTTTCAGGGTCTTGGCGGTGCTCAGCTCGTTCATGAACTGGCGGCAGTGACCGCAAGGGGTGTAGTTGACGGTGATCTCACTGATCCCGGTCTCGCCGCCGAGCCAGGCGTTGGAGATGGCGGACTGCTCGGCGTGCACCGAGTGGAACAGCCCCTGACCGGCAAACTCCATGTTGGCGCCAAAATACCAGCTGCCGCTCAGGCCGCAGGCGATGGCGCCGACGAAGAACCTGGAGATGGGGGCGACCGAGCAGGCGGCCGCCAGCGGCAGCAGGGCCAGGCGCAGGGCCCGATCGTCGAGCCCGGTGGCGGCTTTCAGCGTCGCCACCTGCTCAGGGGTAAAACGGGCCTGGAAATCGTCCCCCAGCATGGGCAGCAGGGCGGCCTGGAGCGGGGCGGAAAGGGTCTCGAACGGCTTGGCAAAGCGGGGATGCATACTGTGTCCTCAAAGGCCAATTGGGGGGCCATTGTAGGGAGCAAGCGCGGCGAAATGTGTGAGCGCGCTCACGCCTTGATGGGCAAAGGGCCGGGGATGGTAAAGGAAACGTTTGTCTTTCGCAATCTGTGCGCTTGCTCGCAGCATCAGGGGCATGGCGGTGTCGTATGGACTGCTTGAAGGGGCAAAGAGGCCATGGCCGCAGGGGGCGGCCATGGCAGAGGGCGTGGCGCCGGGCTCAGGTCAGCCAGTGATAGAGGGCAAACAGCAGGGGGGCGACGGCGGCGGTCAGCACGCCGCACACCACCATGGCCAGCGACGAGAAGGCCCCCTGGGTGACGCCCTGCTCGGCGGAGGCGGCGGTGCCGATGGCGTGGGCACAGGCCCCCATGGCGAGTCCCTGGGCCTCGGGGTCGGTCACCCGCATCAGCCTGAGCAGGGGATACCCTATCAGGGCCCCCAATATCCCCACCACCACCACAACGGCGGCGGCGATGGCGGGAATGCCGCCGAGGGACTGGCTGACGCTCATGGCGAGCGGCGTGGTGATGGACTTGGTGGCGATGGAGGCGAGCAGGGCCGGATCCGCCCCCATCAGGTGGCCAATGCCCAAGGTGGTGCAGACCGAGATGAGCACAGAGGTGAGGGTGCAGAGGATGATGGGCTTGAGCTTGTCACGGATCTGGCGGGCTTGCTGGTAGAGGGGCAGCGCCAGCGCCACCACGGCGGGCTCCAGCAGGGCCGTGATGGGGGCGGTACCGCGCTGGTACTGATCCAGCGGCAGATCCAGCCAGAGCAGCAGGCCAATGATGACGGCGGTGGGGATCAGCACCGGATTGATGACGGGCCAGGGCAGGCGGCGGTAGAGGGCCCGGGTCATGAAATAGAGCGCCAGGGTCAGGGGAATGGCCAACCAGAACATCATTGTCTGTTCATCCTCTGGTAGAGATGGCCGACGGCGCCCAGGATCAGCACTATGCCGAGCACCACGCAGAGCATGATGAGGCCGAAGGATTGACGCAGGGGCTCGAGCCAGGCCACCAGACCGACGGCGACCGGCACGAACAGGACCCCCATGTGACGGAGCAGCAGGCCGCCCCCCTGCTCGACCCAGGAGAAGCGGATCAGCTGCAAAGAGAGCAGCACGAACAGCAGCAGCATGCCGATGATGCTGCCGGGGAAGGCGAAGGGCAGCAGGGCGGCCAGGACCTTGCCCGCCAGCAGGCAGGCGATGATGACCAGAAAATCACGAAGGTAGCGCAAGGCGCGTTGCAACAGCACGGGGGCCTCATCTTGGCAACTGTGAGCGAGGTCGCAGTTTAACAGGCACGGGGGGCATGGAACAGGGTCAACTGACCCACAGGGGATACAATGGCCCCGGCATCATCCTCATTCACAAGAAGGAGCTCCCATGTCGTACCCCTCTTTCCTGGCCAGATTGCGCCAGTTGCCCGCCGATCCCGCCCTGCCTCCCCAACTGCTGCAAACCCGTCAGTGGGACGGCCCCCTGTGCCGGGTGAGGCTGGACAATACCGGGTCCAGTCCCGAGGTCGTTCGCCACTGGCGGCTGTTTGAGGGGGCGCTTGGCCTCTCTCCCGATGCGGCCATCTACGGAGAGGGGTTCCAGATGCTGGCCCAGACCATGGGCAGCTGGCAGGCCCCCGAGCCGGTAGGCCGCTGCCCCGACGCCGGCGTCTATCGCATCACCGACGACGACGGCTATCACACAGTGCACAACCTGCTGCTGGTCGAGCGGGAGCAGGGCTGGCTGCTGCTCGCCTTCGCCAGTTGCCAGCGCTTTGGCGGCGAGTTCCGTCTCTATCCGGACGGCCGCCTTGAGATAGTGATGAACGCCGAAGGGCGCACCCTCGCACCGGGCCAGCACTGGCATAGCGAGGCGCTGATCTGCCTGGAGGGGCCGGACAGGGAGGCACTGCTGGGGTCGCTGGCGGACTATATCGAGGCCGAACACCCTTCGCTGGTGGCGGACCTGGCCGCGCGCCCGAGTGGCTGGTGCTCCTGGTATCACTACTATGCGGACGTGAGCGCCGCCGACATTCGCGAGAACCTGGCGGTGCGGGCGATGCGCTTCCCGGCTCTGCGTTACGTGCAGATAGATGACGGCTATCAGGCCAGGATGGGGGACTGGCTCACCCCTTCATCCAAGTTCGAGCAGGGGGTGGCAACCCTGGCAGGGGAGATCCGCGCCGCCGGTTGCGAGCCCGCGCTCTGGGTCGCCCCCTTCATCGCCGAGCCCGGCTCGCAAGTGTTCCAGCAACACCCGGACTGGTTCGTGAAAGGGGAGGATGGCCTGCCGCTGCCCTCGGAGCGGGTCACCTACGGCGGCTGGCGTTGCACCCCCTGGTATGTGCTGGACGGCACCCATCCCGAGGTGCAGGCCCACCTCGAGCAGGTGTTCCGCACCCTGCGCGAGCAGTGGGGCATCCACTACTTCAAGCTGGATGCGAACTTCTGGGGCGCCATCCACGGGGGCCGCTTCCATGACCCCGCCGCCACCCGGGTCGAGGCCTATAGACGTGGCATGGCGGCCGTGCTGCGCGGGGCGGGCGAGGGCGCCTTCCTGCTCGGCTGCAACGCCCCCCTCTGGCCTAGCCTTGGCCTGGTGCACGGCATGCGGGTGAGCGACGACGTGGAGCGCCAGGGCCCCCGTTTTCGCCAGATAGCGCGGGAAGCCTTCTGCCGCGCCTGGCAGAACGACCGGCTCTGGGCGCTGGATCCCG
The DNA here is from genome assembly GCF_010974825.1 of Aeromonas rivipollensis. Lineage (GTDB taxonomy): Bacteria > Pseudomonadota > Gammaproteobacteria > Enterobacterales > Aeromonadaceae > Aeromonas > Aeromonas rivipollensis. Next base: position 232,159 of record NZ_JAAILA010000013.1, on the reverse strand, counting down.
ATTGCGTCTGCCTGCGGAATATCCCGGGCCAGCACGCCAGCGAGTCCGAGTATCAGTTCCACCTGGCCGCCCTGGTGGCGAGCGGTGGCATGGTGCTGGCCGGCGACCGGCTGCAGGATCTGGACGAGGTGCAGGGGATGCACCTTGGCAAGCTGCTGGCCCTGTGCGCGGCGCGCACCCCGGCGGCCCGTTTCGATGACATGGGGTTTGGCCGCGGCCGGGTGGCCCTGCCCGGGGGTGGCGAGCTGCTCTGCCTGTTCAACTGGGGCGAGCATGCTGCACAGTTTGAGCTGCCAGCAGGGGGCAGGGATTTCTGGGACGACACTGCCCTGGGAGAGACGCTGGAACTGGCGGGGGGCCAGGGGCGGGTGATCCGTTATCTTTGAGTGCTGCACTCAGCAAAAAGGCTCCCTCGGGAGCCTTTTTATCGGGTGGGGTTGACCCCTAGAAGTGCCACTCCATCCCGATGGCGTAGTTGGCGGAGCCATAACCCGGGATCTCGTTGCTGGAGGCGAGCGCCTTGAGGGTCAGACGGGCGCCCAAGGGAATGCCGAGCCCCATGCCGATGGCGACCTCGTCGCTCTGATCCCCCATCATGTCGACCCGCAGGGTGCGATAGAGGGAGAGATCCTGGCTCATCTGGGCATAGATCTGGGACGACTTGTTGTAGAGCTGGCCGAAGATCTCCATCTGGAAGCCGTTCTGGGGCGTGATGGCCAGGGGAATGCCGGCGAAGCGATAGAGATCCGAGTGGTTGAAATAGCTGTTGGTGATCTGGGGGGTGAAGTCGGTCTGCTGATAGAGGGTGCTGAAGTTGCGCTCTATGAGCTGATAGGTCTGCTCCGGCAGACGCAGCAGGTAGTCCGGCACCTCGAAACGTACCCCGGCCAGGGTGGCCTGGGGCAGCAAGGCACAGACGACAAGGGTGAGAGCAGGCAGTGCTGAACGCATATGACGAAAGATCCCCAACAGTCGAGGCGCGGCATCCATGCCGGCAGCGCATGTAATCATCAAACTATCAGGAGCTTGGCTCCCCTGCTCATTATGTCGCAGGCGCGGGGAGCCGACAGGGTTTTAAGTGTGAAACGCCTCACATCTCATAGATCTTCCAGATAGTGATAGAGACTCTTTAGGATCGCAAAGTTCCGTTCGTTACCCTGATTCTGCTCCGCCAGCGCCTCGAGACGGGGCACATAGTCCGGCAGACGGCGGCTGAAGTAGTCGCTGCAATGCAGGCGCCAGCGCTTCTGCTCAGCTTCGCTCAAGGTGTGGGGCCAGTTGCGGGCACGGTAGCGGAACAGCATCTCCGGCAGTCGTGAGTCGGTGAAGGCAAACTCCCGCTCCCCCAGCAGATCCGCCGGGGTGGCGCGCACCAGATCCATGGTGGACTTGTCGCCGTGGCCGAAGAAACCGGCGTAGAGCTGGGTATCGGGATCGCTGTCATTGCTGCCGGCAAACTCCTGATTGAACACCTCCACCAGTTTTTCCCGCACCTCGGGATGGGCCCGCAGCAGATCCAGGCTCTTGCGGCACTGCTCCCTGTCTATGCCAAGCTGGTCGGCCCGCTCCGGGGTCAGGGTGGCGGCCGGCGCCAGCACGGGGCACTTGTTGATGTGCACCAGCTTCACCGGAATGGCCGCCAGATCCCCGAGATCATCCTTCCTGGTGTAGAGGCGCTCGCGGATCTCCTCGCTCGTGAGCTCGACAAGCGGCGTCGGGTCACGGGTCAGATCCACCATGATCACCGCATTCTGGTTGGTCGGATGCCAGGCGAGCGGCGATACCCAGCTCGCGCACCCCTGCCAGGGGGAGAACATGCCGGAGACGTGGATCAGGGGCTTCATGGTCACCACGTCGATGAGCGCCTTCACCTTGTTCTTGTTGCGCAGGGCAAACAGGTAGTCAAACAGCTTGGGCTGGGCCTTTTTCACCAGCTTGGCCATCTCTATGGTGGCCAGCACGTCGGAGAGCGCATCGTGGGCGTTGGCGTGGGCCACCCCGTTGGCCACCGTCAGCCTCTCCAGCTTGAAGCTCGGCTTGCCCTCGTCGTCGAGGGCCCACTCTATCCCCTCCGGGCGCAGGGCGTAGCAGGCCCGCAGCATGTCGAGAATGTCCCAGCGGGAGTTGCCGTTCTGCCAGGCGTAGGCATAAGGGTCATAGAAGTTGCGATAGAGGGTGTAGCGGGTCACCTCATCATCGAAGCGGATGCTGTTGTAGCCCAGCACGCAGGTGTTCGGGGTGGCGAACTGCTCGTGAATTTGGCGAATGAAGTCCGCCTCGCAGAGCCCGTCCTTCATCGCCTTCTGCGGCGTGATGCCGGTGATGAGGCAGGCCTCCGGCTCCGGCAGGTAGTCCGCGGGCGGCTTGCAATAGATCACCAGCGGCTCGCCGATGATGTTGAAATCGGCGTCGGTGCGAATGCCCGCAAACTGCGACGGCCTGTCCCTGGCGGGGCTGATGCCGAAGGTCTCGTAATCGTGGAAGTAGTAAGTGGGCTGGGTGGTCTGCTTCGCTAATGTGCTCATGTGTTCTTGTGTGTTCGCGCTTCTGATTGATTTTTCAGGGTTTAGTGCCGTTATGGTGAGATGCAAATTCCGAAGACACTTTCATCGTTCACCCAAACCTGACGTTGTTCAATGGCCTGCTGGTACATTATCTGGTACAAAACACCCCATGAGAGTGGTACAAAATTTTATGGGGTAGCAATGGCGTTATCAGATAGCTGGCTTCGAGGGGTGAATGGTAAACCATATGCTGGCCCGAGCGAAGTGAGCGACGGTGATGGGTTGAGTGTCCGGGTCTCACCGAAGGGGGTGGTTGCGTTCCAGGTTCGGCATGTGGTCGATGGAAAGCGGGTTCGGACCTCTCTCGGTCGGTACCCGGCTCTGACCTTGCGAGAGGCCCGGATTAAGGCCGATGAGCTCAAAAGTGGTGTTGCGCCGATCAGTGCCTCGGGCGACGAGCCTACGCCTGCAGCCTTGTTCGATGAGTGGTTCGAGAAGTACGTGATGCGGGAGTGCCGAGAAGGCACCCAGAAATACTATCGCTATACCTTCTCGTCGGTGAAGAACCGCTTGCCTGACCGGCCAATCAACCAGATCACCATGGACATGTGGTTGAGCTATTTCGATACCATCAGTGAGCGGGCACCCGGCGTAACCCGGGCTGTGATCACGGCATTGAAGGCGTGCTTCAACTGGCATGCTCGCCGCGGCACGATCAACATGCCCAACATGATGAGTCTGCGGGCCAGGGATGTTGGCGCCCCCGCCAAGACCGGTCACCGGGTGTTGACTGTGCCAGAGGTTGCGAAGATCTGGCGGGCCATCGAGGCCAGCCGGGCCGGAACCGGCAACAAGGTGATTCATCTGCTCTGCCTGGTCTATGGGTGCCGGCTGTCAGAGGCCAGAACGCTCAAACGCCAGGACCTGGATTTCGAGTCTATGGTCTGGACCGTGCCGGCGGAGATCAGCAAGACCGGCAGGCCTATCCGCCGCCCCATCACATCGGTGGGCAAGCAACTGTTCGAACGAGCCGCGATGGCGTCGGTGGACCAGGTCTATCTGTTCCCTGGGCAAGGGGAGGGGAATGGGCCGTTGGAGATCCACTCGTGCAATCGGCTGGTGAGCCGCTTGCGCAGCAGCCTGGGGATCCCCCATTGGCGGATTCATGATGCTCGTCGAACGCTTTCGACCCGGTTATCGGAAATGGGGGTGTCGCCCCATATCACCGAAGTGATGTTGGGGCACACCCTGCTTGGCGTGATGGCTGTTTACAACAAACATGACTGGCTTGAGGATCAAGCTGTTGCCTATGAGCGCTGGTGGACAGTGATCCAGCGGGAGCTAGGCGTTGCCACTGATCCGGTTGTGGCTGTCAATCCAGGTCATGATGTGTGACTTGATCCAGCGCAGTGGCTGGTGGTCGATGGGTTTGGGGAAGGTGGTATCCCTCATGCGCAGGTGATACAGCGCTGTGCGCCCTTTTCCCAACATGACCATCAGCTCACTCTGGTCAATCTTCTCAATCTGTTCTTGCATGATTTCTCCTATCCATTCTGCTCATTTGTTGCGACGGTCCAGCGATAGCCACCATGGGTTGCCTGAGAGTTGTTCAGGCACCGGGTGATGCTGACGCGTACAAACCCGCCTGTTCGTTCCGCCTCGACAATGCTGTCGAACCTCACAATCTGTTGCTCGTCGTTGATGCCGATCACTGGCGTCTTGTGCCATTGCGGATCCCGCACCTGGTCCACGAAGAGGCGGCGGGTGTGCCGCCCTCTGCCGTTCTCCCCGACCATGCAAAAGTGCTCAACCCGGGTGGTGAAGCGGGCCTCCCTGTGTATCTGGCCCATCACGATGCTGGCCTTGTTGACAGTGAGGGAGAAGGTCGCTGCCACCTCTGCGCTGATGGCGCCGCCGGTTCGGGCATGAACCCACTCGGCAACCTCCTGAATGATGCTCATACGACTTCCTCCTTGAGGTTGTCGATGGCTGCAATGGCCCGTTCGAGCAACTCATGCTTAGGGGTATTTGCCGTTTCTTTTAGAGCCGTGAAGATTGCGACAGCAGCAGCTTGCCGTTGCGGGTCGTTCAGCGGTCTCTGAGCGCCTTTATAGTTCCATTCCATCGTGTCCATAGCATTGAGGATTCGCTCCAGGCGCTCGCGCTCGTCATCGGGCATGGTGGTGAACTGGTCACGCAACTGCGCATCACTCAATGAGATGGCGATGGCCACTTCACGGGCGGTGTAGAGCTCCCGCTTCCCATAGAGGACTGTCAGCACGGTGACAAAGCGATGCCAGACTGCGCCGCCCAAATTGAGCTCGTTGTTCTGGTAGTCGAAGGCCCAGTCCTCGAGCGGCTTGGTGCTGGGTTCTTCGGTTGCGTGGTGGGCATCCAGCAGCTCGAGCTGCCTCTCTGCATGGTTAGGCTCTGGGCTGGTGGCTTCGGCACTCTGCGCCAGCAGCTCGGCGGCCTTGGTGGTGGCCAGTACCAGCAGGTCGCCGGGGGCCGTCAGGTTATCGATGATCCAGGCGGCCAGCTCTGCAGTCTTGGCTGGGGTCAGGATATCGGCATCATCAATTTGGTAGATGATGTCCTTCACCGCAGGGTGGCGCTGCCAGTGGGGCAGGGTGGGGGCCCGATTATCCTCTAGGGCAAAACCCTGGTAGATAGGCTTGCCGGCCAGCAAGTTGGCGACGGCCAGATCGAGCCGATAGAAGATCTCGGAGAGCGGATAAGGCTCGTCCAGCCAGCCTTGCACATAACCCCTGACCGTATCCTGTTGCTCTTCGCCGAGATCAGCGCACTCAAACTGCTTGGCCATGATGCTGCTGGCATCGGCATAGCCCAGTTCGGCCGCCACCGCGGCGCTGGCCTCGTTATCGTCGGCTGCTGGTGGCTCCCCCGCGGCCGGTTCTGTTTTGGCGGGTTGCTCCTGGGTGACCACGGGGGACAGCTTGGGGGCGGCGCTACGGATAACGTGATCGGCGGCAAGGGTGAGCTCCACCGCTTGGCGGTGGATCATGTCGAGGATGATGGTGCCAGTGGTGATGAGGTCGTCACGGCGCAGGCGTGCTTCGGGGCGGCGCTCGCCCTGCCAGCCGGCGTCGAAGATCACCACGGCTGAGGCAAAGCCGCTAGAGCTGGGCTTGTCCTTCTTCGGGTCGCGGGGCACGTACCAGCTCGGTACCTCAAAGCCGATGCGCCCGCTGATGAACTGGATGAAGTCGGCATCTTCCGGCCACCAGGTTTCGCTGGTGGCGGCTTTGATGAGCAACATGATCTTGGCGCCCAGCGCCCGTTGCTCGCGGCAGTAGTTGAGGATGGCCTCCATCCCGGTGATGGTGTTCCCCTCGCTATCCGTGCAGGGGCGCGAGTAGGGCGGGTTGGCGTAGGCTGCCCCCCCCAAGCGGCGAAGGTCGGTGGCCAGCTCCTGGGTGAGGGCGTTGTCTTCTGCGTCGTAGTAGTTCGGCACCAGGTGGTTGCAGTCGTCGGCAAACATGTCGAGCACCACAGGTCCCAGAGTGGGGGCGAACTGGTGGAACAGGCCCCAGGCCAGCGCCTTGGGGGTCTGCCACTGGTCGCCGATCTGCTTGAGCTCGTGGTCAGGCAGGACCTGCAGCTCGGCCAGTGCTTGGGCGTAGTGGTTCATGCCGTCACCTCGGAGTTGGTGGGGTACCAGGCAAAGCCATCTTCGGCTTGGCGGATGACCTTGCCGCACTTCATGGCGAGATGGAACTCGGCGGTGGCGCCTTGGCTATCGCGCCAGCCGGGGAGCATGACCAGCTCATCGGCGAGCATGACCATGGGCAGGCTGCAGGCCATGTACTCAGCTTGGGTCAGGCCCTCGGGGAGGGTGGCAGGGTTGAGCGGGATATGGCCGCGCTCATGCTGGTGGTTGGCCTCGGTGTGGAAGGCGGGGCGGTTGCAATCTGGCAGGCCGGACATGGGTCCGGCGATGTAGATGCGCTTGCGGTTTGGTAGGTATGGCATGACTTATCTCGAAAGTTAGTAGATACGAGACAAGAATGTTAAGACTGCCAAACATCAATGTAAAGTATGAAGTTTTGCATGCTTAACACAAATGGTGTGCTTAACCTATCCTGCTCTGATGCTTCTCAATCGATGGAACACTAGGTTAGCAATGATGTTTTCTAACCCTACTAGTTGCGGCATAGGGGTTTTATTATTTTTTCAAATCTGTATTATTTTGAATAATGTGATATAGACCTGTATTTCCTGTAGACAAAAATATTATATAATTTAACAAAAAGTTGAAGTATCACAGACGAACTTATTGACACGTAATTGGGGTGTTTAAATGTTTAAAAGGAATAGCATTATTTCAGCGTTAGCAAGTATGTTTTTACTTTCAGCCTGTGATTCTGGCGGAATTGAAAAGGTAAAGGGAACGGTGAATTATGACATTGATTCTAGTTTAACAACTGGTAAGGCTTTTGAAACACGCAGTGACTGTAAGAATGGTGCATGGAGTGAGAGCAAAGATAATCGCGATAGGATAATTGTAAGTTATACATGTAACCTTTCGGATGAGGGGCTTTCAATAATTAATAATGGAATTTCAGAAAGATTTATTCAATCTGTTGATCGGATGAATGGCTACATCAATAACAAGACTGCCAGCATTGACAGGGAGATTAAGGAAAAGAGCGATGAAATGGCATCATTGGAGAAAGGCAGTGAGTTCATTTATAAGTATGTAAATGATCTCCATCAATCTTTTCTAAGTAATAAAGTTCATCCTGAATTAAATTATAGGGGTTATCTAACGGATTTACTTGAGGTGACTCGCAGAGGCCAAGATCCTATAAACGTTGATAGCTTATGTCAGCCCTCTTCAAAAAATACTAAAAACCCTATTGACGTTATTAATGCTGGAGAGGCCTATCAGGCAGAGATGGTTGAGTCGTGTGTAAAAGTTATTAGTCCTATTTTTTTAGCTTTCTATAAAGATTATCAATCTTTGGAAGTTAGCTTAAACTATGATTTAGTTAGAACGCTAATTAATATATCTAGTGCAGATTGGACTGCGGATGATAATGTATCGACTGAGTTTCATGCTACGATAGACGAATACAAAAACAGTCTCAATAAAAGGTTGAGTTTTTTACCAAATGAAAAGAAACAGCTCTCAGATTCTTTAGCTGACAACTTAACTTTGCAAAAAAGTGCACTTCCAGAGTTGGTTATTAATAAATTTGTAATTGATCAGCATTGGGTTGTTTCAGATACTGGCGGTGTTGAAATATTAGACGGAGGCTTTACAATTAATACTAGCAGTGGTGAGGCAAAGTCCACAATACCCGGGGGAGCTTTGTTGCCTTTCGCTTATAATGATTTTAAGTCTAATGAGATACCACGAGCATACAATGTTAAAGCAAATGCAATGATTAGCGATGTATATAATGGGTTCTCGAGTCAAATAAAGACAATATGATTTTTTAAAAATAAAATCGTGCCCGCCAATTTGGCGGGCCTATTTTTGTAGGTTCATATTGTGCTCGACAGAGCAATATTATTTATATAATTATACATGACGTTGTGTTATTCCTAACGTCGTTTCCTTCGACGGCGGTGCTCAACCATAGTGCCGATGATCTGGATATGCTGTCGATCTGAACGCATGGTGGGGAAATCATCATTTAGCGGTACGAGTTCGAAGACTTCTTGGCCGTCTTCACCTATGCCCCTAGGACGGTACTTCTTGAAGGTGGCAGCTTCTTCACCGTTCTTTGCAACTACGAAATCTCCCGGATGAGGGTGCTCGTCCGGGTCGATTAGGACCAGATCGCCTTCAACAAACTCAGGTTCCATGGAGTGGCCTTTTAGTTCGATAGCAAAGGCCCGCTCCCCTAGTTCGAGTTCGGTGGTGATGTAGACCAGGTTGCCATCGCACTCACGGATCTCACTGGTTTCTGTCCATACTCCAGCCTGCACATAGCTGATCACTGGGATACGGTGATTATCCGGTGGCGCTAGCTCCAAGTTCTGACCACTTGGGTCACCCTTACCATCCATCAACCAGAACACAGACACAGATAACGCTTTTGCCAGTGCTGATAAGTTCTTGGCATCAGGCGTGTACACACCATTTTCCCATTGAGAAATGGATGCTTTGTTTGCGCCGATTCTGTCGCCGAGTTGCTGCTGGGTCATTTTAAGGCGCGACCTAGACAGCTTGATGCGTTCTCCAATGTTCATAGTTAAGTAATTTAAACCTTTCGGGGTTAATTGTGCTTGACCTGATTGTTGTGTTTGCTTAACCTCGCTGTGTCTACAGGAGGGACTATGAAGAAACCAGATGTCATCGCTTTCTTTGGCGGGGTGACAAAGACAGCAAAAGCACTAGGCATAAGCAAGTCTGCGGTGTCTCTATGGGGAGAAGTCATCCCATACGGACGAGCTTGTCAGGTACAGCTTGTCACCAAAGGGCGATTGAAAGTCGAACCGCGGGACAGTTGAAACCATCATGACAAAACCCACCAGAACAACCACGAGAGTGAAGCGGGAACACTCCCACCTTTCTGACCCTATTGACGCCGCTTATCAGTTGAGCCGCCGGTACAACATATCCGATCTGGCGAAACTGATGGGCTGCAAGCGCCCTACCACCCTGAATAACAAGTTCAATCCGGCTTGCGAAGATCACCACCTGACCCTGTCCGAAGCGATGGCGGTTACCGAACTGACCGGTGACAACGCCATCCTGCAGGCCTGGGCACTGGCTCGGGGTCATGCGCTGGTGGCCCTGCCGGATAGCACTGTGACCGAAGAAGAGCTGGCCGACCAGGTAATGCTGGTGGGGGAGGTGGTTGCGGCAGTGTTTGGGGAGCTGCGTGAAGCGCGGCAAGACGGGGTGATCGACCCTGTGGAACGGCAAGCCATCACGGGGGCAGTTCATAGAGCCATCAAGGAGCTGCTGAGCCTGGAAGAGTCGGTAGCCAGTCAGGTGCGCCCGTTCCCGGGTTCACATGCACAAGGAGAGAAGTGATGAAGGAAGCACAAAAAGAGTGGGCCGGCGCTGCTGTAACAGCCCGACCCGAGGTCCATTTTCGCGGAGAAAAGAACATGGAGAAGCGTACCGAACAAACGCCGATCGCGCAAGGTTCAGGCCTTCGGCATGTCTCTTGGGGCAATTCAGCCGAGTGGCCGCGCCCGCAAGGATGTAGTCACCTTGGGCGCTTACTGGGGTCGACTGTCGTAGATAACACCTTGCTGTTCCTGGAACGCCAAGTAGCGGGCCGAGGTAAGCAGCGTATTGGCGAGTGCAATCGCTTGGCTTGCGGTCAGCACATAGCTCGGGGTGAGAAAGATGCCCTCGCATGTCTGCAGGTTAGGCGCGCTGCAGTTCAGTTTGACAGTGATGTTGTTGTGGTCCTGTGGGCTGATAAACCAGCCGGAGATGGGGAGCAGGGATTTGTCGTCATTGGCCGCCATGCAGGTTCCTGTGTCGAATGTCAGTTGCGAAATATAACCATAGCACTTGCAAAGATTACGACTCAATCAGGTCGCTCCCTGTGCTTGATGTTTGGAGGGCACCATCATGACTAAGAATGTCATGCCGCGGCTCAAGTTCTGTAACGGCTATCAGTTGGTGGTGATGGGGGTGAGTTTGCCGATCTCCCTGGCACAGGCCCGTCAAGTGTTTGTGCAATTGCAGCAGTTACAGGAGGCAGGCTATGCATCCTGAGCTGTTTATCGAGCGCAACGTGGCGCAGATCCTGACGGCGGGGGGATACACCCCGGATGTGGTGCACACCGCAACCCAGGCGGCTCTACGGCATTTTCGCACCACGCCGTGCTTTGCCAAGGGGCAGGCCTTTGCCAAGTGCCTGGCGGAGGGAAAGAAGATGGCCAAGTTGCTGCAGCGCAAGCTGCGCCAGCAGAAGAGGGACGCCAAGAAGGCGGCCAAGCCGACGCGATTGAAGAAGGTGAGCCATGGGTGAGGTAGTCAGACTGGCGGTCCCGGTGGCCGCCCCAGTATCACGAGGATGCAACGTGGCCGACAACCGCCGCAGCGGGTTTGTGCTGCTTTACAAGAGCCTGAAGGAGGCGCCGTTCTACCGTGACCCGGTGCGCAAGGCGCTGTGGCTGCACCTGCTGTTGGAGGCCGCGCATGAGCGCTGTGAGGTGACCTTCAACGGCAATCGTCTGCTGCTGCAGCGTGGGCAGATTGTGGGCTCGGCCCGATCCCTGGGGGAGGCCTGCGGCATCTCTGAAGACAGTGCTCGCCGATCCCTGGAGGCCTTCGAGCAGGAGGGGATGATCAGCCGCACCAGCAAGCAGGGTACCCGGGGTTACACCCTGGTCACCTTGCTCAACTACGACCCTTACCAGCGCGGAGTTTCAGAACACATTGGCGCGGAGTTGGGCGCGGAGTTGCAACCCGCATCAGGGCAGGGGAGTGAGGGGGTATCGCAATCTGATGGTGCGGAGTTAGGCGCGGAGTATCACGCCGAAGATCTAAACAAGATAAACAACAAAACAAACAAAGATCTTAAAGACTCTTCGTCGCAACTCGCTGACGCGACTTTCGACCAGGTTGGGGATGATCCCGCCGCTCTGGACGTTGCCGATCCCGAACCCAAGTCCAAGACCCGGGTTATTCCCGAGGCTGCCATCCAGACCCCGAGCGGTAAAGCGTGGGGGACCAGCGATGACCTGATGACCGCGAAGTGGATGTTTCGTCGAGTGCAGTTGATCACCCCGACCGCTCTTGAGCCGAACTGGGCGCAGTGGTCCAACGTGATCCGGCTGATGCGTGAGCTTGACCAGCGCAGTCATCGCGATATTTGCGAGCTGTATGACTGGGTGAGCCGTGATGCGTTCTGGTGCACCAACATCCTAGCCCCGCAGAAACTACGCCAGCAGTGGGATCGGTTGCAGGCCAAGCGCGGCAACCCGTCTGCCGGCCACCAGCGCCCTCTGTCCAATCTGGCGCAAGCCCAACAGCAGGCCCAGGCCCTGCGAGCCGCGGGGGTCGATTATGACGACAACACTCCCCTCTAACGTGACCAGTCTGCCCGTGAATCAGGCCAGTCTGCAGGTGAGCACCGGCATGTCGATGTTCCTGGCGGATGAGCTGCTGCCGCTGATGGCTGGGTGCTGGCCCGCCAGTGCCAGCCAGTTGGATGCCAATGCCCGCGGCGTGGCCATGGCCTGGGGTGTTCAACTGCGGGGGTTCACCGCCCAGCAGATCCGCGAGGCGGTGTTGGAGCTGGCCGATGACGCTGGCCGCCAGTTCGCCCCGCGCCCGGCCGAGGTCAAGGCCACCATCCTGCAGCGCAATCCGGTACCGAAGTCCGCCCCTGTGGGCCGCCAGGTCTCTTTGCGAGCCTGCGAGATGCAGGCAGAGGCCCGGGTTTATGTGCGTGATCGCGAAGTGACCGATGAGGCGGTGCAGGCCGAGCTGCAGGCATTGCTGGCCCAGCTGCGCCGCGAGGGTGTGACGATAACCGGGAGGATTGCGTGATGGCGGTGACGTTCAGTGATGCCTGTGAGAGGGACATTCGCCGCGCCCGGTATGTGCGGGTGGCGGTGTACCCGGAGGTGAAGGACTGGTTGCCGGTGCAGGTGCGCCTTGAGGTGTCGGATTGCCCGCGGCAACTGGGGTTCACCTCGAAGACCCACCGGGCCGGGCACTACCTGATACAGGGTGCCGAACTGGCTGAGGTGATGAAGGCGGTGAATGCCCTGCGCGGCCAGCAGCAGCCTGCGACGTTGGAGATGATCCCATGCGCGATCTCGTGATGCCGGCGTTGATGCTGTTGTTGCTCGTCGGTCTGGCGTTGTACCTGGCCGCCAATGTTTCGATGGGGGTAGAGAGATGGAGTTGATGATGAGGGGCGTGACCCCTTTGACGATGACCAGCGTGGAAATCGCCGAGCTGACCGGCAAGGAGCACAAGAACGTGCTGGCCGATATTCGCCGCATGCTGGTGGAGATTCAATCGGCTGAAAAGCCAGCCGAGTACCAGGACAGCCTGGGCAGGGCCCAACCGTGCTTGCTGCTGGACAAGGACGAGAGCCTTTGTCTGGTGGCCGGTTACAGCGCCCAATTGCGGATCCGGATTATTCGCCGCTGGCAGGAGCTGGAGCAGCAGGGCAACCAGAACGCTCTGGTGATCCCCCAGTCGCTGCCGGAGGCACTGCGCCTTGCTGCCGAGCTGGCCGAGCAGAAGATGGCGCTGGAACAGAAGGTGGCGATGGATGCCCCGGCGGTGGAGTTCGCCAAACAGATCGCCAGTGTGGAGAAGGGGATCACCTTGTCGGCGTTTGCCAAGACGGTGGGCCTCGGCCCCAATACCCTGTTTTCCCTGCTGAGGGAACGCAAGATCTTGATGAGTTGCCGCGGGGAGCGCTGGAACCTGCCGATGCAGGAGTATGTGGACCGCGGGCTGTTCGCGACCCGGGAGAGCTCGTTTGACAGTAACGGCGAGCGGCGTATCAGCTTCACCCCCCTGATCACCGGCAAGGGCCAGCAGTGGCTGGTTGAGCGACTGATCCGTGACGGCATCCTGCGCGGGGTGGCGGCATGAGTCACAACCTGGCCTTGTTGCCATCGGCTGAACGGCAGCGCATTGAGTTGATCAAGCAGGCGCACCTGCTGGTGTGGCGCCGGCGCCGCAACGAGATCGGGCGTGAGGTCGTGGTGGCCGCCATCGATGAGGTGGATGAAGAGCACCGTGAGTGGTTTCGCCAACAGTTGAACGCGATCAGGGGGCAAGCGTGAGCGCAGGTAACGCGGTGTTTGTCGAAGCGCTGGGGCTGGCCCTGGTGCCGCTGGGCGACAGCCTGCCGGCGGTACGACGCCAACTGGCTGGCAAGCCGGTGCGCCTGGTGCGCGATCAGGGATCCGACCTGCTGACCCAGTTCCCTGCGCTGGTGTCGGCCCTGGCCTGCGCCGCGGTGGTCAATGCCGCCGGTGGGGATCTGCTGACCGCCAATGCCACGGCTTGTGTGATAGCCGATGGCTGTATCGGGGAAACCGTCACCGCAGAAGTGGAGGGGGTGCATCTGCCTTTGTGCTGGCATCACGACAATGAGCGCCACGATGGGCAGTTACCGATCCGCCTCGCCGATGTGGCCGGGTGGCTGGCGCAGCTTGTACTGCAGCGGGTTGCTGGCTGGTGCGGGGTGGCCGCAGCTGACCTGACTGCCCGGGATCTGTGCTGGTGGGCGACCGTCTACAAGGTGCTGCCTTCATTGCCGGATCCGCTGCTGCGCTCTGCCTGTCGTCTGGCACCCATAGAACCGGATCGGAAGTGGTCGCCCCGCGGTAACCGGGAGACCGATTCCCGCTATCGTGATCATCGCCTTGAGGTGGCAGAGCGTGATCCGCTTGCCGATCTGCGGGCCCGCATCAATGCCAAACCGGCTATTCGTCAGATCGACCCCGAACCCGCGGCCCTATATCTGGGCAAGCCCAAGCGCCAGCGCTGGGAGTGTGCAGCCTACCTGGCCTTTGTCCGGCAGTTGCCCTGTGTGGTAACGGGCCAGCGCGAGGGCATCGAGGCGCACCATGTCGTGGGTCACGGAATGAGTGTGATGGGTAGCAAGGCGCATGATCTGATGGTGTTCCCGCTCGCCCACCAGCCACACATGGAGTTGCACCGGATCGGGTGGAAGGCCTGGGAGGCCCAGCATGGTTCGCAGTTGGATCACGTTATCAACACATTGGAGCTGGCATGCTCCCTGGGAGTGTTCAATGCCAAAAGCTGATTCATGGACGGTGACCCTGCCATGGCCCCCTTCAACCAACCGGATCTGGCGCAATGTGGCCGTGAGCGGCAAGCCCAGAACCTTGCTGAGCCAGGAGGGGAGGGTTTATCGCAAGGCCGCGGCCGATGCCTGCCTGGCTGCCAAGTTAGCCGGCAAGCAGATTCCCGACCGGCTGGCCCTGCGGCTATTGGTGCAGGCCCCTGACCGGCGAGCCCGGGATCTGGATAACACGGTGAAGGCGGTGCAAGACGCCCTGACCCACGCCGGGGTGTGGCTGGACGATAGCCAGATCGACCGGTTGCTGGTGGAGCGCGGGCCGGTAGTGAAAGGGGGAATGGTGTTGGTAACAGTGGAGGTGATGAGTGCGCTTTGAATATGCAATTACCGTAGGGGATCCGCGTTCTGTGATGCTGCAGGCCTATCAGGCCCAGTCAACGGGGCGTTCTCATCTGACAAAGAGTGATGTAATGACGGCATTGGGAATGGTTCAGAAGCACAATGGTGCCGGCATGGCGTTGGTGATGGCGCGTTACTGCAAAGACCTGGGGGATGCCAAGAAGGCCCTGAGGGCGGTGCAAGCCCAGTGCACCAAGATAGCCCCCCGCTTTGTGGGCGCTAACAAGGAACGTGGCCAAGGCATGGCCTTGCGCCGGGTGGCCGAGTTGGCCCTGGAACACTACTGCCGCACAGTGGACACCCCGGGAGCGGCCTGTCACCCGCAGTTCTGCAGGGGGAGGGGAGTGATCCGCGACCTGGAGCTGAGCCGCCTGCACGGCAAGGCGATCGATAAGGTCTGCCCACGCTGCGGCGGTACCGGGCTGCGCCACATCCCAGGTACCCAGATCAGACGCGCCATTGAGCCGCTGGCTGGTGGACTGACCCGTGGCCAATGGGAGCGGGGCTGGTATCCGCTCTATCTGGCGGTACTGGCCTGGTGCCACCAGCAGGAGAGCGAGGTGGAGGCGTTCTACAAGCGGGTGACTGCGGTGTAATGGAGTTTCCGTGAACGACTAGATATTTCGAAAATTGGGGCCCTTATGGCCCTCTCTTTCAGTCTGCTAACTCTGCAATAGGGATAATGCGGACTGAGGGCGTTTGTTTGCCTGAGACAATATAGACGAGGCAGCCTGTTGCATAATGTTCTGTTTAGTTAGATTTGCGGTTTCCACCGCGAAGTCGGCATCTCTGATACGCGAACGAGCAGAATTAACGTTTCCCGACACGTTTGCTTGGTTGCGGATAACCGAATCGAAACGGTTTTGTACAGCACCAAGTTCGGCGCGCTTGCTGTCAACCACCTCGATATAATAATCCAGATTGGCCATTGCCAAGAGTGACGCAGGTTTGGACTGAATGCTGCTCAAGTAGGCTGGGACGCCAGGCCCATTCAGATGATTTACCGTATAAGTACCATCGGCGGCATTGTACGTTATCGTGGCATGCCCGGTAGTTACAAATGCCATTTGGTATAGATTAAAGGAATTGTTTATATCAAAGTTGATCGTCTGGCCAGCATCGGCCCCTACCTGAAAAGCTCCTGAATATCCTCCATTTAACAACTTCTGGCCGCCAAAGGTGGTGTCCTCTGCTATTCGCGCAATCTCGGATTTCAATGCATCAAACTCTTTCTGCAGGGCGCCACGATCATTAATGCTGGTGGTACCATTGAGTGACTGTTGTGCCAAGGTGCGCATGCGCTGCAACATGTTGCCAATCTCTTCCATCGCGCCTTCGGCGGTCTGAGCTACCGAAATGCCATCATTGGCATTTCGGATACCCTGATCCAAGCCATTGACTTGGGAGGTCAGACGGTTGGCGATCTGTAGGCCAGCGGCATCGTCTTTTGCGCTATTGATACGTAGTCCTGAGGCAAGACGAGTGTATGACGTATCCAGCGACTTAGTAATGCTACTAAGATTTCGCTGTGCGTTAAGCGATGAGCCATTAGTGTTGATAAACATGGCTTATTTTTATCTCCCGAGCATTTTTTAATTTTGTTTTTTTGTCAGATGTTCTGGCTCATCCGGTACTTCTCTACCAGCGACCCTGTACCAGGGATGTCTTCGCCGTGCTGCTTCTTATTTCGGCCCAGATGCGCTTTCCTTAAGGAAAAAAAGCTTCACATGAACCATCAGGTGGAAGGCATTGAGGAAGGTCATGCATTCACCGCAGGGAGCTCGCTGATAGATGTGGTGTAGCGGGGACTGAGCTGCTCTCGCTTCATCATCCACTCGCTGGTGTCCCGGCCACGGGCCGCGAAGTAGACCTTTCCCCACCTTCCCTGATTGATCTGGTCAATCACCTTCATCAGTGCCTCGCTACGGGGATCCTGCTGCCGGTCAGTGAAAAGGTCTCCCTGGTGCATGCTGGCCGGGGTGAAGTCAGCCAGCATCACGCCCCCCTTCATATAGCGGACATCATTCCGCCATATCCGGCGCAGCAGTGGTTCAACCAGGGCAAGCAGGTCCCGGGTATCTGAGGTGGGTGTCTGCAACCGGGTCGATATCTGGTTGCTGTAGTAGGTTTCCCGCTCCGAGAAGGGGCTGCTCCGGATAAACAGAGTCACATGGCGGCACCGTTGCCCCTCGGCACGCAGCTTCTCGGCGGCCCGCTCCATGTAGCCGGCCAGCGCCTGCTGCATAGGGCCCAGTTCGGTGATGCGCTCGCCAAAGCTCCGGCTGCAGATGATCTGCTGCTTGGGCTGGGCCAATTGCTCCAGCTCGGCACAGGGGAGCCCCCGCAGCTCTTGTACCGTGCGCTCGACCACCACGCCATACTGTCGACGCAGGCTCTTGGGGTCGACCGCCACCAGATCAGCCACGGTGTTGATGCCCTGTTTGTTGAGCTTGGCTGTCAGTTTGCGCCCTATCCCCCAGACTTCCTCAACCGGGGTGATGGCCATCAGCTTGGCGCGGCGCCCCTCATCGCGCAGATCCACTACGCCGCCGGTGGCAGGCCACTTCTTGGCGGCGTAGTTCGCCAGCTTGGCCAGGGTCTTGGTCGGCGCAATGCCGACTCCGACGGTGAGGCCGGTCCACTGCTGCACCCGTTCGCGGATCTGGCGGCCATAGGCCAGCAGGTCACCGGCCCAGCTTTCGCTGAGCTCGACGAAGGCTTCATCAATGCTGTAGACCTCGACGGTTGGAGCCATGCTCTCCAGGGTCGTCATCACCCGGTTTGACATGTCGCCGTAGAGGGCGTAGTTGGAGCTGAACCAGATGCCGCCCTGCTCTTCATATACCTCGCGGATCTGGAAGTAGGGCACCCCCATTTTGACCCCCAACCTTTTGGCTTCTGCCGATCGGGCAACCACGCAGCCATCGTTGTTGGAGAGCACCACGATCGGCACCCCCTTGAGGTCGGGGCGGAACAGGCGCTCGCAGGAGGCATAGAAGTTGTTTACGTCGACCAGGGCAATGGCGGTTGACATGGCTACCCTCGCCGGGTTTTGTGCAGGACGAAGGTGACGACGCCGAAGATATCCAGCTCTTGCCCTTCTTGCGGGTAGATCGGCGGAAAATCGGGGTTGCCTGGCAGCAGTGCGGGGATGGGTTGCACCTGCAGCTTCTTGACGGTGAACTCGCCATCCAGGCAGGCCAGCACGATGTCGCCGTGGCGTGCCGTGATGGCGCGATCGATGACAAGCATGTCGCCGTCGTTGATACCTTCTTCCACCATGCTGTGTCCGCTGGCTTTCACATAGAAGGTGGCCGCCGGGTGGGAGACGCAGTGCTGGTTGAGGTCGATGGTCTGTTCCACATAGTCCTGAGCCGGTGAGGGGAACCCGCAGGCGGCAGGGGTGAGGTACAGGGGGATTTCGATGAGAGGTGCATCGATAGCATGGGGAATCATGGTGATTTTCACTGTATGAACGTACAGTTATTCTATCTGAGGGATCCGGAAAGATCACTGGTCGGCGATCGGGTCTTGGCAAGGCAAGGGGGTTCGCGGCCAATTATGCTTGGCAGAGGCCGACCTGGTGAGTTTGGGCTCTCATACGATGGAGGGGCTGCGCATGTGCATCAACTACATCCCGACTACCAGGGCGGTGCTGGTGGAATACTTCGGGGTTGATGATCCAGGGTATGACTGGAAGGAGGAGGTGTGGCAGGACTACCAGGCCCCGATCCTGATCCAGCGAGACGGCCGGCGGCAGGCGCTGATCTCCAGCTATGGGATGGTGCCGAAGAGGAAGGTGCAGCTAGGCAACAAGCACTACACCACGATGAACGCCAGGGCCGAGACGGTAGGGGAAAAGCCGACCTACCGCCGTGCCTGGCTGCAGGGGCATCTCTGCCTGGTGCCCATGACCGGCTTCTTCGAGCCCTGCTACGAAAGCGGCAAGGCCGAGCGCTGGCGGATCAGCATGGCCGACGGCACGCCCTTCGCGGTGGCCGGCATCTGGCGGGCATGGCAGGAGGAACAGGGCTACACCTTCAGCTTCTCCCAGCTCACCATTAATGCCGACACTCACCCACTGTTGCGGCGAATGCACAAGCCAGGGGACGAGAAGCGTAGCCTGGTCATCGTGTCGCCGGATGACTACGACGCCTGGCTGGGGTGTCGGGATTCTGAACTGGCGAAAACCTACTTGGTACAGCAGGCCACTGGGCTACTGTTCGGGATGTCAATACCGCGCCAACAATGAGCGAGGTTATGGTCCGGCCATCTGCTGAATGAGCGAGTAGGCATTGGAGGACTGCAGCAACCTTGGAGGCCGTCTACCACCTGCAGTTCTGCGAGGGTAGGGGAGTGATCTGCCACCTGCATGACAAGGCTGTCGACAAGGCCTGCCTACGTTGCAACGGTACTGGACTGCGCTCTATCCCGGGCACCCAGATAAGGCGAGCCATTGAACTGCTTGCTGGTGGGCTGACCTGTAGGTAATTGGAACGAGTTGGTATCCGCTTTATCTGGTGGTTCTGGCTTGATGCCATGAGCTGGATAGTGAAGCAAAGGGGGTTTACAAAAAGGTAATGGTGGTGTGAGGATAGACTAATTGAAATCATAAGAAACTGGAGCTGATATTTGGACAGGAACGCGAAAGCTAGACTTGCAGCAGAAATTGGAGGCTAATTCCATAATTTAATGATGCCTAATATACCACATGATATTAATTTCTTTCGAAGGGTAAATTATGAGACCATTTCGAGTGCCGAATAAAGTTTATGAACCAGATGATAAAGAATTTAATCGTACAAAATTCCAGCTTCCGTATGTGCCTGATAATATGCAAAAGCAGCAGTGCTTGGAATGTGGCTGCTTATTTGAACTGCCATGGCTTGAAAAAAGATCCCCATTAACATCAATAAAATCACATAATGGATGTGTTTGGCGTAGGAGGACAGTTATGATTGAATGTCCTGACTGCAAATATCCCGTTGAGCACGAACTACCCCACCAAAAGGCTAAGGGGAAATATGGTTTTTTTGGTGATGAAGCCTCTCGTATAACCAAAAATGAGTTGATTTTTACTTTGTCAGTTGTGGGTTGCGATCACATTCACTTGGAACGTATTGAGTCTCTTGTTCATCAGTTTAAAATTGGTCTCGAACCTGACCGCCCAGCAGATACTTGGACGCTCCATATGACCAAGTTACGTTCTGGACAGCAAAGGAAGAAAGATCCAATTTTTGGAAATTGGAGTGATGCCAAAGTCATGGCCTGTATCGATGGGCTATTTAAATTGATTGATAGTTTTGGTCCATATTTTATTATGGTGAATGCAACTGGAGTGCTGGTGAGACCGAGCAGTAAGAAAGAGATTGCTAATTCACAGTATTTTCTGCAGCAAGAAGTCTATGCCGCGCTACTTATGGATACGATCGATATATCGACAAAAAATTCAATAAAGCCGTATTTCATTTTCGACTCTGTTAAAGACTCTGCCGCAGAAACAATTGTGCATGAATGGGCACGAGACGCTTTCCTTGGAAGTCAACAAAGTCTGTTATACGCACATTTGACTCATGGTATAGATATTCCAGAGCCAGAGTTTGTAAAACCAGCTTCCCGCCCTCTTCTTGAAATTGCTGACTTCGTCAGCTATGTCATTGCACGGTATCTGTATTGCAGGTTTGAGAAGGTAAATATCGATCTTGATCCAGTGCGTTTAGGAGAGATGAAATATATTGGATTTGATCATGTCGGCGATTTAATTACAACGGGTAGACATCAGGTTGGATTTCCTTGGAATTCATTTTGGAAGTATAAATAGTGAATGTGTTCTCTATTCCTTTAAAACGAACAAGGAGAGTAAAGCGACAGAGCATTACAGTAAAGTAACGAGGTAGAAAAAATCATTGGACACTTACTTGCAATTTTGTGTAAGTTAAAAGCTAACAGTGGAAGACTGCATCCAAAAGGATGCGGTCTTTTTTTCTGATTCCAAACCTCGGCCTCGCCGGGGTTTTTTCGTTTCTGGGGTGAATTCATGAATCAAGGACATGAGCAGATCGCTACCACTGTGGTCGGTGAAACTGCGAAATCAGCCCCTCCTGTAGCGGTGGTGAGTATGTCGTGGGCTGGTGTCTCTTTGAATGACTGGGTGCTGATCGCGACGCTTGTGTGGCTTTCGGTTCAGATCGGCTGGTTTATCTGGTCGAACATCATCAAGCCACGCGCCAAGCAGGTGGGGTAGGCATGACAAAAATGCGAATTGCCATAGCGGCGCTCACGCTCAGTGCCGCTGGCTTTGTGGGGATCCTGAATCGGGAGGGATGGGGGCCGGTGGCTTACCCCGACCCGGTACACGGGACCAAGCTGCCCACTATTGGATTTGGGAGTACCGAAGGGGTCAAGATGGGTGACACCATCACCCCAGTCGCCGCGGTGAACAGGAGCCTTCGGGAAGTGCGGTTTTTTGAGGATTCCCTCAAGGCCTGCATCCAGGTGCCACTCCACCAGTATGAGTTCGACACCTATGTCGAGCTCTCCCACAATATCGGCCCCGGCGCCTTCTGCCGTTCCACCATCGTGAAGCGCCTGAACACTGGCGACTACCCAGGTGCCTGCGAGGCGATCCTGTTGTTTAAACGTGCCGGCAATCAAGACTGCTCGGCACCGGGGAATCGGGTATGCCCTGGGCTCTGGAAAGACCGACTGCGCCTCAATGCTAAGTGTAAGGGGGAGTGATGAGGACAACTGCGCAGAGCAAGGCGCTGCCGTTCCTGGCCGGCGCCTTGGTGATAGCAGGCTTGGCCAGTGGTGGGGTGGCGCTCTATCGCTCTGGTCATGCTGCTGGGGAGGAGGGGGAGCGCAAGACCTGGCAGGTGAAGTGGAATGAAGAGGCTACCCGTCTCGCTACTGCCAGGACCAAGGCCGAACAGGAGGCCCGAGAGGAGGAGCAGCGTCGGCAGGCTGAAATCGATGAGGTGAGAGACCATGCACAAGAAGAAATCGCCCAAGCACAGGCTGATGCCGCTGTTGCTGGTATTGAGTCTGGCCGGCTGCTCGAGCAAGCCCGTCGCTTGGCAGCCCGAGCAAGTCAGTGTGCCAGCAGCACCAGCGCTCCCCAGGGAGGCCAGGCAGCCGGACAACCTGCTGTGGTGCTCGCCGACCTGCTCAGCCGGGCTGACGAGAGAGCGGGTGAGCTGGCAGCAGCGTATGACCGAGCTCGAGCGTCAGGACTAGCCTGCGAAAGAGCCTATCTCTCATTGACCCAAGCCCGTTAACCCAACTACCGCAATACCCCCCCGGTCAAAGGTACTCCCCCCAGCCCCTCGTCCTCGACGGGTCGTTGAGGCGCGGATTTTCACTACATATGAAACCCCAAAAAGCGAGGTTGTTGTTTCAATGTCAGAGCCATCAGACAAGGGGCTCGCAAAGCCAGGCTGGCTCAATAAGTCCGACATGGCCGCCAGCCTTGGCATATCAGTTCAAGCCTTTGATAAATGGGGGGTTAAGCCGGTCAAGAAGGTTGGCCGCAATGTCTATTTTGATGTGCGATCGGTTGTGGATAACCGACTAGAGAATGCGATCCAGAAACACCAACCAACGGATCCGCAAAACATGGGTGAGGATCAACTGGACTTCCAGCGGTGGCGACTCACCAAGGAGCAGGCCGACAAGGCCGAGCGCGAGAACAAGATCGCTGAGCGCCACCAGGTGCCAACCGAATTTGCCACCTTCGCCTTGACGCGCATAGCCGCCAAGGTCAGCAGTCTGCTCGACACCGTTCCACTCACCATGCGCCGCCGTTACCCCGAACTGCAGACCAAGCACATTGAGGGGATCCAGCGTGAACTGGTCATAGCCAGCAACGAGGCGGCATCCCTGGGTGATCTGCTGCCGGAGTTACTGGATGAATATATCGACAGCACAAGTAAGTAGCCTGGCGGCTGTCGTCACACTTGGTCTGTCGGCCCTGCTCCGCCCGCCGGTTCAGACTGCCGCTGAGTGGATGGATGAGCATTACTATCTGCCGGTTGAGTCCTCCTATCAGGAGGGCCGCTGGAAGTCGCTGCCGTTTCAGGTGGCCATCATCAACGCGATGGCCAACGACGATATCCGCGAGGTCAACTTCGTCAAGTCGGCGCGGGTGGGGTACACCAAGATGCTGCTTGGCGTCGCCGCCTACTTGCTGGAGCACAAGAAGCGCAACGGCCTGATCTGGCAGCCGACCGATGGCGATGCCGAGCTGTTCGTCAAAAAGCACGTTGAACCCATGATCCGGGATGTGCCGAAAATTCGGGCGCTCGCCCCTTGGTATGGCAAGAAGCATCGGGACAACACCCTGGAGCTAAAGCGCTTCGCCAACGGTCGGGGACTTGAGCTGCGGGGAGGGAAGGCCGCCAAGAACTACCGGGAGGCGTCGCCTGATTTCGGGATCTATGACGAGCTGGCCGCCTTTGATGATGACATCGAGAAGGAGGGCTCGCCCACCTTCCTGGGTGATAAGCGGATGGAGGGTTCGACCCATCCCAAGTCGATCCGTGGTTCAACTCCCAAGATTGCAGGCCAGTGCCAGATAGAGCGGGCGGCGAGTGAATCGCCACACCTGATGCGCTATCACATCAAGTGCCCTCATTGCGAGGCCGAGCAGTACCTCAAGTGGGGCGGGCCGGATGCAGAGTTCGGCATCAAATGGGATGGCACCAACCACCACTCCGCGTTCTATCTCTGTGAGGCAAATGGCTGCGCCATTCGCCAGCACGAGATGGATTACGAGACGGTAGAGCGCTGGATCTGCGAGCGCACCGGCATCTGGACGCGGGACTCCATCGACTGGTTCGACAGTGACGATCAGCCAATCACGCCCCCTGAGTCGGTCACCTTCCATATCTGGACGGCGTACAGTCCGCTCACGACATGGGTGCGGATTGTCTCTGACTTCCTCAAGGCGAAGGATGACCAGGGCAAGCTCAAGACCTTCGTCAACACCACCCTCGGGGAAACCTGGGAGGATGACACCGGCGAGAAACTGGAGTGGGAGGCCATTGCCGCCCGCCGTGAGGTGTGGCCTGTCGCAGTACCTGACGGCGTGCTTTACATCACCGTGGGGGCTGACACCCAGGATGACCGTTTCGAGTTTGAGATCACTGGCTGGGGAGCGGGGGAGGAGTCATGGGTGCTGGACTATCAGCGCCTCTACGGTGACCTGCACCGCTCCGAGATCTGGGAGAGGCTGCATGAGCAATTCTCCCACCAGTTCGTAAAGGCGTCCGGGGAGGTGCTGGACATCGGCCTGGTGATGATCGACTCGGGCGGCCACTACACCGACGAGGTATATCAGTTCTGCCGTCGCAACCCGCACAAGTACATCCCAATCAAGGGCGCAACCATGATGGGGAAGCCCATCATCACCTTCCCGCGTAAGCGAAACCGCAAGGGGGTTTATCTGTCCGAGGTAGGCACCGACTCCGCCAAAGATGTGCTTTATGGCCGCCTGGGGGATGTGCCGACCTCATTGTCTGGCCCATCACCGGGTTACCGCCATCATCCGGTGGCCGAGTGGGCTGACGATTTCTACTTCAAGGGACTCACCTGTGAACGAAAACGGGTTGAGTTCGTCAAGGGGCGCCGGGTGTATCGCTGGGTCGCCCCGTCTGGCGCCCGTAACGAGCCAACCGACTGCGCCGTGTATGCCCTGGCGGGCATTCGCCTCGGGGTGCAGCACCGGGGATGGCGGCTGATAGCCAAGCCGCGCCCGACCACCATCAACCCCTCACCGCCTGCCAGCGTCAAGCCCGCCGCGTCCGCTGCGGGCAATAGCTGGCTGGGCACATCATCAGGATCAGGAGGCTGGCTGTGAAGCTGGAAGATATTGACAGCATGATCGCGCTCTACCTTCAGGCCGAGCGCGATTTACTGGCAGGCAAGCAGATCACTTTTCAGGGGCGCTCGGTCACCTCTGAAAATCTCAACGAGATCCGCACTGGCCGTCAGGAGTGGGAGCGCCGGCGTCAGCAGGTAGCGTCACCGCGTCGCCGCCCCTATGCAGTAGCGAGGTTCACATGACTGCGCTGGATAAGCTGCTCGGATTTGTCTCGCCAGGCTGGGCAGCCAACCGAATGCGTGACCGCCTGCGGATGCAAGCCTATGAGGCTGCCATGCCGAGTCGCACCCACAATGCCAAGCGGGAGCGCCGTGGAGCCAACCAGGCGGTGCATATGTCGGCGATCAGCCTGCGCGAGCAGGCGCGGGCGCTTGATGAAAACCACGACATCGTGATCGGCCTGCTCGACAAGCTGGAAGAGCGGATCGTCGGTGGCAAAGGTATCCAGATCGAGCCGCAGCCCCGGGCGGTGGACGGTACCCTGCTGCTGGATCTTGCCAAAGAGATCCGCCGCCGTTGGGCCGCCTGGTCGCTGAAACCGGAAACCACCGGCACGTTCACTCGCCCCGCGATGGAGCGGCTGGTTTGCCGTACCTGGCTGCGCGACGGGGAGATGTTTGGCCGCCGCCTGCTCGGCACGGTGCCTGGCTACAAGCATCACAGCGATACGCCTTACTCGATAGAGCTGTTAGAGCCTGATTTCGTCCCGTTCGACTACAACCAGGTAGCAGAGGGGATCCGGCAAGGCATCAAGCTAGATGGCTGGCGGCGCCCAAAGTCGTACTTTGTGATGTTCGATCACCCCGGTGAGTTGCAGGGGTTCCGCTATCGCCACAAGGAGATCGATGCCGCCGAGATCTACCACCTGGCCTTGCGCAAGCGGATTCATCAGCTGCGCGGCGTGTCTCTGCTCCATGGGGTGATCACCCGCCTGGCCGATTTGAAATCCGTGGAGGAAGCCGAACGGGTGGCGGCCCGCATCAGTGCCTCGCTCGCCTTCTTCATCAAGCGGGAGGTGCCAGACAACTACATCGAGCCGGAGGCCGGCGAGGGGGAACGAGCCCCACGGATGATCGACATCACCCCCGGAACGACGTTTGACGACCTGCGTCCCGGCGAGGATGTGGGGGTGATCCAGTCCAACCGTCCGAACACCGCCCTGAACGTCTGGCGGGCTGGGCAGCTCCGGTCGTCGTGTGCCGGAACCCGCAGCCAGTATTCGAGCGTGGCCCGCGACTATGACGGCACTTATTCCGCCCAGCGCCAGGAGCTGGTTGAAGGGTGGGAGGGTTTTGCCGTTCTGCAGGATGACTTTGTGGCGCTTTGGTCGCGCCCGGTGTTTCGTGACTGGCTGCTGGCCGAAACCCTGCGCAGCAAAGATCCCCTTGTCCTGCCGCCTGAACTCGACCCAAAAACCCTGTTCGATGCCATCTATCTTGCGCCCGTCATGCCCTGGATTGACCCGGAGCGTGAAGCCAACGGCTGGAAGGCGGTCATTCGTGGCGGTGCCGGGACAGAAACCGAGTGGATCCGGGCTCGCAACCGCAATCCCGATGAGGTACGCGACCAGCGCTTGTCCGAGCTGGAGTGGGCTGAGAAAAACGGCGTGATGACAGATACCAACCCAGCCAATGACCCAGGAGCACAACCCAGTGAAAAAGCACCATCTGACGGCGGCGATGCAAACCACGCTGATGCCAGCGCGGGCGGCCGCCAGCGGCCACCCCGCACCCGAGCATGAAATCCCCAATGCCCAGAGTTGGTACAGCATAAGCGCCTTATCCGGTGCTGTGCCCACAGTCGAGATCTACATCTACGACGTGATCGGGTACTGGGGGGTATCAGCCCAGCAGTTCATCTCCGACTGCAAGGCCGCCGGGGTGTTCGATGCCAAGCAGCTCAACATCCACATCCACAGTCCGGGGGGCGACATCATGGATGGCTTTGCCATCTACAACACCCTGGCCCGCCTGACCTGCAAGATCGATATCTGGAACGATGGCCTGGCGGCCAGCATGGCCTCGGTCATCCTCTGCCTGCCCAATGCCACCGTCCACATGCCAAGCAATGCCTGGGTGATGATCCACAAGCCCTGGTCTGGCACGGTCGGCAATGCCGACGATCTGCGCGACATGGCGGATTGGCTGGATCGCAATGAGGCGCTGTTGCTCAACGCCTACGAGAAGAAAACCGGCAAGACCCGCGAGGAGCTGGCCGCGCTACTGTCGGCAGACACCTGGCTCGATGGCCCCCAGGCCAAGGAGCTGGGTTTTGTCGATGTCCTGGAAGAGCCGATCTTGGCCGCCGCCTACGTAAATGAGAACAAAATGAACGACTTCACCAATATGCCTACCCAGGCCCGAGCCCTGTTCGGTGCCAAAGCGACCGCTGGCCAGCCTCCCGCGTCGGCGACCCCTGCTTCCGTCACGACTCAGCCGGCCGCTGCGCCGAGTCAAGCCGAGGCGCTGGCCGCCTTCAAACAGGCGGAGCAGGGCCGCCGCAACGAGATCCAGGATCTGTTCGCCCTCACCGGCGGCCGCTTCCCTGAGCTGATGGCCGAGTGCCTGTGCGATATGGATGTGACTCCCGCCCAGACCAAAGAGAAAATCAAGGCGGCGCTGGGCAAGCCCGCTGGCGAGGCGGGGCCGACTGGCCCGGCAGCTCATATTCATGTGGGCAACGGCAACCTGATCGGCGATTCGATCCGCGCCTCGCTGCTGGCCCGTTGTGGTCATGCTGCCGCCGAGGGTGACAACCATTACGGCGGTTACAGCCTGCGCGAGCTGGCCCGCGCGTCACTGGATGGTCGCGGCATTCTGACCGGCGGACACTCCCCGATGGCCTACGTCGGCATGGCCTTCACTCACACCAGTTCCGACTTTGGCAAGATCCTGCTGGATGTCGCCAACAAGTCGGTGCTGGAAGGCTGGGAACATGCCGAAGAAACCTTCGATAAGTGGACGCGCAAAGGCACCCTGTCCGACTTCAAGGTGGCGAGCCGTATCGGTCTGAGTGACATCCCCAGCCTGCGCAAGGTGCGGGAGGGGGCGGAATACAAGCACGTCACCCTGTCCGATACTGGCGCCACCATCCAGCTGGCCACCTATGGCGAGCTGTTTGCCATCACCCGCCAGGCCATCATCAACGATGACCTCGATATGCTGACCCGCGTTCCAGCGCTGTTCGGAGCGGCCGCTCGCGGCACCATCGGCGACCTGGTGTATGCGGTGCTTACGGGCAACGTCAAGATGCCGGACAACAAGACGCTGTTCCATGCGGATCACAAAAACCTGCTGACCGGCGCTGATGCCGCGATGGGGATCAAGGGGCTCTCCGCTGCCAAGACCCTGATGCGCGGCCAGCGCGCCGTCGGGGCCGATGACAAGCCGGGCCGTGCCCTCAACATCCGCCCGGGGTATGCCCTGGTGCCGATTGAGCTGGAAGATACCGCGCTGCAACTCATCAACAGCACCTCTGTCCCGGGCGCGGATGCCAACTCTGGCATAGCCAACCCGATCAAGGGCTTCGTGGATGTGATCGGTGAGCCTCGTCTCTCCGACGCCAGCACCGAGGCGTGGTACTTGGCGGCCAAGGGGGGCGACACCATCGAGGTGGCCTACCTCGACGGCCAGGACACTCCCTGGATCGAGCAGCAAGAAGGTTTCACCGTAGACGGTGTGACCACCAAGGTACGTATCGACGCGGGCGTCTCCGCCCTCGATTACCGTGGTCTGGTCAAGTCCGCAGGCAAGTAATCCCCCTGGCCCGCTCTGCGCGGGCCATCTCTGACAGCCCTAATACAGGAGTAATTCCATGGCTAAAAACTTTGTCGGCACCGGCAGTCAACTGTCCTTCGTGGCCCCCGCCGGCGGCGTAGTATCGGGCAAGCCAGTCAAGATCGGCGCCCTGACCGTCGTTCCCCTTGAGTCGGCGCTGGCCGGCGCGGAATTTACCGGTGCCACCGCCGGCGTCTGGCTGCTGCCCTGTGACACCGCCCTGACGCTCGGCGCCGCCGTCAAATGGGATGGTGCAAAGCTGGTCGCGGACACCACCAAGGACGCGGATGACTTCGGCAAGCTGGTCAGCAGCGGCGCCAGCGGTTACGCCGAAGCGCTGATCGTTCAATGACCGGTGCGCGTTGGCAACGTGCCGCCACTCGCCTGAATGCTGCTGTGGATGATGCCCTGGGGATTGCTGTCATCATCGCGGGGCACCCGTTGGTGGCGCTCTATGATGAAAACCCCGATGCCTTTGGGCAGGTGTTGACCACGTTGCGCGAATTGTCCGTTACGTCGCCCCCGCCGGGGGTGCGCTTCAAGTCGGGCGACAAGGTGGAGATCCCCAGCATGTCGCTGGTCACTTCCGTGAGGGAGCCGCCTTTTACCCGGGCTGGTCAGCTCGTCATTCCAATCAAGTGAGGACGTCATGCCCATCAAGCAAGACTTGGACAAGGCGCTGGCGAACCTGAACCTGCTGCCGACCAAGCTGGTGCCGAAGGCGAGCGCTCAGGCGGTCAACCGGGTGGCGGCTGGCGCGTCCAGTCGAGCTATCCGGCTGACCGCCAAGGATAGCCGGGTGCAGGTGCCCGCCAAGTTGCTGCGCCCCCGGGTGAAGATCTTCAAGGCGTCACAGCAGAAGCCATCAGCCACGATCCGGGTGCGCCGCCGCCCCATCCCTTTGATCAAGGTGGGGGCCGTCCAGCAGCGCCTAGTGCGCTATCGGCAGAGCGCCTTCACGGGGATCGGGGATATGCAGGTCGGTCGTCATCGTGTGCCTGGTGGCTTCATCGCGGACGGTGGCCAAGGCTTTGGCGAATACCGACGGGGCGGTGGCTATGCGGCCACCAAGCTCAAGAGCTGGCAGATCTTGCGCCGGGTCGGCAAAGGCCGTCATGCCCTGGAGGTGATGCGGATCCCGCTGGTGACCCCGATCACCGAGCACTATGAACGGGAATCAAAAGCGGGGATGGCCCGTGACTTGCCCCGCGAAATGCAGCGGGCGCTGTTGCGTCAGCTTCAATTGACCTTCAAATGAGGATAGGATTCTGATCTTCACTCAAGGAGAGCTCATGATCATCCTGAAAATCGTGGTTGCCCTGCTGATGCTGGCATTGATCGCCATTGGCACCTTCCAGGGAGGCTGGCTGGGATTCGTCATCACAGTCGGCATGACCCTTATCCTCAATGGCATGTTCAACCGCTGGGATGCCAGACGGCAAACCCCCTCACGATAACCCGCTTCGGCGGGTTTTTTATTGGATCCAATATGACAATCCGAACCGACATCCGGGCGGCCCTGGCCGAACGGGTGCGAACCTGCGTGCCTGATCTGCGGGAGGTGTATCCCTCCCGCCCAGTAGACGTATCCGCCGAGGATCTGCCTCTGGCGTTCTGCTACTTCCTGGAAGGAGGCGATGGTGAGTTCTCCCTGGATGGGGAGAGCGATCAGGCCCTGCTGATGGTCTCCCTCTATGTGGCCGAAACCAACCAGGCAGACGCCGATCTGGACGAGCTGGCTGAGAAGCTGGCGCCGCTGGCTGGGGACGACCTCGGCGGGCTGCTGCTCGAAGGGCTGGCCTCGGCGGGCTGGCAATACGGTGTAGATGACCGGGGCACTGGCCTTATGTCTCTGACCCTCAATTTTAACGCGACCTGGAGCAAACCCTGATGACTGATGCAACCAAGCCGGTGAAGGGCGCCGGTACTCAATTTTTCATGGCTGCCGCTGCTGGCACCGATAAGCCGGACCCCACCACCGGCAATGCGGTTATCCGTTTGGCTGATGTCAAAGAGCTGACGCCGCCCGAGATGAGCGCCGAAGAGATAGAAGATGCATATCTGGACGCGCCGGACCCGAAGTGGAAAGAGAAAACCGCCGGTCAAATCGACCCCGGTCAGCTCTCGATCACCCTGGCCTGGAAGCCTTCGGAAGCAACCCAGAAACAACTGGTGAACCTGCTTGCCCAAGCCCCTCGCTGGTTTTTCATCAAGTACCCCAATGGGGCGTGGGATGGCTTCTATGGCTTTGTCAGCAGCGTTGGTAAGGCCATTCAGGCGAAAGAGACTATCACCCGTTCGGTAAAAATCTCCCTCTCTGGCCGCCAGTCCCCGGCAGAGACTGACTGGAATCCTGCCGCATGACCGAGCCACACATTGATAGCCGAACCATCAAGCTGCGCACCCCCCGTGGCTTGGAGTCTGATGTCACCGTGCGGGCGCTGACGGCCCTGCAGTTGTTTGAATATCAGACCTACCTGGTCGATGTTGAGTGGCCATCTCAGCCACAGGAAGGGGATAAAAAGGCCCTCGACAAATACACCCTGCAGGTGCAAAAGGCGCTCTATGAGCTGAATGCCACCATGGCGGCGTTTGGGTTGCAGTACCTGCATCCGGTGGAATCGATCGAGGAAGTCAGAGCCCGGGTGATCCGTTCCTACCCCCTACCCGATCACATCATGCGTCTGGCGCTGGCGGTCAAGGAGCTGAGCGGCCTGGCACAGCCGCCCGCTGCCGATGAAGAGAAAGCGGTGGAAGAGGGTGAAGCACAGGAGCCAGCTGACCCAAAAAAAGCCTAGCGGCTGAAAAGGCGTTCATCCTGAGCCTGGCCCGCCAGTTTGGTCGAGCAGACTGGCGGCGCTGGCTGAGCGAGTTTTCGGCTGCTGAGTACCTGGACTGGGTGGCTGATTTCTC
Organism: Aeromonas rivipollensis; assembly: GCF_010974825.1. GTDB lineage: Bacteria > Pseudomonadota > Gammaproteobacteria > Enterobacterales > Aeromonadaceae > Aeromonas > Aeromonas rivipollensis. The sequence continues at coordinate 200,949 of NZ_JAAILA010000013.1, read as the reverse complement.
AAAGCACCCGACCGACTACCGGATCCGCCAATACGAAACCGGCCAGATCTGCGCCCTGCTGCTGAATGTCCACCTCAAGGCCGAGCACTGGGTCAGCCCCTCAGAATTTTTCTATAACCGCCCCGAACCCGTGGTGATTGAACAAAGTGACGAGGACATTGCCAACCTGGCCGCCTCCATCCCGGGAATAGAGAGAACCTATGTCATCGACCCAGATTGCTGACCTTCGGGTATTGCTCAGCGCGGATCTCTCGTCCCTGCCTGCTGATGTCCGCTCCGCTGCGAATGTGCTGAAAAGCTATGCCGCCGACGCCAAGAATGCCGAAGACTCGACATTCAACTTTGGCCGTTCGTTCAATGAAACGGCAGATCTGCTGTCTCACAAATCCGTTGCCATCGTGCAAGGGTTCAGCGTCGTCCAGGGGGCCGTGTTGGGCCTGGTCGGGACGGCGGCGGGGCTGGCAGCGTCCGTCAGTGCGCTGGCTCAACAAGGGCGCGAGCTGGAGCAAATGTCGCTCAAGGCGGGGGTGTCTGTTGAGAGGATGCAAGAGCTTACCTATGCCACCGAGCAATACAATGGCAGCGGCGACAAGCTGGCCGACATGCTCAAGGACGTACAGGACAAGCTCGGCGACTTCTCGGCCACCGGCGGCGGCGAGTTCAAGGACTGGATGGAGAACATCGCCCCCAAGGTGGGGCTAACCGTCACCAAGCTGCAACAGATGGCGGGCCCGGAGGCGTTGATCGCCGTCCAGAACGCCATGGACGCGACCAACGTCAGCGCCTCGGAACAGGTGTTCTACCTGGAGTCTATCGCCAATGATGTCTCCACGCTCCAGCCCCTGCTGCGCAACAACGGCGCCGAACTCCAGCGCCTGACCGGGCACTATCGAAACCTCAACGTTGCCCTGTCACAGACCGACATCACCCAGCTCAAAGAGATGGACCAGAAGCTCAAGGATGTGAGCCTGCGCCTGCAAAGCTCGTTCGCCCAGGGCGTGCTGGGGGCATCGGATCAGATCGACTGGCTGACCGAAAAGCTCGGCTATGCCGTCAGCTACTGGGGGACGCTGCTCGATAGTTGGGCAGACAACCCACGCACCATTGACGGCATGAGCCGTCGCCTCGGGAACCTGCGTGACGAACTCAAGGATCTGGATGACCAGATCAAGGAAACCTCCGAGCAAAAGGCATTCGGCGGCGTCGGCCTGCTTGATGCCATTTTGGGCGACACGGCGGGCCGCGCTGCCCTGCCGGAGCTCCAGCAGCGTCGCGCCGAGATTGAAGCAGAGATAGACCGGATTCAGGAGGCGTATGGCAAGAAGCGCTTCGGGATTGGTGAGCAACCCGAGTACCAACCCCCGGAGCCAGTCAGCTCTCGAGATACCAGCGCCGATAACAAGAAGCTGCTGGAGCAGGGGGAGGCACGTCTCAGCGCCCTGGACATGCAATATGCCAGTGAGCTGGACAAGCTGCGCCTCTCCCATGAGGAGCGCCTGGCAGAAATCGACAGCATGCAGGTCAGCGAGGCCGAATTGCGGCGCCGCGGCTATGAGAGCCTGGGGGAACTGCGAGAGGAGTACCGCCAGAAGGAGGCGGATTACTTCGCCGAGCAGCAAGCTGACTACATGGCCAAGCGTGAAGAGGCGATGGCCAAGGAGCTGGAGGCGGATCAGCGCAAGCAGGATCAGCTTGCCGAGCAGGAGCGCCAGCGCGTTGAAAGGCAGAAAGCGGCCCAGCAACAGGCCGCCCGCGACATGCTCAACTTCACCAGTCAGACCCTCAGCCTCACCACTGACATGCTCCAGCAGTCTGGCAAAGAGCAGACCTTCATCATGAAGGCATTGCTGGCCGCTCAGAAGCTGTTAGCAATCCCGTCGATCCTGGTGGCCGGTGAGCAAGCAGAGGCCGGTGCGGCGGCGTTTGCCGCGATGACCGGCGGCCTGCTCGCGGCAGAGTCTGCCCGCGCAATGCTCAAGGCCCAGACCATGATATCGGTCGGCATCGTCGCCGGGACGGCCATTGCAGGCATGGCCCATGACGGCATCGACACCATCCCCCGGGAGGGAACCTGGCTGCTCAATACCGGCGAGCGGGTTTACACCAACAAGTCCGCCCAGCGTATCGATCAGATGTATGACCAGCTGATGACTGGGGGAGGCGTGGCGGCCAGCGGCGGCGCTGTGTTTGAGCAGCACTTTCATTTCAGTGCCGACATGACTGACGCCGACCGCAATCAGGTGATCACAGAGGCCGCTAATCGGGGTTACCACATGTTTATCGAAGACCTTGGCAGCAATGGCCAGGCGCGTCGAATGCTGGGGATATGACGATGGAAATCTATGACTGGCCCGCCGAGTTCAGGGTGCGGGAAAACTCCCTTGACCTTGAAACCATGGGGCGGGTATTCGAATCGCCGTTTGACGGCTCAGAGCAGACCGTTGCAACCCCGGGCAGCAAGTGGCTGATGGAGCTGACCATGGGCAAGATGGAGCCCGCTGTTGCCGGCCGCCTGGAAGCCTTCATCGCCAAGCTGGATGGAAAAACCAACCGGGTCAGACTGTGGGACTTTGCGCACCACAAACAGCCGGTACATGGCGCCCCTATCGTCAGTGAGGCGCTGAACATGCGCACCGCGATGACCAGCAGAGGGTGGAAGCCCTCGACCCTGGTGCTGCGGTACGGCGACTGGCTACAGGTGGGCGATGAACTCAAGCGGGTGACGGCAGATGTTTGGTCGGATCAGTCTGGCGCGGCCCGGATTGCGTTTGCCCCCATGCTGCGCAAGAGCCACCCGAGCGGCACCCCCTTGGTGGTCGAGCGCCCCATGGGTGTGTTTCGCCTCGATGGCGGCGGCAAATCTCGTCGCCCGTCAGGCCTTCGCCGTGATCTCGGCACCCTCAAGTTCAAGGAGAGCTTCTATCCATGATCACCGGCCTTGATCCTGATGTGATCGCCGCCCTCAATCAGCCCAACGTGACAGCGCTCTATGCCCTCAAGCTGGACCTGGTGAGCGGCATGAGCCGCCTTCACTCTGGCTTGGGGGAGCTGGTGCTGGGTGGTGAGGTGTATTACGGGGTCGGTGCCCTAGGGGCGGTCAGCCCCCAGAAAGAACAGATCTCCACCTCGCCGACCAAGCTGAGCGTCACCCTGACGGGGTTGGACAACGCACTGCTGGCTGAGGTGATGAGAGAGCGCATCGTTGACCGGATGGCATGGCTGTATTTGGTGGTGCTTGGCCCTGATGGTGCCCCCCTCAATGCCTGCCTTCAGTACAGCGGCAAGATAGCGCAAACCCCCATCAAGGCGGGGCGAACCAACGCCATCCAGCTCACCATTTCAAACAAGTTTGAGGACTGGCAGAAGGGCCTCAACTTGCGCAACACCGACGAAAGCCACCGCCGTATTCACCCGAATGATCGCTTCTTCCGCTACCAGAACCAGATGGCCGACCACTCCATCTTCTGGGGCTCCAAGAAAGATGCCCCGAGTTTCAACTATAAGGACTGACCGCCATGCGCCATCCAGATTGGCAAATCCGCATCATCACCACCATTCAGGCCGCCTCCGAGCGGCCTTTTTGTTGGGGTGAAAATGATTGCTGTCTGTTTGTCGCTGACGTGTGCCTGGCCGCTTGCGACAAGGATCCCGCCGCCCAGTACCGGGGGCGCTACACCACGGAGATCGGTGCCAAGCGGGTGCTTGCAAAGACCCACGGCAGCATTGAGGGCGCCCTCGATGCGCTGTTTGTCCGTGTGCCAATTGCCATGGCCCAGCGTGGTGATGCCCTGGTGTTTGATGGCCCAAACGGGTTGACCGCCGGGGTCATGTGGGCCGGCCAAGTCTGGGCCATGACAGAACAAGGCGCCCGCCCCATTCCGGATCAAGTCCCCCTCATTGCCTGGAGAGTTGAATAATGCCCGCCGCTGCCGTCCCTCTTATCGCTGGTGCCGCTGCTGGCGCGGGCGCTTATGCTGCCGTGACGGCTGTCACGGTGGGCATGGCGCTTTCCATCGGCACAGCGGTGGCCACTGCCACCATGATGTTGACGACGAAAAAGCCGTCGCTCTCTGACTATCGCAGCGCGAGCGAGCGTAGCCAGGTGCTGCGTGCTGCCGCCAGCGACAAGACCTGCGTCTATGGCCGTGTGATCTCGTCCGGTCTGCTGTCGTTCGCCGCCGAGCAGGCCGGTGAACAGGATGAAGGGGAGTGGTTGCACCTGGCCCTGGTACTCGCCGGGCATAAGCTGTCTCGCATCGGGAGCATCTGGTTGGGCGATGACCTGATCAGCGAGTTCTCGGATCTGGTGTCCTACGAACTCCATGCCGACCGCAACACCTGCGACCCCTTCATGTTGGCCAAGTGTGCCGATTGGAAGGAAGACATGATTGGCCAGGGGATTACCTGGCTGCGCCTGTCACTCAAGTTCGACCCCCAGAAGTTCCCGGCGGGGCTCCCCAACATCAAGGTGGAGAAGTTCGGCAAAGAGGTGTGGGATCCCCGGGATGGCAAATGGAAGTGGAGCGATAACGTCGCCCTGGTCATCCTCGACTATTACCGCTCCTGGCTGAAAGTGCCGGACGACGAGATCCGCATGAACGAGTTCATCGTTGCCGCCAATATCTGCGATGAACTGGTCACGCGCCCGGATGGGACGCTGGAGCCCCGCTATACGGCCAACGTCGAGTTCGATCTGGGCGAAGCCAGATCCAAGGTGTTGGAAGCGCTTCATATGGCGTGTGCCGGTCAGCCGACTTACATCGGCGGCAAGCACGGCATCATCGCAGGCGCTTATTACGGGCCTGCCAGCGACGAAATCCGGGCTCACCAGATTATCGGGGATATCGAGCTGCTGCCTGAGCCAGCCAGCAGCGAGAAAATCAACCAGGTGACCGGGACATTTGTAGACCCGATCACCTTCAAGAAGACCGACTTCCCGGCGGTGATTGTCAACGAATGGGTGGAAGAGGACGGCGGCCTGGCCCTGCTGGAAGACCTCGACCTGCGCTGTGTGACCAGCGAATACCAGGCCCAGCGCCTGGCGAATATCATGCTGCGTCAGCGCCGCGCCGCCCGCACCCTGACATGCCCTATCAACCTCTCTGGCTGGCGCTATCGCCCCGGCAGCTCGATCAAACTCTACATCCCAGCCCTGGGCATCAACGGCCCCGAGTTTCGGGTGGTCGATTGGTCATTCTCGCTGACCAGCGCCGTCGAGCTCACATTGCGAGAAGAGAGCCCGCTGTTTTGGTCGGATGCCATTGGCAAGCCCATGGAACGCCCGGAGATCACCGAGCTGCCCTCGGGCGGTGTGGCCATGCCGGATCAGCTCCGCTATGAAGTGGAGCAGATTGGCGAGGTGATCCAGGGCGTGCTGTCCTGGCGCAACGTCGGCACCATCGCCTACAACCAGGTGATCATCCAGCGCCTTGACCCCGGCAAGCCGCCGGTGGTGGTACTGACTGCCCAGGTGCCGGGGCAATCTTGCCGGGTGAATGGCCTGGCGGCCGGAAACTACGTTGGCCAAGTCCGCGCCATCGCCATGACCGGCGCCCCGTCGCCTGTTGCGTCGGTCAATTTCACCATCCAAGTGCCAGCCATTCCCGTGGGGGTGGAGGTCGAGGCGGGCAACTGGTCCCTGGCATTTCGCCCGGTGTTCACCGGCGGCCAGTCTTACGGCACCTTGTGTGAATGGTGGGTGAGCGCAGTTAACTTACCCCTCGCCGATGTGATGACCAAGGCCCGGGCTGGCGGACTGGGGTCTTACATGCTGTTCACTCAGCTCCAGCCAGACACCACCTACTACGTGTGGTTGCGGTCGGTCAACGCCTATGGCAAATCCGGCCTGTTTGCCGCCAGCGGGAAAACCTCCTACGACGCCGCCTCCATTCTCGACATCCTGGATGATCAGATCGGTGGCGAGCACCTGCGCGAGGAGCTGCGCAAACCCATCGAGCAGATCCCGGACATCGCCGGCAAGTTGGCGCTGGTCGAGCGCGAGTTCACCGATCTGAGCGAAACCGTCGCGCCGATTGCTGAGCGGGTGCCGGTCATTGATCAGCAGATGACGGGCTTGGGTGACGCCCTGGCGGCGCTCGATGATCGGTCAAAGCAGACCGAAAACCTGCTGCGCGATGAGCAGAACCACCTGGGTCAGATGGGGATAGATACCGTCCTGCAGCAAGACAAGCTGCACGGCAAGATTGACCAGGTGCAGAGTGAGATGGGCGATCTGCGCGATGCCATCTTCACGGTTAACCCTGGCACCGGCGAGATTGAAATGGATGTGGTGCGGGCGCTTCGTGATGAGACCCAGGCCAGCTTTACCGAGGTCAACCAGAAACTGGACGCCGCCACCGGCACCTTGGCCACCAAGGCCGATCATGCTGTGGTGGATGCCCAGGGCGAACGGCTTACCGAGGCCGAGCAGGTGCTGGATGGCATCAATGCCAAGCTCACCCAGACGGTCACCAAATCGGAGTTTACCAGCGAACAGCAGCGCCTGACCGAAGTCAGCAGCTCGCTGGATGCCGCCATGGGGCAGATCCAGCAGAAGGCCGCCCAGTCCACCGTGACCGAGCAGGGCGAACGGCTCGCGGCGGCAGAGCAACGGATCACCGTCAACAGCGATGCCCAGTCGGCCCTGGCCGAGCGCGTATCCGGCCTCAAGGCCGAGCTGGAGGCAGATGACCAGACCCTGCTGGCCAACATCACCGAAGTGGCGCGGGTCAGTACCGAGGCTGACCAGGTGCTGGCCCAGCGGGTCAGCGGGGTGGAAGTCAGAACCGACACCGCCGAGGGCAAGATCAGGGCGCTGGAGGAGATTGTCGAGAGTGACGGCGGGATCACCGCTGGCCGCTTTGACGAGATCACCGCCACCCTGGACCTGACGGCCAAGGCGGCTGACCAAGCCGCCGAGGCCGCCATTGCCAACGCCCTCGCCGGTGAGCAGGGGGAGCAACGTCACCGCACAGCGGCGGCGGGGATCCGCCGCGACCAGCAGGTACAGCTCGACTTGCACCAGGCGTTGGCGAGCGAGGTCACCGACCTCAGCGCCAAGTTTGAAGGGGAGCAGGCAGACACTGCCGCGCGGTTGACCGTTGTTCGGGAGGTGATCGCCGGGGTGGAGCAGTCTACCGCCCGGGAGATCAGCCAACTCAAGAGCGATTATCAGGCGGCAGACAGCGAGACCAGCGCCGCCCTGGAGGAGAGCAATCGCACCCTGAGTGCCGCCGATCAGGCCATGGCCGAACGAGTGACCCAACTGCAGGCCACCCTGGAGGGGGATGACCAGACGCTCAACGCCGCTATCCTGGAAACCCAGCGCACCCAGGCGCAGGGGGATCAGGCGCTCGCTGAGCAAATCGGTCAGCTCAAGACCTCCACCGGTGAGCAAGCCGCCCAGCTTACCAGCCTGGGTAAGGTGGTCAGTGATGGCCAGCAGGCCACCGGCGAGGCCCTGCAACAGCTCACCACCAAGACGGATAACACCCAATCCGCCGTTGGCACCCTCTCAGAGGCCGTAGCAGAACAGGGCAAGGCGTTGGCAGCCAAGCAAGATGACCTCTCGGCAGAGGTCGATCTGACGGCCCTGGCCAGCATCGGCAATACACTGTCTGATGAGCGGGGGGAGGAGAGGGCCCGCAAGGCTCGCGCCGAGATCACCCGTCGGCAAGAGACCCAGGCCGACGAACACCAGGCGCTGGCCCGCGAGGTGACCCAGTTCCGTGCCGAGTTCGAAGGGGATCAGGCTGCAACGTCCGCCGCGCTCACCGGGGTGCGGGAGGTAATCGCCGGGGTGGAGCAATCCACCGCCCGGGAGTTAAGCCAGCTCAAGACCGATTACCAGGCGGCAGACAGCAGGACCAGTGCCGCCCTGGAAGAGAGCAACCGCACCCTGAGCGCAGCCGATCAGGCCATGGCTGAGCGGATGACCCAACTGCAAGCCGCCCTGGAGGGGGATGATCAGACGCTCAACGCCGCTATCCTGGAAACCCAGCGCACCCAGGCGCAGGGGGATCAGGCACTGGCTGAGCAACTGACCCAGCTTGCCGCCAAAGTGGAGACGGATGGCAAGGTGCTCGATGCGGCCATCAAGCAGGCCCAGCAAGCCCAGGTGACCGGTGACAGTGCCCTGGCCACCCGCATGGACCAACTGCAGGCCTCCCTGGAAGGGGATGACCAGACGCTCAACGCCGCGATCCTGGAAACCCAGCGCACCCAGGCGCAGGGGGATCAGGCGCTGGCCGAGCAACTGTCTCAGCTTCAAGCCAAGGTGACCAGTGGTGACACCACCCTGGGGTCGGCCATTCAGCAGAATCAGCAGGCCCAGGTGGAGGGGGACAAAGCCAACGCCGACGCCATCACCAAGGTGCAAGCCAGCCTCAACCAAACCACGGCAGCCGTAGAAACGGCAGCCAAGGCGGTGGCTGACCTGAAAGGCAACGTGGAGGCGGGCTGGTACACCAAGGCCCAAATCGCTGGAGAAGGGGGCGGCTTTGGCCTGTCGGTCAAGCTGAATGAAGATGGCACCGTGCTGAGCACCTTCGTGATCGATGCGGATGTGTTCGCCGTGATGTCGAGGGCGGGCGGTGCGACGACAAAGCGCAACCCGTTCGTCATCAAAAACGGCACCGTCTACATGAATCACGCCATGATGGACACGGCCGAGATCGGCAACGTGATCGCCAAGTACATCAAGGTCACCAACCTGTCAGCCGTCACCATCGAGAACAGCCAGTTCAAAGGGGGAAATGCTGGGTTCGGGCCTGGCGGCCCTTACAGCGGCTGGGGCGAGGGGTGGCACACCATCATCTATGCCGATGGCACCATCCGAACCAACCGCCTCTATGCAGCAGAGGGGTCGTTTACCGGCGAGGTGAATGCCAACCGTGGCACGTTCAACAACGTAGTCATGCGAGAGAACTGCCAGATCCTGGGTCAGCTCGATGTGAACCAGGTGGTGGGCGACATCACCACCCTGATCAAGGCGGTGGCCAACTTCTCGATCCCGGCGTACCGCCGCGCCCGCAACGTGGTGTGCATCGATCCGGTGACGGCCTATGGCAACGTATCGGGCCAGGGAACGATAGGGATCGCGGTGGTCTTTTACCTCAATGGGGTGGAGAAAGGCCGCGTATCCAAGACGGAATACGTCGCTACTGGTGGCACCCGATATTTATCCATCGACATCAAGCCCTCGTTCGAGATCCCGGCAAACACCAATGCCACCATCACCTTCGGCATCGAGGCGATTGGCAATGGCGCTGGCATCAGCTCCACCGGGTTCAGTGGCCAGGCGGTCTGGCTCACTGGTTTGAAGTAACACTGACCACCTTACAACCCGGCCTCGCGCCGGGTTTTCTTTTGAAGGAACCTTGCAATGGCAGGACTTTGGCAGCGCACCGGCAATGTCACGGTGACGAATGGCAGCAAGACCATCACCGGTTTTGGCACCAAGTGGAAAACTGGCACCCTTCCTATCCAGAAGGGGCACACCTTCTATGGCCCGGACAATGCCGCTTATGAAGTGGACACCGTAGTCAGCGACGAAAGCATCTTGTTGGTTGATACCTATCGCGGCGGCACCCTGGCTAACCAGGCATACCGGATTGACATCACCCGCACCTCTACCATCAGCCAGTTTGCCGCTGACTTGGCTTCCTTGGTCGGCAAGTACCGCACCTGGTTTGACGGCATGATGACCTGGCTGACCGGTTCTGGTGATGTGTCCATTCTCAACCCGGATACCGGCGCCAACACCACTATCCCCAGCTGGAAGAAAGTGACCAGCGAAGGGGAGGGACAGGCTGCCCGCGCCAAGATGGAAGCGGACAAAGCAGCGGCCAGCGCAGCCCTGGCTGGCGATATTGTTGCAACATCTGCCCTCCCGCTGCCGGATGTGTGGGCGCCGCTCTCTGACAGCCTGCGCCTCATCACCGGCTATGGGCGGGATGTGCTGGTCGGGTCGGATGTGGTGGCTCGGATGGTGAATTTCAGCCGCAACTCCACGGCAACCTACATCGGTAAGGATGGTCAGTTGAAAACCGCTGCCGCGAATGAGCCGCGCTTTGAGAAAGAGGGGCTGCTGGTCGAGGGGCAGAGCACAAACTACATTGTGCGATCAGAAGGATTAACTCAACTCGCTCCTGAGCCAGATTCAGTGGTGGTTGTTGAGAACGGCGTAACGCTTGTCAAATATGTCGGCACAGGTGCTCTCGCCAAAGACTGTACCGTCCCTGCAAACACGGTTTTAACCTTGTCGTTCTTTGTAAAATTGGGGGCGACAGACACTGTTATTACCTTCCAGACTCGTGATGGTTCGTTTACTGGCAGGACGGCTATTTTTAGAGTGAAGCCGACGGGCGAGCTTGTTGTTACCAATGCAAACGGCCTGCTTTCAGCATGGTCTGTTGTTAAGGTCAGCCCAACGCTGGTGCGAATTATCGGCACAACTATCGTGTCTGACAGTACGACTTACCGCACCTACAGAGGGGATCCGGTTGCCAATGAGACGTTTGGCTCATTCCAGCTGGAAGCTCTGACGTTTGCCAGCTCATATATCCCAACGGCTGGGGCCGCAGTCACCAGAGCGCCTGACAAGGCGTGGATCCAAACGGCCGGAAATATTGCGGCATCGCCATTTACGGTGGCAATGGAAGTCAACTTCAGAGGGATTAACTCAACCAGCCGCTATGCTCGTCTGTTTACGTGCGGCCCCGCGTGCTATGCGTTCTTCACGGACACAAACATATCTGGGCGATTCAACTCCACATCACCCGTCACTGCGTTTTCATTAAACCCGATAGGTCGCGCAGTCAGCGGCATGGTCTTTAATGGGGCGACAGCCAAGCTGTTTAGCGCGAAGAAATTCGGGCCAGCATCAGCCATATCTGCGCTGTCTGATGCAGATATGTCTGGCGATCTTATCCTTGGCTCCACCACCACGCTTTCATCGGCCGACACTCTGTTTGGTCATATTCGTGATGTGAAGATTTGGCGCCGCACTCTTACTGACGATCAAATCAAGGCGGTAGCATGACCGACTTTATCGACCTCAACTTAAAGGCGGCCGATAAGGCCGCCATGACAAAGGCGCTGCTCGCGGCTGGTTTTATCAAAGACCCTGAGACAGGAACCCTCTATCACCCAAGCGCCAGCTTGCAGCTATTGCCGCCCGGCATGGTCACTCGCCCCACAGGTGTGGTGGATGCTGAGGGGCTGCCGGTGCGCGAGCCCGTCCCTGGCTATCACGCCAACGTGCGAACCCAAGACCCGGCAATGACCGCCGCCTTGGCGTCGGTGACGGTCGTGGTTGAAACCCCGCAATACGTTTGGGCATCAATTCTCGCAGAGCCTGAAATGTTCACAGTTAAAAAAGGTACAGAGGATGGTACAGAATAAATTGGATTATAAATTAAGGCATTATATTCAATTGTTTATAGTGCAGTTACATAATCGTGGAAGTAGAAGGTGGGCTCGCTGCCGGGCTGTGCTGTTTTGCTCATGTTGCTCGAGGTGAGGTGTCCGATGGCGGCGCCATGGCGCCTGGGTGGGCGGTGCCATGCACCGCAGTTGCCAGCATGGTAAACCATAGCGCAGGCAGAGCGAAGGGCAGACAGCCCGGCTGCCGGTTTATTGAACGCTCATGGGCGTCGGTTCAGAGGGCGGTACCTGACTGCGGCTGGATGGGGCTTATCGGGTTGTACCCGGCAGCGGCATCAGGGTATGCAGGTCGAGCAGGGTGAAGTAGCCGCCTTCGTCGGGATACCAGCCGCCGGTGTCTATGTAGTAGACATTGCCAAGGTGGGCCGGGCAGCCTACCGGGGTGTGGCCCACCACCAGGGCGACGAGACCCTCGACGCCGCTCTCGTCCAGCCCCTCGATGCGGCGCCTTGACCAGAGGCAGACGTTCTTGATGGCCCTAAGCCTGCCGCCGCTCACCCCCGCATCCAGTTTGTCCAGCAGCCCCTGCCAGGAGGAGAAGGGGCAATCGGCGTGGAGCAGCCCGACCGGGCCGGCCGGGGTGACCACTTCGATGGCGATAGGCAGGGTGCGGTAGTGGGCGGCGAACGCCCCCTGCTCGCCCGGGGTCAGTTGCTGAAACCAGCCGCCGCCGTTCTGGATCCAGTTCTCCCGATCGCAGCTCTCGTAGCGGCAGACGTAGTCGTCATGATTGCCGCAGACAGGGTGAAACCAGGGCTTGGCCAGCCAGTCGAGCACAGCTGTGCAGTCGGGGCCGCGATCCGTCAGATCGCCGACGGAGAAGAGGCGATCCCGAGCGGGGTCGAATCCCGCCTGGTTCAGGGTCTGTTCCAGCCGAGAAAAGTAGCCGTGGATATCGCCGACGGCGAGATCCCGCCCCAAAGGATTGCGGGAGAAGCGTCTGATGAGTGGCGACGGGTTCATGGCTTGCCTCCTTGTCTGGTGTGACCGGCTCGCGGCGCCGCCGGATGACCTATGGGGGAGCCGGGGCTCGTGGACAAGTGCAGCATGGCATGCTCTGCCTCGCCATAGTAGAGGCAGATGGGGGGGCTTTCGCGTCGAGGTGACAGGCGGCCTGCATAAAGGAGGGCCGTTTGCCGCCTTGCCGGCAGAACCCGGGTAAAAAAATGCCAGTCGGTGTCGACTGGCATGCAAGGTATGGCCTGACGGATGCCCGTCGTCGTGATCAGAGCAGGTCTTCGAGCTGGTACTTCTTGAGCAAGGTGTCGAAGGTGCCATCGGCCTTGACGCTCTCGATGGCGGCATCGAACTGGCTCTTGAGCTTGTCATCGTTTTTGCGCAGGGCCACCGCTACCCCTTCTCCCAGGATCTTGTCCTGAGTGCCGTTGTACTGGGGACCGACGAAGGCGAACTGCTTGCCCATCTCCTTGTCGAGGAAGCCGACCTTCAATTGCACCATGTTGCCGAAGGTGTAGTCGGCGCGGCTGGACTGCAGATCCAGCATGGGGGACTGGGCGTTGACGTAGCGCTTGATCTTGGCCACGTCACCGTAGCGGGCGGTGATGAAGTTGTCCTGGGGGGTGCCTTCCTGCACCGCTATCACCTTGTCCTTGAAGTGCTCAGGGGTGTCGGCAAAGTCGGCCGCCTTGTCGCTGCGCCCCACGAAGCGGTTCTGCATCATGTAGTAGACCTGGCTGAAGGCGACCTTCTGGCGCCGCTCGTCCGTGATGTTCATGGAGGACATGATGGCGTCGTACTTGCGCACCTGCAGACCAGGAAGCAGGGCATCCCAGGGCTGGTTGATCACCTCGCACTCCGTCTTCATGGCCGCGCACAGGGCATAGGCGAGATCTACTTCGAAGCCGCCGAGCTTGCCGCTGCTGTCGACCATTTCGAAGGGGGGGTAGGTGGCGTCGGTGGCGATCACCAGGGGTTTGGCGGCCGCCTGGCCGGCGGTGGCCAGGGCCAGCATCATCATCAGTGTGTTGAGTTTCATGGTCAGTCCCTTGAAGTGTGGTGTCATTCCTATGGTTCTAAATGGTGCCGGCCTCAGGGGCCGACGGCTATCTTGCGATGAGTGAGGGCCGGCAGCTGGCTGCGCACCTTGCGCTGGGCCGCCAGATCCAGGGTGGCGATGGCCAGTCCCTGACCCTCCTCTACCTGGGCCAGCACCCGGCCCCAGGGATCGATGATCATGCTGTGGCCGAAGGTGCGGCGCCCGCCGGGGTGCTCTCCCCCCTGGGCCGAGGCCAGCACGAAGGCGAGGTTTTCCACCGCTCTGGCCCGCAGCAGCAGCTCCCAGTGCGCCAGCCCAGTGGTGTGGGTGAAGGCCGCTGGCAGGGCGATGAAGTCGGGGGCGGGCCCCAGGCGAAACAGCTCGGGGAAGCGCAGGTCGTAGCAGATCCCGAAGCGCAGCAGCCCCCAGGGCAGGGGATGGCTCACCACCTCCCGGCCCGGGCTCATGGTCGCGGCCTCGTCATACTGCTCCTGCCCGGTGCAAAAGCCAAACAGGTGCAGCTTGTCATAGCGGCTGGCCAACTGCCCTCGCGGGTCGATCAGCAGGCTGCTGTTGTGCATCTTGCCGGGCTCGTCGCTTTCAAGGGGCAGGGTGCCAGCCAGTATCCAGATCCCGAGCTCCCGGGCCAGCCCCTGGGCCCAGGCCAGCAGAGGGTGATCGCTCACGGGGGCGGCCAGGGCCACCCGCGCCCGCTCGTCGGCAGGCATCAGGTAGAAATATTCCGGCAGCAAGGCCAGCTCGGCCCCCTCGGCCGCGGCCTGACGCAGCAGCGCCTCGGCCTGGGCCAGGTTGTGGTCAAGCTGGTCCCCGGACACCATCTGCAGGACGGCAACGCGCACAGAATCCATGGTGCCTCCTAGACGCCGCACAGGCGCTCGGCGCCCGCCAGCAGGGTGTCGTCATCCTTGGAGAAGGAGAGGCGGATGACCCGCTGATCCGTACCGTCGTGATAGAAGGCGGAGACGGGTATGGTGGCGACCCCGTGGTCGCGGATGAGGCGCTGCACGAAGAGGCTGTCCGGCTCGTCGCTGATCCGTTCATAGCTCGCCAGCATAAAGAAGCTGCCCGCCGAGGGGAGCAGGGTAAAGCGCGAATCCCCCAGGGCCGAGACCAGCAGGTCCCGCTTGCGCTGGTAGAAGTCCGCCAGCCCCTGGTAGTGAGCCGGTTGCTGCAACAGGTGGGCGAAACCGTACTGCATGGGGGTGTCGGCGGCGAACATGGCGAACTGGTGCACCTTGCGGATCTCCTCCATCAGGGGGCGGGGCGCCACGCAGTAACCCACTCGCCAGCCGGTGACGTGGAAGGTCTTGCCGAAGGAGAAGACGGCGACGGAGCGCTCCACCAGCTCGGGGTAACGGATCACGCTCTGGTGCAGGGCGCCGTCGAACACCACGTGCTCGTACACCTCGTCCGAGAGGATCAGGATGTCGGTGCCGCGCACCAGGCGGGCGAGGTGCTCCTGATCCCCCGCCTGCCAGACGGTGCCGGTGGGGTTGTGGGGGGTGTTGAGCACTATCATGCGGGTGCGCGGTGTGATGCGGGCCGCCACCTCATCCCAGGGGATGGCAAAGTCCGGAGCCTTGAGGGCGATCACCACGGGGGTGGCCCCCTGCAGCTGGATCATGGGGCGGTAGCTGTCGAACGCCGGCTCGAACATGATCACCTCGTCCCCCTGGTGCACCAGGGCTGTGATGGCGCAGAACAGGGCCTCGCTGGCGCTGGCGGTGATGGTGATTTCCTCGCCCGCGTCATAGTGGTGGCCATAGCTGGTCCCTATCTTGGCCGCCAGCTGCTCGCGCAGGGCGGGCAGCCCCGTCATGGGGGCATACTGGTTCTCCCCGGCCAGCATGGCCTCGTGGGTCACCCGGATGAGCTCGGGATCGCAGGGGAAACTCGGGGCCCCCTGAGAGAGGTTGATGCTGGGATGGCGGGCAGCCAGATCCCCGATCACGCTGAAGATGGTGGTGCCCACCTGGGGCAGTTTGCTGACAATGCGGGGGGAAGACATGGCGCCGTCACCGATGTGTGTGAAAGATGTCCCTTTTTAGCCCTCGCTTCCTTGCCGGACAACGGATTATTCGGCATGTTATGCATGAGTTTTTCTCAAGCATGGAGGCTTGTATGTTGTCCAGCCAACCCCGCAGCCAGTTGCCCCTGTATGGCTTGCAGGTTTTCGAGTGTTCTGCCCGCCACCTGAGTTTCACCCTGGCCGCCGATGAGCTGTGCGTGAGTCAGGGGGCGGTGAGCAAGCAGATTGCCCAGTTGGAGGCGCGCCTCGGCCACCTGCTGTTCGTGCGCGGCACCCGCTGCCTGGCCCTGACCCCGGCCGCCGAGCGCCTGCTGCCCTTCGTCAGGGAGGGGCTGGCCCGCATGGGGGAGGGGCTCAGTGCCCTGCAAACCCTGCCCCACGAGCAGGCCATCAGCATCAAGGTGCCCTCCTGCGCCAGCCGCTGGCTGCTGCGACGGTTGCAGGCGTTCGAGGGGGAGGCAGTCGAAGTGCGTGGCAGCCACAGCCACGGCATCGACTTCTCCCGCGAGCCCTTCGATCTCGCCATCGTCTATCAATCCTGTCAGGCCAGGTACCCCCATAGCCAGCCGCTGTTCCAGGAGCGGCTGACCCCGGTCTGTGCCCCCGCCTTTGCCGCCAAGCACCGCCTGTTCGAGCGCACCATAGAGGAGCTGCCCCGGCTGCCCCTGCTCCATGCCAGCGCGGATCGGCGGGACTGGCGCAACTGGTTTGCCGCCTTCCTCGCCACCCCCTGGCAGCCCCAGGGCGGCCAGCTGTTCGATACCCTGGACCTGGCGATGAACGCCGCCTTGCAGGGATT
The DNA here is from genome assembly GCF_010974825.1 of Aeromonas rivipollensis. GTDB lineage: Bacteria > Pseudomonadota > Gammaproteobacteria > Enterobacterales > Aeromonadaceae > Aeromonas > Aeromonas rivipollensis. The sequence continues at coordinate 184,659 of NZ_JAAILA010000013.1, read as the reverse complement.
CGGCCTCTCCCTCGGGGACCCGACAATCGTGGCCGAGGAGCTGGAGAGCGGTGCCCTGGTGGCCCCCTTTGCCCCCGTGCTCAGCACGGATCACGAGTACGCCCTGCTCGCCCGCCCCGACAGCCAGCGTCAGGGGGTGGCTCGCACCTGTCACTGGTTGCTGGAGAGCCGCGACCATCCCTGATCGCCGTCAGTGCCTCCCCTGACAGAGTGATATCTTTTTGCCCCATCAAAAAAACAACAGCCCCGCTGGCGGGGCTGTTTCATGGTGATGGCCGCTGGCCGATTAAGGGGTCAGTGGCAGATCTTGTAGTAGACCTCGTTCCAGCGCAGTTGCTCCTTGAGCGCGGGGATGCGGGTGTGCTCGTCAATCACCACGAACTCTATGCCCATGATGTCGGCGAAGGTGCGCAGCTGCGCTATGTCGACCGCCTGGGTGAACACCGAGTGGTGGGCGGCCCCCGCCAGGATCCAGGCCTCGGCACTGGTTTGAAGGTCGGGCATGGGTTTCCACAGGGCGCTCGCCACCGGCAGTTTGGGCATGGCTTCTGGCAAGTCCACCACCTCCAGCTGATTGACCACCAGGCGGAAGCGATTGCCCAAGTCGATGAGGCTGGCATTGACCGCCTTGCCGGCCGGGGCCGCGAACAGCAGGCGGGCCGGATCGGCCTTCTTGCCTATCCCCAGATGCTGGGCGTCCAGCACGGGTTTGTCGGCGGTGATGGAGGGGCAGACCTCCAGCATGTGGGCCCCCAGCACCAGGTTGTTGCCCGCCTCCAGATGGTAGGTGTAGTCCTCCATGAAGGAGGCGCCGCCCGCCAAGCCATGCCCCATCACCTTGAGGGTGCGCAGCAGAGCCGCTGTCTTCCAGTCCCCTTCTGCCCCAAAGCCGAAGCCTTGCTGCATCAGGCGCTGGCAGGCGAGCCCCGGCAACTGGTGCAGGCCGTAGAGATCCTCGAAGGTGGTGGTGAAGGCGCCAAAGCCGCCGTCGGTGAGGAATTTCTTCATCCCCAGCTCCTGGCGCGCCGCCTCACGGAGGGAGGCACGCAGCGGCCCGCCCGCCTGTACCGCCTCGGTCAGGGTATAGCTCTGTTCGTACTCGGTCAGCAGCGTCTCGATGTCGCTGTCGGGCACGGCATCGATCACTTTGACCAGATCGCCGACCGGGTGGTAGTTCACCTGATAGCCGAACTGGATCTGGGCCTCAATCTTGTCGCCTTCGGTGACCGCCACGTTGCGCATGTTGTCGCCAAAGCGGGCGATCTTCAGGTGGCGGCTGTCGTGGATGGCGGCGGCAACTCGCATCCAGTTGCCAATCTTCTGCCTGGCCTCTTCATCCTGCCAGTGGCCCACCACCACTGTGCGGGGCAGCCGCAGGCGGGCGCCCATGAAACCGAATTCGCGCCCGCCGTGGGCGGTCTGGTTCAGGTTCATGAAGTCCATGTCGATCTCGCTCCAGGGCAGATCCCGGTTGAACTGGGTGTGGAACTGCAGCAGGGGTTTTTGCAGCTGACTCAGGGCCGGGATCCACATCTTGGCGGGGGAGAAGGTGTGCATCCACACCATGAGCCCAACGCAGCGCTCGCTGTGGTTGGCATCGCGAGCGACGCTGCTTATTTCATCGAGTGTGGTGCCTGTGGGCTTGAGCACTATCTTGAGGGGCAGGTTCGCCCCCTCGCTGAGCTGGTTGGTGATGGTGTGGGCGTGATCGGCCACCTGCTTCAAGGTGGTGGCGCCATACAGGTGCTGGCTGCCGACCAGGAACCACACTTCCAGCTGTTTCATCAATTCCATCTTGGTGTCCTCTTTTTACGCTTTTGTCTGGCCGTAATAGGCGTGTTTGCCATGTTTGCGCTGGTAGTGCTTCTCCAGCAGGTAATGGGGCAGGGGGCGGGCCGCGGGGTTGATCTGGCCGGTGAGCCAGGCCATGCGCGCCACCTCTTCCAGCACCACGGCGTTGTGTACAGCGTCCTCGGCGCTCTTGCCCCAGCTGAAGGGGCCGTGGTTGGCCACCAGCACCCCCGGCATGGTGAGAATGGGGGTCTGTTTGAGGGTCTCGACGATGAGATGACCGGTCAGCCCCTCGTAGTCCTCTGCAACCTCCCCCGGGGTGAGCAGGCGGGAGCAGGGGATCTCGCCGTTGAAGTAGTCGGCCTGGGTGGTGCCGAAAATGGGAATGGGGCGTCCGGCTTGGGCCCAGGCGGTGGCATGGGTGGAGTGGGTGTGCACCACGCCGCCAAGTTCGGGATAGGTGCGATAGAGCACCAGGTGGGTGGCGGTGTCGGAGGAGGGACGCAGGGCGCCTTCCAGCTGCTTGCCCGCGAGATCCAGCACCACCATGTCCTCGGCCCGCATCCGCTCGTAGCTGACGCCGCTCGGTTTAATCACCACCAGACCCTGTTCCCGGTCTATGCCGCTCACGTTGCCCCAGGTGAAGGTCACCAGACCGTGGCGCGGCAGATCCAGGTTGGCGGCGAGTACCTGCTCCTTGAGGGTGTTGAGGCTCATGCCAGTGCCCCCCGGTTGTAGAGGGGCTCGGCGGCGGCGCCCCAGGCGAGGTAGCGCTGGTAGAGCCGCTCATACTCGGCGACCCGCACCGGATCCGGCTGGTGGGTGCGCTCCACGGCGCTCGCCATATGGCGCTGGGCATCAGCCACATCGGCGTAGAGACCGGCCGCCACGGCGGCAAAGATGGCCGCCCCCAGGGCGCAGCACTGATCCGAGGCCACCACCTGGATGGGTCTGTTCATCACGTCGGCGCAGGTCTGCATCACAGTCGTTGATTTGCGGGCAATGCCGCCCAGCGCAATCACTTGCTCCACCGGCACCTGCTGGCTCGTCATGCACTCCATGATGCTGCGGGCCCCGAAGGCGGTGGAGGCCACCAGGGCGCCGAACAGGTCTGGCGCATCGGTACCGAGGTTGATCCCCGTGAGGGTGCCCTGCAGGCGCTGGTTGGCATAGGGGGTGCGGCGGCCGTTGAACCAGTCGAGTACCACCGGCAGGTGGGCGAGATCGCGCTGCTGCTCCCAGGCGGCGGCGAGGCTGGGCAACAGCTCCCGCTTGTGGGCCTCGATGGCGGTGCGAAGCTCGGGGTATTGGGCGGCGAGGCTCTCCAGCGGCCAGCCGAGCTGGCGCTGATACCAGGCATAGATGTCGCCGAACGCAGATTGTCCCGCCTCCAGCCCCACCATCCCCGGCACCACGCTGCCGTCCACCTGGCCGCAGATCCCGGCAATGGCGCGCTCGCCTATGGTGGCCTCATCGGCGATCAGGATGTCGCAGGTGGAGGTGCCTATCACCTTGACCAGCGCATTGTTGCCAGCCCCGGCCCCCACAGCCCCCATGTGGCAGTCAAAGGCGCCGCCCGCTATCACCACCTCGCAGGAGAGGTGCAGCCGCTCGGCCCACTCCGGGGTCAGGGTGCCGACCGGCAGATCGGCGGTCCAGCTGTCGGTAAAGAGGGGGAAGTCGAGATCCTCGGTCAGCAGCGGATCCAGGGCGCTGAGAAAGTCGGCGGCAGGCAGGCCGCCCCAGCTCGGGTGCCAGAGGGACTTGTGGCCGGCGGCGCAGCGCCCGCGCTTGAGGTTCGCCGGGGCCTGGGTGCCGCTCAGTATGGCGGGCACCCAGTCACACAGCTCGACCCAGTTGCAGGCGGCGGCGCGCACTGCCGCATCGGCTCGGGAGACGTGCAGTATCTTGGCCCAGAACCACTCGGAGGAGTAGATGCCGCCTATGTAGCGGCTGTAGTCGGGGAACTGGCCGCCGTGACACAGCGCCGTGATGGCCTCGGCCTCTTCGATGGCGGTGTGATCCTTCCACAGCACGAACATGGCGTTGGGGTTGTCGGCAAATTCCGGGCGCAGGGCCAGCACCCGCCCTTCCTCATCGATGGGGGCCGGGGTGGAGCCTGTGCTGTCCACCCCTATGCCGCGCACTGCGGTTCGCTGGGCGGGGGTGAGCTGGCTCACCACAGCCACCACCGCCTGCACCATGGATTCGATGTAGTCGAGGGGGTGGTGGCGGAACTGGTTGTTGACCGGCTGGCAGTAGTGGCCAGCCTGCCAGCGTGGGTAATAGACGACATGGGTCGCCAGCTCGGCGCCGTCCTGGCAGCGCACGGCGAGTGCCCTGACCGAGTCGCTGCCGAAATCGAGTCCGATGACGATGTGCTCAGACATATGTGCTCCTGACCATCAATGAGGGGTGACTGGGGAGGAACCATAGGAGATGCACCGGACGGACTGTTAGCCATTGGCTGCTGGAAATATGGATTTAAACGCTACAAGCGCAAGAGGGTGACCCTGGTCGAGGATTCCGTATGTAACGATTTTGCTAAATATATAGACAAAATGGCTGCAATCTCATGGCGTGATCCTGCTCTCCATTTTTCCATGTGAAAACGATTACAACTTGGTTCGCTCATCTAGCAACAACAATAACGTCATGTTTGGACATGTTTTTATGTGGCGGTCAGAGGAATGGACCCAATGGCTGCGTTTCATGGATACATGGATTGATGGAACATCTGGAGACACTCGCATGAACAAAATCGTTAAAGGCATGATCGCGATGGGGTTTGCCCTCGGTATGGCAAATTCTGCTTTCTCGGCCGAGGCGCTGAAGCTGGGCTACCTGGTCAAGCAGCCGGAGGAGCCCTGGTTCCAGACCGAATGGAACTTCGCCGACAAGGCGGGCAAGGATCTCGGTTTCGAGGTGATCAAGATAGCCGTCCCCGATGGGGAGAAGACCCTCAATGCCATCGACAGCCTGGCGGCCAATGGCGCCAAGGGTTTCGTCATCTGCACCCCGGATCCCAAGCTCGGGGCCGCCATCATGGCCAAGGCCAAGAGCATGGATCTCAAGGTCATTACTGTGGATGACCAGTTCGTCAACGCCAAGGGGCTGCCCATGGAGCAGGTGCCCCTGGTGATGATGGCCGCCACCAAGATTGGCGAGCGCCAGGGTCAGGAGCTCTACAAGGAGATGCAAAAACGCCAGTGGGACCTGAAGGCCACCGGGGTGCTGGCCATCACCGCCGATGAGCTGGATACCGCCCGTCGCCGGGTCGACGGCTCCTTGAGCGCGCTCAAGGCTGCCGGTTTCCCCGAAGGCCAGATCTACCGCTCCCCCACCAAGGCCAACGACATTCCGGGGGCGCTGGATGCCGCCAACTCCATGCTGGTGCAGCACCCCGAGGTCAAAAACTGGCTCATCGTCGGCATGAATGACAACACAGTGCTCGGCGGCGTGCGTGCCACCGAAGGGCAGGGCTTCAAGGCCGAGAACGTCATCGGCATCGGTATCAACGGGGTGGATGCGGTGAACGAGCTCTCCAAGTCCAGCGCCACCGGCTTCCTCGGCTCCCTGCTGCCAAGCCCGGACGTGCACGGCTACAAGAGCATCCAGATGCTCCATGACTGGGTCGTCAATGGCACCGAACCTGCCAAGTTCACCGAAGTGACCGATGTTGTGCTCATCACCCGCGACAACTTCAAGGTTGAGCTGCAGAAGAAAGGTCTGTGATCGCCAACCCCTGATACCCATGCCGGCATGGTGCCCTGCGCCGTGCCGGCTGGCTGGAGTCATGTCATGAATCAAGTTCCATATCTGGAGTTTTGCGGCATCAGCAAGGAGTTCCCCGGCGTCAAGGCGCTGCAGAACGTCTCCTTCTCCTGCCAGCAGGGCTCGGTGCATGCGCTGATGGGGGAGAACGGCGCAGGCAAATCCACCCTGCTCAAGATCCTGAGCGGCTTTCAGGCGCCCACCACAGGGGTGGTGAAGCTGGCCGGCCAGGAGAAGGTGTTTCAAGACACGGTCGACGCGCTGGAGAGCGGGATCGCCATCATCTATCAGGAGCTGCATCTGGTGCCCGAGATGACCATCGCCGAGAACATCTACCTCGGCCAGCTGCCCACCCGGCGCGGCGTCATCGATAGGGAGAAGCTCTATCAGGATGCGGCGAAACAGCTGGCGCGCCTCGGCATGGATGTGTCGCCCGAGACGCCGCTCAAATACCTGTCGCTGGGTCAATGGCAGATGGTGGAGATCGCCAAGGCCCTGACCCGGGACGCCAGCGTCATCGCCTTCGACGAGCCGACCAGCAGCCTGTCGTCTCGCGAGATAGATCAGCTGTTTAGGGTCATTCGCCAGTTGCGGGACGAGGGCAAGGTCATTCTCTACGTCTCCCACCGCATGGACGAGATCTTCGCCCTGTGCGATGCCATCACCGTCTTCAAGGATGGCCAGTTCGTGCGCACCTTCGCCTCCATGGCCGAGGTCAACCGGGATCTGCTGGTCAAGACCATGGTGGGGCGGGATCTGACCGACATCTATGGCTACAGCCCGAGGGCACTCGGCGAGGTGGGCCTCAAGGTAGAGAACCTGATGGGGCCGGGACTCAAGGCGCCGGTGTCGTTTGAAGTGAAACGCGGCGAGATCCTCGGCATCTTCGGGCTGGTGGGGGCCGGTCGCAGCGAGCTGATGAAGCTTGTCTTCGGCGCCGAGAAGGCGAGTGGGGGCGAGATAGCCGTGTTTGGCAAACCGGTGCCCATCCGCAACCCCATCGACGCCATTCACAGCGGCATCATGCTCTGTACCGAAGACAGAAAGGCCCTCGGCATCATCCCCATCCACTCGGTGCAGGAGAACATCAACATCAGCGCCCGCCGCCACAAGGCGTGGGGGGGCTTCTGGATCAACCAGAAATGGGAGGACGAGAATGCGAGGCTCAGGATCCGCGACATGCGGGTCAAGACCCCATCCCCCCATCAGGCCATCATGAACCTCTCCGGCGGCAACCAGCAGAAGGCCATTCTGGGGCGCTGGCTCTCCGAAGACATGAAGGTGATTTTGCTCGACGAGCCGACCCGCGGCATAGACGTCGGGGCAAAAAACGAGATTTACAACGTGATTTACGATCTGGCCAAGGTGGGCATCGCCGTGGTGGTGGTCTCAAGCGAGCTGCCTGAGGTGCTGGGCATCGCGGATCGGATCATGGTCATGCGGGAGGGGGTGATAGCAGGGGAGCTCTCCCACGACGAGGCCGACGAGGTCAAGGCGCTCAATCTGGCCATGCCGGCCCGTTAATCCCCCGTGACTGCAACGGGATAGCACCCGGAATTTTTAGGAGAAATACCATGACAACAACTACCTCTGCCGGTCAGGCCGCGACTGTCTCGGCGGCCACCGGCTCCAGAGTGCAACTGGCCCGAGTGTGGGATCAGTACGGCATGCTGGTGATCTTCGCCATCCTGTTCCTGCTGGCCTGCGCGCTGGTGCCCAATTTTGCCAGCCTGATCAACATGCGTGGCCTGGGGCTGGCCGTCTCCATGTCAGGCATGGTGGCCTGCGGCATGCTGTTCTGCCTCGCCTCCGGCGAATTCGACATGTCGGTCGGATCCGTGGTGGCCTGCTCCGGCGTCGCCTGCGCCGTGGGCATCAACGCCACCGAGAGCATCACGGTCGGCATCCTGGCCGGCATGTCGGTGGGAGTGCTGTTTGGCCTCATCAACGGCATAGTGGTGGCCAAATTCAAGATCAACGCCCTCATCACCACCCTCGCCACCATGCAGATGGCTCGCGGGGTGGGCTACATCATCTCGGACGGCAAGGCGGTCGGCATAGTGGAAGAGGGCTTCTTTGAGCTCGGCAACTCCGCCCTGCTCGGGATCCCGACCCCGGTCTGGCTGACGGCCCTCTGCTTCGTGCTCTTCGGCCTGCTGCTCAACAAGACCACCTTCGGCCGCAACACCCTGGCCATGGGGGGCAACGAGGAGGCTGCGCGCCTCGCCGGGGTCAACGTGGTGCGCACCAAGATCATCATCTTCACCATGACCGGGCTGATTGCTTCCATCGCCGGCATCATACTGGCGTCGCGCATGACCTCGGGCCAGCCCATGACCTCTATCGGCTTCGAGCTGGTGGTCATCTCCGCCTGCGTGCTGGGCGGGGTCTCCATGAAGGGGGGGATTGGCAAGATCTCCTACATCATCGCCGGTGTGCTGATCCTGGGGCTGATGGAGAACGCCATGAACCTGCTCAACATATCCCCGTTTGCCCAGTACGTGGTGCGCGGCCTCATCCTGCTCGCCGCCGTGCTGTTCGACCGCTACAAGCAGGTTCGCAAGGCGCGCGTCTGAGCGGTTGCGCCCTCAGGCACCGGGTCGGCCCACGCTGGCCTGGTGCCTCCTTCGAGCAAGCTGTGAGCCAGTTCAATAAATTCACATCAGGCCGCTTGCGAAAATAGGTTGTTCCAACGCCGGATCTCTACAATGGCCCAAGCCGATTTTTTTACCCAAGCGCTGTTTTCCGCCATGTCTTCGATGCAAAAAGAGAAGCCGAAACAACTCAATCCCCTGTTGCCGGGCTACGCCTTCGACGTCTTCCTGGTCTCGGGCATGACCCCCATAGAGCAGGGGAGCGCCCTCGACTTCATCATCGACCGCCCCCAGGGAATGAAGGGTTTCATCGTCAACCTGACCATCAGGGGCAAGGGGCAGATCTTTCAGGGGGATCAGGCCTTCACCGTGGAGCCCGGCGACCTGCTGTTGTTTCCGCCCGCGGCCGTGCACTATTACGGCCGGGCGCCGGATGCCCGGGAGTGGTATCACCGCTGGGTCTATTTCCGGCCGCGGGCCTATTGGGCAGACTGGCTCAAGTGGCCCCAGGTGACGGAGCGGGTGGGGCGATTGCAACTGGCAGACAATCAGTTGCTCGCCGAATTTGACGCCCTCTTCCTCGACATCGAAGAGACCCACCAGCAGCTCAGACCCATGTCGGAGCAGCTCGCCATGAACCTGCTGGAGCGGCTGCTCATTCGCTGCTACGAGGCCTCCTCCCTCAGTGCCTACCCCACCATAGATCACAGAGTTCACCAGGCGTGCCAGATCCTGAGCGAGTCACTCTGTGCCGAGATCTCGGTGGAGGCGCTGGCCGAGCAGGTCTTCTTGTCCCCCTCGCGCCTCGCCCACTTGTTCCGCGAGCAGGTGGGGGTGAGCATAGTGCGCTGGCGCGAGGATCAGCGGATCATGCGGGCCAAGCTGCTGCTGCAGACCACCCCCATGTCGGTGGCCACCATAGGCCAGCAGGTGGGCTATGACGATCAGCTCTACTTCTCCCGGGTGTTCCGAAAGCGGGTCGGCGTCAGCCCCACCGAATACCGCAAGTGCGCCACCCCCCTGTGATGCCGGGCACGGCAAGCTCCCAGAGATGACAAAGCCCTCACAATGAGGGCTTTGTCATTCAGGTGCGGGCCTGGGTTCAGAGCGCCGCGACGGCCTCACGGACCAGGGCGCCTATCTTGTCCCACTCCTGTTTCTCGATGAGATCCGCCGGAACCATCCAGGTACCTCCGCAGGCAAACACCGAGTTCAGGGCCAGGTAATCCTTCACATTGGCGAGGCTGACGCCCCCGGTGGGCATGAAGCGAACCGGGTAGACGGCGCTCATGGCCTTGAGCATGGGCAGGCCACCGGAGGGCTCCGCCGGGAAGAACTTGAGGGCGCGAAGGCCAAGCTCCATCGCCTGCTCGACCAGGCTGGGGTTGTTGACCCCGGGGATCATCAGCACGCCGCGAGCCTGGCAATACTGGACGATGCGCGGGTTGAGGCCGGGGCTCACGATGAAGTCCACCCCGGCGTCTATGGCCTGATCCACCTGGTCCGTGGTGAGGACTGTGCCGGCCCCGATGATCATGGCGGGGAAGGCGGCCCGCAGCTGACGGATGGCCTCGGCCGCCGCCGGGGTGCGGAAGGTGATCTCGGCGCTCGGCATGCCGTTGTCCATCAGGGCTTGGCCCAGGGCCACGGCGTCGTCGGCGTTCTGGATGGCGATGACGGGGATGATCTTCAGGGTCGAGAGTGTTTCAAGCAAGGTTGACATGGGTTGCCTCAGCAGTGGGAAGGGGGGTTGTTGGCATCGCCGAGCCGGGAATGATGGCCCCGCGATGCTGGATGACGGTGCCGGCCAGCAGATGGGCATAGCGGGCCGCTTCGCTTGCCGCTTGCCCGGCGAGCCGCGTGGCGAGGTAGCCGGCGCTGAAGGAGTCGCCCGCCGCCGTGGTGTCTATCACCCGCTCCCTGGCCAGTGACATGGCAGGCACCTCGTCGTGCCGCTCGCCTTGTACTATGAGGCAGGGCGCGGCCCCGCGTTTGATGACGATCTCGCCGACCCCGAGCGCCTGAGTACGCGCCACAACCTCAACCTCCTGGCTGTCGCCCCACAGGGAGAATTCGTCGTCCAGGGTCAGGAAGGCGATGTCGGTGAGGGCCAGCATGGCACGGTAGGCCTGTTGCGCCGCCTCCTTGCTTTCCCACAGCCGTGGCCGGAAGTTGTTGTCAAAGGCGATCTTCACCCCCTTGGCCCGACACAAGGCCAGTTGCTGCAGCAGGCTGGCACGATCGGCGAGGGGGAGGATGGCGAGGCTGATACCGCTCAAATAGAGCCAGTCAACGTGCTGCAACTGTTGGCAGATTGACCCGGCGTTTTCGCCCTGCAACCAGTAGCGGGCGGCGGCATCGCTGCGCCAGTAGTGGAAGGTACGCTCACCCTGTTCATCGGTTTCGATGAGATAGAGGCCGGGCAGTTTGTGCTCCAGCCTCTGTACCAGCTCTGTGTGCACCCCTTCTTGTTGCCACTGGGTCAGCATGGCGTCGCTCATGGTGTCGGTGCCAAGGGCAGTGACATAGGAGACGGCCAGCTCGGGGTTGGTACGGGTCAGGTAGACGGCGGTGTTGAGGGTGTCCCCTCCAAAATGACGGACTATGCCCGCCTTGCTCTCGGATAGTTCGATCATGCACTCGCCAATGACGGCAATCTTGGTCGGCATATGCCCTCCCGTGTTGATGACGCCGTCATTATATTTAATGTGCAACTCGCATCAAATAAAATAAAACATCATTTCATAAAAATGCGATGTGGCCCCGCTATGGGACTAACGGTGCGATCTTGATGTCGGGGGAGGGGGCTGCATGGCCGCCGTGCCGCCCGGTTGCAAGGGCGGCGGCGTCGGTCAGCCGGGTCTGTGACCTCATCGGCAATGGCGCAAAGTCGGGTGTTGCCGCCTGTGAGACACACCCATGGCTATGATTGGGCTTGCGTTTCAAATACACTGAAACGATGGAGCTTATAAGGAGAACCCTATGTCAGTGGTAGATACCTCGCCAGATTCCGTTTCATCCGTCCTGAAGGTCTTTGGCATCCTGCAGGCGCTGGGGGAGCAGAAAGAGATTGGCGTCACCGAGTTGTCCCAGCGGATCATGATGTCGAAGAGTACCGTCTATCGCTTCTTGCAGACGATGAAGACCCTGGGTTATGTCAATCAGGAGGGGGAGTCCGACAAGTACACCCTGAGCCTGAAGCTGTTTGAACTCGGTGGCAAGGCGTTGGAGCATCAGGAGCTGATCCCGATCGCGGATATCCAGATGCATCGCCTGGGCAAGCTGACCAAGGAGACCCTGCACCTGGGGGCCCTCGATGAGGACAGCATCGTCTATCTGCACAAGGTAGACTCCGAGTACAACCTGCGGATGTACTCCCGCATCGGTCGCCGCCGCCCGCTCTACAGCACTGCCCTTGGCAAGGTGATGATGGCCTGGTTGCCCGAGGAAGAGGTGCGCGGCATGCTGGCCAATGTGAGCTTTGAGCGCTTTACCGAACACACCCTGACCGACATCGACGCCTTGCTGGCCCAGTTGGTCCTGGTGCGCGAGCAGGGTTACGCGGAAGACAACGAAGAGATGGAGCCTGGCCTGCGCTGCTTCGCCGTGCCCATCTACAGCCGCATGGGGCGCATCATCGCCGGGCTCTCACTGTCACTGCCCCTGGTGCGTTTCAGTGAAGAGAACAAGGAAGAGCTGGTGGGCTTGCTCCATGAGGCCGCGGCCCGTATCTCGGCCGAACTCGGTTTTCACGATTATCCATTCCTGGCCAGGTAACAGGGGATGAGCCGCGGCAGCCTGCCGCGCTCTTTCTCGAACCAAGCCGGTGGCGGGACTGTCTGACAGCAGTTCCGCCACCGGCTTTTTTGTCCCTTGCCGTGCTCGCCCGGGCACCAGGGACTTATAACTGTGGCGTGCTCGTGCATCTTCCCCGTCGCCGCGCCCTGTAGAGGCCGAGGATGATGTGGCCGTTGACGATGAAAAAGCTGCCTTCCAGCAAGATGCCTCCCCATGACCCCGCCCAGATGTTGTGGACAAGCCAGCAGACTGTGCTGCTCAACATGCACAACCGCAGCGCCATGCCCTCGAGCCGAAACAGGGCGTAGGTGCTCAAGGTGGTGCCGAGCAGCGTCAGCAACTGGATGGGGTGTATGACCTTGGGCATCACCAATAGCCAAGTCAGTCCCAGAAAAAACAGCATCACACCCAGGCCGCGATAATAGCCGGAGACCCAGGTCCGTACCGCACAGAGCAGGCAGTTGATGGCGGCGGCCGTGGCGCCGAGCAGCATGAAATGGGCTGTGAGGAGTGCACCGTTGAGGGTCAGGTGCAGCCGCAGTTTGCTGTCCTGAGATTGCATGAAGGCGGTGATACCTATGGCACAGGCCAGCAGGCCAAGCAGTTGGGCCAGGGGGTCGAGCGGCATTGGATAGATTCCGAGACGAGATGAACGAAAAAAGGCGCCTGATGGCGCCTTTTGTATGGGCTAAGGGTTAGCGAGCCAGCCAGCCACCATCGACGGCAATGGTGTAGCCGTTGATGTAGTCGGAGGCGGGGGAGGCCAGGAAGACCACGGGGCCCATCATGTCATCCGGCACGCCCCAGCGTCCGGCCGGGATCCGCTCCAGAATGGCGGCGTTGCGCTCTTCATCGGCGCGCAGGGCAGTGGTGTTATTGGTGGCCATGTAGCCGGGGGCGATGGCGTTGACGTTGATGCCTTTGTTGGCCCACTCGTTGGCCAGCAGGCGGGTGATCCCCATGACGCCACTCTTGGATGCCGTGTAGGAGGGGACGCGGATCCCGCCCTGGTAGGAGAGCATGGAGGCGATGTTGACTATCTTGCCGCCCTGGCCCTGGGCGATGAACTGTTTGGCGACCGCCTGGGACATGAAGAAGACGCTCTTGATGTTGATATTCATCACGTCGTCCCAGTCCTTCTCGCTGAAGCTGATGGCGTCGTCGCGGCGGATGATGCCGGCGTTGTTGACCAGGATATCGACGCGGCCGAACCAGGAGACAGCCTGATCTACCAGGGCGGGCAGGGTATTCACCTTGCTGACGTCGGCCTTGAGGCTCAGGAACTGGCGCCCGAGCGCCTCCACCTTGGCGATGGTATCCGTGGGCTCGACTATGTTGATGCCGACGATGTCACAGCCGGCTTCGGCCAGACCGAGCGCCATGCCCTGACCCAGACCAGTGTCACAACCGGTCACTATGGCAACCTTACCCTTCAAATCGAATGCATTGAGAATCATCTTGTTTCCTCTGCTGCCACCCGAAGTGGCAGGCATGATGGGGGAAAACGGGCAGTGCACACTGCCCGGCAAAGAGCGGGGATCAGCGCAGATCCCTGACGGCCACATGATCCATGTCGCCGAATACCTGGTTCTCGCCGACCATGCCCCAGATAAAGGTGTAGGCCTGGGTGCCGACGCCAGAGTGGATGGACCAGCTCGGGGAGATCACCGCCTGCTCGTTGTGGACCAGCAGGTGACGGGTCTCGTCCGGCTTGCCCATCATGTGGAACACGGCGGCGTCGTCCTTCATGTTGAAGTAGAAATAAACCTCCATGCGGCGCTCGTGGGTGTGGCAGGGCATGGTGTTCCACAGGCTGCCCTCTTCCAGCTGGGTCATGCCCATCACCAGCTGGCAGGTCGGCAGCACATCCGGCACCAGGTACTTGTAGATGGTGCGACGGTTGCTGGTGGCCGCATCTCCCAGGGTGGCCGGTGAGGCCTCTGCCCGGGTGACCTTGCGGGTCGGGAAGCTCACATGGGCCGGGGCGCTGTTGTAGTAAAACTTGGCCGGCTGCGCGGCGTCGACACTGGCGAAGCTCAGCTCGCGGGCACCCTGACCCACATAGAGCGCCTCGGCGTTGCCAACTTCATAGGTAGTGCCATCCACCACCACCACGCCCGGGCCGCCGATGTTGATGAGCCCCAGCTCGCGGCGCTCCAGGAAATAGGTGACGCCGAAGGTCTTGCCCAGCGCATCCGAGAAGGCGAGGGAGCTCTGAATTGGCATGATGCCGCCGAACACGATGCGGTCGATGTGGCTGTAGGTCATGGTCAGCCGATCGGCGCTGAAGATCTCTTCCACCAGAAACTCACGGCGCAGGCCCTGAGTGTCCAGCTGCCTGGCATGATCGCTGTGAATGCTTTGACGAATTTGCATGGTTAACCTCGATGAGCGCCGCAGGTTGGCAGTCGCGTTGTCTGTAGTGTCAATAATGATAACAAGTGAAAAATAAAAATCAAAACACTGTTTTGTATTTTTATTTGTTGAGATTAAACTTCCTGTCCGGTGTGGCTCATGGCCGTGCCGGGCCCGTGAAACCGGGCCACAGATCCCTTTGCCGCACCAAGATATGTGCGCGGCCAAGAGCGGCTGCCTCCCTGCCGGGTGGTGGCGACAGGTCATTCGTTGCCAATCTCATTCAATAACAGGTCTATCAATGAACAAGTGTGTTTCATCCAATCGAATCATCATGCTGGCCGGGGTGGCTGCCCTGAGCACAGTTCTGTTTGCCTTCGATACCGCCTCCCTCGGGCTCTGTGCGGCCTTCCTGACCACGGGATCCTTTTCCCTGCAGGTGTTCGACATCCTCAAGACGCGGGAAACCAAGGCGATCTCCACCAAGATGTACCTGGTCTTCATCAGCGGCCTGCTGCTCTGGCTGACCTATGGCCTGAAATCGGGCGACACGCCGCTGATCATGGCCAATGGCATCACACTGCTGCTGGCCAGCGCCGTCATGGTGCTGAAGTGGAGCAATGAGCGGGCCTGACCTAATAGCCGCGAAGATGACCATCCTCCACCGGGGATGGCCATCGGACGCGCCATCCTTATCGGGGCTCAGCTCCCTCCCTCTGGTGGATGAACCAAGCGGCGCCCCGGGCGCCGTTTGTCGTAGGGGGCTCATCCTCTCCAGCATCCCGTGTTATCGACTCAAGTGGCGTAGATAGGCCAAGCTCTCCCGCAAGGCGTCCCCCGTCAGCTCCTCGACGATGATGGGAATATGGGTCAGCTGACACTGCGCCAGCATGACCAGCACCTCGGCATAATCGATCAGCCCCTGCGCCAACCCCACCGACACCTTGTCACGTCCCGCCAGGATGAAGTTCTTGAAATGAAACAGCCGGATGCGCTCGCCATGCTGGTCGAGAAAATCCGCCAGGATCTCGCGCCAGTTCGCGGCGTTGTCGGCATCCAGCAGATTGGCCAGATCCAGGGTCACCAGGAAGTGCTCCCCCAGGCGGGCATTCAGCCGCGTCAGGCTCCGGGCGTCGTGAATGATGTGATCGCACACCGCCTCGACCAGAAAGTCGCAACCGGCTTGCGCCAGATCGGGTTTTAACTGGGCCAGGGTCTGCTCCACCTTGTGAAAGGCGGCGGCGCCGTGGTTGTCCGGGTGCCGGGTCCAGTCATCGTCGTTCAGGGAGCCGGTCTCGCTGCCCACGGTGCCGATGTGGCAGCGCTGGGCGAGCTCGATGTTGAGGCGCACCCGCGCCAGCTCGCGCCCCAGGACGTCGGCGTCGGAGTGGGCGGGGTTGAAGTAGCTGGCCAGCAGGAAGAGGGGGAGACCGGCCTCTTGCAACTGCTGGATGTGGGTAGTCAGGGCGTGGATATCACGGGCCTGATAGGCCTCGGGCCAGCTCTTGTGCACGGCCAGCTGCAGCCCGTCGAGGCCGAGCTCATGTGCCTGGGCGATCAGCGCCTGGGGCGTCTGATCCGCGAGATCATGGGCACGGGCCCCAATCTTCAATCTGTTCATGACATGCTCCTGTGGGTCATGGCTGTCTCTGACAGCGGTTTGGCACCTGGCAAGGGCCGGCATCAGAAACGGCTTGCGAGCCCAGGGGGGCTCGCAAGTTCAAGAGGCAAGTGGTATCACGAATGGGCCCCTGCGGGGCCCGATACGGACGCTTGCCATCGGCACAGTCAGTGCTTCATCAGGCGGCAGGGGCCGGGACGACGGCATCGGGGGCTGGCTGCGGGCCCTTGTTGTACTCCTGCTCGAAGTACTCACGCACCATGGGGGCCGACAGACCGACCACCACCTGCAGGTTCTTGCCAGAACGCATGACCCCCAGGGCACCGGCCTGTTTGAGGGCCTTGTCATCCTGTACCAGGGTGGAATCCTTCACCACCAGGCGCAGACGGGTCTGGCAGTTGCCTATGGTCTCGACGTTGTCACAACCCCCGACACAACGCAGGATGGCGGCGGCTCTGAGGCGATCTGGCTCCTGACCGGCCACGGCCTTGCCAGACTGCTTGTCGCGGTAGTCCTGCTTGGAGTAGAGACGCACGTCCTCTTCTTCCTCTTCATCGCCACGACCCGGGGTCAGGAAGTTGAACTTCAGGATCATGTAGCGGAACACGAAGAAGTTGATGGCGGCGAAGCCGAGGCCCAAGGCCAGGTGGATCCAGATGAGGTGAGCATGGTTCTTGGCGTAGAAGACCCAGTTGAACAGGATGATGTCGTTCAGACCGCCGCCCATGAAACCGACCACGCCGGACAGATAGAGCGCCACGCACAGGGTCGCGCCTATGACGGCATTGATGAGATAGAGCACAGGGGCCACGAACAGGTAGGTAAATTCGATGGGTTCGGTGATGCCGACCGCCATGGCGGTGATGATGGCCGGGATCACCAGGGCGGCTATCTTGCGCTTCATCTTCTGTTTGGCGGTGGCATAGATGGCAAGGCCGGCCCCCAGGGAGCAGAACACGCTGATGTTGCCGTACAGGGAGTAGCCGGCAGCCGGGAACTGCTCAACCAAAGGCACGGTGGAAGCCGCGTAGGTGGAGACGTTCTCGATCCAGTGGGTATAGAGGCCACCGTCGACCACGGCCGGGCCGAAGAAGAAGGGGAAATAGACGAAGCGGTGCAGACCGGTCGGCACCAGGATCCGCTCCACGAAGGCGAGCAGCCACATGCCGAAGGCATCGGCTTCCACATAGAAGCCCTGCATGGCGTTGATCCCCACCTGGACCTTGGGCCAGAACTCGCAGGTCAACCAGGCCATGGGCAACATGACGAAGAAGGAGATGATGAAGACCAGGCTCATGCCCTGGAAGATGGTGAGGTAATCCGGCAACTTCTTCTCGAAGAAACGGTTGTGGATCCAGGTCACCACGCCGCCGATGATGAGGGAGAAGACGATGCTGGTATCCAGCGTCTTGATGCCCCCCACCAGCGCCAGGCCACTGGAGCCGCCCACTTCCTGATTGAAGTTGACCCCAAACTCGGGCCCCCAGAAGGTGAGCATGCTGTTGGTGAAGTAGTTGTAGGCCATGTAGGCAAAGAAGGCGACCAGCGCCGCCCGGGCCTGACCTGTCTTGGCAAGACCCACGGGGAGCGCCATGCAGAACAGCAGGGGGAAATTGCGGAAGATGGTCCAGCCCCCCGACTTGATAATGGTCATCACCTTGAAGAAGTTGGAGTCTGGGTGAGCCAGATCCCCCATGATATCGGGCATGGTGAGCAGCCCGGTGATGGCGAGCAGCAGACCGGTAAAGGGTAGAAAGGCAATGGGGACAGCCATGGCACCGCCAAAGGTCTGGAAGGCCCCCATAAAGTTCCGTTTGGACATTAAATTTTCTCCGAATGGTTACAGCAATAAAGTGTTCAGGCCAGCCACTGGCCCTGCTCCAGCTCGAGCAGCAGCAACATCGTCAGCGCCTGGGCATAGGGCACGGGCGCCATGGCAATGTCGCAGTAGTACTGATGGTCATGACCCACCATGGTGCCTTTGGAGGCCTCGAGGACGATGCCGTCCCCATCGATGCGCTGCCACACGGCACGGGCCGCCCGCAGCGCCGGTTCCACCGTGCTCTCATCCAGCAGGCCCAGACGGACACAGCGCAACATGCCATAGGCGATCCCCGCCGTGGCCGAGGACTCCTGGGGAGAGAAGGGGTCATCCAGCACCGTGTGCCACATGCCGTTGTCGGCCTGCAGCTCGCACAGGGAGCGCACCTGGCGCGCCACCACCTGGGTGAAGTAGCGCCGCACACCGGCGTCCAGGTGATCCCCCATCAGATCGATGAACTCGGGAATGGCCACGGTGATCCAGGCGTTGCCCCTGGCCCAGAAGGCCTCGGCATAATGGTGCCGGTCGAGGAAGGTCCAGCCGTGGTACCAGAGGCCGCTCTTGGGCTCGCTCAGGTAGCGGGTGTGCAACAGGAACTGGTAGACGGCCTCGTCGATCAGATCCTGCCGTGCCAGCACTCTTCCGGCGGTGCCGAGGAACAGGCAGGTCATGAAGAGGGTGTCATCCCAGAGCTGGCCGGTGTTGGGTTGCTCCTTCACCACGTGCTGGAAGCCGCCCTCTTCGGTTCTGGGCAGGTTGGCCAGCAGATCGTCGGCCCAGGCGTTGACCACCTCGCGCAGATCGGCTCGGCCGCTGTGGCCCGCCAGCAGCGCCAGGGTGATCATGGGGGCAGTGGTGTTGATCTGCATGGCGGGCAGCCCTTTGGCTATCTGCCCCTCATACCAGGCCAGCAACGAGGCTTGCAGTTCGGCGTCGTCCTTGTGCCGGGCATAGCGCCAGAAGCCGTAGAGCCCGACGCCGACTTCCCACTCCCACTGCTCGAACTGGATGACCAGGCCCTGGCTGGCGGTCAGCTCGCCCATGCCTTTGAGCTGGCAGAAGCCGCGAACCACACGCTCCAGGGTAGGGATGAGTGCTTGCTGTTTCATTGTGCCTCTCCACGATAGGTGACGATGGGATCGCATCCCGCCTCGGCGGGGAAGGAGTAGGAAACCCCCTCGATCAGGCAGTTGCCCTGCCAGTCCAGGCGCATGAGCTCAGACTCCGGGGTACAGGCGATGGCCGTCTCGCCCTCGAGGCGGACCTCGAGCGCCGCCATGCGTTGGCAGAAGGCTGCGAAGGCCATGTCGTCGCCATGGCCGACCTCGATATACCAGGCCACCCGGTGCGCCTTGGCGCGATATTCGTTGCCGGCGGTCATCCCCGCCGTCACCGCGCACAGGGGGGTCGAGCAGCCGATGGCGGCGAAGGCATTCCCGGCCCGGATCAGGCAGCAGTGAGTCGTCACGATCACCTGATCGAAGGCCTCTGCCGGCAAGTAAAGGTGGGTCCAGGGGAAGGGATCATCCTCGGCCAGCTGATAGAGCTGCAGGGTGCGGTTTTCCACCTGCATCACCCGCGGCAGCACGCCGTTGCCGGACCAGTAGGAGGGGCGCTGCTCGCCGCCGGGCTCGGCTTCGCCGGGGTGGTTGACCCAGAACTTGGCGTCATGACCGGAGGCGAACTGCACATCCACCAGATGCTGCTGATGGCCGCGCTGACCGGTGTTGTGGTCGACGCAGCTGGAGAGGCTGACGCCCGGCTCCTTCCAGACGACTATCTTGCCGCCTCCCGCCTGATAGCAGGCCGCCAGGGTGCCCTGTTGCAGGGTCGCGTAGCGGTCAGCCTCGAGGGGGGGCTGATAGTCGCTGGCGCAGAACAGCGGCAGTGAGGCGCACTTGCGGTTATACCAGCCGCCGCCCCAGGCGACGTTGCCGTAGGCCGACAGCTCGGTGAGCACGCCGGCCAGCAGCTCTTTCTCGTAGACCCGCCCCATGGTGCCGGCGGCGATCCCTGCCTGATAATGCAGGGAGCTGAGCAGCATCAGCCGATCGATGAGCGCCTTGGCGCGCTCGCGCACCCAGGCATCTCCCGCCAGCTGATAGAGCGCGAACAGGCCGATGTAGTCGACCGGGTAGTAGGGCGCCGAGTTCCACTCGACGAAGCCGTGGCGATCGATGGCATCGAACCACTGCGCCAGACGCTCTGCCGCGATGGCGCGTTGCTGCTCGCCGCTGCGTCCCGAGGCCAGGAAGCGCTCGTGAGGGAACAGCTGGCCGGCCAGGTATTGGGCGGTGTGGAAGCAGAGGGTATGGTTCTCGCTCCAGAACCACATCACATCGTTGCCCGGCTCATCCAGCCAGTAGCGGTAACCGAGTATGGAGCTGCGCACCCGGCGCCACATGGCGGGCTGGAAGTGCTCGCCCTGATGGCGTTGCCAGATCCAGAGCAGCGGAACCAGGGAAAAATCGGAGCAATCCTCGCGGGCGCTGATCCGCGCCAGGGTGTCTAGCAGCAGTTGATCGGCTTCGGCCGTTAACTCGCCGCAGTGCAGCATGGCCAGCAGGCGAGCGGTGCGATCCATGCCATGACGGGCGGTGTGGCGCAGCGCCTGCTGCTTGCGATCACTCAGGCTGGCTGATTGCTCGGCCTGGCCGAGGGGTTGCATGACGTTGACACCGACGCTGCGGCTGATGGTGACGCCGGCACAGTGCATGTTCAGCACGATCTGGTAGTGCGCCGGCCCTATGTCGGCGGGGAGATCCAGGGTCAGCAGCTGGCTACCCGGCGAGAGGGTGCCGAAATCCACCTGACGCACCTTGAAATTGTCATTGCCCATGCCGTGGATCTCGCCTTGCAGGCGAACGGGATGAGCCGGTGCGGCCACGCCGAGCCGGATTCGGGCCTGGTTGTGCCAGGCGCTGAGTTCGGGGCGCATGGCGCCGGCAAACTGGCACAGCTCATCGAGCACGTTGGCATCGATATGGGGCAGCGAGACCCCAAGAGGCGCGTGACCACGGTAGATGAGTCGCAGCGCAAACACCGTATCCCGTTCGAACAGCTCTTCCAGATGGACAAGCAGGGTGTTCTTGCCCGCCTGCAAGGGCAGCATCAGCTCGCAGCTCTGCAGCTTGTTGCGGGTGAAGGGGGTGAACCGGGTGATGGCCACCCCGTCGCACCACAGGCGGGCCCCCCCACAAGTCGACAGCTGGAAGGGATAGTTGCCCGCCTCGTCGGCATGCAACTCCACCTCCAGCCAGCGCTGCACATGGAATGGCACACGCTGGAAGGAGGAAAAAGAGACGGTATCGCTCTCGCCGGTGAAACTCACCTGAGTGCGAGGCAGGGCTTCATCCGGTTCGACGGTGCGCTCGGCCATCTGCTGGCGGAAAATACGCCGGCAAAAGGCATCGTCTTGCGGCCCGGCACCATTCTGGAAGCGGTAATCCATGGCCATGTCCATGGCTTCACCGGCAAAAAACTCGGCGAATCGCTCCTCGCGTGGCTCAGATACGCAAAAACGGGTGAGTGCCGCATTTGGCTCAAGCACCCAATTTCCAAGCTTCATACAACTCTCCTTGAAGCTATTGACACCCATAGGGCTTTATTTATATTGAGTAACCAGACGAACCCCTTTTATGTAATTAAAGGGGTTCGTCACCTTAATGAATATAAAAGCGAATAGCAGTCTTCTTTAACGGCAGTCGATGAAAGTCATTGGGCCGTTTGACATCTGATTTCATCCCTCATTCAACGCAATGATGCAAACTGTGACCTGGGCGACAATATGTCACCAGCCAACCGGTTAATACTTCCTGAATTGGAGCATAACCATAATGCTTGTTCATTCAGTGACAGCAAAATGTCAATTTAAGATAAGTCAGTATTGCGTGACACAAGGCCCATATTCAGTGATGAATTGTCATTCGTAATGAATGTAAGGGTTCATTGGATTCCCTTTTTACTTCATCTCTCACGACCTTTTATTTGCCGTGTCATCGGACCAAATTGGCATCGACTTTCAAGGGTGCTGTCGTTATTCACTGACCCCAATGGCTCTTGATGCCGCAGAGATGAACCTGGGGGCTCTGCCATGAGGGGGGAGGCTCAGGCTTAGAAGATGTACTCAATCCCGACCCGCCAGCGCCACTGCCAGTCATTGGGGTAGGGGTTGTCATCGGCCGGATCGTTGTATGATACGTAGCCGATTTCGGTGAAGGGTCGCCAGTTCTTGTTGATGGGCACGCGGATGGTGACGTTATTCAGATATGAATACTCTTCGCCATTAAAGTCAGGATAATCGAGCTTCTTATATTCGAAGTCATAGGCAACAGACCAATTCTCTGCGTTATAACCAAGGTAATAATTCAACTGAAAATAATGACCGTTCTCCTTGTTGAGTGAATCATCGTAGTTACGCTGACCCACCCGGAAACGTGCGGCAGTATAAAAGTTGGGATTGAACCAGTAAGTTGGTTTGAAATGAACACGCAGATCTTGCACGTCATTGGTGATCTCGGTATTGAATCCGGCTTCCCACCACCATTTGTCATTGGGCTTGGCAAGATAGCTCAAGTCATATTCAGTGCCCGTGGTATGAAGTTCATCGAAAGCACCTTCACCCTCACCTCCGTTGGTAAATTTGGATTCGACGCCAAATCCCCAACCATTATCGAAGCGGTGGGAAACCACCAGACGATCGCTTTGTTGATCCTGTTTTTCCAGGAACTCGTGTCGATAATTGAGGCTCCATGCATTTGCATTCATGCTGGTGAGCGCCGAGCAGACGGCGATGGCTGCACATGTGAATTTCAACGTCATAACGTTCGATCAATCCTATGAAAAAAAGCTACTGACAGTGGTCCCATTGCCAGATAGCGCATGTGGCTTTCAATCTGGGTTGGACTCGTTGGGGTCGAGTTTGGTGGCAAGGCACGGCCGTGGGTTGTGAAGGTCAGCACGCGCATCTGCGAGGACGTGCCGACCAGGTTTCATCTCACCAGGCATTTTGCAATTTCAAAACGACGGTTCAAATATAGTTCATTTGGTGTTTCATTTACAATGGTGGCGACATGATCACATCCAAAAATGGGATCTGCATCTATATAAAATGAAACGATGTTTCTTTTATGGTGGTGGAGGGGGTTGACTGGAACTTGGGGGGGAACATTCATGGCTCGAAGACGAGCAGGCGGTGTTTGCGATGAGCCAGAAATGATCTGGCCCTCGGAAAGAGGGCCAGGGAGGATGGACAGTGTGTCTGCGTGTTTAGCCCTGGCGAGCCTTGAATCTGGGATTGCTCTTGCAGATCACGAACAGCTTGCCGCGTCGACGAACGATCTGGCAATCCGGGTGACGTGACTTGGCTGATTTCAGGGAGGCGAGCACTTTCATGATGTCTCTTTTCCTTTGTTGAAGAATTGGCCGAATCGCTGACCGAAGCGGGCAACCTGTCCTTCCTTGCCGACCTGCTTCTGCTTGCCGGTATAGAAGGGGTGGGAGGCACTGGAGACATCCAGCGTCACATAGGGATAGGTGTTGCCATCTTCCCATTGCTTGGTGCGATCGGTCTGCAAGGTAGATCCGATCAGGAAGCAGGTGTTGCTGGCCAGATCGTGAAACAGGACCTTGCGGTATTCAGGGTGAATATTGGGGCGCATGATTGTCTCTTTTTGTTATGTTATAACACAGGCTGATGATGCGATGAATGAGAACCAATATCAACCATTTTTTCTCCCGAGGTGACTAGGCAGGATGAAACGCGCTCAAGGAAAGTGAGCGGCAGGGAATGCGGATGTGGTCATGACAGGGAGAATGATGGATTGTTGAGCGATGGAGGTGGAACGAGAAGCTGAGCCTTTACTTTTGGTTTTTACTGTATAAAAATACAGTTAACCATTATGGAGACCTATCCTATGCGCCTGGAAATCATCATCGACAGAAAACATCAGATCCCCACTGCGACCATGGAGGCGCTGCGCCAGGAGTTGCTCAAGCAACTGGGCGAGCGATTCCCTGATCTGCATGTGCGGGTCGCCCCGGGCAGTGCCATGGCCCTGACGGTCAGCCGTGCCAGCAAGGAGGACAGGGAACTGGCCGAGACCATGGTGCAGGAAGTATGGGAGAACGCCGAGAGCTGGATGCCGGAGGCAGAAGGCGCCGAGGCCTGATCAGGGCAGGCTTCCCCCGTTTGAACGAAACGCAGCTCAAGGCTGCGTTTCGTGTTTGTGGGCAGGGGGCCGGGAACTGAGCCAGGCCAGAAAAATCAGAGCCCGGCCCAGCGTTTGAGGCTACCGCTCTGTACCCGCTGGTTGGCCTCTGCGATGTCCCCATTGGCGCGAAGCGCCTTGAGGGCAATGGGCAGGGCAGTGCGCACCTCGTCGGCCGTCATCCCTGCCCGGAGGGCGGGATGATAGGCGAGCTTGAGCAGCACATAGTCGAGGCCGGTGGGGAAGCTGTCGATGCTGTTGTCATTGAAGATGGAGGGAAACACCTTGTTCGAATCGTTGGGCAGCCCCATCACCTGGGTGAGCTCTTCCACCACGCAATCCAGGAAGCGGCCCTTGGCCCGACTGTAGTCCACCGGGATGATGATGGTGGCACGGGTGATCTCGTAGCGGGCATTGGTGGCGAAATTGGCCAGGCAGATCCCCTCCTTGAGGGCAATGCTGACGGAGTCATCCTGGCGCATGGTACGGCCGGCCCAGCTGGCCATCTGCTGGTGCCTTGTCATGATGAGGGTGAGATTGGGGTTGTCGTTGACAAGCTGTATGGGGTGGCCGGTGATCCTGGCCAGATGCTGGCTCTGCACCTTGACCACCTCGGCCTGCAGCGCCTTGTCGCCAAATTCGTTGATGAGCTTGAGGCGGATGGGGCCTTGCCAGCGGGAGAAGCGTACCTGGGCCTCATGCCCATATTCCCGCTTCATGGCGACTTCCATGAAGCTTTGGACCAGATAGTCGTTGCTCTGCCAGCGTTCGGCGGCCTGCAGGGTGCAGGGCAGCAGCGTGGCGAGCCACAGGGCCAGCATCCGGCCTGGCGTGATATGACGACGGCTGTGCCCTGAACGAGTGTGCCCTGGGATCATCTTGCCTCCTTGCAATCGATAGGGTCAGCCCGAGGAGCGTTCGATGTCACGCCAGGTGAGCCAGAGCCTGAGATCGAACTCCAGTTGATGATAGTCCGGTTCCATGTGCTGACAGAGCTGGTAGAAGGCCTTGTTGTGATCCTTCTCCCGCAAGTGGGCCAGCTCGTGCACCACTATCATCTTCAGGAAGGCGGGATGCGCCTCCTTGAACAGGGCGGCGATGCGGATCTCGTTCTTGGCCTTGAGCTTGTTGCCCTGTACCCGGCTGACATAGGTGTGCAGGCCGAGGGCATCCTTGATCACATTGATCTTGCCGTCGAAGATCACCTTGGAGAGCGGCGCCGAGCTTTTCAGGTAGCGGTTTTTCAGCTCCATGGTATAGGCCAGCAGCGCCTTGTCACTCTGGACGAGGTGGGTCTCGGGGTAGCGTTTGGCCAGCATCTCGCCGAGTTTTCCCGCCGCGATCAACTGCTGTACCTGGCTCTTGAGAGGGTCAGGATAGCCCCCCAGATAGGTCAGTTCGGCCATGATGTCTCCCCCTTCACACTAAAAAAGAGCGCCATTGTAATCATGATGGGCCCCCTTGAACACACGTCTTCACACCAATGAAAGGGGCCGTCGCTGTTGCCAGCAACGGCCCCGACTTTCGTCAATCGGTCTCAGCGACGGCGATAGAGACCCGGATCCACCTCTTCGTAGCGGTCCGTCAGATATTGATAGAAGGCGAGGCTGGAGGGAGAACTCGGCGTTTTCAACTGCTCTGCCACCCGCTCCGGCTTGGCGATGATGAACTTGGGGTCCTGCCGCCTGATGTCGGCCAGCACCCGCTCGCGCACGTCATAGGGCGGGTTGACGTTGGCGAAGAACAGATAGGCGGAGGCGGGCTGGCGATCTGTCCACAGATAGTATTGCGGCTGTATGCCATCGACCCAGATCTTGTCGGCAGGCCCGGTCTCGGCCTTGATCCTGTCGACCCTTACCTGGGCCGGCGGATTGAACGGCTTGCCCTTGAGGTTGCCCTCCCAGGCGTTGTTGACCAGGAGCGCCAGCATGGCGAGCGACGCCAGCCAGGGGGTGGCGCTGCGTACATCCCAGGCGCGCCAGAGCGGCACCAGGATGAGCACCGGCAGGGCCCACAGCAGACTGTTGCCGAGCACTTCGCGCACCCGCGGCAGCGACCACTCCTTGGTGCTCCAGCCGTAACCGAGCTGCTGGGCCAGCAGCCAGCTGGCGGTCAGCACCACCAGGGAGATGCAGAGCAGGCCCAGGGCGTCGGACTGCTGCTCGCTGCGATCCAGCAGGCAGGCGAGTGGCAGCAGGCCAAGCTGCAGGTAGAGCACGTCGTAGTGATCGAACACGTGGCCGGAGACGGAGTTGGCTATCAGGGTGAAGAGCACGCCGAACAGGGTGGCGCACAAGGCGGGCAGATACCACTCCTGGCGGCGTCCCAGCATCAGCACAATGAAGGCCGGCAGCAGCATGACGAGGCCGGTACGCAGCAAGCCGACGGCCCCCACTTCCGGGGAGAAGCCGTTGCCGTAGCTCCCCTCGAAGAAGATGCCGAAGGCGTAGTATTTGAATTCGGCCAGCAACCCGTGGTGCTGGAAGTAGGCAAACAGCGGGCCGCCGATCAGGGCCAGCCCCAGCAGGCTGGAGCAGAGCAGACCGAAGGCGCAGCGCCACTGCTCACGCAGACACCAGTGGCAGAACAGCACCAGATACCAGGCCCCCCAGAAGGCGCCGTTGTTGGTGCGCATCCAGGCCACTATGGCGAAGGTGAGGGCCGCCACCAGGGCCGGGCCCCAGCGAAACTGCTTGTCCAGCAGCAGGGTGATGAAGGCCCACTGGGCGATGAGGGCCAGGTGGAAGGTCCAGTCCTCGGTCATGTTGCCGTAGTAGTAGCGGGTACTGTAGAGCGCGAGGAGCGCCAGCATGCTGCCGAGGCGGGCCCGCAGGGAGAGACCCAGCTGGGAGAAGGCCTGCCAGCTGGCGAGCAGGCCGAGCCAGCAGAGGACCCACTCCAGCAGCCAGATCCCGAAGAAGCCCCCCAGATGGTAACCGAGCGCATCGAGGGCGAAGATCATGGGGCCCTTGATGTCGATCATGTCCCGGTAGAGCACGCCCCCCTCGCTCCACATCTTGCCCATCACAGCGAACAGGGAGGCATCAAAGCCGGGCGCCATGCCGTGGAACAGCGGGTTGCGCAAGCAAAACAGCAGCGCCATCAGGGCGGTGAGCAGGACAACCAGCGGCTTGAGCCCGGGGTTGTAGCGCTGAGGGGTAAAACGGATGGCGTGATTCATGGATGACCTGTTCCTGCGGGAAAGACGTAAAAGCGGGCCTATCTTGCCGAGGCCGGCAGTCCGATGCAATGGGCTGGGGCGATGTGTTTGAAATAATGTATAAAAGTAACGTTTTCAGTGCCTGCATTGCACAAGACGAACGGCGGTGCCTGGTGTTGCCGAGGCCGGCAGTCCGATGCAATGGGCTGGGGACTGTGCTCGAAAAATGTAATAAGCGCCGCTCTCACGAAGAAAAGCGGCGCCTTGACAGGGGATGGCCCGATGAGGGCCTCAGGCCATGGGACTGGCACCCTGGTATTCCACCAGCGGCGGCAGGGGGGCCAGCTCGGGCAGATGGCGGGCCCAGCGGATAAAGGCATCGGCCAGGGTAATGCCGAGCTCCTGATTGTGCTGGGTCAGGGTGCGGGCCAGGGCCGTGTAGCCCTCCTTGCCGGAGGCGGTGTAGGCGCTGGAGACCCCCCGATAGATGGCATCCATCTCGACGCTCTGCCACTGACCCGGGCTCGCCTCCCATTCGAGGCGGGTGATCCGGCTCCCCTTGGGCCTGTCTGCCTGATAACAGAAGCGCATCCCGGCGGTATAGGGGAAGCTGCCGCTGCCATTGCCGACCACGCCGTTGTTGGTGGCGTTGTCGATGGCACCTTCCAGCGCCTCCGCCAGCTCATGGCCGTGCACCCGGTAGAGGGTGAGCGGGATGGCAAAGGGCAGCAGGCGCCCGGCGATGTCCGCCTCGCTTAGGGGCCCGGGCTCGAGAGAGCAGCGCACCCCCCCTGCGTTGTGCAAGGCGAAATCCACCTGACCCACCTGTTCGCGGGCGCCGGCCAGCATGGCCTGGGCCACCAGGGGGGCGACCTGACTGCCGGCGGGCAGGGCGGCATCGGGCAGGCGCTGATGGTGCAGTGGCCCGGCGAGGCGGGTCACTATGCGCCGGGTCATGGTCTCGAGCTCGGGCCGGTAACGTTTGGCCAGGTGCTGCTCGAGCTCGGCAGCCTGCTCGCAGAAATGGAGGCCTGCCGGCGGGGGCGAGGCAAAGGGCCAGGGCTGCCAGGGTAGCCACTCCAGCTGGCCGCGGCTTCGGCAAACTCGCCCGCGCTCATCAAATTCCAGCTCGCACACCCCGAGGCAGAGGGCGCTGTGGGCCGCATGCAGTATGGCGACCCCCTCGATCATCAAGGGGTAGCTCCCCTCGCTTATCAGCCCGAGCGGGGCCAGATCCCCCAGCTGGCTGTGGGTGTGACCGCCGACAATCAGGCTGAGTTCGGGGAAGCGGGCCGCCAGCCGCTTGTCCTGCGCCAGCCCCAGGTGACTGAGCAATATGATGTGCGCTATTCCTTCGGCCTTGATCTCGCCGAGGGCGGCGCTGAGGGTCTCCTCTATGCCGTGGAAGCGGGTGTGGGGATCCGGGCTCGCGATGGCGGCCATCTGCGGCAAGGTGATGCCGAGCAGGGCGAAGGGGACGCCGTCGATGACGCGCCTGTGCCAGGGGCGGCTGGCATCAAACAGCTGTGGCAAGCCGTGCAGTCGCAGCGGGGCATCGGCCGGCTCCTGGCTGCTGTCGAGGTTGGCGGCCAGCACCGGATAGTCGAGCTGGCGCAGAAACTCCACCAGCGGGCCGTTGCCGAGATCGAATTCATGGTTGCCGATCACCATGGCATCCGGTCGCAGCAGGCCGAGCAAGTCGGCGTTGGCCCGTCCCTTGAAGCGGTTGAAATAGAGCGACCCCTGGAAGGTGTCACCCCCGTGCAGCAACAGGCAGGTCTGGCCCGCGGCGGCGGCCTGCTGGCGCAGGGCGGTCAGCCGGGTCAGGATGCGGCCGTAGCCGCCACATTGGGTGCGCCACTCGGACTCACCCTCAGGGGAGAAGCGCATGGGCGCGCCATCGAAATGGGAGTGGCAGTCACTGAAGTGGGCAAGTTGAACCGTAATACTCAAGGCTCGGTCCTCCTTAGGGAAAAAGAGCACCGAGTCTACTGCAAGGGGTGGGGGGGATGCCAGCCCGGCAGACGCCGGGCTGGAAAAGAGTCAGACGGTACTCAGGCAGGCACCAGGATCTGGGTGGCCAGGATCACCACCAGCAGGCCGACGGCGACCGGCATAGAGGTGCGTTTGACCACCTCGAACGGAGAGAGGTTGCCCATGCCCGCGCAGGCGACCACCACCCCGGAGACCGGCGAGATGGTGCGACCCAGATTGGAAGCCTGCAGCATGGGGATGACCAGGTAGGCGGGATTGACGCCCAGACTGGTGGCCAGGTGCGGGATCAGCTCCACGAAGGCGTAGAAGGGGGCGTTGCCGGAACCCGTGGTGAAGGCGGCCAATGTGGTGATGACCACCAGCACCAGCATGATGATGATGCCGCCTGTGCCAAAGCTCTGGGCCAGATCCAGGAGGTTGGCGATGAAGCCGAGCCCCATCAGCCCCTGGGCGAAGACCCCGGCCCCCACCAGCAGCATGACCACGCCGGCGAAGGCGTCAGCCATGCTGCGCCAGCACACCTGCAGACCGTCCAGCAATTCCTTGCCGTTGTGTTTGCGCACCAGCTCCAGCAAGGCGGCCAGCACCAGGCAGATGACGATGATGGTGACTATGTCGAGCTTGGGGCCCAGTTTGCCGTCAAACAGCAGCACGCCGATGATGGGGGTGAACGGCAGTATGGCGTAGAAGCCGGGGGCATCTGTGATGAGATCGCTCGGAGCGACCGCCTCGTTGTGCTCGCCGGACTTTCTGTCCAGATAGCGCTGCCAGAAGAAGTGGGTCACCGCCATGGCGGCTATGGCCGTCAGGGAGATGGGCAGGGTCAGCTTGAAGGCAAACTCGATGAGCTCCATGTTGGCGGCCTGGGCGGCCATCACCACGTCCCCCGAGGTGGGGGCCAGTATGATGGCGGCCGGGGAGGCGCACACCGCAGCCGCGGCGCCACGGGAGATCCCCATGTTGACCATCAGCGGGAACAGGGTCGCCATCAGCAGCACGCCGAGGCCGGTCGCCGAGCTCACCGCCAGCGACATGGCGCAGGCCACCAGGTAGGCGGCCACCAGCAGGATATAGGGAGACTTGATGATGCCGAGGGGCTTGCTGGCCAGTTTCACCAAGATGGTGTTGGCGCCGATGTGGCTCATGTAGCCGGCAAAGCCGCACAGCACCATGATCAGCATGCCGAGGCCACCGCCCCTGTCCACCAGCAGGAAGCGCACGTACTCGAACACGTCGGTAGCCACGTGGCCGGTGGAAGCGACGCTGGCAGGCAGCACCGCCTTGCCCATCAGGGCGGTGATCGCCAGCAGCAAGAGGCCGCCGCTGAGCAGCACCCCGGTCGCCGAATAGCCCTTGAAGATGTAGCGACCCACGGCCAGGGTGACCAGGGTGCCAATAAGGAGTTCCATCATAAATAGGTTCCTGAGTATGGAGTGACGTCGGGCATCTAGCGGGCTGAGCAGAGGGTTGGACTGGCTAGCTCGACATGTGCCAACAAAAACGCCGGGATTATTACCTCATAAGGAGTAATTCACCATGGGGATGGTGGCTGGCTGTGATCTCCCTTGCAAATCCCCATCCGGAACAGGGTCGGATCCCGCCCCTTTGTCGCCCCCGGCACCGAGAGCAGGTGACAGCGTCCCTGATCGCGGTTAATCTCCCACACTGACTATTAATTCATTGATTATTAATTGAAATTACGCCGGACTCACAAGGAGCAAGGCAGCACAACGATGGGATTCTTCAGCAAGACAGGGGCGGTGGCGGCCCTCATATATGCCGCCTCAATCGGAGCGGCACCCTCCCATTATGCAGGTATTCGGGTGGCGCCCGATATCAAGGTCGATTTCCAGTTCTATCGGGTATCAGGGGCCGATGTGGCCGCCGTGATGCGCCAGATAGCCAGGCAGGCACCGGCCCAGGCCGATGGCCATATCGGCAGGGCCAGCTATCAGCTCTCCTGGCAGTTGCAGACCAGGGCGACCCCGGCGCGCTGCGAGCTGGATCAGGCCAGCGTGACGGCCCGCATCCAGGTCAGGGTGCCGAACTGGATGGACAAGGGCAGGGCGTCCGCGGTGGAGCGGCAGAAGTGGGACAAGCTGGTGGCGGCCATGTTCGACTACGAGAGCCGTCACAAGGACATATTGCTGGAGAGCGTCAGCCAGCTTGGCATCCGGCTTGCCCAGCTGCCCGTCGCCCAGGATTGCGCCGCCTTGCAGTACCAGGGCTGGCAACAGGGGCAGGCAGTGCTGGAGGCAACCCGCGATCGATTCGCCACCCTGGCGCAGCAGACCGATAGGGGACGCAAGCTCGGGGTCCTCTGGCCAGAGGGCAGTTGAGCGTCATCGCCAATAAAAAAACGGGCTTCCCTGGGGAAGCCCGTTTTTTGTTGGCGCGCAATGGTGCGGCGGTCGGCAGCGGCCGCCACGCCTCCTTGCCTAGTCCCGTAGCGGCTTGCCCTTGCGCAGCCTGCGCACCCAGTAGCGGGCCGGATGCAGCGCCTCCAGCAGATCGGCGGCCAGTGGCAGTGGATCACCGCAGATTTCGCTCGCGACCAGCTCACCGCAGAGCGGCGCCGAGCACAGACCCCGGGAGCCGAGGGCGCCCAGCACATAGAGACCGGCGTGCAGGGGCAGCGCGCTCTGCTGATCAGCGGGGGCCTTGAGGTCGTGATCCGCCAGGCTTGCCAATCTGGCGATTGGCCCCACCACCGGCAGGTGATCCCGGCTGGCGCAGCGCACTCCCACTCGCGCCTCCTTGCCGCTCACATCCACCTCGGCAGGCCAGCTTTGATCCGGCAGGCAGGCTTGCAGCCGCGCCTGGTTCTGAACCTGCTCCTCGGCACTATACGCGAGGGTGCTCTGATTGCGGCCATAGCTGGCCCCGATGCAGTGCGCTCCGTCGTGGGCCGGGGTGAGGTAGCCGTCGTAACAGAGCACAGTCCTGAGCTGGCTTAACCGCGCCGTGGTCGGCACATGGCTCACCTGGCCGCGCACCGGGTAGAGCGGCAACTCCGCAAAGGGGATCAGGGCGGGCAGCTGATGACCGGCAGCCACCACCAGATTGGGAGCCAGCCACTGGCGGCCATCCTGGCTCTCCACCTGCCAGCCGTCCGCCAATTCGGTAATGGTGCTCACTGGTGTGTGGTACTCAAGGTGCAGCAGGCCGCTGGCTTGCGCTTCTTTCAGGGCGGCGCGGGTGAGATCCGCCGGGCAGAGCCAGCCCCCCAGGGGATAGCTGACACCACCATGGCCGCAGGGCAGGCCGACCACCTGCTCAACTTCTGAGGCAGAGAGTGGGTGCATCAGCTCGGGGGGGAAGGGGCCCTGACCCATCTTGGCGAGCTTGGCGGCGGATTTCTCGTCATAGCCAAGCTGGGTGACGCCGCACAGGGAGAAGGCGACGGGATGGCGCGCGGCCAGGGCCTGCAGCCGCTGGCGGGCATAGCCGAAGGCCAGGGAATAGAAGCGCGACAGCGCATCGTGCTCCCCATTGAGCAGGGGATAGAGCGCCCCCTGGCGGTTGCCGGAGGCGCCGGTGGCGGGCTCGCCCTCTGCACACAGCAGGGTCACCTTGCGGCCCCGCTCCACCAGCGACAGTATCGTCATGGCGGAGGCGATGCCGCCGCCGATGATGAGCACCTCGCCGTCACGGCCGACGGGACGGGCATACCAGGGGGAGATGCTCTGCTCGGGCGACTTGCCCTCCCGCATCCCTGCCAGCATCTCCCGCTTGCTGCCGTGCCCCTTCACCTTCTTCATGGCAAAGCCGGCGTCAATCAGGCCGCGGCGCACGAAACCGGCGCAGGTAAAGGTGGAGAGGGTCGCGGCGGGGCGAGCGAGGCGAGCCAGACCATCGAACAGCGCTTGCGTCCACATCTCGGGATTCTTGGCCGGCGAGAAGCCATCCAGATACCAGGCATCCACCAGGCCCTGGGGCCCGTGAGGCACCTGGGGCAGCATCTCCTTGATGTCGCCAAGCCAGAGATCGAGGCGGATACGGCCGCCGGCAAACAGCAGACGGTGGCAGCCGGATACCGGCAGCGGCCACTGGTCGATGAGAGGCTGGCTTAAGGACGCCAGCTCGGGCCAGGCCGCCAGGGCCTTGCGCAGATCGGCCTGGGCCAGGGGGTATTTCTCGAAGCTGATGAAGTGCAGGCGCGAGCCGTTGCCGGATTGGGGCGCCTGTTCCAGGAAGGCGGCCATTGTCGCCAGAAAGTTAAGACCTGTGCCGAAACCTGTTTCGCCAATCACGAAACTGTCACTATCGTGGTGCGAAAATCGTGCCGGTAGGTGATTTTGCAATAAAAAGACGTAGCGGGTTTCACTTAGACCGTTATCATTGGAAAAGTACACATCCCCGAACTCACTGGAGACTGGAGTTCCCGCTTCATTCCAGTCCAATCGGGCATGATGTAAGGATGTTTGACTCACGTTTTCCTCTGCTCGCGTCATAAATTCGCGGGCATTCTACGTGAAAGCAGACCAGTTTGGCAGCCGAAAGCGGGTAGACTCGGTGCCAGTTTTTCCAGACGAGATGAATTAATGAGAAGAGCAGTGATCACCGGTATCGGCGTCATCTCCAGTATCGGCAACAACAAGGAAGAGGTGCTGGCCTCCCTGAAAGCAGGCAAATCCGGCATCACCTATTCCGAGCAGTTTGAACAGTACAACCTGCGCAGCCGTGTCTGGGGTAACATCAAACTCGATCCGTCTGAACTGATCGACCGTAAAGTCATGCGTTTCATGGGTGACGCCGCGGCCTATGCCTATCTGTCCATGGAGCAGGCCATCGCTGACGCGGGTCTGCCAGAGGATCAGGTCTCCAACGAGCGTACCGGCATAGTGGTCGGCTCCGGCGGCGCCTCCGGCAAGAACACCTCGGAGTCTGCGGACATTGCCCGTGAGAAAGGGGTCAAGCGCGTGGGTCCCTACATGGTGCCGCGCACCATGTCCTCCACCACCTCTGCCTGCCTGGCCACCCCGTTCAAGATCAAGGGTGTCAACTACACCATCAGCTCAGCTTGTGCCACCTCTGCCCACTGCATAGGCCACGCACTGGAGCTGATCCAGCTTGGCAAGCAGGACATCGTCTTCGCCGGCGGCGGCGAGGAGCTGGACTGGTCTTCCACCATACAGTTCGATGCCATGGGCGCCCTCTCCACCAAGTACAATGACACCCCGGAAAAGGCGTCCCGTACCTATGATGCGGACCGCGATGGTTTCGTCATCTCCGGTGGCGGCGGCATCCTGGTGGTCGAGGAGCTGGAACACGCCCTGGCCCGCGGTGCCCATATCTACGCCGAGATCACCGGTTACGGTGCCACCTCCGACGGCTACGACATGGTCGCCCCGAGCGGTGAAGGCGCTGTGCGTTGCATGAAGATGGCGATGAAGGACGTCGGCTCCGTGGACTACATCAACACCCACGGTACCTCCACCCCGGTCGGTGATACCAAGGAGCTTGAAGCCATCCAGACCCTGTTTGGCAGCAATGCGCCCAAGCTCTCCGCCACCAAGGCCATGACGGGTCATGCCCTGGGCGCCGCCGGTGTGCACGAGGCCGTCTACTCCCTGCTGATGATGGAACACGGCTTCATCGCCCCCAGCATCAACATCGAGAACCTGGACGAGAAGGCCGTGGGTCTGCCCATAGTGCGCGCCTACGAAACCGCCGATCTCAATACCGTCATGTCCAACAGCTTCGGCTTTGGCGGTACCAACGCTTCCCTGGTCTTCAGCAAGTTCAAGGCTTGATGAACCGATGAAGTGAAAAAAGGCGCCGAAAGGCGCCTTTTTTATTGGGCTTGAACTGGGCCTCAGGCCGGTTCGGTCAAAGGCAGCCGCATATAAACGGCGCCCTCACCGTACTCCTCCAGCGACTTGGGGGTCCTGGCTGGCACGAAGCCCTGCTTGCGCCAGAAGGCCGGGGCATCCTGCACCGCCACCAGCCCGGCATGCTGGTAACCCTCATCGCTGGCAAAGGCGAGAGCGGTAGCGAGCAGCCGCTGGCCCACCCCCAGGCCTCGCGCCTCGCCACTGACAGCGAGATCGTGCAGGTAGAACTCCTCGTGGTCGGTGAGAGGCTGCAAGGGTTGCGAGAGCGGAGGAGGGCAGTGGGCGCGCCAGGGATGGCAGAGCAGGTAACCGAGTACCCGGCCCTGACGCTCGGCGACCCAGCAGCAGGCGGGGGCGAGTTCTGCCTTGTTGCTCATCACCTCGAGGGGCTCGGGCTCCAGCTGGTGGTAGCACTCGCGCTGAATGGCCATGATGGCGGGCCAGTCTGGGGGCCGTATGGTTCTTATCTTGATCATCGTACTGGAGGGCGTGCGCCCCTGGTCAACCCATGAAAGAAGGGGGTCAGCATAACCCAAGGGGCGCGCAAACGGAACCGGGGTCCCTCAAGGCTCAGCGAACGGCCTGCTTGCTCACCACCTTGATCAGCTGATAGCGCACCGAGGAGGCGTCCGCCGGCACGTCGGTGAGCTGCTCGGTGCGCACTTCCAGCTGATAACGGAAACCGGGCTCGAAGGTGAAGCCTTCGATCTGCTGGTAGAAGAGGGTCCAGCTTTCACCGGGCTGGCTGCGCACCTGCATGCACTTCATGGGGGCGACACCGACGCAGTCGGCCAGCTTGTCCTGGATATAGAGGGTCTCTGTGGTCGGGGTGCTCTGGCAGGCGCTGAGCAACAGGGCGGAGCAGAGGAGCAGGGGAGCTTTCATGACGGGTGTCCTTGGCGTAAAAGGGCGCGATTAAACCCTCAAATGAAAAGGCGGTCAATGACCGCCTTTGTAACAAACCATGACAACTTGCCGGATCAGCGTTGATCGAGCGGAGTGAAATCCCGTTGGGCCAGGCCGGTATAGAGCTGACGCGGGCGACCGATCTTCTGATCCGGGTCCGAGTGCATCTCGTTCCAGTGGGCGATCCAGCCGATGGTGCGGGAGATGGCGAAGATCACGGTGAACATGGACATGGGGATGCCAATGGCCTTCATGATGATGCCGGAGTAGAAGTCCACGTTCGGGTAGAGTTTCTTCTCGATGAAGTAGGGGTCGGAGAGCGCGATGCGCTCCAGCTCCATGGCCACATCCAGCAGCGGATCCTTGATCTGCAGCTCGGTCAGTACCTCGTGGCAGGTTTCGCGCATCACTGTGGCACGGGGATCGTGGTTCTTGTAGACCCGGTGACCGAAGCCCATCAGACGGAAGGGGTCGTTCTTGTCCTTGGCCTTGGCAATGTACTCGGGGATGCGATCCACGGAGCCAATCTCTTCGAGCATCTTGAGGCAGGCTTCGTTGGCACCACCGTGGGCCGGTCCCCACAGGGAGGCGATCCCCGCGGCGATACAGGCAAAGGGGTTGGCACCGGAGGAGCCGGCCAGACGCACCGTGGAGGTGGAGGCGTTCTGCTCGTGATCCGCA
Source organism: Aeromonas rivipollensis (assembly GCF_010974825.1). Classification (GTDB taxonomy): domain Bacteria; phylum Pseudomonadota; class Gammaproteobacteria; order Enterobacterales; family Aeromonadaceae; genus Aeromonas; species Aeromonas rivipollensis. The sequence goes on along the minus strand of NZ_JAAILA010000013.1, from coordinate 148,116 downwards.
TGCAGGGTGAAGATGCGATCCATGGCCCGCTCGACGATGGGGTTGACCTTGTACTCTTCGGTCGGCACGCCAAACATCATGTGCAGGAAGTTGCCGGCATAGGAGAGGGCGTTGCGCGGCTGCATGAAGGGCTGGCCGATGGAGTACTTGTAACACATGGCGGCCAGGGTCGGCATCTTGGAGAGCAGACGGAAGGCACAGATCTCGCGATGCTCTTCGTTGTTGATGTCGAGGGCATCGTGATAGAAGGCGGACAGTGCGCTGACCACACCGCACATGATCGCCATGGGGTGGGAGTCACGGCGGAAGCCGCGGAAGAAGAAGGCGATCTGCTCGTGCACCATGGTGTGGCGGGTGACCAGACGTTCAAATTCCGCGTATTGCGTCTTGGTTGGCGCCTCGCCGTACAGCAGTATGTAGCAGACTTCCAGGTAACTGGCCTGGGTGGCCAACTGGGCGATGGGATAACCACGGTGCAGCAAGACACCCTGATCTCCGTCGATATAGGTAATGGATGATTTGCAAGCACCGGTGGCCATAAAGCCGGGGTCGAAGGTGAAATACCCTTGCGCGCCCAGTTTTCTGACATCGATTACATCGGGTCCAACAGTACCGGACAGGATCGGTAGTTCTACCGGCTCTTTTCCGGGCAGATGTAGGGTGGCTATCTTATCAGCCATAGCACGTCTCCTTTGCTCTTTTATAATTTGGTTCCAGTCCTACTTTATTACGACTTTCATGACGCTGGCAAAGGTTCTTACCCGTACCACGGCGGCTGGAGCGCCTTATTTGAACCAGAGAACCACCTTCTTGTCAATTTTCTTGAATGATCATTAATGACTTGTTAAAGCGGTTGTGAGATCTGGTTTACGGTTTTGGGTTTTCTATGTAGCTAATTGATTGTCATTGGTTAAGGCCGCCGATATACTGCGCCTCGTGGGTGATGGCCGTCGGTGTTTGAAACGCTTTCGCAAAGCCAGATGTGATATCTAAAATGTTGTTTTTGGCTTTTCCGAGTTGTTTTGGTAACAAAAACCTAACAAATGCCACTCCTAGCCCTCAAAGCGTGTGAAAACAATAACTAACGTGCTCAATGGAGCTGAGTGGGCAAAGCCGTGAAAAATAAACAGAGACCTGTAAACCTCGACCTGCAAACGATCAGCTTTCCTGTCACCGCCATCGCTTCCATCTTGCACCGTGTCTCAGGGGTCATCACCTTTGTGGCGCTGGCCATCTTGCTGTGGATGCTTGGTACTTCACTCTCCTCTCCCGAAGGATTTGAAACCGTGGTTGCCATCATGGACAACTTCCTGGTCAAGTTCGTGTTGTGGGGGATCCTGACTGCGCTGGCATACCACATAGTGGGCGGCCTGCGTCACCTGGTCATGGACATGGGGCATTGGGAAGAGCTGGATTCCGCGAATCAGAGTGCCCGGGTGGGCTTCGTGATTACCGGGATTCTGGCGGTATTGGCGGGGGTACTGGTATGGTAACCAATTCTGCAACTTTCGGGCGCAGCGGTGTTCATGATTACATCCTGATCCGCGCCACCGCCCTCATCATGACGGCTTACGTCCTCTACCTGGTCGGCTTTGTCGCCTTCAACGACATTACCTACGAGGTGTGGACCGGCTTCTTCGCCACAACCTTCACCAAGGTCTTCACCCTGCTGACGCTCTTGTGCGTCCTGATCCACGCCTGGATCGGTCTGTGGCAGGTGCTGACCGACTATATCAAGCCGGTCGGGCTGCGCGGTGCGCTGCAGTTTGCGCTGGTGGTGGTGCTGTTCGTCTATCTGATGACGGGTTTCGTCGTGCTGTGGGGTGTGTAAGGTGACTATTCCAACTCGTGAATTTGATGCGGTCGTGATCGGTGCCGGTGGTGCCGGCATGCGCGCCGCGCTGCAGATTGCCCAGTCCGGCAAGAGCTGCGCACTGCTTTCCAAGGTTTTCCCGACTCGTTCCCACACGGTTTCCGCCCAGGGCGGGATCACGGTCGCCCTGGGCAATGCCCATGACGACAACTGGCAGTGGCACATGTATGACACCGTCAAGGGCTCCGATTACATCGGTGACCAGGAAGCGATTGAATACATGTGCAAGACGGGCCCCGAGGCCATCTATGAGCTGGAGAACATGGGCTTGCCCTTCTCCCGCTTCGACAACGGCTCTGTCTATCAGCGCCCCTTCGGCGGTCAGTCCAAGAATTTTGGTGGCGAGCAGGCGGCCCGTACCGCGGCGGCGGCCGACCGGACAGGTCACGCCCTGCTGCATACCCTGTATCAGCAGAACGTCAAGAACAAGACCACCGTCTTCTCCGAGTGGTATGCCCTGGATCTGGTGAAGAACCAGGACGGCCACATCGTCGGCTGTACCGCCATCGACATGGAGAGCGGCGAAGTCGTCTACTTCAAGGCCAAGGCCACGGTGCTCGCCACCGGCGGCGCCGGTCGCATCTACCAGTCCACCACCAACGCCCACATCAACACGGGTGACGGCGTCGGCATGGCACTGCGTGCCGGGGTTGGCGTGCAGGACATGGAGTTCTGGCAGTTCCACCCCACCGGCATCGCCGGGGCAGGGGTACTGGTGACCGAGGGTTGCCGTGGTGAAGGCGGCTATCTGCTCAACAAAGATGGCGAGCGCTTCATGGAGCGTTATGCACCCAACGCCAAGGACTTGGCCGGTCGCGACGTGGTGGCTCGCTCCATCATGATCGAGATCCGCGAAGGCCGTGGCTGTGACGGTCCCTGGGGCCCGCACATCAAGCTCAAGTTGGATCACCTCGGTAAAGAGGTACTGGAATCCCGTCTGCCGGGCATCTGCGAGCTCTCTCGCACCTTCGCCCACGTGGATCCGGTCAAGGAACCCATTCCCATCATCCCGACCTGCCACTACATGATGGGCGGTGTGCCGACCAGCGTGAACGGCCAGTGCCTGACCCAGGATAAAGACGGCAACGACGTCCCCGTGGTCGGCCTGTTCGCGGTGGGGGAGATAGCCTGCGTTTCCGTGCACGGTGCCAACCGCCTCGGCGGCAACTCCCTGCTGGATCTGGTGGTGTTCGGTCGTGCCGCCGGCATGCACCTGGTGGAGACCCTGGGCGAGATGGATCATGGCCGCGATGCCTCCGAGTCCGATATCGCCGCGGCGCTGGCCCGCTTCAATCGCTGGGAGAACAACCGCGATGGCGAGGATCCCGCCGAGATCCGCCGTGACCTGCAACGCTGCATGCAGAACAACTTCTCCGTGTTCCGTGAAGGGGACGCCATGGCAGAAGGGCTGGCCGAGCTGAAACTCATCCGCGAGCGCCTCAAGAATGCCCGTCTGGACGACACCTCCAAGGAGTTCAACACCCAGCGCATCGAGTGTCTGGAACTGGACAACCTGATGGAGACGGCGTTTGCCACCGCAGTTGCCGCCAACTTCCGTACCGAGAGCCGGGGCGCCCATAGCCGCTTCGACTTCCCGGAGCGTGACGACGAGAGCTGGTTGTGCCACAGCCTCTATCATCCGGACACCGAGTCCATGACCCGTCGCGCGGTCAACATGTCACCCAAGACCCGTGAGGCGTTCCCGCCCAAGGTCCGGACTTACTGATTGCGGAGCCAAGCACAATGAACGTCACATTCTCGGTATATCGCTATAACCCGGACGTTGATAACGTCCCGCATATGAAGGAATATCGTCTTGATATTCCTGAAGGTTCCGACATGATGGTGCTCGACGCACTGATCCAGTTGAAAGAGCTGGATCCTACTCTCTCCTTCCGCCGCTCGTGCCGCGAAGGGGTCTGTGGATCAGACGGTCTCAACATGAATGGCAAGAACGGTCTTGCCTGCATCACCCCGCTCTCCGATCTGCTGAAGAAGGGCAACAAGGTCGTCATCCGGCCCCTGCCTGGTCTGCCGGTGATCCGCGATCTGGTGATCGACATGACCCAGTTCTACACCCAGTGGGAGAAGGTCAAGCCCTTCCTCATCAACGATGAAAAACTGCCGCCCGTGCGTGAGCACCTGCAATCCCCCGAAGAGCGCGCCAAGCTGGATGGCCTGTACGAGTGTATTCTCTGTGCCTGCTGCTCCACCTCTTGTCCCTCCTTCTGGTGGAACCCGGACAAGTTCATAGGCCCCGCTGGCCTGCTCGCCGCCTACCGCTGGCTGGCGGACAGCCGCGACACCGCCGCCACTGAACGACTGGGCAACCTGGATGACGCCTTTAGCGTGTTCCGCTGCCACGGCATCATGAACTGCGTGAACGTCTGTCCCAAGGGCTTGAACCCGACCAAGGCCATCGGTCAGATCAAGTCGATGTTGCTCAACCGGGCTGTTTGATACCAGGGCCAGGGCGCCTTGCGCCGGGCCCGACCTCTGGATAGCCATCCCGTCCCGGGATGGCTATGACCCTACAAGCTGCGCTGCAGTGAACAAGATGTACAAGGGATAGAAATGCATAACGGCGTGATGAAGGCCTGGTTGGAGTCATCTCACCTGGCTGGTGCGAATGCAAGCTACATTGAGGATTTGTACGAATCCTTCCTGGAAAACCCCGACTCCGTGGCCGATGAGTGGCGCAGCCTGTTTAGCGAGCTGCCCCAGGTCAATGGCCATGCAGTTGAACAACCCCACTCCCAGGTTCGCGACTATTTCCGCCGCCTGGCCAAGGATCCCTCCCGTTACAGCGCCCCTGTCTCCGATCCCCAGGTGGATGCCAAGCAGGTGCGCGTACTGCAGCTGATCAACGCCTTCCGCTTCCGCGGTCACCAGAATGCCAATCTGGATCCCCTCGGCCTCTGGACCCGTGAAACCGTTGCCGAGCTCGACCCGGCATTTCACAACCTGCAGGGCGCAGACATGGAGGCCACCTTCAATGTGGGCTCCTACGCCATAGGTCGCGAGACCATGGTGCTCTCCGATCTCTACGCCTCGCTGAAGAAAACCTACTGCAGCAGCATAGGTGCAGACTACATGCACATCACCTCCACCGAGGAGAAGCGCTGGCTGCAAGACCGTCTTGAATCCATCGAAGGGAAGGGGACCTATACCCTCGAAGAGAAGACCCGCTTCCTCGAGAGCCTGACCGCCGCCGAAGGGCTGGAAAAATACCTGGGTGCCAAGTTCCCGGGGGCCAAGCGTTTCTCCCTGGAAGGGGGCGATGCCATGGTGCCCATGCTCAAGGAGCTGATCCGCCGCGCCGGTGAGCAGGGCTGCAAAGAGGCCGTCATCGGCATGGCCCACCGGGGTCGCCTGAACGTGCTGATCAACGTGCTGGGCAAGCGCGCCCAGGAGCTGTTCGACGAGTTCGCCGGCAAGCACGGCGAATCCTGGGGGACAGGGGATGTGAAGTACCACATGGGCTTCTCCTCCGACTTCGCCACCCCGGGCGGCAACGTCCACCTGGCGCTGGCCTTCAACCCGTCCCACCTCGAGATCGTCAACCCCGTGGTCATCGGCTCGGTCCGTGCCCGCATGGACAGACGCGGTGACAAGGACGGCTCCAGCGTCTTGCCCATCACCATCCACGGTGACTCCGCCATCGCGGGGCAGGGTGTGGTGGCCGAGACCTTCAACATGTCCCTGACCCGTGCCTACGGCGTCGGCGGCACTGTGCGCATCGTCATCAACAACCAGGTCGGTTTCACCACCTCCTATCAACGTGACCTGCGCTCCACCGAATACTGTACCGACATCGCCAAGGCGGTGCAGGCACCTGTCCTGCATGTTAACGGAGATGACCCGGAAGCCGTGGTGCTGGTGACCCAGATTGCGCTGGATTACCGCAACACCTTCAAGCGCGACGTGGTGATCGAGCTGGTCTGCTACCGTCGTCACGGTCACAACGAGGCCGACGAGCCGAGCGCGACCCAGCCCCTGATGTACCAGAAGATCAAGCAGCACCCGACGCCGCGCAAGATCTACGCCGATCAGCTGATTGGCGAAGGCACCATCACCCCCGAGCTGGCCACCACCCTGGTCAACGACTATCGCGATACCCTGGATCGGGGCGAGCGGGTGAGCAAGGAGTGGCGTCCCATGGAGCTGCACTCCGTGGACTGGACCCCGTATCTGGGTCACGACTGGGCCATGAGCTACGACAGCACTGTGCCCATGGATCACCTCAAATCCCTCGGCGAGCGCATCAGCCAGTACCCGGCGACCCATGTGCTGCAACGTCAGGTCGAGAAGATTTACGAAGACCGCCGCCTGATGGCCGCTGGCGAGAAGCTGGTGGACTGGGGCTTTGCCGAGACCCTGGCCTACGCCACCCTGGTGGACAAGGGTGCGCGCATCCGCTTCACCGGGGAAGACTCCGGTCGTGGCACCTTCTTCCATCGCCACGCCGTGCTGCACAACCAGACCGATGCGAGCACCTACACCCCGCTGTGCAACCTGCACGACGAGCAAGGTCCGTTCGAGATCTACGACTCGGTGCTGACCGAAAACGCGGTACTGGCGTTCGAATATGGCTACGCCAGCGCCGAGCCGGCCGGTCTGACCATCTGGGAAGCCCAGTTCGGCGACTTCGCCAACTGCGCCCAGGTGGTGGTGGATCAGTTCCTCTCCTCCGGCGAGCAGAAGTGGGGCCGGATGTGCGGTCTGACCATGCTGCTGCCCCACGGCTACGAGGGGCAGGGTCCGGAACACTCCTCCGCCCGTCTGGAGCGCTATCTGCAGATGTGTGCCCAGCACAACATGCAGGTGTGCGTGCCCTCCACCCCGGCCCAGGTGTTCCACATGCTGCGCCGTCAGGTGGTGCGCCCGATGCGCCGTCCGCTCATCGTGATGACGCCCAAGTCCTTGCTGCGCCACCCGCTGGCGGTGAGCAAGCTCGACGAGCTGGCGGAAGGCACTTTCCAGAACGCCATCGGCGAGATCGATGCCCTGGATCCGAAAGCCGTCAAGCGGGTGGTCTTCTGCTCCGGCAAGGTCTACTACGACCTGCTCGATGCCCGTCGCAAGGCGGAGCAGCAGGATGTGGCACTGGTACGGATCGAGCAGCTCTACCCCTTCCCGGAAGAGGAAGTGCGCGCCATCCTGGCCGATTATGCCCACGTCACCGATTTCGTCTGGTGTCAGGAAGAGCCGCAGAACCAGGGCGCCTGGTACAGCACCCGTCATCACTATGACAGCGTGCTGCCAAGCAATGCCCGTCTGCGTTACGCAGGTCGCCCGGCCTCGGCCTCACCGGCCGTCGGTTACATGTCTGTCCACGCCAAGCAGCAGAAAGCCCTGGTGGAAGACGCGCTGACCCTGGAATAAACGAGTTGTGAAGGGGAGGGGGCTCCGTGAAGCCGACCCTCTCCGTCTCTGGAACAAGCCTGCTGGCCAAGAAGTAACAAGGAACTGATTACATGACTATCGAGATCAAGGTACCGGACCTGCCGGAATCAGTGGCAGACGCCACCATCGCCACCTGGCACAAGAAACCGGGTGATCTGGTTGCCCGTGACGAAGTGCTGGTTGACATCGAAACCGATAAAGTCGTGCTGGAAGTCCCCGCGCCGGAAGCCGGTGTACTGGGCGACATCCTGCAACTGGAAGGCGCGACCGTGCTCTCCCGCCAGCTGATCGCCATCCTCAAGGCGGCCCCTGTGGCCGGTGAAGAGACCAAGGAGAAGCCGGTGGAAGTGGCAGCCGATGACGCTGCCGACGGTTTGAGCCCCTCGGTGCGCCGCCTGGTGGCCGAGCACGACATCGACGTGGCCAAGCTGACCGGCACCGGCAAGGGTGGTCGCGTCACCAAGGAAGACGTGGATGCCTTCATCAAGAACCTGGGCAAGCCGGCAGCCCCCGTCGCTGCAGTGGCTGTCGCACCTGTTGCGCCCATAGCCCCGCTGGCTGGTCGCACCGAGAAGCGCGTGCCCATGACCCGTCTGCGCAAGCGCATCGCCGAACGTCTGCTGGAGGCCAAGAACACCACCGCCATGCTGACCACCTTCAACGAGATCAACATGGCGCCCATCATGAAGCTGCGCAAGCAGTACGGCGAGATCTTCGAGAAGAAGCACGGCATCAAGCTCGGCTTCATGTCCTTCTACGTCAAGGCCGTGGTCGAATCCCTCAAGCGCTATCCGGAAGTGAACGCGGCGCTGGATGGTGATGATGTGGTGTACCACAACTACTTCGACGTCAGCATCGCCGTCTCCACCCCCCGTGGTCTGGTGACCCCTGTGCTGCGTGACTGCGACAACATGAGCCTCGCCGACATCGAGAAGGCCATCAAGGATCTGGCGGGCAAGGGCCGTGACGGCAAGCTGACCGTGGACGAACTGACCGGCGGCAACTTCACCATCACCAACGGCGGCGTGTTCGGCTCCCTGATGTCCACCCCCATCATCAACCCGCCCCAGAGCGCCATTCTGGGCATGCACAAGATCCAGGACAGACCCATGGCCGTCGACGGCAAGGTCGAGATCCTGCCGATGATGTACCTGGCGCTCTCCTACGATCACCGCATCATCGACGGCCGCGAGTCCGTGGGCTTCCTGGTCTCCATCAAGGAGCTGCTGGAAGACCCGACCCGTCTGCTGTTGGATGTCTGAGCAAGAGTGACTGAAAGATAACGAGGGGCCGCCCAGGCCCCCATTCACAGGGGATTGAGAAACACGAGCCCCGGACGGAAATACCTACAACACGGATAGAGCATCTATGAATCTGCATGAATATCAGGCAAAACAGCTGTTTGCCGAGTATGGCCTGCCGGTCTCCGAAGGTTATGCCTGCGCTACCCCGCAGGAAGCGGCCGAAGCGGCCGACAAGATTGGCGGCAACACCTGGGTCGTCAAGTGCCAGGTCCACGCCGGTGGGCGTGGCAAGGCGGGCGGCGTCAAGCTGGCCAAGAGCAAGGACGAGATCCGTGCCTTCGCCCAGAACTGGCTCGGCAAGAACCTGGTGACCTATCAGACTGACGCCAATGGTCAGCCGGTCACCAAGATCCTGGTAGAGTCCTGCACCGACATCGCCAAGGAGCTCTACCTCGGCGCCGTGGTGGACCGTGGCAGCCGCCGCGTGGTCTTCATGGCCTCCACCGAGGGTGGCGTGGACATCGAGAAGATCGCCCACGAAACCCCGGAACTCATTCACAAGGCTGCCATCGATCCCCTGGTGGGCCCGCAGGCTTATCAGGCACGCGAGCTGGCCTTCAAGCTGGGTCTGGTCGGCGATCAGATCAAGCAGTTCACCAAGATCTTCATGGGTCTGGGCCAGATGTTCCTGGACTGCGACTTCGCCCTGCTGGAGATCAACCCCCTGGTCATCACCGACAAGGGCAACCTGCACTGCCTCGACGGTAAGATCAACATCGACGCCAACGCTCTGTACCGTCAGCCCAAGCTGCGCCAGATGCACGATCCGTCCCAGGATGACCCCCGCGAAGCGCACGCCGCCCAGTGGGAGCTGAACTATGTGGCGCTGGATGGCAACATCGGCTGCATGGTCAACGGCGCGGGTCTGGCCATGGGCACCATGGACATCGTCAACCTGCACGGCGGCTCACCGGCCAACTTCCTGGACGTCGGCGGCGGCGCCACCAAGGAGCGCGTGACCGAGGCCTTCAAGATCATCCTGTCTGACAGCAAGGTACAAGCCGTGCTGGTCAACATCTTCGGCGGCATAGTGCGCTGCGACATGATCGCGGAAGGCATTATCGGCGCGGTCAAGGAAGTGGGGGTCAAGGTGCCCGTGGTAGTGCGTCTGGAAGGCAACAATGCCGAACTGGGTGCCCGTAAACTGGCCGACAGCGGCCTCAATATTATCGCCGCAACGAGTCTGACTGACGCAGCTCAGCAAGTGGTTAAAGCAGCGGAGGCCAAATAATGAGCGTTCTGATCAACAAAGACACCAAGGTGATCTGCCAGGGCTTCACCGGCGGTCAGGGTACCTTCCACTCCGAACAGGCCATTGCCTACGGTACCCAGATGGTCGGCGGCGTGTCACCGGGCAAGGGTGGCACCACCCACCTGGGCCTGCCGGTGTTCAACACAGTCCGTGACGCCGTGGAAGCCACCGGCGCCACTGCCTCCGTCATCTATGTTCCGGCCCCGTTCTGCAAGGACGCCATCCTGGAAGCCATCGATGCGGGCATCAAGCTCATCGTCACCATCACCGAAGGCATCCCGACCCTGGACATGCTGCAGGTCAAGGTGAAGCTGCAGGAAACCGGCGTGCGCATGATCGGTCCCAACTGCCCGGGCGTCATCACTCCGGGTGAGTGCAAGATCGGCATCATGCCGGGTCACATCCACAAGCCGGGCAAGGTGGGCATCGTCTCCCGCTCCGGCACCCTGACCTACGAAGCGGTCAAGCAGACCACGGACGAGGGCTTCGGCCAGTCCACCTGCGTCGGTATCGGTGGTGACCCCATCCCGGGCTCCAACTTCATCGACATCCTGGAGATGTTCCAGAACGATCCCAAGACCGAAGCCATCGTCATGATCGGCGAGATCGGCGGCAGCGCCGAAGAAGAGGCGGCGGCCTACATCAAGGCCCACGTCACCAAGCCGGTGGTCTCCTACATCGCGGGCGTCACCGCTCCGGCTGGCAAGCGCATGGGTCATGCGGGCGCCATCATCGCCGGTGGCAAGGGCACGGCAGCAGAGAAATTTGCCGCCCTGGAAGATGCCGGCGTAAAAACCGTGCGTTCCCTCGCCGATATCGGCAAAGCCCTGCGTGAAGTAACCGGCTGGTAATTTCTTTAGCCTGTTATCTCTAATAAAAATGCCGCCCTTGGGCGGCATTTTTTATGGATAGAATATGATTATGGTCACTCTTCAAATAGTTATTCTATCTACAGCTAGATCTTGAATAGAACCCTGCGTAGGATAGATGATGGCTAAATGACAATTTATTTTTTCATATTTCGTGGGTAGCGATATTTATGATGGAATTATTTGATACAAACCAGAGTAAAACTGTGCTTGCTAAATTTAGGCAAAAAATTGATGGCTTAGTTCCTTCGGATGATTTCGATAAACAGCGGAATAGTCTTATCCGCCTAATTGTTAATGCTATGGAAAAAAGACCTAGTGAATGGAATACGTTCTGTCAGATAAATATAAAGTGGATAGGCGATCAATTCATTAATAGGCTTGCTGATGAAAAAGATCTAACGAAAGATCGATTGGATGATATTTGCTCGATGTGTTTTAGATTTCTTTTCGAGCTGTATCTCTCAACCAAAAATGACCTGGCAATGGAGTTCGAAGCCGCAAGACGCTTCGTCTTTGATAATGTAAACTTATTTGAAGTTACGGCCAAGGAACAGATTGAGTTTGCGATCCGTGACATGCCTATTAGTATTTTCAAGGAGATTGCAAACAGTGAGGGAATTGAAAGTTTAAAGAATTTCGATGCTGTTTCAGAAAAAATTAAAAATATTAAAGAAGAATGGGATAGAGACTTAAGTGAGAGGGAGAGTAGAGCAAGAAATATAGAGGCGTCTCTATCTAAGTACGAGAATGCGTTTAACTTTGTTGGTTTATTTCAAGGCTTTGATGATTTAGCAAATGAAAAGAAAAATGAACGGGACGGGATTCTATTTTGGCTTAAATTGTTGTCTGTGATAATTATCTTACCGATAGTTGCTGAATTTGTACTCATATATAAGAATATAGATAACATATCTGCCATTAGAGATGGTTTATTGGTATCCATTTTTCCAACGCTTTCTTTAGTTGCGATCTCTATTTATTACTTTAGAGTTCTTCTTTTTAATTACAAGTCTGTTAAATCACAGTTATTGCAAATAGACCTTAGGAAAACATTATGCAGGTTCATTCAAAGTTATTCTGGGTATGCTAGCGAGATAAAAAGCCAAGATGCCGATGCTTTAGATAAATTTGAACGAATCATATTCTCTGGAATAGTGACCGAGGATGGAAGCCTGCCGTCTACGTTTGATGGAGTTGAACAAATAGGAAACTTCATAAAGTCGATTAAGTCCTAGGCTGTAGGAAATCTGGGGCTTCACCTTTTTGACTGCAGTGTAACCGTGTACTTGGTTTAATCTCGTATGTTGGGCTTCGCAGGCTCAGCCACAACCTACAGGCGTTGTAGGTTGGCGCTGAGCGTAGCGAAGCCCAACGTTTAACCACAGTTTCTGACCTTTCCGATTCTCTGGCATCGCCCCGTTTACCTTGAAAAATCGGGCCATAAGGCGTATAACCACGCGCTTGTCAGTGTATTGAGTGAGCCAACTTTTATGCAGCAGAGTGAACCCGTGCAGAACGCCCCCTTTTGGCAGGTGAAGAGCCTGCAACAGATGACCATGACGGAGTGGGAGTCCCTGTGCGACGGCTGCGGCAAGTGCTGCCTGAACAAGCTGATCGACGAGGACACCGAGGAGCTGGTGTTCACCAACGTGGCCTGCAACCTGCTTAATACCAAGACCTGCCAGTGTTCCGACTACGGCAACCGCTTCAAGAAAGAGCCGGACTGCCTGCAGATCACCTTCGACAAGATTGCCGAGTTTGACTGGCTGCCGTCGAGCTGCGCCTACCGCCTGCTGGCAGAGGGGCAGAGCCTGCCTGAGTGGCATCCGCTCATCACCGGCAGCCGCAGCGCCATGCATCAGGCCGGTCAGTCGGTGCGCGGCAAGGTGGTGCACGAGGCCCATGCCGGCGACTGGATAGATCACATCATTACCTGGGCGAGCTAAATACTGGCGAGTTTAATCTGAGCCAGTGAAACCCGGCGGTCAGAACGTGCCGCGCGGGTAACCGAAGGGGCAGGGGAGTCATACTCTCCTGCCCCTTCTGCATGTTGGCGTGCCGTGCGGCCTCTATTTGTCGGCCTTGCCCGCCGCATCCGCCAGCCGGGCCAGCTGTTTGTCATACCAGGGCACAGGGCGGTTTTCATCTTCCGCTCGCTCCTTGCGCCGGATGGCGTTGCGCACCACCATGGCCCCCAGCCAACGCAAGGGCTCCGGCGGGAAATAGCCGCGCGGGCCGCTCACCAGGGCGCATTCGCGCCACACCTTGTCCGCTTCCCGCACCTCATCTCTCACCAGGGCCGCCAGTATTTGACCGCCCATCCAGCTCTGGGCCACTCCGTTGCCTGAATAGCCGAGGCCATAGACGACGTTGGGCTGCGCTCGCCAGTGGCCGAAGAAGGGGAGGCCATCCACCGAGCGATCGGAGGCGCCGCACCAACTGGCGGCGACGGGTACATCTTCAAGTGCCGGAAAGAAGCGGCGCAGGGTGCGGGTGAGGGGCGCAAGATAGCGGCTCGGGGCATCAAACTCGGCCAGATGGCGGTTGGCAAAGGCGAAGGTGTTGCCCCCCTTGCCCAACATCAGCCGCCCTTGCGGGGTGGATCTGTAGTAGTGCACGAAGGTGCGACCATCCACCACGGAGCGACCGTGCTCAAGCTGCTGGGCGGCAAGCGCCTTCGGCGCCGGGTCGGTGATCACCATGTCGGAGGAGACCAGCACTATGCTGCGGCGAAACTCGAGAAAGTGCGCCGTCATGGCGCTGTTGAGGGCCAGCACCACCTTGCGAGCGCGCACGATGGCCTCTGGCGTTTGCACCCGTGCAGGCTGGCCCGCCTCAAGGCGCTGCATGGGGGAGTGCTCATAGACCTCGATGCCCAGTTCCCGTGCCACCCGCAGCAGGCCGCGCACCAGCAGCGCCGGTTGCACCGAGCCCGCGTGGGGGCTGTAGAGCCCCTCCAGATGAACGTGGGAGCCGCTCTGGCTCGCCAGTTTATCCTCCTCAATCGTCTGCCACTGGTTAAGATCGGCTCGCTTTAGTTCCCTCAATACCGGATCCATCAGGCCGCGCTGGGCCTCGCTGGTGGCGGTGTAGCAGGTGCCCTCGACCCTCAGTTCCGCCTCTATCTGATGCGCCGCGCAGAAGCGGGCTATCTCGTGCACCGCCTGCTCGGAGCTTCGCACCAGCCAGGCGGCCTGTTGCTCCCCAAACAGGCGCTTCAGGGTCAGGTATTTGGCCGACCAGGTGAGCAGGCAGCCGCCGTTGCGCCCGGAGGCCCCGCTGCCGCACAGATCTTTTTCCAGCACCAGGATCCGCAAGTGAGGCTCGGCGGTCTTAAGGGTGATGGCGCTCCAGAGTCCGGTAAAGCCGCCGCCGACGATGCAGACATCCACCTCGTGGTTGCCGACAAGGGGCGTGGGGGGCGCGGGTTGTTCGGCGGCGAGCGCTTCGGCCAGCCAAAAGGGGCGAGTGGACATGATGACTCCTTGGATAGGTTATTGATGGCGCCAGCGCTGGGTGCGATCCAGCAGGGCGCGGCTCAAAAAGAGCTGGAGCAGCTTGACGGTGGCGGCGGCCAGCAGGATCAGGGTGGCCATGGCGGCGGCTGCGGCGGTATCACCGGAATCCTCCATATTCAGCACGGCGATGGAGGCGAGCACGCTGTCACTCGAATAGAGGAAGATCACCGCCGAGGTGGTGGTCATGGCATTGACGAACAGATAGATGAAAATCTCCAGCAGCGCAGGCAGGGAGGCGGGCAGGGTGACGCGCCAGAACGCCTTCCAGAGCGGAATGCGCAATGAGATGGCCACCAGCTCCAGCTCCCTGGGCAACTGTTTGAGGCTGGTCAGGGCCGTCATATGGCCCACTGTGTAGTAGTGGATGACGCAGGAGAGCACCATCAGCGGCAGGGTGCCATGGAGGCTGCCAAACAGCGGATTGCCGTTGAAGAAGAAGATGTAACCCAGCCCCAGCACCATGCCGGGCACCGCCAGCGACAGCATGGCGAGCAGATGCAGCAGCTGGCGCAGGGGCGCGAAGTGGCGCCCCTTCTCCTGTGCCCAGGCCAGCACCATGACCAGTACTGTGCCCACAAGGGCGGTATAGAGACCCAGCTGCAGGGTGTTGGTAAAGGGCTGCCAGCCGTAGACGCTGTTGCTGTCAAAGGCGTAGTGATCCAGCGTCAGCCCAAGGTTGTAGGGCCAGAACTGCACCAGGGAGCCGTAGACCGCCATGCCCACCAGCGCCAGAAACAGCAGGGCCCAGAGAGTGCACCAGCCGAGCGCCAGCAGATCCCGCAGCCGATGGGGTTTGGGCTGATAGGGCACCGCCTTGGTGCTGCTCTGCTCCTGCATCTTGCTACGTACCCTGTGCTCCAGCGCAAAGCTGAGCAGCGCCGGCAGCAGCAGGGTGACGCTGGCAACCGCCCCGAGGGAGAAGTTCTGCATCCCGATCACCTGCCGGTAGATATCGGTGGCCAGCACGCTGTACTGGCCGCCAATCACCTTGGCCACCCCGAAGTCGCAGATGGTGAGGGTAAAGACGGCGATGGCGGCGCTGAGCAGACCATAACGGGCGGTGGGCAGGGTGACGGTGACAAAGGTGCGCCAGCCGCTGCTGCCCAGCACCCGGGCCGCCTCATAGAGACGGGCATCGCTCTGACCGAGCGCCGTGATGAGGATCATCAGGGCGTGGGGAAAGCACCAGAAGCCCAGACCGATGACGATGCCGATGGGGCCGTAGATGCTCTCGCCCCCAAGCAGCCCCTTGGCAACTCCCTGATTGCCAAACCAGTAGACCAGGCTGATGGCGGGCAGCAGGGAGGGCATCAAGAGTGGAATAAGGCCAACGAGGCGAAACAGGCTCTTGCCCGGCATGCAGGTGCGGGTGAGGGCATAGGCGTAGCCAAAGGCGATGGTCACCACCAGGGCGGTGATGAGCACCCCGAGCCAGAGGGTGTTGCCGAGGGTTTGACCCAGATGGGGGGAGTCGAAGTAGGCGCTGAAGTTGGTAAGCCCCACCCAGAGGCCGTTTTCATCCTGCAGGCTCTTTTGCAGCATGGTGAGCAGCGGTAGCAAGAGGCCGCCGGTGAGCAGGGCGATGCCTAGCAGAAGCAGCAGGAGTTGCAGCAGCTGATCCCGGCTCCAGCCGGAGCAGAGCCGCTGCCACAAGGGGTAGCGAGGCTGGGGCTCTTGGGTTACCTGTTCTGATGTTGCCTGTGCTGGGGTTGCCAGTGCCGGAGTGGAGAGATGAGGGCTCATGGGCGCTCCCCTTCAAACAGCTGCATGGCCCCGGCGGGCCAGTGCAGGGAGCAGCGCATGCCACTGCGCCAGCCACCCTGTTCGTGGTGGGGCAGCTCCTGGGTCGGGCGCTCCACCAGAATTTGCTGTGGGCCCAGATAGGTGTCGGCGGTGCAGATAAGGCGCTGGGCGGCACCGAGAAACTCCACCTGATCGATCTGCGCTTCTACGCCATGTTGACCAGGATAATGCTCATGGGGGGCGCCCAGGGTGATCGCCTCGGGGCGGATCGCCACCTGCAATTTGCTGCCAGCCGCCGCCCGGTTGGCGAGCGTCAAGGGTTGTTCGTTGAGGCGCACCTGAGTGGGGCCGAGCACCAGGGTCTCGAGGAAGTTCATGGTGCCGACGAAGCTTGCCACGAAGCGGCTCGCAGGCTGGTGGTAGATCTCTTGCGGTGTGCCCACCTGCACTATGCGGCCGCCTTCCATCACTACTATGCGGTCCGCCATGGTCAGCGCCTCTTCCTGATCGTGGGTCACCATGATGGTGGTGATGCCAAGGCGCTGCTGCAGGGCGCGGATCTCGCTGCGAAGGTGGGTGCGCACCAGGGCATCCAGGGCGCTGAGCGGTTCGTCCAGCAGCAGCAGGCCGGGGGAGAGGGCGAGCGCCCGGGCCAGCGCCACCCGTTGCTGCTGGCCGCCGGAGATCTGGCTCGGGTACTTGTGGGACTGGGCACCGAGATCCACCAGACCCAGCCAGTGATCGACCCGCTCCTTGATGGCATCGCGCGCCAATCCCTGATTCTCAAGGCCGAAGGCGATGTTCTGGGCCACCGTCAGGTTGGGGAAGAGGGCATAGGACTGAAACACTATGCCAAAGTCGCGCTCCTGGGGCGGCAGGCGGGAGATATTGCGCCCCCCTTGCCAGATCTCGCCGCTGTCCGGCAGATCCAGACCGGCGATGGCTCTGAGCAAGGTGGTCTTGCCGCAGCCGGAGGGGCCGAGAAAGCAGATGAACTCCCCCGGATGGATGCTCAGAGAGATCCCCTTGAGGGCCTGGAAGGCACCGAACTGCTTGTTGAGGTGTTGAATGTCCAGATAGGGCTGGGTCATGATTCGACTCGCTACTGATTTGGTATATACCAGTTTGCTAGTGAAGTGTGACGGTCAGGTGATCGCGGGATGACAGCTCGATGACAGTCAGATGACGGCGGGCATTCGGCAGGTGGCTTGGCCCTATGCAGATGGGCGAGGCGTCGCCAATTGGGGGTGAAACAAAAAAACGAAGGCCAACACCTGTTGGCCTTCGGCAAGGGGTTGATTGGCAGCGGTTTGTCTGGGGTGCACAAACCGCTCCTGTCACTGTTACTGTTTGGCTTCCGACTTGCCGTCGAAGCTGGCGCTCCACTGGGTCAGGATGGCGTTGCGCTCGCGGGCTGCCCAGGCAAAGTCGTTGTCGATCATCTGGCCCTTGATATCTGCCGGATAGCCCGCTCTCGGTTGGGCGACCCCAGGGATGGCGACCACGGCGAACGACTTGTTGTAGAGGGCGTTGGCCTGCTCGGTGGCGGCAAAGTCGAGCAGCTGCTTGGCCGCATCCAGCTTGGGGGTGCCCTTGATGATGGCGGCGGCTTCCATGTCCCAGCCCGAGCCTTCGCTCGGGAACACCACCTCTATGGGGGCCCCCTTGGCCTTGAGGCTGGTGGCCGGGAAGTCAAAGGAGATGCCGATCACCGTCTCGCCGCTGGCGGCCAGCTTGCAGGGGGCCGAGCCCGAGTGGGTGTAGCGGTCTATGTTCTGGTGCAGGCCGTTCATGAACTGCCAGCCCTGCTGCTCGCCCATGGTCTGCAGCCAGCCCGCGACGCTCAGATAGCCGGTGCCGGAGGAGCTGGGGTTGGGCATGATCACCTTGCCCTTGTAGATGGGCTTGGTGAGATCGGCCCAGCTGGTCGGCGCCGGTATTCCTTGCTTCTCTGCCTCTACCTTGTTGAAGCAGATGGCGCTGAAGAAGGCGTCCAGACCAATCCAGTGGGGCTCGGCCTTGCCGTCACGAAAACGGCTGTCGAGCTTATCGAGCCCCTTGGGGGCGTAACCGGTCAGCATCTGCTGCTGATCGAGCTGCATCAGGCTGGTGGCGGCCAGTCCCCACACCACGTCGGCCTTGGGCTGGGCTTTTTCCGCCAGCAGCCTGGCTGTGACCACCCCGGTGGAGTCGCGCACCCACTTGATGTTGATGTCCGGGTGCTGGCGCTCAAACGCCGTCTTCAGCTCGCCGAGCTGCTCCGGCTCGAAGGCGGTGTAGACGGTGAGATCGGTCGCGGCCAGTGCCGGGGCTGTCATGGCGGCCAGCACGGCGGCGGCCAGCAAATGGGTTCCCTGTTTCATCCTCTTCTCCATTTTGGTTGGCTTGGTATAAACCAGATTGGTCGAAGCAGAGGCTAGGGGAACTTTATGACGGTACGGTGACGGCTCAGTGACGTTTTGCCGCACTCGATTTGCCGCACTTAACTTGTCTGTTCCTAATTCTGGGTATCCACCTCTATCTCCAGACTGTCGTGGCGCCAGTACTCCAGATCGAAGTCGAGCACCCGGCCGTGCTGATCGAAGTTGAGTCGCTCCAGGCGCAGGGCGGGTAGCCCGGCGGTGGCCCCCAGCGCCTTGGCCACCTCGTCCGGCAGGGCGGTGGGGAAGAAGCGCACCTGCATGCGGGCGTAGTGAAGATCGTAATGGGCCTGGTAGATCTCGGTCAGGCTGCCGGCAAGATCCAGCTCCAGCAGACCGGGCACCCGCTCTGGCAGGCAGTGGTTTTCGCAATAGCAGATGGCGCGCCCGTTGGCATAGCGCAGCCGCTTGAGCAGAAACAGGCTGTCGAACGGTTTGAGCTGCAACTGCGCCATTAGTGCCGGGGGCACCGCCTGGCGGCTTTTTTCCAGCAGCTCGGTGCGCGGCTCGCCCCCTTGTTCGCGCACTATCTGGTGAAAGTTGGAGGTGCGTCTGGGGTTGAGGCGAAAGCGCGGCGGGGTGACGAACCAGCCCCGGCGATCCTCCCGATAGATGAGGCCATTGGCCTCCAGCTGCACCAGCGCCTCGCGGATGGTGACCCGGGTGGTGCCGTAGAGTTCCCCCAGTAGCCGCTCGGAGGGGAGCTTGTCGTTGGGGGCCAGGCCCCCCGCCAGGATCTGGTTGGCGAGGGCATCCTTGATCTGCAGGTATTGGGGTTTGCTCATGAAAATCCTTGGCTGGGCAATGGTTGGGGCGCAGGTCCGGTCGCTAGATGGAGGCGATATAATGCATTGGTAGATACCAGTGTTACCCCTGTTGTTCAGGCTTCCTAGATTATCGCGATCCCGGCGCCGAAAATGAATTTTTTGTTGCACGTGGCCCCACCCCTTTGACCTTGGCGGGGCAGTTACCCACAATGCGCTCATTCTGGTATATACCAAAAGGAGCGAAGTCATGACCCATATTCCTGCGGCCCCCGCCGCCGTCGATTACCTGCTGCTGACCCCGGGCCCCCTCTCGACCACCGCCACTGTGCGCGCCGCCATGCTGCAAGACAGCTGCACCTGGGATGCGGACTACAACCTCGGCGTGGTGGAGCCCATCCGCCGCGAGCTGGTGCGGCTGGCCACTGGCCCGGAATATGAAAGCAACTACAGCGCCGTGCTGCTGCAGGGGAGCGGCAGCTATGTGGTGGAGAGCGTGCTGGGGTCGGCCATCGGCGCCGAGGAGTGTCTGCTCATCATCAACAACGGCGCCTACGGCGCTCGCATGGGGGAGATGGCCCGCTGCCTCGGCCTGCGCCACCATGAGCTCGACTGCGGCGAGACGACCCGCCCCGAGCCTGCCGCCATCGACGCCATGCTGGCGCGCCACCCCGAAATAACCCACTTGGCCATGGTGCACTGCGAGACCACCACCGGCATGCTCAACCCCCTTGAAGAGGTGGCTGAGCTCTGCCAGCGCCGCGGCATTCGCCTCATCGTCGATGCCATGAGCAGCTTTGGCGGCATCCCCATCGACATGGGGCGCCTTGGCATAGAGTTTCTGATCAGCTCCGCCAACAAGTGCATTCAGGGGGTGCCGGGCTTTGGCTTCGTCATCGCCCGTCGCGCCGCGCTCACGGCCTGCGCCGGTCGCGCCCGCTCGGTCTCCCTCGACCTGCACGCCCAGTGGCAGACCATGGAGAAGCAGGGGGGCAAGTGGCGCTTTACCTCACCCACCCATACGGTGCTGGCCTTTGCCCAGGCCCTGCGCGAGCTGGATGAAGAGGGGGGCATTGCCGCCCGTTATCAGCGCTACAGCGAGAACCAGCGCATTCTGGTGGCGGGTATGGCCGAACTCGGCTTTGCGCCGCTGCTGTCCGAGCAGTGGCAATCCCCCATCATCACCGCCTTCTACTCCCCGGCTCACCCTGACTACCGCTTCGCCGACTTCTACCAGCGGCTCAAGGGGCAGGGCTTTGTCATCTACCCGGGCAAGGTCTCCCAGGCCGATTGCTTCCGTATCGGCAATATCGGCGACGTGACCCCGGCGCGGGTGCGAGCCCTGCTCGCCGCCATGGCCAGTGCCTGCTACTGGCAAGGGGAGGCGTGATGATGATGCGCGATGCTCTTCACGGCAGTGGCCGGGCCGACAGCGAAGGGGACATCAATCTGGGGGAGGGACGCGTGCGCTGGTGGGCAGACCAGAGCGAGGCGGTGCAGGCGGGATTGGCGGAAGATAGCCGCTACTTCCTTCATCAGGCCCTCTCCAGCCCCTGCCTCGATCTGCTTGAGGGGGCGCAGGGGAGTTGGCTGACCAGCGTATCGGGCGCGCGTTACCTCGATTTTCACGGCAACAGCGTTCATCAACTGGGCCACGGTCACCCCAACGTCGTGGCCGCGGTGCAGCAGCAGCTTGCCGATCTGCCGTTCGCGCCCCGCCGCTACACCCATCAGGTCGCCATCGACTGCGCCCGCACCCTGGCCGAGCTGGCTCCCAGGGATCTCAACCGGGTGTTGTTCGCTCCCGGCGGCAGCGAGGTGGTGGGAATTGCGCTCAAGCTCGCCCGCTTTATCACAGGCAACAGCAAGGTGGTGTCCCTGTGGGATGCCTTTCACGGCGCCTCCCTCGATGCCATCTCGGTCGGTGGCGAGGCCTGTTTTCGCGCCGGCATGGGCCCCTTGATGGCCGGGGTGGAGCGCATCCCGCCGCCCACCCGTTATCGCGGCGTCTGGTATCGCGGGGAGGGGGACGACCTGCACTACGCCGATTATCTGGAGTACGTCATCGAGAAGGAGGGGGGGATAGGTGCCTTTATCGCCGAGCCTATTCGCAACACCGACGTGCAGGTGCCATCAAAGGCCTACTGGCAGCGGGTGCGGGAGATCTGCGATCGCCACAAGGTGCTGCTGATCGTAGACGAGATCCCCAATGCCCTTGGCCGTACCGGCCACTGGTTCAGCTTCGAAGAGTTCGGCATAGAACCCGACATCATCTGTCTCGGCAAGGGGTTGGGGGGCGGGGTGGTGCCCTTTGCCGCGCTTATCACCCGGGATCGTTTCAATCAGGCTGCGACTATTTCGCTGGGTCACTACACCCACGAGAAGAGCCCCATCGGCTGCGCGGCGGCCCTCGCCACCATAGCCACCATCCGTGAAGAGGGGCTGCTGGCCAAGGTGCAGGAGGATGGCCGCTTTATGGCGGCAGAGCTCGCGGCGCTTGCCGAGCGCCACCCGCTGATCGGTCAGGTGCGCGGTATCGGCCTCTTGTGGGCGCTGGATCTGGTGGTCGATCACCAGAGTCGAACGCGCAATAGCCAGGCCGCCGAGCGGCTGCTCTACCGCTGTCTGGAACTCGGGCTCAGCTTCAAGGTCTCCCAGGGCAATGTCATTCAGCTCTCGCCTCCGCTCAATATCGCTCGCGCCGATCTGGTGCGCGCCATCAACATTCTCGATCGCGCCCTTGGCGAGATCGCGCTTTCACCGAAACAGGAACATCACCATGACTGACTTGCAGATTGCCGCAGACCCGACCACCGACGTGGAGGCACTGATCCTCGACTGGGCCGGCACCGTCGTCGATTTCGGCTCCTTCGCTCCCACCTCCATTTTCGTCGAGGCCTTCGCCCGCGCCTATGACTTCCCGGTGACCCTGGATGAAGCGCGCCAGCCCATGGGGCTGGGCAAGTGGGATCATATCGCCGCGCTGGGCCGTCTGCCCTCGGTGGATGCGCGCTGGCAGGCCCGCTTCGGCCACCCCATGAGCCACGCCGAGGTGGACCACCTCTATCACACCTTCATGCCGCTTCAGATTGCCGCCGTGACCCGCTTCGCCGCCCCCATACCAGGTGTGCTGCCGGTGCTGGAGGCGCTGCGAGCACAAGGGATGCGGATCGGATCCTGCTCCGGTTACCCCCGCCCGGTGATGGAGGCGCTGGTGCCGGCGGCAGCCGAGTACGGCTATAGCCCCGATCACTGGGTTGCCACCGACGATCTCAAGGCGGGCGGGCGCCCCGGCCCCTGGATGGCGCTGGCCAACGTGATTGAGCTGGGAGTGAGTGCAGTGCATCGCTGCATCAAGGTCGATGACGCCGTGCCGGGTATCAGCGAGGGGCTGAACGCCGGCATGTGGACGGTGGGGCTGTCGGTTTCCGGCAACGAATTCGGCGCAACCTGGGAAGAATTTGATGCCATGAGCGAGGTGGAGATCGCCGCCAAGCGCGCACCGGCCGAGGCCAAGTTGCGGGCGGCGGGGGCTCACTACGTGATCGACACCCTGGCCGACATAGCCCCCGTCATCGCCGATATCAACCGCCGTCTGGCGGCTGGCGAGCGGCCCTGAACAAGGTGGTATGAGGGAAGGGTGGGTTGGGTTGTCATCGGCCTTGCAAGCCGCTGAGCCCTGAAGAGCTGACATAAAAAAACCGGCGCCTGGGCGCCGGTTTTTGTTCACCGAGATTCTATTACAGAGAAGCGGTGAAGGTACGGGTGATGACGTCTTGCTGCTGCTCTTTGGTCAAAGAGTTGAAGCGAACGGCATAACCGGATACGCGGATGGTCAACTGCGGATATTTCTCCGGGTTTTCCATGGCGTCCAGCAGCATTTCACGGTTCATCACGTTGACGTTCAGGTGCTGACCGCCTTCCAGGTTGGTCTCGTGATGGAAGTAACCGTCCATCAGGCCAGCCAGGTTGGCTTTCTGGGATTCCATGTCTTTACCCAAGGCGTTCGGCACGATGGAGAAGGTATAGGAGATACCATCTTTGGCGTAAGCGAACGGCAGCTTGGCGACGGAAGTCAGGGACGCAACGGCACCCTTCTGATCACGACCGTGCATCGGGTTGGCACCCGGGCCGAACGGCGCACCGGAACGACGGCCATCCGGGGTGTTACCTGTCTTCTTGCCGTACACCACGTTGGAGGTGATGGTCAGCACGGACTGGGTAGCCACGGCACCACGGTAGGTGTTCAGCTTCTGAATTTTCTTCATGAAGCGCTCGACCAGGTCACAGGCGATGTCATCGACGCGAGCGTCGTTGTTACCGAACTGCGGGTACTCGCCGTCGATTTCGAAGTCGATGGCAACGCCATCTTCGTCACGAACCGGCTTGACCTTGGCGTACTTGATGGCAGACAGGGAGTCAGCTGCCACGGACAGACCGGCGATGCCGCAAGCCATGGTGCGATAGACGTCACGGTCGTGCAGCGCCATCAGGGAGGCTTCGTAGCTGTACTTGTCGTGCATGTAGTGGATGATGTTCAGGGCGGCGACATACTGCTTGGCCAGCCAGTCCATGAAGTGATCCAGCCTGTCCATCACGTCGTTGTAGTCGAGGTACTCGGACTTGACCATCTCGGTTTTCGGGCCGACCTGGATCTTGAGCTTCTCGTCCATGCCGCCGTTGATTGCATACAGCATGGTCTTGGCCAGGTTGGCACGGGCACCGAAGAACTGCATCTGTTTGCCGACGATCATCGGGGACACGCAGCAAGCGATGGCGTAGTCATCGTTGTTGAAGTCCGGACGCATCAGATCGTCGTTCTCGTACTGAACGGAAGAGGTCTCGATGGATACCTTGGCGCAGTACTTCTTGAAACCGACCGGCAGCTTCTCGGACCAGAGTATGGTCAGGTTCGGCTCAGGGGACGGGCCCATGGTGTACAGGGTGTTCAGCATACGGAAGCTGTTCTTGGTGACCAGGGTACGGCCATCAACGCCCATACCGGCCAGGGTCTCGGTTGCCCACATGGGGTCGCCGGAGAACAGTGAATCGTATTCAGGAGTACGCAGGAAGCGAACCATGCGCAGCTTCATGACCATGTGGTCCATCAGCTCCTGGGCTTCTTGCTCGGTCAGCAGGCCTTTCTTCAGGTCACGCTCGATATAGACGTCCAGGAAGCTGGAGGTACGACCGAAGGACATGGCGGCACCGTTCTGGGACTTGACTGCCGCCAGGTAGGCGAAGTAGGTCCACTGCACGGCTTCTTTGGCGGTCTTGGCCGGCACTGAGATGTCGCAGCCATATTTGGCGGCCATCACCTTCATCTGGGCCAGGGCACGGTGCTGCTCGGAGATCTCTTCGCGCAGACGGATGGTGGCTTCCAGGTTGACACCGTTTTCCAGATCGGCCTGCAGGGACTTGAACTGGGCCAGTTTGTCGGCCATCAGGAAGTCGATACCGTACAGGGCAACACGGCGGTAGTCACCGATGATGCGGCCACGGCCGTAGGCATCCGGCAGACCGGTGATGACGCCGGATTTACGGCAGTTCAGGATGTCCTTGGTGTAAACGTCGAACACACCCTGGTTGTGAGTCTTGCGGTACTCGGTGAAGATCTTCTCGACCATGGGGTCAAGTTGACGACCGTAGACTTCGCAAGAGGTCTTGACCATCTTGATACCGCCGTTGGCGATGATGGCGCGCTTGAGCGGCTTGTCGGTCTGCAGACCGACGATTTGCTCCAGGCTCTGATCGATATAGCCGGCATCGTGAGCGGTAATGGTGGAGGGCAGGTCGGTATCAAAATCGACCGGCGCGTGAGTGCGGTTCTCGATCTTGATCCCTTCCATGACCTTGTCCCACAGCTTGGTGGTAGCTTCGGTCGCGCCAGCCAGGAAGGACTCGTCACCTTCATACGGGGTGTAGTTCTTCTGGATGAAGTCACGGGTGTTGACAGAGGTCTGCCATTCACCGGCCGCGAAGCCTTCCCATGCTTTTTGGAACTGTTCGTTAAGTTCTGCCATTTTCATTACCTCTCAAGGTATTTATGTGTCTGCCGCCATCCTTAATGATGGCGACGGAAGATAAACCAGTAAGTCAGACCAACCATGACGCCGCCACCAATGATATTACCAAGGGTGACCGGAATGAGGTTGTTTAGGACGAAGTTGGATACGGTCAAGTCGGCGAACGATGCCGGGTCCTGGCCGATGGCCTGCCAGAATTCCGGGCCTGCTACCGCATGGATGGCGATGCCGACCGGGATCATAAACATGTTTGCGATGCTGTGCTCAAAGCCGGAGGCCACGAACATGGCGACGGGGAGCAGCATCACCATCACCTTGTCGGTGGCAGTGCGGGCGCCGAAGGCCATCCACACGGCGAGACACACCATGAGGTTGCAGAGGATGCCAAGGGCCAGAGCCTCGAAGAAGGTGTGATGGATCTTGTGCTGGGCCACTTTCATGGCATTCAGCCCCCACTGACCATCCGCCGCCGTGTATTCGGCCGACATGATGATGAGCGCGACTATGATGAGCCCGCCGATGAGGTTGCCGAAGTAGACCAGACCCCAGTTCTTGAACAGCTGAGCCCAGCTGATGCGGTTGGCGGCCTTGGCCACCAGGGTCAGGGTGGTGGAGGTGAACAACTCGGCACCGAGCAGTACGCACAGAATGAGACCGAGGGAGAAACAGAGACCGCCGACCAGCTTGGACATTCCCCAGGCCATGCCGCTCGATCCCGTGGTGACGGTGATATAGAAGACGAATGCGATGGCGATGAAAGCACCTGCCGTGATGGCCAGAGGTATGACCTTGTGGGCGGGCTTGGTTGCCTTGGCATAGGTAATGTCTTCGGCCAGCGCGGCTATGGCTTCGGGCTTCAGACAATCAAAGGGAGATTCTGCTTTCAATTCTCAGTACCTGCATATTTTGCCTGTGGAAATCATAACAAAGGGGCTGATCCCCAAAATTGACTCCGATCAAGAATTACAGATTGTGAATGTAATTTTACTACAGGTTTTTTCTTCATCCGGAAGCTTGACTTTACACCAGGTTTCAGGTGAAACAGAAATGGGTCTGTTTTTAATCTCATGATTTTTAAGAATTTATATCTTTCTCATCAAAAAAAGCACCGGCAATGCACCTTTACGCCTCCCGAACATGATGAACCTCTAACTGACAACCCCCTAAGAGGTATTTTTTGTTATTTATTTCATCTTTGAGTAAGGGCCCGCCAAAGCGTAGCCCATAAAACAGAAGGGGCCATCAGGCCCCTTCGTCACACTAGCATATCAGTTCCACGTATGGATTCGTTTGGCTTTTTGCAGTTTCTCGTAGGCCGCGAGCAATTTCTGATGCAGCGGGAACTGGGAGAGGGACAGATCGGCCGCCTCCAGCCCGTGGAAACGCGCCTCGCCGCAGGCATGGGCCCAGGCCTCGGCCAGGGTATCTTCCCCGAACATGCGGGCGAACACCGGGCGGTACTGCTCGGGGTCACGCTCTTCATCCAGGAACAGCTCGACGCAGGCGCGCAGGGCGCGGTAGTAGTTCGCGCGATCCGCCGGGAACACCGACTGGTTGAACTCCATGGTCCAGTCGATGAGATCCAGCGCGCTTTCCAGCTCACCAGCGGCCAGCGCCAGCATGGCTTTGAGCTCACCGACCCGCAGGGTGTGCAGGGCTGTGCCCTTGGCGGCGGCGATGCCGAGCAGCTCGCGCACCCGGGTGCGCTCGTCGTGACCCTCTTCATCCAGCTGATCAAAGAGTGCCATGTACTGCTCCGCGTCCCACTCCAGGGACGGCAGGGCCAGGATGATTTCCCGCAGGTGGGCGCCCATGGTGTTGTTGGCCAGCAGCAGATCTTCGACCGGATAGATGTCGGACATGCCCGGCACCAGGATGCGGCAGGCGTAGACGCCCAGGTGCTCGTAGTCGGCGATGTAGACCGGCTGCTCCAGCTCGTGGAAGATGCCGATCAGGTGATCGAACTCCTCCTGGGAGCTGCCGCGGAAGTCCCAGTCGGCAAACTCGAAGTCGGACTCCTGCTTGAACAGATCCCAGCTGATGAGGCCGGACGAGTCGATGAAGTGGGTCTCCAGATTGTGGTGATCCGCCACCTGCTCGTTGTCGAATGACGGCGGCACGAAGACGTCCAGATCCTTGAGGCCACGGCCCTGCAGCAGTTCGGTGACGGTCCGCTCGAAGGCGACCTCGAAGCGCGGGTGGGCACCGAAGGAGGCAAAGCAGGTGCCGTTGCTCGGGTTGAGCAGCACCACGCAGATGACCGGATAACGGCCACCCAAGGAGGCATCGAAGCTGTAGATGGGGAAGCCTTCGGCCTCCAGCGCATCAATGGAGGCCTTGATGCCGGGGTAGCGGGCGATCACCTCGCTTGGGATCTCGGGCAGGCTGATGGCCTCGGCGATGATCTTGTTCTTCACGTGACGCTCGAACACCTCGGACAAGCCCTGGGTGCGGGCCTCGGTCCTGGTGTTGCCGGCACTCATGCCGTTGGAGACATAGAGGTTGCCGATGATGTTCATCGGGATATAGACGGTCTGATGATCGGACTGGCGCTCAAAGGGCAGCGCGACTATGCCGCGCTCTTCGTTGCCGGATTGCAGATCCACCAGCATGTCGGCAGTCACTTCGCCATCCGGGTTGTAGAACTTGCGGGTGAAGCTGTCGAGCAGACCGGCAGGCAGTTGGTCACCCTGGATGGGGAACCACTTCTCGTTCGGGTAGTGGACGAAGTCACCGTTCGCCACCTGCTCCCCCAGATAGAAGTCGGCGAAGAAGTAGTTGGTGGAGAGACGCTCGAAATACTCCCCCAGGGCCGACGCCAGGGCCGCCTTCTTGCTGGCTCCCTTGCCGTTGGTGAAGCAGAGGGCGCACTCTTTGTCCCGGATGTGCACGGACCAGACGTTGGGCACTGGGTTGAGCCAGGAGGCCTCTTCGATATCAAACCCCAGGGCCTGCAATTTGGTCTGGAACCGCTCGATGGAGTCTTCCAGCGCTGCGTCCTTGCCGGGAATAAAAGTGTGGTCGGTCATCACAATATCCTGATTTTTAATGGCTCATGTTCGGTCGCAGATAATAGCATGAGTGGCGGGAAAAGCGGCCAGGACAATCCCCTGCCAGGTGCGGGTCAGGTTGCCGTCGGTGGCCGGCATAGTCTGGGTTATTAGCTCTCCTGAACAACATTAAGAAAAAGTAGATTTTTTTATGCCATGCCGCCGTCCATCATGGGGCCGACTTGTTTCTTCGTGGTGACAAGCATCGCGCGCTAGCCCTCTGGGCACGGGTCACTTGGCCTCGTCTGCCGTTATCGCCTTCGCCACGATTCACCCATTGGGAGTTGCTATGCCATTCATGACACCACAGATTGATGCCAGGGTGACCAGCCTGGCCCCGGGATTCCGGGCCCTGAGCATCCAGGTCGAGGGGGCCACCATGGTCGATCGCAACGTCGGCGCACAGGCGCTGGCGCGGGCCTGCCAATCCGTTGCGGCGGGCGGTGCTCCCTGGGCACAGGATCATCTGTCCGCCTGGGGTGAGGTGTTCAAACGCTTCGGTGCCAAGCCCCAGCGGACCCCCTGCTCGGCCCAGGCGCTGCTCAAGCGGGTGCAACGGGAGGGCTGCCTGCCCTGCATCGATCCCGTCGTCGATCTCTACAACGCCATCAGCATCGAATACGCCATCCCCGTCGGTGGAGAGGATCTCACTGCGTATGAGGGGTCGCCCCGGTTGATCATTGCCGATGGCACCGAACTGTTTGACACCATGAAGGAGGGGGCCCCTGCCCACGAGACCCCCGAACCTGGCGAGGTGGTGTGGTGTGATGACAGAGGCGTGACCTGTCGCCGCTGGAATTGGCGTCAGGGGACCAGAACCCGGCTCAGCGCCGAGTCCGGGCAGATGTGGTTCATCCTGGAAAGCTTGCCTGAAATGCCGCTGGCGGCGCTGCAGGAGGCCGGTGATCGGCTGATCGAGGGGTTAAGGCAGATGATGCCGGGCGCCCGGATTGAGAGTGTGCTGATAGGAAGCCCAGACTGGGTATGAGGAAAACATAATGGCCACCCTGGGTGGCCATTTTTTATACGCGCTGGTGGGGCGCCGCGGGACTACGCTTCCATCTCGTTATCAGCCGATAAACTTGAGCCCCAGGATACCGCCGATGATCAGCAGCAGGCAAAGCACCCGGGCCAGGGTGGCCGGCTCGTTGAACAACCAGATCCCCATCAACACCGTGCCGACCGCGCCTATGCCGGTCCAGACCGCGTAGGCGGTGCCAAGGGGCAGTTGCTTGACCGCCATGGCGAGCAACAGCACGCTCACCCCCATGGCAGCTAGGGTCAGCAGGGTGGGGAGGGGACGGCTGAAACCGTCGGTGTACTTGAGGCCGATGGCCCAGGCGACCTCGAACAGGCCGGCCAGTAGCAGGAGTAACCAGGGCATATGAGTATTCCACGCGGGGCAGGGTCGTCCCTGCGAGTCAAGAAGGCCTTGGGGTCGTCCCCAGGGGGCAGTGGTTGCCAGTCGGACATCATGATGCCTGAGCGATGGGGAGTCCGCCAAGCGCGGTAGCCCGGAACCCATGGTTATTGCGGCAAATGACACAGATTATTGCGCAATTCGACTTGCGCCCGTCGCCACAATCCGTAATGTGGACAGACGCATTAATTACACATCATGCTTGTGGCCAATTTGTGAACGGACCCTTGTCCGGCAAGGGATCACGGCGTATGAGACTTCATTTTTACAGCAGCTATCCAGGGTAGGACATTATGAAAAAAGTTGGTTTGGTCGGTTGGCGTGGCATGGTGGGTTCGGTACTGATGAGCCGGATGCAGGAAGAGAAGGATTTTGCCCGCATTCAACCCACCTTCTTCACCACCTCCCAGGCCGGTGAGGCCGCCCCCAATTTCGGCGTCGATGCCGGTACCTTGCAGGACGCCTTCGATATCGAGGCGCTGGCCGCCCAGGAGATCATCATCACGGCTCAGGGCGGCGACTACACCAAGGATGTCTATCCCCGTCTGCTGGCCTCCGGCTGGCAGGGTTACTGGATTGATGCCGCCTCCTCCCTGCGCATGGAGAAGGACGCCGTCATCATCCTGGATCCGGTCAACGGCGACGTGATCGACGAGGCGCTGGACAAGGGGATCAAGACCTTCGTCGGCGGCAACTGCACCGTCAGCCTGATGCTGCTGGCCCTGGGTGGCCTGTTCAAGGCCGATCTGGTGGAGTGGGTGAGTGTGGCTACCTATCAGGCCGCATCGGGCGGTGGCGCGCGCCACATGCGCGAGCTGGTCACCCAGATGGGGCTGCTGCGTGACGAAGTGGCGGTAGAGCTGGCGGATCCCGCCTCCGCCATCCTGGACATCGAGCGCAAGATCACCGAGAAGACCCGCTCCGGCACCCTGCCGGTGGACAACTTCGGCGTGCCGCTGGCCGGTGGCCTCATCCCCTGGATCGACACCAAGCTCGACAACGGCCAGAGCCGCGAAGAGTGGAAGGGCCAGGCCGAAACCAACAAGATCCTGGGTATCGAGAACACTGCCATTCCGGTGGATGGCCTCTGCGTGCGGATCGGTGCCCTGCGCTGCCACAGCCAGGCCTTCACCATCAAGCTGAAGAAAGACGTGCCGCTCCCCGAGATCGAGGCCCTGCTGGCTGCCCACAACGACTGGGTCAAGGTGATCCCGAACGATCGCGACGTTACGGCCCGCGAGCTGACCCCAGCCGCCGTCACCGGTACCCTCAGCATCCCGGTAGGCCGTCTGCGCAAGCTCAACATGGGCCCGGAATACCTGGCTGCCTTCACCGTGGGTGACCAACTGCTGTGGGGCGCCGCCGAGCCGCTGCGCCGCATGCTCAATATCCTGCTGGCACGCTGACAGGGATAGCTCGCAAGAGCACACAATAAGGAAGGCCTGGCCTTTCTTATTGTGTCGGTACAACGAGCGACATAAAAAAACGGCATCCTTGCGGGATGCCGTTTTTTAATTGATCCAGTTTGACTCTTACATGTTCTGTGCTTCGTTTGGCACGATGACAGAGGCGTGATTTCCTTTCGGCCCCTGCTGCAGTTCAAAGTTGACTGCCTGACCCGCTTTCAAGGTCTTGTAACCTTCCATTTGAATCGTGGAGTAGTGAGCGAAGATGTCTTCACCACCGCCTTCCGGACAGATAAACCCAAATCCTTTTGCGTTGTTGAACCACTTGACTGTTCCGGTTGCCATACATCTACATCCTTTTATTGATTACCCTGAAGTCGTTGAGTAACCTGCGCCAGCCTTATATAACTAGAGCATCACCCCGTAGCAGACGGGCGCCGATTAGCAAGTAACCAATCTAGTCCAACTTTTAAGCGAGTCAAGAAGTTGTTAACAACCGATGTGATCTGGTTAACAAGTCTATTGACAATCTTGAGCGAGACGGTAGTAATCTAGAGGTACCAAAGCGCAACTATGAGCAAGCAGAAAGAACTCTTTGCTAATGAAGAGATTGCAGAAGCAGAGAAAACGAAGCTGCAACCGCCACCCATGTACAAGGTCGTCTTGAACAACGATGACTACACGCCGATGGAATTCGTGGTGGAGGTGCTGCAAAGGTTCTTTGGTATGGATCTGGAGAAGGCGACTCAGGTCATGCTGAGCGTGCATTATAGTGGTAAGGGAGTCTGCGGCACATTTACCGCCGAGATTGCCGAGACCAAAGTGGTCCAGGTCAACACCTATTCACGTAACAACGAACATCCACTGCTATGTACCATGGAAAAGGCTTGAATCTGATGACTTGATGGCGATAACGACACCGCATTGTTGCTGTACTGAGGGGAGGTGCCTATGTTGAACAAAGATCTAGAAAAGACGCTGAACGAGGCTTTCAAACTGGCCCGTGATGAGCGCCACGAATTCATGACCGTCGAGCACCTGTTGTTAGCCCTGCTGGATAACAGCTCAGCCCATGAGGCGCTGAGTTCGTGTGGTGCGGATGTGGAGCAGATGCGCAAGGAAATTCGCGCATTCATCAATCAAACGACCCCGCTCATCCCCCGCGATGACGAAGACAGAGAAACCCAACCGACCCTTGGTTTCCAGCGCGTGTTGCAACGTGCCGTGTTCCATGTCCAGTCGTCGGGCAATACCGAGGTGAGCGGCGCCAATGTACTGGTCGCCATCTTCAGCGAGCAAGAGTCCCAGGCCGCCTACTTCCTGAAAAAAGCCGAAATAAGCCGCCTGGATGTGGTGAACTTCCTCTCCCACGGGGTGCGCAAAGACAGCAAGCCCGAGAGTGGCGGCAACAATGCCGAGTCCGATGATGAGGTCTCGTCCGCCCAGATCGAGAGTTTTGCCACTAACCTCAACCAGCTGGTGCTGGAGGGGCGCATCGACCCGCTGATCGGTCGCGATCAGGAGCTGAGTCGCACCATCCAGGTGCTGTGCCGTCGGCGCAAGAACAATCCCTTGCTGGTGGGGGAGGCTGGCGTGGGCAAGACCGCCATCGCCGAGGGGCTCGCCTATCGCATCGTCAAGGGTGATGTACCCGAAGTTATCGCAAACAGCACTATATATTCTCTGGACATGGGCTCCCTGCTGGCAGGCACCAAGTACCGCGGCGACTTCGAGAAGCGTCTCAAGGTGCTGCTCAAGCAGATCGAACGCCAGGAAGGTGCCATCCTCTTCATCGACGAGATCCACACCATCATCGGGGCGGGTGCAGCCTCCGGCGGTCAGCTGGATGCGGCCAACCTCATCAAACCACTGCTCTCCAATGGCCTGCTGCGCTGTGTGGGATCAACCACTTATCAGGAATATTCCCAGATCTTCGAAAAAGATCGGGCTCTGGCGCGCCGTTTCCAGAAGATCGACATCGTCGAGCCGAGCATAGATGACACCACCCGTATCCTGATGGGGCTCAAGAGCCGCTATGAGGCGCACCATGGCGTGCGTTACACCGTCAAGGCCATCCGTGCCGCGGTCGAGCTCTCCGCCAAATATATCAATGACCGTCACCTGCCGGACAAGGCCATCGACGTGATCGACGAGGCAGGGGCGGGACAACGTCTGTTGCCGGTCAGCAAGCGTAAAAAAGTGATCAATGTGCCGGAGATCGAGGCCATAGTCGCGAAGATTGCCCGCATCCCGGAGAAATCGGTCTCCTCTTCCGACAAGGAGGTGCTGAAGAACCTGGAGCGTAACCTCAAGATGGTGGTGTTCGGCCAGGACAAGGCCATCACCGTATTGACCGATGCCATCCGGCTGTCACGCTCCGGCCTTGGCAACGAGCGTCGCCCTGTGGGCTGCTTCCTGTTTGCCGGCCCGACCGGGGTGGGTAAGACAGAAGTCACCCAGCAGCTCGGCAAGGCGCTCGGGGTCGAGGTGCTGCGTTTTGATATGTCCGAATACATGGAGCGCCATACCGTCTCCCGGTTGATTGGGGCACCTCCCGGCTATGTGGGCTTTGAGCAGGGCGGCTTGCTGACCGATTCTGTGCTCAAGCATCCCCATTCGGTGGTGCTGCTGGACGAGATCGAGAAGGCGCACCCGGATGTCTTCAACTTGCTGCTGCAAGTGATGGACAACGGCACCCTGACGGACAACAACGGGCGCAAGGCAGATTTTCGCAACGTGATCTTGGTGATGACCACCAACGCGGGCGTGCAGGAGACCCAGCGCAAGTCCATTGGCTTCCAGCAGCAGGACATGAGCCACGATGCCATGGCGGTGATCAACAAGACGTTCAGTCCGGAGTTCCGCAACCGGCTCGATCACACCATCTGGTTCAACCATCTGGACATGACGGTGATCCATCAGGTCGTCGACAAGTTCATCGTCGAACTGCAGGTACAGCTGGATGCCAAAGGGGTGTCACTGGAGGTATCTGAAGAGGCGCGCCACTGGTTGGCCGAGAAGGGGTATGATCGGGCAATGGGTGCAAGACCCATGGGACGGGTCATTCAGGAGCACCTCAAGAAGCCGTTGGCCAATGAGATCCTGTTCGGCTCACTGGTCGATGGCGGAGTGGTGAGAGTGGAGCTGGTGAATAACAGCCTCAGCTTTGACTTCCAGGTCAATGTTGAAGCTGTCTCTCACTAAATGTGATTGAGGCCAGAAACGACAAAAAACCCCAGCCGAGAGGCTGGGGTTTTTTGCTGAATTCCTGGCTTAGCGAGAGCGGAAAACAATACGTCCCTTGGAGAGATCGTACGGAGTCAGAGCCACCGTTACTTTGTCCCCAGTCAGGATACGGATGTAGTTTTTGCGCATCTTGCCGGAAATATGAGCGATAACCACGTGACCATTTTCCAGTTCCACACGGAACATGGTATTGGGCAAGGTTTCGAGAATGGTACCCTGCATCTCAATACTGTCTTCTTTAGCCATTGAATCCTCTTGATAAGCCACAACAAAAAACCGCTGGATCATGCCGGATTTAAGGCTATGTGTAAAGTTTACTCGGGCTTGGTGTCGATATTTTTCCATTCTCCCTGCACCAGCAGCTCGTGGGGCAGGTATTGGCGTTTGTAATTCATCTTGCGACAGGCCTCCACCAGATAGCCCAGATACAGCCAGCTGCGACCCGTGCGCCTGGCCAGTTCCAACTGGCTCAGAATGGCAAAAGTGCCCAGAGAGCGGTCGGCATAGTCAGGATCGAAGAAGGTATACATGGCGCTCATGGAGTGGGGAA
The DNA here is from genome assembly GCF_010974825.1 of Aeromonas rivipollensis. Lineage (GTDB taxonomy): Bacteria > Pseudomonadota > Gammaproteobacteria > Enterobacterales > Aeromonadaceae > Aeromonas > Aeromonas rivipollensis. The sequence continues at coordinate 113,266 of NZ_JAAILA010000013.1, read as the reverse complement.
GCAGGTCCGTGGTGGCCACCCCGATGAGGCGTCCCTCCTTGCGTATCTCCATGTAGAGCGGTGGCATCCAGTCGCAGTGCAGGAATCCCTTGTACTGGCTCCGACTCGGCGGGTACATGCTGCCATCGTGGTGGCGCTCGCGGATGTAGCGCTCATAGAGCTGGTAATACTCGGGTTTGTCGTCGTAACTCAGTACCAGCTCGAGATCCCGGTTCAGCTGACGAACGCGTTTCTGACTGCGGTTCGGCACGAAATGCTCGCTGTGGATGCGCAGGGACTGGCAGGCACTGCAGGCCGGGCAATGGGGGCGATAGATGTCGTTGCCACTGCGCCTGAATCCTGCCGTCAGCAATCGCTCATATCCGGCCGCATTAAGCAGCTCATGATCCATCAGTACCAGCAACTGCTCCTGCTCATGGCCGAGGTAGCTGCACGGGTGTCTGGGGGTCAGGCCTACCTTGAGGATCACTTCTTCTGTCATAGGCTGATTCTCCTCTGCTGCCAGCAACCGTCCTGCAGTGGTTGCCTGGTCAGGCTCGCCAATGTGGTCAGAAACCGGCTTCTTGGCCACTCCTGGACCCCCAGGGTGGCCAGGAAGTCGTTCTGCATCTGGCAATCGATGAGGGCACCCCCATGGCGTGAAAAATGACGACAGAGCGCCACCATGGCCAGTTTGGCGCCGTTATCGATGCGGCTGAACATGGATTCGCCGCAGAAGAGGCGGCCAAGGGAGAGGCCGTAGAGCCCTGCCTGCAACTGACCATCCTGCCAGATCTCGATGGAGTGGGCATGGCCCAGGCGGTGCAACTGCCGATAGGCGTCGATCATGGGGGCGCTAATCCAGGTGCCGCTGGCGCTGCGACGGGGGGCGGCGCAGGCCGCTATCACCTCATCGAAGGCACTGTCGACGGTAATGTCGAAGCTGGTGCGGCGCAGATACTTCTGCAGGCTGCGCCCTATGTGCAGCTCATCGGGCACTATCACCCCCCTGGGATCCGGCGACCACCAGAGCAGTGGCTGGTGTGGCTCATTCCACGGAAAGATCCCGCTGTGATAAGCTGCCAGCAATCGAGCAGGAGAGAGATCTCCCCCAATCGCCAGCAGGCCGTTGGGCTCTTCCAGCGCATGGCTGGGGGAGGGAAACCAGCACAGCTCATCATCCAGTTCGGTGAGATAGCGAGACATAAGACAGAGGTTCACAGATGAAGGCCGTTATCCTGATAGTATCCAGCTTGCTGGGCTTTGTCACGGCGCCCGCCTGGGCCGCACCCTATGAGCGCAATACGGCGCGCCCCGTCGATCAGGTGGTGTTTGGCCAGGTGGATACGGTGCGCAATATCACCCAGCGCCAGGTGCTGGAGTCCGAGCATACCGGCTGGAAAACCCTGGGTGGCGCTGTGCTGGGGGGGCTGCTCGGCAACCAGTTTGGCGGCGGTCATGGGCGGGAGATAGCCACCGCCGTGGGGGCATTGGCGGGGGCGGCCGCGGTGCAGCACTACCAGTCAGGTGGCAGCGTGGTGGAGAACAAGCTGGTGGAGCTGCTAATCCGCAACGAGCAAGACGGGCTTATCAACGTGATCCAGGATTACGATCCGGCCATGGTGTTTGCTAGCGGGGACAAGGTGCGCATCCTCTATTTCAGCGATGGGGTGCGGGTCGACAAGACCTATTGAGGAAACCCGTGGGCGGGCAGGGGGCGTGAGGAGGGGGGAATAACCCGGCGGCCGCAAAGGGCGCCGGGCGGTACTACACGGAGCGTCTCACTCGAGACGTGCTCAGGCGTCCTGGGAGACTATCTTGTCACGACCCGTGTTCTTTGCCTGATACAGCTGGCGATCTGCCTCGCAGAGTGCCTCGTCCATGGAGAGCCGCCCGACGTTGATGACGCCAAAACTGGCGCGCACGAACAGCGGCACTTCCCGTGACAGCGGCTGCTGACGCAGCTGTTGGCGCAGCCCTTCCAGCCGCTTGAGCAGCACGGGAACCGGGCAATGGGGCACCATCAGGGCAAACTCCTCCCCACCGAAGCGGGCTATCATGGCATCCGGGAAGAACTGGGAGAGCAACCGGGTCAGGTGGCAGAGCAGCTCATCGCCGATGGCATGGCCCCAGTGATCGTTGACCTGCTTGAAATGATCCACATCGAGCACGCACAGGGCGAGCTGCGCCTGCTGACGCTGATGCTCCTCGAACCACTTCTGCCCCTCGTTGAACCAGTAACGCCGGTTGTAGAGCCCGGTCAGGTAGTCGCGATTGGCGGATTCCTGGATGCTGTTGAACTGCTCAAGGGCCTCCAGATTGTGGCTGACCCGGCACTGCAGCTCCTCGGGCTCGAACGGCTGGTTGAGAAAATCGTTCGCCCCCTGCTTGAGGTAGCGGGCAGAGAGGCCGTGCTTGTCCGACACCGAGATGCCGATGATGGCGAGCTGCTGCTTGCTGTAGCGCTCCCGCAGCACCCGCACAAGGCTGATGCCGTCGATTTCCGGCATGTAGTAATCCACCAGCATCAGGCGAATGGCAGGGTGCTGCTCGAGCAGGGCCAGGGCATCCCGGGCGCAGGTTGCCTCGTGCACCAGCAGCAGTTGCTTGCGCAATTGGGCGGCGGTGCGATGACGGGATGTGAGCGAATCATCGACCACCAGCACTTCTATGGCCTGGTTGAGGTAGAGGCGGTGCACCAGGCTGACGGCGTATTGCAGGGAGTGCCGTGAATCCTTCATCACGTAATCCAGCACCCCGGCCTCCAGCCAGGCTTCCCGTTTCTCCTCGCTGATGTCGGCGGTGAGGATCACCACGGGCAACCCTCGCGCCAGCAACACGTTGACGGCTTCTCCGCTCGGGGCATCCGGCAGGGTGAGATCCACTAGGGCGACCACGTACTCTTCTCCCTGGCAGTCGCGGGCGCCCTCCAGGGTATCGAACGCATCTATCTCCAGCCCGGTTTGCTGCGCAATGGCCTGGGTCAACATGCGGCGCACCGTCAGGCTGTCTTCCACAATCATTATTTTCCGTTTCATCCGGCTCCTTAAAAGAAAAGGGCATGCCACTTGGCATGCCCTTTATATCCTTGTGCTTATTGTGCGTCCAGATATCGCTCGGCATCCAGGGCCGCCATGCAGCCGGTACCGGCTGAGGTGATCGCCTGACGGTAAACGTGGTCGGCCACGTCGCCGGCGGCAAACACGCCCGGGATGCTGGTCTGGGTCGCGAAGCCTTCCAGGCCGCCCCGCACCTTGAGGTAGCCGTTTTCCATCGCCAGCTGGCCTTCGAAGATCTGGGTGTTGGGCTGGTGACCGATGGCGATGAAGACCCCCATCAGCGGCAGCTCGGAGGTGGCGTCGTCCCGGGTGCTGCGCAGGCGCACGCCGGTCACGCCCATGTTGTCACCCAGCACCTCGTCCAGGGTCTGGTGAGTGTGCAGCACTATGTTGCCGCTCTCGACCTTGTCATTGAGGCGCTTGATCAGGATCTTCTCAGCGCGGAACTCGTCGCGGCGGTGGATCAGGTGCACCTTCTTGGCGATGTTGGCCAGATAGAGCGCCTCTTCCACGGCAGTGTTGCCGCCGCCGACCACGGCCACTTCCTGGTTGCGGTAGAAGAAACCGTCACAGGTGGCACAGGCGGAGACGCCGCGGCCCTTGAAGGACTCCTCGGAAGGCAGCCCCAGGTACTTGGCGGAGGCGCCGGTGGCGATGATGAGCGCGTCGCAAGTGTATTCACCGTTGTCACCCTTGAGACGGAAGGGGCGCTGGGTCAGCTCCACTTCATTGATGTGATCAAAGAGGATGCGGGTATCGAATTTTTCCGCATGCTCTTTCATGCGCTCCATCAGGGCCGGGCCGGTCAGCCCTTCCGCATCACCTGGCCAGTTTTCCACCTCAGTGGTGGTGGTCAGCTGACCACCTTGCTGCATGCCGGTGATGAGCAGGGGATTGAGGTTGGCGCGGGCGGCGTAGACGGCGGCGGTGTAACCCGCCGGGCCTGACCCCAGGATCAGCAGTTTGCTATGAATGACTTGGCTCATGATGTGATTTCCGAGACGTGATGAGTTTGCGCGATTGTAGGTAATTCGTGATCCGGGGTCAAAGGCCAGGGCATCGATTGTGGCAATCGCCAAAGAGGGGGGAGGGTGGCCGGATTGCGCCATAAAAAAACCGCCCATCGCGGGCGGATTTTCACTCATCGACGCACCCTTGCGGGGGCGGGATCAGTTCAACAGGGTCAGGGGATCCGTGTAGGCCAGGTTGTGCGCCACGGCGACCTCCTTGCAGGTGATCTTGCCCGCCATCACGTTCAGGCCGTGCAACAGGTGGGGATCGCTGAGCAGTGCACCGCGATAGCCCTGTTCCGCCAGCTTGATGATGAAGGGCAGGGTGGCGTTGTTGAGGGCCACTGTGGAGGTGCGGGCCACGGCGCCTGGCATGTTGGCCACGCAGTAGTGCACCACCTCGTCGACGATGAAGGTGGGATCCTCATGGGTGGTGGCGTGCGAGGTCTCGACGCAGCCGCCCTGATCGATGGCCACGTCCACGATGGCGGAGCCCGGCTTCATGCGTGCAATGTGGTCACGGCTGACAAGTTTTGGCGCAGTGGCGCCCGGCACCAGCACGCCGCCGATGACCAGATCCGCCGCCAGCAGGTGGCGCTCCAGGGTCTCGCGATTGGAGTAGACCACCTTGGCCGCCCCCTGGAACTCGCTGTCGAGACGGCGCAGGGTGTCGATGTTGTTGTCGAGTATGGTGACATCGGCACGCAGGCCGATGGCCATGCGGGCTGCGTTGGAACCCACCACGCCACCGCCGATGATCACCACCTTGGCCGGTTCGACTCCGGGCACGCCGCCGAGCAGCATGCCGCTACCCCCGCGGGACTTCTCCAGCGCCTGGGCACCGGCCTGAATAGACATGCGCCCGGCCACTTCCGACATGGGTGCCAACAGGGGCAGGCCGCCACGGCCATCGGTGACTGTCTCGTAGGCGATGCAGACGGCGCCGCTGTCGACCAGTTCCCGGGTCTGGGCCAGGTCTGGCGCCAGGTGCAGGTAGGTAAAGAGGGTCTGGCCCGGACGCAGCATGGCGCGCTCGACCGCCTGGGGTTCCTTGACCTTGACGATCATCTCCGCCTTGGCGAAAACGTCTGCTGCGGAGGCCAGGATCTCGGCTCCGGCAGCCAGATAATCTGCGTCACTGAAGCCAATGCCATTTCCTGCGCCGCTTTGGACGAAAACGGTATGGTTTCGTGCTGTCAGTTCACGTACACTGGCCGGAACCATGCCTACGCGATATTCATGGTTTTTTATTTCCTTAGGTACACCGATAATCATGCTATCCCTCGTCTATCGATTGGTGGTTTATGTTGCCCAGATGTTAAGCAACATTTGCGCCTAGTATATTCAGGTATTGACAGGATTTGTGACCATTATTATAAAATGACTGGTGATTCTTACCAAAAAATAGCCAAAGGATGGAATTAAATGATGGAAGCTAAGAGTCGGCTAAAGGATTTGGACAGGATTGACCGCAACATTCTGAATGAACTGCAAAAGGATGGCAGGATTTCGAACGTTGAGTTGTCCAAACGAGTTGGCCTGAGTCCCACACCGTGTCTGGAACGGGTTCGTCGCCTCGAGCGTCAAGGCTATATCGAAGGATATGCCGCTATTCTGAACCCTCATTATCTGGATGCGTCTCTGCTGGTGTTCGTGGAAATTACCCTCAATCGTGGCGCCCCCGACGTGTTCGAACAGTTCAACAAGGCTGTTCAGGTGCTCGAAGAGATCCAGGAGTGCCATCTGGTGTCCGGTGATTTCGACTATCTGCTCAAGACCCGCGTCAGCGACATGTCGGCCTATCGCCGCCTGCTGGGGGAAACCCTGCTGCGTCTGCCCGGCGTCAATGACACCCGTACCTATGTGGTCATGGAAGAGGTCAAGCAGAGCAGCCGTCTGGTGATCAGCACCCGATAAGCGGGATTGTGCTGTGACTTGCAAGCACCACGACGAGTCACGATAGTCAGAAACGAGCGGCCGGTCCGCTCGTTTCTTCTTATTACTGTATTCATGGCCCCGCCCTCAGGCACTGGCTGACAATCGGTGGGCTTTTCAGGGATACTAGGCCCCCTATCCCCGCATTACATGTTTTCAGAAAGGAGCCGGAGTTTGGCCGATAAAAAGCTGTTTACTCCTTTGTCAGGTACGCAACGGATCTTCGAGGCCGTCTTGATCGCCATCACGCTGATGGCTGCCTATCTCTTGCTTGCCCTGTTGACCTACCATCCCGCCGATCCCGGTTGGTCCCAGACCTCCTGGCAGGGAGAGGTGAAGAACCTGGCGGGCAGCGCCGGTGCCTGGCTCGCCGACATCACCATGTTCACCTTCGGGGCCTTCTCCTATCTGGTGCCTCCTCTGGTGGTGCTGCTCGGCTGGAGCCTGTTCTGGCGCCCGAGCCGGCTGCTGGAGGTGGACTATCTCACCCTGTCGGTGCGTATCATCGGCTTCGTGCTGACGGTGCTCGGCATGTCGGCCATTGCCAGCATGAACTTCAATGACTTGCAGAATTTCTCCGCAGGCGGCCTGGTGGGTGACGTGATCGCGTCTGCCGTGGTGCCCCTGTTTGGCGGGGTCGGGGCCAACCTGATGCTGCTCTGCTTCGTGGCCACCGGCATCACCCTGTTCACCGGCTGGTCCTGGCTCACCATAGTCGAGCGGATCGGTGCCACCTGCACCGGCAGCGTCAGCGCCATCTACCATTTCCCGACAACCCTGGGTCGCTGGCTGACCGGCGGCTGGCGCCAGCCCCGTTTTGAGGGACCGGATCCCCTGCTGGAAGGGGGCGTGGGAGCCCTGGATCTCGACGAGGAAGAGGACGAGCCTCATAGCAGCTGGACGCGCAACCCCAAGACCAAGGGGAGCCAGAAGTCAAAATCTGACGAATGGCTGCCGGAGCTCGATGACGATACCTTCCAGTTCGATCCGCAATTCGATGATGAAGAGGACGAGCCGGCGCCCGTGGCAAGACCCAAGCGCGCCGCCGTTGCCCATGCCCGCCGTCAGCCGGCCCTGGCCGATGACGGGGACGACGAGCTCGATCTGCCCTGGGCGGAAGGGGAGGAGGCCGCTGCCGCGCCTGCGGTCGCCGCACCGGTCAAGCCCAAGCGTCGCCCCCAGCCCGCCATGGCGCCGCTGCCGAGCATAGATCTGCTGGACAGACCGCCCGCCAAGACCCAGATGATGAGCAAGGACGAGCTGGACCGCATGGGCCGGCTGGTGGAGGCGAAACTCGCCGACTACAACGTGCAGGCCAAGGTGGTCGGTGTCTATCCGGGCCCTGTGATCACCCGCTTCGAGCTGGATCTGGCGCCGGGCATGAAGGCGAGCAAGATCACCAACCTCTCCCGGGATCTCGCCCGTTCGCTGTCCGCCAGCAGTGTGCGGGTGGTGGAGGTTATTCCGGGCAAGACCTTCGTCGGCATCGAGCTGCCCAACCGGGTGCGCCAGACCGTCTACCTGCGGGAGACCCTGGACTGCGAGGCCTTCTCGGGCAGCCACAATCCACTGACCATGGGGCTGGGGCAGGACATCGCGGGGGAACCCGTGGTGGTGAACCTCGCCAAGATGCCTCACCTGCTGGTGGCCGGTACCACCGGCTCGGGCAAGTCGGTGGGGGTCAACACCATGATCATCTCCATGCTCTACAAGTCATCCCCCGATGATCTGCGCTTCATCATGATCGACCCCAAGATGCTGGAGCTCTCGGTCTACGAAGGTATCCCCCATCTGCTGACCGAGGTGGTCACCGACATGAAGGACGCCGCCAACGCCCTGCGCTGGTGCGTAGGAGAGATGGAGCGTCGCTACAAGCTGATGTCCGCGGTCGGGGTGCGCAACCTCAAGGGTTACAACGACAAGGTGCTGGCCGCGGCCGCCGAGGGCGAGCCCCTGCGGGATCCCCTGTGGCGTCCGGGTGACTCCATGGATCAGATGCCGCCTGAGCTCGAGAAGCTGCCCCACATAGTCGTAGTGGTGGACGAGTTCGCCGACATGATGATGATCGTCGGCAAGAAGGTGGAAGAGCTCATCGCCCGTATCGCCCAGAAGGCGCGGGCGGCCGGTATTCACCTTATCCTCGCGACCCAGCGTCCGTCGGTGGATGTCATTACCGGCCTCATCAAGGCCAACATCCCGACCCGGATCTCCTTCCAGGTGTCGAGCAAGATCGATTCCCGTACCATCCTGGATCAGGGCGGCGCCGAATCCCTGCTTGGCATGGGGGACATGCTCTACATGCCGGCCGGTACCTCCAACCCGACCCGGGTCCACGGCGCCTTCGTCGATGACCACGAGGTACACAAGGTGGTGGCGGACTGGAAACTGCGCGGCGAGCCGAACTACATCGAGGAGATCCTCTCCGGTGAGTCGGACGGCGAGGGCGGTGGCGGCGAGTACGGCGGCGGTGGTGACGAGGAGCTGGATCCCCTGTTCGACGAGGCGGTCGCCTTCGTGGTGGAATCCCGCCGTGGCTCGACCTCCAGCGTGCAGCGCAAGTTCAAGATTGGTTACAACCGGGCGGCCCGTCTCATCGAGCAGATGGAAAACCAGGGCATCGTCAGCTCTCCCGGGGGCAACGGCCAGCGCGACGTGCTGGCACCGCCCCCGGTGCGTGATTAAGCCTTCATATCATCCTGGCCATGTCTGCGGACATGGCCTTTTATCTGACCCTCTTCAACGGGAATCGCGATGAAAAAAGCATTATTGATGGGTTCTGTACTGTTGCTCGCCAGCAGCCAGGTGTGGGCCGATGCGGCCAGCGATCTCAAGCAGAAGCTGACGGGCGTCAGCCTGTTCTCGGCCAAGTTTGCCCAGACCGTCTATGACAGCAAGGGCAAGGAGCTGCAGAAGGCGAGCGGCTCCCTGCTGGTACAGCGCCCGAACCGCTTCAACTGGCACACCACTGCCCCGGACGAGAGCCTGATAGTGGCGGACGGCAAGGATGTGTGGGTCTATGACCCCTTCGTCGAGCAGGTTACCGCCCTCAAGATGAAGGATGCTGTACTCAACACCCCCTTCGTGCTGATCGCCGGCAACGATATCGGGCTCTGGAAGAACTACGACGTGACCCAGCAGGGGGACGTCTACACAGTCACCAGCCGCAACAAGGATGAGCTTATTGCCTCCTTTCGCATCACCTTCGACCGTCAGAACAACATCAGCCGGTTCGATGTGAAAGAGGCCCAGGGGCAGTGGAGCGAATTCACCTTGAGCAGCTTCAACCGCAAGCCGGTGCTAAAGGGCAACGAGTTCGTGTTCAAGATACCCAAGGGGGTCGCACTGGACGATCAGCGCTGATGAGCCCTCTCTCTTTGGATCTCCGGTCGGGCCGTCATCCGCTGACGCCCCCTCGGGGGCTCTCAACCAAGATGAGCAAGCGCTCTTTGGAATCATCGTCGGAGCGCCTCTCACCGGCGGCCGGCGTGGCACTGGACGGTTAACGCAGATGAGCAACTTGTCCCTGGATTTCTCGTCGGACTTTCGTCCGCTGGCGGCCAGGATGCGGCCGCAGAACCTGGATCAATACATAGGCCAGCAGCACATCCTGGGGGCCGACAAGCCCCTGCGCAAGGCGATCCTGGCGGGGCACTGTCACTCCATGATCCTGTGGGGGCCGCCCGGTACCGGCAAGACCACCCTCGCCGAGCTGATGGCCCACTACTGCCAGGCCGAGGTGGAGCGGCTCTCCGCGGTCACCTCCGGCATCAAGGAGATCCGCGCCGCCATCGACAAGGCGAAGGAGAACAGCTGGCGCGGGGTGCGCACCATCCTCTTCGTCGATGAGGTGCACCGCTTCAACAAGAGCCAGCAGGATGTGTTCCTGCCTCACATCGAAGACGGCACCATCACCTTCATCGGCGCTACCACCGAAAACCCCTCGTTCGAACTCAACAACGCACTGCTCTCCCGGGCCCGGGTCTACCTGCTGAAAAGGCTGGAGGAGGAGGACATCCTCGCCATGCTCGATCAGGCGATGACAGACCCCCGTGGCCTCAATGACCCTAGCCTCACTTTTGCCCCCGGGGTGAAGGTGGCGCTGGCCAAAGCCGTGGATGGGGACGGGCGCAAGTCCCTCAACTACCTGGAGCTGTTGGCCGACATGGCCGAGACCAATGGGGCAGGGGAGAAGGTGATCGACAGCGCCCTGCTCGCCGCCGTGGTGGGGGAGCACGTGGCCCGCTTCGACAAGGGGGGCGATCACTTCTACGACCTCATCTCGGCGGTGCACAAGTCCATTCGCGGCTCGGCGCCGGATGCGGCCCTCTACTGGTATGCCCGCATGGTGAGTGCCGGTTGCGATCCCCTCTATATTGCCCGCCGCTTGCTGGCGATTGCCTCGGAAGATGTGGGCAACGCCGATCCCCGCGCCATGCAGGTGGCGCTGTCTGCCTGGGACTGCTTCCATCGCATAGGCCCGGCGGAAGGGGAACGGGCCATCGCCCAGGCCATCGTCTACCTCGCCTGCGCCCCCAAGAGCAATGCGGTCTATACCGCCTGGAAGGCGGCGCTCAATGACGCCAAAAACCTGCCGGACTTCGAGGTGCCGCCGCACCTGCGCAACGCGCCGACCAAGCTGATGAGCGAGCTCGGCTATGGCGCCGAGTACCGCTATGCCCACGACGAACCCGGCGCCTATGCCGCCGGCGAGGAGTACTTCCCGCCGGAATTGGCTGGCAAGCACTACTACCAGCCCACCGAACGGGGTCTCGAGAAGCAGATCGCCCAGAAGCTCGACTATCTGCGCGAGCTGGACCGCCAAAGCCCGCGCCAAAGAGAGAAGTAAGGGTGCCTTGCCCGGGCAGCATGGCGATCCCTCGGATCGGCGAAGATAAGCCTGCCGATGCCGTCAAACTTGGCAAAAACGACAGCAATACGCCCTGTTCGGGCGGGGGGGCGGTCTGCTACACTGCCCCTCTGACCCCGCTTGTCTTGGCCTTGCACCATCTTCTTGATTTAGAAGGCCCGATTCCGAAGACATAGGGGTGCGCCAACCGATGTTAACTTCCGGATCTGTTTTCTCGCCAGGGCGGATGACCCAGGCCCAGATCCCATTAAAAAAAGTAGGTAAACCATGCTGGATCCCAAATATCTGCGCAGCGATATCGAAGAGGCCGCCGCTCGTCTGGCTGCACGTGGCTACACGCTGGACGTAGCGGCTGTCAACGCTCTGGAAGAGAAACGCAAGGATCTGCAGTCCCGTACCCAGGAGCTGCAGGCCGAGCGCAACGCCCGCTCCAAGTCCATCGGTGAGGCTGCCCGTCGCGGCGAAGATGTGGCTCCCCTCAAGGCCGAGGTGACCAAGATCAACGACGAGCTGGAGACCAGCAAGGTCGAGCTCGAGGCACTGCTGGCCGACATCAAGGCCATCTCCGACGCCATCCCCAACCTGCCGAGCGACACAACCCCGGTGGGCCGCGACGAGAACGACAACGTGATCGTTCGCCACTGGGGTACCCCGCGCGAATTCAGCTTCCCGGTGCGCGATCACATCGATCTCGGTGAAGCGGCCAAGGGCGTGGACTTCAAGAACGGCGTCAAGCTCTCCGGTGCCCGCTTCGTGGTGATGAAGGGTCAGATTGCCCGCCTGCACCGCGCCCTGGCGCAGTTCATGCTGGACCTGCACACCCTGCAGCACGGCTACACCGAATGCTACGTGCCCTACCTGGTGAACCCGGACAGCCTGTACGGCACCGGCCAGCTGCCCAAGTTCTCCCAGGACCTGTTCAACACAGGTATCGAGGGCGAAGGGGAAGACGAGGGCAAGGTGCGCAAGTTCTCCCTGATCCCGACCTCCGAAGTGCCGCTCACCAACATGGCCCGCGACGAGATCTTCGACGAGCAGGAACTGCCCATCAAGATGACGGCTCACAGCCCCTGCTTCCGCTCCGAAGCCGGCTCTTATGGCCGTGATACCCGGGGTCTGATCCGCATGCACCAGTTCGACAAGGTCGAGATGGTCCAGCTGGTGCACCCGGAAAAGTCCTGGGATGCGCTGGAAGAGATGGTGGGTCACGCCGAGAAGGTGCTGCAGTTGCTGGAGCTGCCGTATCGCGTGATGGCGCTCTGTACCGGTGACATGGGCTTCTGCGCCGCCAAGACCTACGATCTGGAAGTCTGGCTGCCGGCTCAGAACACCTACCGCGAGATCTCCTCCGTCTCCAACTGCACCGACTTCCAGGCGCGCCGCATGCAGGCCCGCGTGCGTGTCGACGGCAAGCCGCAGCTGCTGCACACCCTGAACGGCTCCGGCCTGGCGGTGGGCCGCACCCTGGTGGCGGTGATCGAGAACTACCAGCAGGAAGATGGCCGCATCGCCATCCCGGCGGCGCTGCAGTCCTACATGGGCGGCCTGACCCACATAGGGTAAGCGCCTCTTGCTGAACACAACGCCATGGCCATGCCATGGCGTTGTGCATTTGGGCGCCAGTCGCCCCCCGGCAGGGGAAAGGAGCAGTCTCCTTCGGCGCTCCATTGAACCTTTAACACATTTTTATCAAGCATTGCGCAATCGTTTTTGTTAGACTGCGCCGCAATTTCGCAGGACATCTTTTTCTATGGTCTGGATTGATTACGCCATCATCGGCATCGTCGGTTTCTCTGCCCTCATCAGCCTGGTGCGCGGCTTCCTGAAGGAAGCCATGTCCCTCGTCACCTGGTTCGTCGCCTTTTTCATTGCCAGCCATTTCTATCCCGATCTCGCCATCTACTTCACCTCCTTCTCTGACGCCATGGTGCGCAACGGCCTGGCCATCGCCGCCCTCTTCGTGGCGACCCTGATCCTGGGGAGCGTGGTCAACTACGTGGTGGGCCTGCTGGTGGAAAAGACGGGGCTCTCCGGCACGGATCGGGTGCTGGGTGTCTGTTTTGGCGCCATTCGCGGGGTACTGATCGTCAGTGCCCTGCTGTTTTTTATGGATACCTTCACCAGCCTCTCCCAGAGCGACTGGTGGGTGGCGTCCAAACTGGTTCCCGAGTTCAAGCCGGTGATCCAGTGGTTTTTCGGGTTCATGCTGAACTCGTCCAGTTTTCTTCAACAGGTACAGTGACTTCGAGGTAGCAAAGACATGTGCGGTATTGTCGGTATAGTTGGCACCACCCCCGTCAATCAGGCCCTCTACGACGCCTTGACGGTGTTGCAGCACAGGGGACAGGATGCCGCCGGGATCGTGACCATTGACAGTGGAAACTTCCGGCAACGCAAGGCCAACGGCCTGGTGAAGGATGTGTTTGAAGTGCGCCACATGCAGCGACTGAAGGGGCATATCGGCATAGGACATGTCAGATATCCCACCGCAGGCAGCTCCAGTGCCGCTGAAGCCCAACCTTTTTACGTGAACTCTCCCTACGGCATGGTGCTGGCCCATAACGGCAACCTCACCAACGCCAAGGATCTCAAGGAGCAGCAGTTCAAGGTGGCCCGCCGCCACATCAACACCACCTCGGATTCCGAAGTGCTGCTGAACGTGCTGGCCCACGAGCTGGATCTGTGCGACAAGATGGCGCTGCGGCCGGAGGACATCTTCTCTGCGGTGCGCAAGGTGCACCAGCAGATCCGCGGCGCCTATGCCGTGGTGTCGCTGGTGATCGGCCATGGCCTCATCGGTTTTCGCGATCCCAACGGCATTCGTCCGCTGATCCTGGGTCGTCGCGTCGACGATCAGGGCCAGGTGGAGTACATGCTCGCCTCCGAGAGCGTGGCGCTGGACGCCATCGGTTTCGAGACGGTGCGTGACGTCGCCCCGGGCGAGGCCATCTACATCACAGAGCAGGGCCAGCTTTTCTCCGAGCAGTGTGCGGAGAACCCCCAGATGAGCTCCTGCATCTTCGAGTACGTCTACTTCGCCCGTCCCGACTCCTGCATCGACAAGGTCTCCGTCTACGCCGCCCGCCTCAACATGGGTCGCAAGCTGGGCAAGAAGATTGCGCGGGAGTGGGAAGATCTCGACGTGGACGTGGTCATCCCCATCCCCGAGACCTCCTGCGACGTGGCGCTGGAAATCGCCCATACCCTGGGCCTGCCTTACCGCCAGGGCTTCGTGAAGAACCGCTACATAGGCCGTACCTTCATCATGCCGGGCCAGACCCAGCGCAAGAAGTCGGTGCGTCGCAAGCTCAACGCCATCAGCTCCGAATTCAAGGGCAAGAAGGTGTTGCTGGTGGATGACTCCATCGTCCGTGGCACCACCTCGGAGCAGATCATCCAGATGGCCCGTGAAGCGGGGGCGGCCAAGGTCTATTTCGCCTCGGCGGCACCGGAGATCCGCTTCCCCAACGTCTACGGCATCGACATGCCCACCGCCAACGAGCTGATCGCCCATGGCCGTGAAGTGGAAGAGGTGTGCAAGCTGATCGGCGCCGATGGCCTGATTTTCCAGGCTCTGGAAGATCTGGAAGAGGCTGTGCGGGAGATCAACCCCGAGCTGCGCCACTTCGAGACCTCGGTGTTCAATGGCCACTACGTGACCTCGGACGTGGATCAGGGGTATCTGGACCACCTGAACGCCCTGCGCAGCGACGACAACAAGGCGGTGCGCGAGTGGCAGGAAGGGACCAGCAATCTGGAGATCTTCAACGAAGGCAGTTAAACGTTTTCCGATTGCCGTCGACATGAAACAGAGATGGGGGCCAGGCCCCCATCTCTGTTTTCGTCTCTGTCTCAAGCCACCCCTCTCTCACCGGGGGCGGCCCTCGTCACGCCAGATCTTCCCCGTTGCTGGCGATCACCTGTCGGTACCACCAGAACGACTTCTTGCGCCTGCGCGCCAAGGTGCCCCGGCCGGCATCGTCCCTGTCCACGTGGACGAAGCCGTAGCGCTTGCTCATCTCGCCGGTGGAGGCAGAGACCAGATCGATGCAGCCCCAGCTGGTGTAGCCCAAGAGCGGCACCCCGTCGGCGATGGCATCCCCCATGGCGCTGATGTGCGCGCGCAGGTAGTCGATGCGATAGTCGTCCTCTATCTCGCCAGCGGCGTTGATCTCGTCGATGGCCCCCAGGCCGTTCTCCACCAGGAACAGCGGCTTCTGGTAGCGATCGTACAGGCTGTTCATGGTGATGCGAAGGCCGAGCGGGTCTATGCCCCAACCCCATTGGCTCTGCTGGATGTGGGGGTTTCGCAGGGACTTGACCACGTTGGCGGCGCTGGTGTTGCCCGCGTTCATGTCGGCCGAGGCGCAGCGGGAGGCGTAGTAGCTGAAGGAGACGAAGTCGACGCTGTGTTTGAGGATGTCATCATCCTCCGGCGCCTTGACGAGCTGGATCCCCTTCTCGCGAAACAGGCTGGCGGCATAAGCCGGGTAGGCCCCCCGGGCCTGCACATCGATAAACAGCAGGTTCTCCCGCTCCTTTTGCAGCGCGGCCCAGACATCTTCCGGCTTGCAGGAGTAGGGGTAGAAACTGCCCCCCGCCAGCATGCAGCCCACCTGGTTGTGCGGATTGACCTCGTGGGCAATCTTGGTCGCCAGGGCGCTCGCCACCAGCTCGTGGTGGGCGGCCTGATATTTGACCTGCTCCCTGTTTTCCCCTTCCTCGAACACCAGCCCGGCGCCGGAGAAGGGGCTGTGCAGCAGGATATTGATCTCGTTGAAGGTGAGCCAGTACTTCACCAGGCCGTCGAACGCCTCGAAGCAGGTGCGGGCGTAGCGGGTGAAAAAGTCCACCATCTGGCGGTTGCGCCAGGAGCCGTACTCCACCACCAGGTGCATGGGCACGTCGAAGTGGCACAGGGTCACCAGGGGCTCGATGCCGTACTTGCGGCACTCCTCGAACAGCGCCCGGTAGAAGGCGATGCCCTCGGGATTGGGTTCGGCCTCGTCGCCCTTGGGATAGAGCCGGCTCCAGGCGATGGAGGTGCGAAATACGGTGAAGCCCATCTCTGCCATCAGGGCGATGTCTTCCTTGTAGCGGTGATAGAAATCTATGGCCTCGTGGCTTGGGTAGAACTCGTCATCTCGCAGGGTGAAACGCTGCTCCTGGCCAAGTTTGACCGCCATGCGGTTGGCGCCATGGGGGATCATGTCGACCGTGGTCAGCCCCTTGCCCCCCTCGAGATGGGCGCCTTCCGCCTGGTTGGCGGCCAGGGCGCCGCCCCAGAGGAAGCCTTGTGGAAATCTTGCTAACGACATCTGTTACCTCTTGTCATGTCTGATAGGGGAGTCACGCGCTGGCGGTGACCTGCGCCTGGCTGGCCGCGACGGGCTGGGGTGCGGCGCTCTCGCCGGGTACCTCCACAGGTATGTCTTCAAAGCCCATCAGCAGGGTCAGCACGAAGGAGAGCACCACCGAGAGTGCCATCACGGCGAACACCCAGGCGATGCTCATGGGGTTGGCCGGATCGAAGAACTGCACGCTGGTAAAGAGACCCGGTGCCGCCATGGAGTGGCTGGCGAGCCCGGCCATGCCCGCCACGGCGCCGCAGATGAAGCCACTGATAAGGCTGGCGATGAGGGGCCGCTTCAGTCGCAGGGCCACCCCGTAGAGGGCGGGCTCGGAGATCCCCGCCATGATGGCGGAGGCGGCCGCCGCCAACGCGGTCTGGCGCAGCTCGGGGTTCTTGGTACGCCAGGCCACCGCCAGGGAGGATCCGCCGAGGGAGAGGTTGGCGCCTATCTCGGAGGGCATCACCATGCCTTCCTTGCCGGTCTCGGCGATGGTCTGGATGATGGTCGGGGTGAAGACGCGGTGCATGCCGGTCATCACCAGCAGGGGCCAGAGCGCGCCCATGATGGCTACCGACAGCCAGCCCAGGTAGTCGTGAACCGTGTAGACCAGGCCGGAGATGGCGGTGCCAATCCAGATGCCGATGGGGCCGATGAGCAGGATGGCGAGCGGCGCCGCGATCAGCACTATCAGCATGGGCTTCAAGAAGTTCTTGGTCACTGCCGGGGTGATCCGGTCGACCCAGCGCTCTATGTAGGAGAGGCACCAGGTCATCACCAGGGCCGGGATCACTGTATAGGTGTATTTCACCGCGGTGACCGGGATCAGCGCGAAGGTCACCTGCTCCCCCTGGGCGGCCCTGGCCATCAGCTCGATGAAGCTGGGGTGCACCAGCACCCCGGCGATGGCGATGGCGAGCGACATATTGGTCTTGAACTTGACGGCGGCGGAGGCGGCCACCATCAGGGGCAGGAAGAAGAAGGCGCCGTCACCGGCCACAGTGAGTATGGTGAGGGTCGAGGATCCTTTCTCCAGCACCCCTGTCATCTCCAGCACCATGGCCAGCAGCTTGAGCATGGAGCCGCCGATGATGGCCGGAATGAGCGGCGACATGGTGCCGATCAGGGCGTCCAGAATGGCGGCGCCCATGCGGCGCAGGCTGAAACCTGGCTTGGCCGCCGGCACGTCTCCCTGTGCGCCTTCCGGCAACTGGGCAAGCACCTCGCGATAGGCGTGGGAGACCATGTTGCCGATGATCACCTGGCACTGGTTATCACTGCTGACCACCCCAAGTACCTCGGTAGTGGCCTTGAGTGTTGGACTGTCCACCAGGGTGGGGTCTTGCAGCACGAAGCGCAGGCGCGTCATGCAGTGGGTCACGGCGACTATGTTGCCGGTTCCGCCGAGGGCCGTGATGACCTTGCCGGCCAGGGCCGCGTAGTTCTTTGACATCTAGTTGTATCCTTTTTACCAAATGAGGCCTGTCGAACCCCGTCATTGACGACGGGAAGAACGGGAATGAAACTGCATTGTGGAACCGGTTCCACATAGCATGCTCAGTTTCATGCTCACAGACAAGACGGTCGCACCGCCATTGTGCAGAACCGTGAATGGGATCACTGAAAGGGGGGGCCTGTGCCCATTCTCGTTAGCACAAGCGGGTCCCGTGCAGTACACTGCGGCCCGTCGAGAAGAGGGGAAGATGATGACGACTATGCTGGAGGTGGCGAAGCGGGCAGGGGTGTCGAAGGCGACTGTCTCCCGGGTGCTGTCGGGCAATGGCTATACCAGTCAGGAGACCCGGGATCGGGTGTTTCAGGCCATAGAGGAGAGCGGCTATCGCCCCAACCTGCTGGCGAGGCAACTGGCCACCAAAAACACCCAGACTCTGGGCCTGGTGGTGACCAATACCCTCTATCACGGCGTCTATTTCAGCGAGCTGCTCTCCCACGCGGCGCGGTTGACCGAAGATCGGGGCCGGCAGCTGATCCTGGCCGACGGCAAGCACAGCGCCGAGGAGGAGCGACAGGCCATCCAGTACCTGCTCGACTCCCGCTGTGACGGCGTCATCATCTACCCGCGTTTTCTCAGCGTCGAGGAGATGGACGAGATCATCGAGCAGCACTCCCAGCCCATCATGGTGCTCAACCGCAAGTTACGGCGCCACCCGGTGCACTGCGTCTACTCCGATCAGCAGGCGGCCGCCGCGGCCGTGGTGGATAAATTGGTGGAGATGGGGCACAGCGACATCGCCTTCATCACAGGCTCGGCGGATTCCCCCACCGGCATCGAGCGTCTGGCTGGCTACAAGCAGGCTTTGGTCCGGCACGAGATCCCGCTGCGCGACGAATTGATCGCGCAAGGCAAGTGGACCCCCGCCTGCGGCGCGGCCGGGGTCTCGACCCTGCTGGCGCGCGGGGTGAGCTTCAGTGCCCTGATCGCCAGCAACGATGACATGGCGATCGGTGCCATCAAGCAGTTGCACGAGTGCGGCGTGTCGGTGCCGGAGCAGGTCTCTGTGGTGGGGTTCGACGACATCGCCCTGGCTCCCTACGTCATTCCTTCGCTGGCCAGCGTCAAGATGCCGGTGACCGAGATGATCCAGGAGACCATCAGCCGGCTGATCACCATGGTGGAGGAGGGTGAGCCCGAGACGCTGCCCTCTTTCAGCGGCAAGCTGATCCGGCGCGATTCCCTCAAGCGCCTGCTGGAGTGAGGCCGCCTCTGCGCTGGGCAGGCGGGGCGGGATCCGTTAGCATGGGCCCCCTTCGCGGGCTTCGCCCGCTGTATCAAGCCGCATCAAAATATGCCAATCAAGACTAACCAGAGAGCACAAGAGTTCAGATGGATGACCTGCTAGCCCCCGTTCGTCAGTTCCTGCATTGCGAGACCCCGGATGAGTGGGTGGAGATGGCGCGGGATCCCGCCCAGTTGCCGACCCTGCTCATCGATCACGCCAACTGCGAGAACAAGGCCGCCCTGACCGCCCACAGCCTGGTGCGCCGCTACTGCCTGCCCAAGGAGAAGCGCCACCTGCTGCCCAAGCTTGAGTTTTATCGTGAGCTGGATGCCATCCCCGAGAAGGCCGAGATCCTCGGCAAACGCACCATGGGGGAGTCAGACAGAAGCGTGTTCGCCGAGCTCGAGCGCAATCCCCTGCTGTTTCCCATGGTGCGGCTCATCCAGGAGGAGCTGCATCACTTCGAGCAGGTGCTGGAGATAATGCAGGCCCGCGGCATCCCCTACGGGCCCGTCACCGCCTCCCGCTATGCCCGCAGCCTGCTGGCCCACGTGCGTACCTACGAGCCGGCGGCCGTGGTGGACAAGATGATCATCGGCGCCTATATAGAGGCGCGCTCCTGCGAGCGCTTTGCGAAGATTGCCCCCCACCTGGACGAGGAGCTGGGCCGCTTCTATGTCTCCCTGCTGCGATCGGAGGCGCGCCACTACCAGGATTATCTGGCACTGGCCGAGCAGTACGCCGGGGAGGATATCAGCGAGCGGGTCGCCTATTTTGGCCGGATTGAAGCCGAGCTTATCTGCTCGCCGGATCCGCAATTCAGGTTCCATAGCGGCCTGCCTGTCAGATCTGACAGTTGTTGACCCCAGAGGGGCTGCCTACTATCTCGGTGTTCCTACTACGAGCGACGCAATCACTTTTTTGAGCGCAATCCCCCGGCGACTGATGCGACATCAGGCCGGGTTTTTTTATGCCCGGCCCATGGGCCGGAGGGGGAACGGCTGGGGATCAGCGGCGATATTCGTTGTTGTAGTTCTGGATGAGGCGGCGGGTCACGTCGTGCTGGGGATCGGCAAACACCTTGAGGGTCTTGCCGCGCTCCACCACCCGGCCCTCGTGCATCACCAGCACCTCGTCGCTGATGTGGCTGACGATGCCCAGATCGTTGGCCACCAGCACATAGCTCAGCCCCGTGGTCTCCTGCATCTCCAGCAGCAGGTTGATGATCTGGGAGCGCACCGAGATGTCCAGGGTCGAGAGCGCCTCGTCGGCCACCACTATCTTGGGATTGAGGATGAGCGCCCGCGCCAGCCCCACCCGCTGCTGCTGACCGGCGGAGAGCATCTGGGGGTAGAAGAGTGCGTGATCCGCCAGCATGCCCACCATGCGCAGGGTCTGGACCACCTTCTCCCGGCGCTCCTCCTCGCTCAGGGCCGTGTTGAGGCGCAGCGGCGTCTCCAGGATCTGGCCGACCCGGATCTTGCGGTTGAGCGAGGTATTGGGGTCCTGGAAGATCATCCGCAGCAGCTTGCAGCGGGTCTGATAGTCACCGTGGACCAGGGGCTGCCCCTCGATGGCGATCTCGCCGCCGCTCGGCTCTATCATGCCGGCCAGGATCCGCGCCAGGGTGCTCTTGCCAGAGCCCGCCTCGCCGACGATGGCCAGGGTCTGGCCCACTCCGAGATCAAACGACAGGGGCTTGATGGCCTCCACCGCCTGGCGCCGGAACAGGCCGGTGCGATTCTGATAGGTCTTGCACAGGCCCCTGACCTGCAACAGGGCGGGTTCGATCACAGGCTGGGCTCCTTTATGGCGGTATTCACGGTCAGGCTCATTTCTTCGATTCTTCCATGTTCAGCGGGCAGTGGTAGCTGGGAAATGGATCTCCCTTGGCCTTGCCGATGTGACATGGAGTGGTGATGACTCGGGTTCATTTCTTCGGCTCTTCCATGTTCAAGGGGAAGTGGCAACTAAATTGATGTCCCTTGACCTTGCTCATCAGCGGGGTCTGCACGCACTGCTTCTGGGCGTAGGGGCAGCGGGGGCCGAGGCGGCAGCCGATGGGCAGGTGCTGCAGGGGGGGGATCACCCCGGGCAGGGTCTCGAGCCGGGACTTGTGGCGCACCAGCTTGTCAAAGTCGGGAATGGACTTGAGCAGGGCGTCCGTATAGGGGTGGCGGGGGGATTCGAGGATCTGATCCCGGGTGCCCACTTCCACCATCTGGCCGCAGTACATGATGTTGATGGTGTCGGTCAGGTTGGCGATGGCGGCGATGTCGTTGCTGATGATGAGGATGGTGGTGTTGCCCAGCTTGTTCATCTTGTCCAGCAGCCGCAGGATCTGGGAGTGGGTGGTGGACTCCATGGCACTGGTGGGCTCGTCCGCCACCAGCAGCCGCGGCTGGTTGGCGATGGCCATGGCGATCATCACCTTCTGGCACATGCCATCCGACAGCTCGTGGGGATAGGCCCGCATCACCTTGCGGTGATCCTTGACCCCGACTCTGTGCAGCAGGGCGATGGCCCGCTTCTTGCGCCACTGGAAGCGCTGCCAGAACTTGCCGGCGAAGGCGCTGGTGGGGATGGCCTCTTCCAGCTGGGTGCCTATCTCCTCGGAGGGGTCGAGGCAGCTGATGGGATCCTGGAAGATCATGGCGATCTCCCGGCCCATGATGCGGCGTCGCTCCTTGGGGGCCATGGTCAGCAAGTCCATGTCGTTGAAGCGCATCCGGTCGGCGCGCACCGTCCAGTTGTCCTTCTGGATACCGACGATCACCTTGGCCACCAGGCTCTTGCCCGAGCCCGATTCTCCTACCAGGCCGCGGATCTCCCCCTCGTTCAGGGTCAGGCTGACCCTGTCCACCGCCTTGACCTTGCCCTGGGGGGTGTCGATTTCTATGGTCAGGTTGCGTATGTCGAGCAAGGGCATCAGTGGCGCTCCTCATGAGGGTGTGGCTGGGCGTGCTGCATCTGGGCCATGCCGTCCTTGATGGTATAGAGCCGCAGTATCATCAATCGTTCCCCTCTTTGAGCGCTTCGCGGATCCCTTCGCCTACCAGGTTAGTCACCAGCACGCTGAACAAAATGGCCATGCCCGGCAGGGTCACTGTCCAGGGGGCCAGATAGATGAGATCGCTCGAATCCGCCAGCATGGCGCCCCACTCCGGCTGGGGTGACTGGGCACCGAGGCCGAGAAAGCCCACCGCCGAGATATCCAGGATGGCGGCAGAGAGGGTCCGGGTAGTCTGAGTCACCAGGGTTTCCACTATGTTCGGCAGTATGGCGAGGCGCATGATCCGCAAGGGGGGCGAACCGTCGAGGCGGCTCGCGATGATGTACTCCTTCTGCATCTCGGCGTGGACGGCGTTGTAGGTCGCCCGGATGAAGGGGGGGATCAGCGCCAGCGTGATGGCGATCAGGGTGTTGAACAGCCCTGGCCCCAGGATGGCGACCACTATGATGGCCAGCAGCAGGGAGGGGATGGAGAGCAGGGTATCGAGCAGGTGATGGAGCACGCTCGACTTCACCCCCTTGCTCATGCCGCCGAGGATGCCGATGGCGGAGCCGACGAGGAGCGCTATCACCACCACCAGCAAGGCGTTGCCGAAGGTGAGGCGGGCCCCCACCACGAGGCGGGAGAGGATGTCGCGGCCCAGATCGTCTGTGCCGAGGAAGTAGTCGATGTTCCCTGTGCTGGCCCAGGAGGGGGCCAGCAGCAGGCGGCCGCTGTGCTGATCATCGATGCCGTAGGGCACCACCAGGGGGCCCACCAGGGTGATGAGCAGCAGCAGGCCGAAGCACCAGAGGCCGCCCATGGCCAGCGGATTGCGGCGGTAGGAGGCCCAGGTCTGCTCCAGGGGGGAGAGGATCTTGAGCTCCGGATAGATGTTCGATTTATCGTGCATGATGCAGGCTCCAGCCCTGGCCATGAGCGGGGTCAGTCTTGTGTTGCATGGTGTTCTTTGCGTCGTGCCGGATACAGCATGAAGGCGGTGAGCAGCGCGAGGCCGACATGCTGGCGTGTGTGCCGCTGTGGGCGTACTCAGTCTTGTTTTGCATAGAGTTCTTTGCGCCGTGCCGGATACATTATGGTGGTCAGCAACTCGGTGCTGACGCTGATGAAGATGACGAAGCTGGCCACCACCAGGAAGGCGCCGCGGATGGCGGCATAGTCCTGCAGCGCTATGCTGCTCACCAGCCAGCGGCCGATCCCGGGCCAGTCGAACACCACCTCGGTGATCATGGCGGAGGTGAGCACGCTGCCGAGTTGCAGGCCGAGCAGGGGCAGCACGGGGGGCAGGGCATTCTTGAGGCCGTGGCGCCAGACGATCTGGCGGCGGGAGAGACCACGGCTGGCGGCGGCCTTGATGTAGTTCTGCTTCATCACGTCGATGAGGGAGCTGCGCACGTGGCGGATCACCTCGGTGGTGGGCACCACGGCCAGCACCAGGGACGGCAGCACCAGGTGGCGCAGGGCGTCATGGAGTGCCGCCTCGCGCCAGGGCTCCTGGCTCATCAGCACGTCGACGATGGCGATCCCCGTGATGGAGGGAACGTCGTAGAGCAGGCTGATCTGGCCCGAAGAGGGTAGCCAGCCGAGATCCAGGGAGAAGAACATCACCATCAGCAGCGCCAGCCAGAAGACGGGCACGGCGTAGCCGATGAGGCCGGCGGCCATGATGGAGAGATCCAGGCCGCGCCCCTGGTAGAGGGCCGCCAGGGTCCCGAGCGGGATCCCCACCAGCAGCGAGATGGCAAAGGCCGCGAGACAGAGGGTCAGGGTCGCCGGGAAGTAGTGACGGATCTCGTCCAGCACCGGCAGGCCGGAGACGCTGGAGAGGCCGAAATCGCCGGCGGCGATGCGCTGCAGGAAGTCCGGGTAGCCGTGCCAGAAGTCCAGCACCTGGCCGATGAGGCGAAACTCCAGCAGGTAGGCCCCCATGGTCAGCACCAGCAGGGTGATCACCAGCAATGTGATGCGACGCAGAATATAAAAAAACATGCTTATGCCTCCGCGCAGGGGTGCGTCGATGGGAAGGGAGGCCAGATGCCACCGATGGGATGGATGCCCGCCATGTTCACTCCCGATAGGCCTGGTTGAAGGTGGTGCCGCCAAAGGGCATCAGGGTCAGTCCCTGGATGTCACTGCGGCTCACCTGGGTGCGCAGGGCATGGGCCAGCGGGATGAGCGGCAGCTGTTCGTTGAGCAGCGACTGGGCATAGTAATAGTTGCGCAGGCGGAAGGCGAGTTGCGGTGTGGTCACAGCGTCGTCCAGCAGCTGATCGAAGGCGGGGCTGCACCAGCGGCTGTAGTTGTTGCCCCGCTCGACGGCGGCGCAGCTCAGCAGCTGGCGGAAGAAGTTGTCCGGATCCGCGTTATCGGCGATCCAGCCGGAGAGCAGGCTGTCATATTGCCCGTGGGCGAGCCGGGTCTCGATGACCGGCCAGGCCTGCTGCACTATCTTGAGCTTCACCCCTATCTTGGCGAGATCGCTGCGCATCAGCTGGGCCGTCTTGAGACCGTCCGGGTTGTAGGGGCGGGCGCCGGGCTGCACCAGCACCTGCATCTCGAACCCTTGCGGGTAGCCGGCATCCCTGAGCAACTGACGGGCGAGCTTCAGATCGGGCTTGCGCTGGGTCAGGGAGGGGTTGTAGCCCCAGGAGAGCGGCGGCAGCAGGCTGGCGGCAGGCTGACCTGTCTCGAAATAGACCGCCTGCAACAGGTTTTGCACGTTGATGGCACTGGCCAGCGCCTGGCGCACCTGCACCTTGTTGAAGGGGGCCTTGCGGGTATTGAGGGCGAGGAAGGCGACGTTCATGCCCGACTGCACCGACAGATTGAGGTGGGAGTCCTTGTCTATCACCGACAGTTGGCTGGCGGAGGGGGTGCTCATCACGTCGCACTCGCCGGTCAGCAGCTTGGCGAGCCGCTTGGACGACTTGGGGGTGATGTCGTAGATGAGCTGCTCAATCTTCGCCTCGCCGCCCCAGTAGCCGGGGTGGCGCAGGTAGCGCACGAACTCGTTGTGACGGTACTCCTTGAAGCTGAAGGGGCCCGTCCCTATGGGGCGGCTGTCGAGCAGCTCGGGGGTGCCTGCCTTGTCCATCTGTTCGCCATATTCGGCCGAGAGCACTATGGCGTAGTCGCTGGCCAGGGTCGCGAGGAAGGAGGCATCCGGCCGGTTCAGCTCGAACACCACCTCATGGGGGCCCTTCTTGTAGACCCGCTTGATGAGGCTGCTCAGCCCCAGGCTGTGAAAATAGGGGTACTCGCCACCCGAGATGCTGTGGAAGGGGTGGTGCTCGTCCAGCAGGCGATGATAGGTGAAGAGCACGTCGTCGGCGTTGAAGCGGCGCGTCGGATTGAACCAGGGGGTGCGATGGAAGGTCACGCCCTTGCGCAGGGTCAGGGTATAGGAGAGGCCGTCCTCGCTGCTGCGCCAGTGGGTGGCCAGGCCCCCCTCGATGCTGAGGGTATTGGCATTGACCTCGAGCAGGCGATCGTAGAGCGGGCGGGCGCTGGCATCCAGGGTCGCCTCTGAATTGGCAAGCTGCGGGTTGAAGGATCTGGGCGCCCCGTCGGCACAATAGATGAGCCCGGTCCTGGAGGCATCGTCTTGTTTCTGACAGCCGGTGACCAGTACCAGGAGGCCGAGCAGCAGTGGTGTGAGCATTCTCATGTTGGAACCATGTTTTCAGACAGAGTTGCCCGCCAGAGGGCGGGCGCGTTGCGGGATCCTGCCGGGCAGGGTGTCCCATCGGGGTGTGCGAACATTCCCCTCGTCAATTCCCTCGAGCAGCGGGTATTTACCAGGCATGTCTCGATGGGGGTGATGGCAGAGGGTCAGTCGTTGTCCATGTTGCCATTGTTGTCATCCCCCTCGAGCAGCTGGTATTTGCGCAGCATGCCCCTGAACTGGTGGTAGCTCAGGGTCAGCAATTGGGCGGCTTTGCGCTGATTATACTGGGATTGCTGCATCGCTTGCTTGAGTAAATTAATCTCGTATTCCGCGACCGCCCCTTTGAGATCCAGTGGCAGGCTCATGGCCTGGGGGCCGCTTGCCGAGGTCGACTCGGTGGCAACCGGGGACGGGCTGCCGGTACGGGGGCGCCAGGGGGAGTCGAAGGGGTTGATCACCAGCTCCGAGAGCGGTAACTGCGGATTGCCCTGACGGTAGAGGCTGCGCTCCACCACGTTCTTGAGCTCCCGCACGTTGCCGGGCCAGGGGTAATCTTGCAGCAACTGGGTCGCCTTGCGAGAGAAGCCGGCAAACAGCGGATACCCCAGCTCCCGGGTCATGCCGTGGGCGAAGTGCTCCGCCAGCATCAGGATATCTTCTCGCCGCTCCCGCAGCGGGGGCAGGGTGATGACGTCGAAGGCCAGCCGGTCCAGCAGATCGTGACGAAACTGCCCCCGGGCCGCCAGCTGCGGCAGATCCTCGTTGGTGGCGCACACCAGGCGCACATCCACCTTGAGTGCCTTGGCGCCGCCCACCCGCTCGAATTCACCGTACTCTATGACCCGCAGCAGCTTCTCCTGCACCCGGGCGCTGGTGGTGGCCAGCTCGTCGAGGAACAGGGTGCCGCCATCGGCCCGCTCGAAGCGACCCTGATGACGCTTGGCGGCGCCGGTGAAGGATCCCGCCTCGTGGCCGAACAGCTCGGTTTCCAGCAGGCTCTCGCTCAAGGTGGCGCAGTTGATGGTGACAAAGCTTTGATCCCAGCGATCCGAGAGATAATGTAGGCGGTGGGCGATGAGCTCCTTGCCGGTCCCCCGCTCGCCGATGATCAGCACGGGTTTGCGCAGGGGGGCGAGTCGCGAGGCCTGCTCGATGATCTCTAGAAACGCGTTGGACTCACCCAACAGACTTTCCGTGGCCGTGGTCATCCTGATCCCTGTTCGTTGAAAAATCTGGTTAATCTTACCAAAAGTTGGTTATTTTAATCATCTCTTGTTCCGGGCATCTTGAAACTCATGGAGAGTGCCCATATAAATCAACAAGTTAATTATTGTTCCAGATTGGCACACAAGTTGCCATTGTCAATGGAGAAACAACCCAATGCCCATCACAGGAGTACAACCATGAGTATTTTTTCCCGCCTGGCCGACATCATCAATTCCAATCTGACGTCCCTGCTCGACAAGGCCGAGGATCCCCAGAAGATGGTGCGCCTGATCATCCAAGAGATGGAAGATGAACTGGTGAAGGAGCGCTCCAACCTGGCCCGCTTCCTCGCCAACCAGAAAGAGATTGGCCGTCAGGTCAGCCGCCATCAGGAGCGGGTGAACGAATGGCAGGCCAAGGCCGAGCTGGCCCTGACCAAGGGGCGCGAGGATCTGGCCCGTGCCGCCCTCATCGAGAAGAACAAGCAGAGCGAGCTTGCCGAGGCGCTCTATCGCGAGCAGCAGGCGGTGGACAGCGGCATCGACAAGCTGGGTGACGAGATCCGCCAGCTGGAAGCCAAGCTCGAAGACGCCCGTGCCCGCCAGAAGGCGATGGCCATTCGCAGCGAGGCCGCCAGCAGCCGTTTGAACGTGCAGAGCCAGGTGGCCCGTGGCGATAGCCAGGCCGTGGTCAGCAAGTTCGAGCGCATGGAGCGCCGCATCGACGAGATGGAGGCCCGCGCCGATCTCGGCCAGTCCGACAAGGCGCTCGCCCAGCAGTTTGCCGAGCTGGAAGCGGACGATCAGATCAGCCGCGAGCTCGAGGCCATGCGCCAGAAGCTCGGCCAGAGCGACACCGCCTCGAAAGGAGAGTGATGAATGGAAGACATTCTTGGGATATTGGCGACACCACTCATCGTCTTCATGGTCATAGTGGCCCCCATCTGGCTGGTGCTGCACTATCGCGCCAAGGGCCGGATTGGTGCGGGTCTCGCCGACAATGAGCGGGAGCAGTTGCAGGGCCTGCTGGTCCGTGCCGAGAAGATGCAGGAGAGAGTCGGGGCACTGGAATCCATTCTGGATGCCGAGGTCCCCGGTTGGAGGAACAAGGTATGAATGCCATCTATGGCTGCCATGGCGTGAAGTCTGCGTCGGTCGGTACACAGGGTTTCATTGCGGATGCGGAAGTCCCCGGTTGGAGGAACAAGGTATGAGCGCCTCGAATAACTCTCGCAATCTCTACCGGGATCCCCAGAAGGGCAAGATAGCCGGCGTCTGCGCCGGCCTTGCCGACTACTTCGGGGTGGAGACCTGGATAGTGCGGTTGCTGGCTATCACAGGCCTCATCTTCGCCGGTTTCATCACCTTCACCGCCTACATTGCCGCCTGGTTCCTGCTCGACAAGAAGCCGGTCACCCTCTACGGGGAGCAGGAGGCGGATTTTGCCGAGGTGCGCATGAAGGCGCGCAGCTGGCAGGCGGGGGTCACCCCCCATCAGGCGCTCGGCCGCATCGCCCAGGAGCTCGACACGCTCGAGCCCAGACTGCAGCGCATCGAGAAGCTGGTGACCTCCAAGGAGTTCACCCTGCAGCGCGAGTTCAGCAAGCTCTGAGTACCGCAAGGGCGCGGGGCCCTGGCCCCGGCCCTTATCCCCATGGTTCGGTTGTGACAGGAGAAAAAGACCCGCCTTGATACGCAACAAACTCGAACAGTCATGGTCTGTGCTGCAGCACAAGGCCTTTGAGGTGGTGAACCGGGCTCGGGATCGCCACATCCGGCTGGCGGTCACCGGCCTGTCCCGCAGCGGCAAGACCGCCTTCATCACGGCGTTGGTCAATCAGCTGGAGCACGCCGCCATCGACGGCCGTCTGCCCCTGTGGGATGCCCAGCGCCAGGGGCGGATCCTCGGCGCCCGCCGGGTTCCCCAGCAAAACGCCCACATTCCCACCTTCCCCTACGAGCGGGGCCTAGACACCCTGTTCGGCGAGCCCCCCGCCTGGCCTGAGCCGACACGTGGGGTGGCCGAGGTGCGCCTGGAAATTCGCTACCGCACCCGCCACCCCTTGCGCCGGCACCTGGGGGAGATCTCCACCCTCTATGTGGATCTGGTGGACTACCCCGGCGAGTGGCTGCTGGACTTGCCGCTGCTGGATCTCGACTACGAACAGTGGAGCGAGCAGGTGGCAAACCAGTTGCGTCGCCCCGAGCTGCAGGCCCTGGCCGCCGACTGGCTGACCCCCGGCTGGCAGGCCGAGCAAGCCTTCGAAGAGCGGCCGGCGAGCGAGCTGGCAGCGCGTTACACCGACTATCTGCACGCCTGCAAGCGC
Source organism: Aeromonas rivipollensis (assembly GCF_010974825.1). GTDB lineage: Bacteria > Pseudomonadota > Gammaproteobacteria > Enterobacterales > Aeromonadaceae > Aeromonas > Aeromonas rivipollensis. The sequence goes on along the minus strand of NZ_JAAILA010000013.1, from coordinate 84,112 downwards.
GAGCTGGGGCTGCACCTTATCCAGCCGGGCCGTTTCGTGCTGCCGGGGGAGTATGCCGGGGCGCCGCTGCTGCAATTCGTGCCCTGGGTCTGGGACAAACCCGCCTCCGAGCCCGCCGATGGCAGCCTCTACGCCACCTTCAAGCAGCGCTTCGAGCAGTACAAGCAGCACCTGGTGCAGGGCTTCTACGAGCAGCACTTTGCCGGCTTCGATCGCCAGATAGTGCTGGTGGACTGCCTGGCGCCCCTCAACGCCGGGGCCGCCAGCTTTGGCGACATGCAGCAGGCCATAGCCCGCATCATGGAGAGCTTCGCCTATGGCAAGAGCAACTGGTGGCGCCGCCTGTTCTCCCCGCGCATCGACAAGCTGTTGTTCGTGGCGAGCAAGGCCGATCACGTCACCCCGGAGCAGCATGGGCCTCTGGTCTCCCTGCTCCAGCATCTGGTGAGCAGCGGCCGGGGCCAGGCCCGCTTCGAGGGAATAGAGACCGAATGCCTGGCGCTGGCCGCCATCAAGGCCACAGAGGTGGGCAAGGGGCAGGCCAATGGCCGCGAGTTCCCGGCCATCCGTGGCACCAGCCTGGCAGGGGAGCCGCTCTTGCTCTTCCCGGGGGAGGTACCGCCCCAGATCCCGCCTGCCCAGTGGTGGCAAAGCCAAGGTTTTGATTTTCAGGCATTTCGCCCCATGCCCATGAGCGCCCATCAGGCGCTGCCCCATATCCGGCTGGACGCGGCACTGGAGTTCTTGCTCGGGGATCACCTCGAATAACCGGCGCCGCACCAAGGAGCAGAGAACAAGATGAACGATCAGACAACACAGACGATGCCGCTGCAAGGCAAGGTGATCCTGGAGCCGACCCTGTCGGTGGCGAGCGAGGCGCCGCCTCCGGCCCCGGCCCAGCGGCTGGAAGAAGAGAGCTTCGAGCGACTCGAGGAGCTCGATGAGTTCACCGAGGTGGCCCAAGCCCTGACGGTGCGGCCCCGTCGCCGCCATCGCCTCTTGGGTTGGGGGCTGGGGGCGGTCGGCCTGCTCTCCCTGGGCCAGTTTGGCGCCTTCCTCTACGACCAGTTTCTCACCACCCCGCTCTGGGGCGGTGCCTGGCTGCTGGCTTCTGGCCTGGTGGCGGTGGGCACGGCCGGCGTGGTCGGGCGCGAGTGGCTGCGGCTGCGCACCCTCAAGCGGCGCCAGGATGTGCGCTCACGGGCCGAAGATCTGCTGGCCCATCAGGGGGTGGGGCAGGGGCAGGCATTCTGCGAGGCCCTGGCCGAAAAGAGTGGCGACAAGGGGCGGGAGGGGTATCAGACCTGGCTCGGCCAGCTCGACGAGAGCCACAGCGATCGGGAGGTGCTGACCCTCTACAGCCAGCTGGTGCTGGGCGAGCGGGACAAGCTCGCCCAGGCCCGGGTCGCCAAATGGTCGGGGGAGGCAGCCGTGCTGGTGGCCCTGAGCCCGCTCGCCACCGTCGACATGATGCTGATGCTGTGGCGCAACCTGCGGATGATCGAGGACATCGCCGATGTCTACGCCATCGAGCTCGGCTACTGGAGCCGCATTCGCCTCATCCGCCAGGTGTTTCGCAACATGCTCTATGCCGGCGCCACCGAGCTGGTGACAGAGGTGGGCATGGATCTGCTGGGGGCCGAGCTCACCGCCAAGCTCTCCGCCCGCGCCGCGCAAGGGGTGGGGGCTGGTCTGCTCACCGCCCGCCTGGGGCTGCGCACCATAGAGGCGTGCCGCCCGCTGCCCTGGTGTGCGGACGAGAAACCCAGGCTAGGTGAGCTGCGCAAGCGGCTTGTCGGCCAGCTGGCGGGCTATCTTCGCAAGTCATAGGGGCCATTCAAGGGCTGTGATCTCCCTGCCTGAGCCATCCCCCGGGCGGCGTGCCTCAACCACGGCAGCGCCCCGGGAAAGTATATCGAGATGTTACAAATTATTTACATCTGTGGCAGTCAGCCGACCTCGGGGTCGGCTGCTTTTTTGATGGGCAAGCCGTTACAGTGATCCTGAAGAGCAACGACAAGGGGCCTTTAGGGGCCGAAGATGGCAGGGATCATGGCAAGTAGCTACACAGCACACCAACCGGACGATCAGGGTTGCATCCACTACTCGGAGGAAGAGCAGGGGACCTGGCAGATCCTGATCGCGCGCCAGCTCGAGGCGCTCGATGGCAAGGCCTGCGATGCATACCTGGCGGGGCTGGAGAGGCTGGCACTGCCCCGGGATCGTATCCCGCAACTGGGGGAGATCAACGCCGCCCTGACCCCCACCACCGGCTGGTCGGTGGCCGCCGTGCCTGCCCTCATCTCCTTCGATCGCTTCTTTGCCCTGCTGGCGGATCGCCAGTTTCCGGTGGCTACCTTCATCCGCCGCCGGGACGAGCTCGACTATCTGCAAGAGCCCGACATCTTCCATGAGATCTTCGGCCACTGCGCCATGCTGACCAATCCCGCCTTCGCCCACTTCACCCACCTCTATGGCCAGCTCGGGCTGAACGCCAGCAAGGAGGAGCGGGTCTATCTGGCGCGGCTCTACTGGTTCACCGTGGAGTTTGGTCTCCTGCAGGAGGGGGAGGGGCTGCGCATCTACGGTGGCGGCATCCTCTCCTCCATCGGCGAGACCGCCTATGCCCTTTCCGGCAAGCCGGTGCTGCAACCCTTCGATCTGCTGGAGGTGCTGCGCACCCCTTATCGCATCGACATCATGCAACCCGTCTATTTCGTGCTGCCAAGCCTGGATTGCCTCTACCGCCTGGGGCCGCAGCAGATCATGGCGGCGGTGGCCGAGGCCCGTCGCCTCGGTCTGCGTCCGCCCCGCTTTGCCCCGGCCTCTGGCCGGCAGGCGAGCTGAATCCGTTTCCAACCCATTCCATTGATGAAAGGAGTCCCGAATGTCTGAACTGGCAAACCAGCGGTGCGAAGCGTGCCGCGCCGATGCCCCCAGGGTGACCGAGCAGGAGCTGAGCGAGCTGATGCACGCCATCCCCGACTGGCAGCCCCTGGTGGTGAACGGCGAGCTGCAACTGAGGCGTGAATTTGCCTTTCGCAACTTCAAGGAGGCGCTGGCCTTCACCAACCGGTTGGGCGAGCTGGCGGAGGCCGAGTTCCACCATCCGGCGATCTTGCTCGAGTGGGGCAGGGTGACAGTGAGCTGGTGGACCCACAAGATAGGTGGATTGCATCGCAACGACTTCATCATGGCGGCGCGCACCGACGAGTTGATGAAGTAACAGCGGCTTGACGCGGAGAAACAGGGCCTGCCCGGTGAAAACGTGGCGGGCCCGCATTTTTATGGGGGAGCGCTCGCACTGGCGGGATCGAGTCTGTATCATCCGGCTATTCAGAATGTTAGCTAGGAAGTGTGTGCCGAATGCGTCTTGAAGTCAGCTGTGAAGACCGTCTGGGCCTGACCCGGGAACTGCTCGACCGACTGGTGGAGCACAACATCGATCTGCGCGGCATCGAAATCGATACCTCAGGCATCATCTATCTCAATTTCCCCGAGCTGGAGTTTCGCGATTTCCAGCACCTGATGCCGGAGATCCGCCGCATTCCCGGCGTCTATGACGTCAAGACCATCCCCTATATGCCCTCCGAGCGGGAGCATCACGAGATAGAGGCCCTGCTCAAGGCGCTGCCGGATCTGGTCTTCTCCCTCGACAGCAAGGGGCGGGTGACCCAGGCCAACCAGGCCGCCCTCACCACGCTGGCGCTGCCGCCGGAAGAGGTGCGCGGGGTGGCGCTCGGCTCCCTGGTCAAGGGCTTCTCCTTCGCCCGCTGGCTGGAGGCGAGCGAGATCAAGCCCCAGACCTGCAAACTCAGCCTCGGCGGCGAGGAGTACCTCGGCGATCTGATGCCGCTGTTCGTGGCCGAGGAGAAGGGCAAACAGGCCCTGGCCGGCGCCGTTGTGGTGCTCAAATCCGCCCGCCGGGTCGGTATGCACTTCAGCGCGCTGCACGCGGTGGAAGTCGGGGGCTTCGAGCACCTGCAGGCCGAGAGCCAGAAGATGAAGGAGGTGCTGGCCCAGGCCGCCAAGCTCGCGATGCAGGATGCCCCCTTGCTCATCGTGGGGGAGACCGGCACCGGCAAGGAGTTGCTGGCCCGCGCCTGCCACGGCGCCAGCCTGAGATCCAGCCATCCCTTCATGGCGCTCAACTGCGCCGCCATGCCGGACAACGTGGCCGAGAGCGAGCTGTTTGGCTACGCCCCCGGCGCCTTTGGCAACAACACCGAAGGCAAGCGCGGCGTGCTGGAGCTGGCGAGCGGCGGCACCCTGATGCTGGACGAGATAGGCGACATGTCCCCCCATCTGCAGACCAAGTTCCTGCGGGTGCTGCAAGACGGCGTCTTCCGCCGGGTCGGGGACGAGCAGGAGGTGAGGGTCAACGTGCGCTTTATCTGTACCACCCAGAAGCAGTTGCTGGATCTGGTGCACGAAGGCAAGTTCCGGGAAGATCTCTACTACCGCCTCAACGTGTTGAGTCTGGCGCTGCCCCCCCTGCGCGAGCGCAAGGCGGACATCATGGCCCTGGCACAGCAGTTCGTCTCCCGCTTCGCGAGCGAGTTGCAGCGCCCACGCCCGCGCTTTACCCGCAACATGGCCGAGTACCTGACCGCCTACCGCTGGCCCGGCAACGTGCGCCAGCTGCGCAACTGCCTCTACCGGGCCATGACGTTGCTGGAAGGGGACGAAATAGGCCCCGAGCACGTGGACCTGCCGGTGGCGGCCGACGCCATGCCCCTTATCGACGAGTGGTTCGAGGGGGGGCTCGACGAGGCGGTGAAGCGCTTCGAGAGCCGGCTGCTGGAGCGGCTCTACCCGGCCTTCCCCTCTACCCGCCAGTTGGCCAAGCGGCTCGGGGTCTCCCACACCGCCATCGCCAACAAGCTGCGTGAATATGGGATTGGCAAAAAGTAACCCTGAAGGCGTGCCCCAGGGGTGCCCGTCCTGGTCTGTGGTGTCGCCCTCGCTGCGTCGGCCGCTGACGCAGCCGATGCCAGTACGGATAGGCAGCCGCCTGGCGGCTGATAAGCTCGATGCGACTCCTCTCTGGCACTCCCTCCATGGGCGTCGGACCCCCCAGGTACCGACGTGGGCATAAGCGCGGGCATCATGCAGTTTTTCTCCTCTTTTCGGATCCTGGCGTGGCTCACGCCCCTGTGCTGCCTCTGGGTGCTGACTTGCGAGGCGGCGCCGGCTACCTCGGCGGAAGTGCGCAGCGAGCTGGTGCGGCAAACCGTGCTCGATATCCTGAGCTACACCCGCTGGCCCAGCGAGCCTGCCAGGTTGCGGCTCTGCGTCGCCGCGCCCACGGAATATGCGGCGTCGCTGCTCACCATCCGCCAGCAGGCCAATGGCCGCCCGGTCGATGTGCATCGCTACGAGGTCGACGACGAGGCGCTGATCCAGCGCTGCGATGTGATCTATCTGGGGGTGCTGGTCCCCGAGCAGCGGCTCTCCCTGTTCGAACGTCTGCGGGGGTACGCCATCCTCAGCATCAGCGAGCAGAGCCGCGAGTGCATCGCCGATGCGGTGTTCTGCCTGCAGGCCGGCAAAGAGAGGGTCCGTTTTCGGGTCAACCTGGATGCACTCGCCCGCAGCGGCGTGCGGGTGCACCCGGCCGTGCTCAAGCTCGCCAGAGCGGATGCGGAGGCGCGATGACCATCAATCACGCCAGCCCCCGGCTCACCCTGCGCCAGAGTCTGGGGCGCACCCACATGATGATCTCCCTGACCGCCGTCTGCATGGCGGGCCTCTTCCTGACCATCACGGCGCTGCTGGCGCTGCGCCTCTATGCGGATCACAACCTCAAGCTGGTGACGCGGGCCATCAGTTACACCGCGGAAGCGGCCGTGGTGTTCGATGACAAGGATGCGGCCAAGGATGCCCTGGAGGCCATCACCTCCCGGGAGGACGTGGCCAGCGCCCGCATTCTGCTGCCCGGCGGTCAGGTGCTGGCGAGCTGGCGCCGGGACATTACGACCCCCTGGAGCAGTCTGGAGCAGCATCTGGCCCAGCTTATCCTGCCGGGACCTGTGGAGCAGCCCATAGTGCGGGAGAGCAAGGAGATAGCCCAGGTTCACCTGGTCGGTCACGGCCAGCACCTGCTGCGCTTCCTGTTGCAGACCCTGATGGCGACCCTGCTGTGCCTGCTGCTCAGTATCCTGGGGGCGCTCTATGTGGCGCGCCGGATGCAGCGTTCCATCACGGCGCCCCTCAAGGCCCTGACCGAGGTCGCCTACAACGTCAGCCGCCAGCGCGCCCTCAAGCAGCGGGTGCCGGCGGCCAACATCGCCGAGCTGCACGAGCTCGGGGAGGACTTCAATTCACTGCTCGACGAGCTGGAAGCCTGGCAGGCCCATCAGAAGCGGGAGAACGCCACCCTGCTGCACCAGGCAACCCATGATCCCCTCACCGGATTGCCCAACCGGGCGCTGTTCGAGGCGCGGCTGGAGCAAGCCATCCAGGCCGGGCGCACCCGGCAGGAGCGCTTCGCCCTGCTCTATCTGGACTGTGATCGCTTCAAGCAGATCAATGACAACCTGGGCCATGCAATCGGTGACGAGGTGCTCATCACCCTGGCGCGGCGGGTGCAGCATCAGCTCAGGCCCATGGACCTGGTGTGCCGGCTGGGTGGGGATGAGTTTGTGGTCCTGCTCTTTCCGGTGCATCAGGGGAGTGAGGTGCAGGAGGTGATGATGCGGATCCAGCAGGCGATGAGCACCCCCGTGGTCTTGAGCGATGGCCGTCATCTGGGGGTCGGCATCAGCGTCGGCGCCGCCCTCTACCCCGAGCAGGGGGAGACGGCGGATGCCTTGTTGCAGGCCGCCGACGGTGCCATGTATGAATCCAAACGACAACGCAGGGAGGGACACAGAGACAACCAGACAACCACGTGAAATTGATATGGAAAATAATGAAAGGACCAGAATGATGACGTTTTTCAACCTGATGAGAGCAGGTCTGTTCGCACTCTTGCTCGGTGGGCTGGCGGCTTGCCAGAGCGCTCCCCAGGGCCTCACGCAGGCGCAGATCGCCGCACTCAAGGAGCAGGGGTTTCACCTGACCGACGAGGGCTGGACCCTGGATATCTCCAACAAGGTGCTCTTTGCCAACAACGTGGGGGCCCTCAATCCCGGCACCCGCCAGGTGGTGGAAGCCTTGGGCAGGGCCCTGATTGAGGTGGGGCTGAACCGGGCCCGGGTGGACGGTCACACCGACTCCAACGGCGAGGCGGCCTACAACGAGCAGCTCTCGTTGAAACGGGCCCAGTCCGTGGCCGAGGTGCTGGCGTCTGTGGGCATGCCCGCGGCCAACCTGGACATCCGTGGACGCGGTGAAGAGGCGCCGATCGCCGATAACGGCACCGCCGCCGGACGGGCGGAGAATCGCCGGGTCGCCATCATCATAGACAACGGCTGATCTGTCCAGCCCGGCGTCAGCGCCCTGATCCCGCCGCCGGGATCCTTCCTCTGGCCTGATCGCGTGTGTGCCACCACTCTCCCGCCGGAGAGTGGCTCTCTTCCTGCCACGCCTCCTGCATGATCTCGCTTTACATCTGCTCTCGCGCCCAGGCAGAGGGGGGAGATGACGTCCTCTCAATGCCCCTGACTTGATCCAGCACAACACAGGGCTTAACTGATATTCGTTATCATTTGCATTATTTCCAGACGGTAACCTGCCAGTGATGACGCCACAGTTCACCCCGACCATGACGGGGCTCGCCACCCCGGATCCCCTGAAGTTCGCCTTTGGCGCCAAGACCTCGGCCCATGCCAGCCGGGGCGGCGCAGGCCCCCTGACGCTGGACGACGCCGGCTGGCAAGCCTGGTGGCAGCGACCGAGCGAGGCCCAGGAGCGGGCGCTCTATATCCATGTACCCTTCTGCCGCAAGCGCTGCAGCTTCTGCAACTTCTTCGAAAATGGCGCCAACCCGGCGCGCATGAGCCGCTATATGGCGGCCCTGTGTGACAGTCTGCACCGGGCCGCCGACTCTCCCTTTGGCCAGAGTCACCCCTTCTCGGCCGTCTATGTGGGGGGCGGCACACCCACCGATATGGCGGCGGACGATCTGGCGCGCCTCGCCGAGGCGATCCGCCGTTTTCCGCTGACGGCCGATGCGGAAGTGACCCTGGAGGGGCGGCTCAACGGCTTTGATGATGAGAAGTGGCAGACGGCCCTGGCGGGGGGCTTCAACCGTTTCTCGTTCGGGGTGCAGAGCTTCAACACAGAAGTGCGCCAGCAAGCGGCCCGTTTCGACGATAGGGAGACACTGCTCGCCCGGTTGGAGGAGCTGACCCGGGATGACGCCGCCGTCATAGTGGCGGATCTCATCTTCGGCCTGCCGGGGCAGGATGACGCCCTGTGGCGCCAGGACATCGCGGATGTGATGACCAGCGGCGTGCACGGGGTGGATCTCTATCAGCTCATCCCCATGCAGGGCACCAATCTGGATCGCGCGCAGGAGAAGGGCCGGCTCGGCTGGTCCGCCGATGGTCAGCAGCGGGCGACCATGTATGCCTATGGCGCCCGCACCCTGGAGCAGGGGGGCTGGCAGCGGCTCTCCTGCAGCCACTGGCGGCGAAGCGAGGCCGAGCAGAGCCGCTACAACCAGATGGCCAAGCGCGGCGCCGAGATCCTCCCCTTCGGTGCGGGGGCGGGGGGCAGCATTCATGGCCACGGTCTCATGTATGGCCGGGATCTAGGGGCCTGGCACCAGGCGCTGGCCGCCGATCTGCGAGCGCCCGGCATGGTGATGAGGCCCAACCCCAACGCGTCTATGGACGGCCTGCTGCGCGGTGGCCTCGATACCGGCTGGCTTGCCCTCGGGCGCTTGCCATCCCCCTTGCGGGCGCATCTGTTGCCGCTCTTTGATCGCTGGCAGCAGCATGGCCTGGCCGAGCTGACCGGGGAGGCACTGGCGCTGACCCTGGCGGGGCGCTTCTGGAACGTCAATCTGCAGGCGGGCTTGTTCGAGTATCTGCAGTCAAATCCCCTGGGAGGTGAGGCGGCAACCCCCGCCGCTCATCCGGGCGGGGCCCGGCATCATTCGCCGGTGTAGCGGGCAGGGGCAAGACTAAGGAGGGAACGAAAGGGGGGCCGCTTGATGGCCCCCCTTTCGTTATTGGTTGTGCACTTCCTCCACCCGCACCCGCAGCTCCCCCTCTGCGAGCGTGGTGACCAGTTGTTGGCCCGGGCTCACCTGGGCGGCACGGCTTATCACCTCGCCACTTGGCGTGCGGGTGATGGAGTAACCTCGCCCCAGGGTGGCCAGCGGGCTTATCCCGTCGAGCCGCGCACTCAGCATGGCGAGGCGGTGGGCGGCCAGATCCTGGCGCTTGTTCATCAGGGTATGGAGCCGCTCCTCGGCCAACTGGTGGCGGCGCTTGCCAGCGGCCAGCAGCGTTGAAGGGCTCCTGGCCTGCAGCCGCAGTTCGAGGTTCGCGAGGCGCCGCTCCCCCTGATGCAGGCGCAGATTGAGCAGTTGCTGCAGGCGGCCGGACAGCTCGTCCAGACGCTGGGACTGCTGCTCCAGCAGGCGCTTGGGATCCTGATGGTCGAGCCGCTTTTGCAGCAGCGCGAAGCCATGGCGGGCGGCGGTCTGGCGCCGGGAGATGGCCTGCAGCAGACGCTGCTTGAGGTGACCCAGGCGCTGGGCGCGGGCGCTTCTGTCCGGTGCCACCAGCTCGGCGGCGGCGGAGGGGGTGGGGGCGCGCAAGTCGGCGGCGAAGTCGCTGATGGTGACATCCACCTCGTGGCCCACCGCGCTGATGACAGGGATGGTGGAGTTGGCAATGGCGCGGGCCACCACCTCCTCGTTGAAGCACCAGAGATCCTCAAGGGAGCCGCCGCCGCGACCGACGATGAGCACATCCACCTCGGCGCGGCGGTTGGCAAGAGTGATGGCCGCGACTATCTGGGCGGTGGCGGCGCTGCCCTGCACCTGGGTCGGGTAGATGAAGACTGGCAGGTCTGGCGCCCGGCGTTTGAGTACCGTCAGCATGTCGTGCAGGGCGGCGCCGGTGGCCGAGGTGACCAGCCCCACGGCGCGGGGTTCGCGGGGGAGCGGGCGCTTGCGGCCCTCGTCGAACAGCCCTTCGGCGTCGAGGCGGCGCTTGAGCTCTTCGAAGCGCAGGGCCAGCATGCCGTCCCCGGCGGGCTGCATGGATTCGATGATGAGCTGGTAGTCGCCGCGGGGTTCATAGAGGGAGACCCGCGCCTGCACCAGTACCTGCATACCATCTTGCGGTCGGAACGGCACCCGGCGGTTGTTGCCCTTGAACATGGCGCAGCGCACCTGGGCCGAGATGTCTTTCAAGGAGAAGTACCAGTGGCCCGAGCTTGGCATCGCCAGGTTGGAGAGCTCCCCCGTCAGCCACACCAGCCCCAGATCCTGCTCCAGTATCATGCGCACGGCGCTGTTGAGGCGGGTGACGGTGAAGATCTGCTGTTGCCTGCTCTGGCTGGATTCGTCGAGGTGGTTCAAGGCTGGCCCTGCTGCTGTGTCCGCCGGAGCGGGGAGAAAACGATGGGGCACATCTTACCCCAGTTCAGCCCATCCGCCGAGTCCGTGTCTGTGGCAGAAGCGGCGTCTGGCTTCAGTCTGCCTGTGCTATCTGCCGAGCCACGGGGCCCGGCAGATAGCGTTCAGCCCTGTGGCTGCGCCTTGGCCGGTTTGGTGGCCCTGCTCGGGCTCACCACCAGCCAGACCGCGAGACAGACGATGGCGCCGCCCGCCACGAAACCACCGGTGAGGGTTTCGCCCAGCACCAGATAGCCCCACAAGATGCCAAAGGGCGGGATCAGGAAGGTGACCGTCAGGGAGCGCAGGGGCCCGATATCGGCGATCAGCCTGAAGTAGATAAGATAGGCGAGGGCGGTGCAGATGAAGCCGACCGCCAGCACGCTGGCCCACACCTCGGGGAGGGCCCAGTTGACGGCGGGGCCTGTCACCAGGGTGTAACCGAAGAAGGGGAGCAGGAAGAGGCAGGCGCCGAGCTGGCTGCCAAAGGCCACCAGCTTGGCGTCGAGGCCGCCCCGCTCGCTGATCCAGCGTCGGGTCAGGAAACCGGCGCAGCCATAGCAGGCGGTGGCGATGAGGCAGGCCAGCACGCCGGTGACGAGATTGCCGGTCAGGTTCACCTCTCCCGTGGTGGTGATGAGGGCTATGCCCATCAGCCCCAGCATGACGCCGCTCCACTTTCGCAAGGTCAGCGTCTCGTTGAAGAAGGAGAAGCCGATCACTGCCCCCATCAGCGGTGTGGTGGCGTTCAGGATGGCCGAGTAGCCGGCGGGCAGCCAGAGAGCGGCGATGGCGTACATCAGGAAGGGCACGCCCGAGTTGATGATGCCGAGCACCATGATGGATTTGAGCTTGCCCTGGAACTGCATGGGAGTGCGCAGCAGCAACAGCATGGCGGCGAGCCCGACCAGGGCGAAGAAGACCCGCAGGAAGGTGGTGTTGACCGAGCCAAAGGCGGGCGCCGCTATGCGCATGAACAGGAAGCTGGCGCCCCAGATGGCCGCCAGCACCAGCAGTCGCACGTAATCCGATGTTCTCATCTCCACTCCCTTGGATGCTCTTCCTGCCCGACATGAGAAGGAGAGGCTCTGCATCATGGCGGCAAGCTCCCCGAATGGCAACGGCGAAGGGGGGCATGTCGCGATCCGCTCTCGTCGGGGATGGCTTGTTCACCGGCCGAGCACCGGATTCTGTGCCCAGTGAAGAGGGGTCACCCTCTGTCGCCATCGAGAGAAATGAAAGCGCTATCAATCACATATGCATTATTTGCGGGGCGATTTAGGTCACATTTCATACGTATCTGCCATGAGTCGGCCTGTGCACGCCCTAGACTGGCGTGACTCATTCGAAGGCGGGAATGTAGCGGATGGGGAATGCCGGGGCACACCGGCGTCACACACAAAACAATGAAAATAAAGGACTATCAATGGCTAGATGGATACTCGCGGCCGGATTGTTGGGAACCCTGATCACGGCGCCCTGTGCGGCGGCGGAGTGGTTCTTCCGGGGCACCGCGAATGGATGGGCGGCGACCTCCATGGTGTCGACCGATGGGCTCAACTTTGACACCTGTCAGTTCTTCCAGAGCGGGGACGCCAGCGGCGGCCCGCGCTTCAAGATCGACCGATACGGCAACTGGCAGCAGAGCTACCCAACCGCCGACTACGCGGTCACTGCCAACACCCACTATCAGATCCGCATTCATGCCGGCACCCAGGCCATCACCACCACGGCGGTGGCGAGTTGCGAGGCATCGGGGTTTGCCAGGACGCTGCCGCAGCTTCAGGTGCGCGGCACCTTCAATGGCTGGGCCAGCCTGCCCATGACGCTGGTGGCCGACCACCTGTGGCAGGCCGAAGCCTATATGGATGGCAAGACCAACCAGCGGCTCAAGTTCGATCAGGCGGGGGACTGGGCCATCAACTTCGGCGACAGCAATGCCGATGGTGTGCTGGAGCGCAGCGGCGGCGACATCCTCTGGAGCGGCACCGGAATGGTGCGCTTCCAGGTCAATGACGAGACCCAGGCCTACAGCATCACGCCGCTCGGGGACGACAATCAGCCCCCCATCGCTGTCATCACCCCGGGCGGCGTCCTCAATATCGCTGTGGGGGATGGGCTCACCCTGAGCGGCAGCGACTCCACGGATCCCGATGGTCAGATTGTCAGCTATCTCTGGAGCAGCGGCGAAACCACGGAGAGCATCAGCGTCAACACGGCTCAGGCGGGCACCTTCACCTATGGCCTGACGGTCACCGACGATCAGGGGGCCAAGAGCAGCAGCAGCGTGAGCCTGGTGGTGTCCGCCCCCCAGACCGGCGGCAGCTGGTATTTCCGCGGTACCCCCAACAACTGGGGTCTGACCGTCATGACCAGCGAGGACGGAGTGACCTTCTGCACCGAGCAGGCCTTTGGCAGCAGCAATCCCCGCTTCAAGATTGATCGCAAGGGGGACTGGACCGAAGCCTATCCGGCCCAGGACTACAAGGTGAGCGCCGACACCAGTTACCGCATCTGCTTCGATAGCCAGGACAAGACACTGGAGGTGGCACCCCTGGCTGGCGCCGACAATCAGGCGCCCACTGTGACCGCCACCCCGGCCCCGGGCAGCTATGCAGAGGCGCAGTCCATCACCCTCTCGGTGAGCGACGATAACGACAGCGCCCCCAGGGTCCATTTCACCACGGACGGCAGCCAGCCCACCACGGCGTCCCCCCGCTACGCCGGCCAGGCCATTGTCGCCAGCGACAAGGGTAGCGGCACCGATCTGGTGATCAAGACATTGAGTGTCGATGTGACCGGCAATCAAGGGGAGCAGAGCTTCAGCTATCAGATTGGCGAGACCCCGGTGGCGGGGGGCGATTTTCGTGGCGAGAGCATCTACTTCCTGCTGACCGCCCGCTTCTACGATGGGGACGGGAACAACAACTATTACAACCGGGACCGCTACAAGGCGGGGGATCCCCACTGGCGTGGCGACTTCAAGGGGCTCATCGAGAAGCTCGACTACATCAAGGATCTCGGCTTCACCGCCATCTGGGTGACGCCGCCGGTGGAGAACCGCTCCGGCCTCGACTATCACGGCTATCACGCCTACGACTTCTACCGGGTCGATCCCCGACTGGAGTCGCCGGGAGCGGGCTACCGGGAGTTCATCCAGGCCGCCCACGCCAAGGGGATCAAGGTGATACAGGATGTGGTGATCAACCACTCCAGCCAGTACGGCCTGCGTGGCAAGACCTGGATCGATCGCCTGCCGGTCAAATATTACGTGCCGGCAGGATCCAGCCAGGGGCTCATCAACAACGGCCCCTATCAGGGCAACCTCGGGGATTACGCCAGCGCCAACCGCTGTGATGATGACAACCCCGCCGCCCCCGACTGGTACAAGGCCCGCTGCCAGTCCGATCCGGCCGGCACCCAGCCCCTGATCGATCCCAAGACAGGGGCCAGCGTGCCGAGTGCAGGCTACAACCCGAACCGCTTCTTTGGCATCGATGCCCAGACCCTGGATCCCAGCTGGTATCACCTGGACGGTTTCATGTCCGGCGGCGACTGGGAAAACCCGCTCGCCCTGCAGCGCAAGCACATGGCGGGGGACTGCATCGATCTCGCCACCGGCAACCAGAACGTCAAGGATTACCTCAACGGCGCCATTCGTCAGTACCTCGACATGGGGGTGGATGCCATCCGTATCGATACCCTCAAGCACATAGAGCGGGACGAACTGCTGACCTATGTGCACGACTGGCAGGCCCACAAGCCGGGGCTGTTCGTGTTCGGCGAGAACCTGGTCAAGGGTACCGGCTGGGGATCCGAGCTGGCCAACGACAACGCCTCCGCGGTGATCCGTCCCTGGTGGTACACCCGCACCACCCCGAACCCGGCCAACCCTCGCGCTGGCGGTGATTCGGGTCTCTCGGTGCTGGACTTCTCCCTCTTCTCCACCTTCCGTGACAACGTCACCAAGGGGAGCTTTGGCGGAGTGGGGGGGATCTTCGCCATGGACTGGGTCTATGGGGATGCCACCAAGCTCATTACCTTCTTCCAGAACCACGACGTGGGGCCGGACAATGACTTCAAGTACCGCTACGGCGGGGAAGAGGGCAATGCGGCCATGACCTACAACCTGCTCTGGACAGCCCGTGGCATCCCGACCCTCTACTACGGGGAGGAGGTGATGTTCCAGGCTGGCAAGCCCCAGGACATCGACGGGGCCACCATGACGGTGGATCAGACAGGCCGTGCCTACTTTGGGGACGTGCTGGACAACCCGGCCACCCCGAGTCACCCGCTTTATCAGCACATCAAGCGCCTGAACCAGATCCGCAAGGCGGTGCCCGCCCTGCAGAAGGCGCCCATGAGCCAGGTGAACGAGTGGGGGAGCGGCATCAGCTTCGTGCGTGACCTGAGCGCGCAAGGCAGCTACGCCGCCGTGGGCCTCGCGGCCAACTCGGCCCAGCAGATAAGCCTGAGCGGCCTGAAAAACGGCACCTACAGGGATGCGGTTACCGGCACCACGGTCAGCGTCAGCAACGGCAGCCTGAGCTTCCAGGTGCCTGCCTACTCGGCCCGAGTCTGGGTGCTGGGTGGCCCTGGCAAGGTGGGGGTGGACGGCAAGTACCTCAAATAAGGGGCGCCTGTGATGGTGTGCAGCGAGTCGGCCTTGGGGCCGACTTTTTTATGGCGCCGAGGCATGAAGCGGGGGATGAGGGCCGGCGCATCCCACCCAGGTCGCGCCGGGCGAGGCAAGCGCAGGGCCCCAAATTGCACGCCTTTGGTGCGCTCGCCCTGATTTGGTGCATTTCTTTGTTATTTGCCCTTGCGCCCAATCCCGCAGAAACATGTCAGACAGCCCCATGGCGCCCTCCTGACGGGCATCTTCCATGCTGTAAAGTGACATTTTATCGGCATGATCAACCGATTAAACGAATTTATCAGGAAGGACCACGACATGTTTTTGGGTTAATTGGGTAAACATGCTGATCCGGCACGGGAGTTGATCCCTGTATTGGTATGATCTATCTGTTTTTTTATGGCTATGCGGAATTTAAATTCGATTTTTGATGGTATCTCGGACTCTTGTTTTGATTGGCGCTCTTTTTGCTGTGACTTGTCATGCCCATGATGGCGATGTCAGGGGCAGGGGGCCGTAAGGTCGGGGGCTGGTGCCAGCAGGCTGAATGCACCGCCGCCATCCGTGCCGGAACGGTCTGCTTTTCGGGCAAGGGACGCCACAATCAATTCGTGTCAAGGAGTCATATGGAAGGTGAAATGATCATGCAGCCGGCGGCTGTGGGCAGAGGGTTGGCCCACACCCTCAAGGACGACGTCTACGGCATGATCCTCGGGGTCATGTTTATCGCAGTCGGCCTCAATCTGCTCAAGTGCTCCGGCATGATCACCGGCGGCATAGCGGGCATAGCCCTGCTGCTCGCACACGTCAGCAGCCTGCCCATAGGGGTGCTCTTCTTCCTGGCCAACCTGCCTTTTCTGGTGTTCAGCTACTTCACCATGGGGCGGGGCTTCATGCTCAAGACGCTGGTGGTCAATGTGGCGCTCTCGGCCGCCACCCAGGGGGTGCCGCTGCTCTTGACGGTGAGCTACATCCACCCGCTGTTTGCCGCCCTGGTGGGGGGCACCTTCCTCGGCATGGGGGTGCTCTCCCTCGCCCGCCACAACGCCTCCGTGGGGGGCATAGGCGTGGTGACGCTCTGGCTGCAAAGGCGCACCGGCATCAACGCGGGCAAGAGCCAGATGCTGCTCGATGTGCTGGTGTTTGCGCTCTCCCTGCTCACGCTGCCGCTCTCCCTGCTGCTCTGGTCCACCTTGAGCGCGCTCGCCATGAACGCCATGCTGATGAACTGGCACAAACCCGGTCGTTATCAGGGGGGCTGAGTGGCGGCCCCGAGAGGGGGAGAGGAATTGTTAAAAAGTGACCCGAGGGGCGCCTGGCGGGCATTTGGCTGCCAACTGCAAAAAAGATCATCTTGTCGCGAAAAAAGGCATGGTTACGCCTGAATTTATTGGTTTTTTGCCCCGTTGGCGCCGTTAAACCGGGCTACACCATAAAAAATTCAAAAAACTTCTTTACCAGTGACCAATGCATGAGTAAAATTTGTCGGCAATATTTTACACCCCCACTCCTCAACGGTGAGATATTGCCATGCTCAGGATTGCCAAAGAAGCGCTGACCTTCGACGATGTACTGTTGGTTCCAGCACACTCCACTGTTCTTCCGAATACCGCCGACCTGCGTACCAAGCTCACGTCTGCTATCTCCCTGAATATCCCGATGATTTCCGCTGCCATGGACACAGTGACTGAAGCCCGTCTGGCTATCGCACTGGCCCAGGAAGGCGGTATCGGCTTCATTCACAAGAACATGTCCATCGAGCAGCAGGCTGCCGAAGTGCGCAAGGTCAAGAAGTACGAGAGCGGCGTGGTCTCCGACCCCGTCACCGTACGCCCTGACATGACCATTGCCCAGGTCAAGGAGCTGAGCCACAAGAATGGTTTCGCCGGTTACCCTGTGGTCACTGACGGCAACCAGCTTGTCGGCATCATCACCGGCCGTGATGTGCGCTTCGTGATCGATCTCTCCCAGACCGTTGAACAGATCATGACCCAGAAGGATCGTCTGGTCACCGTGCGTGAAGGGGCCCCTCGCGAAGAGGTGGTTGCCCTGATGCAGAAGCACCGTATCGAGAAGGTGCTGGTGGTGAACGCCGACTTCAAATTGAAAGGCATGATCACCGTCAAAGACTTCCAGAAAGCCGAGCGCAAGCCGAACGCCTGTAAAGACGAGCGCGGTCGTCTGCGGGTCGGTGCCGCCGTCGGCGCCGGTGCAGGCAACGAAGAGCGCGTCGCCGCCCTGGTGGAAGCCGGTGTGGACGTGCTGCTGATTGACTCCTCCCATGGCCACTCCCAGGGCGTGCTGGATCGCATCAAGGCGACCCGCGACGCCTATCCTGAGCTGCAAATCATCGGTGGCAACGTGGCCACCGCCGCCGGTGCCCTGGCGCTGGTCGCTGCCGGCGTCAATGCCGTCAAGGTCGGCATAGGCCCTGGCTCCATCTGCACTACCCGCATCGTGACCGGTGTCGGCGTGCCCCAGATCACCGCTATCTCCGACGCCGTTGACGCCCTGGAAGGCACAGGCGTGCCTGTGATTGCCGATGGCGGCATCCGCTTCTCCGGCGACGTGGCCAAGGCCATCGCCGCGGGCGCAAGCTGCGTCATGGTGGGCTCCATGTTTGCCGGTACCGAAGAGGCGCCGGGCGAGATCGAGCTCTATCAGGGCCGCTCCTTCAAGTCCTACCGCGGCATGGGGTCCCTCGGCGCCATGTCCAAGGGCTCCAGCGATCGCTACTTCCAGACCGACAACGCCGCCGACAAGCTGGTGCCGGAAGGTATCGAAGGGCGCGTGCCGTACAAGGGCCGCCTCAAGGAGATCATTCACCAGCAGATGGGCGGCCTGCGCTCCTCCATGGGCTTGACCGGCTGCGCCACCATAGACGACATGCGCACCAAGGCCGAGTTCGTGCGCATCTCGGGCGCCGGGATGAAAGAGTCCCACGTCCATGACGTGACCATCACCAAAGAAGCCCCCAACTACCGGATGGGCTGATGAAACGGGGCTCTGGCCCCGTTTCTTTAACACGTTTTTATCC
This sequence comes from Aeromonas rivipollensis, assembly GCF_010974825.1. GTDB lineage: Bacteria > Pseudomonadota > Gammaproteobacteria > Enterobacterales > Aeromonadaceae > Aeromonas > Aeromonas rivipollensis. Next base: position 65,920 of record NZ_JAAILA010000013.1, on the reverse strand, counting down.
CCACGCTTTTTGTGACAAATCAGCCTGATGCAGGAATAAAATGACTAAAGACATTCACCAGCACCGCATCCTCATCCTGGATTTCGGTTCCCAGTACACCCAGCTCATCGCCCGTCGTGTCCGTGAAATCGGCGTCTACTGCGAGTTGTGGGCCTGGGACGTAACCGAAGAGCAGATCCGCGAATTCAATCCGAGCGGCATCATCCTCTCCGGCGGCCCGGAATCCGTGACCGAGGCGGGCAGCCCCCGTGCCCCCGAGTACGTCTTCAACGCCGGCGTGCCGGTGTTCGGCATCTGCTACGGCATGCAGACCATGGCCGAGCAACTGGGCGGCAAGGTGCAATCCTCCACCCTGCGTGAATTCGGTTATGCCCAGGTCGAAGTGCTGGGCCACTCCGGCAAGACCAGCGCCCTCTTGCGCAACATCGAAGACGCCATCGCAGAGAACGGCCACGCCCTGCTGGACGTCTGGATGAGCCACGGCGACAAGGTCACCGAGATCCCCGCCGGCTTCACCACCATAGCCCAGACCGCGACCTGCCCCCATGCGGCCATGGCCGATGAGGCCCGTCGCTTCTACGGCGTGCAGTTCCACCCGGAAGTGACCCACACCCGTCAGGGTGCCCGCATGCTGGAGCACTTCGTCAAGGAGATCTGTGGCTGCGAATGCCTCTGGACCCCGGCCACCATCATCGACGACGCCGTCGCCCGCATCCGCGAGCAGGTGGGTGACGATGAAGTGATCCTGGGCCTCTCCGGCGGCGTGGACTCCTCCGTGGTCGCCATGCTGGTGCACCGCGCCATCGGCGATCGCCTGACTTGCGTCTTCGTCGACAACGGCCTGCTGCGCCTGAACGAAGGCACCCAGGTCATGGAGATGTTTGGCGATCACTTCGGCCTCAAGATCGTCAAGGTCGATGCCGAAGAGCGCTTCCTCTCTGCCCTGGCAGGTGAAGACGAGCCGGAAGCCAAGCGCAAGATCATTGGCCGCGTCTTCGTGGAAGTGTTCGACGACGAAGCCAAGAAGCTGAAAAACGCCAAGTGGCTGGCGCAAGGTACCATCTACCCTGACGTCATCGAATCTGCCGCCAGCAAGACCGGCAAGGCCCACGTCATCAAGTCTCACCACAACGTCGGCGGCCTGCCGGAAGAGATGAAGATGGGTCTGGTGGAGCCGCTGCGCGAGCTGTTCAAGGACGAAGTGCGCCGCGTTGGTCTGGAGCTGGGTCTGCCCTACGACATGCTCTACCGTCACCCCTTCCCGGGTCCGGGTCTGGGCGTGCGGGTGCTCGGCGAGGTGAAGAAAGAGTACTGCGACCTGCTGCGCAAGGCAGATGCCGTCTTTATCGAAGAGCTGCGCAAGGCCGACCTCTACAACCAGGTCAGCCAGGCGTTTGCCGTCTTCCTGCCGGTGCGCTCCGTCGGCGTCATGGGCGACGGTCGCAAGTACGACTGGGTCATCGCCCTGCGTGCCGTCGAGACCATCGACTTCATGACCGCTCACTGGGCCCATCTGCCGTACGACTTCCTGGGCCTGGTGTCGAACCGCATCATCAACGAGATCAACGGCATCTCCCGCGTGGTGTACGATGTCTCCGGCAAGCCGCCCGCGACCATCGAATGGGAATAAGCGCTCACCGCTTTCCTTGCCGATAATGCAAAACTGTCAAAAAGACGCCCTTGAGGCGTCTTTTCTTTTTTCAATCGTTTGCGCCACACATCTTCTTTTTCCGAGCAGCTTTTTCGCCGCTTTGCCCCTGTCATATGTGACAGGGGCATTTCCGCGATCCCGCACCAGGTTCTCTCATGCCAATTGAGACCATTATCATCAATCGCTCGTGGCAAGGGGGAGGGCCTAGGCTCACGTGCAAACAGCCGCGAAAACTGGCCCATCGTCATCACGCCAAGCGGCACTGATGGCACTCCGGTGGAGACCGGACACCACTTGAATCAACGGGGCGGAACCCGAACAGCCAAACGAGTAGGGACAAGAGATCACGGAGGGTTTGCTATGTCAGAACAAGCTGTGTTGTTGGGTGGATGGACCGCATACCACAAGCTGAGCGCCAAAGATCAGGCCATATTCAACCAGGCGTTGGAAGGATTTGTCGGGGTGCAGTACACACCCTTTGAAGTCTCCACCCAGGTCGTCGCCGGCACCAACTACCGTTTCAAATGCAAAACCACAGTGCCCTTGCCCAACCCGATCCACGGGGAAGCCGTGGTGCAGATCTTCCAGTCTCTGGATGGCTCTGCTCATATCACCTCCATCACCCCGATCTGATTTGGGTGCGGGGCAAGGCGGGAGGACATGGTCTCTAACCGGTTGGCCCAACAACCAGCAATAAAGAAAGACGCCTTAGGGCATCTTTTCTTCATCTACGATTCTGCGCCTCTGATATGTGGCCAGCATTTGTACTTATTATTTAATTTGTTGATCTTGCTCAGCAAATTATCATCATCCGCTTTTGCTTATCTGCCTTGCTCGCTAGGATGGTCGTTCGGAGATTGCCTCTATGAAGTCACCTATTAAGCACACCAAAGCAACGTCATAGGTAGCACGCAGCAGGCTTTAAGTAGTCGGGAGGTAGTTTGAGCGAGTGTGATCACCTATCAGTGATGGTTTGGTAATGTATTGATTTAAAATGAGTTTTTAGGTGGTTGTGAAGATGAAGCAGAGTTATACGTAAGGCTCTGCTATTGGATTAGTACCGCCTTTCATTTAAGCACAGCTAAGTATCTGTAATAAATTACAAATTAATGGAAATTATATTGTTGCTGTTAGTCCATCGAGAACTAAAAAATTCGCTTAGATGGTGTTTATTATGTTGTATGGTTTTGCGATGCAGTTAGCGTGCTGGGGGAATTTTTATGGTGCAAGATTTACTAAAAAGCTGGTTTAGCGATAACAAAGTAAAAATCACAAGCCCTGTGCTGGGTGCTTTCATTGGGGCTTGGGCTATATTTAATTGGAAGCATTTTCTATTGCTTTTTTGGGGCGGTGGTACACTAGAGGTAAGGTTGATTGCTTTCGAAAACATTCTTACATTTGAAAATCTTAGTGTATGGCTTTGGCCATTTTTAGTTGCGCTGTTGTATGCGTTTGGTCTGCCATATCTGAATGTAGTCAGTCACAAAATTTTAAAGAAAGCCGAGGAGTGGAGGCACATTGAAATTGTCAATATTGATATTATAAAAGCTAGAAAGAAAGCCGAGTTAAATGAGGAGTTGTACAAAGCAGATCCTGCCAATCCATATATTGGTAGAAAACTTGAAGCTGAGTTGAAACAAAAAGATGCTGAAGCAGAAAAAATTCGTACTGATGCAGACAAAGCAAAGGCTGAACTTAAAGAAGCTAATGCTAAGCAAGAGAAATCTGAGCTTGAAGCTAAAGAATTAAAATTGATAGTCGATGAAGTACAGCGTAAAAATGAACGTGAACAACAGGCTCATGAAATAGCAAAAGCTAAACATCATCAAGAATTAGTTGATTTACACTTTCCTACACTCTACCTGTTTTTAGATGTTTTATCGAAATCACTACGTGAAGATGGGTTACACATTTCTTTGGGGTTGATGGCTGAGTCTATATCGGTATCTTTTGGTTACGAGGATGTTGAATCATTACTGATGGATAATGATTTTACATTGCATAAATTAGGGGGGGTGTCTTTTGTTGTATACGATGGCAACACATTGTTAAGCGACTTGAAAAACATTATAGAAAAACACAAAGAGAATATCAACGAGGGGGTGCTATTTGATCATTTGGTTAGTACGTTTGAACTATTGGATAGATTTAGGTTTATTTCATCTGAACTAAAGGAGGATGTAGCAAAAGATTTTTTAGATGATTCAAGTAATATTTTTGATTTGGTTAGTGATGATGGGGTTAATAGCGTAATTGCTGAAACTAATGCTCACTCATTCGGGGTTGAGTATGCTGAGTTTATAAGTATTAGAAACGCAAAGGATGGAAGCATCGTAGTTGACGCATCTGCAGAAATTCAAGGTGAGACAGATGAGGACAGACCCTATTCAGGGCATAAAATAAGTGTGAGTTTTGAACTAATATACAAACCTATTATTGGGCGTAATGGGTATGGAATACCGGAGTTTGGAGAGGTGAGAGCTACCCTGGAAGACTACTCGTAGACCTGAGCTTTGTGGTTATTGGCCGTACCTTATTCATTCCTCGCCGCTTCCCAGGCGTGTATCGCCTGTTTGCGGGTCTCGCCCCAGTGATAGCCGCCGAACTTGCCATTTTGCTGGATGAGTCTGTGGCAGGGGATCATCAAGGCGACGGGATTGGCGCCCACCACGAGGCCGATGGCACTGGCGGCCATCTGTAACAAAACAGGCGATCTCGATCCCAATTCTCTATAATGCCCTCCTTTAAAACCGCCGGGCTCATGTCCGGCAGTACCATATGGTCTGCTTTAGCGCCGCTAGGCAGGGCCACGACAAGATTGAGAAATGGTTATGCATACCCTGGAACAGCTGCGCGCGGGCGAACTGCTTGGCGCTCGCCACCTCAAACTCGCCGAAAACCTGACGGTGTTCCCCCCCGAGATTTTTAGCCTCAAAGAGACCCTGGAGGTGCTGGATCTTACCGGCAACCAGCTTAGCGAGCTGCCCAACGAACTGGCAGAGTGCAAGAAGCTGCGCATTATCTTCTGCTCCGAGAACCGCTTTACCGAACTGCCAGAGGTGCTGGGACGCTGCCCGGCACTCACCATGGTGGGCTTCAAGGCCAACCGGATTGCCACTGTCTCGGCCGCATCCCTGCCTGCTGGCTTGCGCTGGTTGATCCTGACCGACAACGTCATCGAACGACTGCCGGACGAGCTGGGCCAGTGCGCCGGATTGCAGAAGCTGATGCTGGCGGGCAACCGCTTGACCGCCTTGCCAGAGACTCTGGCCAATTGCCATCGGCTCGAGCTGCTGCGCATCGCCGCCAACCGGCTGGAGGCGCTTCCCGAGTGGCTGCTCGGTTTGCCACGCCTCGCCTGGCTGGCCTATGCAGGCAATCCCTTTAGCGACAAGCAGGAGCGCAGACTCGGCGAGACGGCAGCCGCGGCCGAGATCCCCTGGCAGGCGCTGACGCTGGGGGAGCAACTGGGGCAGGGGGCGTCCGGGGTTATCCACAGCGCAGCACTGCTCTCCGATGAGGGGACGCAGGGGGTGGCGGTCAAGCTCTTCAAGGGGGCCGTGACCAGCGATGGCCTGCCTCGCTGCGAGATGGCGGTGTCGCTCGCCGCAGGCAGGCACCCCAACCTCATCGGGGTGGTGGGCCGAGTCAGCGATCACCCCTCCGGCATGCCGACCCTGGTGATGACGCTGATAGACCCCCGGTTTGTCAATCTGGCGGGGCCGCCGAGCCTGGACTCCTGCACCCGGGATGTCTATCCGGCGGATCTGACCTTCACCCCGAACGCCCTGATTACCATGGTGCAGGGGGTGGCCGCCGCCGCCCGGCATCTGCATGAGAGGGGGATACTGCACGGGGATCTCTACGCCCACAACCTGCTGCACTCTCTGCTGCACTCTGTTCAGGAACAGGGCCGGGTGCTGCTCGGGGATTTCGGCGCCGCCTCCTGTTATGACGGCGCTGACCGTGAGCGGGCTGCCCGGCTCGAGCGTCTGGAGGTCAGGGCCTTTGGCTGCCTGCTGGAGGAGCTGCTGGCGCGCTGCCGCCCCAATGACAAGGCGCTTGGGGCGCTTCACTCACTGGCCGAAGAGTGTCTCCTGGAGGCTGTGTTGCAGCGCCCCTCGTTTGCAGAGATTGTTGCCCGGATAGACGCCGTGGCGACCACCATGACGGCGGAGCCCGTCTGTGCCTGAGCCAGGCCGCCCGGGCGTCACCGGGCATTCGCTCCCGATATAGAGTCTGGCCATGAGATGAACTTCTTGGAAACGACTCCTCGCGGCCCCCGCTGAAGTTGTAACCCTCTGTTTTGCAAAAAGGCGGGGCAGGGGGCAACAAGGGTTGCGCCGTCCCGATGAAGTTGTGATATTGATGCATCATTGCAGATGACGAGAGGATGATGATGGAAGCGGCGTTTTGGCATCAGAAGTGGAAAGAGAACCGGATTGGCTTTCATCAGGCAGATTTCAACCGCTGGCTGCAATCCTGGTGGTCGGCCCAGCAGCAGGGTGAGCCCGTGCTGGTGCCCCTGTGTGGCAAGTCCCGCGACCTGCTCTGGCTGAGCGATCAGGGGCATCCGGTGGATGGTTTCGAACTCTCGGCCCTGGCCATCAGCCAGTTTTTCAGCGAGAACGGCCTGACCGAGGCACTGACCGAGGTGGGCCCCTATCAGTGTCACCAGCACGACGATCTGCGCATCTATCAGGGGGATTTTTTCGCCGCCCCCGAGCTTGGACGCCGCTACCGGCTCGCCTATGACAGGGCCGCCCTCATCGCCCTGCCGACGGCCATGCGCCGCCAGTATGCGACCCTGATGAGCCGCATGATGGAGGCGGGTGGTCAGGTGCTGCTGGTGACCCTCGAGTATCAGCCGGAGCAGCAGGTGCAGCCGCCGTTCTCGGTGGGGGAGATGGAGGTGCGCACCCTGTTTGAGCGCGACTTTAGCGTGGAGGTGCTGGGGCGTGCCGCCGAGCTGGATCACCCCAGGGTGCTCTCGGGGCAGCTCTCCTATTTCGATGAGGTGGCCTATCGCCTGATCCGTCGGGGCTGAGGTGACAATGTGATCCCGCCTGATAAAGCCGCAGGCGCGCGACACTTTGTTACCTCCTTTGACATAGATCAACGTGACAGATCGGGGGAATGCCTAAGATAAGGCTGTTTCTCAATCACTGCAGGTGTCGACCGATACGCTCTGGTTTGAACCATTCGGCCGTTCATCGACTCAGTGTCTGATTTTCACGCTCATGTTCACTTTTGGCGGCTCTGGTCGCAATTGATTATGGTTTTTCCAGCCGACCCCCAGGGGTCGGCTTTTTATTGTCTGCAATCTGTCGTGGGACGGGGGAATGGGGCGGGTATCGAGGCCTGATCAGGCCTCGAAGGTGGCGGCATTGAGCCGGAACGCCTTGGGGTCGTCGATGAACTGGCCGGTGATCCGCTCGTCGTGCTCGTGGCCCAGGCCATAGCTGCAGAGGATCAACCTGTCGGAGGTGCGCGAGCGCAGCTGGGTAATAAAGCGCACCAGATCGGCGCGGCTGAGCCTGCCCACCTCCTCGCGCACCCGCTCCCGCTGATCGAAGCCCAGATCCTTGTTGCCTATGCTGACCCAGAGCCGCTGGCCACGGCTGCGCAGGTTGGCATCCCGCTCGCTGAGCTGGGCCTGCAGGCCCGCCTTGCTGTCCTGCCACTGCTGCTCGGTGAACTCCAGCATGGCCAGCGGGAAGAGATCGATGAACTCCTCCACCGCATCCAGCAGGATCTGCGGCCCGGCCACCGGCGACTGTATATAGAAGATGAGGCCGGGATGGCGATTGAGGGGCAGGTTGCCGGCCCCCACCACGTATCCCAGTTGCTGGCGAGTGCGCAGCTCGTGGAAGAAGGTGGAGGACATGATGTGGTTGGCCAGGGTGAAGCAGGCGAGATCTCGCGCCCGGGTGGTGCGGGACTGGTAATAGACCAGCAGCGCTGAGTCTTCGTGATCGCACCCCTGCTCGCGAATGAGGGTCCCTCTGTCCTGAATGGAGATGAGAGGGCGGCGGGTCTCGGCACTGGGCTGGCTGCTGACGCCGAGGTGACGCTCCAGCAGGGCGGCCAGCTCAAGCGCCTCGGCGGCGGTCCAGTCACCGTGCACCAGGGTTTCTATGTGCACCTCGGCAAAGAGTCGGGCGACGAAGTCGGGCATTTCGTCGAGTGCTATGGTGCGCAGATGGCGCAGCAACTGTTCGAACGGCGGGTTGTTTGGTTGCAGCAAACTGGTGAGCTGGTTGAACAGCTGGGAGATGGGCCTGGTCTTGGACTGGTTCTCCCAGTTGCGGATGAGCTGCTCCTTGATTTCGCTGAAGCGAGCCGGATCCGGATAGCCCAGGGTACGGTTGCCGAGGATCATGTCGAGCAGCAGCGGCAGCTTGTCGGCAAAGCCGCTCAGGTTGATGGTAAAGCCCCCCTGATGGGCATAGATCTGGTAGCCGAGCCCGGCGAGCTCGGCCGGGTAGGTGAGGGCATTGAGGTGATCCGTGAGCAGCTCCACCGCCAGCCTGGCCATGGCGATGTGGCGCGGGCTTCTGACCGCATGCTCGCTGTCGATGGAGATATAGAGGCTCCCCTTGGGCACCCCAAACAGGTGCTCGTGCAGATGCCAGAGCCGAAAGCCGGGGCGGTCGACCAGGCAGGCCGGCATGTCGGCACTGAGGGACGGCGTTCTGGCATCGAGGCGGTTGCTGATAAAGGGGTTGGGGGAGGGCAGATGCAGGGCGGGATCCGGCTCGCTCTGCTGCCAGCGGATCTTCTCGGCCTCGGTGATGGCCTGGACGCTGTAAGGAGTCTGATACCAGCGGGCCAGGCGATCCGTGCTCACCTCCGGCGCCTGTATGGTGACGCGCAGGTTGTGGGGGGTCAGCTTGGCGAGGAAGCGCCGGATCAGGGGCTCATCGTACTCGCGCATCATGTAGTCGCCGTGGAGCAGATCGTCCGGGGCATAGCTGAACAGGTTGAGCACCAGCCCCGAGACTGTGTCCAGCGCCCGGCCCCGCTCCTGGAACCGGAAAGCGGATTCCAGCACGCTGCGCTTCTCGTCATAACGCCAGGCCTGCAGGCCATGGCGTTCGATGAGTTTCAGGTAGCCGAACAGGGCGGCGATGATGTCGTCCACATGGGCAAGCCCGAGGGGCGTGAGGCCGAAGCTGATGCCAAAGTCCTTGAAGTTGGCGCCGCTGATGCCGCCTCCGGCGGCGAGCTGGTTGACCCAGCCTCTCGCCTTGAGCAGGGAGAGCAGGCTGCCTTCCCCTTCGTAGCCGATGAGGTGGCTCAGGAAGGTGAGGGGCTTCTTGTCATAGAGGGCATCCACGCTCGGCAGCGGGAAGGTCAGCGCCAGCTTGCGGGTCTCCTTGACCGGCGCTATCTGGATGCGGATGCCGAGATCATCGAGCCGGTAGAGGGGCGCCGAGAGGGCGGGGGGGCCCAGGCGACGATCCGGAATTGTGCTGAAGAAGCGATCACACCAGGCCAGCTGGGTTTCAATAGATGCCGGAGAGAGCATTACCAGCGCCATGCGATCCGCACTGTAGTGGCTTTCGTAGAACGCTATAAGGTCGGAGCGCAGATCCCGGCCGGGCAAGTCCGCCAGGGTATCCAGGTTGCCGACCGAGAACTTGGAGAAGGGGTGGGCCGGGTTGACCGTCTCCTTGTGCACCTGATAGCTGCGGCGCACATCGTCCTGCAACTTGAGGCGGTATTCGGAGTCGACCGCGTTGCGCTCCTTGTCGACCCACTCGGGGGCGAAGGTGGGGCAGATGAAGAACTGGGAGAAGCGATCCAGCCCCGCTTCGAAGAAGCCGTTGTCGATGTCGAAGAAGAAGTTGGTGAACTCGGTGCCGGTCCAGGCGTTGTTGCTGCCCCCGTGGCGGCTCATGAACTGCTGGTACTCGCCGGGTTTGGGATAAGTACGGGTACCGAGGAACAGCATATGCTCAAGGAAATGGGCCATGCCCTGGCGATCGACAGGGTCATCGAAGTGGCCGGTGTTGACGGCCAGGGAGGCGGCCGATTTATCGGTCTCGGGATCGCAGATCAGCAAGACCCTGAGCCGGTTTGCCAGCTCCAGATAGTGATACCGCCGATGGTCGTTGGGACTGGCATATGGGCTCATTGGGGCGTGACTCGCGGTGAATTTATTTGAATTTAAACATGATTATCGACCCCGCTATCTCACGAGGCAAACCCTTTTCTGAGAGGTAGCGCAATTGTTTCCCCCTGCATGGCGGGGTAAGATCCCCCCGCTATTTAAACAGGCCCCCTGGGCGAGGTTGTAATGAAAATCTACATCATGCGTCATGGCCAGGCTGGCATGAACGCAAAGACTGATGAACAGCGTCCACTGACCGAGCAAGGCATCGAAGAGTCCATCCACATGGCGAGCTGGTTGGCACCTCAGCTGGCCGGCTCCCTGAGCCTGGTGATCCACAGCAACTACCTGCGTGCCAGACAGACCTGGCAGGCCATCTCTGTCGAGCTGCCCGAGGCCCTCAAGGTCGAGGAGAGCGGCGAGATCACCCCCTACGGGGATCCGGCCTTCGTGGCGAGTTATCTCACCGCGCTGGCGGCGACCCACGACAACATCCTGATGGTCAGCCACCTGCCCCTGGTCGGGTATCTGGTGCAGAGCCTCTGTCCGGCGGCGGGTGCGCCCATGTTTGCCACCTCGGGCCTGGCCTGCATCGAGTGGCAAGATGGCAAGGGGGCCTTGCTCTGGCTGGAAGGACCGCATACAATACGGTAAAAGTTAATAAAAAGTTACAGTTTGGTTTTTTGGGGAAGAGAGAGTCGATTTTTCCGGTTTTTTATACAAATTTAACGGAATTATCTCGCATAAGCTGCTGTCATACGGATACAACTGCAAGAGGTTGCAAACGATGAGAGTGTTCAAGAAGTACCTGCCACTGATGGTGGCAAAACATGTCAAAACCTTCTTCAAGGGACGGATCTACATCCACGGCAGGGGGCGCTTCGATTTCCAGTCGGGCCTGCTGATGATGCCATTGCAAGCCGATATTCCCCACCGTCAGACGGTGCTCGAAGTCAACGAGCTGATATCGAGGCTGCACATGGATGCCGCTTGAATCGCATCTATGGTGTCATCTCCCCCTCATGCCCGCCCAGTGCGGGCATGATTGCATCTGGGCCTCTGTGACACCTCTCAGGCCTCTTAAATCGATTTTCGAATAAGGTTGCCGCGTCCCGCATCAGGGTGCTTGCTTATCCTGTTTGCCTCTCTATACTCCCGCGAAATATCCGCCCCCTTTCTCTGGACATAGCGATGCCCCTTGCTTTCCTGTTCCCCTTCTCCTGCATGGCCATCTGGGCCGGCAACGGCATCGTCAGCAAGCTGGCGGTGGGGGTGCTCTCACCGGCCGCCCTGGCCTGGTCGCGCTGGATGGTGGCGGCCCTGGTGCTGACCCCCTTCCTCGCACGGCGGGCCTGGCGCATGCGTGACAAGCTGCGGGCCGGTTTCTCCCGGCTGGCCATGCTGGCCCTGCTCGGCATGGTGCTGAACCAGACCTTCGGCTACTACGCGGCCCAGACCCTGGGGGCCACCGAGATCGGGCTGATGATGGGGCTGACCCCGCTGATGACGGTGCTGCTCAGCATCTGGCTGCTGCGCGAGCGCCCCACCTGGGGGGCCCTCGTCGGCGGCGTCATCTCCATCCTGGGGCTCGCCATCCTGCTGGGGCAGGGGGATCCGACCCGCTTGTTCACCCAGGGCATTCACATCGGATCCGTCTACATGCTGCTGTCGGCGGCCACCTATGCGCTCTACAGCGTGCTGCTCAAGCGCTGGGATCTGGGGCTCGACAACTGGTCCATGCTCTACGGCCAGGTGCTCTGCAGCCTGCTGTTCCTCACCCCCTTCTACCTGCTGGTGGATGGCAAGTGGCCGGATGGCAGCGCGCTCTGGCTCATCCTCTATGCGGGGATCCCGACCTCGGCCCTCTCCCCCTGGCTCTGGATGCAGGGGATCGCCCTGCTCGGGGCCAGCCGCACCGCCATCTTCATGAACCTGTTGCCTGTGATGACGGCGGCCCTGGCCATCAGCTGGCTGGGAGAGACGCTCACCAGCTATCACCTCATCGGCGGCGGCATGACACTGCTGGGGGTGCTGCTGGCACAGCTGCTGGTCAAACCCGTGGTCGTGCGGCGGCGGGCCCGGCTCGCGATGGCCGGCTGCCAGGAAGATTGAACGAAAAGACCGCCCTTGGAGGCGGTCTTTTGCTATCTGGGGGGCGCTTATTGCGCCGTCAGATAGAGGTCTTTGGCATAGACCAGATCTTGCGGGTTATGGTAGGGGTAGCCCTTGACGAAGGGCTTGAGCAGCCGTGACTTCACATAGAAGTAGACGGGGGCTATGGGGGCCTCCTCGTCGATCAGCGCCTCGGCCTGCTGATAGAGCCGGTTGCGCTCAGCCGGATCCTTGGCGTCATGGGCCTTGGCCAGCAGGGCGTCATAGGCCTTGTTGAACCACTTGCCGCTGTTGGCGCTGCTGCTGGAGGTCATGATGTCGAGGAAGGTGGAGGCATCGTTGTAATCCCCGTTCCAGGAATAGCGACTGACCCCGAAATCCCCTTCGTTCAGGGCCGAGACCATGGTCTTCCACTCCATGTTGTTGAGCTCGGCCTTGACCCCCAGGTTGTGTTTCCACATGGAGGAGATGGCCAGCGCTATCTTCTTGTGCCCCTCGTTGGTGTTGTAGAGGATGTCCACATCCAGCGGATTTTGCGGCCCGTAGCCCGCCTCGGCGAGCAGCGCCTTGGCCTGGGTGATCCGCGCCTCCTTGCTCATCAGCTCGCTGGCGGGCGGCTTGAGCTCGAAGCCATCGACGCTCGGCGGGGTCAGGCTGAACGCCGAGAGCTGCCCCTGTCCCAGGATCTTCTCCGTGATGGTGTCTCTGTCTATGGCAAGGGAGAGCGCCTTGCGCACCCTGACGTCGTCGAAGGGTTTGCGCTGGGTGTTGAACACGTAGTAGTAGGTGGCGAGCATGGGGGCGCTCACCAGATCGTCCGGGCTCTGGCGCTTGATCTGCTGATACTGCTCCAGGGGATAGGTGGTGTAGTGCAATTCGCTCGCGCGATAGCGGTTGTAGGCCGCGGTATCTGAGACGATCTCCAGATAGATCACCTTGTTCAGCACAGTGTGCTCATTGTCCCAGTAGTGGGGATTGCGCTCGGCGATGAGGCGCTCGTTGGGGGTCCACTCCTTGAGGGCGAAGGCGCCGTTGGAGACTATGTTGCCCGGCTTGACCCACTCGTGGCCGAACTTCTCTATGGTGGCCCTGGGGGCCGGGAAGGTGGTGTAGTGGGAGAGGGTCTTGAGGAAGAAGGGGACAGGGGCCTTGAGGGTGATCTGCAGGGTGTGATCATCGAGCGCCTTGATCCCCAGGGCATCCGGGCTCTTCTTGCCCTGCACCACCTCGCTGGCGTTGGCGACGCCGGTCAGCTCGATGAACCAGGCGTAGTTGGAGGCGTTTTTGGGATCCGCCGCCCGCTGCCAGCCATAGACATAATCCGCCGCCGTCACCGGCTCGCCGTTGGACCACTTGGCATCGGGTCTGAGCTTGAAGGTGTAGATTGTGCCGGTGTCATCTAGCTCGTAACCAAGGGCGCCGGCCGCCTGCAGCTTGCCGTCGCCATCCAGGGTGTAGAGCCCCTCGAACAGATCGTTGACTATGTCGCTGCCCGCGCTCTCTTCCACCATCTGGGGGTCGATGGAGGCGGGTTCTGTGCCTATGTTGCGCACGAAGGTTTGCTGGGCACTGGGTAGCAACTTGGTGCCTGCGGGCACCTGGGCCGCCAGGGCGGGGAGGGAGATCAGGGCGGCAACCGCGCCGGCAATGAGAGTCCTTTTCATTGAATATCCTTATGTTTTTTTGCTTCCAAAGCCGTGCCAGTGTGCTGGATTGAGGGCGAGATCTCAAGAGGGGGAGCGGCTGGCGTCGGGGGAGAGAACCGGATGGGGAGGGGCGGGGTGAAATAGTATTCTTGTCACGAATTAACATGAAGAAAGAGGCCGATTGAAGCCCGCTTTTCAGCGCTAGGACCCCTGTCGACGGGGTTTTCTGGCGATTTATACGGCGGCTTAATTCGCTGCAAAAACAAAAAACAGGCGTTACATTAGGTTACAAAACAACGCTGCCGAGGATCGGCACTTTTTTTGCCGACACTTGCAAACGTTTTCAACGGCCAACGGAAACGATCTTAAAGGAACAAGAATGCGAAACATGATCACCATGGGCGAGTTCATCGTCAAAAAGCAGGCGGACTACCCTACCGCGACCGGCGAGCTGACCTCCTTGCTCAGCTCCATTCGTCTGGCTGCCAAGGTGGTGAACCGGGAGATCAACAAGGCGGGGCTGGCGGACATCATCGGCTCCATGGGGGCCGAAAACGTGCAGGGGGAGGTGCAGCAGAAGCTGGATGTCTACGCCAATGAGCGCTTCAAGGCGGCGCTGGAGGCCCGTGGCGAGGTGTGCGGCATGGCGTCCGAGGAGGAAGAGGACTTCGTCTCCTTCGATTCCGAACTCTCCCGTCACTCCAAGTACGTGGTGTTGATAGACCCTCTGGACGGCTCCTCCAACATAGACGTCAACGTCTCAGTCGGGACCATCTTCTCCATCTATCGCCGGGTCAGCAAGCCGGGCGCCGGGGTGACCCTGGAGGACTTCCTGCAACCTGGCAACCGCCAGGTGGCCGCCGGTTACGTGGTCTATGGCTCCTCCACCATGCTGGTCTACACCACGGGCTTCGGGGTCAACGGCTTCACCTATGACCCTTCCATCGGCTGCTTCTGCCTCTCCCACGAGAACATCCGCATCCCGGAGGAGGGCAAGATCTACTCCATCAACGAGGGCAACTACATCAAGTTCCCGGACGGGGTGAAGAAGTACCTGAAATATTGCCAGGAGCGGGACGAGGCGACCCACAGGCCCTACACCTCCCGTTACATCGGCTCCCTGGTGTCGGATTTTCACCGTAACCTGCTCAAGGGCGGCATCTACATCTATCCGTCCGGCACCAACTCCCCGAACGGCAAGCTGCGCCTGCTCTATGAGTGCAACCCCATGGCCTTCCTGGTGGAGCAGGCCGGTGGCAAGGCGTCCGACGGCTTTGGCCGCATCATGGACATCCAGCCCACGGCGCTGCACCAGCGTACCCCCTACTTCGTCGGCTCCACCAGGATGGTGGAGCGGGCCGAGGCCTTTATGCGGGAATTCTCCGCCCACGAGGATCCGGCCAATCAGGGGTGATGCCCGGATGTCGTGCCTGCGATGAGCAGATAAAAAACGGGAGCCAATTTGGCTCCCGTTTTGTTTGGCACTCGCTGCCACTAGAGGCTGTTGTTGGCGAGATCCGTCAGCAGGGCATCCACCAGTTTCAGGCGCATGGCTCTGTCCTGGTTCGGTACCTGGAAGCGCAAACGGGTAGGTCCATCCATTTTATAGATACGTGGCTGCTCAGAGAGCAGTTTTACCAGATAGGTCGGGTTGACGCGGGTCTCCTGGGTGAAGTCCAGATAGCCGCCGCGATCGCTCATCTCCACCCGGCGAATGCCAAGGGCCGTGGCCCGCTGGCGGAAGGCCGCGATCTCCATGAGGGTCTTGGTCGGCTCAGGCAGCAGGCCGAAGCGATCGATAAGCTCCACTTTCAGCTCGCGCAGCTCCTGCTCGTCGGCGGCGCTGGCGATGCGCTTGTACATGGACAGACGCATGTTGACGTCCGGGATGTAGTCGTCCGGCAAGAGGGCGGGCAGGCGCAGCTCTACCTCGGTATGCTGGCTCATCAGCTGCTCGAGCGACGGCTCCTTGCCATGTTTGAGGGCCTCCACCGCCTGCTCCAGCATCTCCATGTAGAGGGTGAAACCGACCGATTCGATCTGGCCGCTCTGATCGTCCCCCAAGAGCTCGCCCGCGCCCCGGATCTCCAGATCGTGGGTGGCGAGCGCAAAGCCGGCCCCGAGATCTTCAAGCGAGGCGATGGCTTCCAGCCGCTTGGCGGCATCCTTGGTCATCAGCTTGGGATGGGGGGTGAGCAGGTAGGCATAGGCCTGATGGTGGGAGCGGCCGACCCGGCCCCGCAGCTGGTGCAACTGGGCCAACCCCAGGTGATCGGCCCTGTCCATGATGATGGTGTTGGCACTCGGCACGTCTATGCCGGTCTCTATGATGGTGGTGCACACCAGCAGGTTGAAGCGCTGGTGGTAGAAGTCCGACATGATGCGCTCAAGATCGCGCTCGCGCATCTGGCCGTGGGCGATGCCGATGCGCGCCTCCGGCACTAATTCGGCAAGATCGGCGGCGCACTTCTCTATGCTCTCGACGTCGTTGTGCAGGTAGTAGACCTGACCACCCCGTTTGAGCTCCCGCAACACAGCCTCGCGCACCACGGCCGGCTCGTGCTGGCGCACGAAGGTCTTGATGGCGAGCCGCTTGGCGGGCGGGGTGGCGATGATGGAGAGATCCCGCATGCCGGACATCGCCATGTTGAGGGTGCGCGGGATCGGGGTGGCTGTGAGAGTGAGGATGTCCACATCGGCCCGCAGCGCCTTGATCTTCTCCTTCTGCCGCACCCCGAATCTGTGCTCCTCGTCGACGATGAGCAGCCCCAAATCCTTGAAGGTGAGGTCGGAGCCGAGCAGCTTGTGGGTGCCTATGATGATGTCCACCTTGCCATCGGCCAGCTCCTTGAGCACGGCCGTTTGCTCCTTGGCTGAGCGGAAGCGGCTCAGCACCTCCACCCGCACCGGCCAGTTGGCGAAGCGATCGCGGAAGTTGTCGTAGTGCTGCTGGGCCAGCAGTGTGGTGGGCACCAGCACGGCCACCTGCTTGCCGCCGTGCACCGCCACGAAGGCGGCGCGCATCGCCACCTCCGTCTTGCCAAAGCCCACGTCGCCGCACACCAGCCGGTCCATGCTCTTGGCCTGGCACATGTCGCCGAGCACCGCATTGATGGCATTGAGCTGATCCTCTGTCTCCTCGAACGGGAAGCTAGCGGCAAACTGGCGGTAGCTCTCCTTGTCGTGCTTGAAGGCAAAGCCGGCCCGCGCCGCGCGTATGGCATAGACATCGAGCAGCTCGGCGGCCACGTCGCGCACCTTCTCCGCCGCCTTGCGCCGCGCCTTGACCCAGGCCTCGCCGCCTAGCTTGTGGCTGGGGGGGTTATCCGAACCCGTGTAACGGCTGATAAGGTGCAGGTTGGTGACCGGCACGAACAGCTTGTCGCCACCTGCGTACTCCAGGGTGAGGAACTCGGTGGGCAGGCCGCCGGCATCCAGGGTCTCGAGCCCGAGATAGCGGCCGACCCCGTGATCCAGATGCACCACGGGCTGGCCCTGGGTCAGCTCGCCGAGGTTGCGGATCACCGCATCCGAGCTCAGGTTCTTGCTCTTCTCCCGCTGCCGCTTGCTTCTGATCTTGCCGCCGAGCAGCTCGGTCTCCGTGATGAGGGCCAGGGCCTCTGCCCCGGCAGGTTCGAGCAGGAAGCCCCGCTCCAGCGGGCTGACCAGCAGGCCATGACGCGCCTTGCTCCCGACGAACTCCTCGAGGGAGGCGAACTCCCTGGGTTGCAGCTTGATCCGCGCCAGCAGATCGCCTAGCCCCTCGCGCCGCCCCTCGGACTCCACCGCGAACAGGGTGCGGCCGGCAAAGCCTTGCAGGAACTGGCTGAGGGCCAGCAGGGGTTGCTCCTTGCTGTGATCGAGCTGCAGGTCGGGCAGGGGGGCAATGGGCAAGTCGTGCTGGCCCGCGCCGCCGTCGGTGGCCGCCTCCTGCAGGCGCACGGCGCCGTACTGGCCGAGGGCGGCGAAGAGCTGCTCAACCGGCAGGTAAATTTGCTGGGGAGGCAGCAGGGGGCGGGTATTGTCCCAGCGCCTGTCTTCATAGCGCTGGCCTATGTCGTTCCAGAAGCGCTGGGCCGCCGGGTAGATCTCCCCCACGGTGAGCAGCAGGGTGTTGTCTGGCAGGTAGTCAAACAGGCTGGCGGTCAGGCTGAAGAAGAGCGGCAGATAGTATTCGATGCCGGCGGGCCAGCGCCCCTTGCTCACCTCCTGATAGACGGATCCCTCCGCCCGCGACAGCTCGAACTGCTCGCGGAACTGACCGCGAAACAGCTCGATGGCGGCCTCGTCGGTGGGAAACTCCCGGGCGGGCAACAGGCTCACCGACTTGACCGGCTCGCTGGAGCGCTGGCTCTCGGGATCGAAGGGGCGGATGGAGTCCACCTCGTCGTCGAAGAAGTCGATGCGATAGGGGCGGCTGCTACCCATGGGGAAGAGATCCAGCAGGGAGCCGCGGGCGGCGAACTCGCCGTGCTCCAGCACCTGCTCCACCGCCACATAGCCCGCCTCCGCCAGCCGTCCTCGCAGCTGTTGCAGGTTGAGGCGCTGGCCGCTGGTCACCATCAGGCTGTATTTGTCGAGATAGGCCTGGGGCGCCGTGCGCAGCATCAGGGTGGAGATGGGCACTATCAGCACGCCGCTGCTCATCTGCGGCAGCGTATAGAGGGTCTCGAGCCGCTGGGAGATGATGTCCTGATGGGGGGAGAAGGTGTCGTAGGGCAGGGTTTCCCAGTCCGGGAACATCAGCACGGGGCAACCCTGATCGGCCAGCAGGAAGCTGAGCTCCTGTTCGAGGCGCAGGGCGCTCGGGGTATCGGCGGTCACCAGCAGGACGGGGCGGTTGGCCTCCCGGGTGAGGCGGGCGGCGACCAGTGCCAGGCTGCTGCCGACCAGCTGGCCCAGGGTTATTTTCTGGCCCGCTTTGGCGGGCAAGGCGGGGAGTTTCATTGGCATCGTTCGATTCTTTTAACGTTGACGTTGGCTGTGATTAGCGCTGACGCTCTTGGGCACGCAGTTTGAGCTGCTTGGATTGCACATGCAGGCTGGCACGCACCAGCAGCTCCCTGTCATCCTCGCGGATCCGCACATAGTCGAGCACCACATGGGTGCCGTGCTCGCCGGGCTCCCGCTGCTTGACTTCGCCATAGCAGTAGACGGCGGAGGCCTCTTCCCGCAGGAAGATCTTGAGTCGTACCAGCTGGTGCAGTTGCGGCGGCTCGCCGTGGCCCTGGCGCGGGTGCAGGTAGGTGAGCTGGCCGGCGCCAAAGCGCAGGGTGTGGAAGCGATGTTCGGGGTGATCCTGCGCCGCCAGCACGAAGCCCATGATCATGTCGATCTTGCGGGACTGCTGATTGATGATCTCCACCAGATCGTGCATGGACTCGTTCTGGTTGCGCAGCAGGCGGCTGCTCACCAGATCGATGGAGGTGATGGCGGAGGCGATGCGAAAGGGCTCGGGCAGCTCGGCATCAAGGGCCTCCAGCGTCGGCAGGTGAAAGTCGGCCGGCATGGGGATCACATTGACCGGCGTGGCATGGGTGACGCTGAAGAACTGTTCCTGCATGGAGGCTATCCCTTGTTGTCATAGACGATTTTTAACGGCGCTGTTGACCTTGCCCGCGGCGGCGTCCCCGGCCTGGCGCGAGCCAGGTCCGGTCATCCCCCGGGGCCCTCCCGTCACGGCGGGACGCGCAACATGGCGGCGGGGGCTGCGCATTGGGCGAAACATGGCGCCATGGGCTGCCTTTAAGGCTCAGGAGAATGGGCCATTGCGCCTGCCCCGGCGTCATCTGCTGCGGCAACGCGGCTTGCGTTGAGGCGTCAACAGACCCTATTATCCGGCATCTTATTTTGTTGGCAACGTAGATATCCTTGAAGACTGGACTTTTTCAGCCACTCTCGCTGGCCATAGGCCTGCGTTATGCAGGCTCGCGACGCAGTAACCGCTTCGTCTCCTTTATCTCCCTGTTTTCCACCTTTGGCATCGCCATCGGGGTTGCGGCCCTGATGGTGGTCATTTCGGTGATGAACGGTTTCGAAGGGCAGCTCAAGGGGCGCATTCTCGGGGTGATCCCCCACGTGGTGGTGACCAATCCGGCGGGGCGTATCGATGCCCATCCGCCAGGCCTGCCCGATCTCGACACGCTGCCCCACGTGGTGGCCACGGCCCCCATGCTCGACAGCGAAGGCATGTTGCAAAGCCCGGGCCAGCTCACCGGCGTGAGCGTGCAGGGGATAGACCCGGCCCGCTGGCCCAAGGATGACATCCTCCATGCCCAGATGCTGGGGGGGCGGCTGGACAGCCTGCAACGCGGCCAATACCACATAGTGCTGGGGCAGGGGGTGGCCAACCGCCTCAAGGTCTCCATTGGCGACGAGGTGCGTCTCATCCTGACCGAAGGGACCCGCTTCACCCCCTTTGGCCGGGTGCCGGCCCAGCGGCTCTTCACCGTCTCCGGCATCTTCGGGGTCGGTGCCGACGTGGACAGCCAGGTGGCGCTGATTGCCCTTGGTGACGCCCAGCGCCTGCTGCGCCTGCCCGAGGAGACGGTGGGCGGCATCCGCCTCTGGCTCGACGATCCCTTCGCCGCCGACCAGGTGGTGAAAACCGCGCTGCCGGACGGGATGGAGTGGCAGGATTGGCGCCGGGAGCGAGGTGAACTCTTCCAGGCCGTGGCCATGGAGAAACGCATGATGGGGCTGATGCTGGTGCTGATCATCGCGGTCGCCACCTTCAATATCCTCTCCGCCCTGGTGATGGTGGTCACCGACAAGGAAGGCGAGGTCGCCATACTGCGTACCATGGGCATGAGCGAGTCGGGGATAGTCAAGATTTTCATGGTGTTGGGGGCGTCGAGCGGCGTCATCGGTGCCCTGTTTGGCGGTCTGGCGGGGCTGGCCCTGTCGTTCGGACTCAACCCCCTGCTCGATGCGGCGGGGCTCAACCTCTATATGGCGGCGGGGGGCAGCGGTCTGCCGGTCATCGTCGAACCCGCCCAGGTCATGACTATCTTGCTGGGTGCCGTGCTGCTGAGCTTCAGTGCCACCCTCTATCCGGCGGCCCGTGCGGCCCGGGTCAAACCGGCCGAGGCATTACGTTATGAATAGCGCCGTGAATCCATCATCTTCTGTTGTTACCTCCGGTGCGAGTGCCGGCGTTGTGACCGGTGCCAATGTTGTCACCGGTATAAGTGGAGCCCCTGTTATGAATGAACCCCAGTCCTGCGAGCCTCTGCTGCGCTGCCAGGCCCTCAACCATGTCTATAAAGAGGGCAATCTGGAGACCCAGGTGCTCAAGGGGATAGATCTCTGCGTCGCCCCTGGCGAGATGCTGGCGGTGGTGGGGAGCTCGGGCTCGGGCAAGACCACCCTGCTGCACCTGATGGGGGCGCTGGACAACCCCTCGAGCGGTGCCGTGCTGTTCAAGGGGCAGGACATCCACCACTGGGACAGCAAGACCCAGGCCCGTTTTCGCAATCAGGAGCTGGGCTTCGTCTATCAGTTCCACCACCTGCTGGCCGAGTTCACCGCGCTGGAGAACACCGCCATGCCGCTGCTGATCGCCGGCGAGTCGGTGGCGAGCGCCACCGACAAGGCGACCCGCATGCTGGGACGGGTGGGGCTCTCCCATCGCCTCAATCACAGGCCTTCCGAGCTCTCCGGTGGCGAGCGCCAGCGGGTGGCCATCGCCCGTGCCCTGGTCAACGAGCCGAGCCTGGTGCTGGCGGACGAGCCCACCGGCAACCTGGATCACGCCAGCGCCACTGCGGTGTACGAGCTGCTCTGCGAGCTCAACCGGGAGCTGGGTACGGCCTTCGTGGTGGTCACCCATGACTTGAGCCTCGCCGCCAAGCTGCACCGCCGGGTGACCCTGGTGAGCGGCATCATGGCGGAGGTCGCCTGATGTTCAAGCCGCTGCCCCTCTTTCTGGGCCTGCGTTACAGCCGCTCCCGCCGTCGCAACGGCTTCATCGCCTTTATTTCCGCCTCTTCCCTGATTGGCATAGCCCTCGGGGTGATGGCCCTCATTCTTGGCCTCTCCGCCATGAACGGCTTCGAGCGGGAACTTAAAAACAGGGTGCTCTCGGTGGTGCCCCACGGGGAACTCATCGGCATGGAGGCGCCGCTGCCCGACTGGCCGAGGCTTAGGGACTACCTGCTGGCCCAGCCCGGGATCGAGGCCGCGGCCCCTGTCATCCGCCTCGATGGCCTGCTGGAGCACGGCTCCGCCATCAAGGGGGTGCAGGTGCGCGCCGTGCTGCCCGAGCTCGAGGCGAACCTGTCGGATGCGGGCAACTACATGACGGGGCTGGGGTTTCGTGAACTGCAGGCGGGCGAGCACGGGGTGATCCTCGGCAAGACCATAGCCGACAAGCTGGGGGTCAAGATAGGTGACCCCGTGACCCTGCTGCTGCCCCAAGGGGGAGACGAGACGGGGATCAAGAATCCCCGGCGGGAGACACTGACCGTGGTGGGGCTGCTGGAAATAGGCGGCCAGCTCGACGGCGTGCTCGGGTTCATGCACCTGGCCGATGCCCAGTCCATCACCGGCATGGGCAGCGCTGTGGAGGGCTTCAGCCTCAAGGTGAACGACGTGCTCAAGGCCCAGTCCATCACTGTGGCGGCCGCCCGCAAATTCCCACACTACGTCTATATCAGCAGCTGGATGAGTCGCCAGGGGTACCTCTATCAGGACATCCAGATGGTGCGCACCGTCATGTACGTGGTGATGCTGATGGTGGTGGCGGTGGCCTGCTTCAACATCGTCTCCACCCTGGTGATGGCGGTGAACGAGAAGCGCAGCGAGATCGCCATCCTCAAGACCATGGGGGCTAGCCCGGGCCAGATCCGGCTCACCTTCGTCATCCAGGGGATGGTGAACGGGGTGGCAGGCGCCCTGCTCGGTGCCCTGCTGGGGGGCCTGCTTTCGAGCAAGCTGACCCAGATCCTGGGCTTTATCGAGAAGCTCATCGGCCATCGCTTCTTGAACCCGGACATCTATTTCATCGACTTCCTACCGACCGAGCTGCACATGCAGGATCTGGTGATTGTGACCAGTGCCGCCATCCTGATGAGCCTGCTGGCCACCCTCTATCCCGCCTGGCGGGCCAGCGGTCTGGTGCCCTCCCGGGAGCTGGGCCACTGATCCTAGGGCCAGGTTTGCCAAACCTGGCAATATGCTGAAAAAGAGGGGCCCGCCGGTGCACACCGGCGGGCCCTTCTGTCTTCTGGTCGTTCGGACTGGCTCAGTGGGCGTTGAGCTCATCGAGCGGCAACGAGAAGCTCGCCACGAACACATCGATAAAGTAGCGCATGGCCGGGTTCATCCTGGCCTCCAGCATCTGCTCGAGGCGCTTGCGCGCGGGCTCGAACTCCCGGTTGCCGACGCTCAGTTCCTCCAGACACTTGGTATAGGCGCAGAGGGTGTCGGCATCCTTCACCAACCGGGCGAGGGCGTCGTCCTGGGCACCGGAGTCGAGCAGGGGGCGAAAGTCTTCCATCAGCTCGGGGGGCAGCATCCCCAGCAGACGCTGTTCGGCGGCGAGCTCAATCTTCTTGTACTCGCGGGCTATCTCGGGGTTGAAATATTTGACGGGGGTCGGCAAGTCGCCCGTCAGCACCTCGCTGCTGTCGTGGTAGAGGGCCATGACGGCGGCGTGGTTGGCATCCACCTTGCCATCAAACAGCCGGTTGCTGATGACACCGAGGGCGTGGGCCACCATGGCCACCTGCAGGCTGTGCTCGGCGATGTTCTCCGGCTGTATGTTGCGCATCAGGGGCCAGCGGTAGATGAGCCGCATGCGGGCGAGGTTGGCGAAGAAGTGGCTGGGCAGCATGGGGGACCTCGAATTGGGGCAATGGAAAAGGGCAGACCCTAGTCTGCCCTTTTTTGACATCCCAGGCATAGCCTGGCGATGCATTCTTGTTTAGCGAATATAGCGACCGGATTCGGCCTCGTGGTTGGTGACTATCATCTGGCCTATGGGGGCCAGGGCAATCAGGGCCAGCTTGAGGTGCTGGATGCCGAACGGGATGCCGATGATGGTCACAAAGCAGGCCAGGGCCGAGGCGATGTGGCCTATGGCCAGCCAGACTCCGATCACCAGGAACCAGAGGATGTTGCCAATCATCCCGAGGGCACCTGTGCCTATGTCGCTCTGCCCCGTCATTGTCTTGCGGTTGACCGCCTGCTTGCCGAACGGGAAGAAGGTAAAGGTGCCGATGACGAAACAGGCTCGCCCCCAGGGGATCCCTATCAGGGAGACGAAGCAGAGCAGCCCGGCCAGCCACCAGGCCAGCCCCATAAAGACGCCCCCCAGTACAAACCAGAGCAGATTGAACAAGAAGCGGAAAAAGGACATGTGGGTCTCTCCAGACTCATAAATTGGCAGTCACCATAGCGAGCGGCGCCGAGGGACGCAATGGCTGATGCGAGAAGGCGGACAATTTGGGTCGCAGACCCCCTGAGCGCACCGCTCCCGGCGACGCCGGGAGATGAAAAAAGCATAGGGTGGCGTGCAAAAAGGTGAGCAAGTGCAAATTATTGCGAACCTGATGCTTGAACTCGGCTCAAGGCTTCCCCATATAGGAGGCAGTCTTGCGCAAATTGTGCTGTCTGTGCCCCGGATGGGGGATGTGCGGCTCGACGCGACCAATGTGCGCCGCTATAATGTCGCGTCATATTTTCTCATCACAAAGACAGTCGTTGTCTTTATAAACAGGAAGACTCCGGGCTTTGCCCAGGGGTAATAAAGGGTCAGCACACAGTGCTGAGTTGAACGAGGTAAAAGAATGCAAGTTTCTGTAGAGACAACCCAAGGTCTGGAACGCCGTCTTACCATCACTGTACCGGCTGCTACCGTTGACGCTGCCGTGCGTAAAGAATTGAATGGCCTGGCCAAGACTCGTCGCATCGACGGTTTCCGTCCTGGCAAGGCTCCTGTTGCCATCATCAAGAAGATGTTCGGCGCCATGGCCCATGCCCGCGTTGCCGATGAAATGATGCAGAACAACTTCATCAAGGCCATCATCGAGAGCAAACTGAGCCCGGCCGGTGCACCGACCATGGATCCGAAAGAGATCAAGGAAGGCCAGGATTTCGAATTCACCGCCACTTTCGAAGTGTACCCTGAGTTTGAAGTTGCCGGTCTCGAGAGCATCAAGGTTGAGAAGCCGGTTGCCTCCGTCAAGGATGCCGACCTGGCCAACATGATCGACACCCTGCGCAAGCAGCACGCCACCTGGTCTGACGTCGATGCCGCTGCCGCCAATGGCATGCGTGTCACCCTGGACTTCGTCGGTTCCATCGACGGTGAAGAGTTCGACGGTGGCAAGGCTGAAGGTTTCACTCTGGAACTGGGCGCCGGCCGCATGATCCCTGGCTTCGAAGACGCCATCCTGGGCAAGAAAGCGGGCGACGAGTTCACCATCGAGGTGACTTTCCCGGCTGACTACCACGCCGAAGCCCTGAAGGGCAAAGCGGCCAAGTTCGCCTCCAAGCTGAACAAGGTTGAAGAGCAGGTACTGCCTGAGCTGACCGAAGAGTTCGTCAAGCGTTTTGGCATCGAGAGCGGCAGCGTTGAAGAGCTGAAAGCCGAAGTGCGCAAGAACATGGAGCGCGAACTGGCTCAAGCCCTGAAAAACAGCGTGAAAGAGCAAGTGCTGAACGGCCTGGTTGAAGCCAACCAGATCGATCTGCCGAAGGCTGCCGTTGCCCAGGAAATCGACACCCTGCGTCAGCAAGCCCTGCAGCGTTTCGGTGGCTTCCAGGGCGGCAACGCTCCCGAGCTGCCGGCCGAGCTGTTCCAGGCGCAAGCCGAGCGTCGTGTACGCGTCGGTCTGCTGCTGGGTGACGTCATCCGCACCAACGAGATCAAGGCTGACGACGCCCGTGTGACCAGCATCATCGAGTCCATGGCCACCGCCTACGAAGATCCGAAGGAAGTGATCGAGTACTACCAGAAGAACGAGCAGATGCTGAACGGCGTTCGTAACCTGGCCATCGAAGATCAAGCCATCGACCTGATCCTGTCCAAGGCGCAAGTGACCGAGAAAGAAGTTGCCTTCGACGAAGTGATCAACAAGTCCGGTGCCGCTGCCTAAGAACATTTGACTTAAGGTCAAAACTGTTAAGTATAATGGCTCGTGTGATCTCCACTCGGGCCATTTTATTTTAGGGACAATGCCTTATGTACAAGAACTATAACGATGTGACTGAATCCCCACGCAATGCGCTCATCCCTATGGTGGTCGAGCAGACGGCGAAAGGGGAGCGTTCCTATGACATCTATTCCCGTCTGCTCAAAGAGCGGGTGATCTTCCTGACCGGTCAGGTTGAAGATCACATGGCGAATCTGGTGGTGGCTCAGCTGCTGTTCCTGGAGTCCGAGAACCCGGATCAGGACATCAGCATCTACATCAACTCGCCGGGTGGTGCCGTCACTGCGGGTATGTCCATCTATGACACCATGCAGTTCATCAAGCCGGACGTCAGCACCGTCTGCATGGGGCAGGCCTGCTCCATGGGTGCCTTCCTGCTGGCCGGCGGTGCCAAGGGCAAGCGTTTCTGCCTGCCTAACGCTCGCGTGATGATCCACCAGCCGCTGGGCGGCTTCCAGGGCCAGGCATCTGACATCCAGATCCATGCCCAGGAGATCCTGAAAATCAAGAATACCCTGAACGATCGTCTGGCTTTCCATACCGGACAGGACATGGCCACCATCGAACGCGACACCGACCGTGACAACTTCATGTCGGCCGAGCAGGCCGTGGCCTATGGTCTGGTTGACGGCATCCTGAGCCAGCGCGGCTGAGCAGGGTATCCCGTCCTGTTGTAAACTCAACAGGACGATCCATCCTCTATTGATAAAACGAGGTCGCTGAATGACAGAGAAACGCAAGGGTGAGGGCGACAAGCTGCTTTATTGCTCTTTCTGCGGCAAAAGCCAGCATGAAGTGCGTAAGCTGATCGCTGGCCCTTCCGTCTACGTATGTGATGAGTGTGTCGAGCTGTGCAACGACATCATCCGCGAGGAGATCCGCGAGATCTCTCCCAAGCGCGATGGTAGCGAGCTACCGACCCCTCATGAAATCCGCGCCCATCTGGACGACTACGTGATCGGGCAGGAGTACGCCAAGAAGGTGCTAGCAGTTGCCGTCTACAACCACTACAAGCGTCTGCGCAGCGGCAGCGAGTCCGGTGGTGTGGAGCTTGGCAAGTCCAACATCCTGCTGATTGGCCCGACCGGCAGCGGCAAGACCCTGCTGGCCGAGACGCTCGCCCGTCTGCTGGATGTGCCCTTCACCATGGCCGATGCCACCACCCTGACCGAAGCCGGTTATGTGGGCGAGGACGTGGAGAACATCATCCAGAAGTTGCTGCAAAAGTGCGACTACGACGTGGAGAAGGCCCAGCGCGGCATCGTCTACATCGACGAGATCGACAAGATCTCCCGCAAGTCGGACAACCCCTCCATCACCCGCGATGTCTCCGGGGAAGGGGTGCAGCAGGCACTGCTGAAGCTGATCGAGGGCACCATCGCCTCAGTGCCGCCGCAAGGGGGCCGCAAGCATCCGCAGCAGGAGTTCCTGCAGGTCGATACCTCCAAGATCCTCTTCATCTGTGGTGGTGCCTTCGCCGGCCTGGACAAGGTGATCGAGCAGCGTTCCGTCAAGGGGACCGGCATAGGCTTTGGCGCTGACGTCAAATCCAAGAATGCCAAGGCGACCCTGAGCGAGAACTTTGCCAAGGTGGAGCCGGAAGATCTGATCAAATACGGTCTGATCCCCGAGTTCATCGGTCGTCTGCCGGTAGTGGCAACGCTCACCGAGCTGGACGAGGCTGCCCTCATCCAGATCCTGAAAGAGCCGAAGAACGCGCTGACCAAGCAGTACGCCGCGTTGTTCGCCCTGGAAGAGGTGGAGCTGGAGTTCCGTGACGACGCCCTGAACGCCATCGCGCGCAAGGCGATGGAGCGCAAGACAGGTGCCCGTGGCCTGAGATCCATAGTCGAAGCCGTGTTGCTCGACACCATGTACGACCTGCCCTCCCTGGAAGGGGTCAGCAAGGTGGTGATCGACGAGACGGTGATCAAGGGGGACTCCGCGCCCCTGATGATCTACGACAATCCCGAGACACAGGCCGCAGCGTCAGAGTAACTGACTGATTTTTAATCACATAAAGGGGCATTTTGCCCCTTTCATGCTTTTTACGGCCAAGGCGATTGAATCTCATCTTTGCGCCCCCATATACTCAGCCAAGCGCTTTGCCAACGGTATAACAAGCCGAGAGGACATATATGAACCTAGAGCGTTCAGAACGCATCGAGATTCCCGTCCTGCCTCTTCGTGACGTGGTGGTTTACCCCCACATGGTCATTCCACTCTTTGTGGGGCGGGAAAAATCCATTCGCTGTCTGGAAGCGGCCATGGAGCAGGACAAGAAAGTCTTGCTGGTGGCCCAGAAGGATGCGTCAACTGACGAGCCGACGGTGGAGGAGATCTTCTCCGTCGGGACAGTGGCCAACATTTTGCAGATGCTCAAGCTGCCTGACGGCACCGTCAAGGTGCTGGTGGAAGGGGGCCAGCGTGCCCGTCTTGAGCGGATGATCGATGACAAGGACTTCTTCGTCGGTGAGGCGCAGTACATAGCGTCTGCCCCCATCGAGGAGAAGGATCAGGATGTGCTGGTGCGCTCCGCCATCGGCCAGTTTGAAGGCTACATCAAGCTCAACAAGAAGATCCCGCCCGAGGTGCTGACC
Source organism: Aeromonas rivipollensis (assembly GCF_010974825.1). GTDB lineage: Bacteria > Pseudomonadota > Gammaproteobacteria > Enterobacterales > Aeromonadaceae > Aeromonas > Aeromonas rivipollensis. The sequence continues at coordinate 37,637 of NZ_JAAILA010000013.1, read as the reverse complement.
TCGATCTCGGCGATCGACGATGCGGCGCGCCTGGCTGACACCATGGCTGCCCACATGCCGCTCAAGCTCGAAGACAAGCAGAAGGTGCTGGAAATCGCCTCTGTGTCCGAGCGCATCGAGTTTCTGATGGCCATGATGGAGTCGGAGATCGACCTCTTGCAGGTCGAGAAGCGCATCCGCTCCCGGGTCAAGAAGCAGATGGAGAAGAGCCAGCGGGAGTACTATCTCAACGAGCAGATGAAGGCCATCCAGAAAGAGCTGGGTGAGCTGGAAGACAGCCCGGACGAATTCGAAGCCCTCAATCGCAAGATTGACGAGGCGGGGATGCCGGACGATGCCCGTGAGAAGGCCCTGGCCGAGCTTGCCAAGCTGAAGATGATGTCCCCCATGTCCGCCGAAGCCACTGTGGTGCGCAGCTATGTGGACTGGATGGTGCAGGTGCCCTGGAAGGCCCGCTCCAAGGTCAAGAAAGATCTCGCCAAGGCACAAGAGGTGCTGGATTCGGATCACTATGGCCTGGACAAGGTCAAGGATCGCATCCTCGAGTACCTGGCGGTACAGGCACGGGTGAACAAGCTCAAGGGCCCCATCCTCTGTCTGGTCGGGCCTCCCGGTGTGGGCAAGACCTCGCTGGGTCAGTCCATCGCCAAGGCGACCGGTCGCAAGTACGTGCGCATGGCGCTCGGTGGCGTGCGTGACGAGGCTGAGATCCGCGGTCACCGCCGCACCTATATCGGCTCCATGCCCGGCAAGCTCATCCAGAAGATGGCAAAAGTCGGCGTGAAGAACCCGCTGTTCCTGCTCGACGAAATCGACAAGATGAGCTCGGACATGCGCGGTGATCCCGCGTCCGCCCTGCTGGAAGTGCTGGATCCCGAGCAGAACAGCAGCTTCAACGATCACTATCTGGAAGTGGATTATGACCTGTCGGACGTAATGTTCGTGGCCACCTCCAACTCCATGAACATCCCGGGTCCCTTGCTGGACCGGATGGAAGTGATCCGTCTGTCCGGTTACACCGAGGACGAGAAGCTCAACATCGCCAAGCAGCATCTGCTGGCCAAGCAGATCCAGCGCAACGGTCTGAAAGAGTCCGAGATCACCATCGAGGATTCTGCTCTGGTCGGCGTCATCCGCTACTACACCCGCGAGGCGGGGGTGCGTAGCCTGGAGCGCGAGATCTCCAAGATCTGTCGCAAGGCAGTCAAACGCATCCTGCTGGACAAGAGCATCAAGCATGTTCAGGTCAATCAGGAGAACCTCAAGGAGTTCCTCGGGGTACAGCGTTTCGATTACGGCAAGGCCACCGATCAGAACCAGGTAGGCCAGGTGTGCGGGTTGGCGTGGACCGAAGTGGGGGGCGATCTGCTCACCATAGAGACCACCAACGTGCCGGGCAAGGGCAAGCTCACTTACACCGGTTCACTCGGTGATGTGATGCAGGAGTCCATCCAGGCTGCCATGACGGTGGTGCGGGCCCGTGCCGAGAAGCTGCGCATCAACGCCGACTTCTACGAGAAGCGCGACATCCACGTGCACGTGCCGGAAGGGGCGACCCCGAAAGACGGCCCGAGCGCCGGTATCGCCATGTGTACCGCCCTGGTCTCCAGCCTCACCGGCAACCCGGTGCGTGCCGATGTGGCCATGACGGGGGAGATTACCCTGCGCGGCGAAGTGCTGCCCATCGGGGGTCTCAAGGAAAAACTGCTGGCGGCTCACCGTGGTGGCATCAAGCGGGTGCTCATCCCGAAAGAGAACGAGCGAGATCTCGAGGAGATCCCGGACAATGTCAAACAAGACCTTGAAATTTATCCGGTTCGCTGGATTGATGAGGTGCTTGCACTGGCGTTGCAGGACAATCCGCAGGGTTTCGAACGCGTTTCTGTCGTGTAAATGTTGATGCGCCGCAAATTTGGCGCATTCGGGGGGTGGTTAAGGCTTGCATGCGCCGGATAACGGAAGTAGCCTTGACCACCGATCGGGTACTCATGATGAGTCGCAATGCGTGATGTGGCGCGGGTTTGCGCCAGATTGTCACTTGCAACTGATCAGGAGGCTTGTTATAAAACCTCCACTTGTTGTGGCCAGGGAAATCAGTGCCGCAGCGATGTTCGATAAAAGGGGAATATAAGAGTGAATAAATCTCAACTGATTGACAAGATTGCAGACGGTGCTGATATCTCCAAAGCTGCCGCTGGCCGTGCGCTGGATGCTTTCATTGACGCCGTGGGTGAAGCCCTGAAAGAGGGTGACCAGGTTGCTCTGGTTGGCTTCGGTACTTTCGCCGTTCGCGAGCGTGCCGCTCGTTCTGGCCGTAACCCGCAAACTGGTGCGACCATCGAAATCGCTGCCGGTAAAGTTCCTGCCTTCAAAGCCGGCAAGGCCCTGAAAGACGCGGTCAACTAAGCCGGGCGCTGATTCTCATCGGCTCCGACCTTGGTCGCTGACCAGACAAGTGAGAGGGCTCTCCCTCATACTGATTGACCAAGGCGCATCGCAATCGGTGCGCCTTTTCATTATTCATGCCCATCGAGTTCGGGAGCATAAGTACAAACATGATGTTGGATAAACTACGCGAAGGGGCGCAGGGCAAGGTAGCCAAGGTTATCTTGGGCCTGATCATCCTCTCCTTTGCCTTGGCCGGTGTAGGCAGCTACCTCAATGGCCCGGCACGTACCGCCCCCGCTACCGTCAACGGCAATGACATCAGTGCCCCCGCACTGGAGAATGCCTATCGCAACGAGCGGGCCCGCATGGAATCCCAAATGGGTGAGGCCTTCAACCAGCTAGCCGCCAACCCCGACTACATGAAACAGTTCCGCCGCGGCGTGCTGGACAGGCTGATCGATCAGGCGCTGATCGATGACAAGGCCCGTCAGCTCGGCCTGCGGGTCAGTGACGAGCAGATCAAGCAGGCCATCGTGGAGATGCCGGAGTTTGCCGAGGACGGCAAGTTCAACAACGATCGTTACCTGCAGCTGATCCGCCGTGCCGGCATGACCCCCGAGATGTTCCGCGACTCCCTGCGCCAGGACATGGTGCGCCAGCAATTGATGGGCGCCCTGCTGGGCTCCGAGTTCGCCCTCAAGGGCGAGGCCGAGCAGCTCGACAAGCTCTACAACCAGACCCGGGACCTGCGCCTGGTGCGCTTGGCTGCCTCCGCCTACATGGGTGAGGTCGAGGTGAGCGACGCCGAGGTGGATCAGTTCTACAAGGCCAATAGTGGCCGCTTCATGAACGACGAGAAGGTCAAGGTCGACTACCTGCTGCTCGATGCCGCCAACCTTGGCAAGAACATCAAGGTGACCGAGCAGGATGCCCAGGATTACTACGATCAGCACCAGGACCTGTTCCAGCGTGCCGAGCGTCGCCGTGTGGCACACATCCTGATCCCCTTTGGCAAGGATGAGAAGGCGGCCCAGAAGCAGGCCGACGAGCTGCTGGCCAAGGTCAAGGGCGGTGAAGACTTCGCTACCCTGGCCAAAGCCAACTCCAGCGATACCTTCTCTGCCAAGAAGGGCGGCGAACTGGACTGGTTCGAGAAAGGGGTGATGGATCCGGCCTTCGAGCAGGCTGCCTTTGCGCTGGCCAAGGCGGGGGATCTCTCCGCTGTGGTGAAGAGCCCGTTCGGTTTCCACATCATCAAGCTGCTGGCCGTCGAGCCTGCCAAGACCAAGCCGTTCGTGGATGTGATGAGCGAAACCATCACCCGTCTGCAAGCGGACAAGGCCAAGGAACTGTTCTTCGCCGAGCAGCAGAAGATGGCCGACAGCAGCTTCGAGAACCCGGATTCGCTGGACTTGACCGCCGAAGCCATGGGTCTGAAGGTGGTCTCGTCTGATTACTTCAGCCAGGCCGATGCCCAGGCGCCCCTCAATGATCCCAAGGTGCTTGCTGCCGCCTTCTCCGAGCAACTGCGCGACGAGAACACCAACTCCGACGTGATCGAGCTCGCCGATGGCAAGGCGCTGGTGCTGCACATCATGGGTCACCAGCCCAAGGCGGCCAAGCCGCTGGCGGAGGTAAAAGACCAGGTGATTGCGGCCATCAAGCATGAGAAGGCCAGCGAAGTAGCCCGTGGCAAGGCCCAGGGCCTGCTTGACAAGCTGCACGCCGGCGAGGACATCCAGGCCGATCTGACCGCCCTCGGGCTGAAGGTTGAGAGCCACAAGGGTGTCTCCCGCTTCGCCCAGGAGATGGATCAGAACCTGCTGGCCCAGGCGTTCCGCATGCCCCATCCGAAGGATGGCAAGCCGAGCGTCGAGCTGGTGGCCGAAGCCAATGGCGATCGCGTGGTGGTGGCGCTGGACAAGGTCAATGTGACCAAGGAGCCGTCCCAGATGGTTAGCCTGCTGCAAGGCCAGCTCGGTCAGGGCAAGGCCCAGGCAGACTACAAGTCGCTGATCGACGAGCTGCGCAAAGCGGCCAAGATTGAGTACTTCACCGACGTGGAGGCGACCGTCGAGTAATCGACCCTCGCCCTCATTGAAAACGGCTCCTTGATGGAGCCGTTTTTTTATGTCCCGCACACGTGCCTGCTCGGCAAGCGCGGGCGGGCTGAAGAGGGAAGGAGACTGGCACGGGCTTGTGCTGCCTATGCTGGCAGGGGATAAGCCGGATAGGGCATAACAGCGCGCTTTCTCCCTATCCCCAGTGGGGGCGTGATCAAGGAGGCATAAAAAAACCGGCGCCATTGGCGCCGGTTTCATGATGGAAAACCCGGGGGGTTACACCACGCCCTGACTGCGCAGGTAATCCTCGTAGGTACCGCCGAAGTCGCGGATACCGTTCTCGGTCAGTTCCATGATGCGGGTCGCCAGGGACGACACGAACTCACGGTCGTGAGAGACGAAGATCAGGGTCCCTTGGTACATCTCCAACGCCAGGTTCAAGGATTCGATGGATTCCATGTCCAGGTGGTTGGTCGGCTCATCCATGATCAGGATGTTGGGACGCTGCATCATCAGCTTGCCGAACAGCATGCGACCCTGTTCGCCACCGGAGAGTACCTTGACCGGCTTCTTGATGTCGTCCTGGGTGAACAGCAGACGACCCAGCACAGAGCGTACCGCCTGCTCGTCTTCGTTGGCCTGTTTCCACTGGGCCATCCAGTCGAACACGTTGAGATCGGTGTCGAAATCGTCGGCGTGATCCTGGGCGTAGTAGCCGATCTGGGCGTTCTCGGACCACTTGATGGTGCCGCTGTCCGGTGCCAGCTCGCCCATGAGGGTCTTGATCAGGGTGGATTTACCTATGCCGTTGGTACCCAGGATGGCGACCTTCTCGCCCACTTCCAGCATCATGCTCAGGCCCTTGAACAGCGGTGCCTCACCATAACCCTTGGACACCCCTTCCACTTCCAGGATGTTGCGGTACAGCTTCTTGTCCTGCTCGAAGCGGATGAAGGGGTTCTGACGGCTGGAGACCTTCACTTCCTCAATCTTGATCTTGTCGATCTGCTTGAGGCGGGAGGTAGCCTGGCTCGACTTGGAGGCGTTGGCACTGAATCGGGAGACGAAGGATTGCAGGTCGGCAATCTGGGCCTTCTTCTTGGCGTTGTCGGAGATCAGACGCTCGCGGGCCTGGGTGGCCGCCGTCATGTATTCGTCGTAGTTGCCCGGGTAGACGCGCAGCTCGCCGTAGTCCAGATCCGCCATGTGGGTGCAGACGGAGTTCAGGAAGTGACGGTCGTGAGAGATGATGATCATGGTGCTTTCACGATCGTTGAGCACCTGCTCCAGCCAGCGAATGGTGTTGATGTCCAGGTTGTTGGTCGGCTCGTCCAGCAGCAGGATGTCGGGGTTGGAGAACAGCGCCTGTGCCAGCAGCACCCGCAGTTTCCAGCCCGGGGCCACTTCGCTCATGGGGCCGTTGTGCAGCTCGATGGGGATGCCGGCACCCAGCAGCAGCTCGCCGGCACGGGCCTCGGCGGTGTAACCGTCATACTCGGCGACCAGGCCTTCCAGCTCGGCGGCCTTCATGTAGTCGTCGTCGGTCGCTTCGAGGTTGGCATAGATGGCATCGCGCTCGGCGATGGCGGCCCACAGCTCGCTATGGCCCATCATGACCACGTCCAGCACGCGCATCTCTTCGTAGGCGAACTGATCCTGGCGCAACTTACCGATGCGCTCGTTGACGTCCAGGCTCACATTACCGCCAGTGGGCTCCAGATCGCCGCCGAGGATCTTCATGAAGGTGGACTTGCCACAGCCGTTTGCGCCTATGAGGCCGTAGCGGTTGCCGCCGCCAAACTTGACGCTGATGTTCTCAAACAGCGGCTTGGCGCCGAACTGCATGGTGATGTTGTTGCTGCTTAACAAAGGAGATGTCCCAGGTTGTCTGTCAAATGGCGCGCATTATGGCACAGATCCCCCGAAAGTTTTAGCAAGAACTGTGATCGGGGCCCATTGCACCGGGGGCCGGCTGGCGAGAAAGCCGCCACTTGCCGGGAGGACGGGAAAGGGGAGGCGAAGGTGAGGCCCAGAATAAGAAAAGCCGGCACAGGGCCGGCTTTGGGGCGGTCAGACAACCTTAGTGGGCGGAGGCGCCGGAGGCACCGAGCCCGGTCTGGGAGCGGACGAATTGCGGGAAGAACTTCTGGTGTTCCTCGCTGGCGTTCTGGGACTTGTCGGTGACCGAGAAGAACCAGATCCCGACGAAGGCCAACCCCATGGAGAAGAGCGCCGGGTACTCGTAGGGGAAGATAGCCTGGGCATGGCCCAGCACCTTCACCCACACGGTCGGGCCCAGGATCATCAGGGTCACGGCGCTGATGAGGCCCAGCCAGCCACCGTAGACGGCGCCGCGAGTGGTAAGGCGGGACCAGAACATGGAGAGGAAGAGCACCGGGAAGTTGCAGCTTGCCGCGATGGAGAAGGCCAGGCCCACCATGAAGGCGATGTTCTGCTTCTCGAACAGTATGCCCAGACCGATGGCGACCACGCCCAGCACTAGTGTGGTCATCTTGGAGACGCGCAGCTCGTCGGCTTCGTTGGCCTTGCCTTCCTTGATGACGCAGGCATAGAGGTCGTGGGAGACCGCAGAGGCACCCGCCAGGGTCAGCCCGGCGACCACGGCGAGTATGGTGGCGAAGGCCACGGCGGAGATGAAGCCGAGGAACAGGCTGCCACCCACGGCGTCGGCCAGATGGACGGCGGCCATGTTGGTGCCTCCCAGCAGGGCGCCGGTGGCGTCCTTGAAGTCCGGGTTGGTGCTGACCAGCAGGATGGCACCGAAGCCGATGATGAAGGTCAGGATGTAGAAGTAGCCGATGAAGCCGGTGGCATAGAACACCGATTTACGGGCTTCCTTGGCGTCGCTCACGGTGAAGAAACGCATCAGGATGTGGGGCAGACCTGCTGTGCCGAACATCAGGGCCAGCCCTAAGGAGATGGCGGAGATGGGGTCGGCCACCAGGCCACCCGGGCTCATGATGGCGGCGCCATTGGCATGGACCTTGACCGCTTCACTGAACAGGGCGCCGATGTCGAAGTTGACGGACTTCATCACCATGATGGCCATGAAGGAGGCGCCGGAGAGCAGCATGACCGCCTTGATGATCTGGACCCAGGTGGTGGCCAGCATACCGCCGAACAGCACGTAGAGCACCATCAGTATGCCGACCAGCACCACGGCCACATGGTATTGCAGGCCGAACAGCAGCTCGATGAGCTTGCCGGCACCCACCATCTGGGCGATGAGGTAGAGGGCCACTACCACCAGGGAGCCGCTGGCGGAGAGGCTGCGTACCGAGGTCTGTTTGAGGCGGTAGGAGGCCACGTCGGCGAATGTGTACTTGCCGAGGTTGCGCAGCCGCTCTGCGATCAGAAACAGTATGATGGGCCAGCCCACCAGGAAGCCGATGGAGTAGATGAGGCCGTCATAGCCCGAGGTGTAGACCAGGGCGGAGATGCCTAGGAAGGAGGCGGCGGACATGTAGTCACCGGCGATGGCCAGACCGTTCTGGAAGCCGGTGATGCGACCACCGGCCGCATAGTAGTCGGAGGCCGAGCGGTTGCGCTTGGAGGCCCAGTAGGTGATGAAGAGGGTGGCGGCCACGAAGGCCACGAACATCACTATGGCCGAGATGTTGAGGGGCTGGCGTTGCACCTCGCCGGTCAGCGCATCGGCCGCCAGCAAGGGAGTGGAGGCCAGGCCGGTGAGCAGCAGCAGAGACTTGCCTTTCATGATTGCACTCCCTTGAGGATCTTCTGGTTCAGCTCGTCAAATTCGCCGTTGGCCCGCAGCACATAGATGCCGGTCAGCACGAAGGAGGAGAGGATGAGGCCCACGCCAACCGGGATGCCGCGGGTGATGCTGGAGCCTTCGCTGAGCGGGGTGCCGAGCCAGCCCGGGGCGAAGGCGATGAGCAGGATAAACGCCAGGTAGAGCCCCAGCATCAGGATGGAGAGGGTCCAGGCGAAACGCTGGCGTTTGCTGACCAGCTCCTTGAAGTTGGGATCTTGCTGGATCCTCAGATAACGTTGCTGTTCCATTGCAGTTCTCCGTGACGGTTGTGTCAGCTGTGATTGAAGGGTGTCCCTACCGAGCAGGGGGCTGCTCATGTAATCAAAATGTGAAGAAAATGTTATTTTCGAACAATTAGACTTTGGGATAAGCCAGGGGGCCGCCCTGATGCAGGCGCAGAAAGATGAGGGCGGCGGCGGTGGCGTCACTCAGAGCGTCATGAAGGGGCAGGGGCGGCAACCCCAGGTGCTGGCAGATGGCGGTCAGATGCAGGTCGATGACGGCGTCGGGATAGCGTCGATAGAGGTGGTCGTGATAGCGCCGGCTCACCTCTATGCCACGCTGTGGCAAGGTCAGCCCCCACAGTTTCTGGCAGGCCAGATTGAGGATCCGCAGGTCATAGGCGATGTGGTAGCCCACCAGTTCGCGGGGCCCGATGAAGGCCAGCAGCAGGCGCAGCGCGGCCTCCAGCGTCATGCCCTGTTGCAGATCCTGATGGCGCAGGCCGTGGATCACCACGGACTGCGCGCTCAGACTGGCCGGTGGCTGCACCCTGATGGTGAGGGCTTCGCCGGTCAACACCCGGTTGCCCTGGATGCGCACAGCCCCGATGGAGACAATGTCCGCCTTGGCGGGATCCAGGCTGGTGGTCTCGAAATCGAGCGCCACCCACTCCTCCTTTGGGGGCGTCGCAAAGAGCGGGGCAAACTCCCCGTCCCAAAAGCCCCGACCCAGCCAACGACGTCGCCAGTGGTGCCACATGCCTATTGCCTAAGACGAAAGTGCAAGGTGAGCCATTGCTGGAACTTCTTCACCTGATGCAGGGCATGGCGCAGCAGATCCCGCTCCCCGTGGGCGAGTTCGGCGACCTGTACCCGGCTGTCGCCATCCTTGAGCTGGCTGCGCAGTCGCAAGCGGATGAAGAGCCGGAAGGCTTCCGCCAGGTTGGCGCCATAGTCGGGGCTGAGGCGCCCCGCGGCCACCAGGGCGTCGATCCGCCCCAGGGTCGAGGTCTCCAGCACTCCTGCCTCTAGGGCCAGCACGCGCATGCCGTGCACCAGGGGGAAGAGGCCGCCACGCTTGAGATCCAGCCCCTCGGGGGCCTGCTCCAGCCGGCCAAAGAGGGTGAGGGGGGTGTGGAAGGCGACCGCCGCCCGGGCCATCTCCGCCAGCAGATCCGGCCTGTCGGCCAGGCGCTCTCTCAGGTGGCGGGCGAGGGGGGCGAGCAGGGGGCGATCCCCCATGATGGCCTGGGCATCGGCCAGGGTGGCGAGCCACAGCAGATCGGCCTCGCTGGCGCGCACGCATGCCTGCTCTATCTCAGCCCGCCACTGCCGGGCACCCTTGACCCACTCTGGATTGCTGACCATCACCTTCCCCTGGCAGGGGGGATAGCCGAGCCGCGCGAGCAGGGCGCTGAAGGCGGCCAGATCGGCCTGGCGGTCTGGCCAATGCAGGCCATCCGGCAGGATCAGGGCGTTGTCCTGATCGGTTTTCTGGATCTGCTCGCCGCGCCCCTCCGAGCCCAGCATCAGCAGGCACACCTGCTCCTGTACCTCGGGGGGGATCACCAGGGCGAAGGCCTTGGCGATCAACTGCTCGTTGATGGTGGCGATGAGCTTCATCAGAAACAGGGTATGGATCCCCTGGGCAAACAGGGTGCGAATGAGTTGCTGCTGCTCCCTGGCTACCGCCTCCAGGGCCGCCTGGCTGTCTGCCCGGGCGATGCGCAGGGTCAGCACATGGGAGTGGGCGGAGAAGAGTCCCAGCACCTGGGTCAGGTGCAGTATCCCCGCCACCTCCTGCCCCTGCCAGATGACCAGCCGCTTGATGCGGTGGCGGGTCATCAGCAGCAGGGCGTCGAACAGATAGCTGCCTTGTGTCAGGCCGATCAGCGGCGCCGGGGTCAGCACCGCCAGCGGCGCCGTCAGGGGCAGACCCTTGAGGGTCAGGGCATGGAGCAGGGTCTTGCGGGTGGCGAGGCTAAGGCTGCCGTCAGCGGCGGGATAGAGCAGGCAATCTGTGCCCCGGCTGGCCATGGCTTCGCTGGCGGCCAGCAGACTGGTCTGGCTGTCCAGCTGCAGGGGCGGCTGCAGGTGGCCGGGGTCGATGCGGGTCAGGATGAATTCCGCCAGGTTCTGTTGCCCGAGCTGGCCGCGGCGCTCCTGCTCTCGCTGACGCTCGGCCAGGGTGGCGGTGAAATAGTGTGCAAAGGCGGGGTGCGCGTCGCACAACCCCTGGAAGGTGTCGCGGGGGATCAGCTGGCAGAGGGTGTCCTCCAGGGCGCTGAAACGATGGCGGCAGCGGCCGTCGAACTGGGCGCGCACATCGAACATGTCCCCCACGCCATAGTCGCCGAAGGGCTGGTGGGGTGCCGACTCTTCCACCGCGCCCTTGATGACGAGGTAGAGGCCGGCGGGCTCATCCCCGGGCTGTTGCACCGTCTGGCCGGCGCGAAAGTAGCAGATGCTGAGGCGCTGGCCGAGCCGTTCACGGGCCGCCTCGTCCAGGCAGTCAAAGGGCGGGCGGGCAAAATCGAACAGAAGTGACATGAAAACTCTCGGCCTGTGGGCATGGGGCCAGTCTGGCAAAGGGGCCAGGGCGGGGCCAGCCGACTTTAGTCGCAGAGCCGGGCTGGCCTCCCTGTACCTGCCGATACCACTCTGGTAACGTTGTGGTATGACCAGTGTTGGCACAAGGAAGAGGAAGGAAATGGACAAGCCAAGGATCAGGTGCGAGATCCGGGACGGCATCGCAGAGGTGATGCTGACCCGGGGGGACAAGCTCAATGCGCTGGACAGGACCATGTTCGGCGCCATCGACGAGACGCTGAACCAGCTTGCGCGCCACAAGGGGTTGCGGGCTGTGATCCTGCACGGCGAGGGGCGGGCGTTCTGCGCCGGGCTGGATGTGAAATCCATGCTGAGACAGCCGGTGGCGGCCCTGGAAATATTGAGACGCGAGGCGGATGAGGCGACCAACCTGGCCCAGCGGGTCGCCTATGGCTGGCACCAGTTGCCGGTGCCGGTGATCGCCGTGACCCAGGGGGTCTGTTTCGGCGGCGGCCTGCAGATTGCGCTCGGGGCCGATTTTCGTTTCAGCACCCCGGATTGCCGCTTCTCGGTGATGGAGATCAAGTGGGGCATCATCCCCGACATGAGTGGCAGCGTCACCCTGCGCAATCTGATGGGGGTGGACACCGCCATGGAACTGGCCATGAGCGGCCGCGAGCTGGATGCCCATGAGGCGCGGGCGCTCGGGCTGGTGAGCCGGGTCTGCGAGGATCCCCTCGACGCGGCGCGGGAGTTCGCCAGGACCCTGATCACCAAGTCGCCGGATGCGCTGGCGGGGATCAAACAGCTCTACCATCAGGCCTGGGCCCGCAGCGATGAGGTGATGCTGAAGGAAGAGACCCGGTTGCAAAAGCAGATCCTGGGGCGCCCCAATCAGTGGCGGGCGACCCTCAACAGCCTGTTTCGCTGGCGCCTGCCGTTCGGACCCCGCCGCAACGCGCTCTGAACCGGCGCTCACTCTCAAGAGAGCACAAATAAAAATGGCAGCCTAAGCTGCCATTTTGCATTGTGCCGTCTGATTATTTGACGGTATCCGGGTCCGCCTCGAAGGGGTGGCCGGTTTGCTCGCGCATCAGGTTGACCTCGGCGCGGTTGTCAATCCAGTAATCCGCGTTCTTGATACCGAGCTTCTCCGGGTGGAACACGGGATCAACCCCCTGTGCCAGCTGTGCCTCGTAATCCTTGAGGCAGGCGAAGGCGGGCTTTTGCAGCATCAGTATGGCGCCGATGTTGAGCCAGGCCATCAGGCCGACCCCGATGTCACCCAGACCCCAGGCCAGATCGGCGGTCTTGACTGTGCCATAGACGGTGGCCGCCATCAGCGCAATCTTCAGCAGGAAGGTGAGCCAGGGACGGTTAATCTTGCGGTTGATAAAGGCGATGTTGGTTTCGGCGATGTAGTAGTAGGCCACTATGGTGGTGAACGCGAAGAAGAACAGGGCGATGGCGACGAAGTAGTTGCCAAAGCCGGGCATCATGCTCTCCATGGCGGTCTGCACATAGCCGGGACCGGCCGCGATGCCGGCGATGCCGGTATAGATGGCGGCGCCGTCCGGTCCCTGTACGTTGTACAGGCCGGTGATCAGCAGCATAAAGCCGGTGGCGGAGCAGACGAACAGGGTGTCGATGTAGACGGAGAACGCCTGCACCAGGCCCTGTTTGGCCGGGTGGCTCACGGCGGCGGCGGAGGAGGCGTGCGGGCCTGTGCCCTGAGCCGCTTCGTTGGAGTAGACGCCGCGTTTGACGCCCCACATGATGGCCAGACCCAGGATGGCACCGAAACCGGCTTCCATCCCGAAGGCGCTCTTCCAGATCAGCAGGATCACACCCGGCAGCTGGCCGATGTTGAGGGCGATGATGACGCAGGCGACGATGATGTAGCCCAGCGCCATGAAGGGCACCACAGTACTGGCGAAGTTGGCGATGCGCTTGACGCCGCCGAAGATGATGAAGCCGAGCAGCAGCGCCAGACCGGCGGCGGTGACGTTCGGATCGATGTCAAAGGCGGTCTGCAGGCTGGAGCCGATGGAGTTCGCTTGCACCCCAGGCAGCAAGACGCCGCAGGCGAAGATGGTGGCGATGGCGAAGGTCCAGGCGTACCACTTCATGCCGAGCCCTTTCTCGATGTAGAAGGCCGGGCCGCCGCGGTATTCACCGTTGATCTTCTCCTTGTAGACCTGACCCAGGGTGGACTCCACGAAGGCGGAGCTGGCGCCGAGGAAGGCGACCATCCACATCCAGAACAGGGCGCCCGGGCCCCCGAAGGTGATGGCGGTGGCGACGCCGGCGATGTTGCCGGTACCGACCCGACCGGCCAGGGTCATGGAGAGTGCCTGGAAGGAGGAGACACCGGCATCGTTGCCCTTGCCCTGGAACATCAGGCGCACCATCTCTTTCATGTGGCGCAGTTGCAGGAAACGGCTGCGCAGGGAGAAGTAGAGGCCCACCCCCAGGCACAGATAGATGAGCGCTGGGCTCCAAATCACGCCATTGATGGCATTGACGATCTCATTCATGTACAACAACTCCTTTGTTGCGCTGTCTTGGCGAGGTCTATATGCCTCGCTCCCTTAACATTGAAATATGCGGTGACCAAGGGGGCCACTCAGTATTGTGCGGGACTTTCGACTGGTTAGTCCGCGGGATTTAACATATCGGTTTGTATCGGCCCTTCCTAGTGAAAAGTGTTGTCACTTTGTTAATTTGTGAATTGACATTAACAAATGGTGCGTGGAACTGGACAAGATTCGGAACTTACCCATCAGGTGCATCTTTTCCAGATCCAGGAGCCCGCAGGGCACAGTGCAAATAGGAGGCCAGGAGTGACAATGAGAGAAGATAACTGCACCATTCGTCTCGCCGAGCGGGGGGATGGCGCCCTGTTGTCAGCACTGTTCGCACAGTTGGGTTATCCCATCCCGGGCGAGGAGGTGGACGGACGGCTGGCCGAGCCGGATCCCGCTCGGGAGGTGCTGGTGGCAGAGCGCCATGGGGACATGGTGGGGGTGCTGATCTGGCATCGGCTGCAACCCGTGCACCTTGCACCAGCCTGGGGCCTGATCTCGGCGCTGGTTATCGATGAAGGTGCAAGGAGTGGCGGCATTGGCGCCCTGCTGCTGGCAGAGGCCGAGGCGCGGGCGCTGGCCTCGGGCTGCAGCCAGCTGGAGCTCTCCAGCAGCCTAAAGCGCGAGGGGGCTCACCGCTTCTACCTGGCGCAAGGGTATGGCGAGCGGCCGAAACGGTTCGTGAAATTATTCTGATGTGGCATGAGGAGTCTGTGTGTTCTGGTCCAGGTTGAAAGCGGTATTCGGTCTTGCCTCTCCCGGGGAGCGTCATGCCCCGCAGGCGCTGGAGTGGCAGCAGGCCCTGGCGGCCGTGCCCATCTTGCAGGGCTTCTCCCAGGATGAAGAGCAGCAGTTGATTGAACTGGCCCGCCACTTCCTCTCCCGCAAGACGCTGACCCAGCTCGGGGTCGAGCTCAGCCCCCGTCAGCAGGGAGTGCTGGCCCTGCAGGCGGTGCTGCCCATCTTGCATCTGGGGCTGGAGTGGTATCGCGGCTTTCACGAGGTGATCATCATCCCCGAGCCCGTTACCCGCCGCCAGGAGGTGCAGGACGAGTTCGGGCTGGTGAGCGAGTGGGAGGAGGAGAACGCCGGCGAATCCTGGCCTCAGGGGCCCCTGGTGCTGGCCTGGAGCGAACTGCAGCAGGATGGGGACTGGGATGGCTTCAACCTGGTGATCCACGAGCTGGCGCATAAGCTCGACATGCTGGGGGGGGATGCCGACGGGGGGCCGCCGCTCCCGAGCGGCATGGATCAGCGGCAATGGACCCAGGCGCTGCAGAGCGCGTTCGATGAGATGAATGCAGAGCTGGCCAGGGGAGAGGTGACGCAGATAGACCCCTATGCCGCCACCCACCCCGCCGAGTTTTTCGCGGTGTGTAGCGAGAGCTTCTTCACCGAGCCCCTGCGTCTGCGGGCCGTCTATCCCGCCGTCTACGAGCAGCTCGCCCGCTTCTATGGTCAGCAGCCTGCCGCCCGCTTCCCGGCCACCCGATTGCTGGCGGGGGATGCCGAGCAGCACAGCTGACCGGCATTGCGGCGACAGAAAAACAAAAGGCACCCGAGGGTGCCTTTTGCATGGGCGCGAGCGCCAGGGCGCGGCAGATTATGCGGCAGCCTTGAGCGACACGGCAGCGGCTTTCTTGTGATCGCCAATCGGCAGCACAGTGCGGCCGAACTGCTCGTTGATCACTGTGGCCATGGCCAGGTAGATGGCGCTGGCGCCGCAGATGATGCCTTCGAAACCGGCGATGGTGCCGATCAGGGTGCTGCCGGTGAAGTCACGGGCGGCCAGCAGGAAGAAGAGCACTGTCAGGGAGGCGAACACGAACTGCTTCACGCGCGGGAAGTTGACGGTGCCAACCAGCATGAAGAGGGTGAACATGCCCCACATCAGCAGGTACCAGCCCATGTAGGCGTGGGGAGTGGCTTCGGCCAGACCCATGGTCGGCATTACCAGCAGGAACACCAGGCTCCACCAGAAGGTGCCGTAGGAGATGAAGGCGGTGACACCGAAGGTGTTGCCACGCTTGAACTCCATGATACCGGCGATGATCTGGGCCAGACCGCCATAGCACAGGCCCATGGCCAGGATCATGGCGCTGATGGGGAAGAAACCTGCGTTATGGATGTTCAGCAGAATGGTGGTCATACCGAAACCCATCAGACCCAGAGGGGCAGGGTTGGCCAATTTTTCGCTCACGTGGCGTTCTCCAAAAATAGAGGTGGGGGTTGATAAAAGACGCGCGATTTTAGGCAGGCTCTTGGTCCCGAGCAAGGGGGTGAGGGGGCTAAATGGTAAAAAAATGACACGAAATTTTAAGTGACCAACCATTCGTACCATTCAGGTAGACGACAGGTGAATGGATAACGTTTTCAATGTTGCTTTTTTGTATGCGCGGCTTCCGAAATGAAAGCGGGCAACAAAATACGCCTCTGCCGCTATGACCGGGTTGTGGGTACCGCCTCGCCCTTGAGCAAGTGACGCCCGGGTGGAAAATTCATCTCATATGCCATCAGACAAGAGTTGTTCAACACCCTTTGATGACCCAGAGCCTTCCGCTGCATGGTGTTGCCAGCGCCCTGTTTCGCAGGAAATACGTCCCTGGGGCAGGGTTGAGGCCGGAGTTGCGTTACTGGTCCCTACGCCAGGCAGGGGCGTACTTGGGACCGGACAGAGGCTGGATAGAGGAGAGTGTGGCGCTGCTGGTCCCGACACAGGGATCCGGCCAGCGAAGCCGAGAATTCTCTTCCAGAAAGCGCGGGACAAGGCGGGACAAGAAGGAAGGCGCGCGTATTTGCCGCCAACCGGCTTGAGGGGAGGGCGCGGGCACACAGAGGCGGTCTGCCCACCGCCAGGAAGGAGGCCGGTGTGGCGCGCCGGGTTTGCCCATCTTCCCATGGGGTGGACAGGTGCCGGCTTGTCAGCCTCTTCACTGGGGAGGAATGGCGCAGGGCCAAGGGCGTGCGGCTAGCAAGGAGGCGAGCTAAGCGGCGATCAGAGAAGAGGAACCAGAAGGGGGGAAATCCCCCCTTAGCGGGGCCATCATCGCGGCTCAATTATCCAGGGTGAGGACCACCTTGGCTTCCTTGTCCGTCTCCTTGACCTGGCTGTCGAGCACAAACAGGCGATCCGGCGTGATGCCCTGGGTATCCACCAGATACTCCTTGGTGTTCTGGGCCCGGCGCATGGCGAGGTTGCGCAGGGACTTGGCGGTGATCAGCTGCTGGTCCCGCAACAGGATCACCGCCTGGGCGCGCAGAGCCGGGCTCTGCGCCGGGAGCGTCAGGCGATCGGCCAGGGTACCGAGGTTTTCGCTGAACTTGGCCTCATAAGCCTCGGCCAGGGCACTCTGCAGGGCGGGGTCCTGCTCCAGCAGGGCGAGATCCACCGGGCTGCCGGTGATCTTGGCCAGCACCCGCTCCAGCTTCTGGCGCTGCAATATGGGGCGCTCCTGGTTGAAGTTGACCTTGCCGCGGATGTTCATGCTGAGCCTGGGTCTGTCTTTCAGTGCCTGGGCCAGGGTGGTCAGCTTGCTCTGCTGGGTCGGGGTGAGGGCGGGATCGCCTGGCAGGAAGGGGAGCTCATCGAGGTCCTTGGTGCCGCCGGTCAGGGAGGCCAGCAGGGAGAAGGGGGAGGTGATGGCCTTGCCGAGGGTGTTGCCGAGCACGTCCCAGAAGATGTTGCCCAGGCTGAAATCCGGCTGATCCAGGTTGCCCTTCACCTTGAGGTTCATCTTGATGACGCCGCTGGCATCGCTCAGCAGGGCGATGGCAAGGCCCAGAGGCAGATCCTTGGCCTGCTCGCTCTTCACCTTCTCGCCGAGCTGCAGCTTCTTGATGGTGATGTCGTTGTCCCCCTCCAGCCGGTTGCCCTGCAGCTTGTAGTTGAGCTTCATGGAGAGCTGCCCCTTGTCGATGGCGTAGCCGGCATAGGTGCTGGAGTAGGGGGTGAAGGTGGTGAGCTCCAGGTTGTTGAAGGCCACGGCGACATCGAGCACCGGATCGGCGATCAGCAGGTTGGCACCCCCCTTGATGGTGACGGGGGCATATCTGTCCACCTTGCCGTTGAAGTCGAGCTCGGAGCGCTGCCCCGGGACATTGGTGATGTGGCGGCTCTGGCCCGCGAGGGAGGCGATGTCCACCACGAATTCCGGGCTCAGGCTGCGATCGGCAAATCGCAGGTTGCCCTGGGTGGTGCGGACCTGGTCGATGAGGATGTGCGGTGCGGGCGCGCTCTGCTTGCTGGCCGGTTGCGGCAGCAGCAACTGCTGGACGTTGGTGACCCCAGTTTCGCTTATCTCGATGCGGGCGAAGGGTTTGCTCAGCAGTATGTCGGCTATCTTCAGCTGCTGGCTGATGCCGTCATAGTGGAGGCCGCTCAGTTGCAGCTTGTCTATCTGCAGCAGCCGCTGGTTGTCGGCCCGATCCAGCACGTCGAGCCCCTCGATGTCGAGCCCGCCGCTGATGTCCAGCTTGCTGAGGGCCCCCTTGTCATCGGTGGCCAGGGCCAGTTTGGTGCGGCTGGCAAGCTGGCCGTCCCGCACGCTGATGCGCAGCAGATCCTGCAGATAGGGCTGGGCCAGGGTGAGCGGCAAGCCCTGTTGCTTGAGGGTGCCGTTCAGGGCTAAGGGGCTAAGATCCAGGGTGCCATCAAAGGCCACCGTCGCCTGGGGATGCAGGGTGCCCTTCAGGGTGAGGGGGCTGCTCTGGCCGGGTTGGCTGCCGAGGGGCCCCAGAGTGAGCTCCAACCCCGAGAGATCCCGCAGCAGGGGCTTGCCGCTGCTGGACTCGGTCAGCTTGAGCGCCCCCTGGCTGATGCGGGCCTGCTTGAGCTGCCAGCGCCAGGGCTTGCTCGCTTTCGGCTGTTTGACCGCCGCTTTGGTGCTGGGCGGCGAGATCAGCAGCGCGGCCAGGTCCAGTTGCTGCTTCTCATCGAGCACGGCGGTGACGGCGGGGGCCTTGAGGGTGAGGGCCCCGGCCTCGAGGGACTGCTTGCTGCCATCGACCCGGATCCCGGTCAGGGCCAGCTGGTTGAAGCGGGCGAATTCGCTTCCCTTGTTTCTCTTGAGCTGCCAGTTGGCCAGGGTCAGCTTGCCCTTGGAGATCTGCCATGCCAGCCCCTGCTTGCCTGACGTGAGCCGGTACGCCAGCTCGGCGCTGGCCTCTCCCTTGGCCAGTGTGGCCTTGACATAGGGGGCCCAAAGCGGGGCCAAGGGGGCGAGGGCCAGCTTGCCGAGGCTGAGCTGCCCCTTGCCGGCCCCCGTCATGATGTTGAACTCACCGTCGGCCTTGAGGGGGCTCTTCTCATTGAGGGTCGCACTCAGCTGGTAGCGGTTGAGGGCCGTCGGTGCGCTGGAAAAATCGGGTAGTTGCAGGGCGATCTTGCCGAGCGTCAGGGGCGGTACCCAGCCCGGGCTGCGCTGCTTGCGGCTATCCCGGTAGTGGAATTGGCCCTGGACCAGGGCCAGCTTGCCGATGCTTACCACCACGGGCTCGGTGGCGGTCGGTGGCGTCTGCTCTTGCACTGGCGAGAGCAAAGGGGCGAGCGCCTCGGTCAGGTTGCAACGAACCTCTCCCTTGTTGTCCTCCAGGCGCATCAGATCCACCCTGGGGGCGGTCAGGGTCAGCTCCTCCAGCACCAGGGCCCTCTGGCGCCAGCTCTCCTTTAGTCTGGGTATGAGCCGCAACCCGTCGAACGACACCAGGGGATGTTGCTGCTCATCGAGCAGGGCGCTGGGCCCCAGGGTGAGGGAGGGGGAGCGCAGCCCGACTTCTATCTTCCCCAGGGTGAGCTGCAGACCATAATGGGTGGCGAGCCAGCCCGGCAGGTGGCGCTGGATGAGGTTGGGGGCCTGCCAGAGCAAGATGGAGACGCAGATGAGCAGACCGGCGCAGAGATAGAGGGCGTAACGCAACAGGCGAGCGGGCAGAGGCTTGAGCATGATGGTCTCCATTTGATGCGCACATGGTAGCAATTAATCGCCGTTCGATCATGGTATGGCTCTCGGGCTGCGCCTTGCTCTGTCCGGGTTAGCCGAATTATTGAGCAAGGCTCGGCCTCCTGCGCCAGAGTGGGGCCCTGCCTTTTTGTTCGGGATGGGAGGGATATTGAGCCGTCGGCAGCCTTTCACGCCCGCTCTGATGGGCTGTGCGCAGGCCAGCGGGGCTTAGGGAGCCGGGCAGGCGGGCCTTGTCAGGGCCAGGGCGCCTGCCTGCACCCTGGCCCCATCTGTGCTGGGGGCAAAGGTTCCCCGTAGCGGGTCAATCCGCGTCTGTCTTCAAGCCGCTCAGGGAGTGAATGCAGCGCTGCTCGGCGGCATCCAGCTCGGCCATCACCATCTGGATATCTTCGAGCTGCTGGCGCAGGGAGTGGCGCCGCGCCTCTATGAGCTGGATCATGGAGTGCAGCTGCATCCGGCTCGAGCGGTCGGTGTCATACATGTCGAACAGCTCGCGGATCTCCGCCAGGCTGAAGCCGAGCCGCTTGCCACGCAGGGTCAATTTCAGGCGGATCCTGTCCTTGTGGCTGTAGATGCGGGTCTGCCCCTCCCGGGCCGGGGTGATCAGCCCCTCGTCCTCGTAGTAGCGGATGGTGCGCGGGGTGATGTCGAACTCCTGAGCCAGCTCGGAGATGCTGTAGGTTCGCTCCTTGCCGCAGAAGCTGCCGGCTCTCATGGCCTGATCCTGCATGGGGTTACCTCCTGACATGACGACATGCTGCCGCTCTTCCTGGCGGGGGCGCTTTCAGGGGTCATGGCACTCTCCTTGTGCTATCTCATCGAGTCCTGGCTGCTGCTCTCTGGCCCTGGCATGGAGCGCCTGCCCGACCCGGGAGCCGTTGGGGCGGCCGAGCTGCTCGCTCACCCACTGGCCGGTGGCGGCCAGCTTGTCGAGGTTCACTCCTGTGCTCATGCCAAGGCCGTGCAGCAGGTAAACCACCTCTTCCGAGGCGACGTTGCCGGAGGCGCCGGGGGCATAGGGGCAGCCACCGAGCCCCGCCACAGAGCAGTCTATGGTGCGGATGCCGCGCTCGAGCGCCGGCAGCAGGTTGGCGAGCCCCTGGCCATAGGTATCGTGAAAGTGCACCGCGAGCCGGCCGGCCGGGACTTCGTGCAGCACAGCATCCAGCATGGGCGCCACAGTGCCAGGGGTGCCGACTCCTATGGTGTCACCAAGGGAGATCTCGTGACAGCCGAGATCCAGCAGCCGCTCGGCCAGGGCTGCGACCCGTTTCGGGCGGGTCGGGCCGTCATAGGGGCAGGCGATGACGGTGGAAAGGTATCCCCGCACCTTGATGCCGAGGCGGCGCGCCTCCGCCACCAGCGGGGCGAAGCTCACCAGGGATTCCTCCACGCTGATGCCGATATTGGCGCGGGTGAAGCCGTCTGAGCAGGCGGTGAAGAGGCCAATCTCGTCGACCCTGGCCTGGATCGCGGCCTGCAGACCTTGCAAATTGGGCACCAGGGCGCCGTAACGGGTCGCTCCCTTGCGGGGCAGGGCCTCAAAAAGTTCGGCGGAGTCTGCCATCTGCGGCACTCGCTTCGGGGAGACGAAGGCCCCCACCTCGATCCGTTGCAGGCCGCTCTCGGCGAGGCGGTTGATAAGCAGAAGCCGCTGCGCCAGCGACAACAGGCGGGGTTCGTTCTGCAGCCCATCCCGCGGTCCCACCTCCACCAGACTGACCCTGTCGACGGGCGTGCCATGCTCCTTGCTCATGCTGCACCTCCCTGAGCCTTCTCTGCGCTCGGGTCGGCAAAGTGCACCAGGACTGCACCCTGACTCACCTGCTCCCCCTGGCGGCAGCAGAGGGCGGTGATCACCCCCTCCTTGTCTGCTTTCAAGACATGTTCCATCTTCATCGCCTCCAGCACCAGCAGGGGTTGCCCCTTGCTGACGGATTGCCCGACCTCGACCAGCAGCGCCACCACAATGCCGTGCATGGGGGCCAGGGCGCCCTGGGCTGTTTCGTGATCATGGTGTTGCCTATGTCGTTGATCATCGGCGGCGAAGGGAATGCGCCTGCCATCCAGTTGCAGCACTAAGGCGGCCTCTGCCGCCGGGGTGACGGGGCAGCGCACCCAGCGGCCCGCCCGCTGCAGGCGGATATGATCAGTGCCCAGCTCATAGGGGTAGGCTTCCCCCTGCCAGGTGAGCCGACCGGCGCGCTCGGCCAGGGTCAGCACCCGGGCCTCCTCGCCGATCCGAACTGCTGCTGTCCAGCTTTTGCTTTGACCCAGCCGAAAACCGGGGGCTTGCTGCCAGGGGGAGGGACCGGTGCGACTGGCGAGCCAGAGGGTGGCCAGCGGCCAGGCAAGGTCCGGGGTACCCAAGGGCTCGGTGGGAATGGGCCACTGGGTGTGGTGTGCCATGGCCAGCACATCCGGCTCCTCACACAGGCGCAGCAGCAGCGGGCCGTTGTGCACCAGGGGGCCGAGACTCAGGGCCGCCAGGGCATCGGCCAGCCTGGCAAAGGCCTCGGCGCGGCTCTGGCCGTGGGCGACCAGCTTGGCGATCATGGGATCGTAATAGGGGCTCACCTCATCGCCCGCGGCGACCCCGGTGTCGATGCGTACCCCCTGTGGCCAGCGCAGCCAATGGATGGGGCCGCTGGCGGGCAAGAAGCCTGCGCCTACGTCCTCGGCGTAGAGGCGCGCCTCCACGGCATGGCCGCGCAGCACCACTTCCTCCTGGGTGAGCGGCAGGGGCTTGCCCTCGGCGACTGCCAGCTGCCAGGCCACCAGATCCTGGCCGGTGACGGCCTCGGTGACAGGGTGCTCCACCTGCAGCCGGGTGTTCATCTCCATGAAGAAGAACGCCTCCCCGCACAGCAGAAATTCGATGGTACCGGCCCCCACATAGTCGATGGCCCGGGCGGCGGCCACGGCGGCCTCACCCATGGCCTGGCGAAGCGCCGGGGCTATGTTGGGGGCGGGGGCTTCTTCTATCACCTTCTGGTGGCGGCGCTGCAAGGAGCAGTCCCTGTCCCCCAGGTAGATGGCGTTGCCGAGGGTATCGGCGAAGACCTGCACCTCCACGTGACGGGCGCGGGCGAGATAGCGCTCGAGCAGCACACTGTCATCCCCGAAGGCGGCCAGGGCTTCCCGTTTAACCGCCGCCAGGGCTGCGTCAAACTCGTCTATCTGCTCGACCCGGCGCATCCCCTTGCCGCCGCCGCCGCTGGCGGCCTTGATAAGGAGGGGGAAGCCGACCTGGTGCGCCTGATAACGCAACAGGGCCGGCGTCTGATCCGCGCCGTGATAGCCGGGCAGCACGGGAACGCCGGCCGCCTGCATCAACGCCTTGGCGCCGGATTTGTCCCCCATGGCGAGGATGGCGGCGCCGCTCGGGCCGATAAAGCGCAGCCCCTGTTGTGCACAGGCGCTGGCAAAGTCGCTGTTCTCCGACAGAAAACCGTAGCCGGGGTGCACGGCATCGGCCCCGGCCTCGCGGGCAATCTTCAGCACCTTGGCGGCATCGAGGTAGCTCTCCCGCGCGGGGGCAGGCCCCAGGTGCCAGGCCTCGTCCGCTTCCCGCACATGCATGGCGCGGGCGTCGGCGTCCGAGTAGAGGGCTATGGTGTGAATGCCGAGGCGGCGGGCGGTCTGGATGATGCGCACGGCTATCTCGCCTCTATTGGCGATCAGCAGGCGCTTGATGGGAGCCTGATCTGTCATGTCTGCTCCTCGTTATTCATAAAGGCACACTCGTTCATGAAGAGATCGTGGGGGGCAAGGCGTTGATTCGTCCCCCGGTTATCCTCCCCGCGGTTGGCGACAAGAGGGCGCTTGATGGGTTGGTATGGAGTCATGTCTCATCCTTGAAACGGGGGCGCCAGTTGGGGGGGCGCTTGTCGAAGAAGGCCTGCATCCCCTCCTGGGCTTCGAGTCCGACCCGCACCCGGGCTATGGTCTCGACGGTTATCTCTTCGTGTTGATGGCCAGGCTGGTGTTCGATGGCGGCCAGCAGTCGCTTGGTCTCCTTCATCGCCTGGGGGCCGTTGCGGCACAGACGCATGCCTAAAGCCCGTCCCTCCGAGAGCAGCTTCTCCGGCGCACAGAGCCGGTGCGCCACGTTGAGGCGGCAGGCGGTGATGGCATCGAAGGGCTCGGCGCTCAGCATGTAGCGGCGGGCCTGGCGCATCCCCATGGCGCGCACCACATAGGGGCTGATCACCGCAGGCACCAGCCCCAGGCTCACTTCTGAGAGGCAGAAGCGGGCGTCGTCGCTGGCCAGCACTATGTCACAGGCACAGAGCAGGCCGAGCGCTCCGCCATAGGCTGCCCCCTGCACCAGGGCCACGGTGGGGAAGGGCAGCTCGTCCAGGGCTTGCATCAGCCTGGCCAGCACCCGGGCATCCTCCCGGTTTTTTTCAAACGAGCTGGGATCGAAGTCGCCATTGAGCTGGTTGCGCATCCAGTTGAGATCGGCACCGGCGCAAAAGTGCCTGCCCTCTGCCCGCAGCAGCAGGACATGGGGGCGTTCGGCCAGTGGCTGGCCGTGGCTATGGGCCAGATCATCCAGGCAATCGAGCAGCTCCTGCATCAGATCGGCATCGAGGGCGTTGTGGCGGGCGGGGCGCGCCAGCACCAGCTCAACCAGCGGACCGTGGCGCTCAAGCCGACAGCCAGCCAGGGGGTCATTGCACAGTGGATCGGACATGTCGAACTCCTTACATCCTGAAGATGCCGTATTGCTCGGGCCCGGGCTTGGCCCCTTGGCAGGCGGCCAGCGCCAGGGCCAGCACGGTGCGGCTCTGGGCGGGATCGATGACGCCGTCATCCCACAGCCTTGCGCTGGCGTAGTAGGGGTGCCCCTGGCGTTCATATTGCGCGATGACGGGGGCGCGGATGGCGTCCGCCTCCTGCTCCCCCAGGGTCTTGCC
Organism: Aeromonas rivipollensis; assembly: GCF_010974825.1. Lineage (GTDB taxonomy): Bacteria > Pseudomonadota > Gammaproteobacteria > Enterobacterales > Aeromonadaceae > Aeromonas > Aeromonas rivipollensis. The sequence goes on along the minus strand of NZ_JAAILA010000013.1, from coordinate 13,152 downwards.
GTCGGCCGCCAGCTTGTCCCGGCGCACCTGCACCAGCACGTTGGCAGCTTGCTCGCCCCCCATGACGGAGATGCGACTGTTGGGCCAGCTGAACAGAAAATCGGGCTCATAGGCGCGGCCGCACATGCCATAGTTGCCGGCGCCAAAGCTGCCCCCGACGAGCAGGGTTATTTTGGGCACCCTGCTGCAGGCGACGGCGGTGACCAGCTTGGCGCCGTGCTTGGCGATCCCCTCCCGCTCGGCTTGGCTTCCCACCATAAAGCCGGTGATATTTTGCAAAAACAGCAGGGGAATGGCGCGCCTGTTGCAGAGCTGGATAAAGTGGGCGCCTTTCTGGGCGCTGTCGCTGTGGAGCACGCCGTTGTTGGCGAGTATCCCCACGGGCATGCCCTGGATGCGGGAGAACCCGGTGACGAGCGTGGTGCCGAACAGGGCCTTGAATTCGTCGAACACGGAGCCATCCACCAGGCGGGCGATGAGCTCACGGGCGTCATAGGGGCGCTTGAGGCTGGTACCCACCAGGCCGTAGAGCTCCTCTATGGGGTAGAGGGGCTCATCGTAGCTTGGGTGGCATGAAGGCAAACCCGAGGCTGGCATGCTGTTTTCCCCCAGATTGCTCACCAGGGTGCGGGCTATGGCCAGGGCATGAGCATCGTCTTCGGCCAGGTGGTCGGCCACCCCGGAGTGGGCGCAGTGCACCAGGGCGCCCCCCAGGGCCTCGGCGCTGATCTCCTCGCCGGTGGCGGCTTTGACCAGGGGCGGGCCCGCCAGGAAGATGGTGGCCTGTTCCCTGACCATGATGGACTCATCCGCCATGGCGGGCACATAGGCGCCCCCTGCGGTGCAGAGCCCCATCACCACGGCGAGCTGGGGGATATTCTGGGCCGACATGCGGGCCTGGTTGTAGAAGATGCGGCCAAAATGCTCCCGGTCGGGGAACACCTCGTCCTGCATGGGGAGGAAGGCGCCGCCGGAATCCACCAGATAGAGGCAGGGGAGGCGCAGCCGCTCGGCGATGGCCTGGGCCCGCAGGTGCTTTTTCACCGTGAGCGGGTAGTAGGTGCCCCCCTTGACGGTGGCGTCGTTCACCACCAGCAGGCAGAGCCGGCCCGCAATCTGGCCGAGCCCGGTGATGATGCCGGCGGCGGGCACGGGTTCCTCATAGACCTGCCAGGCGGCCAGGGCCGAGAGCTCGAGGAAGGGGGAGCCCGGGTCCAGCAATTGATTTATGCGCTCGCGGGGCAGCAGCTTGCCACGGCCCTGATGGCGGGCGTTGTTGGCGGCCCCGCCGCCCTGGGCTATCTCGGCGAGGCGGGCGTTGAGATCGGCAACCAGGGCCTGCATGGCCTCCCGATTGGCGGCAAAGTCGGCGCTCGTTGTATCCAGGCGGGAGTGGATCTGGCTCATGCGTTCTCTCCCATCTGGTTGTTGTTGCCGATGGCAGGTGACAAAGGGAGAAGCATCATGCGTTATCTCCCAACAGCTCGCGGCCGATGAGCCAGCGGCGGATCTCCGAGGTGCCGGCCCCTATCTCGTAGAGCTTGGCGTCCCGCAGCAGGCGGCCTGTGGGGTATTCGTTGATATAGCCGTTGCCGCCGAGCAGCTGGATGGCATCCAGCGCCATCTGGGTGGCATTCTCGGCGGCAAAGAGGATGGCGGCGGCGCAATCCTTGCGGCTGGTATGGCCCTGATCGCAGGCCGCAGCCACCGAATAGACCAGGGCGCGGCTGCTGGCGAGCCGGGTATACATGTCCGCCAGCTTGCCCTGCACCAGCTGGAAATCGCCGATGGCCTGGCCGAACTGCTTGCGTTCGCGCACATAGGGGAGCACCACGTCCATGCAGGCCTGCATGATGCCAAGGGGGCCGGCGGCCAGCACCACCCGCTCGTAGTCGAGGCCGCTCATCAGTACCCTGGCGCCACCGTGCAGGGTGCCTAGCAGGTTCTCTGCCGGCACGAGGCAGTTGTCGAACACCAGCTCGCAGGTGCTGGAGCCGCGCATGCCGAGCTTGTCGAGCTTCTGGGCCGTGGTGAAACCCGGGGTGCCCGCCTCGACGATAAAGGCGGAGATCCCCTTGGCCCCGGCATTGGCATCCGTCTTGGCATAGATGACGAAGGTGTCCGCATCCGGGCCGTTGGTGATCCACATCTTGTTGCCGTTCAGCACATAGTGATCATTCTCGCGCATCGCGGTGAGCCGCATGCTGACCACGTCGGAGCCGGCCCCCGGCTCGCTCATGGCGAGCGCCCCCACGTGCTTGCCACTGACCAGGTCGGGCAGGTAGCGGGCCTTCTGATCAGGGGTGCCGTGGCGGTGGATCTGGTTGATGCAGAGGTTGGAGTGGGCGCCGTAGGAGAGGCCGACCGAGGCGCTGGCACGGCTCACCTGCTCCATCACCAGCACATGGGCGAGATAACCCAGATCCACCCCCTCATACTCTTCCGCCACCGTAATGCCGTGCAGCCCGAGCTCACCCATCAAGGGCCAGAGGTCGCGCGGGAAGGCGTTGCTCTGGTCAATCTCGGCGGCGCGCGGGGCTATCATTTTCTGGCAGAAGGCCTCGACCTGCTCGGTCAGGGCGCGGAGGGTTTCATCCATCAGGGCATGCATCCTTGCTCTCCTTGGTCTCTGGTGCTCACCAATCTCACGCCTCCGAAACGGAGGGAAACTGGTCAGTCCATTCGTGATTTAAGTTTACGTTAGCGTAAACGTAAATGAGTTGTTAGTCTAAGGTAAATTCGTTGAGTGCCGACTGCAAGGGGCATAGCCCCGAGCGGGCAAACGCAAGGAGTGAGCAAGATGATCAGCGAGTGCATCCGGTCTGCCGGCCTGCCTGAAGGACTCTGGCACAGTGCCAGCCCCCGGGCAGCCAAGGAGAGTGCGGCATGAGCCAACACCACACCCAGTACGGGGATCTGCCGCTTTATATTGGTGGCGAGGCGTACCCTTCCGCGAGCGAAGCCTGGATCGAGGTGACCAACCCGGCGGATCAGAGTCTGCTGGCGCGGGTGCCGAGAGCCACCCCGGCCGAGGTGGAGCTTGCGGTGCGCCGCGCTCACGACGCCTACCTGCTGTGGCGGGAGGTGCCGGCCCCCGAGCGGGCCCGGGTCATGTTCAACTACCAGCATCTGCTCAAAGCCCATCACGACGAGCTGGCGACCCTGCTGGCCCAGGAGACGGGCAAGAATCTGGCGGACGCCAGGGGAGATGTGTGGCGCGGCATCGAGGTGGTGGAGCAGGCCTGCGGCGTCGCCAGCCAGACCCTGGGGGAGACCATGGGCAACGTGGCGCGCCGGGTGGATGGCCACTCCTGGGTGCAGCCGCTGGGGGTCTGCGTTGGCATCACGCCGTTCAACTTCCCGGCCATGATACCGCTCTGGATGTTCCCTCTGGCGGTGGCCTGCGGCAACGGCTTCGTGCTCAAACCCTCGGAGCAGGATCCCCTGACCCCCATGCGGCTGGCCGAGCTGTTCACCGAGGCGGGGGCGCCAGCGGGCATCCTCAGCGTGGTGCACGGCGGCGCCGAGCAGGTGGATGCGCTGCTCGCCCATCCCGACGTCAAGGCGGTGAGCTTCGTGGGTTCGGCCCGGGTCGGGGCTCACGTCTATCGCACCGCCACCGACAACCTCAAGCGCGCCCAGTGTTTCGTCGGCGCCAAGAACCACATGGTGATAATGCCGGACGCCAACAAGGCGCAGGTGCTGAGCAACCTGGTGGGGGCAGGGGTGGGCGCCGCCGGTCAGCGCTGCATGGCCATCAGCGTGGCGGTCTTCGTGGGCAGTGCCCGCGACTGGATCCCGGATCTCGCCGCCGAGTTTGCCAAGGTGAAACCCGGGGTCTGGCACGATCCAGAGGCAGCTTATGGTCCCCTTATCAGCCCTGAAGCCAAGGTACGAGTCGAGGGGCTGATTGAAGCAGGCATGGCCGAGGGGGCCCAGTGTCTGCTGGACGGGCGTTTTTGCGACGTGCCCGGTTACCCGGTGGGCAACTGGGTGGGGCCGACCCTGTTTCGCGGCGTGACCCCCGAGATGCGCATCTATAAAGAGGAGATCTTCGGCCCCGTGCTCGCCTGCCTGGAGGTGGAGAGCCTGGACGAGGCGCTCGCCCTCATCAACGACAACCCCTATGGCAACGGCACCTCCATCTTTACCAACTGCGGCGCCGCGGCCCGCAAGTTCCGCCACGAGGTGGCGGTGGGTCAGGTGGGGATCAACGTGCCCATTCCGGTGCCGCTGCCCTTCTTCTCCTTCACCGGCTGGCGCGGATCCTTCTACGGGGATCTGCACGCCTATGGCAAGCAGGCGGTGCGTTTCTACACAGAGACCAAGACGGTGACCGAGCGCTGGTTCGACGAGGACATACCGACCGGCCCCAACATGACCATCCACCTGCGGTGAGCAATGGCCGATGGATGACGGCACTCCCGCCGACACCCACCATGGCTATCCCCCTGCGCCGAACGGTGGATCTGCGACAAGCAATCGAGATAACGAGGAAGCGAACAAGATGGATTTTACCCTGACCGAATCCCAACGGGCCTGTGTCGACTCGGCCGGTGCCTTCGCCGATCTGGCGCTCAAGCCCCACGCCGCGCGCTGGGACAGGGAGCACGAATTCCCCATCCCCACCATCAAGCAGGCGGCGGCGCTGGGCCTGTGTGGCCTCTACACCCCGGAGCAATATGACGGGCTGGGCCTGAGCCGACTCGACGCCAGCCTCATCTTCGAGCGCCTCGCCATGGGCTGCACCTCCACCACGGCTTACCTGACCATACACAACATGGTGAGCTGGATGCTGGGCAATTGGCTGCCAGCCGAGGTGGCGGCAGAGTGGGTGCCGAGGCTGGCCAGCGGCGAGCTGCTGGGCTCTTACTGCCTCACCGAGGCGGGGGCGGGATCGGACGCCGCTGCCCTCAAGACCCGTGCGGTGCGGGACGGCGATGACTACCTTATCGACGGCAGCAAGGTCTTCATCTCGGGGGCGGGCAGCACAGAGGTGCTGGTGGTGATGGCCCGCACCGGGGGCGAGGGGGCCAAGGGGATATCTGCCTTTATGGTGCCCGCCGAGACGCCGGGTGTGAGCTATGGCAAGGCGGAGGAGAAGATGGGCTGGAACAGCCAGCCGACCCGGGAGGTGAATTTCAGCGCCGTGCGCATTCCCGCCCGCTACCGGCTGGGGGAGGAGGGGGAAGGGTTCAGGTTTGCCATGCAGGCGCTGGATGGGGGGCGCATCAACATCGCCAGCTGCTCGCTGGGCACAGCCCAGCAGGCGCTGGACGACGCCCTGGCCCATGTGCAGCAGCGCCAGCAATTTGGACACCCGATCAGCGAATTCCAGAGCGTGCAGTTCCGCCTCGCCGACATGGCCACCGAGCTGGCCGCCGCCCGTCTGCTGGTGCGCCAGGCCGCCGCCAAGCTCGACAGCGGCAGTCCGGACAAGAGTGCCTGGTGCGCCATGGCCAAGCGTTTCGCCACAGATGTGGGTTATCGCGTTTGCGATGAGGCCCTGCAACTCTTTGGTGGCTATGGTTATATCCGCGAGTATCCGCTCGAGCGCTACCTGCGCGACACCCGGGTGCACCGTATTCTGGAAGGCACGAACGAAGTGATGCGGCTCATCATCGCCCGCCGTCTGCTGGGGGATCCCGGCCTGTCGCTGGAGTAGGGGGGCAGCGCGTCCTCCGCCTCTTGTTGCTGGGGGGCGACGGACAGGCGCCGCGCCGTCGTCAGGCTTTGTGAGCCAGCCGAATTTCGGCTCCATTCAACCCTGTCATCATGGCGGCAGGTTTAATGACAAGGACAGTGCAATGACAAGGATCAGGCTCGAATATCACGGTCACGTGGCCTACATCACGCTCGACCACCCGCCTGCCAACACCTGGACTCTGGCCAGCCTGCAGGCTTTCTTGCAGATGATGGTGGAGCTCGACAGCCGCCCCGATGTGGTGGCCCTGGTGATCCGCGGGGCGGGGGACAAGTTCTTCTGCGCCGGCGCCGATCTCAAGATGTTTGCCGACGGCAACCCGGAGCACGCCCGCGAGGTGGCAGAGGCCTTCGGTCGCGCCTTCGAGGCGCTGGCCCGCTTCCACGGGGTGAGCATAGCCGCCATCAATGGCTTTGCCATGGGGGGCGGATTGGAGGTGGCGCTGGCCTGTGACATTCGCATCGCCGAGCAGCAGGCGCTGCTGGGGTTGCCTGAGGCCTCGGTGGGCTTGCTGCCCTGCGCCGGCGGCACCCAGCGGCTCACCGAGCTGGTGGGGCCGGGCTGGGCCAAGCGGATGATCCTCTGTGGCGAGAAGGTGAGCGCCACCCTGGCCTACGAGATGGGGCTGGTGGAGGAGGTGGTGACCGAAGGGCACGCCTGGACGGCGGCGCAGCAGATGGCCCAGCGGGTGGAGCGCCAGAGCCCCAGCGCCCTGCGCGCCTGCAAGCAGCTCATCAACCAGGGGCGCAGCGGCCACAGGGATGCGGCCCTGCCCCTGGAGCGCAGCCTGTTCCTCGCCCTGTTTGACGATGCCAACCAGCGCGAGGGGGTGGCGGCCTTCCTCGAGAAGCGTGCCCCGCGCTGGCGTTATGACAAGAGCGCGGGAGAGTCCCATGACTGAACCCGTGCGCCTGGCAACCCATCCCACGGCGGACGGGCACCTCATCGGCATCCTGACCCTGGACAGCCCCGCCTCCCTCAACGCCCTGAGCCTGCCGATGATCCAGCGCCTGCAAGGGGCGCTCACCGCGTGGGAGCAGGATCCTGCCGTGGTCTGCGTGCTGTTGCAGGGGGCCGGGGAGAAGGCATTCTGCGCCGGTGGCGACATCCGCTCCTTCTATTACCGCCAGCAGGAGGAGAGCGAGCAGGCGCTCTTTGCCTATGCCCGCGACTTTTTTGAACAGGAATACCGGCTGGATCACCATATCCACAGCTACAGCAAGCCGCTCGTCTGCGTGGCGGACGGCATCTGCATGGGGGGCGGTATCGGCCTCTTTGCCGGCGCCGACTTTAGGGTGGTGACCGAGAAGAGCCTGTTCGCCATGCCGGAGGTGACCATAGGCCTCTACCCGGACGTGGGGGCCAGCTGGTTCTTGAGCCGCATGCCCGGGCGACTCGGGCTTTGGCTTGGCCTGACCGGTGCCCGCTTCAACGGGGCGGACGCCCTGGGGTTGGGGCTTGCGGATCACGCCATGGCGAGCCGTGAGCGGGCGGAGCTGCCGGCGCGGCTCGCCGCCCTCGACTGGGCCGACCAGGGAGATCCACGCGAGCAGATAGATAGGCTGCTGGGCGGGCTGCACGCCGAGGCTGGCGAGCAGTTGCCGGCCCCCGTGATCCTGCCTCATCAGGCCAGGATCCATGCCCTGCTGGCCGGACGCACCCTGCAAGGGGTGCTGGACAGGTTGGACAGGGCCGAACTGGACGAGCCCGACCTGGCCCGGGCCCGCGACACCTGCCGCACCGGCAGCCCCATCAGCCGCGCCATCCTGTGGCGCCAGTACTGGACGGCGCGCCGCCAGTCCCTGGCCGAGGTGTTTGCCGACGAGCTGGCGCTCTCGGTCAACTGCGTGCTCAAGGGGGATTTCGTGGAAGGGGTGCGGGCCCTGCTCATCGACAAGGACAAGTCCCCCCGCTGGCAGCCGCCCCGGCCCGGCACCGAGTGGCTCGACGATTTCTATCGCTGGCCCGAGGGGACCAACCCCCTGGCCTAGCGCTGCCAAGGGCGCGCCGGCCGAGGTGCCGGATAATGAACTGAGCAAGGAGCAAAGAATGACAAGGATTGGATTTATCGGGCTCGGCAACATGGGAGGACCCATGGCCGCGAACCTCGCCAGGGCGGGCCATGCAGTGCAGGTCTTTGATCTGGTGCCCGAGAGCCTGGATCGGGCCATCAAGGCCGGTTGCATCGTCGCCGGGGATGCCCGGGAGGCAGTCACCGGCTGCGATCTGGCCATCAGCATGCTGCCTGCCGGGGATCATGTGCGCGCGCTCTGGCTCGGCGAGAGTGCAGGAGAGAGGGGCGGTCAGGATCTGCTGGGGGCCTTGCCGACGGGGGCCCTGGTGATCGACTGCTCCACCATAGACGTGGCCTCGGCCCGCGCTGTGGGGACGGCGGCGAAGGCGCGGGGCATCCGCTTCCTCGATGCTCCCGTCTCCGGCGGGGTGGCTGGTGCCGCGGCGGGCACCCTCACCTTTATCGTCGGTGGCGAGAGCGCCGATTTCGAGGCGGCCAAGCCGGTGCTCGCCTGCATGGGGCAGAACCTGTTCCATGCCGGGGCGCTCGGGGCGGGGCAGATCGCCAAGATGTGCAACAACATGCTGCTCGCTATCCACATGGCGGGCACCGCAGAGGCCCTGGCGCTCGGGGTCAAGGAGGGGCTGGATCCGGGCGTGCTCTCCACCATCATGGGCAAGAGCTCGGGCAACAACTGGAGCCTGGAGCGCTACAACCCCTGGCCCGGGGTGATGGAGAATGTCCCCGCATCCCGCAACTATGAGGGGGGCTTCATGACCCGGCTGATGGTCAAAGATTTGGGGCTCGCCATGGCGCTGGCCGAGCACGCCCACAGCGCCGTGCCCATGGGGGCGCTGGCCCGCAACCTCTTTAACCTGCACGCAAGCCAGGGTCAGGAGTGCAAGGATTTCTCCAGTATCCTAGCGTTGTATCTCGGTAAGGCTCAGGGTGAGAAGTGAGAACGCTGGCCTCTCATCACTCTCTTCAACTTGCACGCTGCAAAGGGGCAGGGCGCACGGGATTTTTCCAGCATTCTCGAACTCTATCTGGATAAACCCCAGGACGAGCCCGGCGCTATGTGATGCGGGAGCCTGCCATTCATTCTTTCCCGTCATCCGGGTCCAGGCAACAAGGAGCATTTATGGATATCACAGATAAAGTCATCGCCATCACGGGAGCGGGACGGGGGCTTGGCCGCGCCATCGCCCTGCGTCTGGCCAGTCAGGGGGCCATATTGGCCCTGGTCGACGTCAACCGCGCCGATCTGGAGGTGACCGAGGCCGAGGTGCGCAGCCGGGATGGTCGCTGCGCCCTGTTCGTCTGCAACGTGGCGGATGAGCCCGAGGTGGAGGCGACCTTTGCCGCCATGGAGGAGCAGCTCGGCGCCCTGCATGGGCTGGTCAACTGCGCCGGCATATTGCGGGACGGCATGCTCATCAAGGTCAAAGAGGGGGCGCTGGTGGAGAAGATGAGCCTGGCCCAGTGGCAGGCCGTCATCGACGTCAACCTCACCGGCACCTTCCTCTGCGGCCGCGAGGGGGCGGCGCTGATGGCGAAAGGGGGGCGGGGGGGCGTCATCATCAACATCTCCTCCATCGCCCGTGCGGGCAATATAGGCCAGAGCAACTATGCCGCCAGCAAGGCGGGGGTCGCCTCCCTGGTGGTGACCTGGGGGCGGGAGCTGGCCCGCCACGGCATCCGGGTGATGGGCATAGCCCCCGGTGTCTTTGCCACCGACATGACGGCGGCCATGAAGCCGGAGGCGATGGCCCGGATGCAGCAGGCCATTCCGGTCGGCGCCCTGGGGCAGGGGGAGCAACTGGCCCAGACGGTGCAATTCATCCTCGCCAACGACTACCTGTCCGGGCGTATCATCGATCTCGACGGCGGTCTGCGACTCTAACCCCGGCGGCGATCCGCCCATGCCCCTTGCCACTGGCACAGGGGCATTTTTATGGCCGTTTAAACCCAAAGACCTGCCTGACGCCCAGGGAGACTCGCTGCATGGGCATGCAGGGCTTCTTCGAAAAACAGGGCTGACATCATGGAAAAACGTGAAAGATCAACGGGTCTTTCTGAATTTGAACCAGCTCACAGGCCGGGTGAGTGAGTGCTGTAGAATTGCGCGCGGTCAAGGCGGTGCATGATTGGCACTGCGAAGGATTGCGGTCGGAATAGTCATGCAATATAGTTGCCGCCTTTTTCACGGGGTACGGATTTATCGCCCCTCCCATGTCGCGCGCTGTATGAATACGGATGCTCAGCCGCCGCTTAATAAAACAGGTTTGAGATGGACAAGAAACTAGGGCTCGGCGCCCTCATTTCGCTGGTGATCGGCTCCATGGTCGGTGCCGGGGTCTTCAGTCTGCCACAAAACATCGCAGCGCACGCCAGCGCCGGGGCCGTCGCCCTGGGGTGGGCCATCACCGGGATCGGCATGATCTGCCTCGCCCTGGTCTACCAGAACCTCTCCATGCGTCGCCCGGATCTCGATGGGGGCATCTTCAGTTACGCCAAGGCCGGTTTCGGTGATTTCGTCGGTTTCAACGCCGCCTGGGGCTACTGGCTCTGCCAGCTGCTGGCCAACGTCTCCTACGCCATAGTGGTGTTCAGCGCCCTGAGCTACTTCTTCGACACGCCGGACAACGTCATCTTCGGCGACGGCAACACCCCGGTCGCCATCACCCTCGCCTCACTCCTCATCTGGTCGGTGCACGCCCTGGTGCTGCGCGGCATCCAGGTGGCGGCCCTGGTGAACATAGTCACCACCATCGCCAAGATGGTGCCCCTCATCGTCTTCTGCGTCGCCGTCCTGCTCGCCTTCAACATGGAGACCTTCACCCTGGACATCTGGGGGCAGGGCAACACCGAGCTGGGTTCCGTGATGGATCAGGTCAAGTCCACCATGAAGGTGACGCTCTGGGTCTTCATCGGCATAGAGGGGGCCGTGGTGGTCTCCGCCCGTGCCCGTCATCGCAAGGACGTGGGCCGTGCCACCGTACTTGCGCTGCTCGGCGCCCTGGCGCTCTACGTCATGGTGACCCTGTTCTCCCTCGGTGTCATGAACCAGCCGCAGCTGGCGGCCCTGAAGAATCCCTCCACCGCCATGATACTGGAAGCCGTGGTCGGCCCCTGGGGCGCCTGGCTCATCAACATCGGCCTGGTGATCTCCGTGATGGGGGCCCTGCTGAGCTGGACCGTGCTGGCGGCGGAAGTACCCTACATCGCGGGCAAGACAGGGGTCTTCCCGGCCTGGTTTGCCAAGGAGAACAAGAACGGCTCGCCTCAGGTGTCGCTCTGGTGCTCCACCTGCCTGGTGCAAGCCTTCCTCATCATCATCTACTTCCAGAGCAGCACCTATCTGGCGCTGGTCAACATCGCCACCTCGGCGGCCCTGGTGCCTTACGTCTTCTCCGGCGCCTATGGCCTCAAGCTGGCGCTGCAGGGCACCACCTACGAGCACCAGCCCCATCAGCGCAAGCGTGATCTGCTGCTGGCCCTGGTGGCCACCGTCTACGGCTGCTGGCTGGTCTATGCCGCCGGGGTGGAGTACCTGCTGCTGGTGGCGCTGCTCTACAGCCCCGGCATCTTCATCTACTGGAAGGCGCGCCAGCACCACGGCCTGCGCAGCCTCAACCGGCTGGAGCGCGGGATGACGGCGGCCCTGCTCGGTTGCGCCGTGCTGGCCTTCTACAAGGTGATGGACGGTACCATTCCCCTGCATTAATCGGCACAATAAAGAGATGGCATGACGCCATCTCTTTTTTTATGGGAAATGGCGGTCAACTAGACCGCCATTTAGCTATATAAGGAATTTTTATGCTGTTTGTGGGTTATCTGGTGTTGGGGGCCTTCGCGGGCATGCTGGCGGGACTGTTCGGGATCGGTGGCGGGCTCATCATAGTGCCTGTGCTGGTACTCAGCTTTCATGCCCAGGGGGTGGCCCCGGAGATCATTACCCACCTCGCGCTTGGTACCTCCCTGCCAACCATGATCTTCACCGGCTTCAGTTCCCTGCGGGCACATCAGGAGGCGGGGGCCGTCGACTGGGTGATGATCCGACGCCTGGGGGCGGGCATGTTCATCGGCGCCTGGCTCGGCGGCCTGACCGCCAGCCAGCTCAGCGCCAGCACCCTCAACATCATCATCGGCTGCTTCGCCTGGACCATGGCCCTGCAGATGGGGCTGAACCTCAAGCCCAAGGCGGAGCGCCAGATGCCAGGGCCGGTCGGCACCGGCATTGCGGGCACCGTCATCGGCTGGCTCTCGGCGCTGTTTGGCATAGGGGGGGGCTCCATGACGGTGCCTTACCTCAGCTGGAACTCGGTGCCCATGCGCAACGCCGTGGCGGCCTCTGCCGCCTGCAGCATGCCCATCGCCCTGGCGGGCAGCCTGAGCTACCTCTATGCCGGCTGGGGTCACGCCGATCTGCCCGAGTGGAGTGTCGGCTACATCTATCTGCCGGCCCTGCTTGGCATAGTGCTCACCAGCACCCAGTTTGCCCGTGTCGGCGCCAAGCTGGCCCATCGCCTCTCTCCCAAGCGGCTCAAGCAGGCGTTCGCCCTGCTGATGCTGGTGGTGGGGGCCAAATTCATGCTGTTTAGCTGATCCATTCGGCAGATTGTTGAAAAATAAGGCGAACGGTTCGTCTCCTGGCAGAAAGCCATTGCATTGGCAGGCCAGTTTGCCTATTCTCCTCGCCGGTGGTCCCATTGGTCCTCTCGCATTGATAACTCGTCAACCTGGTCAGGACCGGAAGGTAGCAGCCAAGGCGGGGGACTCGAGTGCCGGGATGTGGCTGGTGGGGCCACCACCTGTTTCTGAAAATCAATAAGTTACAGCTAATAGCCCCCTTCAGACCTCTTGGTAATCCACTTTGTGTGGATGGATCAGGAGTCTTCATAGTGAATCTCTGGCTCTCTCCGCAAGGTATCTGGTACTACCACAAGGTGACAGTGCTCCCCTGTGGTCGCCGCAAAGACATCAAGAAATCTCTCCGTACTCGGGACAAGCTGGTCGCACGAAGCAAGGTGGCCCAGTTGCTTGCCTGCGCGCGCTCTCGGGTAAAGCCTGTGGCTGCCCAGCCAGAACTTCAATCAAGCTCCTCGCCGGAGCCTCAGCAGCAGCTATCGCAACAGACACCCTCAGCGGCCAACCCTGTCCCTAAGGCAGTCTCTGCGACTCCTTCTGCCATTTCATCCCCTGCACTCTCAGAACTCAGTGAGCGTTATCTGAAAGAGAAGGCGCTCTCGTGGGCCCCCAAAGAACTCAGCAATCAGAAGAACTACATCGGCTACTTCATCAAGTCGCTAGGGGATAGTGTCGTCTTCAACTAAATCCGGAAACTGGGTTAGGCCGATCCTCGCCTTTTGCTGGCACGCTCCCATCATTGTGTTGATGTGGACGCCGCCATTTGTAGTAAACAATCAGGTAA
>NZ_JAAILA010000012.1 GCF_010974825.1 Aeromonas rivipollensis | reverse complement strand
TCAACACATAACTGGGACAGAGCCTTTCTTATGCCTGCTGCTGGCGGTGCCAGCGAACATGGACCTCGTGTTCGCTCTGATCCCGGGGCAGCAGGAAGGTGGCGTAGATCACCTCGAACTCCTCCTGATGATCCAGCAAGCCGACCCACACCTCGGCCCAACGCTCCATGTCGACCGGCACGCCGAGTTCGGTCGACCAGTCGGCGTTGGGCAGGGTCGCCTCGACGGCGCCACGCTGCTCGAATTCGAGGGTGATGTCGACGATTTGTTCGGGGGCCAGCATGTCGGCGGCCTGCTCCAGAAACTGATCATAGGCCCACTCGACCAGCTGATCCGGGCTACGTTGTTCCATGAAATCACTCCAGATACGTCCAGGTTCGCCACTTTAACAATTATTGGGGATGGCGGCCAGCGCGTGAGGCTGGCAACCCCGTGCTGTCAAATGGCCGAAACAGGGGATAAGGTTAACAGAGCCGCCGCCATCGGGCGGCATGATGAGGCATCTGGGCAGCATGAAGCGACGACAGTACAGGCGGCAGATCAAGCGGCGACGGGAGACCTGGTGGTGGCACTATTTGCCGTTGCACCGGGAGGTCATCGGCGGCCATCTGGGGCCGGCCTCCGACACCGTCGACGAACCTAGCCGGCCTCGTGCACCCGGTTCAGGGTGACCTGGCCGAGCTGACTCATCTGGCGGCGGATCCAGGCCGAGCGCTGCTGCACATAGGGCGAGGGGGGCTTGACCCGGTAGCGCCAGGGATTGGGCAGGGCGGCGGCCAGCAAGGAAGCCTCGTAGCGGGTCAGGCGCGCCGCCGGTTTGCCGAAGTAGTGCCTGGCGGCGGCCTCTGCGCCATAGATGCCGGGCCCGAACTCCACTATGTTCAGGTACACCTCGAGGATGCGGGACTTGTCCCAGCCCAGCTCCATCAGCAGGGTGAACCAGGCCTCTATCCCCTTGCGCAGCAAGCTGCGATCGCTCCACATGAAGAGATTCTTCGCCGTCTGCTGGCTCAGGGTACTGGCCCCGCGCACCCGCCGGCTTTGCTGGTTGTGTTTGAGGGCCGAGCTGATGGCATCCATGTCGAAGCCGTTATGATCGGCGAAGCGCTGATCCTCGGCGGCGATCACCGCCAGTTGCAACTCTCGCGAAATGCGCTCGAGGGGTACCCAGTCGTGCTTGACCTCGGCCACCTTGGCGGGCGGAAACAACGCCCGCTCGAGGCGCCAGGTCCACATGGGGGGATCGATGAAGCGCAGCAGCGCCACCGAGACGATGGAGCTGACCAGCGCCGCCAGCAGCAGCTTGCCGAGCCAGCCCAGCAGGTGCCGCCAGCGCGTCGGTCTCACGGGCTCAGGCTCTGAGTCCCACTCATAGTGACCGGGATCGTCGGGATCCGGAATTATTGGGGCAGCCATTCGATGTGGCAGAACTTCTCGTCGACACGGCGGGAGAGCAGCATGCGGGCGAACAGGTGCTCATACTCTTGCTCGGCATTGCCAAGGCCAACCCAGATCTCGGCGTACTCGGCATCGCTCACGGCAAACCCCACGTCCGCTTCCCAGTCATCGGCGGGGTCGGTTTCCGCCAGCAGACCCCGATCGTTGAAGGCCTGGTTGAACAGGGCTATCTCCTGCTCGGGCAGGTTGTCCGAAGCCAGCTCCATGAAGAGTTCAAGGGCGGTATCGAGCAGTTCCTCGACGCTGTGCATTTCGTCATTCAAAGACATAAGACCTGTATTCCAGATGAGGGGGAGAGGTCCCGTCGGCAGGGCCGAGGGGGCGGGCAGTATTCTAGCTGGCCCCGCACGCCTTGGCGAGATGCCTCTGCGCCAGGCAATAAAAAACCGGATCCTGCTACAGGATCCGGTCTTCATTGAGGGAAGGGGTCACGCATGGGGCGTCAGCTCATCCCTTCTTGTCATCGGCGAAGGTGATGTTGAGCTCCAGTACCGACAGCTCGTCACTCTTCTTATCGAGCTGGACGGTGATCTTGTCCGGATCGATCTGCACATACTTGCGGATCACGTCGAGGAGATCCTGCTTGAGCTGGGGCAGGTAATCCGGCCCCCCTCTTGAAGAACGCTCGTGCGCGACTATGATCTGCAACCGCTCTTTGGCCAGTTGTGCGGTGTTTTGTTTCTTGTTGGAACGAAAATAATCCAATAATGACATGTTTAACTCCCGAACAGTCGGCTAAAGAAGCCCTTCTTTTCTTCTTCCAGAAAACGAAAATCCTTGGTGTCACCCAGCAGGCGGGCAACGGCGTCCTCATAGGCCTGACCGGCATCGGACTCCTTGTCCAGAATGACCGGCTCCCCCGAGTTGGAGGCGCGCAGCACCGCCTGGGACTCCGGGATCACCCCGAGCAGTTTGATGGCCAGGATCTCCTGCACATCCTGCACGCTCAGCATGTCGCCACGGCTGACGCGAGTCGGGCAGTAGCGGGTCAGCAGCAGGTGCTCCTTGATGGGGTCTTCCCCGCGCTCGGCGCGGCGGGACTTGGAGGCCAGGATGCCGAGGATGCGATCCGAGTCACGCACGGAAGAGACTTCCGGGTTGGTGGTGACTATGGCCTCGTCGGCGAAATAGAGCGCCATCAAGGCCCCCGCCTCGATGCCGGCCGGGGAGTCGCAGACGATGTAATCGAACTTCATTTCCGCCAGCTGATCCAGGATCTTCTCGACCCCTTCGCGGGTCAGGGCGTCCTTGTCCCGGGTCTGGGAGGCAGGCAGGATGAACAGATTCTCGGAACGCTTGTCCTTGATGAGGGCCTGGTTGAGGTTGGCCTCACCGTTGATCACATTGACGAAGTCATACACCACGCGCCGCTCGCAGCCCATGATGAGATCCAGGTTTCGCAGGCCAATGTCAAAATCGATGACCACTGTCTTGTGGCCACGCTGGGCCAAGCCGGTGCTCAGGGCCGCGCTGGTTGTGGTCTTGCCAACGCCACCTTTGCCCGATGTAACGACTATGATTCGCGCCATTCTCGCTTCCTTGTAACTCTATTTGATGCGGTCTATTCGGAGTTGTTCGTTGTCCAGCCGGATATGGACTGGCTCTTGTATCAGGCCTGCCGGCAGTGCGTCGCTGAGCTGGAAGGTGCCCGCGATGGAGAGCAGCTCGGCCTGCAATTGCTGGCAATAAATGCGGGCAAGGGGATTGCCCTTGGCCCCCGCGATGGCACGGCCACGCAGGGCGCCATAAATATGGATGCTGTCGTCGGCGATGACTTCGGCCCCCGGACTGACCGAGCCCAGCACCACCAGCGAGGTGCCGGCAGCATAGATCTGCTGGCCGGAGCGCACCGGCCCGACGTGGACCTTGGTCGGCTCCAGGGTCTGAACCGGGGCGACCTGGGCCACCTCCACGGGTTCAGGTGCTGGCGCCGGTGCCACAGGCTCGGCCTTGCGGCTCTTGCCCGACACCATGACGGCCAACCCGGCCGCCTTGGCCGCCGTCTTCATCGCCTCATCCCGCGCCCCCGTGATGCCGACCAGCACGAAATCTTCCGACTCGACCAGCTCCCTGAGCTGCTCGAAATCGGGGATATCGCTGAGGCGTTCCACATTGAGGACGAGGGGGGCACAATTAAAAAACTGGGGAGCCTGCGCGACCTTGGCCTCCAGCAGTTGTCGGATCCGGTCCGGATTGCCATCGCTGAGATGCAACACAGAAATAGTGAAGGTGGTCCCTTTCAATTCGTTATCGCGTTCAACCATGAATCTTCCCCGAACCGAGACGGTAATACGTTATTGTTATTCAATTCCTGATGTTATAGTTTGCCACCACCAGAGGCAATGAACCCGTCGGATTATATCAATTTCCATGTTGTGTGCAGTCTATAAAAGTCGCAAAAAAGCCGAGACCTATCTCTTTATTGAAAGAAGAGAGGACTTTTCCCGTGTGCCAGAGGCACTGATGAGTACCTTCGGACGCCCCGAGCTGGTCTTGATGACCAAGCTGGACCCGGCCAAGCCCCTGGGGATCGCCTCCACCGAGCGGGTGATGGCGGCCTTGCAGAGCCAGGGCTTCTACCTGCAGGTGCCGCCGCCACCGGAAAATTTGCTGGAGCAGCACAAGGCACAATTAAAAGGCTCCCGCTGATGCAGGGGAGGCTGGCACTGTTATTGTTGAGCGCACTATTAAGTGCACCCCTGGAGGCCAGCGTCGATTTTGACCATTATGTGACGAGTCTCAAACAGCAAGCCCTGGCGGCCGGCATCCAGCCTGCGACGGTAACGGCCGCTTTTGCCGATATTCGCCTCATAGAGGCGGCCATCAAGCACGACAAAAATCAGCCGGAATTCAAACTGACCCTGGATTCCTATATTCCCCGTGCCGTGCCCCAATGGAAAGTCAAGCAAGCCCGCGCCTTATATCGCCAGCATCTGCCGCTGCTCACGAAAATAGGCGATGAATATGGGGTGCAGCCCCGTTTTATTGTCGCCTTGTGGGGCATAGAAACCAATTTCGGCAAACTCACCGGTAATTTCCCGCTGGTCTCCTCCCTGGCGACCCTGGCCTGGGAAGGGCGACGGGAAGCCTTCTTCAAGGATCAGCTGTTCGATGCCCTGCGCATCATAGAGCAGGGGCACGTGAGCCCCGCCGCCTTCAAGGGCTCCTGGGCGGGGGCCATGGGGCAGGTGCAGTTCATGCCCTCGTCCTTCCTCAAGTACGCGGTCGATCAGGACGGGGATGGCAGGAAGGATCTGTGGGGCAATCTGGCGGATGTGTTTGGATCGGCAGCCAATTATCTGCACCAGAACGGCTGGCGCGAGGATCAGACCTGGGGACGGCGGGTGAGGGTGCCCGACTCCCTCAAGCCCGCCCTGTTTGGCCTGGAGCAGCGCAAGCCGCTCCAGGCCTGGCAGGCGCTCGGGGTGCGGCAACTGGATGGCTCACCCCTGCCCAACGTCGAGATGCAGGCCTCCCTCATCCGGCCCGATGACGTCCATGGTCGCAGTTATCTTGCCTATGACAATTATCGGGTGCTGCGCCACTGGAACCGCTCCCCCTATTTCGTGGTGGCGGTCGGCACCCTGGCGGATCGGATAGTGGAATAAAAGTGGAATAAAAGTGGAATAGAGGAGCGGAGCAAGTGCGGGATAAGAGTGGGATAAGAGCGGAATAAGATGGTGGGGTAGGTCGCCGAATAAGATAGCAAATTCATCCCTCCCCACTTTGACCCCTGACGGATGAGTTGTCCCCTTCCTCTTTATTCTTCATGTCAGTGCCTCTGCCCCTGAAAAAATGGCAGAAAAAAGGCGGGAATCTCTCCCGCCTTTTTTGCATCTACCGTTTGCCGCTTATTCGCAGGCAACCTGCATCACCTTGATGGCCAGGCCACCGCGGGAGGTCTCACGGTACTTGGAGTCCATGTCCTTGCCGGTGATGTACATGGTCTCGATGACCTTGTCCAGGGAGACACGGGGCTTGGAGGTACGACGCAGGGCCATGCGGGAGGAGTTGACCGCCTTCATGGCGGCGATGGCGTTGCGCTCGATGCAGGGCACCTGTACCTGGCCGGCGACCGGATCGCAGGTCAGACCCAGGTTGTGCTCCATGCCGATCTCGGCCGCTTCACACACCTGCTCCGGGCTGCCGCCCATGAGTTCGGTCAGGCCGGCGGCGGCCATGGAGCAGGAGACACCCACTTCACCCTGGCAACCCACTTCGGCACCTGAGATGGAGGCGTTCATCTTGTAGAGCATGCCGACGGCGGCGGCGGCCAGGTAGAAGCGGGTGTATTCGTCGCGGCCGACCGGCTGGATGAACTTGTCGTAGTAGGCCAGCACGGCCGGGATGATGCCTGCGGCGCCATTGGTCGGGGCGGTGACGACGCGGCCACCGGCGGCGTTCTCTTCACTCACCGCGAGAGCGAACATGTTGACCCAGTCGACGATGCTCATGGGATCGTTGGAGAGATGCTCGTTGGTGGTCAGCTGACGGTAGAGGGGAGCGGCACGGCGCGGCACCCGCAGCGGGCCGGCCAGGACACCCTCGGTGCGGCAGCCGCGCTCTATCCCTTCACGCATGGTGGTCCAGATCTTGCCGAGCTTCTTGTAGATCTCTTCCGGGGTGTTGAAGCACTTCTCGTTCTCCAGCATCAGGGCGGAGATGGAGAGACCGGTCTGGCCGCAGTGGGCGAGCAGCTCGGCGGCGCTCTTGAAGGGGTAGTTGACGGTCATGTCGCCGCTGTCGGCCTTGCCGAAGCTCTCTTCGTCGACGATGAAGCCACCGCCGATGGAGTAATAGGTCTTGCTGTAGATGGCCTCGTCTTCGATGAAGGCGGTCAGCTTCATGCCGTTCTCATGCAGGGGCAGGGCCTCGTCATGGAACACCATGGCGCCTTTCGGGAAGCTGACGGTGTGGCAGTGCAGGCCTATGGGCAGACGACCGGTCTGCTCGACCCGGGAGATGAATTCAGGAATGCCGTCGATGTCGACATTTTCCGGCAGGTTGCCGGCCAGTCCCATGATGATGGCGGTGTCGGTGTGGTGGCCTTTGCCGGTCCAGGAGAGGGAGCCATAGACGTCAACCTGGATCCGGGTGATGTCACGGATCTTGCCGCTAGCACGCAGATCATCCACGAACTGTTTGGCTGCTTTCATCGGGCCTACAGTGTGGGAAGAGGAGGGGCCAACACCGATTTTGAAGATATCAAAAACGCTGATCATGTAACAATTACCTCAGGGTAGAAGGGGGCGCCATGCCCGCTCGCAGAAAGGGTGATCCATGGGACGGGTCTGTCGTCACAAAGGCCAGGGAACCAGATAACCGCAGTGTAACGGCTTCCTGCCTAAAAAAAGTTGAAATAGATCTATTTTTGTTGAATTCACGGCGCGAGTATAAAATTTATTTTGATGGTTATCCATTTTGTTAAGCGCAAGGCAAACGTTTTGCGAAAAAATACCCGGCCAGGCCGGGTATCTGAGGGTCATCTGAGGTCGTTTTTACCCAGGCTTAACATTCGGTGATGTTGACGGCGAGGCCGCCGCGGGCTGTCTCCTTGTACTTGGTCTTCATGTCGTTGCCGGTTTCCCACATGGTCCTGATCACCTTGTCCAGGGAGACCTTGTGCTCGCCTGTGCCACGCAGGGCCAGGCGGGCGGCGTTGATCGCCTTGACCGCCCCCATGGCGTTGCGCTCTATGCAGGGCACCTGCACCAGGCCGCCGATGGGATCGCAGGTCAAACCCAGGTTGTGTTCCATGCCGATCTCGGCGGCGTTCTCGACCACGGCCGGGCTGCCGCCCTGCAGCTCGGCCAGGGCGCCGGCGGCCATGGAGCAGGCGACCCCCACTTCTCCCTGGCAACCCACCTCGGCCCCCGACAGGGAGGCGTTCTTCTTATATAAGATGCCGATGGCGGCGGCGGTGAGGAAGTACTGCATCAGCAGCTCATCATCCACCTTGCGCACGAAGCGATCGTAATAGTGCAGCACGGCGGGGATGATGCCGGCGGCGCCGTTGGTGGGGGCTGTCACCACCCGGCCACCGGCGGCATTCTCCTCGTTGACGGCCAGGGCAAACAGGTCCACCCACTCCATCACCATCAGGGGATCCTTGTTGAAGTTGGTCTCGCCGCAGAGCTGGCGATAGAGGGCAGGGGCGCGGCGCTTCACCTTGAGCCCCCCCGGCAACACCCCCTCGCTCCTGCAACCGCGCTCGACACAGCCCTGCATCGCCTGCCAGATCTTGCGCAGGCCCGCCTTTATCTCGGCTTCGCTGCGAAACACCTTCTCATTGGCCAGCATCAATCCCGAGATGGAGAGGCCGCTCTCCTGGCAGTGGGCCAGCAGCTGGGCCCCGCTCTCGAACGGATAGGGGACGGGGTGGGCGGCATCGAAGCGGGCGGCCTCTTCCCGGGCGTTGGCGAAGTGGCTCTCCTCTATGATGAAGCCGCCACCGATGGAGTAGTAGGTCTGCTCGAACAGCAGGCTGTCGCCCGCGAAGGCGCGCAGTGTCATGCCGTTGGAGTGGGCGGGCAGGGTCTTGCGCCGATTGAAGATGATGGCACCGACGCGGGGGAACTGGCTCGGTTGCTCCCCTCCCAGCCGCAGGGTCTGGCTGTGCTCCACCTGATCGAGGAAGGCGGGGATGGCCTCGATGTCCACGGATTCGGGTTCAAAGCCGGCCAGCCCCAGGATGATGGCCTTGCCGGTGCCATGCCCCTTGCCGGTCTGGCCGAGGGAGCCGTAGCACTCGACCACGACGCGTTCGGTGCGGGAGAGGAGTGCACTCTGCTTGAGGGTGTGCACGAAGGCGCAGGCTGCCCGCATCGGCCCCACTGTGTGGGAGGAGGAGGGACCAATCCCGATGGAAAACAGGTCGAAGACACTGATCATGACGTACTCCGATTATGGATTTCGTCTAAACATTGTAAATTTTTTGTAGTCGATGAAAAGGGGGGAAGCAACAGCCTGTGATGGCGGTGTGGAAATGGGGCAAAACAGGGGGATCAGGGGCGCCAGGAGGAGCGGATCTGCATCTCATGGCCCCCCTGAGGGGCTATCAGTCGAGGAACTCGCACAGGTAGGCGGTGGCTGTCTTCACTTCCAGCTTGAAGGAGGAGTGACCGGCCACGTCGAAGGACTCGCCCTGATGGTAGCTGTGCCACTCGTCTTCATCGGCCAGCTGGATGCGAAGGACACCCTTGACCACTGTCATTCGCTCCGGGGCGGCGGTGTTGAACTGGTAATCACCCGCTTCCATCACGCCGACCGTGGCTTTCTCGCCTTTTTGCTCGAAACCGATAGATTTAACATTTCCGTCAAAATATTCGTTAACTTTCAGCATCTTTTCTTCCCTGTATGCACGTTTGCAAAGCAAAAGTAGCACATTATTTTGGCGATTGTCATGGTGAAATAGGGGAAAAACGGTGAGTTTCTTGTGGGTCTCAACTTTGTGAAAAATCATAAAAATTCGTTTCGTTCAGGGATCACGATGTTAAACGGGTAATAAATATGAGATAAAGCGCGCCGCCAGAGCAATGGAGAGGATTTGACGCTCTGGGTGGTCATTTACGCTGCAACAGTGTGAGTAATTGCTTAATAAAGGAACATTCTGTGTTGACAAAAGGATTAATTAAAAATATCGGCTTCCAGGTTGTGGTCGCCATGATCCTGGGGGCGCTGGTGGGTGCCCTCATGGGTGAGCAGGCGACCGTCTTCGCCCCCCTAGGTACGCTCTTCATCCAGCTGATCAAGATGCTGGTGATCCCGCTGGTGGCGGTCGCCATCCTGTCCGGGGCCGCCAATCTGGGGGCCAGCCCGGCCGCGGGCAAGATAGGGGTGACCACGCTCGCCTTCTTCCTCGGTACCTCCGCCCTGGCGGTGCTGCTGGCGCTGGTGATGGGTCAAATCTTCAAGCCCGGTGTCGGGGTCGATTTCGGCTCCACGGCCGCCATGTTTGCCGGTGACTACGCCGACAAGGGCGCCCTGCCAGACGCCGTGGCTACCCTGCTTGGGATGATCCCGACCAATGTGTTCAGCGCCCTGAACGAGGCGAACATACTGCAGATCCTGGTGTTCTGCATGTTCCTCGGCATAGCACTGGCCAAGCAGCCCCGCGAGCGCGCCAAGCCGCTGGTGGATGGCCTCAACACCCTGGTGGACGCCTTCGTCTGGATGATTAACAAGGTGATGCTGATTGCCCCCATCGGGGTCTTCGGTCTGATGGCCGATGCCATCGGCACCTATGGCTTCGACGTGCTGACCCTGGTGCTCAAGCTGTTCGTGGTCTATGTTGCCGCCATCCTCATCTTCGGCTTCGTGGTCTACCCGCTGCTGATCGCCTTCTTCTCCAACACGCCGGTGCGCAAGTACTTCTCGGCGATGAAGAAGCCGCAGATAGTGGCCTTCTCCACCGCCTCGTCCATGGCGACCCTGCCGGTCAACATGGAGACCTGCGAGCACGAGCTGAAGGTGACCAACGCCACCGCCTCCTTCGTGCTGCCGCTGGGTGCCACCATCAACATGAGCGGCAACGCCATCTATTACGGTCTGGTGGCCATCTTCTTCGCCCAGGTCTACAACATCGATCTCAGCATGGGCGCCTGGGCGGCCATCATAGTCACCTCGACCCTGGGTGCCATCGGTCAGGCCGGCGTGCCGGGCCCGAGCTTCCTGGTGGTGGCCGTGCTGCTGGCGGCCGGCATCCCCATCGAGGGGCTGCCGCTGCTGTTCGCACTGGATCGCCTGTTCGACATGATACGTACCGCCCTCAACATCACCGGCGATGCGGCTTGCGCCATCATAGTCGATCGCTACAGCCCGGATTACGATCCGAACCGCTGGAGCAAGGAAGCCTGAGACCAGGCCCACTGCCATGAATGACAAGAGGGAGGCGCAAGCCTCCCTCTTTCTATTTTCCTGGGGCCGCGATGGCTGCCCCTCCCTTGCCCATTCAGGGGGTCAGCTGGCCCAGTGCCTGCCGGCAGCGCTGCTCGGCGGCCTCCAGCTCCAGCAAGACCATCTGGATATCTTCCAGCTGCTGCTGCAGGGTCTCCCGCTTGTCGGCCACCAGCCCCAGCATGGTCTGCAACTGGGAGCGGCTGCTCTTGTCCGCGTCATAGAGATCGAACAGCTCGCGGATGTCCGCGAGGCTGAAGCCCAGCCGTTTGCCACGCAGGGTCAGCTTGAGGCGCACCCTGTCCTGACGGCTGTAGATCCGGGTCTGCCCCTGGCGCGTCGGGTTCAGCAGGCCCTGATCCTCGTAGAAACGGATACTGCGGGTGGTCACATCGAATTCACGGGCCAGCTCGCTGATGCTGAAGGTCCGGGCGTCATCCTTGGATTTGGTCATAGGGCTGTCTTGGCTGTCATCTGGTTGTCAATGCAGGCTGGCACCTTACCCAAACGTCAACTTCCCCGCAAGTCTTGTTCCGGGGACGGCGGCGGCATATGTTATCCCAATGTAACAAGGAGAGTGCGATTGATGGATATAGTGATTGTGGCGGCCAAACGTACCCCCATGGGGGCCTTTCAAGGAGCCTTGAGCGCCCTGAGTGCGCCCGAGCTTGGCGCCTGCGCCATCCGCGCCGCCCTGGCGGCAGCCGGGATAGACGCAACTCGGGTCGATGAGGTCTATCTGGGCAATGTGCTGAGCGCCGGGGTCGGGCAGGCACCGGCCCGTCAGGCGGCGCTCAAGGCCGGGCTGCCGGACAGCGTGCCCTGCACCACCATCAACAAGGTGTGCGGCTCCGGCATGAAGGCGGTGATGCTCGCGGCAGACGGGCTGCGGCTGGGGGAGGTGGATGTGGTGGTGGCGGGCGGCATGGAGAGCATGAGCCGGGCCCCCTATCTGCTGGACAAGGCGCGCAGCGGTTTTCGCATGGGCCACCAGAGCGTGCTGGATCACATGTTCCTCGACGGCTTGCAGGATGCCTACGAGGGGCACCTGATGGGCCACTACGCCCAGCTGAGCGCGGACAGGGCCGGGCTGACCCGGGCCGACATGGATGCCTTCGCCATCGCCTCTCTGGAGCGGGCCCTGGCGGCGCAGCGAAGCGGCGCCTTCGGGGCAGAGCTGGCGCCCGTGATGGCGGCAGACACCCTGCTGCTGGCTGACGACGAACAACCGGGGAAGGCCAGGCCCGACAAGATACCGACCCTGAAACCGGCCTTCAGCAAGACGGGCACCATCACGGCGGCCAATGCCAGCTCCATCTCGGACGGGGCGGCGGCACTGGTGTTGATGCGGGCCGAGACCGCCGAGCGCCTGGGTTTGCCCGTGCTGGCCAGGGTAGTGGGATACCAGAACCATGCAGCCCTGCCGGCGGAGTTTACCAGTGCCCCCGTGGGGGCCATCGACAAGCTGCTGGCCCGGGTGGGCTGGTCGGTGGAGGAGGTGGACCTGTTCGAGGTGAACGAGGCCTTCGCCATGGTGAGCATGCTGGCCATGGCGGGGTGCCAGATCCCCCATCACAAGTTGAACGTGAACGGGGGGGCCTGCGCCCTGGGCCATCCCCTGGGGGCCAGCGGTGCCCGCATCCTGGTCACCCTGATCCACGCCCTGCACACGCGGGGCCTGCGGCGAGGGGTGGCGAGCCTGTGCATCGGCGGCGGGGAGGCGACCGCCATGGCCATCGAACTGGGCTGAGGAGTCGCACCCAAGGCGCTTGCCGATAAATGCACAACGTCCCTCATGCAGGGACGTTGTCATTTTCGGGGAGGGATAGGTGACACCGGGGAGTGGGTTCAGTCCGTCCCTTCCATGGCCTGGAGCTGCTGATTGACCCAGGTGGTGGCGGCCAGATAGAGGTGGCTGACCTTCTCTTCATTGAGCCCCAGGCGGGCAGTGCTGGCGGCGATCCGTTGCCAGTTGGCCTTCTCGTAGTCTTCACAAAACGCCAGGTAGAACCCCAGATTGCCCTTGCGCTCCAGCAGGGCGGCGCGGATCTCGGCGGTCAGAGGTATGGTGCCGAGCAGCTGATCCAGCGGTTGCCCCATCAGCACGTCCAGCAGGGAGAAGAGCCCGGTGATGAAGGCTTGCTGCGCCTGCTGGGTGGGGGCATGGGTCTGTGCCAGCAGCTCGCAGAAGCGGGCCCGGATGAGGGACATCTGGTATAGCTCGGCACTCTTGTCGTGACCGGCGCTGGTGGCGGCGATCAGGGCCACGAAACGCTTGAGCTGGGCGTGCCCCAGGGAGCTGGCGGCCTGGCGAAACGAGGCGATGGGCTGGGGAAAGCGCTTGAGGTGATTGACGTAGCGCAGCAGCTTGAGGGAGAGGGATAGATCCTGGTTGAGCAGCTGCTCTATCTTGTCCAGATCCGGCTCGGCCTGATTGACCACTTTCAGCAGCTGCATCACCACCAGCTGGGTCGGGGGCATGGTGGTTTGCTGCACCATCTGGGGCCGGCTGAAGAAGAAGCCCTGGAACAACTCGACCCCGAGCCCCTTCATCCGTTCAAACTCGTCCTTGTCCTCCACCTTTTCGGCGAGGTAGGTGAGCGGCAGGTGGCTATGGGTCAGCATGAACTTCTCTATGCTGGCGAGCGGTGTGGCCCGCAGATCGAACTTGATGATGTGGATATAGGGCAGGAACCTGTCCCAGGCCGGGACCAGGGTGAAGTCATCCAGCGCCAGCCGATAGCCCAGCCCGTGGAGCTGGATCACCTTGTCCAGCAGGGCATCGTCGGGCTCGGCATCTTCCAGTATCTCGATCACCACCTTGTCCTGGGGCAGGCACTCGGCCAGGCCGTCCAGCAGCAGGGAGTGGGGAAAGTTGATGAAACAGGGGTGGCCGCCAAGCAGCTGATCGATGTTCTGTTGCAGGAATTGCTCCGTCACCAGTCGCGAGGTGGCCAGCTGGGCGGAGATGGGGGGAAACACATTATCCAGGCTGTCGCGAAACAGCAGCTCATAGGCATGGGTCTTCAATTCCCGATCCAGGATGGGCTGCCTTGCTACATAGGAATACATGCATTTCTCCAGCATGGGTGAAGGCTTGATTCTATGGTGAAGCGGATCACTATGCCAGTGCCGACCGGGTCGAAAGGGTCAGCAACTGGCATAGTATTGCCAGGGGTGGCGGGATCAGAAGAGGTAGTTGAGCTGCAGGCCGGCCAGCCAGGCATCCCCTTCCGAGGTGCCCTGGAAGGTGGAGGTGGTTTGCGCTACCCCGGGTCTGAGCTGCATGGTTTCGTTCACCTCGACCTTCTTGCCGTCGATCAGGGTCAGCCCCAGATCAAGCGACAGGTTGCGGTCTATCTGGTAACCCACACCGGCGCTGTACCATATCCGATCCGAATCCGGGATGGAGATGGTGCGGCGATCGGCGGGAACCGGGCTGCGATCATAGGCCAGGCCGGAGCGAAGCTGCCACTTCGGAGCCAGCTGATAGGTCAGGCCGAGGGCGTAGCGCCAGCTGTCTTCCCAGTGCTCGTCCTTGATGTGCATGGTGCCATGGTGATCGAGCTCGGATTCGAGCTGCACGAACTTGCTCCAGTTGGTCCAGTTGATGCTCGAATGCAGCGCCAGGGTCGGGGTCAGCTGATGGAACAGAGCCAGCTCCGCGGTGGCGGGCAGGGGCAAGTCCAGGGTGCCGGTGTCGGTGAAGGTGCGGCCCAGCAGATCGGTGCCGACGGCATCCCCGGAGAGGGTCAGGTTGACGTCATGGCGATAGGAGAGGCCGATGCGGGTGGCAGGGGACAACTCCAGCAGGGTGCCGAGATGCCAGCCAAGGGCCCAGCCATCCCCCTTGAGGTGCTTGGCAATCTTGTTGTTGGAGGGGAAGGTACCGCCCACTTCCCCTTCGCCATGGATGGCGGAGAGGCCGGCGCCGATCGACCAGTTCCGGTTGATGCGATAGGCCAGGGAGGCACCGAGATCCACCGTCTTGATGTCGGAGACGTTGCCGAAGTGACCGGCGTTGTAGTTGTCCGGCATCTGGACGCCGAGGCCATAGTAGGAGGTGGCCGCCAGCCCCAGCCACCACTGATCATTCAGGGGCAGGATAAGATAGGCGTTGGGCACCCAGGCACCGTCCGCGATGTCGTTGGCGCTCGCATCCAGGGTCACCGGCCCCTGGGTGGTGGGGACCCGGGTCACCCCCTCGATGTTGACGTCAGGCTGGATATGAATGACGCCGCCGGAGAAGGCGGTGCGCTTGAAACGGGTCATGGCGGCGGCGTTACGGGCGAGCACGCTGGCGTTGTCGGCGATGGCTGCCTCCCCGGCGAAGGCGCGACCCATGCCGGTGGCCGATTGCTCCGCCAGCTGGAATCCGGCCGCCAGGACCTGACCAGGCAGCAAGATCAGGGCGATAAGGGAGGGCTTGATGGTCGACTGCATTGCTTTTCCTCGGGATGAACTGAGGGTTCATTCTGTGATTCGGTTGGGGGCGGGATTTTATATGGTATGACCAGTAAGGCAACGGGGGCGGGGGCCGAGAGGGCAAAACGGGATTAAATGCTGGAGGTGTCGACTCTAATAGCTTGATAAAAAACAAAAAGAGTACAGCTGTTTGCTACAGCTGTGCGCTGAGATGGGGATGTCGCATAAAAAAAGAGCGCCCGGAGGCGCTCTGTTTGATCGCGATGAAATCAGAATTTCATGTTGAACTGGGCGGATGCCAGCAAGGCGTTGCCGTGGGAGGTACCCTTCCAGCGTACCGGATCGGTATGGCTGGTCAGACCTTCGTTCACGTCCACTTCCTTGCCGTCCAGGTAGGCCATGCCGAAATCGACGCTCATGTCCTGATCGATGTGGTAGGTGGCGCCGGCGCTGTACCAGACACGGTCGGAGTCAGGAATGCTCAGGCTGCGGTATTCCGGCTCGATCGGGCTGTTGTCGTAGGCGAAGCCGATGCGGGCTTCCCAGGACGGGTTGACGTACCAGGTACCACCGATGGCGTAGCGGGCGGAATCCTTGAACTTCTCGTCTTTTTGCAGGCAGATCCCACCGGCGCAGGAGTTGCTGGTGGCCTTGAGCTCCTGGAAGGCGCTCCAGTCGGTCCAGTTGACGGAGTAGTGCACCGCGAACTGCTGGTTCAGACGGTGGTAACCGGCGAACTCGGCCTGGGCAGGCAGATCCAGTTTCAGGTTGCCATCGACGGTCTTGTAACCTGAGGTCAGCCCCTTGAAGTCGCCGTCAAAGCTCAGGTCTACCTGGGAGCGGTAGGTCAGGGCCAGGCGGTTGTTGTCGTTGATCTCGTACAGGGCGCCGACGTTCCAGCCAAAGCCCCAGGTGTCACCCTTGAGGTGAGCGATGGCGGTGTCGCTGTTGTGCGGCACGCCGGTTTTGGCGGTCAGGCCAGGTGCCAGGGCTCCGGCATAGCGGTTCAGCTCGGCCTGGGCATAGACGGCATTGACACCGGCACCCACGCTGAAGTTGGAGTTGATGCGGTAGGCGATGTTGGGGTTGATGTTGAAGGTCAACAGCTCGGTATCACCGGCACCGGCACCGGCCGGGAAGGTCTTGGAGTACTCGGTAGCGAGGCCGTAGTTGGAGAAGAGGCCAATCCCCCAGGCCCACTGATCGTTCAGGGGCTGGATGAAGTAGGTGGCCGGCACGAAGGCATCGGGGGCGATGTCGCTCTCGCTGGAGGAGGCCAGCTTGGCCGGACCGGCATAGATGTCACCCGCGACATCCACGTCGGGCTTGATATAGGTACCGGAAACAGACAGTGCCATCTTGTCGAAGGTGGTCATGGCGGCCGGGTTGCGGGACAGCACGGACGCGTTGTCGGCGATGGCGGCTTCACCGGCATAGGCGCGGCCCAGACCGGAGGCCGAGTGTTCGTTCAGCTGGAACGCGGCGGCGAAGGTCTGAGTGCTGGCCAGGGTGACGGCCGCGGCGATCAGGCTTTTCTTGAAAAAGGCAGTTGTCATAGTGTTCTCTCTTTGTAAGCAGATTTTCTGTCGATATCAGGGCTCTTTGGCCGCTATAGACGACAAGATCTGTTGTTATGTCAGCTTCTTCCCATTCACTTCTGGCGTGATTCTATGGATCTGGTAGGAGGTAAGAAATCAGACCAGTGACAGCAGAATACATAAAAGTTTCCATTGTGTTAATCATTTGTTTTAACTTGCCGTTTAAATAGTCTGTTTTATCCATTATTGGATAAATAACATACAATGAGCTCCTTTTGAATCGTTCAAAAAAAAGTGTAAAAATGTGACTTCAGGTGGGTATCAGGCGGGAAGTTGTCGGGATTCTGAGATGAACAGGCAGACAACGACCGTGTCTGCCTGTGATATGGAAGTGACCGGGGCCCGGTCAGCCCCAGTCAAGATCTGTTAAATGGACCAGTGCAAACGTGACTCAAGCTGCTGGGCAACCGGGGCCAATGACTCCTGCATGTCTCCAATCAGCACCATATTTGCCCCCTTGAGCGGGAGTATCTCCCCCTTGAGGGTGCCGTCTGCAAAATCGGGCTGGATAGTGAGTGGCACATGCTTGGGCACCAGGAACAGGGTGACCGGGCCCATCTTGCCCTGGATCACCATGTGCAGGGCCGGCCCCTGATAAAAGGCACAGTGATTGACATAGGTGATCTTCATGCCGGGCATGTCCATCAGGGTGGCGCCATATTTTTCCATCTTGGCGTTGATGGTCTGCAGGCTCACCTTCTCATCCACCCCCTGGATGAAGGGCTCCTCCCCATAGACGTGGGCCATGGCTACCTGGGCCAGCGACAGCGGCTCCGATGCCGGTGGCCAGTTGATCCAGCGGGTACTCATGCCGAGCAGGAAGGCGACCGATGCCGCCATGGCGAGGGGGCGCCAGCCGGTGCCTTTGGCCGGGGAGGGCAGTGGCACCACCACATCGTCACTCGCTTCCATCGCCTGGCGGAGCAAGATCCGCTCGGCGAGACCGGCGGGCACCTCGACCTCCATCGCCCGTTGCAGGCTGCGATCGAGCTGCTTCATCTCGTCCAGGTGCTTGCGATTGGCGACAGACGCCTCTGCCGCGGCGAGGAAGGCAGGATCCCTGTCCGAGGGATGGGTGATGGCCCGGCGGCGAAATTCAAGCTCATCCATTGGTGTGACCTCTCTGTTGCTGCGCAGCCTCCATGGCCTCTTTGATCTGGTTGCGAGCCCGGAACAGCCGCGTCATGACGGTGTTCTTGTTCAGGCCGAGCTGGGCGGCGATCTCCTCGCCGCTGAACCCCCCGAGCACCTGCAACAGCAGGGGCTCCTGATACTCGGCGGGCAGGCGGGCTATGTGGCGCCGAAGCCACTCGTGCTCCATCTCCTGCTCGCTGTGCAGCGCATCCTGATCGCTTTGGGGATGCTCGTCGAGATCGATGAGATCGAACTGCTTGCGCTCGAAGCGCCGGGCATTTTCCCGCCGCAATATGGTGATGAGCCAGGCCTTGGCGGCCTTGTCATCGATCAGGGAGTCGATCGCCTTCCAGGCCCGCAGGAAGGTCTCCTGCACCAGATCCTCGGCGACTTGCGGATCCCGGCACAGCCAGTAGGCGTAGCGGTAGATGTCCCCGTGCAGGGCATGCACCAGGGCCTCGTATTTCGTTTGTTTGTCTGCCATATCCCCATAGACCGGGGTGGCAGAGGGATCCTTTCCCGTTCCCGCCTTTTTTTTTCTAAAAAAACCTAACGTCATGAATGCGATTCCTTTTTCATGAGTGGTTTGGCGCAGGCGTCAGGGACGTGCCCACGCCAGTTTTCTGAGGACATAGGCTATCGCAAAAGTCTCCCTGGCGCACAGCGCCAGGGCCAGCCCCTGCCAGTCGACCCCTTGGCCGGCAGCGCTGGGGGCGGCAAAACAGGCCCTGTCCAGATCATCGAGTCGCGTGCCCATGGCGGGATCGCCATGGCAGGGCAGGCTGGCCAGGTGCTGGCAAGGCTGCCCCCAGCGAAGCCCAGCCCAGGCCAGCAAGGCCCACCTGGCCAGATCAGGCTCCCGGGCCGCCAGGGCCCGTTGCAGCCGATAGAAGGCGAGCCAGCGCGGCCCGCCTTGCCACAAGGTGCGCAGCAGCAGCGCCAACAGCACCCAGATGAGGCTCCCTGTGCCGGGCGCCCTGGCGGGATCGGAAGGGGCGGCGTCGCCCTCGATGTGCAGCGTCTGCGCCGGCAGTTGGGCCTGCTCGATGCGCCCGGTACTGGTGTTGAACCAGGGGAGGGTCACGGCGGGCAGGGTATAGCTGCCCGCGGTTTCAGCGGTCAGGGCCTGGCGCCACTGGCGTTCGACCCGCAGCGCCCCCTTGGCCACGAAACGCTCCTGCTGCTGTTCGCCGTCCGGTTTCATCGAAAGGCCCTGCGGCAATGCCGGGGCCGGGATCTGTGGCAGGCGGTTGCCATCCCCCCCCTCCATCACCAGGGTGAGGGTGCGGATCACCGGCTCCCCGACTCTGGCTCCCCTGGCCGGGCTGAACTGCTGGCGCAGGACCAGGCTGCTCGCCACCGGCTCCACCGGCGCCTTGTCCACCTTGACGAAGAGGGTGGCCGCCCTGGCCGAGAGCAGATCCCCTGCGTCGCTTTGCGTGGCGGTGTCCGGGTCCTGGGGCAATCGACCCTGGAATCGGGGGGACTCCAGGGGATGCAGCCCGGGCTCCCTGGCCTGCAGCAGCCATTTGCGGATCAGGCGCCCGGGCATGCCGGGGCTGGCGGGGGACTCCCAGCGATCGTCGCCGAGGCGGCGTATGGTGAAGCCTTGACCGAGGGGCTCGCTGAGGTTGGGGGCCTCCATGTTGGCGGGCAGCCAGAGGCTCAGCTCATAGATGAAGGGTTGCCCCGGATAAAGGGGGCCCTGATGCAGCACCCTGGCCTGCAGCTCTACGGGGGAGATGCGCGTCTCGGGTTGTTGCGTCAGTGTGCCCGTCTGGGGGCGCGTCGGAATAGGCAACGCGGGCGTCTGCTCGGCGCCTAGGGTCAGGGGCGGCACCTGGCGGGGGCTGGTCTCCAGCAGGTGAAGCGGGATCTGCCAGCGGATCAGGCTGCTCACCTGGGTGTTGACGCGGCTGATGCTGACC
The DNA here is from genome assembly GCF_010974825.1 of Aeromonas rivipollensis. Taxonomy (GTDB): domain Bacteria; phylum Pseudomonadota; class Gammaproteobacteria; order Enterobacterales; family Aeromonadaceae; genus Aeromonas; species Aeromonas rivipollensis. The sequence continues at coordinate 174,727 of NZ_JAAILA010000012.1, read as the reverse complement.
CGGCCCACCGCAAACTGGCGCAGCAGGGGGAGCAGGCTGAGCTCGTCACCCTTGAGCTCCCCGTCGGCTTCGATGACGAGCAGCCAGTCGCGATCGCTTTCCCCCGCCAGCAGCTCGGCGCGAGGGGGGGCGGCCTGCGCCTGGGTTGCCAGCAGCATGGCGAGCAGCCACCAGCCGCTTGGTCCCTTCATCAACCGGATGAGTGAACGCAGCCAGGGGATCACCAGGGCTCCTCCACCTTGAGAAGGGGACGGCGCTCGGCCTCCTTGCGCAGCCGCTGCTCCAGCAAGAGCACGGGGGGCGCCGGGGGGCGGGGGTTGTCCGAGGCGGCAGAGGGCTCGGGTGGCTCGCCGGTTTCGGGCGGCTGAGGAGCAGGGGTCGCCTGTGGGGGGCTGGCCCGCAGCAGTGCCAGGTTATGGAGGACATCCTGGTGCCCAGGCTCCCGCTTGAGGGCGGCCAGGTAGGCCTGTTCGGCCCCCTTGAGATCCCCGAGCCACACCAGCGCATTGCCCCTGTTGTAGTGGGCGGTGGCCGTGTCGGCGCGGCCATAGGCGGCGACGGCCCTGGCATAGTCACCGGCCCTGTACCAGGCATTGCCCTGCCAGACGGGATCCTGGAAGGCGCGGGCCGCCTCCTGATAGCGCCCCTGGGAGAAGGCTTGCCAACCCGGCGCCGCCTCGGCGGGCCACCAGGGGGCGGGCGCCGCTTGCAGGGGGGGCGGGGGGAAGATCACCACCATGAGCAGCAGCAACCAGTGCGCCCCTATGCGGGCCAGCAGCGCCAGGGGCAGCAGAGGGAGCAGCAACCAGGGGCCGAGATCGAGGGACTGGGCCCCGGTCTGGGTCTGGCTCATGGGCAGGGGGGCAAAGGAGGGGAGCCCGGCCTGCAGCCATTGCAGCCTTCCCCCTGTGCTGGCCGCGAGATCCGCCATGGCGGCGCCGTCCGGTGCCGGCAGAGTCTGCCCCAGGGCGCTGCCAAGTTGCCACCCCTCGGCAGGTGGCGGGGGCAGCACAGCGCGTTCGCCGGCATTGGCCAGCAGGATGTCGAGTCGGGGGGACGACGCCTGCGGGCAGAAGAGGCTATCCAGGCAGGGCCAGAGGGCGGCGATGCGCGCCATCTGGCTGTCCGAGAGGCCGTCTGTGATGAGCAGCAGGCGTGCCTGCTGGCCCGGGGGGATCTGCGTCAAGGCCAGCGCCACGGCCCGCTCCGGCGCGCTGCCCTGAAGCGGCATGATGGCCGGGCGCAAGTCCGGCAGCAGCAGCGAGATGGCCTGATGATCCCGGGTGGGGGGCATGGCGAGGTAGGCATCCCCGGCAAACAGGATGAGTCCGAGGGGATGGGGCTCCTGCCGGGCCGCCGCTTTGGCCAGCATGTCCTGAAGCAGCAGGCGCACCCGGGTCGCCCGATCCGGGGGTAGATCCCTGGCCTGCATGGAGCTTGAGAGATCCAGCAACCAGATGTCGAAGGCAGGGCTGCTGACGGTCTGGCTCTGCTGGCGCAGGGCGGGGCCCGCGAGTGCCAGGATCACCGGCAGTGTGGCCAGCCAGAGCCAGGGAATGGCCCGGCCCCGGGTCGGCAACAGATAGGCCTGCATGGCGGGGGCCAGCAAGGGGCGCTGCCGACGGCGGCGCCACCCCTGCCACAGCCAGGGCAGCAGGGCCAGCAGCCAGAGCGGGCGCAGCAGCATCAGCTCCATGATGACGCTCCCTTCAGACACTTATTCATGGGGCGACTCCGGATCTTCTCTGCCCGTTCGCCGCATCGGCCAGCGCAGTCGGGCCGGCCACACCAGCAGCAGCCAGGCCAGCGCCAGGGGCCAGGGGTAGAGCTCATGGTGGGGGCGATAGAGGGTCTGCGGGCGGGCGGCAGGCTCCAGAGTGTCTATGGCCTGATTGATGGCCGAGAGATCGGCCTGGCTGCGGGCACGAAAATAGCGGCCATGGCCCAGCTCGGCCAGTTGCTGCAACAAGGGCTCATCCAGCTCGGCGCTGGGATCTGCCCCTCCCAGGGGGGAGGCAAAGGTGTCGGGATCGGCCCCCACCCCCAGGGTATAGAGGCGGATGCCTGCGGCGGCGGCCCGCCTGGCTTCGGTCAGGGGCTCTGCGTTGCCCGCGGTGTTGCGCCCATCGGTGATCAGCAGCAGGGCGGTGGGACGGGCGGGGTCGGCGTGCTGGCGGGCCAGCAGTATGGCCTCGCCGAGCGCCGTGGTGCGCCCCACCAGATCGAAATCGAGCTCGCGGGTCAGTGCCAGCAGGGCCCGGGTCTCCTGGGTCAGGGGGGAGAGCAGGTAGGCGTGATCCGCAAAGACGATGAGGGCGATGCGATCGCCTGGGCGCTCACCGATGAGGTGCGTTATCTGCTGGCGCACCGCAGAGAGGCGATCGCGCTGCTCCCCCTCATCCAGCATGTCCTGGGTGCGCATGCTGTCGGAGAGATCCACCGCCAGGATGATGTCCCGGCTGGCCTGGTAGTGAATGAGGGGAGCCTCCTGCCACTGGGGGCGGCACAGGGCCAGCACCAGGGCACACCAGCACAGGGCCATGCGCCACAAAGGCTGCCCGGCCTGGGGCAGCAGCAGGGGGAAGCCGGCATGGGCCAGCCTGGCGCGACTCGCGCGGGAGAGCGGTGGCAGGCCGAAGCGCACCAGCAGCGGCAATGCCAGGGCGAGGGCAAACCAGGGCCAGGCGAGGATCATCTGGCCCCTCCGCCGCGGGTGCGGTGCCACAGCACAGGGCGCGCCATCCAGCGCGGTGCACAGACGCAGCGGCGCCCCCAGTTGAGGTAGGCAAGGCGCAGCCGCGCCCGCTGTGCCCCATCCGGCGTGTCTGAGCCATAGAGCCAGCCCGGCCACTGGCGGGCGAACTCGCCAAAATGGCAGCCTCCCCGGCGGTCGAGCCAGGCGAGCCACTCATCCCCTTGCAGGGTACGGGCCTCTGGCCAGCGGGCGATGGCCGCCTCTCTCAGGGCGGCGTGCAGGGCAGGCGCCAGATCGGCGGCCTGCCAGTCTATCTGACGTGCCCAGCGGCGCTGACGCCACAGGGTGTTTATCGTGGCCCCGATCAGCAAGGCGGCGAGCAGGGCGATCAGCAGCCAGCCCCAGGCCAGCAGACGGGGATCGCTCGCGCTCTCCAGGGGCGGGCCCGGATGGATGTCGCGAAGCTGCCCCTGGATCTCCTGAAGCCGCGTCAGCGAGGAGGTCTGCCCGGGCGGGTGTTGGAGGGGGGCGCTTAGAACAGACGGCATCCAGCCTCCTGCCATTGGCGTTGCAGGGGCAAACCGTTGTCGAGGCGGTAGAGGCGCTGCACCAGGGGCAACAGCTGCTGCTGGCAGGCGTCGGCCTGCTGCCTTGCCGCTTCCTGGTAGCGCCAGCGAAAGAGGGTCTGTCCGGCATCGAGCCAGCCGCTGCGCTTGCCCGATTGCACCGCCAGTTGCCCCTGCTCGGGCAGGGCCGCTTCCAGGGGATCCCGGATCTGCCAATAGTGGATGTCGTGGCGCTGGCCGAGGCGTTGCAACTGCTGGCTGAGCCCCTGATCCAGGGGCTGATGGTGGCTGATCAGCGTCAGTCTGGCGCCATGGGGCAGGCTGAGGCGCGCCAGGGTCTGGGCCAGGGAGTTGGCCAGAGGGGCCCGATCCAGCCCCGCCTCATAGTGGTGACAGAGTGCCTCCAGCAGGGGGATCAGGGAGTCACGCTGAGTTTCGTGTCGGGTCTCGATCCCGTGGCAGACCAGAGTGTTTGCCTGCGTCTCCCCCTGCCAGAGCAGGGCGGCGGCGAGCTCGCAGCCGAGGCGGGCCTTGAGCTGGGGGCCCGAGCCGAAATACATGGCGGGGGAGAGATCCAGCAGCAGCCAGTGGGCCTGCTCCTGCTCCTCGGCATACAGCCGGGTGTGGGGGCGCCCGAGGCGGGCTGTGACCCGCCAGTCGATGTGGCGCACCTCGTCCCCGGCCTGATAGAGGCGCAGCTCACGAAAATTCAGGCCCGGCTGTCGCCCGAGCCGTCCTTGACGTGCCTGATGTATGCGCACCCGCTGACCCTGTCTCGCCCACAGCCGGATGGCCAGCAACTGGGCCAGGGGCAGGGCGATATCGGGATGGGCGCGAGGATCAGCGGATCTGGTCATGGGGGCCGATCATCAGGGGCATGGGATAAGGTCCAGCAGGCGGGCGATCAGGGTGTCGTTGTCGAGGTTGTCCGCCAGGGCCTGATAGCTGGGGATTAAGCGGTGACGATGAACGGCGGGCTGTCAGGGACATGGAATGGCATCCAGCAGGCGGGCGATCAGGGTGTCGTTGTCGAGGTTGTCCGCCATGGCCTGGTAGCTGGGGATTAAACGGTGGCGATGAACGGCGGGCTGTCAGGGACATGGAATGGCATCCAGCAGGCGGGCGATCAGGGTATCGTTGTCGAGATTGTCCGCCAGGGCCTGATAACTGGGAATGAGGCGATGACGCAGCACGGCCGGCGCCAGTTGCTGGATGTCTTCCGGCAGCACAAAATCCCGCCCGGCGAGCCAGGCCCGGGCGCGGGCGGCGCGGGCCAGGCCTATGCTGGCCCTGGGGCTGGCGCCCACCGCAATGAGGGGCTCCAGCTCGGGGCAGAGGCCGCTGCCGGGGCGGGTGGCACAGATAAGTTGCACCAGATAGTGCTCGAGCCGGCTCTGCATCTGCACGGCCTGCACCGCGCTGCGGGCCGAGAGCAGGGCGGCCTGGCTCAGGGTTAGGGGAGGCGGCGGCAGTTGCTCGCCTCCGGCGTTGAGCTGCAAGATGGCGAGCTCCATGGCGGGGCTGGGGTAATCCACCATGAGTTTCAGCAGGAAGCGGTCGAGCTGGGCCTCCGGCAGGGGATAGGTCCCCTCCTGTTCTATCGGGTTTTGCGTGGCCGCCACCATAAAGAGCGGCGGCAGGCGCCAGCTCTTCTTGCCCACGGTGATCTGCTGCTCGGCCATGGCCTCCAGCAGGGCGGACTGCACCTTGGCCGGGGCCCGGTTTATCTCGTCCGCCAGCACCAGGTGGTTGAACAATGGGCCGGGCTGGAACACGAAGCTGGCATCCTGGGGGTGAAACACCTCGCTGCCGGTGAGATCGGCGGGGAGCAGGTCTGGGGTGAACTGGATGCGGGCGAAGCGCCCCTCGACGGCGCCGGCCAGCGCCTTGACGGCCCGGGTCTTGGCAAGGCCGGGGGCCCCCTCGATCAACACATGTCCTTCACATAGCAGGGCGATCAGCAGCCCCTCGATGAGGGAGCCCTGTCCCAGGATCTGACTGCCAAGATAGTCCCCAAGCGCTCTAAATTCGGCCGCTGCCATGTAATGAACCCGTTGTTTTCATAGAAGTTGATCTTTTTATACTCCAGTTGGCCCCCAAGGGCGAGGGAGGGTGGCAAGATGGCGGCAATTTAGTTTCAATCAGCTGTATGAAATTTGTGAGTGGATTGTTAAGATGTGGCGCAATGAGGTCAGACCTCTTCCTTTTAATCTTCTCGTTTAACCAAGGAGCCAGGATGAAACAGCCATTGAAACTGACGACTCGCCAGGGCGAACGGATTGCCGTCGTGGCGGGTCTGCGAACCCCCTTTGCCAAGCAGGCCACGGCCTTCCACGGCGTGCCTGCGGTGGATCTCGGCAAACTGGTGGTGAGCGAGATGCTCGCCCGCACCGATCTCGATCCCAAGCTCATCGACCAGCTGGTGTTCGGCCAGGTGGTCCAGATGCCGGAAGCACCCAACATAGCTCGCGAGATAGTGCTCGGCACCGGCATGAGTGTCAGCACCGATGCCTATAGCGTGTCGCGCGCCTGCGCCACCAGTTTCCAGGCGGTGGCCAATGTCACCGAATCCATCATGGCCGGCACTGTCGACATCGCCATCGCAGGCGGTGCCGACTCCTCCTCCGTGCTCCCCATAGGGGTGAGCAAGACCCTGGCCCGCGCCCTGGTGGATCTCAACAAGGCGCGCAATCTGCAGCAGCGTTTCAATATTCTGCGGCGTCTGCGCTTGAAAGACTTGATGCCGGTGCCGCCCGCGGTGGCCGAGTACTCCACCGGCCTCTCCATGGGACAGACCGCAGAGCAGATGGCCAAGAGCCACCAGATCAGCCGCGAGGCGCAAGATGCCCTGGCCCACCGCTCCCACACCCTGGCGGCGCAGGCCTGGGCCGAGGGCAAGCTCAGTGGCGAGGTGTTCACCGCCCACGTGCCCCCCTACAAGTCGCCGCTGGAGCGGGACAACAACATCCGTGAAAGCTCCGATCTGGCGAGCTACGCCAAACTCAAGCCGGTGTTTGACCGGCTGCATGGCTCGGTCACCGCCGCCAACGCCACCCCGCTCACCGACGGCGCCGCCGCCGTGCTGTTGATGCGCGAAGGGCGGGCGAAAGAGTTGGGGTTGGAGCCGCTGGGTTACATCCGCAGCTTCGCGTTTTCCGCCATCGACGTCTGGCAGGACATGCTGATGGGTCCCTCCTATGCCACGCCGCTGGCGCTGGACCGCGCCGGCATCACGCTGGCCGATCTGACCCTCATCGACATGCACGAAGCCTTTGCCGCCCAGACCCTGGCCAACCTCAAGATGTTTGCCAGTGCCGAATTCGCCCGTGACAAACTGGGCCGGGATCAGGCCATCGGCGAGGTGGACATGGAGAAATTCAACGTCCTCGGCGGCTCCCTGGCCTATGGCCACCCCTTTGCCGCCACAGGGGCGCGCATGATCACCCAGACCCTGCACGAGCTGCGGCGTCGGGGTGGGGGACTGGGGCTCAACACCGCCTGTGCGGCGGGTGGGCTGGGTGTGGCCATGGTGCTGGAGGTTGAATGATGAGCGCTAAGACTTTTTCACTGGATATTCGCAAAGACGGCATCGGCATCCTCACCATGGATGTGCCCGGTGAGAGCATGAACACCCTCAAGGCCGCCTTCGCAGACGAGATCCGCTCCGTGCTGGCCGAGATAAAGGGGAACCGCGATCTGATCGGTCTGGTGATCGCCTCCGGCAAGAAGGACTCCTTCATCGCCGGGGCCGACATCAGCATGCTGGCCGCCTGCACCAGTGCCCGTGACGCCGAGACGCTGTCGCGGGAAGGGCAGGTGGTCTTCGCCGAGATCGAGGCGCTGACCATCCCCGTGATCGCCGCCATTCACGGCCCCTGCCTGGGTGGCGGGCTGGAGCTGGCGCTCGCCTGCCATGGTCGGGTGGTGACCGAACACGGCAAGACGGTGCTGGGGCTGCCGGAAGTGCAGCTGGGCCTGCTGCCGGGTTCCGGCGGTACCCAACGCCTGCCGCGCCTCATCGGGGTGGCCAAGGCGCTGGATCTGATGCTGACCGGCAAGCAGGTCAGGGCCAAGCAGGCCAAAAAACTGGGACTGGTGGACGATGTGGTACCCCCCTCCATACTGCTGGAGGCCGCCATCAAGCTTGCCAAGAAGGGCAAGCCCCGCCATCAGCTGAAGCGGGATCTGCAAGCCAAGGTGCTGGAGACCAATGCCCTGGGTCGCAAGGTGCTGTTCGATCAGGCCCGCAAGGGAGTCAAAGCCAAGACCCGTGGCAACTACCCGGCCCCTGAGCGGATCCTTGAGGTGGTGCGCATCGGCGTGGAGGAGGGGATGCAGGCCGGCCTCGCCGCCGAGTCCCGCCACTTCGGTGAGCTGGTGATGACGGCGGAATCCGCCGCCCTGCGCTCAATTTTCTTCGCCACCACAGAGATGAAGAAAGAGGTCAGCTACCAGGGGGCCGAGCCGCGCAAGGTGGCCCATGCCGCCGTGCTGGGTGGTGGCCTGATGGGGGGCGGCATCGCCTTCGTCACCGCCACCAAGGCCGGGGTACCTGTGCGGATCAAGGACGTAGGAAGCGCTGGCATCGGCAACGCCATGCGCTACAGCTATGACCTGCTGGCCAGGAAGCTCAAGCGCCGCCAACTGCTGCGCAGCGAGCTGGAGAAGCAGATGAGCCTGCTCACCGGCACCCTGGACTACGCCGGTTTCCACCGGGTGGACATGGTGGTGGAGGCGGTGTTCGAGGATCTCGCCCTCAAGCACCAGATGGTGGCGGACGTGGAGCGCGAGTGCGGTGAACACACCGTCTTTGCCTCCAACACCTCCTCCCTGCCCATTCACCAGATAGCGGCCAATGCCGCCCATCCGGAGCGGGTGGTGGGGCTGCACTACTTCAGCCCGGTGGACAAGATGCCGCTGGCAGAAATCATCCCCCATGCCGGCACCAGCGCCGAGACGGTGGCCACCACCCTGGCGTTTGCCCGTGCCCAAGGCAAGACACCTATCGTGGTCAAAGACGAGGCCGGTTTCTACGTGAACCGCATCCTGGCTCCCTACATGAACGAGGCGGCGCGCCTGGTGCTGGAAGGGGAGCCGGTGGAGGTGCTGGACAGTGCCCTGCTGGACTTCGGCTTCCCGGTCGGCCCCATCACCTTGCTCGATGAGGTCGGTATCGACGTTGGGGCCAAGATCTCCCCCATCCTCGAGAAAGAGCTCGGCGGCGAGCAGTTCCAGGCTCCCAAGGCCTTTGACAAGCTGTTGCAAGACGATCGCAAGGGGCGCAAGAACGGCAAGGGCTTCTACCTCTACGGCAAGGCGGCGCCGCGCAACCGCCTCACCGGCAAGGAGGGCAAGAAGACGGTGGACGAGAGCGTCTATGCCGTGCTCGGGGTCAAGGTATCGCCCAAGCTGGCTCGCCAGGAGATCGCCGAGCGCTGCGTGCTGCTGATGCTCAACGAAGCGGCCATGGCGCTCGACAGCGGCGTGGTGGCCTCGGCCCGTGACGGCGACATCGGCGCCATCTTCGGCATCGGCTTCCCGCCTTTCCTCGGCGGCCCCTTCCGCTACATGGACAGCCTCGGCATTGATCATTTGGTGGGGCGCCTCGAGCACTACCAGAAGCGTCACGGCGATAGGTTCGCCCCCTGCGCCCGCCTCAAGGCGATGGCGGCGGAGCAGCAGCGCTTCTACTGAGCCGCGCTTCTACTGATCAGCGGCGAACAGCCTAGAAAGCACGCGAGGCGACCCCGGGGTCGCCTCGTTTTTTTGTCTGAGCGGGGTAGGGAAGGGGAGAACGCTCGCCTCCATGGGTAAAAAAGCGGCGCATCAGGGGCCAAATCATTGATCTGGCGCAAACTGGTGCCCCATTTATTACTTTGGTGGCATAGGACTCAGGCGCCGGTTGAGGTCAAATAGCCTTATCAGGAACGGGGACTACCCCGTCACGAAAGGGACACCCATTTCACTGGATGAAGGACACACAATGAGTCTGCTTGAACAAACCATCTGGAACATATTGGGATACGGGGCCATGCCCTTTATCTTCCTGAGCGGCTTCGTTGCCGTGGCAGTGACCTGCTGCCTGCTGCTCAATGCCTTCGGGGTCAAGTCCGCCGAGAAGTGAGTCACTCTCGTTAATGCCGCCAAATGCCAGTCCTCGGACTGGCATTTGTTTTATGTGTTTTTTAACGCATTTATCCAGGCCAAGGCGGGGAAAACTGTGGTCAATATGGTCGAACCCGGCGGCCATTTTGATTACACTGGCGCCCGGCATGTCCGCCCTTTTCTCTTTCATCAGGTGTTCACGATTTCTATGGCGCTCAAGGCAACCATCTTCAAGGCCCAGATCAGCTTGTCTGACATGGATCGCAATCTCTATCAGGACTACTCCCTCACCCTGGCCCGTCACCCCTCCGAGACCGACGAGCGGATGATGATCCGGCTGGCGGCCTTTGCCTGGCACGCCGCCGAGCGGCTGGAGTTCACCAAGGGACTCTCGGCGGACGACGAGCCCGAGCTCTGGCGCAAGAACTATTCCGACGAGATCGAGCTCTGGATTGAACTCGGCCAGCCCGACGAGAAACGCCTCAAGAAGGCGTGCAACCGCTCCCGCCAGGTGGTGCTCTATCTCTACGGTGGCCGTGGCACCAGCGTCTGGTGGAAGCAGAACCAGGGCAAGCTCGGCCTGCACGACAACCTGACCGTGATCGAGCTCTCCGACAGCCAGACCCTGCCCCTGACCGCCATGGTGGAGCGTACCATGCAGCTCACCTGCACCATCTCGGACGGCCAGCTCTGGGTCAGCAACGGCACCCTGGAGGTCACCCTGGATCCCGTGGTGCTGATGGGGCGCGCCGCCCGCGAACTCTAAGACGGACTCCCCATGCTCAGTGCACTGCTCGATATCGTCATCCCGGTGTTTGCGGTGGCGGGCCTCGGCGCCCTCTACGGGCGGCTGCGCGGGGGAGCCGAACTCGGTTACATCAACCGGGCCAACATAGAGCTCTTCTCCCCGGCGCTGGTCTTCTCGGCGCTGGTGAAATACCCGCTGGATCTGGCGGCCCACCTGCCGCTTATCGCGGCCGGGGCCCTGGTGATATTGCTGCCGGGCTTGCTGCTCTCCCTGCTCAAACTCAAGGGCATAGAGAGAGCGGCGTTGATCTTGCCCGCCATGTTTCGCAACACAGGCAACCTCGGCATCCCGCTGATGGTGCTGGCCTTTGGCGAGCAGCAGCTCGGCGCCATCGTCATCCTCTTCGTGCTCTCCAACCTGCTTCACTTCTCGGTGGGCATGTTCATCCTCTCGGCCAACGCCTCGCGCTGGCTCTGGCTGCGCAGCCCCATGCTGTGGGCGGCCCTGGCGGGGCTGCTGGTGGCCAACCTGCAGATCCCGCTGCCGGACTATCTGGTGACCAGCGCCTCCCTGCTCGGCCAGATAGCTGTGCCCCTGATGCTCTTTGCCCTCGGCATCCGGCTGATGGAAGGGGAGCTGGATCACCTGGGGCTGGCGCTCAAGTGCAACCTGCTCTATCTGCTGGCGGGGGGCATCTCCCTTGGGATCGCCGTCTGGCTGTTGCCCCTGGATCCTGCCTGGATCCCGCTCCTGATGCTCTCGGTGGCGCTGCCCCCGGCGGTGCTCAATTACATGCTCTGTGAGCAGTACCAGTGCCAGCCCGACAAGGTGGCCAGCATAGTGCTCGGCGGCAATGCGCTCTCGGTGCTGGTGATCCCCCTGGCGGTCTGGCTGGCGCTCCATCTGGGGAGTTGACCCGGTTTTGTTTTCAAGGACGCCTGATGGCGTCCTTTTTATTTCTATTTCGCATGTCCGATTACGCTTCGCTAATCGAACCTATGGCTCTTAAACCCGATTGGTTTTGTTCCCCTTTACCTTGCTGGTGATCCCTTTCGGAAACCAGCCCCCTTTACCCATCCGCGCCCGTACCTTTTTCTGATACTGCTCAGGGGATAGCACCGTGGGGGTTTTATGGCGGGTGCCGTTGCAGTGTCGACAGGCGGCCACGATATTGGCTGGCCGATCCGATCCCCCTTCGCTGCGTGGTTGCAGATGTTCCCCCGTACACTGCAATAGCCGTGCTTCGACAGGAGTGAGGCGGTATTGGTGTATCAGTGCGGCAGGGGAGGCTTCCCACATCGGCAGTCCGCAATAGAAGCACTGAAAGGATTGACGAATGGCAGCCTGGTGGCGTTGTTTGGCGATCTTACCCATGGTCGTGACCTCAATAAGTTTGATATTGAAGTCCGTGACGATATGGATTGGATGGTGGCCGGACGGACTTCGGTTCAAGTTGAAGTCCCGTCCTCCACATGTTTGCGGCGGCGGGTACTGACCAGTGTTCCCTGGGCAGCCTTACACCGCTCCTCTTATGAAACAGCGGCAGTCAATTAATAGCGGGTGCTCCATTGATTGTAAAGCCAACAAAACAAGAGGATATACGTGGCATAATGATTTCAAACAGGTCCATTTTGGAGTCGTTATGGAAGGTACACTGTATATATCTGACTAGAGTACGATTGATGCCAAGCATATCGCCCTGTTTCGGGTTAGACGAAAAGGGTGAGGAGCGGAGAGGGAGGAATGGGATAAAAACAGGGCGGCCTTGGCCGCCCCGTTTATTGATTGGCGGCCGGTTGTGGCTGGCCATCCTTGCGCAGCTGGGTATAGAGGCCAACCCCGGCCAGCAAGCCGGCGAGCGCCAGCAGGCACCAGATGGCGGTGGCGGGACGGGTGCCCGCATCCCCCAGCATAAAACCGATCAGCAGGTTGCCAAAGAGCGCCATGCAGCCACCCGCACTGGCATAGAAGCCGTAGTAGCTGGCGAGTTGCTCAGGGGGCGCGTAGCGGGGCAACTGGGCGGCAAAGAGCGGGAAGCAGAGGATGGAGCCCAAGGATAGCAGGGCCACCTGCGCCAATACCCCCGCCGTTGGCCAGGGGGCCAGCAGGGGGAGGGCCAGATAGCTGAGCCCCATCAGGCCGATACCGAGCCCCATGGCGAGCGGTACCCCCAGGCGGCGCTCCACCAGGCGCGATGCCGGCAGCTGAAGCAGGACGCCGATCACCGCCGAGAGGGTGAAGACGCCGCCGAGCAGCTGGGTGGCGTCCGGCAGGCTCTGGATATGGGCGGGCAGGGCCAGATAGAGCTGGTGGAACAGGATCTGGTAGCTGCCCGCCAGCAGGGTGAACATCATGAAGGGGCGCTGGCGCAAAATGGTGCCCCACTGGCGCAAGATGGCGCCGCGCGGGCTCTGGTTGGCCACCGGGCGTTTGGGCAGCACCCGATACTGCAGCACCCCGAGCAGGGCGAACAGGGTGGCGGCCAGCAGCCCGGTCAGGGCATAGCTCTGCTGGGTCAAGGTGAGACCGACCAGGGGGCCGAGCAACATGCCCGCCTGGCTGGCGAGATTGTGAAGGGCGAAGGCGCGCTGGCGCTGGCTCGGGGTGCCGCATTCGCTCGCCAGATAAGCCTGGGCGCAGGGGGTGAAGAGGGCCCCGGCAAAGCCGGTCAGGGCCGCCGCCAGCAGCAGTATGGGCAGGGATTCGGCCCAGCCCAGCAGCAGGAAGCCGGCCGATCGCACCAGGCAACCCCAGACGATGGCGGGGTGATAGCCGATGCGATCCCCGAGCGTCCCCCCCAAGAGGAAAAGCCCCTGCTGGCTGAAGACCCGCATCCCCATCACCAGGCCGCAGGCCCAGCCGGCGAGGCCAAGGCCGCTGCCCATGTGCTGGGCGAGGAAGGGCAGCATCATGTAGAAGCCGAGGTTGAACGCCAGGCCATTGATGATGAGCAGGCGGGCGGCCGGGCTCATGCCCTGCCAATCCCGCCAGTAGGAGGCGCCGTTCATCTTGCGTGCACCCGGGGGCCTGTTGCGGGCCATACCGCAGGCGCTGTCATGGGAAGTCTCGTCATCATTGTCTTCGCAGGGTACGCAGGAAGGGGATACCGCTCTGATCGTGGCTTATCTGCACCGGCACCTGATAGAGGCGCTCGATGAGGTCGGCGTCGAGCACCCGGGCGGGGGGGCCGAAGGCTTGCAGATCGCCCCCCGCCAGCACGATCAGCTGATCGGCAAACTGGGCCGCCAGGTTGAGATCGTGCAGCACCACCAGGGTGATCCACTGCTGCTCCCGGGTCTGCTGGCAGAGGTGCTCCATCAGTTGCATCTGGTGATGCAGGTCCAGGGCGCTGACCGGCTCGTCCAGCATCATGATGCGGGGGTCGCGCAGCAGCACCTGGGCGAACAGCACCATCTGCCGCTGGCCGCCGCTTAGGGAGTAGAGGGGGCGATCCGCCAGATGGGCTATGCCAAGGGCCTGCAGGGCGCGGCCGGCCGCCAGTATATCCTCGTCCGCCAGGCGCATGGAGAGGCTGTCGAGACGCCCCAGCACCACCACTTCGATGACGCTGAGATCCAGCTCCAACTGGATGTTCTGGGGCATGTAGCCAAATTGCTGGCGCCATTTGGCTTGGGTCATCTGGCGGGCGCTCTGGCCCCCCAGGCGGATGTCGCCGGCGGCCGGGGTCAGTTCACCGAACAGGGCGCGCAGAAGCGAGGTCTTGCCGGTCCCGTTCGGGCCGATGATCACATGGACCTGACCCGGGTTCAGGGTGAGGTCGAGCTCCCGCAGCAGGGTCTGCTGGCCGAGGGAGAGGGAGAGTCGGGATATCTCAAGCACGTTTACGCCCCCTGCCGAGGATCAGCCAGATGAAGAAGGGCACGCCAATGAGCGCAGTGACTATGCCGATGGGAAAGAGGGCCCCCGGAATGATGGACTTGGAGAGCACCGAAGCCGCCGACAGCATGCAGGCGCCGCACAGGGCCGACAGCGGGATCAGGAAGCGCTGATCTTCCCCCACCAGCATGCGGGCTATGTGGGGGGCCACCAGGCCGACGAAGCCGATGATGCCGACGAAGCTGGTGGCAGTGGCGGTGAGCAGGGCGACCAGGATCAGGGTCTTCATGCGCAGCCTGTCCACGTTGACCCCGAGACTGCGGGCCCTGGCTTCCCCCAGACGCAGGCTGGTGAGGGCCCAGGCGTCACGGTAGATGAGCAGGGTGCAGATCAGGGTGACGGCGGCGGTGATGATCAGGGCATCCCAGGTGGTGCGCATCAGGCTGCCAAACAGCCAGAACATGATCTGCTGGTTTAGCTCGGGGGAGGAGAGGAACTGCAGCAGGGAGAGCAGGGACTGGAACAGGAACAGCAGGGCTATGCCCGCCAGGATCAGGGTCTGGCTGCTAATGTTGCGCATCATGGCCAGACCAAACAAGAGGCTGGCGGCAAACATGCACAAAATGAAGGCGCCGGCCGGAATGGCAATCAGGGGCGGCAGCCCAAGACCGCCGGTATAGAGCGCCAGTGCGGCGCCGAGCCCGGCCGCGGCCGCGAGCCCCAGGGTGTAGGGGCTGGCCAGGGGGTTGTCCAGCAGGGTCTGCATCTGGACACCGCCAAGCCCGAGGGAGGCGCCGACCACCAGGGCCATCAAGGCGATGGGCAGGCGCATATCAAAGACGATGGTGCGAGTCATGGAGTCCGCCTGGTCGGGGGAGAGCAGGGCATCGATCACTTCCCCAAGAGGCAGCAGGGAGGGGCCGGTGGCGATGTCGAGCACCAGGGTAATGCACAGCACCAGGGTGAGCAGCGCCAGCCAGTGCCAGCGGCGGCGCTCCCGTTGTCGCTGGCGGGTGAGGGTCTGCTGCAGGGCAGCCAAATCATTCATGATAACCATCCTGAAACGGGCGCTCTCAAGGGGCGCCCGCAAGGGTTGAAGAGGGATGACGAAGAGGGACTTTCCTGACTCGGGTCGGGAAAGTCCGGCCCGTCAGGTTCAACCTGCCATTACTTGATACCCAGCATAAAGGTGCCCTGGGGACGAATGGGCAGATAGCTGCGGTAGAAGCCCTGATAGGTGGCCAGGGGATCGAGATCCTCGAACAAGTCCGGGTAGAGCGCCTTGGCCATGAATTCGATGAGGGCGGCATCCATGATGCTGCGGGTGGCGCCGTGATAGACGGCGAAGAGGCGACCCTGCTGCACCGCAGGCAACTCGCTCCAGCCCGGACGGGCGGCAAAACCCTGCAGACGCTGGCGCACCGTCTCGGCCGAGATATCCTGACCGACCTGCATCGCCTCTGCGCTGCTCACGCTCTCGTAGCCCGCCATCAGGATCACCTCGGGTTTGCTCGCCAGCAGCTGCTCAGGGTGTATGGGGCCCCAGCGTTCGACGAAGGGGGCCGCGACGTTGTCACCGCCGGCCAGCAGGGCCATGGCGCCCCACATGTCCTTGCCATAGGTGTAGCTGTACTCGGCCGGGCCCTTGTCACCCAGCTCGATGTAGACCCGGGGCGGCTGGCGCTTCGCCTTGGCAACCCGGGAAGTGATGGTGTCAATCTTGGCCTTGTATTCGTCGGCCATCTTGCGGGCACGGGCCTCCTGGCCGGTCACCTTGCCAAGCAGCAGGGTGCTCGCCATGTGGCGGGCCAGGGTCTGGGCGTTGTAATCCACCACCACCACGGGAATGCCAGCCTGCTCGAGGCGCGGCAGATCCGGGGCCAGGGCCTCGTATTGCCACTGGGCCAGGATCACCAGATCGGGTTTGACCGCCAGGGTCTTCTCGATGGAGAAGCTCTGATCCTGCACGTTGCCAAGGTCGGGCACCTTGGCCAGTTGCGGCAGGCTGGCCACATAGAGGGACCAGATGGCGGGGCGGGACTTGACGAACCAGCCACGGGACATGCCCACCAGGCGATCGGCGCCCCCTTCACCGGCCACGGCCAGGTAATCCTCGGGATAGAAACCGAGCACTATGCGGCTCGCGGGCAGGCTCAGGGAGACCTTGCGGCCCATCACATCTTCCACTTCAACGGGGGCGGCGGCCTGTGCCATCCAGCTCATCAGGGCGAGCTGACCAAGCAGCAGCAACTTTGCCAGGGGGTGACGAAACATCTTGTGAAACCTCGGGGGATACGGCCTAAAAAAAGAAGTGAGAACTATTGCTATTCGTGAGCCGAAAAGCAATGGCCGTCTGCATGCTCCCCCCTCTTTTTTAGGGCCTGACCGTCTAGCCCCAGTCAGTCAGGATAAAATCCTGTTTCATTTGGCATCGTTTTCACTGTGGCCATGGAATTTTCCTGCCGACGAGGGGGAATATTGGCTCGCCAACCTTGCGGCGATTTATCCCGGCGCTTCTCCCTGGTTGCCGTTATTCCCCCAACCTTGTACCGACCGGTTTGCCAAGGCCGCCGTGCCCCCATGGCCGCTCTCGGCCGCACCCTGCCAAGATGCGGATTGGTATCCCTGTGTCAGAGTCTGTCATCCCCTTGTGCGCCGAGACGACACAGAGGCGGCAGAACATCTCGGCAGACCCGTCGCCCCGCCATTTGGAGCGAAATAACCTGCCCATACGGGTATTGCTCGTCACCTGCACGCAACAATTTGTTGGCATTGTTAGCCAGCTCCCAGCGACTCCGCCGCTAAGGGGGCAGAGTAGGCGCGATCTTGGCCGCTGGCCGAGTTCGACATCTAACAAGGTGCTGCGGCCCGCCTTGCGCGGGGCGCCAATAACATAATCTGCCCATAAAAAAGGAAACTGACCATGTCAGGAAGACACTCTCTGGTGGCGCTCGCGGTCGGGCTGGCGCTCTCAGGACAGGCACAGGCGCAACTGCTGATCAGCGAATACCTGGAAGGCTCTGGCAACAACAAGGCGGTGGAGCTGAGCAACCTCGGCTCGGATCCCGTCGATCTCTCCCAATACCGGCTGGCGCTCTACGCCAACGGCAAACCCCTCACCGATGCCCCCACCAACAGCCTGGCGCTGCAAGGCACCCTGGCCCCGGGGGCCAGCCTGGTGCTGGCCAATCCCTCCGCGAGCGGCGAGATTTTGGCCAAGGCCAATCAGACCAGCGGCAATCTGGTGTTCAATGGCGACGATGCTCTGGTGCTCTATCGCGGCAGCGAGATTGCAGACAGCTTAGGCCAGGTGGGAGTGGATCCGGGCACGGCCTGGGTCTCGGGCTCTGTTTCGACCCTGGACATGACGCTTCGCCGCAAGGCCACCGTTACCACGGGCCGCACTGATGCGACCGGCCCCTTCGATCCGGCGATTGAATACGTGGCTGCCGCCAAGGATGACGCCAGCGGTCTCGGCTGCAGCGGCGATGCACCCTGCGACGGCACCCAGCCGCCCGCCTTCGTCTGCCCGGTCGAACAGCTGATACCCGTGCCCGCCATTCAGGGCCCGGGCAGCAGCAGCCCCCTGGTGCCGGTAGGCAAGTTTGAATCCGAGCAGGCCTACGCCACTCGCGGCGTGGTGACCCAGGTGGTGAGCGGCCTCTACAAGGGCTTCTTCATTCAGGACGCGCAGGGGGACGGGGATCCGGCCACTTCGGACGGCCTCTTCATCCACAGCACCCAGGTCAACGGCGCCCTGGTGCCGGGGGCCGAGGTATGCGTCTCGGGCAAGGTCAAAGAGTATTTCAACCAGACCCAGCTCAGTGCCGATCAGCTGGTGATAACCCAGCCGGTGGGGGCCTTGCTGCCGGCGGTGGATCTGGTGCCTGTGGGAGGCGAGAGCCTGAGCCAGCTGCTGGAGCGCCACGAGGGGATGCAGGTGAGGCTGGTGCCGGAATCCAGCCTGGTGGTGACCCGCAACTTCAGCTTCGACTACGACGGCAAGCGCAACAACCTGGTGCTGGCCTATGGCGCGCCCCTCATCAAGTCGACCCAGAAGTTTGCCGCCCTGAGCCAGGAGGCGAGCGACTGGGCCCTGCGCAACCAGCAAAACCAGCTGGTGGTAGAGACGGACGCCAAGGCGCCGGACGGCGTGCTGCCCTGGTATCCCGGCTTCAACGCAGAGGATGGCTACCTGCGTATCGGCGACAGGCTCAACGGGCTGGAGGGGGCGCTCGGCTACTCCTACAACCTGTTCCGGCTGGTGGCCAGCAACCGCATCGACAGCAGCGACATCGATCACAGCGGCTGGGACAGGGTAGAGACGCCGGAGCTCGCCGAGGCGGGGGATCTGCGGGTCGCGAGTTTCAACGTGCTCAACTTCTTCACCACAGTGGTGGGCGGGGATGCCAACCCCACCGGCAGCAACAGAGGCGCCCTGACGGTGCCTGAGTTCGAGCTGCAGCGCACCAAGATCGTCAGCGCCATCACCCGCCTCAACGCGGACGTGGTGGGGCTGATGGAGATAGAGAACAACGGCTACGGCGACAACTCCGCCATCGCCAATCTGGTGGCGGCCCTCAACGCCGCCCAGCCGGACGAGGCGGATCACTACGCCTGGGTGGCTTCCCCCGATGGCCAGCCCATAGGCACAGATGCCATTACCGTGGGCCTCATCTACAGACCCGCCAGCGTGACGCCGCAAGGGGCCGCCAGCCTCATAGTGCTGCCGGTGCAGCAGGCCGAGGCCCAGGACGCCAGCGGCAAACCGGTGGCCATCAACCAGGGCATGCGCGAGTCGCTGCTGCAGCGCTTCAGCTCTCCCAAGGGGGATGCGCCCCTGACCCTGGTGGTCAACCACCTCAAGTCCAAGGGCTCTGCCTGCTTCGAGGATTATCCCGACTACGTGACCGCCGACCCGCTGGACGGCCAGGGCCACTGCAACGCCCTGCGGGTCTCCGCCGCCAGGGTGCTGGGGGATCGCCTCAAGGGGGTGAGCGGGGATCTGCTGCTCATCGGCGATCTGAACGCCTACGGCATGGAGGATCCCATCCGGGTGCTGACCAGCTATGATCCGGCCGCGCAGCCGCGCCAGATCATGAGCGCCTCCTTCACCACACTGGCGGGCCAGCCTTATGAGGAGAGCGGCAGCGCCCTTGGCAAGGGCTATGGTCTGGTGAACCTCAACACCCGCTTCCACGGCACCGACACCTACTCCTACAGCTACGAGGGGGAGCTCGGCAACCTGGATCACGCCCTGGCAAATCCGAGCCTGGCGGCCAAGGTGATCGGCATCGAGGATTGGCACATCAACTCCGCCGAGAGCAACTTCTTCGAGTACGGCAGCAAGTACACAGGTCAGCTGGCGAAATCCGAGGGGCCCTTCAGCGCCTCGGATCACGATCCCGTGCTGGTGGCCATTCAGTACCCGCTGCCGCCCGCCGGAGTCTTGAGCCTGGAGAGCGCCGCCGCCAGCGTGGAGGAGGGCAGTACCCTCACGCCGTCCGTGGCGCGCCGGGACGGGAGCCATGGGGAGGCCAGCGTGAGTTACCGCGTCGCCTACGGCAGCGCCGATGCCAAGGACGTGGCGCCACTGACCGGTACCCTGAACTGGGCGGCTGGCCAGAGCGACAGCCAGACCATCAACATTCCGGTGAAGAGCGACACCCTGCACGAGGGGGATGAGACCTTCACCCTGGAGCTGTTCGAGGCAAGCGGCGCGGCCCTGGGGGAGCAACACCAGACCCTGGTGACCATCAAGGACAAGCTGGCGCCCTCCACCATAGCCCTGGCGAGCGCCAGCATGGCGGTGAACGAGGGACAGTGGTTTGCCGAGATACCCGTGGTGCGCAGCGGCGATCTCAGCAAACCCGCCCGTGCTACTTTGAGCCTTGAGGGGATCACGGCGCGCTGGGGGCTGGATTTCCTGCCCTGGTTCGGCCAGTCGGTGAGCTGGGCCGCAGGCGAGGGGGGCAGCAAGTCCATCAAGGTGCTGATCCTGGACGACTGGTTCGTGGAGTCCATCGAGCAGTTCAGCGTCAACCTCGAGAAGCTGAAAGGGGCCCAGCCGGGGGCGGTGCAGCAGACCCGGGTCGATATCCAGGACAACGACAAGCCCTGGTGGCCCTTCGGCCGCCACTGATGAGAGTGAGCATGCAGATGACACAAGGGGCCCGCGGGCCCCTTCTTGCTGGTTGGCGCTTTGGCCTGACTGGCAGTGCTCCGCCTATGAAAAAGGCCCACCGCGTCGGGTGGGCCTTCTCTATGGCAGGGCGCTCCTAACGGAGTATCAACCCTGCGCGTTGCTCAGTACCAGCTTGCCATCCTTGACCGGAATGGTGGTGCCGGGTTTTTGTTCCATCCGCACTATCCCTTCCTGACCGGCGAGGCGGTAGGTGACGTCATAGCCCAGGGTGCGGGTGCTGCTGTCCTGCACCGTCTTGCAGCGCTGCTCCGTGGTGGTGTAGGTGTCCCCCGCCTGCATGTTGCCCTGCACCTGGTTGCCGGCATAGCCACCGGCGGCGGCCCCGGCGACGGTGGCGACCTTCTTGCCGCTGCCGCCACCGAACTGGTGGCCCACCACGCCCCCGAGGGCCGCACCGACCACTGTGCCCAGGATCTTGTGTTCATCCTGCACCGGCTTGCGGTGGGTGACGGTGACGTTGCGGCACTCCTGGCGCGGCGTCTTGATGGTCTCGGTCACCGGTTTGCTGGCCAGCACCTCGGCAAACTGGGGCTCTGATGAAAACAGGGATCCGCTGGCGGCGGCAGACAATGCCAGTGCAGAGGCCACACCGATCCCGATACCTGCCAACATGGATGTGTTCATCTCTTCTCTCCTTACAGTGATTGCCCTTGGGGCCTGGGCTCATTCTTGGCATTTTTGTCCCCGGGCTCAAGGCAATGGCCCTTCGGGTGCGACAGAGGCTGGCTGCGCCAAAAACGGCCCCGGCAAGGGAGCGTCTGTGATTGGCGACAAAAGATGAGTGATGGCGTCGCGAGAGTCTGGTGCAGGGCCGCCCCCTTAAGACGTTTCGCTAATACCTGGGCGTGCGCCCCCTTGGTACCCTCATCGGGTATAAGGATCCGCCGCCTGCCAAGTGCCTTGTGCGCCGTGATCCGCGAGACGCCCCCCGCTTTGTGCCTATATGAGGAAGGAACCCGATGACAAAGCCGCACATCTACGAGACTGGCCTTGGCAAGACGCCCGCCAATTTCGAGGCCCTGACCCCCTTGAGCTTTCTGGCCCGGGCGGCCCGGGTCTATCCCGACTACCCGGCCCTGATCCACGGCCCCCTGCGCCAGAGCTGGGCCCAGACCGAGGTGCGCTGTCGCCAGCTCGCCTCGGCCCTGCGCCTGCACGGCATCGGCGAGGGTGATACGGTTTCCATCGTCGCCCCCAATGTCCCGGCCATGTTCGAGGCCCACTTCGGGGTACCCATGAGCGGCGCCGTGCTCAACACCATCAACACCCGGCTCGATGCGGAGTCCATGGCCTTCATCTTCCAGCATGCCCAGAGCAGGGTGGTGCTGGTGGACAGGGAGTTTGGCGCCCTGGTGCGCAAGGCGCTCTCTCTCATTGACTGCCAGCCTCTGGTGATCGCCATCGACGATCCCCTCTATCGGGAGGGGGAGCTGGTCGGCGAGCTGACCTACGAGGACTTTATTGCCGGGGGCAACGGCGACGAGCCCGGCTGGCTGCCGGCGGACGAGTGGCAGGCGATTTCGCTCAACTACACCTCGGGCACCACGGGCAACCCCAAGGGGGTGGTCTATCACCATCGCGGCGCCCACCTCAATGCGGTCAACAACGTGCTCTCCTGGGAGCTGCCCAAGCACCCCGTCTATCTGTGGACCCTGCCGATGTTCCACTGCAACGGCTGGTGCTTCCCCTGGACCCTGGCGGCCACCGCCGGGGTGAGCGTCTGCCTGCGTCATGTGCAGGCGGGCGCCATCTATGAGGCGCTGCAGGAACACAGGGTGACGCATTTTTGCGCCGCCCCCATAGTGCTCAACATGCTGAACAACGCCGATCCGGCCCTGAAACTGGGGCTCGATCACCCCATCAAGGCGATGACGGCGGGGGCGGCGCCACCCGCCACCGTGATCGCTGGCATGGAGGCCATGGGGATAGCCGTGACCCATGTCTATGGCCTCACCGAGACCTATGGCCCCTGCGTGGTGTGCGAGCCCCAGCGCAGCTGGCAGGGGCAGGATGCCACTGCGCTCTCCCGGCTCAAGGCGCGCCAGGGGGTGGCCTCTCCATTGCAGGGAGAGATGCGGGTCGCCAACCCCGTCAGCGGCGAGCCTGTGCCCCGGGATGGCAAGACCCTGGGGGAGATCTTCCTGCGCGGCAACATCGTCATGAAGGGCTACCTCAAGAACCCGGCGGCCAGCGAAGAGGCGATGGCGGAGGGCTGGTTTCGCAGCGGGGATCTGGCGGTCTGGCACCCGGATGGCTACGTGGAGATCAAGGACAGATCCAAGGACATCATCATCTCGGGCGGGGAGAACATCTCCAGCCTGGAGGTGGAGGACGTGCTCTATCGCCACCCGGACGTGGACGAGGCCGCGGTGATCGCCATGCCGGACGAGAAGTGGGGGGAGGTGCCCTGCGCCTTCGTCAAGCTCAAGGAGGGCCGTGTGCTCAGCCAGGCGGAGCTGATCGCGTTCTGCCGCGAGCAGATGGCCCACTTCAAGGCCCCCAAGCGCATCATCTTCACCCCCCTGCCCAAGACCTCCACCGGCAAGGTGCAAAAGTTCATGTTGCGCCAGCAGCTGGAGTGATCCCGTCGAAGGGGATGCGGACGGGCATCTGAGGGCAGTTCATCTCCTGTGGTCATGTGGATGTGTCGCTGGGCAGTCCAGGTCAACGGTGTTGAATAATCCATGTCAACGCCGTTGACTTGCATGGGGGACAAACCTAAAATCACTCATCATGACGACTTGGAAAGGGAAGGAAATATGATCAAGGATGCTGTTACCGAGGGGGTGGTGAAATTGAGTGGTGCTGACACAACCAAAGCCTTGATCCTGGATGTTGCCCGAAGACTTTTCTCTTCAACCGGCTACAGAGCGACATCGCTCAGGGCCATCGCAAAGGAAGTCGGGGTCGATCCCGCATTGCTCATCCGCTATTTCGGCTCCAAGGAGGAGCTTTTTCTCGAAGCGCTGGCCATCAGCGACTTTTGTGAAAAAGCACTCACAGGTTCATTGGATGGCATGGGATACCGTATCGTTCTTGAGCTGATCTCCGGCGACATTAAAAATAAAATGAGTTCCTATGTGTCTTTGGTTCAGGCCTCAGACAGCGAGACCATAAGAGCCCGTTTACAGGATATCGTTAGAACTCGATTCGTTGAGCAACTGGCGCAGCGTTTGCCGGGGCAGGATGCTGAGTTGAGAGCACACCTTATTTCTGCCCAGACGGGGGGGCTTATCAATTCATTGGCCGTTATCCAGCACGAAACACTGCTGACAACGCCAATCGATATTATTGCCGAGCATTATGGCGCAGCGATACAGCTCTTGATCGATGGCAAGCCAGCCTGATAACGATTTATTGAGATTGGATTGCTGCTTTAAGCAATATTGATATCACCAGCTTTTGATGTGAAGCTTTTTTAAACCCATTTAAAACAGGCGGTTTCGCTGTGTCAAACTATCTCCTGGTTGATGAAACCAAGTGGGAGCGTGCACTCCATTGCAATATTTTCAAGAATTTCAGCAATCCACTCTATGGCGTTACCGTTGAGCTGGATGTGACGAAATTTATAAACAAAATTCGCAAGCTGGAGACATCATTCACCTTTGCCATGATATTCGTCACGGCCAGGTGTGCAAATGAAATAGAGGCATTTCGCTACCGATTATTGGATGGGCGCGTGGTGCTATACGATCAAATCAATACTGTGTTTACTTACCTTGACAAGGAAACAGAGTTATTCAAGGTTGTTGACGCCCCATTGACGGATACGCTGCAGACCTATGTGTTGGCGGCGCAGCAGGCCGCGCTTGCACAACAGGCGTATTTTACAGCGCCAGCGGGAGGCAATGTTTTTCAATTTTCACCGCTACCTTGGTTCTCATATACGCAACTGTCTCATACATTCTCCGGAGACAAAGAGAACGCCATCCCTCTTTTCAATTGGGGAAAATATTCCGAGAGAGAGGGCCGTGTCATGCTGCCTTTTTCCGTGCAGGTGCATCACTCCTTTGTTGATGGCATTCATATCGGCAGGTTTCTCGAAAAACTGCAAGCAGCACTCAATGAAGACTGAGCGTGAATGACAGAATTATCGCAATAAGGCTCAATATGAAAGATAGAATAGATGACGGCATCGCCGAGTATTACCAAGAAGAGTTCAATGGTCTCAAGTTTGCCGACACCCATATCTACGCAAAAGTATTTGAAGACTGTGTCTTTGTTAATTGCTCCTTCAATGGTGCCCATTTTCAACGTTGCAAGTTCGTTGACTGCGTCTTCAAAAATTCAGATCTGAGCAACCTCCGCGTTGATAGCAGCCGATTTTTAGCCGTGCTTTACGAAGAGTGTAAAATTATCGGGGTTGACTGGACTAAAGCCGAGTGGTCAAGGTTTGTGGTGCCTGGACAGCTCATGTTCAAAAAATCTATTTTAAATGACTCCTCGTTCTTTGGTCTTAATTTACCTGGGATGATCATGGAGGAGTGCAAGGTAAGGGCAGCGGACTTCAGAGGTGGCGACTTCAGCAAATCCGATTTCTCATACTCGGATTTTACTGAAAGCATGTTCGGCAATACCAACCTGAACGGTACTGATTTCAGGGAGGCGACAAATTACCGTATCGATGTGCGGGACAATCACCTGAAAGGGACTAAATTCACACGGCTTGAGGCAATCCACTTGCTGGATGGTTTTGGATTCGAGCTGTTTGATTGAAAGCCAGATGCCAGTCAATGGCTTGTGCCGTGAATGCTTTTTTATTCATGTTGAGCAATAAACCCGGGCAGAACCATTATTTGACTGTAGGGTCTTGTTCGGATTTAAAAAGGGAGGAATAACGCCTCCCTCTTGTTTATTTTTAATATTATAAAGACTCACCCCTTTAACTGGTCGAGGCAAGCCGGGTGAGCCGTCGGATATCAATACACCGATCATTTGTGATGCCGCTCATGAGGGCGCCGCACCACGTCTTGCAGGGCCCGGCCTTTCGTTCTGCGAAGGCCTGTTGCAAGTTCAACAGGCTCACTGCTTGCTGGGGAAGAGATGGCGGGTCTGTCATAACCTAGCCTCTCAGCGGGGAGGATTGGCGCCCCTGATGCGCTTGCTCAGCGACTCCCACAGGCCGGTGATGAAGTAGTAAAGTCCCCCTGCTTCACTGGCCTTGGTGTACTCGGCGAGCGGCTCTATCATGCCGCTCTTGAACTTGTCGAGCGCCTCTTTCTCGTTGGCTGCGTCGATATAATCCCCCACCACCTCGAAGCCCTGCTCCAGCAGTTGCGCCTTTTCAGGTAAAAAAGAGGGGGAAGACATCAGCAAGAAGGTGACGCTGGCGGGATCCTGTCCCTGACGGAAGAACTGGTATTTGCTCATAGGGCCTCTGGGGGTGAACTGTGCCCCTTCATTATTCATGGGGGCTTTCCCGCCGGACAGGCCCCATTTGCGACATCACAAGGGGCCTTTATTCAGGTCGGCTTCAGTCAGCGCCTTGGTGGTTTGCCCTTGCCAAACAGCCGGGGGGCATTAAGCAGGGTATAAGCGAAGAGGCTTATGGTGCTGGGGCCACCATAGGGGCGGCTGGGGTCGGCCATGTTGAGCTGATGGGATTCGGCCGCCGCGCGGGCATCAGGGGCCAGTATGGGTTCGCCTATGACCTCGAACCCCTGCGCCAGCAAAGCGGCCTTGTCTGCCAGGAAGCTGGCCGACGCCATGTCGAGCAAGGTGAAGGCGGCGGGCGCCTCCGGGGTGGAGAAAACCTGAAATTTGTTCATCGCGCCTGGAGTGGGGAGGTGAGGGTGGTTCGCCATTATCGCCGCCGACCCTGGGATGAGCGACTCCCTGTTCAGGGGGGGCAAGCCTTGGTATCCCGGCCAGATCAGGGGCGTAGAGTCCCCTTGAGGCAGGCTTGGCAGTGGCGACTCCCGAAAGAGGGTGCCGGCGCACAAAAAACGGGCCCATCAGGGCCCGTTTTGTCTAACTGCAAAGACTACTTGTTGTGGCGCTCATGGAGACGCTGCACCACATCCTTCAGGCCCAGCCCCTCGTTTTGCAGCAGCACCGTCAGGTGGTAGAGCAGGTCAGCGGATTCGTTGATGAGCTCTTCTCTGTCTTTCGCCATGGCGGCCAGGGCTACTTCCACCCCCTCTTCACCCACCTTCTGGGCGATGCGCTTGGTACCCTTGCCGTAGAGGCTGGCGGTGTAGCTGGTAGCCGGGTCTGCCCCCTTGCGCGAGGCCAGGATCTGCTCGAGCTCGGCGAGGAAGCCGAGCGGCGGCACAGGGTGACCGTCGAAGCAGGAAGGGGTGCCCAGGTGGCAGGTGGGGCCGACCGGATCGGCGGCGACCAGCAGGGAGTCCTGATCGCAGTCGGTGCTGATGGCGACCAGTTTGAGCACATGACCCGAGCTCTCACCCTTGGTCCAGAGGCGCTGCTTGCTGCGACTGAAGAAGGTGACCTGGCCGGTGGCCTGGGTCTTCTCCAGGGCCTCCCGGGTCATGAAGCCCTGCATCAGCACCTCGCCGCTGGCGGCATGCTGGACGATGGCGGGGATCATGCCGTCACATTTTGCCCAATCGAGGCGGTCGATGAGGGTGGGATCAATCAAGGGATTATTCACGGATGGCGACTCCTTCGTTTTTCAGCCAGCGTTTCAATTCGGGAATGGGGATGAGGCCCTTGTGGAATACGGAGGCCGCCAGGGCCCCGTCCACGTCGGCCTGGGTAAAAGCATCGAGGAAATGTGCCATGGTGCCAGCACCACCGGAGGCAATCAGCGGCACCTTGCAGACGGCTCGTACCAGCTTAAGTTGCTCGAGATCATAGCCCTGGCGCATGCCGTCCTGGTTCATCACGTTCAGCACGATTTCGCCAGCGCCGCGCTTTTGCACCTCCTTGACCCACTCCAGGGTGGTCCAGCTGGTGGTGAGGGTGCGGCTCTCGTCACCGGTGAACTGCTTGACCTGATACTGGCCGCTCGCCGCATCGAAGTAGGAGTCGATGCCCACCACCACGCACTGCACGCCGAAGCGTTCCGCCAGTCGGGTGATCAGGGTGGGATCGGCCAGGGCCGGGGAGTTGATGGATACCTTGTCGGCCCCAAACTCCAGGATCTGGCGGGCATCCTCCACGCTCTTGATGCCGCCGGCGACGCAGAAGGGGATGTCGATGACTTCCGCCACCCGGCTCACCCAGCTCTTGTCCACCACGCGGGCGTCGCTCGAGGCGGTGATGTCATAGAACACCAGCTCGTCGGCACCCTCCTCGGCGTAGCGGCGGGCCAGCTCGACTATGCCGCCCATCACCTCGTGGTTGCGAAACTGCACGCCCTTGACCACAACGCCATCTTTGACGTCGAGGCAGGGGATAATACGCTTTGACAACATGCTCATTGCTCCATGTAAAGCACAGTTAAAAAAACTTCGTTCTGCCGGTGACGCAGGATCAGGCGGCGGACGGAAAAGCGGTTGGCATGCTTTCTCTGCTGGATCCTGAGCGGGAAACGGCGCGCTCTTCGGGCGGCGCTGCCCCGGGGGAACCAACACTATATGCATGACTTTATTCAGTGATTCAACCCTTTGTCTCCCTTCGCCGGGCCCGGGGGCAGCGAAGGGCCATCGGGCAGGGGGGAGATAACGTCAGTTGGGGGCTCATCTGCTTCCACGCATTGGCGAAGGGTGAGCAGGGCGCCGTCGAAGTTGAATGCCTTCAACTGCCTGGCCAGGGTCTCGCTGCGTGGCCCCAGCATGAGCCGCAAGGGGGCGGCATACTGCTCGAACAGCGGGATCACGGCGGTATCGCTTTGTGCCAGCAGCGTCTCCATCTGGTGGCGCAGATCCCGTTGCCACTGGCTGCCAAGGGGGATGAGCTCCGCCGCAGGGGCGGGCGCTTCCTCCCCCAATCGATCGCGCAGGGCAACCAAGGCCCCGGCGATGGCCGTCATCAGGGCGGGCTGTTCAAGGCCATCCTCCGCGAGCCTCTGTTCCAGCTGCAGGCACTGCTGCGCGAGATCCACCATCCCAAGGGTGCTCGCGACCCCGCGCAAGGTGTGAACCAGTCGGGTGGCGGTCACACTGTCACCCGTTTGCAGATGGTGGCGGAGCAGGACCATGTCCTGGCCATGCTCGCTGGCGAAGTGGCGCAGCAAGGCAAGGTATTTGTCCTGATTGCCCTGCAGTGCCGCCAACCCCTGTTGCAGATCCAGCCCGGGGAAGCCATGCAGGGGGGCGAGGGGGCCTGCCTGCATGTCGCGGGGCAGGTCCTGCTCATCGGGCTCCACCATCCCGTTGCTGGGCAGCCAGCGCCCCAGCGCCTCAAACAGCTTGGCGGGGGTGACAGGCTTGGCGATGAAGTCGTTCATGCCGGCCGATTCGCTCGCCTGCCTGTCTTCCTCGAAGGCGCTTGCCGTCAGGGCCAGTATGGGGATCCGCTCCCGGCCAGGCAGGGCGCGGATGGCGCGGGTGGCGCTGTAGCCATCCATCAGCGGCATCTGTATGTCCATCAGGATGAGATCGTAGGGATGCTGGCGGACGCGCTCCAGCGCCTCCTGACCATTGACGGCGGTCTCGATGACCAGGCCGCTGTGGCAAAGCAGCTCCAGCACCACCTCGCGGTTGATGGCGTTGTCCTCCACCAGCAGCACCCGGGCCCTGTGGGGGAAGAAGGTCTGCGCCAGGCTCTGCGCCGGCGGGAGCGATTGCGGCGCCTCCCCCTGACCCGCCGAGAGGGCGGCGGTGAACCAGAAACAGCTGCCCTGGCCAAGGGTGCTGTTGACGCCGGCCTCTCCTCCCATCAGGGCGGCAAGCCGACTGGTGATCGCAAGCCCGAGGCCTGTGCCACCGTATTTGCGGGTGGTGGAGACGTCGGCCTGCTCGAAGGCCTGGAACAGCTTCTCGCACTGCTCTTGGCTGATGCCGATGCCGGTATCTTCTACCTCGAAGCGCAGCAGGTAGCCGCTGGCAAGCGGACGGGCCATCCGTACCCGCAGGGTGACAGCGCCCTGCTCGGTAAACTTGATGGCATTGGCGGCGTAGTTGAGCAGTGCCTGGCGCAGGCGGGTGATGTCGCCATGAACCCAGGTGGGGGAGTCTCCCATGTCGACCATGAGGCTGAGGCCCTTGGCACGGGCCTGCTCGCTCATCAGGGCGCTGACGTTGTCCAGCATGGCGGTGAGGGAGAAGTCACCTTGCTCCAGCGCCATCTTGCCCGCATCTATCTTGGAGAGATCCAGGATGTCATTGATGATGGTGAGCAGGTGCTGGGCGGCATTGTCGATCTTCTCCAGCCGCTCGTGCTGGGTGCTGTCCGGGGTGTCGCGCTTGAGCAGATACGTCAGCCCCAGGATGGCGTTCATGGGCGTGCGGATCTCGTGGCTCATGTTGGCCAGGAAGGCGCTCTTGGCGCGGTTGGCACTCTCGGCGCGCTGATGGGCCTGGGCCAGTTGCAGGGTGCGCTCGTTGACCATCTCCTCCAGGTGGTAACGGTACTGATCCAGCTCCTCGCCGAGCTGTTTCTTCTCTGTGATGTCGGCCTGTACCGCCACATAGTGGGTCACTCCCCCGTTCTCCTGGCGAATGGGGGAGATGGCTGCCAGCACCTGATAGTGTGAGCCGTCCTTGCGCCGGTTGACGAACTCGCCGTGCCAGCGCTGGCCGCGCTTGATGGCATCCCACAGGGCGATATAGGTGGCTCTGGGGGTGAGGCCGGAGCGCAGCAGTGAGGGAGTCTGACCGATGACCTCGTCCTGCCGGTAGCCGCTGATGGCCAGGAAGGCCGCGTTGACATATTCGATGCGGGCCCGGGTGTCCGTGATGAAGACGCCGTCCGGGCTCTGCTCCAGAGCCAGGGAGAGCTGCCTCAGCTGTTGCTCCGCCTGCTTGCGCTCTGTGATGTCAAGATGGATGCCGAGCAGACGCAAGGGGCGCTGCCAGGCATCCCGATAGACGCTGCCCTTGCTCACCAGCCAGCATAGGTCACCGTTTGGCAGCAGGATCCGGAACTCGATTTCGAAGGGCTTGTCGCTGACCGACAGTTCGGACAGCAAGGCGTCGATACGGGGCTTGTCCTCCGGGTGCAGGCAAGCCTGCCAGGCGTGAAAGGTCGTGAGTTGTTCGGCGTGGCGGCCATAGAGGCGGGCGCATTCCGGGGAAAAGAAGAGGTGATCATTGACCATGTCCCACTCCCAGATCCCGACGTGGGCGCCCTCCTGGGCCATCAGCAGCCGTTGCTCGCTCTCGCGCAGGGCGCTGCTGATGGACTCGGCTCGGACCCGGGCACTGATGGCATCGTCCATCAGGTTCAGTGCCGCCAGGCGGGCGCGGCGCTGGGTATCGAGCGCCACCTGCTGATTGTGCAGCAACTGCTGCTCGGCCAGCTTGCGCTCCGTGATGTCCTGCACAGTGCCATAGAGCTCGACGACATTGCCGTCCCCGTCCCGCAAGGCGGCCCCACGGGCGGTGACCCAGACGGGGTTCCCCTGCTCGTTGATGACGCCGGCATCACATTCATAGGGTTGCCCGTTGCGCAGGCAGCGCTCGACGGCCTGGGCTAGGGTGTGCCAGCCCTCCTGGGTGAAGTATTTTTTCACCTCGGGATAGACGGCAGGGGGGAGGGCGGGATCACGGCCGTAGATGCGGTAGATCTCCGGGGACCAGAAGTGGCTGTCGTCGCTGACACGCCAGCGCCAGTTGCCGATCTTGGCCAGCCGCTGGGATTCTCGCAGTATCCCCTCGTTGCGGCGCAGGGCCTCTTCGGTCTCCTTGTTCTGCTGATTGTCCTCGATGATGGAGATGAAGTAATCGGGCTCTCCCTCGAGATCCCTGACCAGGGCCACCGTCAGTGTCGTCCAGATGATCTCGCCCCCCTTGCGCAGATAGCGCTTCTCCAGGGTGTAGTGGGGCAGCTCGCCTGCCAGCATCCTGGTGACGTAGTGCTGATCGATGAAGAGATCGTCCGGGTGGGTGATCTGCTGGAAGCTCATGCCCATGAGCTCATCGGCACTGTAGCCCAGCATGTCGCACAGGCGCTGATTGACCCTCAGCCAAGCGCCATCGGGGGCGACCAGGGCGATGCCGACTGCCGCCTGCTCGAAGGTGACCTGGAAGCGGTTTTCGCTCTGTTGCAGGCGGGATTGGGTGCTGATCAGTTCCTGCCAGCGCTGGATCTCCCGGGCGCGGGAGTGGTGGATGGCGGCGCTGAGCAGGCTGACGAGCACGCCGTTGGCGATCAGGAGTCCCCACTGCACCAGATCCTGACCGGCCGCCACTGTCAGCTCATGGATCGGGGGCAGCAGGAAATAGGTGGTGACCAGGGCAGTGATCAGGGTGCAGAGCAGGCCTGGCAGCAAGCCCCCCAGCAGGGCGCAGATGATGATGGGCAGCATGAAGAGCACCAGCAACGGCCGCTCGCCAAAGGCGATGGGCAACTGGACCCGGATCTGCAACATCAGGACGGGCAGCAGCAGGGCCAGCAGGCAGACGCCCCAGCGCTGGGTGGCTGGGCGGACGTGCCACAATTGCGGTCGCTTCATCATGGGTGCTCCTCCGGCGGCATGGGGGCCTGGGGGTAGGGCGGCGGTAGCCCGAGCTGGCGTGAGAGCTCATTGATCTGGTGTTTGAGGGTCAGCATGGCGAGCTCCCTGTCCACCATCACCTTGTTGAAACGCTCCAACTCCTCGTTTTGCTGGCGCAGCTCCATGGCCTGGCGGGTCAGAGCCTGCTCGACCTGCTCCCGCTCGGTGACATCGAGCAAGAGCCCGAGCACGGCGGGCTGGCCGCGATAGTCGACACGCCGCCCGTACAGCTCCACCTCCAGGGGCTGGTTGCCGTGGTGCAGGGCGCTGAAGCGGGCATGGATGTCGCCACCCTCCTGCTCGCAGCGCAGCACCAGCTCGGCCACCCGTTCGCTGTCCTGTGGGCTTGCCAAGGCGTGCAGTGGGCCGACGCCGAGCAGGGCGCCGGGGGAGTCATAGCCAAACAGGTGGGCAAAACAGGGGTTGATGTAGCAGAGTCTGCCCTGCTGGATGATGTAGATGCCGGCAAGGGATTGCTCCACCAGGGCGCGAAACAGTCCCTCCCGCTCCCGCAAATCTGCCTCGGCACGCTTGAAGCCCGTGATGTCGCGGGAGATACCGAAGATGCCGATCACCTGACCGTCGTTATCCTGCAGCGGCCCCTTGGTGGCGAGGAATACCCGATCGCCGCAGGGCAGGGTGAGATACTCCTCCTCGGTTTGCACCCGGTTGTTTTCTATCACCCGACGGCCGGCGGCCATCAGCATCCGGGCCTGATCGGGGGGAAAGATGGCCAGGTCATCCTGGCCCAGCATCTCGGCGGCCGGTTTGCCCACGAACTGGCTGGCGGCGCGATTGAACAGTATGTATTTGCCCTCTCTGTCCTTGGCGAAGATGGCATCCTCCGAGCTGTCGGCGATGGCGGAGAGCAGTTGCAACGCCTGCAGCCGTTGCGCCTGGGAGTGGCGGACCTGTTCGGTCATCAGCAGTCGGGTGTGCTGGCGCAGCAAGATGATGCCGGCGTTGGTGACGAAGAGCACCAGCAGGCTGATGAGACCGATCCAGATGCTCTCCTTGAAGCTGGCCTGGTTGAGCTCGGCCTTGTCTATCTTGGCCAGCAGATACCAGTCCGTGCCCTCGACCGGGTAGACGACGCCAAAGGCCGCCGTGTCGCGATAATCCTTGCCAGAAAGAACCCTGGGCCCTCGTTGCCCGGCATCCAGACGCAGATACTGGGCCGCCAGCAAGGTGTCGTGATGGAGCGGAAGGTGCAGGCGAAGGGCCGAGTCGGGGCGGTAACGTAGGTCGCTCAGATACTGCACCTGATCTGCGCGCTGGCGAAACAGCGTGGCTTCACCACTGCTGTCGGGGATGGGCCAGGGCTTGAGGATCTGGTTTATCCAGTGGCTGCCGCTTATCTGCAGCACTATGACGGGCGCCGGCCCCGCCGCCGTGGCCAGGGGAGCCAGGAAGTCGAGCCTGGGCTGGCCCAACTCATCCAGATAGGGTCCGACCCTGAGTACCTTGCCCGCGGTCACCCGGGCCAGGGCATCGCGCAATGTGGCACTCATGATGCCCGCCCCCGGGGTCTGCCACAGGGGCTGGCCAGCCGGATCGAAGAGGGCCGCGCCATCGAATCCTTCTGCCGAGATGAACTCCACCAGCCGCGTCAGCCGTTGAGCCTGTTCATCAGACGGCTTGGTTCTCTGCCTGGAAGGTGAGAGATCCCCATAGCGCGGGTTGTCGATGATCTGGCGCAGATCCTGCTCCCGATTGCCGAGCCACTCTGTGATGCGTCGGCTCTTGAGATCCGCGATGGTTTCGAGTCGGGCGACCTCCTTGTCCCGGGTCAGCCCTATGTTCTGGGCGATAGCCATGGCAGTCAGGGCCAGAATGAGGCTGTTGAGCAGCAGTATGGGCAGCCACTGACGCCCGGAGAGCCGGGGGCTTGCCGTGGATTGATTGATGCGGCGGCGCAGCATGGTATAGAGCATGAGCGCTGTGATGAGGATAAACAGCCAGCCTTTGATGGTGCTGGCCAGGGCGAACTGGGCCGGAGTGCTGAAGAGCCACTCCACCGCCTTGTCCGAGAGCAGGATCCACAGGCTCGCCACGGCGGCATAGGTGAGCACCACGTTGAGCACATGGGCTCGGGTCAGGGGAGGCTGTTCAGCCATGGGCGACCTCGGCGTCATCCTGATAACGCTCGGCTATGGTGACGAACTGTTCGAAATGGCTGTCGAAGGCCGCCACCACGTCCGGATCAAAATGCTGGCCGCTGCCAGAGAGGATCAGGGTGCGCGCCTCCTCATAGGACATGGCTGGTTTGTAGACCCGGACGCTGATGAGGGCGTCAAACACATCCGCCAGCGCCATCAACCTGGCCGAGAGGGGAATGGCGTCGCCACAGAGGCCGTCCGGGTAGCCGCTGCCGTCCCACTTCTCGTGGTGCCAGTGAGCTATCTCCTTGGCCAGGGTGAGGAAGGCCAATGGCTGCTCCATATCCCGCTCGGCCTCCTCGATGGCATCGCTGCCGAGCTTGGCGTGGGTACGCATGATCTGCCACTCCTCGGGGGTCAGCTTGCCCGGCTTGAGCAGAATATGGTCGGGAATGCCGACCTTGCCGATGTCGTGCAGAGGAGCGGAGCGGCTCAGCAGATCGATGTAATCCGGCGACAGTGTCTCGGCAAAGCGGGGGTGACCGGCAAGGGCGCTCGCCAGCAGCCGTACATAGGCCTGGGTGCGCAGGATGTGATTGCCGGTCTCGGGATCGCGGATCTCCGCCAGATGGGCCAGCGCCCGGATGGAGACCTGCTGGATCAGATCGTTTTCGGTCATCCGGCGCGCCACCTCGGCCTCCAGGGCCGCATTCTGATCGTGCAGACCATCCCGGGCCTGCTTGGCCTCCAGCTGGGTGCGCACCCGCGCCTGGACGATGACAGGCTTGATGGGTTTGGTGATGTAGTCGACGGCCCCGAGCGACAGGCCGAACTCCTCGCTTTGGGGATCGGCGAGGGCGGTGAGCAGTACCACGGGAATGCGGTGGGTCTCGGGGTTGGTGCGCAGCTGTCTGAGTACCTCATAGCCGTCCATGCCGGGCATCATCACGTCCAGCAGGATGAGATCCGGTCTCGTCTTGCCACTGGCAATGCGCAGGCACTTCTCCCCGCTCTGGGCGGCGAGCACCCTATAGGTGGGTGAGAGCAATTCGGTCAGTACCATCAGGTTCTCGGGAGAGTCATCGACGATGAGGATGGTGGCACAGTGAGATGTGAACATAAGCCTTCCGTGACGTTATCTCGATGAGTCCGAGTATAGAGTCAATTGCTTCCAGATTATAAGGGCTTGCCGCTGCGCCCTCAGAAGAAAAGGTGCCTGCTCCGGCGCTGATGGCCGGACAGGCACCTTAGGGATCACCGGGTGATCCCGTGGTCATTCATCCCAGCAGGCGATGGCCTCTTTCACGTCGAACTTGCCCTCGAGGAGCGCGCGGCCGAGGATGACCCCCTTGACGCCTGTGTCCTTGAGCGCCTCAATGTCGGCCAGGCCGCCGATGCCGCCTGAGGCCTGAAACGCCACGCTGGGGTAACGGGCGCAGAGATCCCGGTAGAGCTCGACGTTGCTGCCCGAAAGGGTCCCATCCCGGCTGATGTCGGTGCAGAGCACGTGCTTGAGCCCGGCGGGGAGGAAGCGCTCGATCAGCGCCTCAAGGCTCACACCGCTGTTCTCCTGCCAGCCTGCCACCGCAATCTGGCGATTGCCCTGGGCATCGATATTGACGTCCAGCGCCAGCACTATGCGCTCGGGGCCGTATTTTTCCATCCAGCTAGCCACCAGATCCGGGGACTTGACGGCGGTGGAGCCGACCACCACCCGGTTGGCGCCGGCGGCCAAGAGGTCTGCCACGTCCTGCTCGCTGCGCACCCCGCCGCCCACCTGCACCGGCGCCTGGGTTACGGCGAGCAGCTCGGTGATGAGGGCGAGCTGGCGCGCTTTTGCATCCTTGGCGCCGTCCAGATCCACCAGGTGCAGCTGCTCCGCCCCCTGGGCAACATAGTCGTCGAAGCGGGCCTGAGGGCTGCTGCTGTATGCGGTCTTCTGGCCGTAGTCCCCCTGATAGAGTCGGACTACCTGGCCATTGATGAGGTCAATTGCGGGAATGATCATCCTTGTTACAGCTCCAGAAAGTTTTGCAGTAAACAGGCACCGGCACTGCCTGAGCGCTCCGGGTGGAATTGGGCGCCGAAGAAGTTGTCACGGCCGACGATGGCGGTGAAGGGCTGGCCATAGTCGCAGGTGGCGAGGGACGCCTCTGTCACTTCCAGGGCGTAGGAGTGGACGAAGTAGAAGTAGCTGCCGCTTCGGATCCCTCTCAGCAACGGGTGGGTCTCATCGTGCTCAATCTGGTTCCAGCCCATGTGGGGCAGGCGCAGATTGCCCACCTCCATCAGCCGGATCCTGCCAGGCACTATGCCGAGGCCCTCGATCAAGCCCTCATCCGATTCGTCACTGCCACTCATGGTCTCCTCGGAGGCTTGTGCCAGCATCTGCATGCCGAGACAAAAGCCCAGCAGGGGCTGCTTGGCGGCGCGAATAAGGGGCACAAGTCCCCGTTCGTTGAGGTTTTTCATGGCGGCCACCGCTGTGCCCACCCCGGGCAGGATCAGCTTGTCTGCCTGCTCGATGTCGGCGGCCTGGCAGGAGACCTGCGGCGCCACGCCGAGGCGCTCGAACGCCATCCGCACCGAGGCCAAATTGGCACAGCCGGTGTCGATGATGACGAGGTTTTGCTTACTCAAACCCATCACAGCACCCCCTTGCTGGAGGGGAGTTCGCTCCCTTCCACCCGGATGGCCTGGCGCAGGGCGCGGCCAAAGCCCTTGAACAGCGCCTCTACCTGGTGGTGGGTGTTGCCGCTGCCCACCTTCATCTGCAGGGTGATGGCCATGGCGTCCGAGAGCGACCGGAAGAAGTGGGGCACCATCTCGGTGGCCATCTCGCCCACGCTGTCGCGGCCAAAGCCGCTCGGGCAGTCGAACACGAAGTAGGGGCGGCCGCTCAAGTCCAGCGCCGTGGCCACGTCCAGCTCGGTGAGGGAGGGGGTATCGGTGGTATGGCGCGGGCGGCCATCGATCACAGCCTGTACCTCGTCCATCGCCAGCACGAAGCCGAAGCGACCTATGCCGCGCTTGTTGCCAAGGGCCTGGCGCAGGGCCTGACCCAGGGCCAGTCCCACATCTTCCACCGTGTGGTGATCGTCGATGTGCAGATCGCCGCTGACTTTCAGCTTGAGGCGGAACCCGGCGTGGGTGGCTATCTGATCCAGCATGTGATCGAAGAAGCCGATGCCGGTGGCAATCTGGTTGCCGCCGCTCTTGTCCAAGTCCACTGCCACCTGGATGCGGGTTTCCTTGGTGTAGCGCTCCACCTCGGCCACCCGCCCCTTGGAGAGCAGCTGATCACGGATGGCGAGCCAGTCGTGATCCTGCGGCTGGTAGCGAATGCCGCGGATGCCCATGTTCTCGGCAAGTTGCAGATCTGTCTGTCTGTCGCCTATCACGAAGGAGTTGGCAAAGTCGATACGACCCGAGGCGAGGTACTCCTTCACCAACCCGAGGTTCGGCTTGCGGCAGCTGCAACCGTCGGTGGGGAAGTGGGGGCAGATCAGCACCTGCTCCCAGTTCACCCCTTGGGATTCAAAGAGGTGCATCATCAAATCATGAGGGGGCTGGAAGTTTTCCAGCGGCAGGCTGGCGGTGCCCAGCCCATCCTGGTTGGTCACCATCACCAGCACGTAACCGGCGGCCTGCAGCTCGCGCAGCACCGGGATCACCATGGGCTCGAAGCGCAGCTTGGCGAGGCTGTCCACCTGCTTGTCGGTCACCGGCTCTTCTATCAAGGTGCCGTCACGGTCGATAAACAAAAACGGGGTCTTCATCTGGCTACTTCCTTATACGCTGGCGGCAGACGGGTTGCTGGCTGAGGGGGTGCTGTTCGATAGATCGCGCAGCACTGTGAGGACGGCGTCCATCTCCCCCTGATAGCCGATGGTGATGCGGATGCTGTTGTCCAGGCCCGGCTTGCTGGAAAAATCACGCAAGATGATGCCGGCGGCCTTCATGGCGGCAAAGACGGCGGCGCCATCGGTGAAGCGCACCAGCACGAAGTTGCCCTTGTCCTCGAACACCTCTTTCACGCAGCCAAGCCGAAGCAGCTCGGCCTTGATGAGAGCCTTCTGCTTGTTGAGCTCCTGCACCCGCTCCTGCATCAGCGCCAGCCCCATGGGGGAGAGGGCCTGGGCCGCTATCTGGGCGATGGGCTCGGGGATGGGGTAGGGGGCTATCACCTTGGCCAGCATGGTGATCACCTCGGGATTGCCCAAGGTAAAGCCGCAGCGGATCCCCGCCAGGGCAAAGGCCTTGGAGAGGGTGCGAGTCACCACCAGATTGGGGTATTGGTCCAGCAGATCCACCACTGAGCCTTCCGGGCAGAACTCGATGTAGGCCTCGTCCACCACCACGATGGCGCGCTCCCGGGCCTTCTCCAGCAAGGCGATGAGCCCCTTGCGGCCCACCAGATCCCCGGTGGGGTTGTTGGGGGAGCAGAGGAACACCAGCTTCACATCGGAGAGGCGATCCGCGATGGCGGGCCAGTCCGGCTGACGGCTGGCGGTGAGCGGCTGCTCGACGATGCCGACGCCGCAGGTCTCGGCGCTGATGGCGTACATGCCGTAGGTGGGGGGGCAGATGAGGATCTGATCTTCCCCCGCCTCGCAGAAGGTGCGGATCAGCAGCTCTATGGCCTCGTCGGCGCCGCGGCTCACCAGCACCTGGCTCGGATTGACCCCGGCGTAGGCGGCGTAGCCGTTGACCACCTCGGCCGGCTGGCACTCGGGGTAACGGTTGAGGCGGTTGCCCTCGATGGTGAAGGGGTAGGCCAGCGGCGCCTCGTTGGCGTTGAGCCAGACATGACCCTGACCACCGATGCGACGGGCGGATTGGTAAGGGGTGAGGGCCCGCACCACGCGGCGAGCCAGATTGGCGATGCTCATGACAAATCCTTCTGCTGCTGGCTTGAAAGTGCGTTCAATCTGAGGGTGACGGCGTTTTTATGGGCATCCAGCCCTTCCGCATCGGCGATGCGCTGGACTATGGGACCAAGGCCCTGGATCCCCTCGATACTCAGCTCCTGCACAGTGTAGCGGCGCTGGTAATCCGCGAGCCCGAGGCTGGAGCAGGTGCGGGCATAGCCGTAGGTGGGCAGGGTGTGGTTGGTGCCGCTGGCGTAATCGCCGACCGACTCGGGCGTCCAGGCGCCCAAGAAGATGGAGCCGGCGTTCTCGAGTCTGTCCAGCAGATCGCGGGGCGCTTGGGT
Organism: Aeromonas rivipollensis; assembly: GCF_010974825.1. Classification (GTDB taxonomy): domain Bacteria; phylum Pseudomonadota; class Gammaproteobacteria; order Enterobacterales; family Aeromonadaceae; genus Aeromonas; species Aeromonas rivipollensis. Next base: position 135,694 of record NZ_JAAILA010000012.1, on the reverse strand, counting down.
CTGCACTATCAGGTGCTCGGGCGCATAGGCGTTGGAGATGGCGCAGGCCTCGTCCAGATTGTCGCAGAGGATCACCAGGCTGCTGCCGAGCGCCTGGGCGGCGATGTCGCGGCGGCTGAGCTGGGCCAGCTGGCCCTTGATCTCGCCTGCGATGGCGTCGGCCAGGAGCGGCGAGGTGGTCACCAGCACCACCTGGCTATCGGGGCCGTGCTCGGCCTGGGAGAGCAGATCCGCGGCCACGAAGGCAGGATTGGCGCTCTCGTCGGCAATCACCAGCACCTCGGAGGGGCCGGCGGGCATGTCGATGGCGGCGCCGCGCCAGTCACGGGAGACCTGGCCCTTGGCTTCGGTCACGTAGGCGTTGCCCGGGCCGAAGATCTTGTCTACCTTGGGAATGCTCTGGGTGCCGTAGGCCATGGCGGCGATGGCCTGGGCGCCGCCGATGGCGAACACCTTTTCGACGCCGCAGGCGCGGGCGGCAAACAGGATCTCGTCGCTGGCCGGCGACGGGGTGCAGAGCACCACCTCGCGGCAGCCGGCCAGGCTTGCCGGAATGGCCAGCATCATCACTGTGGAGGGGAGCGGCGCGCTGCCCCCCGGCACATAGAGGCCGACCCGGCTGATGGGCTGGGTGCGCAGCTCGCACACCACCCCGGGCTGGGTCTCCACCCGCACCACGGGTTGCGCTTGCGCGGCGTGGAAGGTACGAATGTTGGCGATGGCCGCTTCGATGGCACTCTTGATGCCGTCATCCAGCCGCGCGCAGGCGGCCTCTATTTCGTCCTCGCTGACGCGCAGCTGCTCGCGGGGGGCGCGCTCGAAGCGCAGGCCTAGTTCCCGCAGGGCGTCGTCGCCCCGGCTGCGCACGGCGCCGATGATCTCCTTGACCACGGCACCTATGTCCGCCTCGTCATTGAGGGCGGGGCGGGTCAGCACATCGGCCTGCTGGGTGGGGGAGAGGGTCTTCCAGATCAGGGTCTGCATGATGTCCCTTCCTTATTCCATCATCTTTTCGATGGGCAGTACCAGGATGGAGCTGGCGCCGAGGGCCTTGAGCTGCTCCATGGTCTCCCAGAACAGGGTCTCGCTGGAGACGACGTGCAGCGCCACCTGATTGGTGTCACCGGCCAGCTGCATTATGGTGGGGCGCTCGGCGCCCGGCAGCAGATCCGTGATGGCATCGAGCTTGTCTTTAGGGGCGTGCAGCATGATGTACTTGCTCTCGCGGGCCTGCTGCATCCCCTGGATGCGGGGCAGCAGCTTGTCGATGAGCTTCTGCTTGGCCTCACTCAAGGGGTTGGGAGCCTGCACCAGTACCGCCTTGGAGCGGTAGATCACCTCCACCTCTTTGAGGCCGTTGGCCTCCAGGGTAGCGCCGGTGGAGACCAGGTCGCAGATGGCATCGGCCAGTCCTGCGCGGGGCGCCACTTCCACCGAGCCGCCCAGCATCACGCTCTTGAAATTAAGGCCCTTCTCGTCGAAGAAGCGCTTGAGCAGCCCGGGGTAGGAGGTGGCGATACGCTTGCCTGCCAGACTTTGCGGCCCTGTGTAGGTGACGTCTTCCGGTACCGCCAGGGAGAGGCGGCAGCCACCGAAGTCGAGCTGCTTGAGGGTCTTGACCTGATAGGGCAGATCCTGGGAGGCGCGAATGAGCTGCACCTCTTCCAGTACGTTCTCGCCTATGATGCCAAGGTCGACCACCCCTTCCATCACCAGCCCCGGGATGTCGTCATCACGCACCCGCAGTATGTCGATGGGCATGTTCTCCACGTGGGCGATAAGGCGCTGCTCGCGCAGGTTAATTTTGAGGCCGCAGCTCTTGAACAGGGCCTGGGAGTCCTGGCTCAGGCGACCGGATTTTTGCATGGCGATGCGCAGACGTTGTGTTTCCATTGCTCGATTTCCTTCTAGTCAAAAACGAAAAAACCCTCGGAAGTGTGTGCTTCCGAGGGTTCATGAATCTTGCGGTCCTTTTGGAAGTCACCAGTTAAGTGTCTTCCAGCAATCAACCTCCTGAAAGACTAGTCGGGATGATGATGGTGATGATGAGTCTTCAGCAGGGTGAACTTCATGTAATCAATCCTTTACAAATAAGATGTCGTAGTTGACGCCTGATTTAAACTACCTGCCTTGACAGAAAATGCAACCTGAAATTGTGATTTGCCCGATTAAAGTGGAGAAAACGGTTTTCTGGTCGATAACTAATCAAGATAGCCTGAGGAGTGATCACCATGCCCAGCCAGGACCTGTTATTCCCCATCTTGCCGCGCGCGCCGTCGACCCCGAGCCCCGACGACATCAAGCGGGAGGTGACCCAAATCAGCCAGAAGCATCAGTTGCGCAAGATTGGTACTGACAACGGCGGCGGCGGCGCCCAGCAGTACCAGCAGGGACATCACCCGGCCAAGCGTGATCAGCCAAAGGCGCAGGAAGATGATCACAAGCCGGATCCGGACCATCAGATCGATCTCTTCGTCTGAACGCATTATCAGTCCCGCTTTCGCCACGCTTTTGGCATAATGGCCGCTTTTGCGCGGGACCCTCCTTTGACCATCCAGACCCTGTTCAAGCCAGATGGCCCTCTGGCCAGCCACATCGAGGGCTTCAAGGCCCGTGCGCCGCAACTGGAGATGGCCGAAGCGGTGGCGCGCGCCATCAAGAGCGGCGGCCGCCTGCTGGTGGAGGCGGGCACCGGCACCGGCAAGACTTACGCCTATCTGGTGCCGGCGCTGGAATCCGGCAAGCGGGTGGTGATAAGCACTGGCTCCAAGAACCTGCAGGAGCAGCTCTTCTACCGGGATCTCCCCACCATCACAGGCGCGCTCTCCTACACCCCGCCGGTGGCCCTGCTCAAGGGGCGCAGCAACTATCTGTGCATAGAGCGGATGAACCGCCTCTTGAGCGAATCCCACCTGCAAAAGCCCGAGATCCTCAGCGATCTGGTCAAGGTGAAGTCCTGGTCCACCGCCACCGACAACGGCGATGTGGGTGACATTCCGGGGCTGCAGGAGAACGCCGAGATCCTCGCCCACGTCACCAGCACCAACGACAACTGCCTCGGCCGCGACTGCCCCTATTACGACGACTGCCATCTGGTGGTGGCTCGGCGACGGGCCATGGATGCCCAGGTGGTGGTGATCAATCATCACCTCTTCTTCGCCGATATGGCGGTGAAAGATACCGGATTTGGCGAGCTGGTGCCCGAATCGCAAGTCTATGTGTTCGACGAGGCGCACCAGTTGCCTGAGATCGCAACCAACTATTTCGGCAAGTCGGTGGGCAGCCGCACCATTCTGGATCTGGCGCAGGACATCCAGCTCGCCTATAGAGCCGAGGCCCACGACATGGGGCAGCTTGGCAAGGCGGCGGACAGGCTCTCCATCGCGAGCCAGGACTTGCGCCTCGCCTTCGGGATAGAGGGGGGGCGCGGCAATACCCGCGATATCCTGCGCCAGCCGCTCTGGGGCCAGGCGCTGGCCCGTCTCAACGACGCCATCGGGCTCTGCTACGAGGTGCTCAAACTGGCGCTCGGGCGCGGTGAACAGCTGGATCACGCCTTCGAGCGAGTCTGCGAGCTGCGCACCCGCCTCGGTGAGGTGTTGGCGGTGAACCAGACAGGTTTCTCCTACTGGTATGACTGCTCCCGGCTGCACTTCTCCCTCAATCTCACCCCCTTGTCGGTGGCCGAGCGGTTCGGCGCCGAGGTGCAAAAGCCCGAGGTGGCCTGGATCTTTACCTCAGCCACCCTGACGGTGGATATGCGTTTCGATCACTTCAAGGCGGAGCTGGGGCTGGCCGGCAGCGCCGAGCTTATCCTAGACAGCCCCTTTGACTACGCCGAACAGGCGCGGTTGTGCGTACCGCGCTTCCTGCCTGAGCCCAATGCCTTCGGGCGGGGGGAACAGCTCGCCAATCTGATGATCCCCCTTATCAACAAGACGCCGGGGGGCTGTTTCTTCCTCTGCACCAGCCATCAGGTGATGCGGCAGGTGGCCGAGGTGCTGCGCCGGGAGATAGGCCGCACCGTCCTGCTGCAGGGGGAGGATAACAAGCAGCGGCTGCTCAAGACCTTCGTGGAGAATGGGCGCGCCGTGCTGGTGGCTACCAGCAGTTTCTGGGAGGGGATAGACGTGCGAGGGGCGGCATTGTCCTGTGTTATCATCGACAAGCTGCCGTTTGCGAGCCCGGACGACCCGCTGCTCAAGGCGCGGGTGGATGATTGCAAGCTCAAGGGGGGAGATCCCTTCGCCGAGCTCCAGCTGCCCAAGGCGGTGATTGCCTTGAAACAGGGGGTGGGGCGGCTCATTCGTGATCGCAGTGATCACGGCGTGCTGGTCATCTGTGATCCGCGCGTGGTCAACAAGCCCTATGGCGCCACCTTTATCAAGAGTCTGCCCGCCATTCCTCGCACCCGGGAGTTAGAGTCGTTGGGGAGTTTCTTTGACCGGGGCGCTTGAGCCTGACAGACCGCGTACCCGGTGCGCTCGGCATTCGACCTGCGATGCTGGCGGGTGGCTAGCGATTGACTGATTTGCCATGTTAAGAAAACGGGTGAGCAGATCCCGCTTGCACGTTATGTCATTGACTGATTTATAGAGATTGGAACCCATGACCGAGTTGAAGATCCTGGCCGTTGATACCGCCACCGAAGCCTGCTCCGCCGCCCTGCTGGTGGGCGACAAGCTGTTCTCCCGTTGGGAAGAGGCGCCGCGGGATCACACCCAAAAAATCCTGCCCATGGTTCAGGCTGTGTTAGACGAGGCCGGTCTATCGTTGGCTGAGCTCGACGCCATCGCCTTTGGGCGTGGACCGGGCTCCTTTACCGGCGTGCGCATCGGGATCAGCGTGGCCCAGGGGCTCGCCTTTGGCGCCGGCGTGCCGCTCATTGGCATCTCCACCCTGGCTGCCATGGCCCAGGGGGCTCATCGTCTCGACGGCGCCGAGCGGGTGCTGACCGCCATAGATGCACGGATGAACGAGGTCTATTTTGGCCACTACGAGCTGTGTGATGGCCGCATGCAACTGGTGGGGGAGGAAGTGGTGAGCGATCCCGCCGCCCTGATTGAAGCGCGCGGCAAGCTGGCGGGCAGCCTGAGCTGCGTCGGAACCGGCTTTGAAACCTATGGCGAGACGCTCAACGCCCTGGCCGACGAGCTGGCGGTGAGCCAGGTTCGCTTCCCGGTGGCGGTCGACATGCTGCCCCTGGCTCGGGCCGCCTGGCTGGCGGGGGAGGCGGTCGCTGTGGAGCAGGCCACACCGGTATATTTGCGCGACAAGGTGACCTGGAAAAAGCTGCCCGGTCGCGAGTGACATCCAACGGCGAGCCGCGACGCGACGCCAACGAGTGAAGGCGGACGGCGCGGACAAGGAGAGGCAAATGATGAAACGCGTGATCATGCTGGGCCTGACAGGGCTGCTGCTAGTCGGCTGCAGCTCGGTGCCCAAGGAGCTGGCCTATGAGCCGGAAAGCCAGTTGGTGGCCTATCAACCTGCCCTGCAGGGGATGGAGGGCAAGCCCGCGCGCTGGAGCGGCGTCATCTCTGCGGTGCACAACGAGCAGGATCAGAGCATCATCGAGGTGGTCTACTTGCCGCTCAAAGCCAATGGCGTACCGACCCAGACGGAGCAGAGCCCGGGGCGTTTTCTGGCCGTCATGAAGGGTTTTGTGGATCCGACGCTCTATGCCAAGGGACGCAGCCTGACGGTGCTCGGCACCCTGGACAAGCCGGTGGACAGCCAGATAGGGGATCACAAGTATCGTTTCTCTGTGCTCAAGGTCACCGCCAGCAAGCTGTGGCCGCCGGTGAAGGAGGTGGAGATCCGCTACATGGACCCCTACTTCTACGACCCCTTCTATGATCCCTTCTGGCCAAGACGCCACTACTCCCGCTGGTGATGATGGAAGAGCGCTTCCTCACCCTGGCCGACGGACGGCGCATCGCCCTGCTGGATAACGGCCGGCAGGGCAAGCCCCTGGTCATTGCCCTGCACGGCTGGCTCGACAACGGCGCCAGCTTCCTGCCCCTTGCCCCCCATCTCGATGAGTGCCACCTGGTCTGCGTCGATCTGCCGGGACACGGTCATTCGGATCACAAAGCCACCCCCTATGTCTTCGTCGACTGGCTCGACGATCTCCATCAGATTGCCCAGGCTGCGGGCTGGCAGCGCTTCATCCTGCTCGGCCACTCTCTCGGGGCCCTGATCGCCAGCGCCTATGCCGGGGTTTTCCCCGAGCAGATAGTGCGGCTCATCCTGCTGGAGGGGCTGGGGCCGCTCAGCCAACCCGATGAGGAGGTACCCGCCCAGCTGCGGCGGGCCATTCTCAATCGCAGCCGTACTCGCGAGCGAGCGTCCAGTGGGTTTGCCTCCCTCGACGAGGCGGTGGCGGCCCGCTGCAAGGTTGCTGACATCTCCCCGGCGGCGGCGCGCCTTATCTGCGAGCGCCAGCTGGAGGCGCGGGATGGGCGGCTGCATTGGCGCAGCGATCCCCGTCTGCGGGATCTCTCACCCATGCGCATGAGCGAAGGCCAGGCCCAGGCGCTGATCCGGGCCATCGCCTGCCCTGTGCTCTTTATCCGTGGCGAGCAGGGGTTCCCGAGTCTGCTGACGCAGTGGCAGTTGCGAGGGCCGGCCTTTGGCCAGATTGAAATGGTACAGGTGGCGGGAAATCATCACTTCCATATGGAAAATTCGGCAAAAACCGCCGTTTATATCGAAAATTTCTGTCAGATCCGGTAGGATCGCCGGCTTTGAATCATGTCAGGTTTGCTTTCTCCCTCACACTTCTCGTTGTTAATTTGCTGTTAATCGATGTTGCCTTATGTAACTATGTGCGGCATTAGAGCATGAGCTTAAAACAACTGATTGAAATGGATGTGACAGGGACGGAGGCAACACAGTGAGCGCACAGGTGCTAGTTATGCAGGAGAAGTTCGTGGAAAGAGTCTGGCTGAAGCGTTATCCAGAAGGGGTGCCCGCCGAGATCAATCCAGACCAATACGGCTCCCTGGTCGAGATGTTTGAAGAGTCGGTGACCCAGTTTGCCGACCAGCCCGCCTTCGTCAACATGGGGCAGACCATTACCTATCGCCGGCTGGAAGAGCAGTCCCGTGCCTTTGCCGCCTACCTGCAAAACGAGCTCAAGCTCGGCAAGGGCGACAGGGTGGCGGTGATGATGCCAAACCTGCTGCAATACCCCATCGCCGTGTTCGGCATACTGCGGGCCGGCATGACTGTGGTCAACGTCAACCCCCTCTATACCCCGCGTGAGCTGGAGCACCAGCTCAAAGACTCCGGCGCCAAGGCCATCGTCATCGTCTCCAACTTCGCCCATACCCTGGAAAAAGTGGTGCACGACACCCCGGTCAAGCACGTGATCCTGACCCGGATGGGGGACAACCTCGGCCTGGCCAAGGGCTCCCTGGTCAACTTCGTGGTCAAGTACGTCAAGAAGCTGGTGCCCAAATACAACCTGCCCCACGCCAGCACCATGCGCCAGGCACTGGCCAAGGGCCGCTACCTGCAGTACATCAAGCCCGAAATCAGCAACCAGGACATCGCCTTCCTGCAATACACAGGCGGCACCACGGGCCTCTCCAAGGGGGCCATGCTGACTCACCGCAACATGATTGCGAACGTGGAGCAGTGCCTCGGTGTCTATGGCCCGGTGCTGGAGCGGGGCAAGGAGTTCGTGGTGACCGCGCTGCCGCTCTACCACGTCTTCGCCCTGACGGTGAACTGCCTGCTGTTCATGCGCCTGGGTGGCTACAACCTGCTCATCAGCAATCCCCGCGACATCCCGGGCTTTGTCAAAGAGATCAAGAAGTACCCCTTCACCTGCATCACAGGGGTCAACACCCTGTTCAACGCCCTGGTCAATAACGGCGAGTTCCAGAGCATGGACTTCTCCCGCTTGAAGCTGACCATAGGCGGCGGCATGGCGGTGCAGCGCGCGGTGGCCGAGCAGTGGAAGGCGCTGACCCATACTCCGCTGCTGGAAGGCTATGGCCTGACCGAGTGTTCACCCCTGGTGAGCGTCTGCCCCTACGATCTGGTGGATTACAACGGCTCCATCGGTCTGCCGGTCTGCTCCACCGAGATCCGGCTGGTGGATGACAAGGGGCAGGTTATCACCGAGCTGGGCGCCCCCGGCGAGATGCAGGTGCGCGGCCCCCAGGTGATGACGGGCTACTGGCAGCGTCCCGAGGCGACCGCCGAGGTGATGCAGGATGGCTGGCTCTGCACCGGTGACATCGCCGTGTGCGACGAGCAGGGCTTCTTCAAGATCGTCGATCGCAAGAAGGACATGATCCTGGTCTCCGGCTTCAACGTCTATCCGAACGAGATTGAAGACGTGGTGGCGCTCCATCCCAAGGTGCTGGAAGTGGCCGCTGTCGGTGTGCCCAACCCGGTTTCCGGCGAGCTGGTGAAAATCTTCGTGGTCAAGAAAGATGCAAAGCTGGCGGAGGACGAGATAATTGCCCACTGCCGCAAACATCTGACTGCCTATAAGGTGCCGAAACTGGTAGAATTTCGCGACGAACTTCCCAAGACCAATGTGGGCAAGATCCTTAGGCGCGTGCTGCGCGACGAGGAGATTGCCAAGCAGTAACCGGCATGCACTGCTCTGCAGTCAAGCGCTGTCGTTATGCAAAACCGTGGGTCATGCCACGGTTTTTTCTTTCTGGGTCCCGACCAACGTGCAGGCAAAGATGCAATATCAACTCATTTCACAGCAAGCCGAACTGGAGCAGTATCTCGCTTCCCTGGCCGACGTTCCCCTGGCCATAGATACCGAATTCGTTCGCACCCGTACCTACTATCCCCAGCTCGGTCTGTTCCAGATCTATGACGGCGAACGCCTCGCCCTGCTGGATCCCCTGACCCTGGATCTCTCGGGGCTGTGGCAGCGGCTCGGCCGGGCAGGGCAGATCGCCATACTGCACGCCTCGGGTGAAGATCTGGAGCTCATTCAGCATCAGGCGGGCCACCTGCCCAACCAGATGCACGACACCCAGCTCGCGACGGCATTTCTGGGTTACGGCGTCTCGGTCGGCTTCGGCGCCCTGGTCAAGGAGTTCCTCGGTGTGGAGCTGGAAAAGGATCAGGCCCGCACCGACTGGCTGGCCCGTCCCCTGACTGCGCGCCAGCTCGAGTACGCGGCGGCGGATGTGTTCTACCTGATGCCCCTCTACGAGAAGGTGATGGCCAGGCTGCACGAGAGCGGCAAGTTTGCCTGGTTCGAGCAGGAGTGCCAGAACCACTCCGCCCGCAAGACCCAGGGCAGTGATCCCCGTCAGGCCTACCTCGAGATCATCAACGCCTGGCAACTGGGTCGGCGCGAGCTGGCTATTCTGCGCGAGCTCGCCGCCTGGCGTCAGCAAGAGGCGGTGCGCCGGGATCTGGCTCTCAACTTCGTGGTCAAGGAGTTGCACCTGTTCAAGGTGGCGGAGCGTCGGCCTACTTCATTGCGGGATCTCAACGAGCTGGGGCTGGCCCCCATCGAGATCAAGATCCACGGCAAGCGGATGCTGGACATAGTCGCGGCGGCCCAGCAGAGCGACCCCGAAGGCTGGCCCGAGCCCATTCGTCGACTGGTGGATTACCCCCAGTACAAGGCCGAGCTCAAGCGCATCAAGGCCATGGTGGAAGAGAAGGCCAAGGCCAGCAACATCCCGCCGGAGCTGGTTGCCAGCAAGAAGATCATCCACCAGTACTTCACCTGGAGCTGGCGGATGAGCGCCGAGGAGCGGGCGCGCGCCGACAAGCCCATGCTGCTGCAAGGCTGGCGTCATGAGCTGGTGGGGCATCTGCTGGCCCAGTAACCGGGCCATCCCGACCTCGTGGGGCGGAACGCAGTACCTGAAGAAGGGGAGTCAATGACTTCCCTTTTTTTGTGTCCGTTGCAGTCCGGCCAGCCGGGCGAACAGGCATCAGCGCCCCTGGCGCCGGGGATCACCTATGGCGGGTAAAGGAAGCGGGGAGAGGAGTCACAGATAAATGGCGGGCACTGAGGGTGCCCCCATCAGAGTTCGTGGGCGTGGAATCCCTTGCGATAACGCTTAAAAGCACATAACCACAAAAACAAAAAAAGACCCCCGAAGGAGTCTTTTGTTATTAAGTAGTGATTGAGATACCACCATCTGACAGGATAGGTTCTTAGTTGTTTTTAAGGATGTGATACGGATACACCACCTGAACCTTCTTTGAAGAGTGTCCATCCTGTTTGATCTGCTGCGGTTCTGGTAAGTGAGCTACGTCGATCCGCAGTAAGAACTATCTTCCACCAAGTACAATTTGCAGGCACTCGAACATACAAGTTTTCAAGAATTGAACTAATATCGAATGTATTTTGTCCACTACCACTGAACAGCCAACTATTTCTTCCTGTGCTATCTCTTAGATACATCGAGTAAGTGCCACCGTTTTCAGCCCCTCGCCAATTAACTGGGAACTTAACAAGGTTTGCAATCCTAACAAAGGATGCCGCAGGGACATTCATAGTGAATAAGTCATATACTTGACCGGATTGTATAGAGAACACATTAAATGCAGGAAGATCAGTCACACCAGCGTTTACTATGTCACCAACTATCTTATCAGCGTAGATTGTTCCCCCGAAAGTGCCGTTGTTCGCATAAAGACTTCCGTTTCTATCTACACGGAAATTACCACCATTCCCATTCAAGAAGTCATGTGCAGGATTTGCACTCATGTATGAGTTTCCTACCTGCACATAACCAGTGAAATTCCCACCTGTGGCGTTTACTGTGCCATTGAACGTCCCGCTTGTGGCGTTGATGGTCCCAGTGATGGTCGCATTCGTCGCCACCAAACCGCCTGTAGTGCTCACACGGAAGGGTGCAGATCCGGGAGTAGTTGAGCCAGCATAGATACGCCAGTTTGCATCAGCACCGTTTAGGGTGGCACTGGTAGCCCCTGAACCTGCCTGAATGATACTGGTTGCCGCTATGTGATTTCCGTTGATCTGGTCTGCTGCAATTTGTGACGCCGTGAGGGATCCAATTAGAGCGTTACGCATCATCACCTGTCCGCCTCTGACTTCGAAAGCTGTTACTGGTGTTCCGGTCGTCGAGCTTGCAATTCGGAGTGTATCCGCCAAGAAATCTATTGAAGTTGAATTGTTACTCGCATTCAAAGTCATCCCAGCAACTTTACCGTTCGCATCAACCCGGAGGCCATACATCGAAGAAACCTTACCATCCGTGGTCGCAATTGATTGCTGAACGGTTGTAACACTTGATTTAATACCCGCGACTTCTGCATTATTACTCGTTTTATAAGAGCTTAAACTTTGATCAAGAGTGACCAGAGTTGAACCCTGACTTGTAATATTGGCGGTATTCTGTCCGATTCGACTATCAGTAGAAATTTTGTAGTCGCTCAGTGCTTTGTTAGTTGTCGCTAAGTTCGTGTTGGTGGTATCGATCCGACTATTCGCCGTTCCAAAGTTCGCCGCTGTTGAAGTTTTGAACGAGGTGAGCGATTGGTCGAGATTAACGATTGCGAGACCCTGAGAGGTAACGGTTGATTCGATCCCCGTAACTTTCCCATCTACACCACCAATTGAAGCTGTGAGACGGGTATCCATACTCGCCAGTGAACTGTTTAAATCAACGATTGCCAAACCCTGAGAGGTAACATCTGCTCGAATTGCATCAGCCTTACCATCTACACCATTAATTGAAGCTGTAAGCTTTGTATCGAGTGATGTTATAGCCTTGTTGGCATTTACAATCGCAGTCGAGTTAGTCGAGATCTTACCGTTCAGATCGTTATAGTTCGCTGTGATACTCGTTGCATTCGTCGTCACCGTGTTTTGTAGAGTTGAGACACTACTCGAAACAGTATCAATTCTTCCATTCGTTGCACCGAAAGAGGTTGAAACAGAAATCTTGTAATCTGCCAAATTCTTGTCGGTTGCGGCAATCGCTGTTTTATTGGTCGAAACCCCAGCCTTGTTAGTATCTATTTGAGCTTGCAATGATGTGTTCATGCTCGCCATAGAACTATTAGTCGTGGTGATTGCAGTCTTGTTCGTCAATATGTCCGCAGCGTTGGTATTAGTTTTCGCCGTAAGACGGGTATCCATACTCGCCATGCTGGAATTGGTTGTTGCAATCGCTGTTTTATTGCTCAATATATCGGCGGCATTAGTATTAGTCTTTGCCGTGAGTCGTTGATCGAGAGTCGAGAGTGCAGAGTTTGTTGTAACAATACTTTGCTTGTTAGTCTCTATCTTGGAACTCAGATCCCCATTGATAGTTTCGAGTAACTGATTCGTCGTCGCAATACTACCCGTGTTGTCGGTTGCTACCTGTTCAACCGTTGTGAGTCTCGCACCTTGAGAGGTTATAGAGGTCTTATTCGACTTTATATCGGTCGCATTTTTGAGTATCGATTGACCTTGAGAGGCGATAGAGTTCTTAGCGGTGTTCAGTTCGGCGACTTGCCCATCAAGACGGGTTTTCTCTGCTGTGATAGTCGCTTGCTGTTGCGCAAGTTTTGTATCGATCTCGGTCTTATTGCTGGTAATGGTTCCTTCAATAACGCCAATTTCTGTATTGACAGTATCAAGCGCACCTTCAATAACATCGATGTTGTTTTGAATAGATTCAATCGTATCCTCAAAACCTGATCCACTAAGTTCTTCATCAATGGTTGTCTGTCGGAAAAACACAGGGGCGCTATACACCGGAATAGATTCATGACCAAAAACATCACGATGAGCAAGCCAGATCCATCCTGATTTTTTAGCATCTTGAAGCGCCGTGAAGAATCCGACACTCGATGAAGCTACCAGATCAAGGGAAGTAGGTGCAGTTGTCTTGCTATCTGTTATCCAAATATCGGTTGCAGAGTAGTCAGAAACCAAATCAGACGGGTTTAGCCATTCAACCGTTAAATTAATTAGTTGAGCTTTCGCACTCACACCACTGGGGGCGCTCATAGGCTCATTTCTAACCGTCATAACGGTGTCAGGTGAACTATCACCATAGATTGAAACGCCTTTGACTGTGACAGTCAGGTCTCGACTAAGCCCATTAGATGCGTTTTCTTCATATGAATAGATGAACCGTGGAGAACTACTTCTATATGTTTTCTTCGCTACTGTCCCGTGTTTGACACTGATTTCATAATGTGAAACAAGCTGACTTAAATCTGTAACCCCATCACCAACAGGTGAGTTATTTAAAATTGCCCCCTTGATTGGGTTCCACACAAAAACAGCATCTCGTGATACAAAGTTACCATTTAAGCCAGTAACAGCAGGCAAACTTACAGAGCGATTAATCCTAACGTTGTTTAGAGTTGCCCAAGAACTTGTCTTATATGCTGTGACAACCAACACACGAAAATCATAGTTAGCGCCAGATTGCAAATTAGTCATCACACAAGATTCAGTGCGAACCTCGTTGTAATAAGACCATGTAATTGTGCCAGTTCGACGATATTCAATGCGGAATGAACAATCACCCTTATATTGATTATTCCAATGTAATTCACCTGAACCAGTCGTGAGCGTGTTATTCTGTATAAAGTTCAATCCACTTACAGGCAATACGATTATATTCGGATTGCCTTGACTTCCTGAGATAATCCCATCCTGATAATTCGTGTCAAAGAACTCATCACGATACTCTGATAAGGAAATTGAACTTTCCATGACCTTCTCATTCAGTGAATTTCCGATCTCATCGACCGTGAAAAGTGCATCAACTGTGAGTGGCACATGAACCAATCTGATTACGTCGCCAATCCGCAAATCGAAATCGTTATTATCAATTGTGATTTTTGCCGACTTTTTTGAATACTTACGAATTTTTAATGCTTCGTTAGCGAATCGCTTAACATGCATGGGGTCAGTTGTATATGGTAACTTCAATGAAAATTCTTTTACATTCCCCCCATCAGAAATAATCGCTTCATCTGTCCATTTGTTCGCGGGTAATGCATATTTGTCTTTATTATACTCAGTCGTCTTGTTCTGGAATTCACACACGACCGCATTCGCGTATTCAGATTGGTTGTTGTTGCTAACACTGATGGCGTTATCTCTAACCAAATCACCTTCACGAATAGTGTATTTCACCGGTCGTTTAGTATTTGGTCTAACAGTCAACAATCCATCTTGGATAAAGACCATCGAACTAAACGAACTCGCAAGATCTTTGATGGTAGTTCCATGGTCATCATCTGCATTTGAAAAACCATCACATTTCAATCCATACTGATCACAATAGTTTGCGGCAAGGAGGAACGAATTGATGTCAATACTATCAGCAGTAAGACCAACACCGAAATCAGGATCTAAGCAGTAGGTCAGCAAACAGAGGGCAGGATTTCGATATGAAATAACGCTACCATCTACCCATTTACGCTTTGTTATGTCAGTTGCACCAAGTAACAGAGGATCGTAACGTGGGTCTACAACCGCATTACCATGCACAAGCGCCTCTATCCTCACTTGAGGGCTTATGAAGCGGACGTTGTTATCGCCACTCATGTTGACTTGGCGTCTTGCCAGGAGACTTACAGACCCTGTGCGGTCCCCCCTGTGATTGTTACTCAGTTCACCGTCAGAGTTAGATGTAATTTGAGACCAAACGCTTTCGACCGCCAAACCGCGACGTATACCCATCTGAACATTTGGGAATTCCGCACCTTGATTTGACCAAACATTAGATCTGTCACCGGAGGTTTTGAAGTAGGGGACACCATCAATATAGATTTCTTCAACTGATTTCAAAGGCCCCCACCCAAGACTATATACCTGTGCCAGCATTTCTGAATTGTTATTGTTGACGTTGGTATAAACCCTTACAGAGGGAATTCTCGTATCACCCCAGGCAATGATTTTAGGGGTGTCTGACCCTTTTCTCTGAACAGCTACACCCGGATCTTGTTGATTAAGATTCCCCGGCTTACTACTCAACAGAGTAAAAGCACTCATTGCAAGGGAAGCCCCGGACAGCACCGCCGTGATGATTGTCCCGATTGTTAATTCTGCCATTTTAATTTTACCTCTTTCTAAAAATGTATACTCCTGTTGTATTTAGAGAGGTAATATCGAAAGACTTATACCCGAACTGCTCGAAACCATCGAAGTTTGTAATTACTCCAAAAAGATACCCACCTGCAATAATCGCTATGTGGCCTTGTGCAATAACTATATCTCCATCACGACAGAATAGGGGGGTGACCGGCTCACAGTGCTGTTTTAAATAGTCATCAATGGAAGGGTAGCCAGTTAGCTTAGGAATCGTTCTGAATGCACCACGTTGAGTTTTATAGCGTCCTGCAATTTGTTCAATATGAATATCATCACCAAGGTAATGCAGGATCATACTCAAACAATCACAAGTAGAAGGGGATCTAAACTGCCCCCTATATTGTTCAATTAACTCATGAAGCTCCATTATCGTTTTCTCCAGAGAATATCTTCACCAAGATCACGATTCGCGTATTCAAAGAACATATCTCCATTAAAACTGAATTGATGCGTGGCATTGTTACTTCTCGAATAACTTGGCTTCACAGATAGATCGAAAATTGATTGAGCCGAAATATTAATAGTTATCAATCCGGATTTATAGTCAATGGTGGTATCTGGTGTTGCGGTTTTCCCACGAAAATAAGTTCGTTTAGTAGATACGTTATTGGTATTGTCCTGTAATATTGCCTTTTCGATGAGAATAGGCGCATTTCGGAACTCATTTGAATTGACGATTTGAGTAGTATTCTCATCCAATCCAGAGAGTGTGATTTTAATCTGTTTGTTGTTCAAAACACTTTGTGTTGAAATATTGCTAATTTTTAATAGTGAACCAGCAGACCGATAAATTGTTCCATTGGAGACCACATCATGAATATGGTCAGTCCAACATACCTTCTGATTAATGCTCGTGAATCTTGTCAGATCCAGAGTAACAAGGCTGCATACAATAGCCATTAGATTACCTCCTTGGCGGATATTGATATAGTTTTCCCGCGACCCTCAAGATTTAATGTGAATTCGTCTTTCTCTAACCTAAGTTGAGGGCGGGGATTTTCGAAATTCAGTGTTTCGCCAGATTTGTGCGCAATAAGAAGCGGGGGATAGACCTCTACATTCTGACCGGATTTGCCGATAACAACATAAAGTTTTGTGTCATTGGGCATTTGGAAATATTCCCCTTCTGAAATAGAGGAAACAGATCCCACGAGAGTGATATTCTTCTGCCCAATACCAGCATTTGCACCAAGGGTAATTCGTCGTGCTTGACTGGTTAGTGGGTTGAACCAAGTAGACGAATTACCAAGGTCAAGAACGAATGGGTTAGCTCTGCCCCGACATTGAAGCATAAACGCATTCATCCGTTTGACGTCGCTGTCATAGGGTAACCACACATCAAATTTGAACGAGATCATGTGTAAGCCTCGCTCGTAAGATCTGACCCTTCCGGAAACTGTTTCTGTGAAGAAGTTGGGGGTTTGCTGGTCAATACTGACATTTCCGACTGGCCAGTCATCGACTGATAGAACCGGTAAACTCATCGTTTAAATCTCCTATGTTGTGATTCTCCTTGTATTTAGTTAGGCAATAAAAAAGCCATCCCGAAGGATGGCTAAAAAGTGTGTTATCCCCATCGACATAGCACGGTTGATGGGTGTCAGAAGCTGACGATGAACATCATATCGCAGATACAAAAAAGGGCAACCAGAAGGCTACCCTTGATGGGTGTAATTTATAGTTACATACCTAAAAATGATTTCGACTCATCAATAAATTCTTCATACCCTTTATCGACGACAGTCAATGAACATGCCTCTACTTTATTATCTTTAAAAACTATACTTACGGAATTACCGTCTAACGACGCAGTAACAGTAACAACCTTATGACTCAACTCAAATGGGTGGAAGTCGCCGCTGTTAGGAACGATTTTAAAATCTGTGAATTTCATTATTATTTCTTCATCTTTTTCATATACTCAGTGAATTTTGTAGTCCATTCCTCATCACTCATAGCAGCGATTTGACTACGGCTTAACCCAATGTCTTTTGCATATGAAAGGAACTCAGAAACCTCTGCATCTGCAACTCTACCTTTCGCACCGATGAGAGTAGTTTGAACTTCACCAGTCTTAGTGACATACATTATCTTGAGCTTTTCGCTTTCTGACTTCTGTTTTGGCTTAGGTGATGTGTTTGGAATCAGATCTTGAGGTGAAATTCCCTTTGATTTCATAAGTTGAAGTAGGTTCTCAATATCCGCCTTCTTCTTCTCATTGTGGAAGTCTTCATAAACGCTCGTGAGACGCGCTACAAGAGCTTCAAACTCTTCGTGGGTAGGCTGCCATTCGTTAAGCCATTCAGCAACGCTCTGACGGTTAGAGAGGACTTCTATGGCGGCTTGTTGTTGCTCTGTCTTGGTCATTATGAATTCTCGTTAGTGGGATTCGAAATCATCATATCGCAGATACGGAAAAGGGAACAAGTCCAATCGAACCTGTTCCCTTATCTTCCTCACCACAAGGAAAATCATTCTTTACGAGGGCGCGGTTTGAACTCTTTCTTCAAACGGGCGTAATCCTCTTCTGTTGGTAACTGCTCTTTTAATAAGCGCATTAGAAGGGTATCTCTTCACGTTGAGCTTTCAAATCTTCAATATGTTCTTCAAGGTCGATAATCTGCAACTCAAGCTCGTTCTTCATCTTGCGGTCGGCAAGGGCAATAGAGCCAATCATACGTGCTTTGGTGCGAACCTGTTCAAGTTCGGCTTGAGCTTCATCAATCATACGCTCCAAGGCTTCTGACTGGCGGACAAGCTTACGATTAGATTTGAGTGCGATAGTCTTCTTATAGTTTGCACTTTGCGCGAACTTCATAGCGCGGTATTGATGAATCTCTTTCTGCGCTGACAAGATACGCAACGCATCATCAGCAACGTTCTTACCACCAACGACAATATCATCAACCACGTTCAAGAGGGCGTTTGCCAGCCTCTTACGGTCATCGACGTCAGCCTTGTTATTCAAAGTGCTGTTTTTCAGGATATGAGAAACAAACTCGTCAATCTTCATTCCGGATTCTTTATACATCTTCTTAAGCGTTGGGGTAGGGCGGTCTTGTAACATTACCTTATGGACTACAGCAACACTCAGAGCCTTTTCTATTGCGTCATTACCATTACCACCCATGAGCATTTCAAATGCTTCATAAACAGCATCTTCAAATTCATAGGAGACATAACCAGCAAGTTTCAGGATTTGACGCTTGGTTAGGTATGTTCCGCCGTTTTTACCTTGTTTTGATACTACTTTAAAATCAAGTAGTTTAGTTTTCATACCAATCAACCAGTTGCTAATGGTATTGGATACCTGTTTTGCATCAAGACCATAACCTTTCAGAAGGTCTTGAGCTTTATAGAGTTGGGATCCTTCTACATCGTGAGTAGTCAGGGTGATTTCTTTACTTTCAAGTTTCAGTGTAATAATTTCGTTTTTCATAAAAATTTAAACCTCTATTTGGTTATTGTGATTGTGCTATTTGGCTTGCCCAAAATCGGAATTCATGCGACAAATCCGCTATTAGAAAACACATGGTTCCTCTTCAAGTCAGATAGTTTTGTCACAATAACCAAATAGCGGTTTGTGAAATTGTTCGGGTTTTTGGAACCCGTTTGTGGAGAAGAATCATTTCTTTCTCTCTACACTAATATTTAGTGGTGTCTGAAAACGCCGTTTTTACCTTTAATTTTTTAAGGTAGGGAAATTTCATACTTTCGATTCCATACTTCTTTTCCAGTTTCTAATAAAGTCCGCTGGCTTATGGTTTATGACTGCTTGGATTTCAGCAGTCCTACAAGTCATAAATTTGCAGATCGCCCCGCTCTAAACAATCAGCAATAGGAACATCGGCATAGTGATGATAAAGAGAACCAGGAACGTTACGCATTGCTTGGTAGTCCATTGTAAGGGGTTCATTGTGCTAACCCCATACTAAGCATATCGATTTCCATATTTGCCAACTCTTCTTTAGCGAAACCTTGCTGCTTAGTAGCTTTGACAAGAAGATTTTGGATAGTTTCGTATTGTTTCTTCTTCTCTTCATATATGCGCTGCATATCTTCGATGCGCTCTTGTTCGGCGACCATCGCGTTGTGATTGGTTACTTCTTGGATTTCGTTGATCTTGGCAACGATTTGCTCTTGGGTAGCGTCTACTGTCAGCTTAGGGGTTTTGATTAGCTTGCGCTCATACTTACCGCGATTCTCTTTTTTGACCATATCTGTTTCGTTTAATTTATGAACCATATTATTTTTTCCGGTGGTGAATTTGTGCCATTGATTAAAAGCTTCTTGGAAGTGTTCAATCTTTACTCGTTTACCAGAAACATCGATTTCAAATGAGAGGATAATCCCCTCGTAGTTTTGACGTTCGTTGTTCCCGCTATGGTTGTAAGAGATAACGAAAATGTAAATTTTAGAACCAGCAACACGAATGGCATATTCACACTGCTTGATATCCATATAGACTTCTTTCATCTCGGACTTGATCCGATCCTGAATGCTGCGACCCTTTACATTAGCGGTTCCATAACCAAGTTCTTTCAAGTCTTTGAAAAGGTTAGACTTAATTTCGTATTTGTTGAATTTAACTGGTGTGCTGGTTCCCATCTTCAATTTGATGGTATCGAGTTTCCAGATTTTGGCTTGTTCGCCATTGCTGAATTTGTGAAGTTTCTTTTCGTGGTTGAAATAGATGGAGGTTTTGCTGATGAAGTTCATTTTCGTTATCCTGTAAAGAGGGTATCATTATTTAAATCAAGCCAGTGGCGAAACTGGTGAATACGACGCTCGACGGTAATCGAAAATTCGCCGTAATCGATAGCGCATACAGGATAGGTAAATGCCCATCGAGCGTCGTATTCGATTTAAAAATGAATGGGCAAAGCGCCCGAAGTAGAGAAGTGTTTCTCTTCTAAAGTTATTTAGTAGTCTTATTTTTCGACTTAATAGCTTATCGACAGAAAACGGAATTAATTTAATCCGTAGCCGATAGGGCAAATGATGAAGATTGGAAGTAGTCGAAAGACTTTGAGACTTCTTCATTAGTTCATCAATTTGATAATTTGTATTAGGTTATCTTAGTAGAGTATCAAAAATTAAATCATAGGAAGGTATCAATATATGATACTTCATCGATGACATACACTTTTTGATATAAATTTAAACGAGAAGCTTGATATCACTGAGATGTAACTAATTTTTAACAAAACTCATATTTTTATAAAAGTATCAATATATGATACCGAAGTAACTTTGTTTCGAAGTAGTAGAAGGTTATTAATTTTGACTCAGATTGATTCTATCTGAAACTTCGTTTTCTTCGTAGATATGATCATACTAACATGATTTTGAAATCGTTTAAAAACTATCTTAGAAAAGTAGTCTATTGCCGTAGGCATCGAGGGAGCGTAGCGAACCGAGTCAATGATAACACCCTGAACAAGATCAATAGGTAGAGGTTGATCATGCTTCGCATGGTTCGCTACGCTCACGATTTAGTTTTTCTAAGTTTAGATCTTCTATAAGTATAATATAAGAGAATCTATACTTTGATTGCAATTGAAACTAATATTAAAGAAGAAATATTAGAATCGTGAGCGTAGCGAACCATGCGAAGCATGTAATCAATATCAATCTCTACCAATTATCTTTGTTCAGGGTGTTTCATCCACGCCTATCGGCGATGCCGCCCGTTGGGCGTCAATAGTCTTATTCTTTTATTCTCTTCTTTTATATAGATAACCAATACATTATCCATTAACCGGTTTTCGAAAAAAACTCCATATATTACAGTAGCTTATAGGATAAAAAATAGCATAAACCCACAAATTTGATAGCATAAACCCACAAATTTATGAGCCATGACCAATTAGAATATGACTCTACCGCATCATCCGGTAAATACCTGTATCACTTACCACTACAGGACACCACGATGAACATCGAACAAGCCATCAGATCCGCTCTCGACGAACTCGACCCCATGTATCACCCACAAACCAGCTTCGTTATCTCTTCCACCTTATAGCTCACCTCGCAACGGCTACCCACCGATAGGGGTGAAGCCGTGGTCACTGATGTTCCATGACAGGTAAAGACTGCTGACGCATCATCAGGGCTGCTCAGTTCCAACTTTGATTACACAGTGATAGAGTCATCAGACATATGACCGGAGACACTGCATGAGTAAGTTCCAGATGGGTGACGATACCGATAGAGCATTAGCAATTACGCTTGCTCATGAATACCTGCTATGTAAGGAGAGCTTTGATAGCTTTGTTCGCTACTCTACTATGAACATATTAGGAAGGCGCGACAAGCTCACAATTATCCGCTCACATGATGCCTATGCAAGATTTCTGAGTCATCTGTATGAATTCTATGTTGGATGTATTCAGATGAATCGACTTGATACAAGTCAGATGAATGGTGAAGTTGTAAGCGATTTTTTAAACAAGGAAGTTAGACGAATACTAGATCAGAGAGTTAATGCTATCGAAAACGGACATGCCCCCAAAGGAGAGAATCACATATCCACCTATCAAGTTAATGTTCCTGATGATTTTGGCAAACAGTTCCGCCGTATAAGGAACAGAAGTTCCCACACCATTATCAAAAGGGTTAACCCTGGGAGTGACCTATCTCTGGTGGAGTTTAATAAAAAATACCATAAGTTTGTTTACCTGCTATTCGTATCGGCCAAATGGACTTGGACTATAGAAGACATTGAGAAGGAAGATTGGATGTCTATTGAGGACTTTGATCTATCTGTCAAAGCAGATGAAAAGATTATCAAGTGAGGGAATACAAATGACATGGGAACAATATCGACGCTTACTTATTATATTAACCATACCCTTACTGATAGCCGGTGCTATTTTTACGAGAGTCACTATTGATCCTGAAAAATACGTTACATTCTTGTGTTACAACACAATGGTTGGAGAGCGTTGTAGCCAGACAGATGGGTTGGGTGGGCCTTGGGATAAGTCTCTTAGAAATAAAGAAGTTGCATGGTTTAATGTTAATACCAGGTCATACAAAAATAATTCGTTTCCTCGCACATATGTATCTAGCAATCGAAGATTCCTTCAAGGTGCACGTATTGTATCTGTCAAACCTTACGCTGGAACTGATGCAAGCTCCGGCTCACCTCTCGATCAGTTGAGGGCAAAAACTGGAAAGGAAATATCCATTATATTTGGGAGTAATGATGAGGATGCCAGACTTCTAAATCCCCTTGGATGCAATGAGTTATGGCTTGATGGAGAGGATAATAACTATATTGCTGGTCATTGTGGTATTCCTGGTGGTGTTGCTCAAGTTGAGTTCACTGTCGGGCCTGAAGGCTCTCAAATGTTATCCGAACTCAAAAATGAAATTGACAATCAAATTTCAATAGTAAGGAATAAAATCATTATTGCTTATGTAGTTGGGATACCTATGTTCCTGCTCATGTTTCTATTAGGCTCTTTGTTGGTATGGATGATAAGAAAAGCAATACGGTATATTCGTGCCGGTTAGCCATGGTTTCTATGGATACAAAAAGCCCTCAACCATTACGGAAGAGGGCATAAGTTTTTATATCGTTAAAGATTTCTGATTAAGAAATTTAGTTGTCATATAGAGTTTTTCTTTGCCTGCCGAACTTTTGGAAATATATCCATCCTGAACAAGCCATTGATGCATGGCAATGATATCACTCATCAAATTTTCAAAATCATCAGCGAATATATTATCGACATAGTTAATTATTTTTTCTTGTTGGTCTCGTGACAATTTAACCATATCTTCAATTACTCTCTCTACAGAGTAGCTGCGTGCAAGAATAAAGTTCTCATTATTAATTTTTACAGCTACAGGAAACGCTTTCTTATAATTATATTCAGTTAGTATCTCTGAGAAAATATTTTTATTTTGGAGGGAGATTTCATAATTTGCATGGTGTGGGAATAGATTTATGTAGTAGTCGCGAATCATTTCATAAATTTTACTCGCATCATATAGTTTGTTTTTCATATACAACCCGTTTATTCTAATGGATGAAGGTTTTTATTACATCACAAAACTATCTACCGCTTTGTGCTCATACACTTTATCCGGTGCGAACATAACAGTCAAGATTCATATGAGGTTGTTTAGATAACAACAAAGCCCCAACCATTACGGAAGGGGCTTTTTTATACTTTTCAATTTTCATAAGGAATGCCCGTGTCTAATCAGCCATTCTAATATTATTTAGCGTTGGTATATTTCTCTTCTAAACTATCAAACCTCATACTTGCAGGCGGACGCCCCAACATGAACGAAGACAGCATGTAGTTTTCGAAATTGTCATCAAGTAGCGCCTTGCTATCTATAAGCGCCTTGCACTCCGCATACTGCAACTCAAACTTCCCGCCACATATCATCAGAATTGTCTTCGTAATATCTTCATCAGCCCACCCGGCAACCTTTTCGTTGCTGCTTTTATAGGATTCCCATTTAGAAGGCTTGTATACCTTCTTCCCGAACTTCGGATCACTCTTGCGGGTTTCCTTAACATGAGAAAAGAACTGCTTATAACCGATATACCGCTTCCCTGTGACGTTGTTTCGTATGTGGTAGATAAATCCATAGTGTGTCCCCTGAATAGGTTCAAACCCATCAGGTAATCCCTTCCATTCGCTCATTTCCAAATTCCTTAAATACATCGAGCAACATCGCTCGCTCTAACGTATTTAGGAAAATGAAATGCTATCAATCGAAAAACAGCTCTCCATCGACGAGGGTAAAGAACTATCTATCTATTTCGACACGGAAGGTTATCCCACCATTGGTATAGGTCATCTAATCAAGCGCCAAAAGATATCTAAGGACGCTGCTACCAAGCTATTAGATAGCGAACTGGGACGCTCTACCAATGGACGTATAACCGATTCTGAGTGTTCCATGTTATTCGGGTATGACCTAGCCGTCGTTCGTCGCGGCATTCGTTCCAGCTCGTTCTATGATGCTTATGTGAAGCTTGACCCTGTAAGACAAAGCGCAATTGAAAACATGGTATTCCAGCTCGGAGCTAATGGTGTTTCCGGCTTTAAAAATATGTGGGCTGCTATACGTCACCAGGAATGGTCATTAGCGTATGTGAATGGAAAGGATAGTAAGTGGTATCGGCAAACAAGAAACCGCGCTGAACGAGTTCTACAAACGCTTAGGACTGGTTCGACTGCTCATTATCCAAGCAGGTAAATAATAACGAAGGGAATGAATAGTTCTTTCCCAGAACGAGGAAAATGAAATGGTAAGTGGTTTGAAAATACTGTTCTCAAAAATCCAAGCCTCTCCGCTACATCCTGCAATCAAGTATCCGGCTTTAGTATTAGTTGCTGCTGGTATTGGTGCGTGTGTCGTTTATGGGGTCGCTTGATGATCTCATGGAACAGTGGCAACTGGTTCTCTCTGATTATTGAAATCATTCGAGCAATCGGTAATAGAAAGAAAGACTAACGAAAGGGGATTTCATAGTCCCCTAAATAACTATGTAAGAAAACAACTCACCATGAATAAGGAATAAAGAAAATGAACATCGAAAGAAATAAGCAAAAGCCACGCATTATCAAGAAAATTAGTAAGAAAGCCGCTGAGAAGATTGCAACTAAACTCAACTCTTTCATATATGAAAACTTTCCAGTAAGACATAGCCATGTAATCAGGACTCAGGAAACTGAATTTGGGACTCGTGTTGTGTTGGTCTATCCACACATTAAAGAGGATTTTGGGCTTATCATACCGCTTCCACATTATGACATTCTCTGTGATAGCTTCTATGATGGTGCAACATATATTAAAGAACAACTCGCCGCGATGATCGTCACCAACAAATAAGAACAAATGGGAATCTAACTATCTAATCAGGTTCCCATCTTCACCATATAGGAATAAAGAAAATGAACACACAAGACAATTTTATAACAGCAGTAAATGAAGCAAAGGGTTATGTTTCCAATCACCAGTTCCTTACAGACGAACAGCGAGTATTAGTAGAAGGTGAACTCATCCAGTTCCTTACATGCTCGTATATCAAGCAAGTAAAAGCAGAGAAGAAAGAAGAATCTTTTGAAGATATCTTAAAGAACCATAGGGAATTTATTTTTCGATTGGTCTCATAGCTTGTGGCTGTATTCCAAGATAATAATCACCAGCTCTATAAGCTCCTGTAACGCTCTCTAAGCAATCCTAACGATACCCCGTAGGGTGATACGTATTTCCATTTAAAATTGATAGGGGGGCCTTATATCTCGAAATAAAGCTATTTACGAGACCCCACTGTCTCACGATTAAACACAAATTCCAGTCGGGACTTTTTTCACATTAGGCATTTCTAATATAACAAGGAGTCCCCATGGACAAAAAATGTATGCATCAAACTTGCTGGAAAGTCGCTTTGAAAGGGGAAACCCGTTGCGAAGATCACTACGTTCCCAGGAAGAAGACGACAAGCTATGAGACCGACGCTTTTTATAATACTGCTCGTTGGAGAAAGCTTTCAAAATTACAACTCTCAAGAAATCCAGTATGTGAAATCTGTGAGCGTAGACCAGCCGAACAAGTTGACCATTGGCTTGAACGCCGCATGTTACTTGGGCTTTCTTATCAAACAAACCCAGACAATTTGATTTCGGAGTGCATACCTTGTCACTCCACCAAGTCATCTATTGTCAAGAAATTAGGACTTAATTCATATGGCACAATTGAATATCTTCTCGAACATTATCCGAGGGATAAAGGAATCGATTACCTCTTGGAATACGAAGAGAAAAGAAAAAGCGGATCTTATCGCAAAGAATAGTAACTGTTTCGTTCTGCAATACACTAAGGATATCAACGTTGTAATTGTTCATAAATCCGAACCATATCGCATTTGGATCGAGGCCGAAACTATCGATATTGAAGATAAACACGGGGCAACTGTTTTAGATCACAGTCTAAGAACAACCCTTTTATCTTATATGAAGGGGGTCATGTAATGTCACTAATTACTATTTGTGGTGGTATTGCATTGTCTCCTGCTGGGAAGAAAGAATACAACCGCATTAAATCACAGCTACGGAAAGAGCGCGGCAAGGAATACGTTACCCCAACGGTGGAAACTGCAATCGCATCACTCGCCTACCAGATTGATCTGATGAACTCCGCTACTCAGGATCTCGCTGTAACTGGAATGACGATCACAAGTGATTCCCGTGAAGGAACTACTACCAAAGCGAATCCTTCATTGAACCTTGTAAAAGAGATGCAGACTCAGATCCGATTATCTCTAATTGAATTGGGCATGACCCCTAAATCAAGAACAGCAATGAAAATCGAATCTGATACGAAGCAGGAGAACGCTGTAACAGCTTTGCTGGATTCCCTTAAAGACTGATAACCATCTAACACGCAATCGCGCATACGACGATATAGGGGCTTTGTTGCCCCTTTTTCATATGGAGTAAATATACACAGGAGAACCAATAATCATGAGAGATCTTGAATCACTAAACCATCGGGTAATTAACCCTGACCATAAAGACCCAATAGGAAACACGTTATTCAGCCCATACTGTATTTCTCTCGAAGGCGCGGAACAATACGCATACGACGTTATCACAGGGGTTATCAATACCAGCCCATATATCAAGGGTGCTTGTGAACGTTACCTGAGAGACCTTAACAGAACGGATATATACCAGAACGTGAAGCGGATTAAATTCGCTCTTGGTATGACGTTACTGATGAAGTTTCCGAAAGGCTCGATGAAGGGTTCTGTTATGACTCTCTCTGATTGGCAAGTCTTCTTCATGATCAACGTGTATGGATGGTATTACTCCAAAGAACATGAAAACGAAGAACTAAGAGGAAAACGCCGATTCTCTACTGCTGCGCTTTGGGTTGGTCGTGGTAATGCTAAATCAACTCTCGCCAGTTCCATCATGGTTATTGAATCCATAAGCAGTCAAAACGATGGCTCTTGGATAATCTCCGCTGGACCTCGCGAGAAGCAATCCAAAATATGTATTACTGATATGAAGTCGTATATCAAGCAATCTCCTGATTTGAAGAAGATGTTCAATATGCGGAACTCAAATCAGACCATATGCACATCAACAAATATTAACATAGCTGCTGCCGTAGCTGGTGCGGGTAAGCTTGATGGTTTCCGTATTACTCTTGGCGTCTGTGATGAATTACACGCTCACCCAGACTCAACACTTAAAGGGGATTTGGAATCCGGCTTGGGTGGTAGCCAGAAAGATACATTGCTTCTCATGATCTCGACTGCGGGGTTTAACTCACTTGGATTCGCTTCCAAAGAAATGGATTATGGTCGTAAGGTATCCATGGGAGAAATAGAGAATGATAGATACTTTGCTCTGGTATATGCAGTTCCTCCTGAACACAAAGAAGATTACGCAAACGAGAAACTTTGGGAATGGGCTAATCCTAATCTTGGTAAGTCTGTAACTTATGCTGAAATCAGGGCTATTTGCACCAAGGCAAAGCAAGGATACTTGGAAGACCGTAATAACTTGTTAACCAAGTATATGAATATCTATTCAGACGAAGCGACCGATTCATATATCAATATTCATGACCTTCGAAAGTGCAGGAATCCAGAACTCGATATCAAGGACTTCATAGGCAAGCCGTGTTACTTGGGATTAGATCTGGCATCGTTCCGAGATCTGGCAAGTCTTTCCTATGTATTCCCAGAAAAAGACAAGATTACTGTTTTCCAAAAGTCTTACTTCTCAACAGGTGCAATGGAAATTCTACCAGTTGCCGACCAAGACATTATGATGAGTGCCCAGAACGCCGGAGAGTTGGTTATAAACGATGGGGCCATCATCGACCATGGAATCATCAAGGATGATGTTATAGAGGCTCACAGCGCGTTTAACGTGAAAGCATTCTCTCTCGATAGTGCTGCCTTGGGTGTCCGGTTCGCAGAAGAGATAAACGCTCTGAATAAGAAAGTGAAACCTATTGAAGTATATCAGGGATTCGGTCTGTCTTTCCCAATTACCAGAGTTAAGGAACTTATCCTAACCGGTAAGTTAGAATATAACGATTCTCTTCTTGAATATGCTTTCAGAAACTCGGTGGAATTCATCGGAAGCCTTAAGGGTGAAAGTATGCTCAAGAAGAAAAACGAACATCATAAGATCGACCCTGCCGTTTCTCTTATGACTGCTGTTGCAAGCATTCCAGTCTACAAGGCTCCAAGAGAATATCGAGTCGGTCCCACATAATATAAATATAACTCACTAAATATATGAGGATGGGGATTGACAATAATCCCCGCTTCAATATGGAGAAAAACAATGTTTAAAAAACGTTCGAGCTTTAAGACGAAATCTTATAGCGCGGGGGTGGCAATGAACGATGAATCATGGAGTCAGTTTCAAGGGTCTCAAGATAAATACCTAAAAGAGCCTGCGATCTTGACTGCCGTAAAATTGATTGTTTCCGAACTCGGATCACTTCCACTTAAAGCAATTGACAATATTACAGAAAAAGAAATCGGTTCAGCTACTCATCGCGAGGCATTTAAGATTCTTAAAAGAAAGCCGAATGCATGGCAGACAACCGCCGACTTTATTAGACAACTCACCTTAAGCATGATCGTAAATAGAGATACTTTCATCTTGCTAAATAAGTTAGGAGTGAGTAACCCGGTAGTGAGCAGTATGCAGATTCTCGATAATGGAACTATCAGTATTCAGAAAATGGTCGATGGTTCATTTAAGCTATCTGGCAACCTCTCTAACGGCAAGGCAATCAACCCCGCTGACCTTATATGGATTAAGTCTCCGTTGCAGTCTCAGGGCCTGTCATTGGACGTATTAGGCTATGCCGACACTCTTGTTAGTCTGTCCTATGAAACTCTAAGCAATGCGAATTTGATGGTATCCCGTGGCCCGCAAAGTCCCGGCGTAATCGAAACTGACGATTCTATGAGTGATGAACAGTTCGACTCCTACCATACGAGAGTTACAAACACGTTCAAGAAAAGTGAAGTTCTGATTCTTGATGGTGGCATGAAGTGGAAGGAAAACCCGAACCCGCTTAAAGACTATGAGTTTGATAAGAACCGTGCATCTCAAATTAGAGAAATCGCGACGTTATTCGGAATTCCATTACCGATGCTTGGGATCCCTGATAGCGCATATAAATCGTATGAAGAAGTTCGTTTGGCTTTCCATACCAGTTGTTTATATCCGTTCATGAAACAGATTAGTGACGCCTTAGAGGAAGCTTGGAACTATCGACTAACCATTAGATTTGATGCTGACGAATATGCAGCCGTTCCGCTCGCTCAACGTGTCGATCTTGCTGACAAGATGGTGAAAC
Organism: Aeromonas rivipollensis; assembly: GCF_010974825.1. Taxonomy (GTDB): domain Bacteria; phylum Pseudomonadota; class Gammaproteobacteria; order Enterobacterales; family Aeromonadaceae; genus Aeromonas; species Aeromonas rivipollensis. Next base: position 106,245 of record NZ_JAAILA010000012.1, on the reverse strand, counting down.
TTGGATCCTTCGATTTAAACGAATCTCGAATTGCAGTTGGTAAGGCTCCACGAGCTGAACTGGTCGGGGTATACGCAACTGAAACAAATAACTTAACACTCGGACAACGAGAATAAATGGAGGGGTAGTTTATACCTGTATAGAAAATGGGAACAAAAACAAAAGCGCTAAAGCTTCGATTTAAAGAGGTGGATGGTGTAAGCGATGACGGTGAGATTTACGCATGGGGCAATATTAGTAACGTTGTAGATTATAACAATGAACTCGTTGAAACTGGTGCCTATCAAGCGACCTTGGACTTCCATGAAGATGAAGGAACCTCTATTAAGATGCTTTATCAACATGATCCAGATCGTGTTATAGGCGTTTGGGATGAATACGGGGTATCTGAAATCGACGGTAAAGAGGGATTTTGGGTTAAAGGTCGAATCAACTTGGATATTCCTCTTGGGAAAGAAGTGCACTCTAATTTGAAAATGGGTGCCCTGGATTCGCTATCAATTGGATATTTGGTTCTTGATGAATATAAAGGCAATGACGGGGTGATCCATCTCAAGTCAATCATAATTAATGAAACAAGTATTGTTACTTTCCCCGCGAATGCCGCAAGTAAAATCATCTCTATCAAGAATCGCCTTGAGCAAGAGAAACAAGAAGTTGTAGAACCTGAAATTCAGAAGGTATCTATCAATTCTTGGGAAGATATCAAACGTAAATCTCGAATGAAATCCATTCTGGAACAAATTCGGTCGAAATAAAAGACCACTAAATAAGTTTATGGGAGCCATGAGGGAAGAGCCATTTCTTCCCCCTCCTACCTATTACCCTCAATTAAAGGAAAATTAAAAATGAAAATTCGTTTTGGTAAGAAAGAAGTTGAAATCACTGATGGTGTAGAACTGGAATCGATTCTTGAAGCCGTTGCCGCCGAACTGGAAGCAGTAAAGGAAATGTCTGGTGGTGAAAATGAAGAAGTTGTTCGCCTGACCGAAGAACTGAAAAAGCTGAAAGAGCAAATCGCTGATCTGGATTCCAAAGTTCAAGACGAAGGCATGACCGATGAAGAGAAAGCCAAGCTGGAAGCAACCGCTCAGAAGTCAATGAACCGTGCTATCCGTGCCGCTATCAAATCCGGTCAAAAGTCTCTGGATCTGGTGCTCGATGGTAAGCAAGTTGCCGGTCGTCTGGCTACTAAGTCCGCTGATGGTATTGACGGTGCGGTCTTGCCCCAGTTCCTGCAAGACATTATCAAGCGCCTGCGTGAAGTATCTCCGACTGTGGCTGACTTCAAGCAACTGCCTGTAAGCAACGAAGACTTCCAACTCCCGGTTCGCGCTGGTAAGTCTGGTGCCGCTCTTGGTCGTGGTTATGGTGCTGGTGCTCCTGACGTTAAATGGAACCGTGGTTCTTTCCTCCGAGGTAGCGCAAAGCCAATCCTGAGTAACGATCTGATTAATGACGCCTTCTTTGACGTTGTTCAATTTGTGCGTGAAGCTCTGGCGGAAGACTTCTCTGAACTGTTGGCTGATAACCTGCTGAATGGTGATCGTGTCGCTCTTGGTGCCGATTCCTGTGATGGTCTGATGGGCAAGTTCTCCAAGACCGAAGGCGTAAAAGCTCAAGACGTTCGTAAGACCGACTTCTTCGCAATCGTTAAAGGTGTTGCAACTGACGAAACCCTGATTGATGAACTGTTCGCTCTGACCGAAGGTCTGGTGACTGGATATCGCACTGGGGCAAAGTGGTATATGAGTTCAGCCCAGTTCGTTAAGCTGAATGCTCTGAAAGATAAGATGGGTCATTCCTATATCAAACCTTCCGCTTCTGATGCTACCGTTTATACCCTACACGGGAAGCCGATTGTGGTTGATAGCTTCATCAAATCTGATGCGCCCATCATTTACGGTGATATGAAACGGGCTGCGGTTCAATTGAATCTTGCTAATAGCTTCGAATCCAAGTTGAACGAGTTCCAAGTTGACGGTCACGTAACTGTTCCTTCTGCAATTCGTCATGGTTTTGTTGTCGGTGATAATGCAGCCCTGATTGGTTTCTATCCTGCTGCTGGTGAGTGAGAGAGTCCCGCAGTCATGAGTTTGATTAGTAGTGACGAGACAATAATTCCAGTCACTACCAAACGAACTTATAAGAAGCGAAAAACTGAATAGTTCATTCCTAAGAGTGAACCACTAAAGCCCATTTTCATACGAGAGTGGGCTTTTTTGTATGCACTAAATAAAAATAAGAAACAAAGGAGATAAATATATGGTGGATGTTGAATACAGGATTAAAGAATATCAAGATTTCGATCTTGAGAATATCGTATCACTTGATGAAATTCAAAATTTCCTCAGACTTCCCGATGTTGACCCCGAACTTGAAATCTTGCGGGAATCAGCCATTAGGGAGGCAGAACGTTATATGAACCGCCCAATCACTAAACAAGCCGGTGTTATCTTTGCAAATAAACATGAGTTCAAAATGCCATATCTTCCGGTTATGGGCTCTGTGGCGATCCAAGATATGAAGAATTCAAATGGTGTTGTGACTGAATACACTGTTAGTGATTTCGATTATCGTATAGCAATTGATAAAACCGTAAAACTACCGGTTACTATTAATTTGGTTTGGCTTTCTGATAATGCAGAACAACCGGTGTCTCTAAAAATCGCGCTGTTGAAAATGATAGCCTCACACTATGAGATGAGAGAAGACGCCGTAATCGCTGCTTCGGTATCCCCGATTCCAAATACATCAAAACGCATACTCGATTTGTATCGTGTTGGTGGTGGTTCTGGGAGGCTCTGAGAATGAGCATAGGGGCAATGAGACACAAGGTGATGGTGCATCACCAGACCATGCAGAAGAACGCCGTGGGGGAGCGTGTAGCGACTCTGGAACCCATGTATGGTTTACGGGCGGCAATGAACTTCGAGAAGGTTCAAGATTCGGATTCGAAGTTCAGCAAGGCATGGGCGAATAGGCTGGTAATGCAAACGCGATACTCTCGGACACTAATGGACACACTCAACAACAAGACCGATTTCAAGATTGAATTTCAGGGTAATTATTACTCGATAGTTTCCTATGAATCTTGGAACAACTTGCAAAAATACATCACGATGTATCTTGAGAAGGATATATAAAAATGGCTAAAAACACGAATGTCCAAGGTTTAAAAGAGCTGAATGATCTTCTTGATAGCCTGACAGATCCAAAGTTTCGCAAGGCCGCATTACGAGCAACAGCGAAACGAGTAATGACCCCCGTGAAATCTACGATGATAGAGAATGCACCATCCGAGATCAAAAACGATGTGGTGATAAAGACCAAGGTCAATACGAATAAGAAGCTTGGAAACATTAAAGGGTTTATCAAAGAAGATAAATTTAATGAACTCTACTCAGAAGTGACTTTTTCTTATAAGAAAGGAACTCATGGAGATGAATCGGCTTATGGAATGGCAATGATTCATAACTATGGTCGCCGTAATCCACTCGCTAAAGTATCTGGTGATTCAAAATTCCATGTTTTCGGTAATCCGACGAATGAACATCTTCGATATATTGGAACAACTCAAAAAACTGGTTTCGTCGATAAGGTCAGATTTGAAGCTGAACCAAAAATACGTTCCGACTTCGAAAAGTATTTCCTTGAAGAAGTAGAGAAACAGATCAAGAAGCATGATAGATGGATCAAAAAGGGGGGTAAATGATTGAATCTTTAATTGATAAAATGTTAAGTCCTTTTGGTGAATTATATCCATTCGAAATCCCAGATAAAGTTACTGGTTCGGCTATTGCATATAGACGGATAGGAAATAGGGTAGTTACAAAATATCACAGTATGAATTACCAAATCACAGAGGCACTTTTCTACGTCGTTAGGCAAGAGCCCGGATATTTGGCGCTCTGTGATGATAATGCCTTTATATCGGGTGTCACTAAATATAATAGTGAGAACCTGATATCCGTTCGATTTGATGGGTATGAGGACTTCAAAACAAATACAGGACAGTATGAAAGGCAATACCGCCTGATTGTCCGACATAAAGAAACTATATAAAATAAGGAAACTTTAAAATGGCAGGTATGTCCGATGCAAGTGTCGCTAACTATCTTGAAGTAAAGGTGGGCACTACAATAATCACCGATATTGAAACCGTAACCGGCTTCGCCCAGAACGCAAACATCATCGAATTTTTCAACTATGGTAATAAATTTAGCCGAAAGCTGGTTGGCAGTTCCTCGGTTGACCCTCTTGAGCTGACATGCACCTATGTCCCTGAAAGCGCCAGCTATAAGGCTCTGGAAAAGCTTCGTGCTGATGGTGTTCGTGCTGAAGTTGTAATTACCATGTTTGAGAACCCGACCAAGCTCAATGGAAACACCCTTACAATGACTGCTGTCGTTGGTAGTAAGAGTATTTCCACTGAATTTGATACTCAAAGAACTGTTGCCTGGACTCTGGCGATTGATGGTGGTGTTACTGAAGGTGTGAAAGCATAATGTTTAACCCTGTCATTTTGGCAGGGTTTTTTGTTGTCTAAATAAAGGAGAGAATCATAAAGGAGAATTATTAATGAAGTTTTTAGATAAATTTGGATTGAAACCACTAAGTTTCGAACTGGAAGGTGAAACAGTATATTACAAGCAGATTAGTTACAATCTCGCAATCACAATAGCAAATGAGAATAACGATATCATTCGACAACTTATAATCATTCGCCATTGCCTTTGTGAATCTGAAGAAGGAACCATGGTATTCCATGAAGATACAGACCTTGCTGAAATCGGCGATAAACTTCCATTTGAAACGATATCTACCATTGCCACCGAGATTGCTAAACTGTCTGGCCCCAAAGCTCGGGATGAACAGTTAAAAAAAAAGCACAAGAGCTGATTATTGATAGTGATGAAATGTTCATCTTCGAACTGTCTATTGCATTAAAAATACCAGTCTTTGAGATCAAGGAATGGCCTATTGAAATCATCGACCAGTATCGAGCAATGAACATCATTCGTCCCTTCACCGAACGCGCCAAGAGCATTCGAGATGGATTCATGATTGAGTTGCTGCGGAACCAGAATGTCACCAAGAAGAAGGATTACAAGACGATGGATGAACTTCTTCCGTATCTTGGTAATGGATTACCTGAGTTCATGGAAAACGAACACGTTAAAACGGCTATAAAACAGCTTGGTTTCGCGACCACTATCGGTCATCGCTTCATGATTGAAGATACCTTACGACTCATGAAGGAAGAAATTGATATTGAATTGTCTAAGCCATCCAGTGAGCGGGATATGTATGTAATCAAGCGGCTTTCCGGCTTGATAAGGGATACCCAGATTGATAATGAACAGTAATTTTTGATTGTTCTTGTTGATCCTCGTTCGGATCCGTGTATTCTGTGGTTCATATACAACCTAAATACCATAAAACAACAAGGACTATTAATTATGTTTATCGACCCATTCTCAATGATCATTATCGCATTTCTATGGTTCACCCTAAGCGTGATTATATCAACGGCTGCTTCTTATAGAGGTCATAGCCCAACACTTTTCTTCATTATATCAATGATTCTTAGTCCTCTAATCGGGCTTGGGTTTGTGTGGGCTGTGGGTAATCAGGATCGGGATAGTAACCTTGAAGCTGTATTGACTGAATTACGTGAGATTAAAGATAAGTTGAACTGATAGTTTAACTGTTAGATATACAAGGGGCCTTCGGGCTCCTTTTTTGTTGTCTAAATAAAAGGAGAATAACTAAATAGGAGATTAAAAATGGCAGGTGTCAACGTAGTGCTTTCTGCCCAAACGCAGAAGTATATTGATGAAATTAATAAAGCTAAGAATTCTGGCGACAAATCCATGAACTCCATGGGCCAGAAAGCAAAAGATATGGGTGATAAAGTAACATCAGCGTTTAACAGTCCCAGCGCCGCGATTAACGGCTTCCTTGGTCGTCTTGGTCCCGTGGGGTTAGCTATTGGTGCTGTTGGTGGTGCAAGCGTTGGGCTCGGTATACAGCTTTCTAATATGGGTCAACAAGTTCTAGAAACTCAGAAGAAAATGGAATCGCTCGCAAAACAGAATAACATGAGCGTAGAAGCTATAAACAAATATGGATTGGCTGTATCAACGACTGGCATGGATTTTGAAAAATTCGCCGATATCCTCAAGGATGTTAACGATAGAACTGGTGATTATTTGAGCACGGGTGGCGGTGCAATGATGGATTACTTTGATACTATCCAAGGTAAGCTTAAGCGAACTGCTGACGATTTCAGGGGGCTATCTGCAATTGATACATTGAAGATGATTAACCAAGACCTTATCGATGTTGGCGCGTCTCAAGCTCAGATCACATTCGTTATGGAGAGTATTTCTTCTGATGCTTCAAAGCTGACAGGTATTCTTAGAATGTCTGAAAGTGAAATGGATAACATGCTTAAGTCGTATGCTGTTAACCGTGCAACTCTTTCCTCTCAAGTCGCCAATGATATTCAAGCAACACAGTCTAATATGGAAATGCTCCAAAACAACTTTAACGCCGCTATGGCGAATAGTTTCAGGGGCCTTATCACATTGGCTAACCGAATGACCAAAGCGGCGTCTGATGCGTTATATGGCATTTCAGAGGGCTCTAAACGTCAAACTATCATTGGTGATTATACTAACGGTAAAATGGAAATTAATTCTGGTAACTCTAAGGATTTCTTAGATAGTGCCCAAGATATACAAGCTCAAAATAGAATTGATGCGAGGGCGAGGGCTACCAGTGAAGTTAGTGGTTTACCGTTCGGCGACGAGTATTGGAAGAAGGTTGATAAGCTGTATAACCAATATATGGAAGAGTCTAACGCCAAACTTGCAAATGACGTTATCAAAGCTTCTGATATCCAAAATGCGGAGCGTATAAACTCGGAAGGTAAGGGAACTGGTGGTAATGCTGTTGCTCCAAGTGTTAAGAATGCACAAGAAGCTAATCAACAACTCCAAACACTTAATGAACAGCGCATCAATATTTTGAAAGAGCAAGGACGGCTTGAAACTCAACTTCAAAATGCTATCGGGGTGGAGACTAAGAAGGCATTGGAAGGACAAATTACCAACCAAAAGGATCTGCTATCTAAGAACGCAGAATCTATAAAGGTTGTTAATGGTCAAATTGCGTCATACCAGAAAGAGGCAACAGACAAAGCAGAGGCTGGCGCTAAGAAACGGTTACAGGCTCAGGCATTCCTTGCTAAGAGTGAGGAAGAATCCGCTAAGGCTGCTCATGAGGTCATGATTGCCCAACTCAAGGATTACTTGAAAGATGGTTCTTTGACGAAAGCAGAGTATGACCAAGCAGAGATTATCGCAGAACAGAAACTTCAAGATAAATTACTTGAAATCCAGAAGAAGAAAGCCGCCGCCGAAGAGAAGATATTAACAGAAGCGTATAACAAGAAACAAAGCATTCGCGATCTTGAACTTCAATTTGCTACCGATTCGAAGACCCAAGCTGATATAGAGCTTGAAATCCAAAAGGCTAAGGTTGAAGAAGCTTATCGGATTGACCAATCGGCTACAGGAAACAAAGTATTATCTGAACAGGATAAGAATAATAAACTTGCTGAACTCGATAGAAATCATAAGTTAGATCAACAAGAACGTGACGATGAATATATTACATCAGAAGCGACACGCAAACTTGAGAATGCAGAACTTGAACGTGAACTTATACTTCAACAATATGATCAAGGATTAATCGATAAGGATGAAGCAAATCGCCTTTTAGTTGAATCCGACCAAAAAGTCACGGTAGCAAAACGGGATATGGTGATGGAACAACTCGGATTAATGTCTGAATTGTTCAGAGGTAGTTCCCAGCTTGCTAAGGAAGGTTCAAAACAACAAAAGATTTTGTTTGCTCTTGAGAAATCTTCTGCAATTGCGTCTCTCGGTGTTCAGATGTGGGAGAAGTGGGGTAAGGCTGAAAACTGGGGCGAGAAGGCAATGATATTAGGTCAATATGGTGGCGCAATTGCTTCTACCGCCGCCGTTACTCTTGGGCAGTTCCATGATGGAACAGATGAAGTATCAGAGACTGGATCGTATATCTTGAAGCAAGGGGAGAGGGTGATCCAGCCTACTGCGAACAAGGATCTAACGTCATATCTTGAGAACAACAAATCAAGTGGTAATGGCGAAACCGTCATCAATTCTGACTTTATCGTCCAAGGTAATCTTGATTCTGCTGACGAATCCCGTTTCATTCAACTGTGTCTCCAACACAGAGATATAATCAGCGGTGCTGTTCGCCAATCGAATTTGGAAACAGGTAACTAATAGGAAACTGGTAACTAAATATAATAAATGGGGTTCATATCGAGCCCCAACAACATTAGAGGTTAAATAATATGGCACAAGTTCAAACAGTAAATGAAAACCTTACATTTAAACGGGGGGATAGTGAGCGTATTCAGATGTTTTTCGAGAATGAAGATGAAGAAACTGGTTTAGTCGTGCCAGTTGACTTCACTGACCTTGAAGTAGTAATACAGTTCCGTTATCAACATGACGACCCTACAATTGTTTTCTCTCTTCCATGGATCTTGATTGGTCCTGCTAAGAATGGGATAGGTTATTTCAATCTAACCAGGTCTCTTTCTGAAACTTTAGCAGCCCCGTATGGTATGGATAAACGAGCCACTGGATTTTATGACGTGCAATTCTGGTCCAAAAAAGATCCAGAGGCTGCATTTACGCCCGTAGCTGGTTCCTGGTCGATTGACCTCGATGCAAGCAGAAAATCATAAGGAAATCATAATGTTGAGAGTAACTATTACACAATCAAGAATGGGGTTTAATGGTGCAACCCTTACCCAAATACCACACACTCAAAAAGTTCATATTCTACAGAACGTTAGTATCGGTGATGCATTGATCCAGAATTGGAGAAACGAGACCAAGCAATACAGGGATGAAGTAGTTCAGGGGCGTTTCCTTGGTGATGAATGGATTCTCGCATCTGGTAAGGCATATGAAATGAGTATCAAAGCGGTGCCTACCGGATTCCAGTTGTGGGCTTAATAAGGGGTATATTGTGATACAAGAGATAATTTATCGAAAGAGGGGAGTGACGTTATATAAAGAGGTTGAAATACCATCTGAAATAATCCCTCCTTATGATGAGATGAAACCGCCGACTTGGTATAAGCCGAGCCTTCCGGTTGAGTTCCCTCATCCGCTTGTCCAGTTTGGTGTGAGAGTTGAAGGCGAAAAACCAATTGCTTGGTTCCAAACAAATACTTTTGATCATAGGTTTGAGACGGATTTTGAAATTAACGTAAATGGCGTGACGTTATTTAAACGTAAGTATTTCTTCAAAGACTAAAGGGGGCCTATGGCTCCTTTTTTATTTCCAACCCTAAATAAAGGAGATGCAACTAATTAAATAAAGAGGTTAACAAATGGCTAAGGAAAAAATACTTGATATTATCAAATCAAGTAAAACGATAGATTCATCCTATGATATAAAATTGAATAAAGGGCAGGGAACTAATGCAGCCAGCGCCACCCGCAAGGATTATGTTGATGCTCAAGATGCGTTAAAATTGAATAAAGCTGGCGATACAATGACAGGGAACTTGTCTACTCCAAAGGTTCTGTTGACTGCTGCACAAGGTGCTGAAGCAAACTCCGTTACTCGTCGTGACTTTGTTGAAGCAACTGTAACTGCTGCTGGGTCTGGCAAGAAAGACCTGACTATTGCTTTACCATCTGGTGCACCTGCGACTGGATATATTCCGGTATCGTTTAATTTTGGAAGCGCAAGCAACTCTGAGATTTACATAAACACTCGGACTGATGTAGGCGCCGCACCGATGAACAACTGTTCATTCAATGGTATTGTTCGTGCATCGGGATGGAGTGATGCCAGCACATATTCAACCGGATTTTTCACTATACATGACCTCGCAGAAAGATCATTACATTCGTTCCAGTCCTGCACCGAAAACGCAACGAACTTCATTGTTGCATATGTTGAAACCAGAGCTTTCCCAATAAATGTCCGAGTTGATGTTGGTGTATCTGTCACCGCATCGGCAACAGATGTAACCTTTGGAACATCGGTTTTCAAGGTGAACGGTCAAGACGGTGGAAACACAAAAACTGCGGTAATAGCAAACTTCGATAAAGGAAGTGGTTACTATAACCGTAGCAACAGAGTATATGATACTGGATATAATCCTACACCGGATGCCGTAGGTGCGGTTGCTAAAACTGGCGATACTATGACCGGTAATCTGACAGTAAATGCCAATATAAACGCATCAAACATATTTTCTACTGGGTCCATCACAGCAAACACAATATCCACATTCAGTGGACTTAGATTGAGTAGTAATGCTAGTGGTTATTCTGAGATTGTTCCAAGACGAGCAAATGAAGCTGATTATCTCTGGTCTAACGGTATTAGATATTATGATAGTAATAACTATTGGGCTATTGGGTCAAACAGAATACTCCATGATGCCTATTCTCCAAGACTAACATCTATTGAAAACTCGTTAGATCTAAACACGATATCTGTTCCTGTAAAAACTATGTCGTTGGCTCATTTTGGGTCTGCTGCAACCAACAAACCAAACACAAGTAATAGTGCTAACTCAGTTGTTCATATATCAACTTGGGAAACTGGAACATATGCCCATCAATTGGCTTTTAGCTCCGATGGTAAGATATATAATCGCTATAACAACAACGTTTCTTGGAGTGATTGGGGTCAAGTATATACATCAATTTATAAACCAACTCCTGCTTATGTAGGTGCGGTTAATAAAACTGGCGATACAATGACTGGTGCGTTGACTATAACAAATTCGAATGCTGGTATTAATTTGGATCCTGCGGCTAATACGCCGTCGTATATTCTTGGAAGACAAAATAGTGTTAATAATTGGTATGTTGGGAAAGGTTCTGGAACAAATAACGACATTCAACTTAGTAGTTACATCCACAACACAACACTTGCTCTTAGATCGGACCGTATAGAATCAAATAAGAGTTTTTATGTTAATACTGCTAGAGTAGTAACATATGCGGATGAAGCGTTTTGGAGAAACAGATCGTTTCTTCCTGACCTTGGGGTTTCTAGTGCCGTGTTGCCGGGCTACTTTGCTTTTGCACCAGACGCTCTTAGCTCACCGGACGTCACTCAATATGGTCATGGATTTGCTGTTAATCCTGGTAGTAATGGTGCGCAAGGTATTTGGTCTTCGCAGTTTGCAGTTACACATGTAGGAACCGGTAAATTGTGGCATAGAACCGGAATAAACGGTGCCGCTCAAGGTAACTGGAAGAAGATATATACAAGTGACGATAAACCAACACCAGCAGATCTTGGTGCGGTCGATAAAGCTGGTGATAGTATGTCGGGTCAGCTCACTCTCACACCAGGCTTTGTTGATACCAGTGTAAATGCCCAACTTGCACATATTGGTAAAGATGCAACGAAAGCTCTGTATATTCGTAATATGCGTGAACACAACTCTTCTGCTTGGGTGTGGGAAAAGTTGTATAACGGTTCCTTATATTATTCTTCTGGTGTAAATGGAGCTGGCACAAACAAAATTAGATTACTTGTTAGTGGCACCGGATCTGGTGAAATATATCTTGGAACAAATGCGGATAAACGGGTATATCACGAAGGTTTCAATCCAACGGCGGGTGATGTAGGTGCGGTTGCTAAAACTGGCGATACAATGACTGGTAATCTTACAGTTCCTTCTGTATTGGTATCATCTGCTCAAAATACATCTGTTAACGCACTCACTCGCAAGGATTATGTTGATGCAGAGGTAGCTAAATTACTGGCCCGCATAGTCGCCCTTGAATCTAAATAATACTAAATAAATAGAATGGGGTAGACAGTCTACCCCTCTAATTATTAGGATGTTATATAATGAATCTTTGGGAGAAGAAGATAAGTGCTATAAGTAATACAGTTAAAATTGGTGGTGTGATTTTCACATTCGTTTCAGCGGCTGTCATCGCAAATTACAAAATAGGGGAGTTAGAAACTTATTCTGGTGCTCACGAACAGAATATTCAATCTCTCCAAGTAAATGAAAGTCGTAATGATAACCGGATTTTGGTTTTGGAACGAAAAGCAGAAAAAACCGACGCACAACTAGAAAAGCTAAATGACAGATGCACAATTAGAAAAGCTAAATGACAATTTGAACCTTTCGATAGTAGAACTATCTGGGGGTCATTAAAGGAATGAAAAAGGGATCCTAATTTAGGGATCCCTTTTCTTTTATTCTTCTTCCAGAGAGTCAGCAATTTCATTTACCATCTTACTGAACTTCTCTGAATCACTTGCCTTGAAAATACTCTTTGTATGGAATGATATTGAATGCTTGTCGAATCTCGATATCTTCACGATATGACCATTACCGAACGGTTTAACAACAATACTCTCAACTATTTTTTTAATCTCAATATTGAATTTCTTCGGGTCATCAATATGCTCTAATAGTGTCTCTATTGCATCAGGAGCGATTCTAACTACAGCTTTAATATCCGCCATTAACTCTTTCTTCTGTTTCTCTAAGGACGTTAGAGAGGCCATAACAGCGGAAATTGGGAGAGTGCTTTCAACGTTTGAAAGTTCTGATGATAAATCAGAGATTCGTTTTTCAACTTGAGCAAGTTTTATCCTAAGTGCATCCTCACCAGAATCTTGTTTATTAAGTTGCTTCACTTCAAGGTGATGAATGTTAGAGATAACGACGTTGTGTAAGTCGCGAACGTGCGCCGTATGTTCACATTTTTCAATCAACGAATATCGGCAATAGTAGTAAGTGACCTTGGCTGTCTTGTTCTTCCTGCTCTTAGCCGCCATCCTCTTTCCACAACACCCACAGAACACGAGTCCGCTAATGTGGTTCGTCTCACTGGCACCTGCCGGACGCTGCATGGCTTTACTGTTCAACTCAAGAAACTCAGAGTATGTAATTACCGCTGGAAAGTAACCTTGCACAAGCTCTGTAGGTTGATACTTGCCGTTGATCTTTACTGTCAGTTGATAGGCACCAAACAAGATTGGGTTAGCGATGACGTCTCTTAGTGTGCTTGGGTTCCATACACCCTTAACCGTGGGGGAGGGGATGTTAGAGCTGTTCAGATGACCAGCGATCTTAGCCAGCGATTCACCTTGTCTCTTTCTCTCCAAGATGATGTCTAAAATATATCTCCGATCATCAAAAGTGAACTTGTTTCCTTCCAACTTCAACCAGAAGGGGAGCTTCATCGGGACAGGTTCACCGGCTTTTATCTTGTCCCTAACCGAATCCTTATTGGCTTGGATTCGTATACTTTTAGCACTCGATTCCTTGTTGGCTAAGTCGGCAGCGATGGCAATCCGGATCACCAGAGTTAGATCGTTCAGTGAGTTCCTATCCAGCCTCAACCCATCCATGAGAGACACAACGATGACGCCTTGGCGAAGTATGGACTTGAGCATCTCCGTCGTTGTATCGATTCCCTGACGACTCAGACGGTCAAGCTTTTCAATGATGACAACATCACCTGCTCGGATGGAGCCATTAGCAATACATTCATGAAGGTCAGATAGGGAAGGGCGATCTATCTCTTTATATGCAGAGATACCAAGGTCACGGAATGATTTAGGGGAGAGGGTTAGATTGTTCTGTTTGCAATACAGCTCTGCGGCCTCAATCTGTCGTCTCTGGCCGTCCCCTGATATCTGTTGGCGGGAAGATAGGCGGATATAAGAATAAGCTATTGATTTATCGGCGGTTTGTTCCGTTCTATCCATAATGCGTAAATCTCGTCAGGTGTGTGTGCCTTTGATTGTAACACCTTGCGATAACGGGTTTCGCAGCGCGGGCAGCGTTGCAGGCTGGGATCCTGATCCAGCTGATCGATGGCAAGCGGCTCCTCGCAATCGGAGCAGAGGCCATAGAGTCCCAGTTCCATCTGGCAGAGCGCCGCGTCGAGGCGTTTCAGCCGTGCCACGCTCAGCTCCACCTTGGGCAAGTCGAGGCGACTGGTCAGATCCACCAGTTGATCCCGCTCGCAGCTTCCCACTTTTTGGGCCCAGTCGTCACGACGACAGGCCTTGAGCTGAGCAATCAGCTCTTCTCTTGTTTGCGCCCAATCGGTCAGCAGGCGCTCACGCCATTCGGCCAACCGGGCTTGCGTCACTTCACACACAACAGCCCCCAAAGACGAGTGATAAAACTCGGCCAGTATAGGGAAACCCGCGGCTTATCAAGATGACATGAGTCAAGTTAACCGTGCTTTGACGCGTTTTTCCGGCTGGTGTCGCGGCTTGCCGGTGATCACATGGAGCACCCCGACCACCAGGCAGACGACGCCGACCAGGGTACTCATGGGAGGCATGGTGCCGCGCAGCATGAAGGCGTAGAGCAACCCCGCCAGCGTCTCGAATACGATGAGCGGTCCCACCAGTACGGTCGGCAGGCGCTGGCTCGCCTCGTTCCAGCACAGGGTGCCGAGCCAGGAGCAAAAGAGCCCCACCACCCCCATCAGCAGCACGAAGCGCAGGGGCGTCGGCCCGAAGGGCAGGGGAAAGTCCGGTGCGCTCAGGGCGAGATGACCGAGACTGCCGAGGTAGGCAATGAGTGCCACCGGCAGGGTCACCAGCCCCTGAGCGGTGGCCCAGACGGCCGGGCTGCGGTCCGGGTGCTCGCGCAGCCAGCGGGCATTGCGCAGGGGATACCAGGTCCAGCACAGCACGGCGACCACCGCCAGGACGAACCCGAACAGCTGCTCGGTGCGTGGCTCTGTCTGCCAGGTCAGCTCGGCACGGTTGACCAGATAGAGGCCGACCCCCATCAGCAGCAGGGCCGGGTAGAGACGGGTGCGGGAGAGGCGGCCGTCCCGTGCGCCATAGAGGCGGTTGGCGGTCAGGGCCGTCACCACCGGCAGGGTGCCGATGATCATGGCCGCCAGCGGTGAGCCGATGCGCAAGATAGCTCCCGACAGGCAGAAGTAGTAGATGAGATTCCCCACCAGGGTGAGGGTGAGTGCCTCGCGCCAGTCACTGGCCGAGAGGGCCGCCAGGCGTTTGCGGGCCTGCCAGGCGAGCGGCAGCACGATGAGGCCGAAGGCGAGGTAGCGGCCGCTGGCGAGCAGGGCAGGGGGATAGCCGTCCACCAGCAGGGGGGCGACGAAGATGAGCCCCCACATCAGGCCGGCCAGCAGGGCAAACAAGACTCCGATCAACATTTTCCATATCCGGTAAAGAAGAAGGAGGCCAGCCTAGCAGGGGGGTAAGGGCGGCGTATTGAACCAGATTGCGCTTTAGCGGCCAGCCTGTACCTGTTTCTGGTAGCGCACCGGGGTGGTGCCATAGCGGCGCAGGAAGGCGCGGTTGAGGTGCGACTGATCGGCCAGACCACAGGCGGCGGCCACCTCGGCGGCGGGCAGGCCGGCGGCCAGCCACCCCTTGGCCCGCTGCAGGCGGATGGCCATCAACATCTGCTGGGGGGTGACATGAAAGCGGGCCTTGAAGCTGCGCTGAAAGTGGTAGGGACTGAGGTTCACCGCCCCCGCCAGCTCGGTCAGGGTAATGGGGCGGGCGAAGTAGGCCTGCATATAGTCGATGGCGCGGCCCAGAGGGTGGGCTGCTTCGCGCGGGGCCGCCAGGGCCCGGGCATGGGGGCGCAGGGTCTCGCACACGCCCAGCAGCAGTCCGTCGGCGGCGAGCTCGCTGTCACAGTGCCAGAGGGCGTCCAGGGCCGCCTGCAGGACGGGGGCGGTGCGGGGGTCGCTTCGCACGGCTTCGGCGAAATACCAGCCGCGCTCGCCGCTGATGGCCTCGAGCCGATCGGCGGGCAGGTAGAGCATGCGATAGCGCCACCCCTGCTCGCAGGCCGCCTCGCCCGTGTGCAGCTCATCAGGGTTCATCAGCACCAGGCTGCCGGGGCCTGCCAGGAGCTGGCTGCCGCGATAGCGGAAACGCTCGGCACCGCACTCGATGACACCGAGGCCAAACCCCTCGTGGCTATGGGGATCGAAGATGTGGTGCTGGATGTGGGCGCGATAGAGCTCGGTCGCAGGCTGCCCCGGCAGGGCGCGAAAATCGGCCCTGTCGTGCTGATGGGTAAATGTGACCGGTACTCCCTGCATCCTGACCTCCTGTCATTGAGCCTTCATCATAGGGTGCCGCGCTGCGGCGGCCAAGACTAGGCCCGTGCGGCGCACTCGCGCTCGAGGGCTGTACGGATCTCGTCTGCGGTCTTGATGGTGCGGATGCGGCGAAACAGCTCATCGGCCTGGGGGTATTCCCGCACTATGTAGGAGAACCACTGCTTGATGCGGCTGGGGTAGTAGTCGGCCTTGTCGCTCGCCAGATCCTGCTCGGTGTAGCTCACCATCAGTTGCAACACCTCGGCCCAGCTCATGTGGGCACAGCCGGTTTTCATCACGTTGGCCAGATTGGGCAGGGAGATGGCGCCGCGGCCCACCATGAGGGCGTCGCAGCCGGAGACGCTGGCACAGGCGAGGGCATCCTTGTGATCCCAGATCTCGCCATTGGCGGTCACCGGAATGGGCAGGGCGCGGCGGATGAGATCCACGTATTCCCAGTGCGCCGGCGCCTTGTAGCCTTCGCGCTTGGTGCGGGCATGGACAGCGAGCTCGTTGGCGCCCCCCTGGAAGACCGCCTGGGCGTTGTCCATATAGAGCTCCTTGTCATCGTACCCCAGGCGGATCTTGGCGCTCACCGGCAGGTGGGCAGGGACGGCTTCGCGCACCGCCTTGACGATGCGATAGACGGTCTCTGGCTCCTTGAGCAGCACGGCGCCCCCCTTGCTCTTGTTGACCGTGGGGGCGGGGCAGCCGAAGTTGAGATCGACCCCGGGGGAGCCGAGCTCGATGGCGCGTACCGCATTCTCTGCCAGCCATTCGGGGTGCTGGCCCAGCAGTTGCACCCGCACCGGGGTGCCGGCACGGGTCTTGCCATCCTGCTTGAGTTCGGGGCAGAGGCGATAGAACACCTTGGCGGGCAGCAGCTGATCGACGACCCGGATGAACTCGCTGACACAGAGGTCGTAATCGTTGACGGAGGTGAGAACCTCCCGCATCAGGTGATCCAGCACCCCCTGCATGGGGGCCAAAATAACGCGCATAGCTGCTTCCGAAGACAAGGGGAGAAAAAAGAGCGCAGATTGTAGTGGCAATGGGCGGCGTTGTCAGCCGTCTGCCCACTCGATGGGCCTAATCGACTGCCGCCGCATGGGCCAGGCTGTCAGCTTCCGGGCCAACTCTGTTAGGCTAAAGGTAGAGATGCATTCAGAGGAGTACCCATGAAACGCTGGTGTCTGATGGCCCTGGGCTGGCTCGCCTTCGCCACCGGGATAGTCGGGATAGTCCTGCCCCTGCTGCCGACCACCCCCTTCATGTTGCTGGCGGCGGCCCTCTTTGCCCGCTCGTCACCCCGTTTTCACCGTTGGCTGCTGGCACACCCCTGGTTTGGGCCCCCCATCCATGACTGGCAGCAATATCGCGGCATTCGGCGCCATGCCCGGCGCCGTGCCATTATCTTCATTCTGCTCTCCTTCTCGGTGTCGCTGCTGGTGGTGCCGCTGCCCTGGGTGAGGCTGCTGCTGGTTGTCATAATGGTGATCCTGCTCACCTGGTTAATGCGTCTGCCGGTGCTGGAGCCAGTTGCAATGGAGAAGTGAAATCCCTAAGCTATTGCGGCAATAATGCTATGGAGTCGGCCTGTCATTTTTTGCATGACGGGCCTTTTTATTGCCCGCTGGCGGGCAGCGCAAGAGACGCCACGCCTGGGCTCAAAAATAAGCGGTCAAATAATGAATCCGGATACCCTGAAGTTTATCGAAGCGAGCATCAAGACCATTCCCGACTATCCGAAGCCGGGCATACTGTTTCGCGACATCACCAGCCTGATCGAGAACGCCGAGGCCTTCAAGGCCACCATAGATCTGCTGGCCGAGCATTATCGTGATCAAGGGATCACCAAGATCGTCGGTACCGAGGCCCGCGGTTTCATCTTCGGCGCCCCTGTGGCCTTCGCCATGGGACTGGGCTTCGTGCCAGTTCGCAAGCCGGGCAAGCTGCCCCGCGCCATCATCGAAGAGTCCTATGCCCTCGAGTACGGCACCGACACCCTGCAACTGCACACCGACGCCATAGTGCCCGGTGACAAGGTGCTGGTGGTGGACGATCTGCTGGCCACCGGCGGCACCGTTGATGCCACCGTCAAGCTCATTCGCCGCGCTGGCGGTGAAGTCGCCGATGCGGCCTTCATCATCTCCCTGCCGTCCCTCGGTGGTGATGCCCGCCTGACCGCCGCTGGCGTCAAGGTGGTCTCGCTGGTGGAACTCGCGGGCGAGTAAGGCCCCTGGCAGGCGGGCCTCGTCAACCCGCCAATGCCCCGAACCGGTGCCTGAATGGGCACCGGTTTGAAATTCAAGCGATCCCTCCCACGGCGGCCGATAGCCCATACAGCCTGCCCTCCATTTGTGTTAGCATCCTGCCTCAATGCCTCGTTTTCCAGCATCGAGATCTATGAGCTATCAGGTTCTGGCGCGTAAATGGCGCCCCCATACGTTTGAACAAGTGGTTGGCCAGCAACATGTGCTGACCGCCTTGACCAATGCCCTGGATCAGGGACGGCTGCATCACGCCTACCTGCTTAGCGGCACCCGCGGGGTCGGCAAGACCACCATAGCCCGCATCCTGGCCAAGAGCCTCAACTGCGAGCAGGGGATCAGCAGCCACCCGTGCGGCGTATGCGATACCTGCCGCGAGATCGATCAGGGCAACTTCGTCGATCTGCTGGAGATCGATGCGGCCTCGCGCACCAAGGTGGAAGACACCCGCGAGCTGCTCGACAACGTGCAGTACCGCCCGGCCCGCGGCCGCTTCAAGGTCTACCTCATCGATGAGGTGCACATGCTGTCGCGCCACAGCTTCAATGCGCTGCTCAAAACCCTGGAAGAGCCGCCCCCCTATGTGAAGTTCCTGCTGGCCACCACGGATCCGCAGAAGCTCCCGATCACCATCTTGTCCCGCTGCCTGCAGTTCCACCTCAAAAGCCTGGATCAGAGCCAGATCGCCAAGCAGCTCGAATGGGTGCTGGATCAGGAAGGTCAGCCGTTCGAGCCCCGTGCCCTGCTGGCCCTGGCCAAGGCGGCCGACGGCAGCATGCGCGATGCCCTGAGCCTGACGGATCAGGCGCTGGCCCACGGCAACGGCAGCGTGCGTCTGGAGAGCGTGCTGACCATGCTGGGCACCCTCGACCACCACCACCTGCACCAGTTGCTGGAGGCCATACTGCGCCAGGATGCCCCGGCCACCATGGCCAAGATCACCGAAATCGCCACCCTGGGGCCGGACTTCGATCAGCTCCACGCCGAGCTGGAAGCCTTGCTCCATCGCGTCGCCATGGCCCAGCTGCTCCCTGCCAGCGTGCAGGAGCAGGGGGCGGATGCGGATGCTCTGCTGCAACTGGCGGGGGCCATGAGCCCGGAAGAGGTGCAGCTCTGCTACCAGATAGTGCTGGGGGGGCGCAAGGACTTGCCCTGGGCGCCCGATGGCCGCACCGCGCTGGAGATGACCTGCCTGCGAATGCTGGCCTTCTCGCCGCGCCGCGAGGCGGTGCACCCCGCCAATCTGAGCGCCTTGCCCGTCTCCATGGGCGCGCTGCCCGGGGCGGGGAGGGAGGCCGTATCGACCCTGCCGGGAAAGCCGTCAGGGGCTGAGCCAGCCCCGCATCAGGCCGCGACGGCGGCCAGCACGGCCGCGCCCGCAGCCCTGACGCCGACAGCGCCACTCTTGACGGTGCAGGCCGATGAGCCGGCTTCCGGCGACGATGAATCGAATGCGACTCTCTTTGCCGAGCAGCATGAGCTGCTAGAAGAGGCGCAGCGGATGGGGTACGAGGCGCAGCCGATGCAGCCTGAGCCTCAGACTGGTGGCGCGCCCCAGGCAGTGGAAGCACAGCCCCTTGAATCCGAGCCGCCGGCCTCCTTCCATGAGGAGGCCCTGCCGACGGCGACTCCTGCCATAGCCCCTGAACCCGAGGCAGCCCCCTCGGCGGCCTCCAGCATGCAGAGCCTGCTGGGCAAGCGCAATCTGCTGCGCAGCCGGCTGCGGGGCGACGGCGGGGCGGCGACCAGCTCTGCACCCCCCAGGGCGACGCCGAGCAAACCGGTTGCGCCCCTGGCCACTGCCGCCGTGCAACCTGTGGCGCCAGCGCCCTCTGTACCTGCCAGGCAGGCCGCTGCGGCGCCCGCCTATTCCGGGCCCATGACAGGCTATGAGGATCTGCCGCCCCTCGAGGCCTATGACGACAGCGGCAGCGATTACGAGGAATATCTGAATCAGGGCTTCGGCGACGGGCCGGTCAGCGCTCCCGCAGCGCAAGCGGCGGCGCCAGCGTCAAGGCCGAGTGCTCCGCAAAAGGCCAGTCCCGCCTCGGATGACCTGCCCCCCTGGGATCTGGACGGCGCACCCGCCAGGGCCGCCGCTGCCCCCGTCGCCGCAGCGCCAGTTACGACGCCCCTTGCCGTGCCCGAAAGCGTGCAGCCAACGGCGGCTCAGGTGATGGAGACCATCGACTGGGATGAGCTGGAGAGCGACGCCCAGCCGGATGAGGGGGAGGAGGTCACCCGCCTGATCCCCTCTTCCCTGCTGGTCAATTGCGGCGATCCCTGGGCCGAGCTCATCGCCCGTACCGGGGTCGGTGGCCGGTTGCGCCAGCTCGCCATCAACTCTGTGATGACCCGGCAGGGGGAGCTGGTGTCCCTGGTGCTCAAGCCAGAGCAGCGCCACCTGGTCAGCGATAGAGCTTTGGCCGATCTGGCCGAGATCATAGGCCCAGAATTGGGGCAGACGGTGGGTCAACCGGTGCGCATCGAGGTGACCCTGGGCACGGATCCGGCGCGGGAGACGCCGCTCGAGATCGAGCATCGCCTCTATCTGGGGGTGCGTGAGCAGGTGAGCCGGGATCTGGCGGATGATCCCAATGTGCAGTTCCTGCAGCAGCGATTCGGCGCCGTGCTCCATCCCGAGAGCATCGAGCCCCTGAGCCGCTGAGCGCTATGAGTTAAATCCCATGCCGGGACTCGAGTCCCGGTTGAAAAATCTTTTGGCTGCCCCCATATCCGGGGTAGAACAAGCCCACAGCCCGGCGCTGGATGCCGGATTTCAAGACGAGAGACGACCTATGTTTGGTAAAGGTGGAATGGGTAACCTGATGAAACAGGCCCAACAGATGCAAGAGCGCATGCAGAAGATGCAAGAGCAGCTGGCTCAGATGGAAGTCGTCGGCGAAGCCGGCGCCGGCATGGTCAAGGTCACCATGGCCGGCAGCCACAGCGTGCGCCGTATCGAGATCGATCCGAGTCTGATGGAAGATGACAAGGAGATGCTGGAAGATCTGGTCGCCGCCGCCGTCAACGACGCCGTGCGCCGGGTAGAAGAGCAGAACAAGAGCAAGATGGGCGAGCTGACCGGTGGCATGCAACTGCCCCCTGGCTTCAAGATGCCCTTCTAAGGGCTGAACGCCTTTCAAATCTAGATGCCATGATCCATGGCGATGACGCAGCTGACCGGGTTCCCACCCTGTCAGCTGCGTTTTGTTTTTTCCGTTCCCCCGGTTTCCCGGGGCAGGCGTGAATTACTTGCTGCTCTGGACTGTGGTGTAGCTGTTGATCAGATTGCGATAGTCGGGGATGTGGTTGGCGAACAGGGTACCCAGGCCTTCCACATCATTGCGCCAGTCGCGGTGCAGTTCACAGGCGGCCCCAAACCAGGTCATCAGCTGCGCCCCGGCGGATGACATCCGATCCCAGGCCGAGTGACGGGTGATCTCGTTGAAGGTCCCGGAGGCATCTGTGATGACAAACACCTCGTACCCTTCCTCGAGGGCGGACAGGGTCGGGAATGCCACGCACACCTCGGTGACTATGCCGGCGATGATCAGCTGCTTCTTGCCGGTGGCCTTGACCGCCTTGACGAACTCCTCGTTATCCCAGGCGTTGATCTGCCCGGGGCGGGCAATGTAAGGGGCATCCGGGAAGGTCTCCTTGAGCTCTGTCATCAGCGGGCCGTTGGGCCCGTTTTCGAAACTGGTGGTCAGTATGGTCGGCAGCTCGAAGTACTTGGCCAGCGCGGCCAGCGCCAACACGTTGTTGCGAAACTTGTCCGGCTCTATGTCACGCACCAGCGAAGACAGCCCTGCCTGGTGATCCACCAGCAGTACGGCAGCCTTGTTCTTGTCGAGTTTGACGTAGGGTTTGTTCATGATTTTTCTCCTGATCTGTGGGCAAAGGAGTTAACGCTGGGGATCCAGCACTTCGTTATGTTGCAGCACCTTGTGCGCGCTCGAGCAACGGCCGTCGGTCTATGGTTTTCAGCGCGTCAGCACCTGGGCGCATTGTCTGCCTGTGCAGCAGGTGTTCCTGTTGCCGGCCCGAGGTTCAGCGCCCTATCTGGCCAAAACGGCCACTGTTGTAGTCATTGATGGCCTGCACTATCTCTTCCTGGGTGTTCATCACGAAGGGGCCGTGACCGACTATGGGTTCATTGAGGGGGGCGCCATTGAGCAGCAGCAGCGTCGTATCTTCCTCGACATCGATCACCAGCTGGCTGCCGCGGCGTTCCATGACTGCCAGCTCGGCGGTGCGGACAGGGTGGCGGTTGCCGAGGCGAATGGCGCCTTTGAGCACAAACAGCGCCGTGGTGTGTCCTTCTGGCAGTTCGAGCGTCACCCGGTGATGGGCCTTCAGACGCATGTCCCAGACGTTCATCGGGGTGAAGGTGCGGGCAGGGCCGCGGGTATCGCCGAGCTGCCCGGCGATGATGCGAGCCTCCCCTGCGCCCTCTGGCAGTGCCACCCGAGGGATCTCTTCGGCGGTGATGCCCTGGTAGCCAGGGGCCGTCATCTTCTCTTTGGCGGGCAAGTTCACCCACAGCTGTACCATCTCGAAGGCGCCGCCCGTCCTGGCGAATGCCGGGCTGTGGTACTCCTCGTGGATAAGGCCGGATGCGGCCGTCATCCACTGCACGTCACCCGGACCTATGGTGCCGCCGCCCCCCGAGGAGTCTCTGTGGGAGACGCCGCCCTCATAGACGATGGTCACGGTTTCGAACCCGCGGTGAGGGTGCTGGCCGACGCCGAGTTGATGGGAGGTGGCCGGGAAATTGGCCGGGCCTGCATGGTCCATCAGCAGGAAGGGGGACATCTCCTCGGCGATATCGTTGTAGGAGAAGATGCTCCTGACCGGGAAGCCATCCCCGACCCAGTGCCTCTCGTTGCTGCGCTTGATAAATGCCAGTTCTTTCATCTCAGTGTCTCCGTTGAATCAATGGAGACAGTGTAGAAAGTAGTCAATTACCGGACTAGATGGTTAAATAAGAAAACACTTTCTAATGAGTTGGAAGATGGACTTCAATCAGGTCGTCGTATTCGTCAAGGTCGTGCAAGTGGGCAGTTTCAGCGCGGCGGCGCGTCTGCTGGGCTTGCCGACCTCCACCGTCAGCCATCGGGTGGCCATGCTGGAGAAGCGTCTGGGCGTCACCCTCTTGCAGCGAACCACCCGCAGGTTGCACCTGACCGATGCCGGACAGATCTATTTCGACCACGCCTCGGCCGGCCTGGTGCATGTGCTTGACGCCGAGGCGGCGGTGACCGAGGCGCGGGAAGAGCCCTGCGGGCTGCTGCGCATCACGGCTCCCGTGGATATCGGCAACCAGATCCTGTCGTCCATCCTGGGGCAGATGCGCAGCCAGTGGCCCAAGGTCGATGTGGAGCTGGTGCTGATGAACCGCTACGTGGATCTGGTCGCCGAGGGGGTCGATGTCGCCATTCGTACCGGCCCTCTCAAGGATTCGACGCTGATCGCCAAGCAGGTGGGGATTGCGCGCTGGGCCCTGTTTGCCAGCCCGGATTACCTCGCCAGCGCCGGGGTGCCAGATGCACCTCAGGCGCTGCGGCAGCATGCCTGCCTGCAGTTCACGCCCCTGGGCAAGGAGGCCTGGGTACTTCACGACGGGGCCGCCAACAGTGTGACAGTCTCTGTGGCCCGGCAGACACTGATCAACGATGTCGGCCTGATCATGACCATGGTGCAGGCTGGTGGTGGGGTGGCACTGTTGCCCTCCTACCTGTGTCGCCAGGCCTGCGAAGAGGGGAGACTGGTGCCTGTCCTGCCCGAATGGCATGGCAAGGCGGATCCCATCCATATCGTCTATCCCAGGCAGCGCTTCATGGCCCCCAGGCTGCGCGCCTTCGTGGATCTTGCCACGCTGACCCTGCGTCAATGGCTCGAATGACGGGTCGCCGAGGCGGTAACGGTGCCCAACCCCATAAATAAACAAAGCGCCTGATGGCGCTTTGTTTATTTGGTATCACGTCAACCTAGCTGAGCCAGCCCATCGCCATGGCCAGCCGGCCGCACAGGGCCGCCAGCAGGATGCCAAGCAGGGTGCGCAGCAGCCAGATCACCACCAGTTGCCCCAGGCTCACCGGGATCTTGGTGGCCAGGATGCAGGGGATGGAGGCGGAGAAGAAGAGCACAGAACTCACCGAGACCACGGCGGTCACATAGCGCACCAACAGATCCGCATCCTTGAGCAGGATGGCGGGCAGGAACATCTCAGCGAGCCCCGCCGAGAGCGCTCTTGCGGTCTCCAGCGGCTCTCCCAAATCCAGCAGCCAGGTGAGGGGCCACAGCAGCCAGCCCAGCAGATCAAACAGCGGCGTGTGCTGGGCCAGCAGCAGCCCCAGCAGGCCGACGGACAAGATGGTGGGCACCACGGCGGCGGCCATGTAGAGGCCATCCTTGAGGTTGTCCTGCAACTGCCGCAGCACGGGATCCGCCTGGCTGGACTGGGTGAGCCCGGAGGCCAGCGCAGCTTGCCAGCGGCTCATGCCCTCCGGCAGCGGCTCGTCGGTCTCGCCCTGGTGCGCCATGGTGCTGATGGGGGGAACCCGCGCCAGGATGGCGGTGATGACGAAGGTGATGACCAGGGTGGACCAGAAGTAGAAGTTCCAGTGCCCCATCAGGTTGAGGGTCTTGGCCACTATGATCATGAAGGCGGCGGAGACGGTGGAGAAGCCGGTGGCGATGATGACGGCTTCCCGTACCGTGTACTTGCCCGCGAGGAAGACCCGGTTGGTGATGAGCAGGCCCACCGAGTAGCTGCCGACGAAGGAGGCGACCGCATCGATGGCGGAGTGGCCCGGGGTGCGCCAGAGTGGGCGCATCACCGGCTGCATCAGCACGCCGATGAGCTCCAGCAGGCCGAAGCCGAGCAGGAAGGTGAGGGCCATGGCGCCTATGGGCACTATGAGGCCCACCGACATGGCCAGCTTGTCAAAGAGGAAGGGCAGGCGATCTGGCGTCATCAGCCAGGCGGGGCCCCAATCGGCCACATACATGATGGCCAGCCCCAGCCCGAGCAGCTTGAACAGACTCAGCAGTCTGTCGATGGGGCGGGCGCGCCAGCGACCATCCAGCAGCGGGCTGATGGCGCCATAGGCGATCAGCAGCAGGATCAGCCCCAGGGCGAGCGGGCGCTGCGCTATCAGGAAGCCCGCCAGGTGATCCACCAGTATGGTGCTGCGGCCCGCGAGCTCGAAGGGCACGAAAAAGATGGCGATGCCGAGCACACTGGTCAGCAGCAGTTTGATGCCAGCCCCTGAGCGGGCAGGGGCGGTAAGTGCATGTTCAGGTTCCATTTCCTCTCCTTGTGATCCACATGGTTCAACTCCCTTGACGACCTAATTTGTATATACAATATCGACGCAAGCCCAAAATGGAAACAACAAATACACCAAAAAGCAACATTTGGTGAAAATGGAATCCGTATGACTCTTTTCTATGGAGGAGTGCGATCGCGGCAGTGTGGGCCACTGTCTGGTCGTGACAGAGCGGCCGCGCAAGGGACGTCATGGCAAGAGAGGCAAGGAGGCAGGAAGGGCAGGCAGGAACCAGGCCAATAAAGCTTTTCCATAACGACCAAAAAAGCGGAAAACCTGAGCCCGGATTTAAACATTTTCACTGCCCTCATCGAGGGCGGCTTTCTTATAACTATTTATGAAATGCTCATAAAGCCTTTGTTCATTTGACTACTTTTCGAGTATCTCATTGCGGAGTAAGATGCCACTTCAATAAAAATAAGAATTAGGAGTTCGGGTGTGAAGGCATTAGAGAAAGAAAGGATATCGCCCTATATCAGCCAGTTATACGAGTGCGGTATTAATGATTCTGACATTAAGTTGGTGGTGGACCAATTTCGCGCCGACCTGTCCGGCAGTTCATCCCTGTTTTTATTGCGGGATGATGACAAGAGCGACGGAATAAAGCTCTTTTCCAGCGGCTTGACCGAGGCCCAGCAGCAATTTTATGTGCAGCACCATCGCCAGGATGTGTGGTTCAATCATTATCTGGACAAGGGCTGCCAGGGGATCGTCAGTGCCAATACCATCTCCAGCTCGGTGGGGCTGCTGGCCAGCTTCGGTGCCCAGTTTGCGGCGGGCGGCGTCTGTCGGGTGAAGGGGCGGGGTCTCAGCACCCTGTGCAGTTACCGCGGCGCCGCTCAGGATGACTTCAGCAGCCGGGATCTCAGCTCCTTGACAGAGATCTATTCTGGCCTGGCCGCCTGGAGCCAGCATTATTGGAACCTGCTGGCCCTGGAAACCCAGAACTATCAGCTGCAGCAACTGGTGAAAAACCATAATAAGCCCAGCGCCATCATAGATGACAAGGGACATATTCATTATTCCAATGTGGCGTTCAACCGCATCGCCGATGAAAACGTCGAGCTGCGGGCGGTCAATGGTATTTTCTCTTTGCAAAATAAGGAGCAGCAACGCCAGCTCAAGGAGACCTTGAATGGCTTTGCCTATTTGCTGCCAGGCGCCAGCGCCTATATGTCCATTCCCCGTCAGTCCAATCTCAGGCCCCTGCTGATCCAGTGCACCCTGATGAGCGGCCTCAGCCGCTTCGAGCGCTATGTGGAAGTGGTATTGCGCGATCCCGAGCACTCCTTCAACCCGGACATAGAGGCGCTGGCCAGCCTCTATCCCCTCACCATAGGCGAGAAGGAGCTGCTGGTGCTGATGAGCAAGGGCTACAGCAGCAACGACATCGCCGAACTGCGCGGTGTCAAAGTGGAAACAGTGCGCTCCACCCTCAAGGGGGTGTTCAAGAAGACCGACTGCCACAGCCAGAACGAGCTGCTGCTGCTGCTGCAATCCATCTCCTGATAGGCACCAGCTATGCTTGGAGTGAGCTGGGCATAGTGCCTGGCTCGCGCCTCCCGTCGGGAGGCCTGTCGGGGGAAGCGTCATGGAATCACTCAAGGCAAGGGATTATATGCAGACCAAGCCCATCACGTTCAGCGCGGACATGATGGTGCAAAATGCGGTCACCAAGTTTCTCAACAGTCATCAGCTCGGCGGCCCCGTGGTGGACAGCCTGGGGCACCTGATTGGCTGGGTGTCCGAGCAGGATTGCATTGCCGTCATGTTGAAAGAGGCCTATCACTGCGAGCAGGTGGCCCAGGTCAAGGATGTGATGCGCAAGGAGGTGCTGGCCGTGGGGCCAGACACCAGCATCCTGGATCTGGCGGAGATGATGATGGGCCAAAAGCCGAAGATCTATCCAGTAGTGGAAGAGGGTCGCCTGCTCGGGGTGATCAGCCGCCACAACGTGATGCAGGCCATTCACGCCCAGCTTGGTACCTGCTTCGTGCATCAGGCCAGGGTCTGATCCGGTTTCGCCGGATCATCGGGAGCAGGCCGGGTGCCTGCTCTTTTTATTGCCCGCCGCGCCATTGAACCTGGCAGTTGCCGCTTTAAGGCTTGCACCGCCTCCGCTCGCTCTTTAGGATCGCTCCTAGCTTATCGATATGGCCCCTCTGGGCACTTATTTAAGGAATTCCTACCTTGTCTCTTTCTATCGAGGCGCTGCGCCGCCGTCTCTCTGCCTGCATGAATCTTGATGCCCGTCGCCTTTCCAGCCGTCTGCACGGGGTCAAGAAGCTGCCGGAAGGCAAACAGACCGCCATGCTGGAGACCATAGCAGCCGATCTGGCGGTGGCCGAATCGCGCTATCAATCCCGCCTGGCGGGCGTGCCCAGGGTCACCTACCCGGCCAACCTGCCGGTCAGCCAGAAGCAGGCGGAGATCGCAAAGGCGATCAGTGAGCATCAGGTGGTGATCATCGCCGGCGAAACCGGCTCGGGCAAGACCACCCAGATCCCCAAGATTTGTCTCTCGCTCGGGCGCGGGATCAAGGGCTATATAGGCCACACCCAGCCGCGGCGCCTCGCGGCCCGCACGGTAGCGGCCCGTATTGCGGAAGAGATGGAGTCAGAGCTCGGCCAGTACGTGGGCTACAAGGTGCGCTTCACCGATCAGGTGAGCGAGCAGACCCACATCAAGCTGATGACAGACGGTATCCTGCTGGCGGAGATCCAGCACGACCGCATGCTCACCCAGTACGACACCATCATCATCGATGAGGCCCACGAGCGCAGCCTCAACATCGACTTCATCCTGGGCTATCTCAAGCAGCTGCTGCCAAGGCGCCCGGATCTCAAGGTGATCATCACCTCGGCCACCATAGATCCCCAGCGCTTCTCCCGCCATTTCAACCAGGCGCCCATCATAGAAGTCTCAGGCCGTACCTATCCGGTGGAGGTGCGCTACCGCCCCCTGTTTGTTGATAAAAAAAGCAGCGACAAGAGCGAGGGGCTGGAGGAGCGCGACGAGCTGCAGGGCATCTTCGATGCAGTCGAAGAGCTGGCCCGAGAGGGGCTGGGGGACATCCTCATCTTCATGAACGGCGAGCGGGAAATTCGCGACACCGCCGACGCCCTGCGCAAGCTCAACCTGCGTGACACCGAGGTGCTGCCGCTCTACGCCCGCCTCTCCAATGCCGAGCAGAACAAGGTGTTCCAGCAACATGCCGGGCGGCGCATAGTGCTCGCCACCAACGTGGCGGAAACCTCGCTGACGGTGCCGGGCATCCGCTATGTGATCGATCCGGGCACAGCCCGCATCAGCCGTTACTCCTGGCGCACCAAGGTGCAGCGTCTGCCCATAGAGCCTGTCTCCCAGGCCAGTGCCAACCAGCGTAAAGGTCGCTGCGGCCGGGTGGCGGACGGTATCTGTATCCGCCTCTACTCGGAAGAGGATTTCAACGGCCGTCCGGCCTTTACCGATCCCGAGATCCTGCGCACCAACCTGGCCTCCGTCATCTTGCAGATGCTGGCGCTCGGCCTTGGCAACATGGAGGCCTTCCCCTTCGTCGAGCCGCCAGAGTCGCGCCATATCAAGGATGGTTTGACTCTCTTGAAAGAGCTCGAGGCGGTCAAAGAGCTGCCCGGCACCCGGGAGCAGGAGCCCAAGCTGCAGCTGACCGAAACCGGTCGCCAGCTGTCCCGCATTCCCCTCGATCCACGGCTCGCCAAGATGGTGATCACGGCGGCGCAAACCGGCTGTCTGAGCGAGGTGATGGTGATCACCGCCGGCCTCAGCATTCAGGATCCCCGCGAGCGGCCCATGGAGAAGAAGCAGGCCGCCGACGAGCAGCACAGACGCTTCGAGGACAAGGATTCCGATTTCTTCGCCTTCGTCAATCTGTGGAATTACCTCAAAGAGCAGCAGGATCTCCTCGGCAGCAACCCCTTCCGCCGCATGTGCCAGAAGGAGTTTCTCTCCTACCTGCGGGTGCGTGAGTGGCAGGATATCCACTTCCAGCTGCGCCAGACGGTGAAAGAGCTGGGCTTCAAAGCCAACCATGAGCCTGCGGATTTCAAGACGGTGCACTGCGCCCTGCTGACCGGCCTCTTGAGCCATATCGGCAACAAGGATCTGGAAAAGCCAGAGTTTCTTGGCGCCCGCAACGGCCGCTTCCACCTCTTCCCGGCCTCGGGCCTGTTCAAGAAGCCGCCCAAGTGGGTGATGGCCGCAGAATTGGTGGAGACTTCCCGCCTCTACGCCCGCATCAACGCCAAGATCGAGCCGGAATGGGTAGAGCCCCTGGCGGCGCACCTCATCAAGCTGCACCACAGCGACCCCCACTGGTCGAAGAAAAACGGCGCCGTCATGGCCAAGGAGAAGGTAACCCTCTACGGCCTGACCCTGGTCAATGAGCGCACCATCAACTTCAGCCGCATCGATCCGGCCCAGTGCCGCGAGCTCTTCATTCGCCGCGCCCTGGTGGAAGGGGACTTCGAGACCCGCCACCGCTTCTTTGGCGAGAACCGCAAGCTCCTGGCCGAGGTGGAGGCGCTGGAACACAAGTCGCGCCGTCGCGACATCCTGGTGGATGACGAGGATCTGTTCCGCTTCTACGACGCCCGCCTGCCGGAGGAGGTGATCTCCGCCCGTCACTTCGACAAGTGGTGGAAAGAGGCGCAAAAGCAGGATCCCGAGCTGCTCAACTTCGAGAAAGAGATGCTGATGAAGGGGGATGCGGCCCACATCAGCGATCTCGACTACCCCAACTTCTGGCAGCAGGGGCGCCTCAAGCTCAAGCTGACCTACCAGTTCGAGCCGGGGGAGGCCGCCGATGGCGTCACCCTGCATATTCCGTTGCCGCTACTCAACCAGGTGGAGGTGAAGGGGTTCGAATGGCTGATCCCCGGGCTGCGCCATGAACTGCTGGTGGCCCTCATCAAGTCGATGCCCAAGCCGATGCGCAAGAACTTCGTGCCGGCCCCGAACTACGCCGATGCGCTGCTCGCCACCCTCAATCCCGAGCAGGGGCCGCTGCTGGACGAGATGGAGCGTCAGCTGCGCCGCATGACGGGGGTCACAGTGCCCCGGGAAGCCTGGGACTGGGCATCGGTGCCCGATCACCTGAAACTCACCTTCCGGGTGGTGGATGACAAGCACAAGCCCATCGCGGAAGGCAAGGATCTGGAGGCGCTGAAGGAATCCCTGCGCGGCAAGGTGCAGGAGACCCTCTCCCAGGTGGCGGACGACGACATAGAGCAGTCGGGCCTCACCCTGTGGAGTTTTGGCGAGCTGCCCCAGGAGTACAGCCAGAAGCGCAGCGGCTTCGAGGTGAAGGCCTATCCGACCCTGGTGGATCAGAAAGACTCGGTCGCCATCCAGCTGGTGGAGAGCCCGGTGGCCCAGCAGCAGCTGATGTGGGCGGGCCAGCGCCGACTGGTGCTGCTCAACGTGCCATCTCCCATCAAGTATCTGCAGGAGAAGCTGCCGAACAAGGCCAAGCTCGGGCTCTACTTCAATCCCTTCGGCAAGGTGGCCGAGCTGATTGACGACTGCATCGCCTGTGGCTGTGACAAGCTCATGGAGCAGCACGGCGGCCTGGCCTGGGACGAGGCCGGTTTCGAGTCGCTCAAGGAGTTTGTCCGTGCCGAGCTCAATGACGCCGTGGTGGAGGTGGCCAAACAGGTAGAAGCCGTGCTGACCCTCTCCCATGAGATCAAGAAGCGGCTCAAGGGCAAGATGCAGCTCGACACCGCCTTTGCCATGTCGGACATCCAGTTGCAACTGGGCAACCTCATTCACAAGGGGTTCGTGACCGAAACTGGCTGGCAGCGGCTGCCTGACTTGCTGCGCTACCTGCGCGCCATCGAGCGGCGCCTCGAGAAGCTGGCCATCGATCCCAACCGGGACAGGGTCCATATGCTCAAGGTGCAGAGCGTGGAGAGCGACTACAAGGCGCTGCTTGCCAAGATCCCGAAATCCCAGCCGATCCCCCCCGAGGTGGCCAATATCCGCTGGATGATAGAGGAGCTGCGGGTCTCCTTCTTCGCCCAGCAGCTGGGGACGCCGTACCCCATCTCCGATAAACGGGTGCAGAGCGCCATCGCCCAGTGCTAAGCTGCTATCTATCTGTTTTCTGAGCCATAGTGTGACGAAGAGCGTGGCGAAGAGTGCGACGAAGAGTGTGGCGATAAGAGCCAGGGAAGCGCAGGAAGGGAGGCCATCACATGCTGGGGATCTGGTTGGGGGTTGCGCTGGTCAACATCAGCGGCTATCAGCCCATTGCGGAGCAAACCTGGGTGCAGCTCAACCCGGAGTACTATCCGGTGCACAGGGCCGTGCCTCCCATCTTCGTGGCCTGGCGGGGCAACCAGTTTCCGCCGCTCGAACAGAAGAAGAAGAACGGCCACTGGCAGATCCTGTTTCCCGCCCGTCTGGTGCCCCCTTTCGATCTGTTCGAAGGGGAGGCCCAGCTCTCCAAGGCCTATCTGGCCAGGCTCAAGCGCATCGATGAGATGGCCTATGGCATGGCCCCCCAATCGGCCGTGCAGCACGTCGCCAGCGGCTCTCTCTCCCCCGAGGATCAGGGAGGGGCGGCCTTTATCGCCGAGTTCTCCTTGCCGGGATCGCGTGCGGGGAGGGGGCGGATGCCGCAGCGCGAGCCGTTGCTGGCCAATTTGATGGGGCGGGCGGTGTCCATCCCTCAGGGGACCCCCGTTCAGGTCGGGGCCGTGCAGATCGCGGCCCTGGGCCAGGGAGCCGAGGGGACCACTCTCACCCTGTCCGCGTCCGCGGCGGGAGGGGCGTCGCGAGTCTGTCACCAGGTGGCGGCGGGGGAGACGCTCTGGCGCATCGCCAGCCAGCTCCAGGCACAGGTGGGCAGCGGGTCTGATACCTACAGCTATCTGTTGGCGCTGGTGCAGGAGAATCGCCCCGGAATGGGCAAGGGGATAAGGGTACAGACAGGCCAGCGCCTTTACTGTCCCAAGGCCGAGACCCTGGCCCAGTTCGACGCCATGAGCCCGGCCCAGCGCCAGCAGCAGTTTGCCCGTCTGGAGCAGGGGCGCTGAGCCGCGTTCGGATAAGATCTGATGCCGCTGTGGGGCGGCGCGGATGGCGAGTCGCGCGTCCCTTGTATCCACCCCGGGCCCATGCTAGTATTCGCGCTCGTTTTGCGAGGTGCTGACCGGTCGCAGTCAACACCATATATTCATCTTAAAAGAGATAACCACTATGTCTTTCGTATTCCAAGCTGAAGTCCGTTCTGACCTGGGGAAAGGTGCGAGCCGCCGCCTGCGTCATGCTGACCAAGTTCCTGCCATCGTTTACGGTGCAGGCAAAGAAGCCGTGTCCGTTACCCTGGACCACAAAAAGCTGATCCTGGCCCAAGAGAAGCCGGAGTTCTACTCCTCCGAGCTGACCCTGGTCATCAACGGCGAAGAAGTAAAAGTAAACGTCAAGGCGATCCAACGTCACCCGGTACGTTACAAGCTGGTTCACCTGGACTTCGTACGCATCTAATTGCGTCAGTCCGGTTGAATGAAAAGCCACTCCTCGGAGTGGCTTTTTGCATTCTGGCGTTCTTGCCGCAGCCATGAAAGAGGGCGACCCCGGGGTCGCCCTCTCGTCTTTTTCCTCTCTACCAGACCGGCTGGCTGAGGTAGGGATTGCTCGCCTTCTCGCGACCAAAGGTGGAGCTGGGGCCGTGGCCGGGCACGAAGACGATGTCATCCCCAAGGGGCAGCAGGGTCTCGGTGATCGACTTGAGCAGGGTGGCGTGATCGCCACGGGGAAAATCGGTACGGCCTATGCTGCCGGTAAAGAGCACGTCTCCCACCCAGGCGAGTCGCTCGGCCTGGCAGAGCAGCACTATGTGCCCCGGGGTATGGCCCGGACAGAAATAGACCTCCAGCTCGCAGTGGCCCAGCTGCACCTTGTCGCCTTGCTCAAGCCAGCCATCCGGTGTAAAGGCCGGAGCATGGGCGAAGCCGAACATCTGGCTCTGCTGGGGCAGCATGTCGAGCCAGAAGGCATCTTCCTTGTGGGGCCCGGTGATGGATACGCCGGTCTGCTCGCGTAGCTGGTTGGCGGCCCCCACGTGATCCAGATGACCGTGGGTCAGCAGTATATGGGTCAGGGTCAGCCCATGTTTGGCGATGGCCGCCAGCAGTTTGTCCGCCTCGCCACCGGGGTCGATCAGCGCCGCCTGATGGGTCTCGTCACACCAGATGAGGGAACAATTCTGGGCGAAAGGGGTGACCGGGATCACCTCGAACTTCAACATGTGGGACTCTCCTGAGGGGTCTGACGGGCGTGCTGCTCGGCGAAGTAGGCGAGGCAGGCCTGCTTGTCACCGCGAAACTGGATCCGCTCGCGTTTGTTGTTCAGCTGATAGAGGTACATGGGGTCATAGTAGCGGGTCAGCAGCAGGCGGATCCAGGCGAGGTGCAGCGTCGTATCCCCCGTGCTGGCCTGCTCCTTGAGGGCGGCCTGCATCAAGCCATCCAGCTCCCGGTGATCCTTGTCCCCGAGGCGGCGCTTGAGCCGGGCCAGGGCATCGGTCAGGTAGCCGGCAAACAGCGGCCAGCCGTCCTCAGCGCCATACATCTCCAGGTAGCGTTGCCAGAGATCCTGCACGTAATCCACCCGGATCTGCTCGGCTCGCTCCTCCTGGGGCACCTCTACCACCACCAGGGGGGCCTGGCACATGGCCTCATAGAGGTTAAGAGGCAGGGCGCAGCGACCGATGAGGCGGCTCTCGTCTTCCACCACGAAGGCATGTTCGCCCTTGTGGCGGCGCTTGAGCAGCTCTATGGCCAGCCGGTTTTCGAAGTTGATGTTGCTGGGCTGGCCTCCCGGCAACTGGCCAAAGGAGGATCCCCTGTGATGGGCGTGCCCTTCCAGATCCACCGACTGGGCAATGTTGGCCAGCATGTGGGTCTTGCCGGAGCCTGTCATACCGGTCAGCACGTGCCAGTGGCACTGGGCGCTGGCGCTCTCCTGGGTATCGATGAGAAAGCGGCGCAACTCCTTGTAGCCGCCAGCCACCCGGGGGCGGGTGACCCCCGCCTCGGACAGCCACTGCTGCACCGTCTGCGAGCGCAGGCCGCCGCGAAAACAGTAGAGCAGGGCATCTGGCTGCTGGCGCAACTGCGCCAGCCATCCTTCGATACGGGCGGCGCGCACGGCGCCCCCCACCAGCTTGTGGCCGAGTTCAATGGCCGCCGCCTGACCCTGCCGCTTGTAACAGGTGCCCACCTGGGCGCGTTCGTCATCCGTCATCAGCGGCAGACTGACGGCATGGGGAAAGGCCCCTTCCTGGAATTCGACGGGGGCGCGCAGATCGATGAGGGGAATATCCTCCAGGAAGATGGCGGCGAGATCCCTGGCCAGTGGCAGCTCACTCATCGCGCATTCCCCCGGCAGGCCGGTGCCGTCTTGGCAACAAACCGCAGTGCACTCATTGGATGACCTCGATAAAGCGCGCGCCATCCAGTGCCTGCAAGCGGCCAATGGGGGAGAGGCTCAACCCGGCCTGCTCGGCAATGGCGAGGAATTCGGTCTCGGTTTCCTGGCCGACGGCCACCAGCAGGCCGCCGCTGGTCTGGGGATCACACAGTATGTTGCGGGTGCGATCACTCATGGCATCGAGCTTGTGGCCGTAGGAGTCGTGGTTGCGCAGGGTACCGCCCGGCACGCAGCCCTCGGACAGGTAGTGATCCACCTCGTCCAGCAGGGGCAGCGCCTTGAAGTCGAGGCGGGCGCATACCCCTGAGCCTTCGCACATCTCCAGCAGGTGGCCCGCCAGCCCGAAGCCGGTGACGTCCGTCATGGCGTGCACGCCGGGCAGGGCCGCAAACTGCTGGCCAATCTTGTTGAGGGTGCACATGGCCTCGGGAGCCAGTTGCTCGTGCTCGGGTTTGAGCTTGCCCTTCTTCTGGGCCGTGGTGAGTATGCCGATGCCAAGGGGCTTGGTGAGATAGAGCACATCACCCACCATGGCGGTGTCGTTCTGCTTGATGGCATCGAGCGGTACTATGCCGGTCACCGCCAGGCCGAAGATGGGCTCGGGGGCATCGATACTGTGGCCACCGGCGAGCGAGATGCCCGCCTCATGACACACCTGACGACCGCCGTCGATCACCTGCTGGGCCACTTCAGGCGCCAGCGTGTTGATGGGCCAGCCGAGGATGGCGATGGCGACTATGGGCTTGCCGCCCATGGCGTAGATGTCGCTGATGGCGTTGGTGGCGGCGATGCGGCCGAAGGTGAAGGGATCGTCGACGATGGGCATGAAGAAGTCGGTGGTGGAGACTATGCCCTGACCGTTGCCGATGTCCACCACGGCGGCGTCATCCTTGCTGCTGTTGCCGACGATCAGGGTCGGATCGTCAAAGCCCGGGATCTGGCTCTTCAAAATGGTGTCGAGCACCTTGGGGGAAATTTTGCACCCACAGCCAGCGCCGTGGCTGTACTGGGTCAGACGAATGGAAGACATGCTTACCCCTCTTGGTTCAAACTCATGTCGGCGCGCGTGACGCGGCGCGATAACGGTGTGACCTGTGTGAAGGGTCCACCAGAGACGGGTGATCCGGATGGGCGGCGGGCCGGCAGGGCGTGCCGGGTGGCATTGAGAGTCTGGCCCCCAGGGTCGCGCCAACGGAGTCACGGGACGGCGCATTATGCCACAAAGAGCGTGAGGATTCCGATCCCCATTGACTGCAAGAGGGCCAGGAGACTCCATCATTGGCGGGGCTGTGGGTGGCCCCGGCGGCGAAGGAGGCCAGATGGGAATAGACTGGCAGGGTGCCACCCACACAAGGAGTGATCCCGATGAAACTCTATGCCCATCCTTTTTCGTCCTACAGCCAGAAGGTGCTGATCGCCCTCTACGAGAATGACGTTCCCTTCGATTACCTCAACCTGGAGGCGGCGACGGTGAAGGCCGAACTCGCCAGCCTCTGGCCCCTCAAGCGCTTTCCTGTGCTGGTGGATCAGGGGCGCACCCTGATAGAGAGCAGTACCATCATCGAATATCTTCAATGCGCCCATCCCGGCCCCCATTGTCTGGTGCCTGAGGGGGAGGCGGGGATCGAGGTTCACATGCTCGATCGCCTGTTCGACAACTATGTGATGACGCCCATGCAGAAGGTGGTGCTGGACAGGATGCGCCCGGCGGGGGATCACGATGGCTACGGCGTCGCCCAGGCCCGGGAGCTGCTGGACAAGATCTACCCCTGGCTGGACCAGCGTCTCGCCGGACGCACCTGGGCGGCAGGGGAGGCGTTCACCCTGGCCGATTGTGCCGCCGCCCCCTCGCTCTTCTATGCCGACTGGGCCCATGAGATCCCGCACTCACTCACCAGACTGTGTGCCTACCGCGCCCGCCTGCTGGGCCACCCCTCCATAGTCCGGGTGGTGGATGAGGCACGGCCCTATCGCCACTACTTCCCCCTGGGGGCGCCGGCCCGTGACTGAGCCGGGCGGAGTGATCCCGGCAGAAGGCAGCCAACCCAGAACTGCTACCGCACACCGCAAGGGAGATGGAAGAGGGGTAAGGACGTTTTATGCAGAAAAATGAGTGTCGTTGCGGTTTTGTCCGATATTTCCCCGAGTATTTTCCAAGGTGTGTGATTTTATTTTCATGTTTATGCATAAAAGCATCGGCCATCCTCACCCCTGGTGAGGGTCATCTGCCGGTGAGCATGGACCATTGGCTAATGGCTAGGCAACGCAGAGGAATGACAGCAAGTTGAGGAGGAGGCAGGCGGAGTGAGCGTTATCTCTTGGGAACGCAAAACAGAGAAGGCCCGCTATCGCTAGCGGGCCTTCTCTGTGGCTTGGCATCAGCCCCGGCCTGGCACCGGGGCAGCGCTGGTTGGCGCCTTCTAGCGGGCGCGAACCACCAGCCCCTTGAGGTAGAAGCCTTCCGGATAGGCGGTGCCGATGGGGTGATCGGAAGCCTGGGAGAGCAGCTCCAGGATCTGGGCATCGCGACCGGCATCGAGGGCCGCATCGGCCACTATCTTCTGGAACAGGCTCTGCTCCATCAGGCCGGAGCAGGAGTAGGTCAAGAGCACGCCACCCGGCGCCAACAGCTGGAACGCCAGCATGTTGATGTCCTTGTAGCCGCGGCAGGCACCCAGCAGCTGGGCCTTGCTCTCGGCAAACTTGGGCGGATCCAGCACTATCACATCGAACTTCTCGCCCTTCTCGCGGTATTCCCGCAGCAGCTTGAACACATCGTGGCGCACGAACTGGGTGGTGCTGGTATCCAGACCATTGAGCTCGGCGTTCTGGCGGGCTATGTCCAGGGCATTCTGGGAGAGATCGACGTTGACCACCTCACGGGCGCCGCCCTTGAGGGCGTAGACGCCAAAGCCGCCGGTGTAGCAGAAGCAGTTGAGCACCCGCTTGCCTTCGGTGTACTTGGCGGCGGCCTGGCGGTTGTCACGCTGATCCAGATAGAAGCCGGTCTTGTGGCCGTTGCGAATGTCCACCAGGATCTTGACGCCGCCGTTCTCCTCGATCACCACAGGCTCGGTCGGGGTCTCGCCATGGATGACGCCGGTGCGCTCTTTGAGCCCCTCCTTCTTGCGTACGGCCACGTCGGAGCGCTCATAGATGCTGCACTCGGGGTAGAGGGTACGCAGGGCTTGGGTTATCAGCTCGCGCTGGAACTCGGCCCCGGCGGAGAGGATCTGGCACACCAGGAAGTTGGCGTAACGGTCTATGGTCAGACCCGGCAGGCCGTCGGATTCGGCGGCGCAGAGGCGATAGCCGGTGAGACCCTGACGCTTGATCAGCGGATCCCGGGACTCCTGGGCATATTTGAGGCGACGGATGAAGAAGTCGAGATCGATGGTTTCGTCCTTGTCGAAGGTCCAGACCCGGGCACGGATCTGGGAGCTGCCTGACCAGGCGCCCCGGGCGAGCCACTTGCCATCGTTTGAGTAGATCTCGACGGTATCGCCATCGATGGGGTTGCCCTGCACCTTGTCGATCCCCTTGGAGAAGATCCAGGGGTGACGGCGCAGCAGGGATTTTTCGCGGCCTTTGACGAGATAGATGGAAGCGCTCATGGGAGTTGCCAGATGGTCAAAAGAAAAGGGGCCACATTCTATGTGCAACGGCCTCGCTAAGCCAGAGTTTGCTTGCAGGGTTAACAATCGGGGGTCAATAGCAAGGGAGATGCGTAAGGAATCGTTCAAGGTGCCAGCAAGGGTGGCAATGCCGGCCATAAGCCCCTTTCATATCGCCTCACAGTGTCATGTGCTTGGGAACGCTGAAATTATTAATATTTTTCATCTTGTCAGTCAGTTTTTCATAAAGATTCATATGGTGATGTCGATAGTGTTTAAAGACCAAATTGAATCTTATCTTCTCCGGTGGGCACATAATGTCACTCTCTGTTCGTACCAATGTTTCTGCGATGACGGCACAGCGCAATCTCGGTGGTGCATCGGGTACTTTTGACTCTGTATTTAAGCGTTTATCCTCGGGTCTGCGTATCAACAGTGCAGCAGATGATGCGGCGGGGCTTCAGATTAGCAATCGTCTGACAAGCGAAATCAATGGTACTAATGGGGCTATTCGCAATGTCAACGATGCCATCTCCGTGATCAATGTGGCCGATGGAGCAATGGATGAATCGATGAATCTCATGCAGCGTATGCGGACGCTTGCTCTGCAAGCTGGCAGTGGCATCAATTCGGCGGATGACCGTGCCGCACTCAATGCTGAATTCCAGCAGATGCGTCTGGAAATGGATCGCATCGCGACCAAGACGACCTTTGCCGGGCAGAATCTATTGGCCGGGACATATAAAGGGATA
Organism: Aeromonas rivipollensis; assembly: GCF_010974825.1. Lineage (GTDB taxonomy): Bacteria > Pseudomonadota > Gammaproteobacteria > Enterobacterales > Aeromonadaceae > Aeromonas > Aeromonas rivipollensis. The sequence continues at coordinate 66,635 of NZ_JAAILA010000012.1, read as the reverse complement.
TTTTCTATCGGGGCTTACGCTGACCAAAGTATGGTCATCACGGATTTGAATGCACAGACCAAAAATCTGGGCGAAGTGGTCTGGCAGTCCCGCAGCCCAGCCAGCAGCAAACCCGGCGCTCACAGCATTGATGGTTTACAGCTTGGTACACAACCTATCACGCTCAATGGCGTGACGTTTGACAAGAACTATCCAACGTTGGAAGCCTTTGTCTCCGACATCAATAGCACCAGCTTCCCCAATAATCAGGGCCCGGTGGAGGCTCTACAGCATCCATTTTCGGTAAGGTCGTTCATCGATCTGTCCACCCTTCCTTCCTATATCGATATCGAAGGACAGACAGTGGATTTGACAACCGGCATCGACATGACGGGCTGGGATCCTGTGAACCCGACGTCGGAGAATAGTTGGCTGATGGCGGAGGTCGTTCATCGGATCAACCTGGCTGCACAATCTGCCGGTCTTGGTTTCTCCGTCAGTGGTTCATATAACAACAACCCAGCCAACAATCAGCTCACCATCAATAGTTCTCAGGGGAGGAGTCTTACCCTGGCAAATGGCACCACTCATCCACCCCAGCCACCCCAGCCAGCGCCTCCAGCCCCCCCAGTTCCACCTATCTCCGCTAACCCGTCACTCTCAGCCTTGCTCACGGATGTGAGCAGCACGACTTATATTGGACAACTTGAGCTCAGCTCATCGGGTACTCAGTATTCCAATATTGATATGGAAGGTAACACCTTGGGCTCCCTCGGCTTTTTCCTTCAAGATAAGCAGAAATATACGGTCGACAACATAGACGTACTGAACGGGAGCAACGCTAGTCGTGCCATCAGGACACTGGATGCAGGGATGAAGCAGCTCGGTGCACAGCGCTCCCAGATTGGGGCTCAGGCCAACTCACTGGAGGCGAGGGGGCGTTATTTGAGCACGAGCAATGAAAGCCTGAGTGCTGCTCGCTCACGGATCCGGGATGCCGACATGGCGAGTGAGTCTGCGCGCATGGTTCGGACTCGAATCATGCAACAGGCCAGTACCAGCATATTGAGTCAGGCCAATAGCCGCCCCAAATTGGCGCTGAGTTTGTTGCAGTCCTGAGTTTGCCGAATATGGAGCTGTAATACCCCTAACCTCTCTGGTTGCATATCCCCCCTCATCGAGCCTGATCGCCGCACAGTGGCCTTAGTGAAATGGTTGGTGAGAGGTTATATCCAAAACTCGGACTTAGTTAGAGTGATCACCCACGATCAAGATCTCCAAAGACTCACGACTAAGGTATCTGAAGACACTCGGCTGAGCGGTTGAACAAAATACTGGGGATTGGGGTTGCTGCAGGAGCTAAAAAATTCCCCGATGCGGAACATCGGGGAATTTGAGTGACTCAGGGCAAGCTGAAATAATGCAGGCCTATCCTAACTCAGAGCGTTCAGATCCTCAGGCCCGTCATGGCCTGGCCGAGCTCGGTGGCGGTGGCCTTGAGGCCAGTGGTGCCGGCGACCGAGGCGCTGGCGGACTCTTCCACCCGGCTGGCCTCGTGGCGCACCTGGTCCAGGTTGCGGGTGATCTCTTCTGCTACCGAGCTCTGCTCTTCGCTGGAGGTGGCGATCTGGGTGCTCATCTCCAGCACGGCGTCGCTGTGGCTGCTCAGCTTGTCGATGTCCTGGCCCACCTCGGTGATGAGTTGCTGGCTGCTGGCGGCGCGCCCGACCGTCTTCTCCATGATGTCGTTAAGCGCCCCTGTGCCGGCCTGCAGCTCTTCAATCATCTGCTGGATCTCCACAGTAGCCTGTTGGGTGCGGCTGGCGAGGGTGCGTACCTCGTCTGCCACCACGGCGAAGCCACGGCCCTGCTCGCCGGCACGAGCGGCCTCGATAGCGGCATTGAGCGCCAGCAGGTTGGTCTGCTGGGAGATGGCGTTGATGACGTTGACCACCTCGTTGATGCGGTTGGCATTGTGGGTCAGCCGCTCGACGGCGCCGGAGGCGTTGCCTATCTCGTCTGCCAAGGTACGGATGGCGGCAATGGTGCGCGCCACCCGCTGGGCGCCGTTGGCCGCCTCTTCACTGGATTGGCGGGTCTGCAGCAGGGTGTCGTTGGCGTTGCGGGCCACTTCGCGGATCGCTGCAGACATCTGCTCCATGGCGGCGGCCAGGGAGTCCATGTGCTGGCGCTGGGCGCGGGCCAGGGTCTCTCCGTCACTGGCGTGCTCGCGGAACTCGTCGGCGGCCATGGTGAGCGCCTCGGCGGACTCCTCCACCAGTTGCACTATCTTGTGCTGACGATCGGTGAAGCGGTCGATGCTGCCCGCCAGGATGGAGAACTCGTCCCGCACCGGGAAGAAGTTGAGGCGGAAGGTGAGATCCCCGTTCGCCACCGTCTGCAGCGCCTTGTTGGTGGAGTAGAGGGCCCCGGAGACGAAGGTCATCAGATAGTGGGTGATGAGGGCAAGCAGGGCGGCCAGCACGGCTATGATGGTGAGGGTGGTCCCCTGTCCATCCCACATGGAAAAGTTGCCGGCGTTCAGGGTGCCGCTGACAAAACCGGCCTGGCCGGCCTGGGCACTATATTGAAAGCGATCTCCCTGCTGGGTCAGACCGGTGCTGCCGGTAGGCGCCAGGGTGAGCTCGGCCGGCAGGGTGAGGGTGGGCTGCTGGGTGATCAGTTGGGCCGTGGTCTCTACCCGTTGCTTGAGTTGATCCAGCCGGATCTGCATCTGCTGATCATGACCGTCGGCCAGCAGGTACCAGGTGAGAAAGGCGATGAACAACAAGGGGCACCAGAAGGTGATGAGAAATTTTTCGCTGATCGTGAGGTGAATGAGATAACGGTCAACCCACCGGAATTTAACTTCTTTCATAATGGTATTGCGTCCTGCAAGGGGGAGAGAGTGTCGTGCTCATTATCGCCCTGGGGGAAAATTTCTTAAGGGGAAGGTGTGATAAATGGGAGAGCAATCGTTTGTCGTGCGGGTATGGGGTCAGGTACAGGGGGTGGGGTTTCGTTACTTCACCCGGGAGCGGGCACTGCAGCTGGGGCTGAGGGGGCATGCCTACAACCTGGAAGATGGCTCTGTGGAGATCCTGATAGCTGGCCCTGAGCAGAAGGTGCAGATGATGCTGGGCTGGCTGGAGCACGGGCCCCGAACGGCCACGGTGACCAAAATGGAGTGCACCCGGGCATTGCCCCCCACGGGCTCCGGTTTTCATACCAACTGAGCAGGCAGGAGGCTGGTAGATGATGGATCAGGGCAAGGGGCTAGAGCAGGCTCGCCGTCTCATGGATCAATACTGGGCCGCCACCCTGGCCCTGCGCCAGCGGGCGGGATCGGAGGAGGTCCATGGCTACCGGATTGCGACCCGTCGCCTGCTGGCCCTGCTCGCCCTCTGGCGTCCCCTGATCCATGAACCCGGGCTGGAGCGGCGACTGATGCGCGCGGTGGGCCGACTCTCCGCCCTGCGGGATGCCCAGGTCTATGCGGCGCACTTTGGCGGAAAGCCCCTCCCTGAGGCCGCCCCCCGGGTGCCCATGCTGACGGTGCGACTGGCGCGCTGGCTGGATCGATTGTTGCTGGTCCCTGCCGACTTCAATCCCCTGCCGCTTTTTCAGATGCATCTGGCGCTTGGTCTGGCGGATTGTCTGGCCGAGCCCGGGCTGGAGCACTCTGCCGGCAACAGACTGCGGCTGCGTCACTGGCACAGGTTGCGGCTGGTCCTGAAGCAGACCCGTTATGGGGTGGAGCTGCTGGTGGGGCAGGGGGAGGGCGATCCGGCCTGGCTCTCCATGCTGATCGAGTGGCAGGACAGGTTGGGTCAGTTGCAGGACGCCCGGCAATGGCACAGGCGGCTGCGTCGTCAGACGGGGCGGAACAAGCAAGTGCGCGCCCTGCGGGAGGCGATATGCTGCCAGTTGCACCAGCTGGACTGCCGGCAGGCGGAGCTGATTGGTCTGCGGATGGCGTTGCTGCGCCAAGATTAGCGCTAAGAAAAGGGGATAAAAAAAGAGAGGCGCTGGGCCTCTCTTTTCATTTGGGTGTCGGCTGCGCTTATTTGACGCGCATGCCTGGCTGTGCGCCTTCCTGGGGCTCCAGGATCCAGAGATCCTTGCCGCCCGGGCCTGCGGCCAGCACCATGCCTTCGGACATGCCAAAGCGCATCTTGCGTGGGGCCAGGTTGGCCACCATCACGGTCAGCTTGCCTTCCAGATCTTCCGGGTTGTAGGCGGACTTGATGCCGGCAAACACCTGACGGGTCTCACCGCCGATGTCGAGCTGAAGTTTCAGCAGCTTCTCGGCTTCCGGTACCGCTTCTGCCTTCTTGATGAGGGCCACCCGCAGATCAATCTTGGCAAAATCCTCGTAGCTGATGGTTTCGCTGATAGGGTCGTCTGCCAGCGGGCCAGTCGCTTTTGGCGCCTGCTCCTTGGCCAGATCTTCCTTGGAGGCTTCCACCATGGCTTCCACCTTGGCGGGCTCGATGCGGGAGAAGAGCGCCTTGAAGGGGGCCAGCTGGTGGTGGGTCAGCGGCTGGGCCACGCCATCCCAGCTGAGGGTCTCACCCAGGAAGGCTTCGGCGCGCTCGGCCAGGTGCGGCATGACGGGCTTCAAGTAAGCCATCAGCACCCGGAACAGGTTGATGCCCACGGAGCAGACGTCCTGCAGCTGGGCATCCGCTCCTTCCTGCTTGGCGATGACCCAGGGAGCCTTGTCATCCACATAGCGGTTGGCCTTGTCGGCGAGCGCCATTATCTCGCGGATGGCGCGGCTGAACTCACGGGCCTCGTAGGCATCGGCGATGGAGGCGCGGGCGCTTGCGAACTCGGCGTAGAGCTCGGGTTCGCTGCAGCTGTCGGCCAGCTTGCCGTCGAAACGCTTGGCGATAAAGCCGGCATTGCGGGAGGCCAGATTGACCAGCTTGTTGACCACGTCGGCATTGACCCGGGAGACGAAGTCTTCGAGGTTCAAGTCCAGATCGTCGATGCGGCTGTTGAGCTTGGCGGCGTAGTAGTAACGCAGGCACTCGGGATCCAGGTGCTTCAAGTAGGTGGACGCCTTGATGAAGGTGCCCTTGGACTTGGACATCTTGGCGCCGTTGACGGTCACATAACCGTGCACGTTGACCTTGGTCGGCTTGCGGAAACCCGCCCCTTCCAGCATGGCCGGCCAGAACAGGCAGTGGAAGTAGGCGATGTCCTTGCCGATGAAGTGATAGAGCTCGGCCTCGGAGTCCGCCTTCCAGTAGCTGTCGAAGTCGATGTCACCGCGCTTGTCGCACAGGTTCTTGAACGACGCCATATAGCCGATGGGGGCATCCAGCCAGACGTAGAAGTACTTGCCCGGGGCGCCCGGGATCTCGAACCCGAAGTAGGGGGCGTCGCGGGTGATGTCCCACTGCTGCAGGCCGGATTCGAACCACTCTTGCATCTTGTTGGCCATCTCTTCCTGGATGGCACCTGAGCCGCGCACCCAGTCGGCGAGCCAGGTTTCGAACTGGGGCAGATCGAAGAAGAAGTGCTCGGAGTCCTTCATCACCGGGGTAGCACCGGAGACGGCGGATTTCGGGTCGATCAGCTCGGTCGGGCTGTAGGTGGCGCCGCAAGCGTCGCAGTTGTCACCGTATTGCTCCGGGGACTTGCACTTGGGGCAGGTGCCCTTGACGAAGCGGTCCGGCAGGAACATGGACTTTTCCGGATCGAACAGCTGGGAGATGGTGCGGATTTTTATCTTGCCGGACTCTTTGAGGCGGCCATAGATAAGCCCGGCCAGCTCGCGGTTCTCGTCGCTGTGGGTCGAGTGATAGTTGTCGAAGCTGATGTTGAAGCCGGCAAAATCCCCCTGATGCTCCTGGGATACGGCAGCGATCATTTCCTCGGGAGTGATCCCCATCTGCTGCGCCTTGAGCATGATGGGGGTACCGTGCGCGTCATCGGCACAGACGAAATGCACCTGATGGCCACGCATTCGCTGATAACGAACCCAGATATCGGCCTGGATGTGTTCCAGCATGTGGCCAAGATGGATGGAGCCGTTGGCATAGGGGAGGGCGCAGGTTACCAGCATTCTACGAGGATCAGTTGCCATAATACGTTCTTGATGTGCCTGTTGGGATGATACAGTGCCGAGCATGTTACCCGAATTGGGGGCGGCCTGCCTAGGGTTGTGGCCCGCAGGCCCGCAGCGGACGGCATCATGAGAACGTCGGCAAGCCACTGATTTGTGTGCGGTAACCCTTCACCTCAGGATAACGACAACATAATGGGGAGTTAATGGTGATTGATTCAGTAAAACAGATCCTTGCCGAATTTAAGCCGGCTGGATGGGGCCAGGATCTGGTGGCGGCCGGTTTTGTGCGTGCCATCGAGCAGCATGGGCAGACCCTGACCATCAAGCTGGTGTTGCCCTTTGCCGGCCAGACCCTGTTTGAACAGATGAAAGAAGCCTTCGATGCCCATATCAGGGCCGCCACGGGCGCCGCCATCGTCGACTGGCAGTGCGATATCGAGGTGGCGAGCATGCCTCGCGCCCAGCAACTGGCAGCGGTACAGGGCATTCGCAACATCCTGGTGGTGGCCTCCGGCAAGGGCGGGGTGGGCAAGTCCACCACCGCCGTCAACCTGGCGCTGGCCCTGCAAAAGGAGGGGGCACGGGTCGCCATTCTGGATGCGGACATCTATGGCCCCTCCATTCCGACCATGATGGGGACTCTCAAGGAGCGCCCCCACAGCCTGGACGGCAAGTTGATGGAGCCTGTCATGGCCTGTGGTCTCAAGACCAACAGCATCGGCTACCTGGTGGCGGAGCAGGATGCCACCATCTGGCGCGGCCCCATGGCTAGCAAGGCGCTGGCGCAGATCCTCCACGAGACTCGCTGGGGAGAGGTGGATTACCTGGTGGTGGATATGCCGCCAGGCACAGGGGACATCCAGCTCACCCTGGCCCAGCAGGTGCCGACCACGGCCGCCCTGATCGTCACCACACCGCAGGATGTGGCGCTGGCGGATGCCCGCAAGGGGATCGCCATGTTCAACAAGGTCAATGTACCCGTGCTCGGCATCGTCGAGAACATGAGTTATCACGTCTGCAGTGCCTGCGGTCATCACGAGGCGCTGTTCGGTACCGGTGGCGGCAAGAAGATGGCAGAGCAGTATCAAGTGGCACTGCTTGGTCAGCTGCCGCTGCACATCGACATCCGCCAGCACATGGACGATGGCTGTCCTACCGTGTTCGGATCACCGGAGGGAGGACTGGCTGAGGCCTATCTGAAACTGGCCCGTCGGGTGGGGGCCGAGCTCTATTTCAGTGGTAAACCGATTGCGACCCCGCTCTACACGGTGGCGCTGGACGAATAATCGGCTGTCGGCCGGTTGCAATGGATTTGGGGTGGGCATGAACCACCCTTTTTTATATAATGGATCGGTTTAAACAATCCCCAGTGCTCTTCTCTTTAGGTATTTTCAATGTCTGATACTCAACATTCGTGTGTGATCATCGGTATTGCTGGTGCGTCCGCATCCGGCAAGAGTCTTATCGCTCAAACCATCTACGAAGAGCTGGTGGCCGAGCTGGGCGCAGGTCAGATTGGTGTGATCACCGAGGATTGCTACTACCGTGATCAGACCCACCTGACCATGGAAGAGCGGGTCAAGACCAACTATGACCATCCCAATGCCCTGGATCACGATCTGCTGGTGCAGCATCTGACCCAGCTGGTGCAAGGGGATGCCGTCAATATCCCCCAGTACTCCTATACCGAACACACGCGCTTGAGCGAGGTCACCGCCTTCGCGCCGCGCCGGGTCATCATTCTGGAAGGCATACTGCTGCTGACCGACAGTCGTCTGCGGGAGCTGATGGATGCCTCCATCTTCATGGATACCCCGCTGGACATCTGTCTGCTGCGCCGTCTGGTGCGTGATGTGCAAGAGCGTGGCCGCACCATGGACTCCGTCCTCAAGCAGTATCAGAAGACGGTCCGCCCCATGTTCATGCAGTTCATCGACCCGTCCAAGCAGTATGCGGACGTGATAGTGCCCCGTGGCGGCAAGAACCGCATCGCCATCGACATGCTCAAGGCGCGCATCCGCCACATGTTGATTGGTTGATATGAAACAAGCCGGGTGATGCCCGGCTTTTTTAAATGAAACTTTTGTCAGGAGAGTCGCCGAATGCGTCTTTGTGATACCGATATCGAACGCCATCTGGATGAAGGCAAGATCGTCATTGAGCCGAGGCCCGGTGTTGAGCGGATCAGTGGCGTCAGCGTCGATGTGCTGCTCGGCAACGAGTTTCGCGTGTTTCGCGATCATACCGCCCCCTATATCGATCTGAGCGGTCCGAGCAGCGAGATGGCCGATGCCATCGATCGGGTGATGAGCGACGAGATCCACATCCCGGACGGCGAAGCCTTCTATCTGCACCCGGGTCAACTGGCGCTGGCGGTGACCTACGAGTCCGTGACCCTGCCTGCGGACATCGTCGGCTGGCTGGACGGGCGCTCCTCCCTGGCACGGCTCGGCCTCATGGTGCACGTGACCGCGCACCGCATCGATCCGGGCTGGTCCGGTCGCATCGTGCTGGAGTTCTACAACGGCGGCAAACTGCCGTTGGCGTTGCGTCCCAAGATGAAGATAGGGGCGCTGAACTTCGAGATGCTCTCCGGCGCCGCGGCCCGCCCCTACAACAAGCGGGAAAACGCCAAGTACAAGAGCCAGCAAGGTGCGGTGGCCAGCCGCATCAACCAGGACTGATGTCCGCCTTCATGCTGCTTATATAGAGGGTGCTTCGGCACCCTTTTGCTTTTCTGCGAAGGGGAGGGGATGTGCGGTAAGGCGGCCAGTGAGGTGGGAACCTGATGGTAAAACGCGTGTAAAATCGCCAACTTGGCGGTGAGTTGAGGTATGTTTGGTGTTGATTGACAGCTACCCATGAGGTGTAAACGGGCTTTAATTAATCCATGACAAGTCCCATTCCAGCAGGGCCTAAGACATTTTCTGACGGAAAGCCCTTTTTTTTTCTTACTGAAATATTTCAACAACGGGTATGGCGCACCGAGCCTTCTGGCATAATCCGCCGCAACTCATAAACAGGTTCGTTTTTATGTTTGAAATGTTTAGTGGTTTGGGTTTGTGGTGGTCAATAGGTTTGGTATTGGCCGTTTTTTTTGTGCTGGCCTATGAGTTCATCAATGGCTTTCACGATACCGCCAACGCGGTAGCAACGGTTATCTATACCAAGGCCATGCCCGCGCACACTGCGGTAGTGGCTTCCGGCCTGTTCAACTTTGCCGGGGTCATGATGGGGGGATTGGGGGTGGCCTATGCCATTGTCCATCTGTTGCCCATCGATCTGCTGCTCGGCATGGATTCGACCCAGGGTCTGATCATGGTGTTCTCCCTGCTGTTTTCAGCCATTGTCTGGAACCTGGGAACCTGGTACTTCGGCATCCCGGCGTCCAGCTCTCACACGCTGATCGGCTCCATTCTGGGGGTAGGCGGTGCCTATGCCCTGATCAGCGATCAACCTCTGAATGAGGGCATCAACGTCGGCAAAGCCATCGACATCATGCTCTCCCTCATCATCTCTCCCACAGTGGGCTTCATCATTGCCGCCTTGCTGCTGTTCGCGATGAAGCGAGTCTGGCTTGGTAGCAAGATCCACAAAACCCCGGAAGAGCGACTGCTGGTGGACGGCAAGAAGCATCCGCCGTTCTGGGCCCGTGTGACCTTGATTTGTTCTGCCATGGGGGTGAGCTTCGTGCACGGCTCCAACGATGGTCAGAAGGGCATAGGTCTGGTGATGCTGGTGCTGATCTGCATGGCGCCCGCCTACTTCGCACTGGACATGAACAGCCGCTCCTACGATCTGGACAGAACCCAGGATGCCAACCAGCGCATCATGGAGATCTACCAGCGCAATCAGGAGCAGGTGTCCACTGTCGTGAACTTCAGCGTTCCTGCTCATGCCCAGGAAGAGTTGATGACTCATTGCGAGGCTGGTGAGGCCCTCGAGGCCATGGCCACCCTGGACAACCGTCTGGGCCAGGTGCGTACCTACGAGCAGATGAGCCTGACCGATCGCCGCGAGGTGCGCCGTCTGCTGCTCTGTATCGACGACACTGCCCGCAAGGTCTCCAAGCTGCCGTTGCCGGCCAAGGAGCTGACCGATCTCGCCAAATGGCGCAAGGACCTGACCGCCACGGCCGAATACGCGCCGACCTGGGTCATCGTCTCCATCGCGCTGGCGCTGGGTTGCGGCACCATGGTGGGCTGGCGTCGTATCGTCTACACAGTGGGCGAGAAGATAGGCTCTTCCGGCATGACCTACAGCCAGGGCATTGCCGCCCAGATCACGGCTGCTGCCTCCATCGGGGTAGCCAGCATGACCGGCATGCCGGTATCCACCACCCATATCCTCTCTTCCGCGGTGGCGGGGACCATGGTGGCGAACAAATCGGGCCTGCAGAGTCAGACCATCAAGACCATCTTGCTGGCCTGGGTTCTGACCCTGCCGCTTACCATGCTGCTCTCCGGTGGACTGTTCCTGATCAGCAACAATCTGTTTGGTGGCTGACAGCTAACACACAACATCAATGACAAAGGGCCTGCGGGCCCTTTTTTCATGGCTGGGATCAGGCCGCTGCTAGCCGTCATGCTCGGCAACCGGTAGAAACATGCCTTATATGCCATCAAACAAGGGTGTTTATTCACTGATAGATCCCGCCAGCCTGCATCTTCCTCATTCAACCCCCTTGTCAGCAGAGAAGCCTGACCGCAGCCCATCCCGCCTGTCAGGGGCAGAGGCTACTAAGCCATCGTCTCATCCTCTTATCCGCCCTTCATTCCTTGAATCCAGCCCCGCTAGTGACCGCTCGGCACCGGTGTGACTGGCCATGATTCCTGGCCGTGTTACGGACGCCTTGTTTGTCCCGTGACGGGCTGTGCTTTTCACGATAAGCAAGAGGGCCTGCATGGGGGTGAGCAAGGGCGACGCTCCCAGGCATGGTTCCTGGGGGCTAATTGTGGCAAGGCAAGATAGAGGAGAGGCTGACAGAGAGTGCCAGTTCTCTAGTCTGCCTTGGGCATGCAGTTTATGTCCCTGCAGATGAGGAAGAAGAGGAAGGGGATCGGACAGGGGATTGAGGGGCAGACCCAACTGTCAGGCAAAAAAAGAGCCACACAAGGTGTGGCTCTTTTATCAGACCAGACAAGCTAGGGGATCAGGGACGACCCGCCGGGCTGGTTGCTACATTGACGGCAGCTGTGCTGCCACCGTGGCGGCCTGAGCTCGCGACTTCGCTACGCTCCAGCGGGGCCTGCTCAACCGGCTCACGGGGGGCCGGGGCGGGCACTGCTGCCGGCGTTGCCATGGGCGCAGAAGCCTTGCGAGCACGGGCCAGTACGCCAGCACCTTTGGCAACCGGCTTGGTGGCCGGGGTGACGACAGGCTCGGGCTGTGCAACCACAGGGGTGACAGGCTCGGCGGCAGGAATCACTTCCTCGGCTTGCGGGGCAGGGGCCGGCTCCACCACAACGGGGGCGGCTTCTACCACAGCCTGGTCAGCGATGCTGGCCTCGACCACGACAGGAGCTTCCTCGATAACCACCTCGGCCACCGGCTCGGCAGCGACAGGAGCTGCTTCGATTGCTACCGGGGCCGGCTCGACGGCGGCAGGAGCCGCTTCGACGGTAACGGGTGCTTCAACCAACTCGGCGACCACTGGGGCGGCGACCTCGGTCACAGCCGCTTGAGCCTGCTCATGGGCCTCTTCGGCCACGGCTTCGGCGACCACGTGCTCGGTCAGGGCGGCAGAGGCTTGCAGCGCGGCGGCAACGGCCTCGGCACTCGGGATGGTGATGACAGGCACGGCGGGCTCTTCCACCTTCACCTGATCAGCATCCGCCTGGGCGGCTGTGGTCAGTTGCACTTCGGCCTGAGGTTCATCATCACGCTGGCCACGGGCATCTTCGTTGATGCGCTTGCGACGCTGGCCTTCGATCCGCTGACTGCGCGGAGTACGACGAGAGCGGCGCTGACCGTCGGTCTGCTCCTCTTGCTCACCGACCACGGCCGCAGTCTCGACCAGATCATGGGCCTGCTCGTCTACCGGCAGGGCAGGGGTGTCGGTGGCGGCGACATCGACCCGAACCTTCTTGCGCAGCTGGCGACGTTCGCGGCGCTCGGCCACTTTCTGCTCTTTTTCCTGACGCGGCTCGGCGCTGACGGCGGCAGTCTCGACGGTTTCTACCGCTTCAACCACGACCTCGGCACGGGGCTCGCGCGGAGCACGGGGTTCGCGAGCCGGGCGCGGGGCGCGGGGTTCACGTTCCTGACGGGGCTCACGGGGTTCGCGGGGTTCGCGATCCACACGAGGCTCGTTGCGTGCTTCGCGGGGCTCACGTTCCATGCGCTGTTCGCTGCGCACTTCACCACGGGGTTCACGCTCCTGACGGGGCTCGCGCTCTTTACGCGGACGACGGTTGCGGCTCTCGCCACCCTCGCGGTTGGCGGCGCCTTCACGCTTCTCGCCGGCGTCGGCAGGGTTGCGGTTGCTGCGGTTGTCGTCGCGACGACCACGCTGGCCACGGCTGCGGGTTTCGTCACGTTGATGACGGTGACCCTCATCCTTGCGCGCTTCCCGTTGTGCGGCCGGTTTCTCGGCAGCAGCTTTCGCTTCAGCCGGAGCTGCGTCTGCGCCGAACAGACCGGAGATGGCCTTGAACAGCTTGCCAAACAGACCCGTTTCGGCGGCGACCGGTGTCGGTGCTGCGACGGGGGCCGGGGCGGCAACAGGGGCAGCCGGTTGAGGCGCCTGGACGAAGCCTTGCAGCAGCGGCTGCTCGCGCTCGATGACCTGAGCTTGCTTGGGCTGGTAGACCGGCTTGGCAATCTCGGTTTTCAGCTCGTAGCTTGCCGCTTCCGGGATCTCGTTCTGACGGATGCGGGTCACTTCGTAGTGCGGGGTTTCCAGATGCTGGTTCGGAATGATGTAAACACGGACATCATTGCGCTGTTCCAGACTGGCGATGGAGGCACGCTTCTCGTTAAGCAGATAGGCGGCAACATCGACCGGCACCTGGCCGTGAACCTGCTCTGTGTTGTCCTTCATGGCCTCTTCTTCGATGAGACGCAGGATGGACAGGGCGAGAGATTCATTGTCACGGATGACACCCTGGCCCTGGCAACGGGGGCAGATGTGGCTGCTGGACTCGTTGAGGGAGGGACGCAGACGCTGGCGAGACATCTCCAGCAGACCGAAACGGGAGATCCGGCCCAGCTGGATGCGGGCTCTGTCCTGGTGGACGGCTTCACGCAGACGGTTTTCCACTTCGCGCTGATGGCGAACCGGCGTCATGTCGATGAAGTCGATGACAATCAGGCCACCCAGATCGCGCAGACGCAATTGACGGGCAATTTCGTCGGCCGCTTCCAGGTTGGTCTGCAGCGCCGTCTCTTCGATATCGCCGCCCTTGGTGGCGCGGGAGGAGTTGATATCGATGGAGGTCAGCGCTTCGGTCGGATCGATGACGATGCTGCCGCCGGAGGGCAGACGCACTTCACGCTGGAAGGCCGACTCGATTTGGCTCTCGATCTGGAAGTGGTTGAACAGGGCGACATCACCCTTGTACAGCTTCACACGATTGAGGAAATCGGGACGAACCAGCTCGATGTGCGACTTGGCACGCTCGAAGATGACCGGATTGTCGATCAGGATCTCGCCTACATCGCGACGCAGATAGTCACGAATCGCGCGCACTATGACGTTACTCTCCTGGTGGATGAGCACTGGCGCGGAGCGATTCTGTGATGCCTTGTGGATGGAGTCCCAGTGGTTGAGCAGGACGTTCAGATCCCATTCCAGCTCTTCCGGGGATTTGCCCACACCGGCGGTACGCACGATGAGGCCCATGCCGTCTGGCACTGTCAGTCCGCTCAGGGCTTCTTTCAACTCGGTCCGCTCGTCACCCTCGATACGACGGGAAATACCGCCAGCACGGGGGTTGTTCGGCATCAGCACCAGGTAGCTGCCGGCCAGACTGATGAAGGTGGTGAGGGCCGCACCCTTGGTGCCACGCTCTTCCTTGTCAATCTGGACGATCACTTCCTGGCCTTCGCGGACCACTTCTTTGATGTTGGGACGACCCTGATAGGAGTAACCGGAGGGGAAGTAATTGCGGGCGATTTCCTTTAACGGCAGGAAACCGTGGCGCTCGGCGCCATAGTCAACAAAAGCAGCTTCAAGACTGGGTTCTACGCGGGTGATTTTACCCTTGTAAATGTTCGCTTTCTTCTGCTCGTGTCCCGGACTTTCAATATCCAAATCGTAGAGCTGTTGTCCGTCAACCAGCGCTACGCGCAACTCCTCTTCCTGAGTCGCGTTGATTAGCATTCTTTTCATTGAGTTCTCATTATTTTGTCATTTTGATTCCTCCACAGGATCCTGCCGGTGCCGGCCTCGGGTCTTCAGCATGCTTGGGCAACCTCCCGGTTGGGACATGCATGAGGCGCAAACTAAGGGCACTCTGGTTCAGCCTTCTCGAGAAGGCATGAATTAAGGATACCGGTGTGGAGACAATTAAATCGGTTCTGTTTGCGTTCTCCATGCGTTGTACCTCGCACCCGGGAACCGTCATGTTCTTGTATACACGGTGTTTCGGGATTGGGTGGCATACTTTTTGGCCACTTAGTACAAGGCTTGAACACAATGACAAAACCTTGTTTATTATCCCATTTAAACCACTTTTATAGCAAGACGCCATTTTTTAACAAAGCATGCAGCCAAGGGCTGCCGGCGGTGTTAAAATCCGCGCCATGACACAGATACATCAACAAGTGCAGCTGCTCACCATCGAAGCTGAGCATGAAGGGCAGCGCATCGACAATTTTCTCAAGACTCAGTTAAAGGGCGTCCCCAAGAGCCTGATCTATCGCATCCTTCGCAAAGGAGAGGTGCGCGTCAACAAGAAACGCATCAAACCGGAATACAAACTCTGCGCAGGCGACGAGGTGCGGGTGCCCCCCGTACGCGTGGCCGAGAAGAACGAATTGCCCTCTGCCAACCTCGGCAGCATCCAGCGTCTGGAGAGCCAGATCCTGTTTGAAGACGAGGCCATGATAGTGCTGAACAAGCCGTCCGGCATGGCGGTGCACGGCGGCAGCGGCTTGAGCTTTGGCGTCATCGAGGGGCTGCGCGCCCTGCGCCCGGAAGCCCGTTTCCTGGAGCTGGTGCACCGACTCGACCGCGACACTTCCGGCGTGCTGCTGGTCGCCAAGAAGCGCAGTGCCCTGCGCAGCCTGCACGAGCAGCTGCGGGTCAAGACAATGCGCAAGCAATACCTGGCGTTGGTGCGCGGTCAGTGGCAGTCCCACGTCAAGGTGGTCAATGCGCCGCTGCGCAAGAACGATCTGCAATCCGGCGAGCGTGTGGTGCGGGTCAGCAGTGATGGCAAGCCTTCCGAGACCCGTTTCCGGATTGCCCGTCAATTTGCCGAAGCCACCCTGGTAGAGTGCAGCCCGATCACAGGTCGCACCCACCAGATCCGGGTTCATACCCAGCACGCCGGTCACCCCATCGCCTGTGATGACAAATACGGTGAGGCGGCCTTTGATGAGAAGATGCGGACCCTGGGGCTCAAGCGCCTCTTCTTGCACGCCTGGAAGCTGAGCTTCACCCATCCGGCGGATGATCGCGAGATGCAGGTGGAAGCGCCGCTCGCCCCCGAGCTCGATGCCTTCCTGAACAAGCTGGCACGCTGATGCAGCGCATCCGACTCGCCATTTTCGATTGGGACTGTACCCTGATGGATTCGGTGGGGCGGATCGTCGCCTGAGTTGATGAACACCAAGACAACAATGGGAGCCAAGGCTCCCATTGTTGTCTCTGTTTCCTGTTCAGGCTCAAGGCAGATTGAGGCCGTGGTGCGCCAGCAGCTCGATCAGGCCGATGAGGGGCAGGCCGATCAGGGCGTTGGGATCCCGCCCTTCCAGCCCCTTGAACAACATGATCCCCATGCCCTCACATTTGAAGCTGCCAGCGCAATCGAGGGGCAGTTCAGCCGTCACATAACGGCGCAGGGCTGCCTCATCCAGGGAGCGAAAATGCACGGTGAAGGGCTCCACGAGCTGCTCGGCCCGGCCGTTTGCGGCATTGAGTACGCACAGACCGGTATAAAAGGTGACGCTCTTGCCCTGGGCCATCATCAGCTGCGCCACCGCGTTATCCACAGTGCCCGGCTTGCCGAGGATGCGGCCGTCACAGACACACACCTGATCCGAGCCTATGATCAACCCCTGATCATGTTGGCGGGCGATGGCGCTCGCCTTGGCATGGGCCAGGCGGCTGACCAGTGCCTCGGCCGACTCCCCGGACAGCGGGGCTTCATCAACCTCGGGAGAGGCACATTGGAACGGCAGGCCGAGTTTTTCCAGCAGCGCCTTGCGATAACGGGAAGTGGAGGCGAGGATCAGGGGCGTGTGCATATGTTGATGATATCCATTTATAAATCAATTGGTTGATTCTAACTGTGGCAGAAGGCCCACGCAAACTACCTGAACACCAGCACGCCGGCTTTGGTTTACAGCAACATGCAGGCTGGCGGCCCGAGGACGGCGATAGATACCGCGTGATGAGGCAGGAGTGCGACATGACAAGATACGGAGTGCTGGTCCTGATGCTGCTCTCCCTTTCGAGCTGGGGGCAGGAGTGGCAGCCAGAGAAGGGGGAGGGTGGCGTGCAGCTCTGGACCCAGGCACGCCCACCATCCCCCTTCCTGGCCTTGCGCCTGGAGATGCGGGTCAAGGCGGATCCCATGGCGTTGCTTACCGTGCTGCGAGACACGGCGCGCCATCGGGAGTGGTTGCCATCCAGTCACGAGGTGCGGCTGCTGGCAAAATCCGGCCCGGATGACGATCTGGTTTACACCCGATTGGCGTCCCCTTGGCCGGTGCAGGACAGGGAGCTCATCACACGTTCGCATCTGATCAGGCGGGCCGACTGCGCGCTGGTGCTGGAGGTATGGGCCGAGCCGGACGCCCTGGCACCCCGCCCGGGTCTGTACCGGATCCGGGAGAGTGCCGGTCGCTGGGAGGCGTTGCCACAACCCGATGGCAGCACCCTGATCAGGCTCGAAAGCTATACCAACCCGGGCAGCCATTTGCCGGGCTGGCTGGTCAATCCGATGACCATCAAGGCGGCGCTGGGCAGCTTTCAGGCCATACGCCGGCTGATGGAGGCCCAACCCGGAGCCGCGCCTCGACAGCTGTTGCTCGGTGGTGGGGGCTGTCCTGCCGCGCCCTGAATCCGATAATGGTGGCTCTCGGGAACGGACAGCCAAGCCGGGTGCCTGGTGAGCGGGACGCTTGATGGGGAAGGGGCGTGCAACGGCATAAAGGGCTCACTGACCCCGAGATCCTGGCCAAGGGGGATGTCCGCACAGGATCCTGTGCGGGATCCCGCGGTTTATGGCATAATCGGCCACCGATGAACACAAGTTACTGCATGCAGGGGCTTGTGCAGGTAAAATCATCGGCGGTAAGGACTTTTTCCTTTGACTATCCCTTGTTGGACCTATAATATTCGCGCCCTATGCAAAAGGTGAAGTTGCCCGTTAAGGTTGATCCAGTCCGTAATGCCTTGAAGCTACTCGATTATGTCGGGATAGTGGAAAAGTCGCAGATGCCCAGACTGGAAGCATCAACCGAAGGCTTGCGAAGTGATGTGGACGTCACTCTGCAGTTTGGCAAAGATGTCCAGAAGTTGACCGTTATGAAAGGCACTGCCCATGCCAAGGTTGACCTGGTTTGCCAGCGTTGTGGAGAGGCTTTCGAGCACCTTTGTGAAGCTAGTTTTATTTACACTCCGCTGTTCGAGAGAACAAACGAGGAAGAGCTGCCGGAAGCTTATGAGCCCATTGAGTTGGACGAAAACGGCGAGATAGATCTTCATCAAATCCTGGAGGATGAACTCATCCTCTCGTTGCCTCAGGTGGCCATGCATCCCATGGATGTCTGCCCCAGAGGAAACATGGAAATGACTTGGGGTGACATCGAGCCTGCTGATGAGCGGCCGAATCCCTTTGCAGTTCTTGAAGAGCTCAAACGTAAGTGAATTTTAGGAGTTAGCCTACCATGGCCGTACAACAGAACCGTAAAACCCGCGCCAAGCGTGGCATGCGTCGTTCCCACGATGCGCTGACCACTGCAGCCCTGACTGTTGATCAGACCAGTGGCGAAATTCATCGTCGTCACCACGTGACTGCCGATGGTTTCTACCGCGGTAAAAAGGTAATCGCTTAAGGATTGCCTTTGTCTACGCAAACTGTCGCGCTAGACATAATGGGGGGAGATTTTGGCCCCTCTGAAACAGTGCCTGCCGCCGTGCAGGCACTGTCTCTTCTGCCTCAACTAAATCTTGTTCTGGTCGGTGACCAACACCTGATCGCCCCTCTGTTGCAGCAACATGGCTTGCTGACTCATCCCCGCGTTCGTCTCGTACATGCATCCCAGGTCGTGGGCATGGGCGAAAAGCCGATCGTGGCGCTGCGTACCCTGAAAGATTCCTCCATGCGGGTTGTGCTCAATCTGGTGAAAGCCGGTGAGGCCGATGCCTGCGTCAGTGCCGGCAATACCGGTGCCCTGATGGCCATGGCCAAATGCGTGCTCAAATCCCTGCCGGGGGTCGACAGACCCGCCCTCATCAAGGCGCTGCCGACACTGAGCGGCAAGCGTACCGTGATGCTGGATCTGGGGGCGAACGTGAGCTGCGATGCGGACACCTTGCTGCAATTTGCGGTGATGGGCTCAGTGGTGGCCGAGCAGGTCGAGGGGATAGCGTCCCCCCGGGTGGCGCTGCTCAACGTGGGGGAGGAGGAGATCAAGGGCAACGACCTGGTACGCCACAGCGCCGAGTTGTTGCGCCAGTGCGCCGCGCTCAATTTTGTCGGTTTCATCGAGGGGGACAGGATCTTCAGCGGTGACAGCGACGTCATCGTCTGTGACGGTTTCGTCGGCAATGTGGCGCTCAAGACCGCCGAGGGCGTGGTGCGGATGATGGCCGAACTGGCCGGATATCCTCGCAAAAAACGCAGTTTTCTTGGTCGACTCGCCGGATTTATGTTCAAACGGCGTTTTTCTTACTTGAACCCCGACCAGTATAATGGCGCGAGTCTGTTAGGATTGCGCGGCATTGTGGTAAAAAGCCATGGGCGGGCCGAGCGCCGCGCTCTGTGTCATGCGATTCTGCTGGCCGCACAAGAAGCCAAACACCAACTTCCATTGCAAATTGCAGATCGCCTTGAATCTGTCTTTTCCGACAGGGATTTATAAAACTCTATGCATAGCAAAATTCTGGGTACTGGCAGTTATCTGCCGAGTTCGGTTCGTACCAACGCCGATCTTGAGCAGATGGTTGAAACCAGTGACGAGTGGATCGTGGAACGTACCGGGATCCGTGAACGCCGCATTGCCGGGAGCGACGAGAGCGTCGCGACCCTGTCTCATCAGGCGGCCTTGCGGGCGCTGGATGCCGCGGGCCTGACCGCTGCCGATCTGGACATGATAGTGCTGGCGACCACCAGCGCCGAGAACGCCTTCCCTGCCGCTGCCTGCGAACTGCAGGGGCTGCTCGAGGTACCGGGGATCCCGGCCTTTGACGTGGCGGCTGCCTGCGCCGGTTTCACCTATGCGCTCTCAATTGCCGATCAGTTCGTCAAGTCCGGCGCCGCTCGCCATGTCCTGGTAGTCGGTGCCGACGTGCTCTCCCGCATGTGTGATCCGGAAGACAGGGGCACCATCATACTGTTCGGGGATGGGGCCGGTGCCGTGGTGATCGGAGCAAGCGAGACGCCGGGTATCCTCTCCACCCACCTCCATGCCGACGGCCGTTATGGCGAACTGCTCAAGTTGCCGCAGCCTCGTCGTGGCATGCCGGGTGCCGAGCTCGAAGCCTACATGTATATGAAGGGCAACGATGTCTTCAAGGTTGCGGTGACGCGCCTGAGCGAGATAGTGACCGAGACCCTGGCTGCCGCCAACATAGATCCGAGCGAGCTGGACTGGCTGGTCCCGCATCAAGCCAACTTCCGTATCATCAACGCCACCGCCAAGAAACTTGGCATGGGGCTCGACAAGGTGATCCTGACCCTGGATCGTCACGGCAACACCTCCGCCGCCTCCGTGCCCATCGCCTTCGATGAAGGGGTACGTGACGGCCGTATCAAACCGGGCCAGCTAGTATTGCTGGAAGCCTTTGGCGGCGGTTTTGCCTGGGGCTCGGCGCTGGTTCGCCTCTGATACCAAGCGGCGCCGCGAGTCTCGGGCGCCCGCTTACCGATTTCGTCTTACCTTAAAGGAATCAATGATGACCCGATTTGCCATTGCCTTCCCGGGACAAGGCTCCCAGAGCGTCGGCATGCTGGCGGAACTCGCCGAGCAACACGCCGTGATTAAAGAGACCTTCGCCGAGGCGAGCCAGGTGCTGGGTTATGACCTCTGTGCCCTGGTGCTGAACGGTCCCGCCGAGGATCTGAACAAGACCTGGCGCACCCAGCCGGCACTGCTGACCGCATCTGTTGCCCTGTGGCGCCTGTGGCAACAGCAGGGCGGGGCAACCCCCGCCGTCATGGCCGGTCACAGCCTGGGCGAGTATTCCGCCCTGGTATGCAGCGGCGCCCTGGCGTTTGCCGATGCGGTCAAGCTGGTTGAACTGCGTGGTCTGGCCATGCAGGAAGCCGTGCCGGAAGGCACAGGTGCCATGGCCGCCATCATCGGTCTGGACAACGACTCCATCGCCGCCAACTGCGAGAAAGCGGCGCAAGGCCAGGTGGTCTCTCCGGTCAACTTCAACTCCCCGGGCCAGGTGGTCATCGCCGGTCACAAGGAAGCGGTCGAGCGCGCCAACGTGCTGATGAAAGAGTCCGGCGCCAAGCGTGCACTGCCGCTGCCGGTCTCAGTGCCGTCCCACTGCGCCCTGATGAAACCCTCCGCCGAAAAGCTGGCCGCCGCGCTGGATGGGATCGAGATCAAGGTTCCAACCATCGCAGTCATCAATAATGTCGACGTGTCCTGTGAACAGGATCCGGCCGCCATCAAGCAAGCCCTGGTGCGCCAGCTGTTCAGCCCGGTCCGTTGGACCGAGACGGTAGAGCGGATGGCAAACGACGGCGTCACCCTCGAGATCGAGATGGGACCGGGCAAGGTGTTGACCGGGCTGGCCAAGCGCATCGACCCGCGCGTGGAAGGCATTCACGCCAACGATGCCGCCTCTTTCGAGCAGGCGCTGGCCCAAGTCAAATAAACAGGAGCAAGTCATGAGTTTTACCGATAAAGTTGTGCTCGTCACCGGCGCCAGCCGTGGCATAGGCCGTGCGATTGCCGAAACTTTTGCGGCCCGTGGCGCGAAAGTGGTGGGAACCGCGACCAGCGAGAGCGGTGCCGAGGCCATCAGCGCCTATCTGGGCGAGCAGGGCTGCGGCATGGCACTGAACGTGACCAGCCAGGAATCCATCGAAACCGTCTTTGCCGCCATCAAGGAACGCTTTGGCGACATCGACATCCTGATCAACAACGCCGGTATCACCCGCGATAACCTGTTGATGCGGATGAAGGATGACGAGTGGAACGAGATCATCGACACCAATCTCACCTCCCTGTACCGTCTGAGCAAGCCGGTGTTGCGTGCCATGATGAAGAAGCGCCATGGTCGCATCATCAGCATAGGTTCCGTGGTCGGCACCATGGGCAATGCCGGTCAGGTCAACTATGCCGCCGCCAAGGCGGGTCTGGTGGGCTTTACCAAGTCATTGGCCCGTGAAGTGGCTTCCCGTGGCATCACGGTGAATGCGGTGGCCCCCGGTTTCATCGAAACCGACATGACCAAGGCGCTCAATGAAGAACAGCGTGCCGGCATCATGAATCAGGTGCCTGCCGCCCGTTTGGGTGATCCGAAAGAAATTGCTGCCGCTGTGGTATTCTTGGCGTCTGACGACGCTGCCTATATCACCGGCGAAACCCTGCATGTTAATGGCGGGATGTACATGGTGTAATCAATTTGTCGTGAGATCTGTTCAAATTTGCGATAGTACGCCGAAGTTTGGCGAATTTCGTGGTTTGACCAGCGGCAAGTCACTTGCAAACTCACGTCAATTGAATACACTACCCCAACCAGACGCAATAGCGTATTTTTAAAGGAAAATTCAGGTCATGAGCAACATCGAAGAACGCGTAAAGAAAATCATCATCGAACAACTGGGTGTTAAAGAGGAAGACGTCAAGAACGCTGCCTCCTTCGTCGACGACCTGGGCGCTGACTCTTTGGATACCGTTGAACTGGTAATGGCGCTGGAAGAAGAATTCGATACCGAAATTCCTGATGAAGAAGCCGAGAAGATCACCACTGTTCAAGCGGCTATCGACTACATCACCGCTAATCAGGAATAAGTTCCTGTTCTGAAAGAAGCGGCCCAAGGGCCGCTTCTTTTATGTTTACTCCCTTTCAAAATACCTCTCGGAGACTAGCTCAGTGTCAAAACGCAGAGTCGTGGTAACCGGCCTGGGGATGCTTTCCCCTGTGGGCAACACTGCCGAATCCAGCTGGCAAGCCCTGCTCAACGGGCAGAGCGGCATTTCTCTCATCGATCACTTTGATGCCAGCGAGTTTGCGACCCGTTTCGCAGGCCTGGTCAAAGAGTTCGATCCAGAACAATACGGCATCAACCGCAAAGAAGCCCGCAAGATGGATCTTTTCATCCAGTACGGCGTGGCGGCGGGGGTGCAGGCACTGGATGATTCCGGCCTCGTCATCAACGAAGAGAATGCGGAGCGGGTCGGCGTGGCCATCGGTTCCGGCATCGGCGGTCTGGGTCTCATCGAGCAGAACCACAGCAGCCTGATCAACGGCGGCCCGCGCAAGCTGAGCCCCTTCTTCGTGCCGTCCACCATCATCAATATGGTGTCCGGTCATCTCTCTATCATGAAGGGGCTGCAAGGCCCGAACATCGCCGTGACCACGGCCTGCACCACGGGCACCCACGCCATCGGCATGGCTGGCCGGATGATCGCCTACGGTGATGCGGATGTGATGGTCGCCGGCGGCACCGAGAAAGCCTCCACCCCCATGGGTATGGGTGGTTTTGCGGCGGCCAAGGCGCTCTCTACCCGCAACGACGAACCGCAGAAGGCGAGCCGTCCCTGGGACAAGGATCGCGACGGTTTCGTGCTGGGTGATGGCGCCGGGGTACTGGTGCTGGAAGAGTACGAACACGCCAAGGCCCGTGGCGCCAAGATCTATGCCGAGCTGGTTGGCTTTGGCATGAGCGGCGACGCCTACCACATGACGGCGCCTCCCTCTGATGGCAACGGTGGCGCTCGCGCCATGAAGAATGCCATCAAGGATGCCGGCATAGCGCCGCAGGCGATCGGTTACATCAATGCCCACGGCACCTCCACCCCGCTGGGTGATGTGGCCGAACTGCGTGGCATGAAAGAGGTGTTTGGCGAACATGCCAGCGCCCTGATGATCAGCTCCACCAAGTCCATGACCGGTCACCTGCTGGGTGCGGCGGGGGCCATCGAGGCGATCATCACTGTGTTGGCCCTGCGCGATCAGGTGGCACCGCCCACCATCAACCTGGACAACCCGGATGAGGAGTGCGATCTGGATCTGGTGCCTCATGTGGCCAAACCCGGCCAGTTTGAATATGCCCTCTCCAATTCGTTTGGTTTCGGCGGCACCAATGGCTCCCTGATCTTCAAACGCGTATAATTCGCTTTGGGCGAAATGATAAGGCCCGATACGACCGTATCGGGCCTTTTTTATCGGAGGGATTCCCTTGCTGATTAATGGAATACCGACAGAAGCAGTGTCCGCCAGGGATAGAGGGCTGGCATACGGGGACGGCCATTTCACCACCATGCTGGTGAAGCAGGGGCAGGTGATCTGGTGGCCGGCGCACCTGGCCAGGTTGCAACATGCCTGCGCCAGACTCGGATTTGCGGAATTTCCCTGGGATAGCCTGGCCGCCGAGGTGGCGCAATTGGCAGCAGGGCAGACGCAGGCTGTCGCCAAGATAGTGCTGACCCGTGGCAGTGGGGGACATGGCTATGATGGCGCGGGATGCAATACTCCCACCCGCATCGTCTCCCTGGCACCATACCCGGCCCACTACCTTGGCTGGCAGCAAAACGGCATCGCCGCCTTGGTCTGCCAGCAGCAGCTCGGCGATGCTCCCATGCTGGCAGGGCTCAAGACCCTGGGTCGTCTGGAACAAGTTCTGCTCAAAAGCGAACTTGCCGCGCGGGGCGGAGTCGAAGGTATAGTATTGAACAGCCGTGGATTTCTGGTAGAAGGAGTCAGCGCGAATCTGTTTTGGCGTCGTGGCAAGACGGTGTTCACACCGGATCTCTCCCGCGCAGGGATAGATGGGATCATGCGCAAGCGGGTGATCATGATGCTTAAACAGATGGGCATTGAACTGCGTGTCGTGGAGGCTCCGCTGGAGTCACTGTGGCAGGCCGAAGAAGTCTGGTTGACCAATACCCTGATGGGCATAGTGCCGGTCACCAGCATTGGGGATGTGCATTATCCCAGCCCGGTATTGATCCGCCGTTTACAGGAGCGTTTGGTCATTGAAGTTTAATCGGCTCTACACCCTGCTCGCGGGGGCAGCCCTGACCGTTGCCGTCGCCGGGGGTTATGTGTATTACAAATGGCAGCAGGTGGAGACGCTCACCAACAAGGGGCCGACGCGCCTCTTTACCGTCGAAAAAGGCGCCCATGCGGCGCGCCTGATTGCCGAACTGGGGGAGGGGGAAACCAGCCCCTGGGCGGTGCGCCTCTGGCTGCGTGGCCACCCCGAACTGGTTGCCATCAAGTCGGGTACCTATGAGATCAAGGAAGGGGCCCCGCTCAAGGAGACCCTCTCCCTGTTTGCCTCCGGCAAGGAGTTTCACTTCAGCCTTACCTTTGTCGAGGGTTCCCGTTTCGAGGACTGGTTGAAGCAGCTCTCGAGCGCCCCTTACCTTGAGCGGCTGACCGTGGAGCAGAGCGAGACTGAGTTGGCGCAGGAGCTTGGCATCGACAACGGCAAGCTGGAAGGTTGGTTCCTGCCGGAAACCTACGCCTACACCACCCATGCCAGCGACATCTCCATTCTGCGCCGCGCCTATCAGGACATGAAGGCCTTCCTGCAGGAGCGCTGGGAGAAGCGGCAGGCCAATCTGCCCTACAAGACGCCTTATGAGGCGCTCATCATGGCCTCTATCATCGAGAAAGAGACGGGCCAGCCGGACGAACGGGCGCAGATCGCCTCCGTGTTCGTCAATCGGCTACGCCTTGGCATGAAGCTGCAGACAGATCCCACCGTCATCTACGGGGTGAAGGACAGGTACGATGGCAACATTCGCCGCAGCGATCTCACCGATGTGAATCCCTACAACACCTATGTGATCGATGGTTTGCCGCCCACCCCCATCGCCATGCCGGGCAAGGCCTCCATCGAGGCGGCGCTCAACCCCAAGTCGACCGACTATCTCTATTTCGTCGCCAAGGGGGGCGGGGCCCACTATTTCTCCAGGACCCTCGATGAACACAATAGAGCGGTTCGCGAATTCATATTGAAGAAACCCTAATGTCTAAATTTATCGTGATTGAAGGACTGGAAGGGGCAGGGAAGAGCTCCGCGGTGCGCTATGTGACCGACTATCTGCATGCCCATGGCATCGACAGGATTGAGTGTACCCGTGAGCCGGGCGGCACCCCCCTGGCGGAGCGGATGCGCGCCATCGTCAAGGAGGTGCACGACGAGCGCCTCACCATCGAAGCCGAGTTGCTGCTGATGTATGCCTCCCGGGTGCAACTCGTGGAAACCCGGATCAAGCCGGCACTGGCCGAGGGCATCTGGGTGGTCGGAGATCGCCATGATCTCTCCTCCCAGGCCTATCAGGGGGGCGGTCGTGGCATCGATGCCCAGCTCATCGGCGCCATCAAGCAGGCGGTGCTCGGCGACTTCAAGCCGGATCTGACCCTCTACCTCGATATCGATCCCGCCCTCGGTCTGCAGCGGGCCCGCCATCGCGGCGAGCTGGATCGCATCGAGCTGGAACAGCTCAGCTTCTTCGAGCGCACCCGCGCCCGCTACCTGGAACTCGCGGCCAAGGATGACAGCATACTGGTGATCGATGCGAGCCAGACGCCGGATAGGGTCAAGGCCGCCATCGAAGCTGCACTGGACCATTACCTGTCGAACGAGCGCCTATGTATCCCTGGCTGATCCCGGATTGGCAGGCCCTAAGCCAGACCGCCCAGGCCGGTCGCCTGGGTCATGCCTGGCTGCTGCTCGGGGATCCCGGCCTTGGCAAGGAGCAGCTGGCAGAACGATTGGCGCGCCTGCACCTCTGCCAGCAACCGGAATGCGGTGAACCCTGCGGTCACTGCCACGCCTGTCAGCTGCTGGACAAGGGTCATCACCCGGATCTCGGCACCATAGGTGCCGACAGCAAGAGCATAGGGGTCGAGGTCATCCGAGAGATCTGCGGCCGCCTGCAGAGCACCTCCCAGCTGGGGCGCGGCAAGGTGGTGATCATTCCGGACGCCGAGCGGATGACGGAGTCCGCCGCCAATGCCCTGCTGAAAACCCTGGAAGAGCCGGCCGGCGACAGTCTGCTGCTGCTGATCGCCTCCAGGGTTTCCCGCCTGCTGCCCACCATCCTCAGCCGTTGTCACAAGCATGTCTGTCAGCTGCCGACAGAGGGGGAGACACTGCGCTGGCTGAGTGAACAGGGTCATCAGGCAACTCAGGCCCAGGTACGGATCTGTCAGGGGGCGCCGCTTCGGGTGCTCAGTTACATCGAAGAGCAGCAGGATGGGGCCAGACGCATGCTGCTCGAGAGTTTCGTCTCCCTGTCGCAGACGCCGACCCGGGCGGCGAGTGTCTGTTCCCAGCTGGCGGAGGAGAGTCAGATCAGGTTGCACTGGTTGCAACTCTTTCTGTGCGATGCCCTCAAGACCCAGGCGGGCTGTGGCCATCACCAGCTGGCGATGCCGGACTTGGCTGCCCTCAGCGAACAACTGGCCGAGCGCCACTCCAGCGAAAGATTGCTGGAGGCAGAGCAGCAGCTGGTGACGCTCAAGGCCGCCTGCCAGCCGGGTCAACTTTCCAATCCCACCATCCATCTGATGAACTGGCTCAATCGCTGGTTATGACAAGTTACAAGGTCGTCTATGTTACTCGTTGATTCCCATTGCCATCTCGACCGTCTAAGCTATGGCAGCAAGCAGACCGACATGGCCGATGTCCTGGCCAAGGCCGCGAAACTGGATGTGGGATATTTTCTCTGCGTCAGCGTGACCCAGGCACAGTTCCCGACCATGCTGGCGGCGATCGCCCCTTATCCCCAGGTGTTTGCCTCCTGTGGCGTTCATCCCCTCAATCAGGATCCCGGTGTGGACGCCCCCTTGCTGCTGACCCAGGCGGCGGATGAAAGAGTGGTGGCCATAGGCGAAACCGGGCTCGACTACTTCTATTCGCCGGAAAACAAGGAGGTACAGCAAGCCTCCTTCCGGGAACACATCCGGGTGGCCCGGGCCCTGAACAAGCCCCTGATCATTCACACCCGGGATGCCCAGCAAGACACCTTGCAGATCATGCGTGAAGAGGGGGCCGATCAGGTGGGGGGCGTGCTGCACTGTTTCACCGAGTCTCTCGAGATGGCTCAGGCCGCCATGGAGATGGGGTTTTATATCTCCATCTCGGGGATAGCCACCTTCAAGAATGCCTCGGCCCTGCAGGCTGTGGTCAAGGCATTGCCACTGGAGCGATTGCTGATCGAAACGGACTCCCCTTATCTTGCCCCTGTTCCTCACCGGGGGAGGGAGAACGAACCCGCCTTCGTGCGAGACGTCGCGCAATTTATTGCGGATCTGCGGCAGATACCCTTGGCCGAATTGGCAGAGGCCACCAGCCACAATTTCTTTGAGCTATTCAAGTTGGCGAAGAAATAACCATAAAGAGCCCCACCAGACGGGGCTCTTTATTTAAAATAATAAACCTGATTACCCACGCCAATATAAATTACCTACATCGTTATCTCTCACCGAAATATCAGGTTCGGACTCATCTTCTGGAAAACGCAGGTTACGGATATTGAGTGTTCCGACTCACTATCCCGGGAGGCTGGAGGTATTAAATCAATACCCTATAAGTATCGATAATATTCATTATCGATACTTGATGGATCTGAAAGATCCTGTAAGATCCTGCTAAACTTCATATAGAATCATAGACTTACGTGGCCTATCCAACCATTTCACCACCCGCTCATCAGTCATTGCAGACTGTATTCGATCCTGCGCTCAATAATCGGGCGCGGCATTTCCTGCGCAGCGCGAAAGCGGATTCCACCCTCAATGCCTATCAGGCCGATACCCGTATCTTCGTATTCTGGTGCCAGTTGCATGGGCTGGATCCGCTGCAGACTAGCCATCACGACATCATGAACTTTCTGGCGGATCAGGCCGACGGCATATTGGCGGACTGGGTATGGCTGGATAAAGAGGAGGGGAAGGGGGAGCTGCGTAACGGGGAGCCACGAAAACCGGCTACCCTGGTGAGGCGGCTCGCCGGTATCCGCTATGCCTTCAAGCAGAAGGGGATTCATCCCATGCCGACCGAGCATGCGGAAATAAAGGAGATGATGCGGGGCATAGTGCGCCTCGGTGATAATCGCAAACGCAAGACGGGAGCCCTGACCCTGCAACCCCTGACCCGGGTGCTCGACGAGATAGACACCTCCACCCTGGCGGGGCTGCGGGATCACACCTTGCTGCTCTTGATGTTCAGCGGCGCCCTGCGCCGTTCGGAGGCGGCTCGCATCGAGGTGGGCGATCTCGACTTCGTGGGGCAGGGGATAAGGCTTCGGCTCAAGCCGAGCAAACATCAGCTCCATGAAACCGAGATAGCACTCATTCCCGGCAAGCAGTATTGCCCGGTAACCGCCCTCAGCCGCTGGTTGAATGCAAGCCGCATAAGCCAGGGACCGCTGTTTCGCCGCATGACCCGCTGGGGGCAGCTCACCGCTGAGCCACTCGGGCCCCAAGGCATCAACCTGATGATCAAGCGGCGAACCGGCCAGGTCATCGACGATCTCTATGTCAGTGGCCACAGTCTGCGCCGAGGCTTCATCACCTCGGCGGTGACCGCAGGCAAGCCCATGAACAAGATCATCGAGGTGACACGGCACAAGGACATGCGTACCCTGCAGGAGTATTTCGACGATGCGCACAAGTTCTCCGATCATGCCCTCGCAGGCTTGCTGTAAGATAACCGCGCCACGTTGTTTTTTATGTTAAATACCATCTGATTGATTTGATGATATATTTATCGCCCTCCGAAGCAGTGCCGGTGAAGCGTCAGTACCATGAAGGGAAAAGAGCCTGGCACAGACGGCGGCTCTCACCCCTACAGGGGAGTGTCATTCCGGCGCCCCTGGTCTAGCAGAGGGTGAGAGATAACAAGTTCCACTCTCTTAGTTAGCAAGGTCGTATGAGCCAGGAAATGAAGATGAATGTGGTGCAAGACAATGCCGAGCGGCAACGCCAACACGTGAAACGCAAGCAGGAAACCCACAGCAGGCTGCAATGCTGGATCAGCAATCGCCACGCCGAGCGGTTGCAGGAGCTCGGTCAGCATCTGGAAGACAACCAGGCCTCCCTCATCGAGCAGGCGATCGACTTGCTCTATCAGCACGAGCTGGTACCCCAGGGGCACCCGGAGAAAGCGCTCGTAGAGATCGGCGAATAGCCGGCGAGGGGACATAAAAAAAGCCAGGTACGAATTCCTTGTACCTGGCATAGGGGAATTGGCTCCTTGCAGAGCCGTGCGCTAATTGATATGCGGATTGCCTTAAGCTTAGACAAGGCGCGAGGCATTTCAAGAAGTGACTAAAAGTTCAACCAGAGTGTGGGTTTTCCAGACTCGAACAGGTGTCAGTCCTTGAAATGGCCGCCGACATCTCACTCATTGAACAAGTTGTTGTCCCGCACCAGCTCACGGGGCAGGGCATTCTTGATGCGACTCCCCACCCATTTCCCCATTCCAAGCGGATGTCCCTGATAGCGGACGATCACTTCCCCCGTTCCCGGAGCCAGCTCGGGCCAGACATCCCGTCCCATCATGAATTCACGCCCGTTGGCGGCATCCAGCTCGACACATCCCCGGGTGGCCAGACTTCCGTAAGCCAGCGCCCATTCATGGGTGAGGCGATAACCCTTCTTGAAGGTTTCCGCCAGCTTGATGCCGATGCGATCGAAGCGCAGCTTGCCCTGCACCTGCTCAAAGGCGTGAGGGAAGAGCCAGATCTCGTCATTACGGCCACACAGCTGGCCGCGCGGAACTATCCCGAAGCTCGCCTCAATCTCGTGCAACATGGGCTCGGCTTCTTTCGCCGGCAGCGGGGAGAAGGGGAATTTGCCGAGCTTGCCCGGCTTGAACATGGTGTTCGGTACTGAGTGATGCTTGCTGATCCTGGCGACGAAGAAGCCCTCGCTGTCGAAGATCTGGGGCCAGACATGCAGGTAACCCTCTGGGGTACAGGCCTGCTCGGCACCGGGGAAGAGGTCGGCCAGGGAGTCGACACTCAGGGCGTCGCCGAACTTGTCTCGCAGGGACTGACAGACCGTCTGGTTCTCCTGCAGGCTCAGGGTGCAGGTGGAGTAGACCAGCACGCCGCCGGGTTTGAGGGCGTGGAAGGCACTCTCCAGCAGGCCTTGTTGCACAGCGGCAATCTCCTCGATGCTCTCGAGACTCCAGTTGCGCAGGGCATCTTCATCCTTGCGTACTGTGCCTTCCCCCGAGCAGGGGGCATCGAGCAGGATGGCATCGAAGGTTTCCGGCAACCACTGGCCAAATACCTTGGCATCGAAATGGGTCATGCCCACATTGGTCACGCCACAGCGCTGGATATTGGCGCTCAGCACCTTGAGCCGGCTGCTGGAAAACTCATTGGCGACCAGCATGCCCTGGTTGTCCATCAGGGCCGCTACCTGGGTGGTCTTTGAGCCGGGCGCCGCCGCCGCATCCAGCAGCATGCCATCGTGCTTTATCCGCTCGCTGGCAAAGAGCGCCGTCACCGGCAGCATGGAGCTCGCTTCCTGGATGTAGAAGAGGCCGCACAAGTGCTCGGCGCTGTTGCCAAGGGGCACGCTCTCGTCGGCACGGGTCAGCCAGAAGCCGGTCTCGCACCAGGGCACGGGATCCAGCTGCCAGCCCAGTGGCGCCATGCGTGTCACGAAGTCGGGCACAGAGATCTTGAGGGTGTTGACCCGGATGCTGCGCCGCAGCGGCCGCCGACAGCTCGCCACGAACGCATCCATGGAGAGATGGGCCGGCATCATGTCCGCGATATGACGCAGGAAGTGTTCGGGAAGGTAGGTATTGTCGTGCACAGTGCCGTCTCGCTGACCCAAAAGAGGGGCGACATAGTACCACAGGGGTCGGAATATTCTGAATGGGCGATGGGCAAAACGAACAAGCCCGGCGCTGGGCCGGGCTTGGGTCAAAGGGTCAGGGGAACATCAGGGCTGGATGCGGGGGCTCCACTCCAGCCACTCCTTCTCCGCCTTGCCATAGAGCGGGTAGTGGTGGCCGGCCTTGACGGTCGGCCCCATCTCCCGATCCGGGGTGTTGAAGGCGATGCCGCCGGTCAGCAGACTCTGCACGGTTTCCACCTCTATGGTGCCGCCGGTCAGGCCGATGTCGGCCTTGACCCCGGACACGTTCCAGAAGCGGCTGTTGGCGCGCACCAGGTGGGCGTATTCCTGAGCGACGTTCACCTCGATCAGCACCTCGCTGCCATCCCGGGCCAGCGCCACCCCGCTGACGCTACCCACCACCATCTTGCGAAACAGCAGGGGGCTGCCGACGCTGATGCCGCTGACGGAGGGGCTCTTGAGGGTCAGGGCCAATCCGATGGGGGTGCTCTGGCTCAGGGGGAAGCGCTCCTTGCCCGCGCCCTGGCCCGGGCTTGCCTCCACGAAGGCGCCCTTGATCAGGGTGTCGAGGTGGGAGACGCCCCCCAGCCCGAGCTTGGCCTGCACCAGGGTGTAGCGCGCTCCGCTCTGCAGGAAACGGGCGGCGTACTGCCCATCCAGCTCGGCCCTGAAGCTCACCTGACCCAGGGTGGGATCCAGTTCAATCTGCTCCACCTTGCCGATGTCCACCCCGCGATAACGGATGGGGCTGCCCACCCCGAGCCCGGGGTTGCTGTCGGCGGTCAGGGTCAGGGTGCGCACCTGGGTGCTGGCCTGCTCCTTGCTGTCAAACAGCTGATGACTGCTGCGGCCGGTGCCGAGCCGGTCAAATTCGATGGCGCCGCGAAGCAGGGTGGCGAGGTTGCCCATCTTGACCTGCACCCCGTCGAGCCGGATCTTGCCGTCGATGGCCGCCTTCTTCCAGAACTGGGGCTGCTGCTTGAGCAGGGGGGCGTAGACGGCGTCTATCTCCAGGGTGATGGCCACCCCGCGCTCCTCGGCTTTCAACGCCTTGACCTTGCCCGCTTCCAGCCCCAGATAGAGGACGGGGGAGCCTACGCCTATCCCATCCGCTTGCTCGGCGCGCAGTGTCCAGTGCTCGGGTCTTGCATCACGGCTGCCGAGCAGGGCCAGCTCCTGGCTGGGGTAGAGGCGGTCGATACGCTCCCCCCCGGTGGCCTGGACCAGCTTGACCCCACCTGCCAGCCAGGCACTCGCCGGGCTGGTCTCCACCTTGAGGCCGCTCAGATCGGCCTGCACCTGCAAGGGGGAGGCGCGATAGAAACGGGCCCGCTTCAGCAGGTGCTGATAACCCTCGTTCACCACCAGACTGACGCTGGCATTGCCGCTGCCATCCAGGGTCAGCGCCCCCAGCTGGCCTATCTGCAACCCCTTGAACCAGAGCGGGGCGCCCTCGTTCAAGCCGGCCAGATCGTCCGCCTGCAGGGTCAGCTTGATGCCATCGCGCTGCTCCTGGCTCGCCAGCGCCATGGTGCTGACCTTTTCACCTGCCACATAGTCGAGACGAATGGCCGGTCCGGCCAGCAGGCGATCCGCGTGCTTGACCCCGGTGGGGGAGAGGGAGACAGTCTCCCAGACCAGACGACTCTTGCCGGTCATTCGAAATGCCTGCTCGGGGTTGATCAGCGCCGTGACGACCCGGCCTTGCTCGGTCAGGCGAATGGGGTCTATCCTGCCAATCTCTATCCCTTCATAGAGGATGGGCATGCCTTCCTTGACTGGCAGATCTCCCGCCTGGATGCTGATGCGCTCGCCCCGGGCCGCCTCGGCCAGCCCTTTATAGAGGGTGAAATTGAGCCCCTTCTGCGCGACGGGCGACTCCTTGGGGGAGTCGAACGCTATGCCGCCGCTCAATATTGAGGTGAGGCTGCCAGCCTCCACGCTGACACCGGCCAGGCTGAAGGAGCCCTTGATGCCGCTGATATTCCAGAAGCGGGTATCCACCTTGACCAGGTGCTCGAAGCGCGGCTCTATCACCAGATCCAGGATCACATTCTGGTTATCCTCTCCCAGGCGGGTATTGATGACGCTGCCGACCTCGAGCCCGCGGAAGTAGATCCTGGCACCTATGCCGACCGACCCCAGAGAGTCGGCGGTCAGGTGCAGGGTGCGCCCCTGGGCCTGGTAGCCGGGGGGAGGACCGTCCAGGGCATCGAACTCGTCCTCCAGTGGGTTGTTGTCCCGACCGGGTTGCAGATTGATGTAGTTGCCGGAGACCAGGGTATCTAGACCCGAGATCTCGGTGAGGGAGGCCTTGGGGCTCACCAGCCAGAAGTCTGAGCCCTTGCGAATGAGCGGGCGGGCGCGGCTGTCGACCTTGGCGAGCACGGCTATCTTGCGACCGTCCTGTGCCAGCTCCAGATCCTGGACCACCCCTATGGCCACCCCCTGATAACGCAGTTGGGTCTTGCCCGGCAAGATGCCGTTGCCCTGGGCAAAGTTGATGCGAATGAGTTGACCGCTGCTCGTCCACTGCTGGTAGATGAAACCACCCGCCAGCAAGAGGGCGATGAAGGGCAACAACCAGACTGGGGATAACCAGCGATGTTTCTCAATGACGGGTTCAGCCCCGATCATAGCGACTCCTTAAATTGGCTGTGATGCACAGCACATCCGATACAGAAAAAATGCATTAACGGGCCGCCTTGTCCCACAGCAGACGGGTGTCGAGCATCCGGGCCGACATCATGGTGAGGATCACCACGCCGGCGAAGGCGGTTGCCCCTGGCCCGGCCCGCACGTTGAGCAAGACACCGCGATCCACCAGGGCCACCATCAGCGAGATCACGAACAGGTCCAGCATGGACCAGCGACCGATGAAATCGATGATGCGATACATGATGAGCTGACGCTTGCGCCGCACCGGCTTGCTGCGCTGCAACTGCCAGCAGATCCAGCCCAGCCCCAGTATCTTGCCGATGGGGACTATGATGCTCGCGGTCAGCACTATGGTGGCGATGCCCGACATCTTGCTGCGATAGAGCGCCATGATACCGCTGAAAATGGTATCGGACTGCAGTAATCCCTTGTTGTAGAAGTGGGTGATGGGCAGCAGATTGGCGGGCAGCAGCATGAAGGTGGCGAGCGCCAGCAGGCCCCATGACCAGGCGAGCGAACGGGGTATCCGCATCTGCAGGGGGCTGTGGCAGCGAGGGCAGCTCATGGCACTTTGGTAGCGCACCAGCAGGCCGCAGGTGTGGCAGCGGCAGAGCCCGAGTTCACGGGCGCTGGTCGGTATCATGATCCGGCTCCTGCGAGGCGTTGTGCAGCGGTATCCGCTCCCAGTAGGGGGCGGGGTCGAAGAGAATGAGCAGCGTCATGTTGAGCAGCATCAATATCCCCAGGCTAAGCAGACCGCCCCCCAGACGCACGTCGGCGATGTCGATGAGCTTGAACAGGGCGACCATCAGGCTGACGATGTAGACCTCCAGCATGGCCCAGTGCCGGAACACCTCCACGGCCTTGAGCGTCGGGGCCAGCATGTGCCAGCGCTTGGCAAGGCCGGAGGCAAGCGCAAAGATGCCGAGCAGCAACCCCGCCGGCGCCAGCACGGCGCACCAGAGCACCAGGCTCGCCACCCAGAGTTCCCCCTCCTCAAACAGCATCAGGATGCCTTTGAGCAGGTTGGCATCGGAGTTGACCCCGGCCAGGCGCAGGTAGAGCAGGGGTTCGAAGAAGGCGGAAGGGAGCAGCAGGAAGCCGGTGATGGTGAGGGCCATCAGCTGGGAAGGACGAAAAGCATAGCGCCCATAGAGATGCTGGTGACAGCGCGGACAATGGGCGTGACGACGCAGGGGCAGCAGCTTGCGTTCGATCAGCAAGTCACACGCCGGGCAGACGATCACGGAGTGGGGATCCGACATACGATTCAACCTGTTGAAGGAATTGATAAAATTTACCCTAAAACGCCCTCGCTGTCTTGCCGGAGCGAAACCTCTGACCAAGAAAAGATAGCCTGGCCGGGCAACCCGCTGGGCCATAGAGAGAAACACTGAACACGGTTGCCGGACCAGGGGGAGATGATGCAGTGATGGGCGCGGTGGCGGATCCCGAGTGTTATTTGCAACACTGTATATTCATACATATACTTGCAGTCACTATCATAAGGAGGACGCCACTATGGCCGTTGAGATCAAGTATGTTGTCGTGCGTGGGGGAGTGGAGAAGATGACCTTTACCAGCAAGAAAGAGGCGGATGCCTATGACAAGCTGCTGGATACCGCCGATGAACTGATGACGCTGCTGGCCGGGGCACCGGTTCAGCTGGCACCCGAGCAGCAGGAGAGCCTCGCCTTTTACCTGGCCGAGCAGCGGGATCTGCTGCAAAACGTGCTGCGCGGTGGCAAGGGGCAGGGGATCAGCCCCAAGGAAGAGAAGGTGGATACCGAGAAGCCCAAGGGAAAATCCCTCAAGAGCGTGGCCTGACAGAATAAGGGCGGGGCAGGGCGTCCAACCCTGGCTTCCGCCCCACAATATTCAATAAGAGTCCATTTTCAGTCATTTTTGTCGCTATTTACCCCGAGAAATTTCCAACAAGACTGCATAGTCATTGAATAAACACCATATACCATAGTGTCCGCGGTCCGCCAGGGAAGCCTTGACGACTCATCCCCGGGCCATCTGGCATCCCCTGATGCCGATAACCCCATTTATCGGCATCAGGATTGCGCGGCGCCGAGCCAGCTTCACTCAACAAGACTCACAAGCACCATCATGACTCATCCGTCACTGCCACCCGCCATGCCGTTGTTCGATAATCTGCTCCATCTGGAGGCGGGCAATCCCCAGGTCAACCAGTATCTGGCCACTCTCAGCCTGGGCAATGTACCCGATGCCGGCCTCGTCTATGAGCTGGCCGTCGACTGGCTGCTGGAGCAACGCCACAGCGAGAACAACTACAAGACCTACCGCAGCGAGCTGACCACCTTCCTGCATTGGTGTTTCTGCGAGGTGGCCATCAGCCCCAAGGATCTCACCAGGCGCATCATGATGCGCTACCTCGACTACTGCCAGGCTCCGCCACAAGGGCTTATCGCATACCGAAACGTGGCCCAGTTCGTGCTCGACAAGGAGTGGGGAGAGCGGTTGCCCAACCCCTTGTGGCGACCGTTTCTCGGCAAGCGGGAACTGGGCCGCGAGCTGCCATACCGTCTGAGCGAGCAGGCGATGAAGACCAAGCTCGCCATACTGTCGGCCTTCTTCCAGTTCCTGATCCAGGAGGAGTACATGGACCGCAATCCGGCACTCCTGCTGCAACGGGTGAAACGGCCAGACAGCCAGGATGTCGGTGAAGAGGCCCAGTCCTTTACCGAATTGCAATGGTCCTATGTGATGCAGGCTGCCGAGCGGCTGGCAACCGAATGCCCGGCCCAGCATGAGCGCAGCCGTTTTCTCATCTGCCTCATGTACGCCTGTTATCTGCGTATCTCCGAGGTGGCGGCCAGACCGGGCTTCAGCCCCGTCATGAGCCAGTTTCGCCGCGACAGCAAGACTGGGGTCTGGGGCTATGACATTCCACGCAGCAAGGGCGGCAAACGCCGTACCGTGGCCGTCTCCCAGGCGCTGCTGGATGCCTTGGCACGTTATCGTACCTTTCTTGGGCTCTCGCCGCTGCCAGCCCCGGGCGAACAGACGCCGCTCTTCGTGCGCCACAGGGCGGCGGCCCATGGCCGGGAGCAAGGCGAGCTCAATGCCAATCTCGGCATCCGCCAACTGCGGGATCTGGTGATGGCGGTCTTCGAGCAAGCGGCCAGCCTGGCCGAGCAAGATGGCTTTGCCCAGGATGCCGCCGAGATGCGTACCCTGACGCCGCACTCCATCCGCCATACCGGCATCACCCACGACATCAACCTGCATGGCCGGCCACTGTCACACGTACAGGCAGACGCGGGACACGACAGCATAGACACCACCTCCAAATACCTGCACACCGGCAACAGCGAACGCCACGAGAGTGCCAACCATAAGCCGCTGGATCGCCTGCATGAATGAGTGCCTGTACGCAGACTGCGCAAAGTGCTACCCAGCGTATATGCCAAACGTTATATGGCGGGAAAATATGCCCGCCAGTCGCCTTCATATATAACCGCGCATAATGTATATTATGTTAAATGATGTGTGCTTGTTTCCTGTTACCGCCAATTGAACTGTGTATAATGGAAACAATTGATCCTATCCCCGACCGGATGTCTTAAGTGGCTGAATTAACATCAGAACAATTAAAACCCGCTTTCACGATTGAGCAGTTCCCCACGCTCAGCGAGCTCGAACCCATCCCTTTTGCCGCCCTGCAACCCAGAGCCATTTCTGGCATCAAGCGACTGGCCAGTTTTGATGGTGACTGCCCGGTCATGCTGCTCAACGGCTTCCCGGGTGCGGATTATGAGAGTGTCTGCCAGACCTTGATCGCCTCTTCCAATGGCAAGGATGGCGACCTTTTCGATCTCTGTTACACCGAAAACCTCAACAACCCGTTCAAGCCTATCTGGCTGCGCCT
This sequence comes from Aeromonas rivipollensis, assembly GCF_010974825.1. Taxonomy (GTDB): domain Bacteria; phylum Pseudomonadota; class Gammaproteobacteria; order Enterobacterales; family Aeromonadaceae; genus Aeromonas; species Aeromonas rivipollensis. Next base: position 28,607 of record NZ_JAAILA010000012.1, on the reverse strand, counting down.
GCAACCCGGTACCGGGTTCGAATTCTGCGAGATGGTTGGCGAGCTGCTCAAGCTGATGAGCCATCACCTGGATGCCGAGCGCCTGGTCACCCGGATCATCCGCAAGCAGGAAAATGACCCCAAGATCGTGGACTTTCTCTCCGATCTGGCGGCGCACGTGGCTCAGGGGCTCGAATTCCAGCACCCGGTGCTCATCAACCTGCTGATCCATCACGAAGAGCAGCAAGCCCCCATCATCTATGGTCGGGACCTGAACTGGGACACCCTGTTTGGCTCCATCAACTACCAGACGGAACAAGGCTCGGTCTATGCCAACCAGCATCTGCTGGAGCCGGGCCTGCTGCGGGAAGCCAACGGCGGCTATCTCATCCTGCAGCTCGACGAGCTGCTCGATCAGCCCCATCTCTGGTTCAAGCTCAAGAACGCCATGCAAAAAGGCGAGCTGGACTGGAATGCCTATCAGGAAGGCAAGACCCTGACCCCCTTCTTCACCCCCGAGGCCACGCCTATCCGGTTCAAACTGATCCTGGTGGGCGACCGGCTGGAAGTGGCCGAGTTCCAGATGCTGGACAGAGACATGTCCGAGCGCATCTTCCTGCGCGCCGATCTGGTGTCCGAGGTGAACATCGAAGAGGACTTACCCGAGTTCTTGCAATACCTGGCCTGGCTGCGGCTGCGCTGGAACCTGCTGGACTTCACTCCGGGTGCCCTCCTCGCCCTGTGTCGCCATGCCAGTCGTCTCTGTGACCATCAGGAATGGCTCTCCCTCTCGGAGGTGCAACTCAGCGCCATCATGCGCATGGCCGACAGCCTGGCCCGCGAGCTGGAGGCCGAGAAGGTGACCGACGAGCACATACTGCTCGCCCTGGAGGAGCAGGATTACCGCCTCAACTACCTGGTGGAGCAATCCGATCAGGGGGTCATCGATGGCCAGATCCTGCTACAGACCGACGGTGAAGAGGTCGGTCAGATCAACGGCCTCTCCGTCATTCAGGTGGCCGGTCATCCTTATGACTTTGGTGAACCGGTGCGATTGACCGCCACAGTGCATCTGGGGGATGGCGACGTGGCCGATATCGAGCGCAAGGCAGAGCTCGCCGGCCACATTCATGCCAAGGCGATGATGATCATCCACGGCTATCTCTCCAACAAGTTCGGCGCCGAGAACCCCTCGCCGCTCTCGGCAAACCTGGTGTTCGAGCAGTCCTATCACGAGATTGACGGCGACAGCGCCTCCCTGACCGGTCTGTGCGCCCTGCTCTCTGCCCTCGCCCGCCAACCCATCTCCCAGCGCTTCGCGGTGACCGGTGCGGTCGATCAGTTCGGCAACGTGCAGGCTGTGGGTGGCGTGAACGAGAAGATCGAAGGCTTCTTCCGGGTGTGCAAGATCCATGGCATCACCGGCAAGCAAGGCATCATTTTGCCCGGTACCAACGCCCAGCAGCTCAACCTCTCCGATGAGGTGATTGCCGCCGTCGAAGCGGGCCAGTTCCATATCCACCCGGTGGATCACGTGGAAGAGGCCATCGAATTGCTGACCGGCTGTGTGGCCGGCGAGCCTGACATGCCGGACACCCTGTTTGGCCGGATCCAGGACAGACTGGATGAACTCAATGGCACGGCCCCCAAGAGTGGCGTGCTGCGCAACCTCCTGGGCCGTCTATTCGGCCTCTAAATAAAGTGATCGGAGTTGTTTAGCGAACAACTGTAAGCTAAATTGGCCCGGCTTTGACCCATATGAAGGATAAACAGCGTGACCCTAGATAACGACACCACTAATACCCACCTCTCCCTGTGTGAACAAGGTAAAGAGTCGTTTACCCGCGAAGAGCTGCTTGCCTGCAGCCGTGGCGAATTATTTGGTGAGGGTAACAGCCAACTGCCCGCCCCCAACATGCTGATGATGGATCGCATCGTCAAGATCACTGACAACGGTGGCGAACACGGCAAAGGCGAAATCCTGGCCGAACTCGATATCACTCCGGATCTCTGGTTCTTCGACTGCCATTTCCCTGGCGATCCCGTCATGCCGGGCTGTCTGGGTCTGGATGCCATGTGGCAGCTGGTCGGTTTCTTCCTGGGCTGGAAAGGCGGTCCGGGCAAGGGACGCGCTCTGGGCGTGGGCGAGGTGAAATTCACCGGCCAGATCCTGCCGACCGCCAAGAAAGTGACCTACAAGATCACCTTCAAGCGCGTCATCAACCGCAAGCTGGTGATGGGCATTGCCGACGGCGTGGTCGAGGTGGATGGTCGTCCCATCTACAGCGCGACCGACCTGAAAGTGGGCCTGTTCAAAGACACCACCGCATTCTGATCTGCTCTGACCCGGTCAGAGAGTGACAACGTAAAGGGGCCGCCATGGCCCCTTTCCTTTTTGCAATGAGTGATGAAGTCTCGGTTACTTCATGAAGAGGCCTGAGCCTCGCCCCTCCATGGCGTCGCGCCAACCACCAAGCCAGTGCCCTCTGGCATCCAGGCATTGGTACGGACACGCTTCTTTCTGTTTGCCGACTACGCCAGCCTGATAACCACGAGCGCGTGCTCTTTCCAGACGGTCCCGTTTCTGTCTCTTCATCATCTACGACCCTCTTCGTGGAACAAAAAAGCGACCAAGTTTTCACCGGGTCGCTTTCATCTTTACCCCAGGGGGGAAGCAGGGTCAAACAAAAAATTCCATGCTATTCAGACGTTGTGACACAAGATACTGAACTGCATTAATTTTTGATGACACATTTTTTATCGCTGGTAACGGCGCAGCCAGGCGAAGGGCAAGGCCAGCAGAGTCAACCAGAACAGGCTGCCACCACCACCATCTTCACCATCCTGACCGGTCTGGTTGTTGACCGGGGCATTGCTCACCACATATTCAGCGGGCTTGTTGCCCTGATAGTCCGCCACGGCCGGTGTCAGCTTGACGGCGACCACGGTCGCGTTGGTGCGCAGGTTCAGATCGCTCTCGCTATTGTAGCGATAAGCGGTGGCGGCTATGGTGCCATCACTGCTGATGCCGCTGGCGTAGGCGATGTGGTAATACTTGCCATTCTGGGCACACTGCTTGGCACCGGCATCATCCAGACCACAGATCAGGTCGTTCAGGTACCAGTTGTTGCTCGGGGACGCCGCATTGAGCAGGAAGGCTTCCTGCATGCGGTTGGTGCCGTTGGCCACAGGCTGGGTCTGATGACGGGAGTCACGCCAGCCAACCACCATGTTGTGATCGTTGATGGCCGCGCCCTCGGAGCCGGAGCCAGAGAGCGGCTTGTCCTGCAGGGGGATGCTGGCCGCAGAGCTCGGATTGTTCAGATTGAACAGGAACATCTCGGTCGGTCGGTTCTGACCCTTGTTGATGCTGTAACGCTGGTTACCAATCACATAGCCATTCTCGTTGACAGACACAGCCCAGCTATTTTGCAGCACGCTGTCATCCTTGCCCGGCTCACCATCGGGCAGCGGGATGATCTTGGTGGCCCCCACTGTGGCGGCATCGAGATCCAGGGTCCAGTAGCTGGCCAGGTTGCGGCCGTCGAGATCCCCCGACCCTACCTCACCGGTGGAGCTGTAGCCCACGCCGTACAGGGTGCCGTTGAATGTCGCCGCACCAAATGCAGACGCGGTCTGCAGCACTTCGTCGCGCTGACGACCATAGTCGCTGGCCTGTATCAGCTTGTTGAAACCGCCCGAGCTATCGAGCAGCCAGAAGCTGGCCTGGGTATCGACCCCGGGGCAGTAACGGAAGTCACCATATTCATCGTCATTGCCGGCGAAACACCAGTTATAGAAGTCACCACCCACATTGTGGCGGTACTTGCCACTGGCGGCTGTCCCTGTCACCAGGTACTGACCGTTGTCCAGCTTCTTGATGCTGGTCGGGACGCTCAGGCTGTGGGTGCCGGCGGCATCTTTCAGCTCGACCGGGTTGCCGTCATTGACGATGGCAAAGGCGGTGCGCAGCTTGCCGTCCATCTTGTAACCCGCGCGATCGGTCGGGGCATCCCCCAGGGCCGTTACCAGGCCATCGGTCTGAGTGGTGGCAACATAGCCGATGCCGCTGCGCTGATCGACACCATCGAGGAAATCGCGGCGCCACTGGTAGGCAAAGCCCGGATTCTCGTCCCAGAAGGAGTCACAGACGGAGCTTGAAAGGAAGCAACCCTGCTCGAAGCGGAAACGATCGACCTGGAAGTCGGCAGAACGCACGGTCGAGAAGTACTCGGCCATGTTGTTCTTGGTATTGATCCCGATGAGTCCGCTGCCATCGGTACTGATCCCGCTGGCATATCCTTTGACTTCGTCATCGACAATGGTGAAGAAGGAGCTTTGTGCCGCCTGCGCGTTGAGGCTGGCGCCGACCAGGATGGCCAGCATGGATAATTGCTTTTTCATCTACTTCCTTAGTCTTGATGTTTCAACGCTTCCAACTCCTCCCAACGGGAGAAGGCGTGTTCCAATGCGGCCTCTGCCGCATGCAATGCATCCAGTTTGGACTGGGTCTGCTCCGCCGGCAGGGAGAAGAAGCCGGGATGGTTGATCTCCGCCTGCAGGGCATCGAGTTCCGTTTCCAGCTGCTCCAGCCGGGCTGGCAGATTATCCAGCTCCAGTTGCAACTTGTAAGAGAGTTTGCGTGTTTTTTTCGCTGGCTCAGCCGCCAACGCGACAGGCTCTGCCACCTTGGCCGCGGCCGCCTTGATCGCCTGTTGCTGACTCTGCTGGGCCCGGGTGGCCATCATGTCGGCATAACCGCCCACATAATCGCTGATCCGCCCATCCCCTTCAAACAGCCAGCAGCCGGTCACCGTATTGTCGATGAAGCGACGATCGTGGCTGACCAGCAGCAGGGTGCCGGGATAATCGGTCAGCAGCTCTTCCAAAAGTTCCAGCGTTTCGACATCCAGGTCGTTGGTTGGTTCATCCAAAATCAACAAGTTACTGGGTTTGAGGAACAGCTTGGCCAACAGTAGACGGTTTTTCTCGCCCCCTGACAAGGCCTTGACCGGGGTCCGCGCCCGTTTGGGTTCAAACAGGAAGTCCTGCAGGTAGCCGAGGATATGGCGGGAGCGGCCGCGCACCATCACTTCCTGCTTGCCCTCCCCCACGTTGTCCACCACAGTCTGCTCGGGATCGAGCTGTTCGCGGTACTGATCGAAATAGGCCACTTCCAGGTTGGTGCCGCCCTTGACCAGCCCGCGGCTCGGCTCGAGCTGGCCCAGCAAGAGCTTGATGAGAGTCGATTTGCCGCAGCCGTTGGGGCCGACCAGGGCAATCTTGTCGCCCCGCAGCACCTGCAGATCCAGCCCCTGGAACAGGGTACGATCGCCAAAGTCCAGGCCGAGCCCTTCGGTCTCGAACACCAGCTTGCCGGAGCGGTTGACGTCGTCCATCTGCAGCTTGGCCTTGCCCTGCAGCTCACGGCGCTGGCTGCGCTCCATGCGCATCGCCTCGAGGGCGCGCACCCGGCCTTCGTTGCGGGTACGGCGGGCCTTGATGCCCTGACGTACCCACACCTCTTCCTGGGCCAGCTTGCGGTCGAACTCGGCGTTTTTCAGCTCCTCGACCCGCAGCCACTCCTCCTTCCCTTGCAGGTACTGATCGTAATTGCCGGGCCAGGAGGTGATGGCGCCCCGATCGAGATCGATGATCCGGGTCGCCAGCTTGTGAATGAACTCCCGATCGTGGGAGATGAAGACGATGGCGCCGCGAAAATCCTTGAGGAACTCTTCCAGCCAGTTGATGGCGTCTATGTCCAGGTGGTTGGTCGGCTCGTCCAGCAGCAGCAGATCCGGGTCACAGGCGAGCGCACGGGCCAGGGCCACCTTGCGCAGCCAGCCACCGGACAAACTGTCGAGGGTCACGTCGGGATCCAGCCCCAGCAGGGTCAGCACCTGGCTGATGCGAGTCTCGAGCTGCCAGCCGTTCTGATAATCGAGCTGCTCCTGCAACTCGCTCATCTTGCGGATGTTGGCGTCGGAAGGATCGTGGCCCAGCTCCAGGGAGATGTGGTGATACTGCTTGAGCAGCTCCCCCACTCCGGCCAGCCCTTCGGCGGCATAGTCGAACACGGTCAGCTCGCTCGAGGCGGGAGGATCTTGCTCGAGACGGGTCACCTTCAAGTCCTGCTGCAACACCAGACGGCCGTCATCCAGGGAGAGCTCACCGGCGATGACCTTCATCAGGGTGGACTTGCCCGCCCCGTTGCGCCCCACCAGACAGAGGCGCTCGCCGCGCTCTATGGTCAGCTCGGCATTGTCGAGCAGCGGGAAATCACTGAACGACAGACAAGCGCCGTGCAATGTCAAAAGTGCCATGTTTGTTCCTTGTTACTTATGAAAAAACGGGCGGCAGACTCTGCCCCCGTTTCATCGTCAAATCAGCCTCACCCCTGACGGGCAAGCCAGCCCTTGAGCTGTGCCAGGGTGAAGGGCCAGCCCAGTTCGCGGCCGGCGTCATCCCGCAGCACAGGGATACGCACCCGGTAGGCCGCAAGCCACTGCTCGTCCTCCATGATGTCACACTGGCGAGTACTGGCGGCAAGGCCAGCCTCCTCCACCAGCGCCCAGGCCTGTTCGCACAGGTGGCAGCCGTCGGTGTGAAACAGGGTCAGCATCAGGCCTGCGTCTCGGCGTGGGTGATGATCCAGCAGTTGTGGATATGCTGGTTGCGCTCAAAATCCTTGGGCCGGGTCTTGCCGGTGATGTTCTGGGCCTTGAGGCCAGCGGCCTCGAGACCGGCCAGATCCATCTTGAAGTGGCGCTTGTTGTTGGAGAACACCAGGGTGCCGTCCGCCGCCAGCAGGCGTTTGAGGTGCTGCATCAGCAGCAGGTGATCCCGCTGCACGTCGAAGCTCTCGTCCATCCGCTTGGAGTTGGAGAAGGTGGGCGGATCGATGAAGATGAGATCGTACTGATCTTCGGCCTCGGAGAGCCACTTCAGGCAATCGGCCTGGACGAACTTGTGCTGACGGCCCACCAGCGAGTTGAGCCGCATGTTGTCCTGCGCCCAGTTGAGGTAGGTGTGGGACATATCCACAGTCGTGGTTTCGCTCGCCCCGCCAAGGCCCGCGTGCACGGTGGCACTGCCGGTGTAGGCGAACAGGTTCAGGAAGCGCTTGCCCTTGGCCATCTGACCCAGCATGCGACGGGTCTGACGATGGTCGAGGAAGAGGCCGGTATCCAGGTAGTCGTAGAGGTTGACCCACAGACGGGCGCCGTACTCCTGCACCTCCATCCGGTGCTGCTCTTCGGAGAGCTTCTGGTACTGCTGCTTGCCTTCCTGACGCTCGCGCACCTTCAGGATCACCTTCTCGCCGTCCATGCCGGTCACCTTGATGGCGGCCTGCACCATGTCGAGCAGACGCTGACGGGTCTTCTGGGCGGGAATGTCCTTGGGCGCGGCGTACTCCTGCACCACCAGGTAATCCCGATAGCGGTCGATGGCGGCGTTGTATTCCGGCAAGTCGGCGTCATAGAGGCGATAGCAGTCGATCCCCTCCTTGCTGGCCCACTTCTCGAGGGTCTTCAGATTCTTGCGCAGACGGTTCGCGAAGTCTTGGGCCACCTCTTTCTGGGAGGCCACGGAGTCGAGCGCAATCTGGTAGTTGCGCAGCTGACACTCCAGCGCCCCGTTGAACAGGCGATATTGCTTGTCGGCCCGCAGGCGCAGGCAGCTCAGCAGCTCAGGCGAGGCAGACAGAATAGTGACCTTCCAGCCCTGGAAGCTGCGGCGCAGGGCATCGCCCAGGGCCTGGTGCACTTCCAGCAGGGCCGGGAACTCCCCCAGACGCTCGCCATAGGGCGGGTTGGAGATCAGCATGCCGATCTCGCGGGCCTCCCCTTCCACAGCCGGCATCGGCAACGGGTTCTCAAGCGCGGTCACGTCGGCCTGCTTGAAGGTGATGAGGTGGGCCACGCCGGCCGCCTTGGCATTGTCGCGTGCCTTCATCAGCACACGAGGGTCGGCATCGCAGCCATACAGCTTCACTTCGCAGCGCTGCATGCCACGCTTGGCGCGTACCTGGGCTTCCATCATCAGGCTCTGCCACAGATCGCCATCGTGTTGCAGCCAGCGATCGAAACCGAAGCGCTCCCGGCGCAGGGCCGGCGCCATGTCGGCGGCGATGAAGGCCGCTTCAATCAGCAAGGTACCTGAGCCGCACATGGGGTCCATCATGGGCTCGCCGGCCCAGCCGCTGCGCGCAATCATGGCGCAGGCCAGGTTCTCTTTAAGGGGCGCCTCGCCTGTGCCCTGACGGTAGAAGCGCTGATGCAGCGCCGGGCCGGACAGGTCCAGGGTGATGTTGGCCTTGCCCTTGCCCAGGTGCGCCATGATGCGAATGTCCGGCGACTTCTTGTCGACGTCCGGGCGCACATGGCCGCGCTTGGTGAAGCGGTCAACTATGGCATCCTTGATCTTCAGCGCGCCGTACTGGGTGTTGCGAATGGCCGGGTTGGTACCGGTGAAGTCCACGGCTATGGTGGCGGTACCGGGGAAATGCTCTTCCCAGGGAATGGTGTGGGCACCGAGATAGAGATCCAGATCGTCGTTCATCTGGAATTCGGAGAGCACCAGCACGATGCGGGAGGCAAAACGGCTCCACAGGCAGGCCTTGTAGCCGATGGCCAGTTCGCCTTTGAAGTGGACGCCGGCCACGGTCTCACGGACCTGCTCCGCGCCCAGGGTGGTCAGCTCGACGGCCAGCAGGTTTTCCAGCCCCTTGGGGCAGGTTGCAAAAAATTCTTTCATCACGCTCACGGGGATGCCATAAAAATAGTGCCGCATTATACCTTATCGGCCCGCACTCGGCATCCGAACCTTGGGGTTCGCGCGAATATAAAGGGGCTGGCCGACGCAATGGCTACCATTTTTTGCTCTTGTCACCGGCACAGAGGGCGCGGGCTCGATGAGGCAACTCAATATCCAGTGCAGAAGGGCGTGCGCCGAACGGCGACGAATTGACTCAAGAAAGGTGCCGCAATGGCATGGGAGAAACGAGCGATAAATAACCGACGTCGGTTATTCCGAGGGCGTATGAATATCAATCAAAAATAACGTGCAGAGGCAGCATCAGCTGACCTGTCGATATTGTGCCTGGGCACGGGTCCTGGTCTGCATCCGGTTATTCATCACCTTGATCACCGCGAACCTTGGCAGGATCTTGCTGGCGGTCAGCACCAATTCCTCGGTCAGGTTCAGGCAGACGCTCGCCTGTTCCCCGGCCTCGATGACCATGAACTCTCCCCTGCCATGGGATGTCTGCATCGACACCAGGGAGCCCATTTCCGGCGAGCAATGAGTCTGCTGTTCATGAAAGAACCAGCTTTGTGGCATCAGGGGTTTATAAAAGCGGCTGACGGCGATGGCATTGAGTACCAGCTGAACCTGATGGGGAACACTCCAATCGAGTTCGGCGGCCTTGTCCATCAACTGATAATAGAGGGCGGCATCGTCGACACAAAAGGGCTGGGTCGTGAAGGAGCTGGGGACGAGTTGTCGTCCCTTATATTCGGTGGCGAATATCATGCGATCGGATAAATCCAGCATCAGACGATCATCCTGAGCATCATAATGCCACTGCCAATTGTCATTGGGTTGGATACACATGGAGTTGCCCTTACTTAAGCCGTCCCTCGACTTTATTCCATGTCGAGAATTTGAGCAACTTTAAATAAGGGCAAGCGGTTATCTTTTAAATATGGGTAACTATCTCTTTGACCAGACTCGGGCCCTTATAAATAAAGCCACTGTAAATCTGGACCAGACTGGCACCCGCCGCCAATTTCTCCCGGGCAGCCATGGCGCTGTCAATACCGCCCACCCCAATGATAGGCAGGGCCCCATTGAGGGCCTTGGCCAGCTGGCGGATCACCTCTGTGCTCTTATGCTGGAGCGGACGGCCGCTGAGACCACCGGCTTCACCGGCATGGGGCATGTCATAAATCATGTCACGCTCCAGGGTGGTATTGGTGGCGATGACGCCATCGATCCCGTTTTTGATCAAGGAGGCGGCAACCTGATTAATTTCATCCAGGCTGAGGTCGGGGGCAATTTTAACGGCAAGGGGGACGTACTTCTTATATTGCAAGGCCAGCTCCTGCTGCCGAACCTTGAGGGCAGCCAGCAACTCATCGAGCGCCTCGCCATATTGCAGCGAACGCAACCCCGGGGTGTTGGGAGAGGAGATATTGACGGCGATATAACCGGCATGATCATAAACCTTGTCCATGCAGATCAGATAATCGTCCTTGCCCTGCTCTATGGGAGTGTCCTTGTTCTTGCCGATATTGATGCCGATCACTCCCTGATATTTGGCCTCTTTCACCTTGGCCACCAGATGATCGACACCCTTGTTGTTGAAACCCATCCGGTTGATGATCCCTTCCGCCGGAATTACCCGGAACAACCGCGGCTTGTCATTACCGCTCTGGGGCTTGGGGGTCACAGTGCCTACTTCAATAAAACCGAACCCCATGGCACCAAATGCGTCGATACACTCCCCGTCTTTATCGAGGCCGGCAGCCAGTCCCACCGGATTGGCAAAATTAAGCCCCATGACAGTGACGGGGCGTTGGGGGAGTAAATGACGGAAGAAACAATCGAGCGGTGTACCGAGAAGGCGGGGCAAATACTTGATGGAGAGATCGTGTGCCTGTTCCGGATTGAGTTTGAACAGAAAATGCCTGGCGAGGGGGTACAGCATGTTTGCTCCTTAAAAAAGCCCCGGCAACTGGCCGGGGCTTTTGGGGTTATGCCGAGGTTCGGCAATTCAACTGGAGCAGGTTCAACTCTCGCAAGGCCACCGAGAACTTGGCGAACTCGTGAGTACTCGTGGTCTTGAAGTCGGCCAACATATGGGTCCAACGGGACAAGAGTTGCTCATGCTCCGAAATCCAGTCGGCCAGTATGGTAGCGCATTCCCCCTGCTCTTTGCACCCTTCCAGTACCACTGAGGTGAGGCTGCGTTGCTGCCAGTCCAGATCCTCGCGGAAGGAGGCCCTGGCCATCGCCTGCCAATGGTTGCCCACTGGCTGATGGTTGATCTGCTCGAGGAACCAGTGCAGATCCAGCTTGGCGCCGAGGCGGTAGTAGACGTTGGCGGCGCGCACTATGTCGGTCTTGTGCTCCGCGGCAATCTGCGCCAGATCCAGGCTGGAGAACAGGCTGCTCATGTGGGCGACCTGACGGGCGATGGCTTCCGGCACCTGTTTGGCCACCAGCTCCGCGACCTTCTGCTGATGCTCAGCCACTTCGCTCTCGTCCATCACCTCGTAAAGGTGCTCCCCCAGGGTCTCGAAGGCCGGACGGAAGAAGGCGATGTTCTCCCCTATGCTCCAGCTGCGGTTGCGGGCACGCAGGAACCAGCGGGTGGCACGACGCACTATGCGGCGGCTGTAGAACATCAGCTCGAGCTGGGTGTTGGCATCCACCAGGTTGTCACAACCCTCGATGTCGCGCCACAGGGTCCCCAGACCGAACACCTCACGGGCCATGGCGAAGCAGCAAGCCACTTCGGCCACAGAGGCACCGGTTTCGTCCTTCATCCGGCTGGCGAAGTTGAGCCCCATGTCGTTGACCAGCATGTTGGCCACCCGGGTCGCGATGATTTCGCCGCGCAGCGGGTGCTGGGCCAGCTCGGCACCGAACTGCTGCTGCAACTGGGCCGGGAAGCTGGTGACCAGCATGTTGGCGAGGAAGGGCTCCTCGGTCACTTCCGGGCAGTTGAGCTGCTCTTTCAGTACCATCTTGCCGTAGGCCACTAGCACGGCGAGCTCGGGACGGGTCAGCCCCTGCCCTGCCGCCATCCGCTCGGAGAGCTCCTCGTCGGAGGGCAGGAACTCCAGCGCACGGTCCAGCTTGCCTTCACGCTCCAACCCCTGGATGAAACGCTGCTGCTCTTTCAGCTGTTCGGCGCCGCGGAAGGCGGTGACCGAGATGGACTGGGACTGGCGATAGGCGTTGGTGATGACGATCTGCGCCACATCATCGGTCATCTCGTACAGCATCTGGTTGCGCTGCTTGAGAGTCATGTCACCTGCGGCCACCAGCTGGTTCAGCAGTATCTTGATGTTGACCTCGTTGTCGGAGCAATCCACCCCGCCCACGTTGTCGGTAAAGTCGGTGTTGATATGACCGCCCTGGCTGGCGTACTCCACCCGGCCAAGCTGGGTGAAGCCAAGGTTGCCACCCTCGCCCACGATGCGGGCACGCAGATCACGGCCATTGACCCGCAGCACGTCGTTGCTGCGATCCCCCACGTCGGCGTCGCTCTCGCGGGCGCTCTTCACGTAGGTGCCTATGCCGCCGTTCCAGAGCAGATCCACGTTGAGGCAGAGCAGCGCCTTGATCAGCTCGTTCGGGGCCATGCTGGCCTTGTCGGTGCCAAGCAGGGTCTGAATTTGCGGGCTCAACTTGATGGACTTGGCGGAGCGCAGGAAGATGCCGCCCCCTACGGAGATGAGCTCCCGGTTGTAGTCATCCCAGCTCGAGCCCGGCAGCTCGAACAGCCGCTGCCGCTCGACGAAGCTCTTGGCCGCATCGGGAGCCGGGTCGATGAAGATGTGCATGTGGTTGAAGGCGCCCACCAGCTGGGTGTGCTCGGAGAGCAGCATGCCGTTGCCGAACACGTCGCCGGCCATGTCACCTATTCCCACGCAGGTGAAGTCGGTGGTCTGGCAGTTGACGCCGATCTCGCGGAAGTGACGCTTGACCGACTCCCAGGCGCCGCGCGCCGTGATGCCCATCTTCTTGTGGTCATAACCGACCGAGCCGCCGGAGGCGAAGGCATCGCCGAGCCAGTGGCCATACTCCTGGCTTATCTCGTTGGCGATGTCGGAGAAGGTGGCGGTGCCCTTGTCGGCGGCCACGACCAGGTAGTAGTCATCCTCGTCGTGGCGTACCACGGATTTCGGCGGGATCACCTCCCCCTTGATGATGTTGTCGGTGACATCGAGCAGGCCGCGAATGAAGAGGCGATAGCAGGCCTTGCCCTCTTCCTGGATGACGGTGCGGGGCGCCCCCACCGGCATCTGCTTGCAATAGAAGCCACCCTTGGCGCCGACCGGCACTATGACGGTGTTCTTCACCTGCTGCGCCTTGACCAGACCCAGCACCTCGGTACGGAAGTCCTCCTTGCGATCGGACCAGCGCAGGCCGCCACGGGCCACCTTGCCCCAGCGCAGATGCACCCCTTCCACCCGCGGCGAGTAGACGAAGATCTCGAATTTCGGCAGCGGCAGCGGCATGTCGGTGATGCTGGCCGGGGCCAGCTTGAAGGAGATGTAGGGCTTGGCTTGACCCTCCTGATCCGGCTGATAGTAGTTGGTGCGCAGGGTGGCGTCGATCATCTCCATGTAGCGGCGGATGATGCGATCGTCGTCCAGGTTCGCCACCTGATCCAGCTTGGCGGCGAGCTGCTCGTGCAGCTTGACCTGCACCTTGGCATCCTGCTTGATGGCGGGATTGAGGCGCTGTTCGAACAGGGTGAACAGCAGCTCTGCGATGTCGGGGTAACGGGTCAGGGTCTCCTCGATATAGGACTGGCTGAAGGAGACGCCGGTCTGGCGCATGTATTTCGCATAGGCGCGCAGCACAGAGACCTGACGACCGGTGAGGCCGGCCCCCAGCACCAGACGGTTGAAGCCGTCATCTTCCAGGGTCTTGTTCCAGATGGCGGCGAAGGCCTGCTGGAAGCGCTGCTGGCTCTGGGCCAGATCGAAGGGCTGGGTGCCGCGCAGCAGCATGGAGAAGTCGAGGATCCAGAAGATCTCGCCGCTCGGAGTGCGTACCTGGTACGGGGTCTCGCCGATGACGCGCAGCCCCATGTTTTCCAGCATGGGCAGCACGTCGGAGAGATGGATGGGCTCGGTGCGGTGGAACAGCTTGAGGCGCACCCGGCGATCGTTCTCTTCTTCCTGGGCGCGGTAGAACAGCATGCCCAGCGGCTCGGCTTCACTCAGGCCATCGAGGGCCATGATGTCGGCGACCGCAGAGCCCGGCAGCACGTCCTCTTTATAGGCGCGGGGGAAGGCGGTGCTGAAACGGCGGCGCAGCTCGTTGCCACGGGCCTCCCCGTAATGGGAGAGCAGCACGGAATCCAGGCGGTCGTCCCAGCTGCGGGCCGCTTCAATCAGGTTGTTCTGTACTTCGTTCACATCCACATCCACGTTGTTGTTGTTGACCCGCACTATGTAGTGGGTCCGTGCCAGCACGCCCTCGGTGAAGTAGACGTTGAACTCCACCTCCTCGCTGCTGCCAAAATACTTCTGCAAAATCTGTTGGGTCTTGACTCGCAGCGCCGTGTTGTAGCGCTCCTTGGTGACATAGACCATGCAGGAGAAGAAGCGGCCGTAGACATCCCGGCGCACGAACAGGCGCAGCATGTCGCGCTCCTGCATCTCCAGCACGCCAAGACCTGTGGCCAGCAGCTCCTCTTCCCGGGCCTGGATCAGCTCGTCGCGGGGATAGGTTTCCAGCACGTTCAGCAGCGCCTTGTAGGCGTGGGAACCCTTCTCGTGGCCGGAGGCGGCCATGATGCGCTCGAGGCGATGGCTGATGAGGGGGATCTGGGTGGCGCTGGTGTTGTAGATGGAGGAAGCGTAGAGACCGATGAAGCGATCTTCCCCCACCACCTTGCCGTGTTCGTCGAAGCGCTTGATGCCGATGTAGTCCACATAGGCCGGGCGGTGTACCCGGGACTTGGAGTTGGACTTGGTGAGGATCAGCAAATCAGAGCTCAGGGCCGCGTGACGGGCGCTGGCAGGCATGTTGCCAAGACGCTGCCCCTCGTCCTTGATGGAGTTCTTCATCAGGCCGAGGCTGGACTCCGGCAGCGGCAGGATCTCGTGATCCCCCTCCACCGCTTTCACGTCATAACGGCGATAACCCATCAGGGTGAAGTTGTGGGCGGCGACCCATTTCAAGAAGGCGACGCAGGAGTCGACCTCTGCCTGGCTGACCGGGTTCTTGCGCTTGGGCAGCTCCTCGATGATCTCGTTGAGGCGACCCAGCATGGGCTGCCAGTCCCCCACCGCCAGGGCCACTTCCCTTGCCACCGAGTTGAGCTCGGCGGTCAGGGCATCCATCTGTTCCTCATCCGTAAGATGATCGATCTCGATGAGGAAAGCGGTCTCGACCGAGGTCTGGGAGGCCGTGTTGTCCAGATCCAGAATGGCGCCTATCTTGCCCTCGCTGCCGCGAATCAGGTGCAGCGGCTGGTGCAGCATCATGTGGGCCGTGATACCCCGGCGCTTGAGGGCCATGCGGATGGAGTCCACCAGGAAGGGAGAGTCCTGCAGGATGATCTCGACGATGGTATGGGGAGACTGCCATCCATGGCGGGTCAGCTCGGGGTTGTAGACCCGGATATAGGGCTCTGTGCTGGTACGCTGGTTGAGCGCATTCCACAGGCTGAGCGCCGCCCCGTAGAGATCGCTGTCATTGCGATCGTGCAGGTCGGTGCTCGCCATGTTGCCGTAGAACTTGGCGACGAAGCATTCGACCAGGGAGGCGCTGTTCTTGGGCAATTTCTGATGGATCAGGCTGAGAACGTTTTCGAGCAGAACTGAGGTAGGGGCGTCTTTCAATGCCATTGCTAGTTTCCTTATCGGACGACATCACAGACACGGCGACATCCACCCAGGATGCGCGCCGGTACAGAGTTGCTGCGAAGTGTAATGACTTGGATCGAGGAAGGCGAGCAAAGGTGATAACGGGATGTTAAAAACAAGGGGCAGATCACGGCTTGGGTTGTGATAAATTTTGCCAAGTCGCTAAAATTTAGAAAATCGCACTGGTTGTCAGTCGATTTACCGGATAGATAGTGACTTAAAGCAGATATTTACCCGGAATAATGTTCATGTTTTGTTAATTTATGCGTTTTGGGCTATCGGGGCGCTCATCGTCCTGCATTTGACACCGCAAGCAGGCGTATTCCCCTCTAGTAGGACGCTCACACGAGCGGTTCGACTACGGCAAGTTACCCTTTCGAGGCAAAGGCCACCGGGATGAACGGCGCGCTCTTGGATGGTGAGCAACCCTCAGGAGATCCTCTCCAGGCGAACAAAGCGGTGATCCTCCTGGGTCACCAGCCGAAAGTGGCCGTGCACCCCGTTGACGCTGACAAAGGAGCGGATCTTTTCCAGGCCCAGCTCTATGGTCAACCCCTGTTCGGTGCGCACCACCAGGCGTCTGGCCTGGCCCTGGTACATCAGCATGATCTCGTCGCGGCCAAGGGCCAGCCGAAAGGTGTACTGCCTCATTCCCCCTCCTCTTGATAAAAAACGGGCAGGAGAGCCTGGCTCCCCTGCCCGTGACCAGCACGCTTACTGCGCCAGTGCCTTGCTTACCTTCTCGAACAGATCCCGTGCCAGCCCCTCGAGGTTGGCCAGACGGGTCAGCTCGGCCCGGATCAGCGTCTTGCGCCCCTCATCCAGTCGCTTGAACTGGATGAGGGGCGTAATGAGGCGGGACGCCACCTGGGGATTGACCTCGTTGAGCGCGATCAAGAGATCGGTCAGGAAGCGATAGCCGCTGCCATCCACCGCGTGGAACTGCACCTGGTTGTTCATGGCAAAGCTGCCGATCAGGGCCCGCAGCCGGTTCGGGTTGCGGATGCTGAAGGTAGGATGGGCCATCGCCTGCTTCACCTCATCCAGCACATCGGCGGCAGGCTTGCAGCCCACCAGGCGCAGCCAGTTGTCCAGCACCAGGCCGTCATGGGCCCACTTGCCCTCAAAATCGGCCAGCAGTGCGGCGCGACATGGCAGCAGATAGCCGTTTGCCACCTGCAGCGCCGCCAGGGTGTCGGTCATGTTGTCGGCCGCCGCGTATTGCTCTCGCACCAGCACATCGGCCTGCTCCGCATCCTGGGCCGCCAGATAACCGAGCACCACGGCCTTGAGGGCGCGCTTGGCGGTGTCAGCATGGATAACCCTATAGCCCGTCAGGCGCAGACCCTCATAGGTGCTGGCCAGCCGGGCACCAAAGGCGTGGGCCAGCGAGGTGTGGATCTCGTTGCGCACCCGATGGATGGCATCGATATCGGCCACCTCGAACAGCTCGGCCAGGGTCGCCTCACCGGGCAGTGCCAGGATCTCCGCCTTGAGGGCCGAGTCCAGCTCGGCTTCGTCCAGAATGGCGACGAAGGCGGCCAGCAAGGTTGGGGAGAGCTCAACCCCCTGCCCTTGCTGCACCCGTGCCACCCCATCGATGACCGCCTTGTTGATCAGCATCTGGGCCGCATCCCAGCGGGCAAACTCGTTGCGGGCAAAGCGCATCAGGAAGGCCAGCGCCTCGTCGCTGTAGTCATAGTGCAGCTTGACCGGGGCGGAGAAGTCCCGCAGCAGGGAGGGAACCGGCTTGACCGGCACCCGATCGAAGACGAAGGTCTGCTCCGCTTCCAGCACGTCGAGCACGTTGCCGATGGCCTTGCCCTGGTATTGCAGCGCAATGGCAGCACCCTGCTCGTCATAGAGTTCGATGTCGAGGGGGATATGCAGCGGCAGTTTTTGCGGCTGATCCTGGGTCGGCGGGGTGTGCTGGCGCACGTGGAGGCGATAGACGCCGCTGGCGGCATCGTAGTCGTCGGTCACGGTCAGCTCGGGGGTGCCGGACTGGCTGTACCAGCGACGGAAACGGCCGAGATCCACCCCGGAAGCATCTTCCATCGCCTGCACGAAGTCATCGCAGGTGGCGGCCGAGCCGTCGTGACGCTCGAAGTAGAGGCGCATGCCGGCCTGGAACTTATCCTCACCCAGCAGGGTGTGCAGCATGCGGATCACTTCCGACCCCTTCTCGTAGACGGTCAGGGTGTAGAAGTTGTTCATCTCGATCACCACATCCGGGCGGATGGGGTGGGCCATGGGGCCGGCGTCTTCGGCAAACTGTGGACCCCGCACTGTGCGCACGTTGTTGATGCGGTTGACCCCGCGCGAGCCCAGATCCGAGGAGAACTCCTGATCCCGGAACACCGTCAGCCCCTCTTTGAGGCTGAGCTGGAACCAGTCGCGGCAGGTGACCCGGTTGCCGGTCCAGTTGTGGAAGTATTCGTGGGCGATGACCCGCTCTATGCCGTGGTAGTCGCCGTCGGTGGCGGTGGCCGGGTTGGCCAGCACGAACTTGGAGTTGAAGATGTTGAGCCCCTTGTTCTCCATGGCGCCCATGTTGAAGAAGTCCACCGCGACGATCATGTAGATGTCGAGGTCGTACTCGAGACCGAAGCGCTGCTCGTCCCAGCGCATGGCGTTGATGAGGCTCTCCATGGCGAAACCGGCGCGGTCCAGGTTGCCCTTGTCGACAAAGATCTCGAGGGCCACCTTGCGGCCGCTTTTGGTGTCGTAGTGGCTGCGCTCCACATCGAAGTCACCGGCCACCAGGGCAAACAGGTAGCTCGGCTTGGGGAAGGGATCCTGCCACTGCACGAAGTGGCGACCGCCGTCCAGCTCGCCGCTGTCGACCTTGTTGCCGTTGGAGAGCAGATAAGGGTATTTGGCCTTGTCGGCGGTGATCCGGGTACTGTAACGGGCCAGGATGTCGGGCCTGTCCAGGTAATAGGTGATGCGGCGGAACCCTTCAGCTTCACACTGGGTGCAGTAGGCATCGCCGGACTTGTATAGCCCCTCCAGCGCCGTGTTGGCGGCGGGATCCAGATCCGTGACTATGGTCAGCACGCACTCGGCGGGCAGGTTGAACAGTGTCAGGCTGCTCTCCCCCTGCTCGAACCGGGTGTAGGGGACACCGTCCACGCTGACGCTGTGCAAGACCAATCCTTCCCCATCCAGCACCAGGGGCTCGTTGTGCTCGCCGCTGCGGCGCAGCCGGGAGATGGCGGTCACCCGGGTCAGGGGCTCCTGCAGCTGAAAATCGAGATCGATGCTGTCGATCCAGTAGAGGGGCGCCTGGTAATCCTGGCGATACTTGGCCGTCATGGCCTGGGAGTGATCGGTCATTATTGTGTGCTTCCACGCGTTGTTATCAACGTGTCAGAGGCTGTCACAACGGTCCCGCAGGGTCAAATAGTTTGCATTCAGCCAAAAGAGAGGGCGACCTGAGTCGCCCTTGTATTCATGCGGATGTCACCCAGGACACTCAGCCCTTGCTGAGCTTCGCCAGATCCGCCGTGATGTTCGCGGCTTCGATCTGATACTCGTCAGGGGCCTCGAAATCGGCAGGCAGTTCATCCAGGCTCTTCACCGTCGGCTTGCCAAGGCGGGTCAGTCGCTCGTTGGCTCGCGCCAGCGCCTTCTCGTCCTGCTTGGCCTGATCCGCCAGTCGCTCGGCTTCGTTCAGGGAGACCGACTTCTTGTCCTTGTCCGCCTGATACTCCTTGATGTCCTGCATCACGTAGGCAAATTCAGGATCCTTGGCGATCCGCGCCTCGTGAGCCGACTTCAACTTGGACAGCAGACCGGAGAAGTCCCCCAGCTTGTCGTAACTGGCCGAGGCTATCTTGTCCCAGGGCAGAGCGTTGAACTCCCGGCTCTCCCCGGTCTCGTCCGGCGAGACGGCGGTCGGGAAGTTGATGTCCGGCGCCACCCCCTTGTTCTGGGTGCTGCCGCCATCGATCCGGTAGAACTTGGCGATGGTGTACTGCACGTGACCCAGCGGCTGCTCGTAGAAGTCGTAGACCTTGGCCAGGCTGCGATGCTGCTGCACAGTGCCCTTGCCGAACGAGTTTTCACCGAGGATCAGGGCGCGGCCGTAATCCTGCATGGCGGCAGCGAAGATCTCGGAGGCCGAGGCGCTGTAGCGGTCGATCATCACCGACATGGGGCCGCCGTAGTAGACGTTGCCATCATCGTCGCCATTGACGGTGATACGACCCATATGATCCCGGATCTGCACCACGGGACCGCTGGCGAAGAAGAGACCGCTCAGGGCCGAGGCTTCCGTCAGGGCGCCGCCGCCGTTGCCGCGCAGGTCGACGATGAGACCATCTATCTTCTGCTTGTTGAGGCTGGAGAGCTCCTTGATGACGTCGTCATGGAGATTGACGTAGAAGCTCGGGATCTCGAGTACCCCTATCTTCTTGCCTTCGGCGTTGATCACCTTGGACTTGGCGGCCCTGTCTTCCAGGCGCACCTTGTCGCGGGTCAGCTCCACCAGCTCGGTCTTGGCGGTGGCGCCCTTGCCGCGCTGGATCTCCAGCTTCACCTTGCTGCCCTTGGGCCCCTTGATGAGTTCGACCACGTCGTCGAGACGCCAGCCGATCACATCGACAATCTTGCCGTCGTCCTGCCCCACCCCGGTGATCTTGTCATCGGGTTTGAGGTGGTTGGACTTGGCCGCCGGGCCGCCGGGCACCAGGGAGCGGATGACGGTGAAGTCATCTTCCGCCTGCAGCACGGCACCTATACCCTCCAGCGAGAGGTTCATCTCGGTGTTGAAGCGATCGGCGCTGCGCGGCGAGAGGTAGCTGGTGTGGGGCTCGATGGCACGGGCGAAGGAGTTCATGAAGAGCTGGAACACATCCTCGCTCTCGTTCTGGGACATCCGCTTGATGGCGTTGTTGTAACGCTTGCCAAGCAGCTCCTTGATCTCGGGCCACTCCTTGCCGCTGAGCTTGAGGCTCAGGGCATCGAACTTGACCCGTTGACGCCACAGCTCGTTGAGCTCGGCCTCGTCTTTGGGCCAGGGAGCCCCTTCCCGATCGAAGATGTAATTGTCAGGCTGGGTGAAATCCAGGGGAGTGTCGAGCAGTTTGAGGGCGTATTCGAACCGCTCGTAACGCCGCTGCTGACTCAGGTTGAACATCTCGTAGGCCGGAGCCAGACGCCCTCTCTCGAGGTCGGTGTCAAAACCGGTACGGTACTTTTCAAAACGGCTGATGTCAGAGGCCAGAAACAGGTTGCGGCTGTAGTCCAGATTCTCCAGATACTTGTCAAATATCACGGAGGAAAAGGCATCGTCCAACTTGAACTGTTTGTAGTGAGAGCGGGTAAACAGATTGGCAATTCGCTTGCTGGCCGTAGCATGTTGGCTCTCCTGAGCCAACACAGGCAAATCACTTTCCTTGAGCACCGGCTCGATGGCCTGCGCGAGCCCGGCAAGCGCCAGGCTACAGGCAACGAGGGAAAAACGAATCACGCCATGCTTCAACATTCGTCTCCTTAGAGAACCAGATGCTCGAACTTGACCCGCAACATCATGCCGGTCTGCAATTGAACCTGTACGTCATCCTTGGTCACTTCCTTGATGGTCGCAGGCAGGGGAGACTTGCCCAGCATGACGCGCACGCCTTGATCCACTTTCAGGGAGGCGGCATCCACCTTGACCAGGGGAGCATCGGCTACAGGCGCGGCCTTGGGGGCAGACTTGGGCTTGTCGGAGCGGGGAGCATCGGCCTTGCGCGGCGCGTTGCGGCGCGGCTGCTTGGGCTTGTCTTCCTTCTCCTTGGTGTTGGTGCGGCGGCTGGCAAAGACACGCTCTTTGCTCTCCTTGAGGGCCTGTTTGGCATGTTCGATGTGCTCTTCGGTCAGCAGCTCACCGGGGTTGCCATCCAGATCGACACGGGCCTGGCCAGCCTTGAGGCCATGCAGGTAACGCCAGCTGGAGGTGTATTGACGCAGAGCAGAGCGCAGCATGGTCTTGGAGACTCTCTCGTCATCAGCAAGACGCGCGGCCAGATCCTGGAAGATGCCAATCTTGAGTGGCTTGGCCTCTCCTTCAGCGATGAAGCAGGCCGGGAATTTCTCGACCAGGTAGGCAACGATCTCTTTACTGTTCTTCAGCTTTTCAGTGTTTTCCATGTATAACCTTGGCTTTCATATAGACGCACGGGCATGCCCGAACACAACAAAGGCCCTATTATAGAGAGCTTGGGACCTTTTGCGAACCATCTAGCAATGACTTAGAGCATGCTTTCCAAAATTTGCACCGTTTCTTCGAGGCCAATTCGGTCCTCCTGGTCGAAACGGTTAAAAATCGGACTATCCACGTCCAGCACCCCGATGATCTCACCACCGCGACGCAGCGGAATCACGATTTCAGAATTGCTGGCGCCGTCGCAGGCGATGTGACCCGTGAACTGATGTACGTCGTCCACCAGCTGGGTCTTGCCCTCGGCCACCGCAGTGCCGCAGACGCCGCGGCCCACCGGAATGCGCACGCAGGCCGGCTTGCCCTGGAAGGGGCCGAGCACCAGGGTCTCCCCTTGCAACAGATAAAAACCGACCCAGTTGATGTCGGCCAGCTCCTGATTGAGCAGGGCAGACAGGTTCGCCAGGTTGGCAATCAGGTCGGGTTCACCCTCCAGCAGAGCCTGGGCCTGTTGGTTGAGGGTGCGATAAAATGCTTGTTTTTCAATCATGATTAAATGAACTTCACTCCTTGATAATGAATGCAAGGTACCGACCTGCCTGAAAAATTCAAATCAAATTTCACTTCTCCCCCCTCCTGGGCCATAAACAACGGCCCCCTGTCAGGGGGAAACCCCCAGCGCCAGTTGCTGGCGCTGGCCATTGCTCCACTCGATATTGAGCAGCCACTCCATGGCCTCAGTGGTGCAACTTCCTACCTGAGCGGCCCCCTGCCAGCCCCCGTCCTTCGCCTCGAGTTGCACCGGGATGACCCCCATGAACATGGTCTTGCCCTCCAGCCAGGCCTTGGTGGGGGTGATGGCGGGGGATCCCCCCTGAAGGCGCAACACAAAGTCATGTTCAGGGCGGATCGGCAAGCCCTCTATGCTGGCCGTCAGGGGCATGTCACCGACCAGAAGGGAGCAACTGCTGTGGGACAGATCACAAATCTGATCATTTGTTCCTGTCGCCTCCCCCCTCGGCGGGCCCGAAAACCAGGTCCGATAGGCCATCAGGGAGAGCAAAATAGCCAGCACTATGGTCAAGTGCACGATTTTGCGTGAAGTGAGTCTCTCTTTCATGAAAAAACAGCCCTGTAAGGTACTTTAAAAATGCGATTTTCGTGATCTTGCGCAAGGTAAAAACTGGCGGGCACGAGACCCGCTGGAGCCAAATATATCACTGTTTGTACTGTTATTTTACCGGTCAGTTCAGTATCATTCTCAATGAATTTTCATTTAACCACCTTTTGCTTTTCCTTTTATTAACAGATGTTAACGAGAGGATTTTGCAAATCAGGGGTGAAAATGGCCCCGATTACCGGGCGAAAAACAAACAACAGCATCGGAAGCGGAATACAACGATGAGCCATACAACAAACCACCCTGAGTACAACTACACCGTTGTGCGCCAGTTCACCGTCATGACGATTGTCTGGGGAATTGTCGGTATGTCGGTTGGTGTACTGATCGCAGCCCAGTTAATCTGGCCTGCCCTCAACTTTGATACCCCCTGGCTGACCTACAGCCGCCTGCGTCCCCTGCACACCAATGCGGTCATCTTTGCATTTGGCTGCAGTGCGCTGATGGCCACCTCCTTCTACGTGGTACAACGTACCTGCCAGGTCAGGCTGTTTGGCGGC
This sequence comes from Aeromonas rivipollensis, assembly GCF_010974825.1. GTDB lineage: Bacteria > Pseudomonadota > Gammaproteobacteria > Enterobacterales > Aeromonadaceae > Aeromonas > Aeromonas rivipollensis. The sequence goes on along the minus strand of NZ_JAAILA010000012.1, from coordinate 5,183 downwards.
CCGCTCGCCTCCTTCGTGTTCTGGGGCTGGCAGGCGATCATACTCGCCGCCGCCATCACACTGCCGCTGGGATACACCACTTCCAAGGAGTATGCCGAGCTGGAGTGGCCCATTGACATCGCCATCGCCGTGGTCTGGGTGAGCTATGCCATCGTCTTCTTCGGCACCCTGGTCAAGCGCACCACCTCCCACATCTATGTGGCGAACTGGTTCTTCGGTGCCTTCATCATCACTGTGGCCGTGCTGCACATCGTCAACAACATGGAAGTGCCGCTCTCCGGCATGAAGTCCTACTCCATGTACTCAGGCGCCATGGATGCCATGGTGCAGTGGTGGTATGGCCACAACGCGGTCGGCTTCCTGCTCACCGCCGGCTTCCTGGGGATGATGTACTACTTCGTGCCCAAGCAGGCGGGTCGCCCGGTCTACTCCTACCGCCTCTCCATAGTGCACTTCTGGGCGCTGATCTCCCTCTATATCTGGGCCGGTCCGCACCATCTGCACTACACCGCCCTGCCCGACTGGGCCCAGTCCCTTGGCATGGTGATGTCCCTCATCCTGTTCGTCCCCTCCTGGGGCGGCATGATCAACGGCATCATGACCCTGTCCGGTGCCTGGCACAAGCTGCGCTATGACCCCATACTGCGCTTCCTGATCGTGTCCCTGTCGTTCTACGGCATGTCCACTTTCGAAGGCCCCATGATGGCGATCAAGACGGTCAACGCCCTCTCCCACTACACCGACTGGACCATAGGTCACGTTCACTCCGGTGCCCTGGGCTGGGTTGCTATGGTCTCTATCGGCGCCGTGTATCACCTGATCCCGAACCTGTTCGATCAGGGCCGCATGTACAGCATCCGCCTGATCAACGTTCACTTCTGGCTGGCGACCGTGGGCACTGTGCTCTACATCGTCTCCATGTGGATTTCCGGGGTGATGCAGGGTCTGATGTGGCGTGCGGTCAACGATGACGGCACCCTGACCTACAGCTTCGTGGAGGCGCTGCAAGCTTCCTATCCCTTCTATTTCGTGCGCTTCCTGGGTGGCTGCTTCTTCGTCACCGGCATGTTGCTGATGGCCTACAACGCCTATCGCACCGTCACTGCGCCCAAGGGTTCCCTGGAACCCGTCGCACAGCCAGCCTGATCTGAAGGGGTTTAAAGCATGAGCAACAACAACCGTCACGAAATTTTTGAAAAGAGCGTCCCCATGCTGGTGATAGGCATCATCTTTGCCATCAGCCTGGGGGGCCTGGTCGAGATCACGCCGCTGTTCTTCCAGAAGCAGACCAACGAGCCGGTGGAGGGCCTCAAGGCCTACACAGCCCTGCAGATGGAAGGACGCGACATCTACATCCGCGAGGGCTGCACCGTCTGTCACAGCCAGATGATCCGTCCGTTCCGCGCCGAGACCGAGCGTTACGGTCACTACTCGGTCGCCGGCGAGAGCGTGTGGGAGCACCCCTTCCTGTGGGGCTCCAAGCGTACGGGTCCGGATCTGGCCCGGGTCGGCGGCCGCTACTCCGATGATTGGCATCGCGCCCACCTCATCAATCCGCGCGACGTGGTGCCCGAGTCCAACATGCCCGCCTTCCCCTGGCTCGAGACCAATGTCCTGACCGGTGAGCTGACCGGCAAGAAACTGGCGCTGTTCCGGGATCACTTCGGGGTGCCCTATACCGATGCCGACATCGAAGGTGCGGCCGAGGCAGTCAAGGGCAAGACCGAGCTGGATGCCCTGGTGGCCTATCTGCAATCACTGGGTCATGCCCTGAAATAAGGAGTCGGGATATGGATTACGGCACATTTCGCGGCCTGTACACCCTGCTGCTGATGATCATCATGATCGGCATCATCGTCTGGGCATACAGCAAGCGCCGCAAGGCCTCCTTCGATGAGGCTGCCAACCTGGTTTTTGCCGATGACGAGCAACCCAGTGCTGATAACAAGAACGCAGGAGCGAAGCAATAATGAGCACTTTGTTTAGCATTTTTGTGACCGTCATAAGTCTGGGCACCATACTCGGCTGCTTCCTGCTGCTGATGTGGTGCATGAAAGACAAGATGGGGACCGAAGAGGGCAAGCCCATGGGGCACACCTTCGACGGCATAGAGGAGATCAACAACCCGCTGCCGAAGTGGTGGTCCTATATGTTCCTCTTCTTCATCGTCACCGGTCTCATCTACCTGCTCGCCTTCCCGGGTCTGGGCAACTGGAAGGGTCTGCTGGGCTGGCAGAGCTCCAACCAGGACGTTCGCTCCCTGGCAGAATCCAAGGCGGCGGCAGCCTCCGCCAAGGATGAAGGGCGCGCGGTGGAATACGATAGGGAACTGGCCAAGGCCGACGAGGTCTATGGCGCCAAGTTCCGCGAGCTGACCTACCAGGCCGACGGCAAGAGCTACAAGGAGATCACCGAGATCGCCAAGGACCCGGAAGCCCTGAAAGTGGGTCAGCGTCTGTTCCTGCAGAACTGCTCCCAGTGCCACGGCTCCGATGCCCGCGGTGGTCGCGGCTTCCCGAACCTGACCGACAGCGAGTGGCAATGGGGCGGAGAGCCTTCCCAGATCAAGACCACCATCATGGGCGGTCGCCAGGGTATCATGGCCGCCTGGGGCGAGATCCTGGGTCAGGACGGAGTCAAGGAAGTGGCCTCCTATGTGCTGAGCCTGTCCGGCCGCAAGGTCGACTTGGTTGAGGCCAAGAAGGGGGAAGCCCGTTTCGCCATGTGCGCCGCCTGTCACGGCCCGGATGCCAAGGGCGGCATCGCCTTCGGCGCGCCGGATCTCACCAACAACACCTGGTTGTATGGTGGCTCCCGTCAGGTGGTCGAGCAGACCATCACCCACGGTCGTCACGGCGTGATGCCGGCCTGGAAGGATATCCTGGGAGAAGACAAGGTCCACCTGCTGGCGTCCTATGTCTATAGTTTGTCCCACCAGGCACAGTAAAATAAGCAGTAACATGTGATAAGCACGTGATTACGCAGCAAAAAGCCTCGACTCTTCGAGGCTTTTTGTTATCTTGTGTTGGCTAAAATCCCTCCATTTCGTTAACCATATGTTTCGGTAGCACCATGACTCAACCCTGGTATCGCCAATTCTGGCCCTGGTTCATCATCGCCCTCCCCTGCGCCGCCGTGATAGGCAGCATCGCCACCGCCATCATCGCCAGCCAGGATGGGGTCAACCTGGTGGCGGAAGACTATTACAAGCAAGGCAAGGAGATTAATCAGGATCTCAGCAAGTTCGATCGCGCCGAGGCCCTCGGCATCCGCGTCGAGCTCTCGGTCAGCGACAAGGAGCTGACCCTGAAGCCCCTGTCGGGGGAGATCCCCGCCGGTCAGGCGCTGCACCTCTCCCTGTTCCACCCGACCCTGGCGGGCCTGGACAGCGATCATCTGCTCACTGCCGATGGCAAGGGGGTCTATCGCCTGATGCTGGACAAGCCCCTCACCGGCAAGTGGCACATCCGGGTCGATGCCTTCAACCACGAGTGGCGCCTGCAAGAGACGGCGCAGTTGCCGACCAAGGCCCCGGTGGAACTCGATCCCAAGGGACGCTGAGCTCTGGATGAGCGGCTGCGTTCATCCAGACATGACGGCGTCCTCCCTTATCTCGCCCACACGGGCAGCTTCCAAGAGGGATAATGACCATGACCGGCTGTTTTCACTGTGGTGAACCGGTTTCCACTGGCAGTGACTTTACCCTGGAGATCAAGGGTATAGTGCAACCCATGTGCTGCCCTGGTTGCCAGGCCGTGGCACAGACCATTCTCGAATGCGGCCTTGCTAGTTACTACGAGCACCGCACCGCCCCCGGCATCAAGGGGGAGCTGGTACCCAGCGAGCTGGCCGCCCTCACTCACTACGATCTGGCCGAGGTGCAGCAGGAGTTCGTCACCGAGACGGGCACCCTGCGAGAGATCCAGCTCAGTGTGGAGGGGTTGACCTGCGCCGCCTGCGCCTGGCTTATCGAACGCCACCTGATGGGGTTGCCGGGCCTGCACTATGTCAACGTCAACACCACCACCCACCGCGCCCGCATCAAGTGGGATCCGGACAGGCTCTCGTTAAGCGACATCCTCAAGGGGTTCGCCAAGATAGGCTACCGCGCCTACCCCTTCCAGACCCACAGCCAGGAAGCCCTCTACGCCCGCGAGGTGCGCAGCTACATGTTCCGCATGGCGCTGGCCGGCCTCGGCTCCATGCAGGTGATGATGTGCGCCGTGGCGCTCTACATGGATCTCTTCATCAGCGTGGAAGAGGAGTTCATGATCTACTTCAAGTGGATAAGCCTGCTGCTCTCCACCCCCATCATGATCTACTCGGCCCAGCCGTTTTACGCAGGCGCCTGGCGCAGCCTGAGACAGGGTCACCTCTCCATGGATGTCTCTGTGTCGCTGGCCCTCATCGGCGCCTTCGTCGCCTCCATCTGGGCCACCGTCTTCAACACGGGTGAGGTCTATTACGACTCCATCACCATGTTCGTCTTCTTCCTGCTGCTGGGGCGCCTGCTCGAGCTGAGGGCGAGGCGAAAGGCATCCGAGTCAAGCTCCAACCTGGCGCGCCTGGTGCCCATCATGGCCACCCGCATCGATGCAGATGGCGAGCACGAGGTGGCCGCCAAGACGCTGCGGGTGGGGGACAGGGTCCGGGTGCTGGCCGGCGCCACCCTGCCGGCAGACGGCATCATCACTTTAGGGCAGGCCAGCCTCAACGAAGCCATGCTGACCGGCGAGCAACTGCCCCTTCTCAAGCTGGCGGGGGATCCCGTCTTCGCCGGCACCATCAACACGGATGCGCCGCTGGAGATCCGGGTCAGCCACCCCATCGAAGAGTCGCGCCTCGCCCAGATCATGCGGCTGCAGGATCATGCGCTGGATGACAAACCCGCCATCGCCCAGCTGGCGGATGTGCTCTCCCGCCATTTCATCCTGGTGCTGCTGCTTATCGCCGCCGGGGTCTGGACCTTCTGGCACTTCCATGACCCGGAGCGGGCCTTCTGGGTCACCCTGTCGGTGCTGGTGGCCACCTGCCCCTGCGCCCTGTCGCTGGCGACCCCGACGGCGCTCACCTCGGCCACCGCCCACCTGACCCGCAGCGGCATACTGCTGCGCCGCGGCCACGTGCTGGACGTGCTGACCCGGGCCAACCGCATAGTGATGGACAAGACAGGCACCCTGACC
>NZ_JAAILA010000004.1 GCF_010974825.1 Aeromonas rivipollensis | reverse complement strand
TAAAGAGCGTCACGCTTATCGCGTTGAGGAGGCGCATCTTACGCTCCTCACTTCGAAAGTCAAGCGGTTGTTTTCGCTTTTCTTTCGGCGCCCACTTCGCTAGGAAGCTGGCTCATCAGTTCGGCGTGTTCCGCCGTGCTGGTAGGGGCGCATTATAGGGAGCCGCGCCGGGATGGCAAGGGTAATACTGCAAAAAAATGGCACTTTTTGCAGTTTGGTGGTTCAAGCGCCTATTTATCAAACAAAACGCCCCGCATAAGCGGGGCGTCAACGAGCAAGGGTGCGGATTTGCTACCTTTTTGACCAGAATTCCCGGGCAAAGGCGCGTACCTTTTCCCAATCGGTGAATTCGACGTCCTTGCTGGTATCCGTACTGCCGCCGGTGATCGTCATGATCAGCTGAATGATGCGGGTCTGCCACCAGTTGTAGCGGGAATATCGCAGCGCACCGGCAAACACTCCCAGTGTCTTCGGCTTCCACGGTGAGAGACGCAGAAACTTCTTCATATAAGCATTGGTCTGCGGTGTCTGCTTCTCGGGCTTGCGCGCCGTCAGGTTGACACAGAAGAAGGCAGCGTTGGCCACTTCCAGCTGTTCATGGTGTGCATGTATAAAGCTGAGCAGGCTGGGGTGGAAGTTGCCATAGCGGATGGAGGCGCCGATCAATACCTTGGCATACTTGCTGAGGTTGCACATCGGCAGGGTGTGCAGATCCTGCATCACCACTTCGCATCCTGATATCTCTTCCAGCATGACATCCACAATTTTCCGCGTTTGCCCGTCCCGGGAAGAATAAAGCACCAAAATCTTGTCCATACCAACCTCAACTACGCCAGAATGCAGGAGTAAACAGTACCAGAAGTGTAAATATTTCCAATCGACCAAACAGCATGGCAACCACTAGTATCCACTGTGCCGTCGCCGAGATATTGCCAAAGTTGCTGGATACCTCCCCCAACCCGGGCCCCACGTTGGTGAAGGCGGCCGCCACCGCCGTGAACGCGGTCACCTCGTTCAACCCTGTCATCAGCAACAACAGCATGAAGATGAAGAACAGTATGATGTAGGTGGCGAAGTAGCCCCACACCGCCTCGACGATCCGCTCCGGCACCGCACGACGGCCCAGTTTCAGGGTATAGATGGCCCGCGGGTGCACCAGTCGCTTGAGCTCGCGCATCCCCTGCAGGAACAGGATCATGAAGCGCATCACCTTGATGCCGCCCCCCGTGCTGCCGGCACAGCAGCCAATAAAGGCCGAGAACATCAGCAACATGGGCAGAAAAGAGGGCCAGTCGGCATAGCTGGTCGTGCTGTAGCCCGTGGTCGTGCCAAGGGAGACCGCCTGGAACAGGCCGTGGTTGAGCGCCTCCTGCCAGGTGGCGTAGTGACCATGGAACAGCAGGGAGACGAAGCAGATCAGCACCAGCACGCCCTGGATGCCCAGGAACACCTTCAACTCGGAGTCCCGCAGATAGCTGCTCAATCGCACGGGCTTGTGGGCGAATACCATGAAATGCAGGGCGAAGTTGACGCTGGCCAGCAGCAGGAACAGCACAGTGATCAGGTTGATGGCCGGGCTGTTGAAGAAGCCTATGCTGGCATCGTGGGTCGAGAAGCCGCCCACCGACAAGGTGGAGAAGGAGTGGCAGATGGCATCGAACAGCGTCATCCCCGCCATCCAGTAGGCCAGGGCACAGAGGGTGGTCAGCAACAGATAGATGAACCAGAGCGCCTTGGCCGTCTCGGCGATGCGCGGGGTTACCTTGTTGTCCTTGACCGGCCCCGGGATCTCGGCACGATAGAGCTGCATGCCCCCGATCCCCAGCAACGGCAGAACCGCCACGGCCAGCACTATGATCCCCATGCCCCCCAGCCATTGCAGCAGCTGGCGGTAGAACAGAAAGGCCTTGGGCAGATCGTCCAGCCCGGTCAGCACTGTCGCCCCCGTGGTCGTCAGGCCGGAGAAAGATTCGAAGAAGGCCTCGGAGACTGACATATTCGGCACGTCGCTGATGATGAAGGGGACGGCCCCCACGCTGCCCAGCACCACCCAGAACAGCACCACTATGAGGAAGCCTTCCTTGGATCTGAGGTCTTTCTTCTGATGGCGATTGGGGAACCAGAGCAGGGCACCGAGCAGGAGGGCGATGAAGAAGGAGTTCACAAACTCGGCACCGCCACCATCGCGATACCCAAAAGCAACCATCGCTGGCAGCAGCATGGTCGAGCTGAACAGCGCGACCAAGAGACCAACGATACGAATGATGCTCAGAATCTGCATTCCGGCTCCCCCTTCAGGCTAAAAGAGCGATGGATTCTAGCCATCTAAGGGGCGAAGAGATACCCGGCCATGGGTTCGGTCTGTCATTTCCTGATCCACCTGACTCCAGATGGCCGCATCCCAGGCCACCTGCAGGCGAACCTGCTGACCATAATCGGCGGCCAGCAACTGCCCCTGGTGGGCTGAGATCAGGGCTTCCACCGCCCCCATGTCGCCATAGTCGCAGCAGATAAGGGAAGGGGTTTGCTGGCGCTTGATGCGGGTCTCGAGCCGCTTGAGCGCCGCCCCCACCCCGCCGCCATAGGCCTTGACCAGGCCGCCGGTCCCGAGCAGGACGCCACCATAGTAACGCACCACCACGGCCGCTATCTCGCCGATGCCGGCCCCCATCAGCTGGGCCATCATGGGTTTGCCGGCGGTGCCCGAGGGTTCACCGTCATCGCTGAAGCCATAGACCTGGCTGTCTTGCGGAGCCCCGGCGACGAAGGCCCAGCAATGGTGCCGGGCCGTCGGGTGCTGCCGCTTCACCTCGCCGATCCAGGCCTTGGCGGCCTCGACCGTCGGCGCATGGGCAATCAGGGTGATGAAGCGACTCTTCTTGATCTCCTCGCAAAGCTCCAGCGGCGCGGCCGGAATGGCATAGTCTGCCGCCATCAGAGCCCTGCTTGCCTGGTGAGGTTCTCCACCCCGTCCCCATGCAGGACGACGTTGTCCTCGATCCGGATGCCACCGAAGGGGCGCAGCGCCTCGACCTTGTTCCAGTTGACCCGCTTGCCCTGCTCACCCTGGCGCAGCGGCTCCAGCAGACTGTCGATGAAGTAGAGGCCGGGTTCTATGGTGAACACCTGCCCCACCTCCATCACCCGGGTGCAGCGCAGGTAGGGGAACTGCTCGGGCGCCGCCAGGTGGGTACCCCGCTCGTCCTGCATGAAGCCACCGGCATCGTGCACCTGCAGGCCGAGGAAGTGCCCCAGGCCATGGGGGAAGAACACATTGGTGACACCGGTGTGGATCATCTCGTCCACCGACATGTCCACCAGCTCGGTGGCCTGCAGCAAGCGCGCCAGTCTGTGGTGCATCTGCAGATGCAGCTCGCTGTAACGGCGACCGGGTTTGATCTCCGCGATGATCTCCTGCTGCTGCGCATCCAGCGCCGCGATGAGATCGGCAAACTCGCCCCGGCGCCAGGCCCAGGTGCGGGTGATGTCGGAGGCATAGCCGTGATAATCCGCCCCGGCATCGATCAGGAAGGAGTGGCGCTCCGCATCCGGTACCCGCTGGGTCGACAGATGGGTGTAATGGAGGATGGCCGCGTTGCGGTTGATGGCGACTATGTTGCCATAGGGCGCCTCATTGGCCCCCTGCCCGACCGCCTTCATGTAGGCCAGGTTGATCTCGAACTCGCTCGCCCCCGCCATGAAGGAGTCCTTGGCCGCAATGTGGCCGCGCACCCCGAGCCGATTCGCCGCCCGCAGACACTCCAACTCATAGGGCGTCTTGTAGGCACGGTGGTAGTGCAGGTAATTGAGCACCGCCTCCGGATTGGGCTGTCCCAATCCCACCAGCTGGGCCACCTCGAGATGACCGCCCAGATAGGCCCACTCCTGCTTGTCGGCTGGCAAGTGATCCGCCACCTGCTCCGGCTTGGTCAGGAAACGGATGTCGAAGAAGTCGACCCAGAAGGCATTGGGCAGGTCCGCCACCTTGTGCCAGAAGTCCACCGGCCGGTAGAACAGCAGCACCGGTTTGCTCACCCCGTCCACCAGCAGCCAGCAGTGGGGATTGTCCAGCACCGGCAACCAGGCCTTGAAGTGCGGATTGACCTTGAAGGGGTAATCCTGATCGTCGAGGAAGATGCGGTGGGTCTGGCCGGAGTGGATGGCCAGCCCGCTGAGCCCCTGTTGTTGCAGAATGTCGCGGGTGCGCTGCTGCAGGGTGTCTAGGTGCTGGGCAAAAAGTTGGCTGTAGCTGCTCATGGCGTCCTGCTCCGAGGTGAATGTGATAGCAGCATAACACCAAGCTCGGGGCGGCTCGACCCGTCAAGCTGCCGCTTCGTGAGGTAACGCATGCGTTACAAAGTGTTTGTTATCAACAGAAAACCAATCATTAACAAATCAAACACAATTCAATACACTGCCGGTAGACAGTAGATATCAGCAGTCAGGAACGATTCATGCAAAACCTTTGTCTGTGGAAACCGGATCAGGACAGGATGCAGCACTCCAACCTCCACCAGTTCATGGCCGAGGTCAACCACTTCCACGGCCTGCAATTACGCAGCTACGCCGACCTCTATCAGTGGTCGGTGGAGAAGACCACCCGTTTCTGGCCGCTGGTGTGGCAGCACTGCGGCGTCAAGGGAGAGCTGGGGGACATAGTGGCGGAGAACCGCCAGGAGATGCAGCGCGCCCGCTGGTTCCCCGACAGCCGGCTCAACTTTGCCGAGAACCTGTTGCGCCGCCAGGACGAGAGCCCGGCCATCATCTCCCGCCTCGAAGGGGGGGTGAGCCAGACCCTGAGCTGGGCCGAGCTCGGCGATCGGGTGGCCCGACTGGCCCAGTGGCTGCGCAGCCAGGGCATAGGCCGTGGCGACGTGGTCGCCGCCTATCTACCCAATATTTCGGAAACCGTGGTTGCCATGCTGGCCACCACCAGCCTGGGCGCTATCTGGACCTCCACCAGCCCCGACTTCGGTGAAGCCAGCGTGGTGGAGCGCTTCGGCCAGACCCGGCCCCGGGTGCTGTTTGCGGTGGATGGCTACCGCTATGGCGGCAAGGCCATCGACATTCAGGCCAAGGTCGCCAGCGTGGTGAGCCAGTTAGACAGCATAGAGCAGACTGTGATGATCCCCCTGCTTGGCAACCCCCTGCAGCTCGGTCACGACTGGCATCAGGTGCTGGCGAGCCAGCCCGGGGCCCAGCTCGCCTTCGAGTCCATGGCCTTCAACGATCCGCTCTACATCCTCTACTCCTCCGGCACCACGGGCAAACCCAAGTGCATAGTCCACGGCATAGGCGGCACCCTGCTACAGCACCTGAAAGAGCACCAGCTGCACTGCGACATCAAGCCGGGGGAACGGGTGTTCTACTTCACCACCTGCGGCTGGATGATGTGGAACTGGCTGGTGAGCGCCCTCGCCTCCGGCGCCACCCTGGTGCTCTACGACGGCTCTCCCTTCTACCCGGATGGCAACGCGCTCTGGGATCTGGCCCGCGACGAGCAGGTCAGCCTGTTTGGCACCTCGGCCAAGTATCTGGATGCCCTGCACAAGCAGGGTTATGCCCCGATCACCACCCACCAGTTGCCGGCCCTGCGGCTTATCTGCAGCACCGGATCTGTGCTGTCGCCGGAGGGGTTTGACTATGTCTATCAGGGGATCAAACAGGATGTGCAACTCAGCTCCATCTCCGGCGGCACCGACATCTGCTCCTGCTTCGTCATCGGCAACCCCTTGAGCCCCGTCTATCGCGGCGAGAGCCAGGGCCGCGGCCTCGGCCTCGCGGTGCAGGTGTTCAACGAGGCCGGCCAGCCGGTACAGGGGGAGAAGGGGGAACTGGTCTGCACCAAGCCATTCCCGGCCCAGCCCATCTACTTCTGGGGCGACGAGAACGGCGACAAGTACCACGCCGCCTACTTCGAGCGGTTCGACAACATCTGGTGCCACGGGGACTGGATAGAGCTGACCCCGACCGGCGGCATCCTCTTCTATGGCCGCTCCGATGCCACCCTCAACCCGGGGGGGGTGCGCATCGGCACCAGCGAGATCTACCGCTACGTGGAACAGCTGGACGAGGTGGAGGAGAGCATCGTCATCGGCCAGCAGTGGCAGCAGGACGAGCGGGTGGTGCTCTTCGTCAAGCTCAAGCCCGGCCTAAAGCTGGACGAGCCCCTGCGCGAGCGCATTCGCCAGCAGATCCGCGAGCACAGCACGGCCCGCCACGTGCCCGCCCGCATCCTGCAGGTGGATGCCATCCCCCGCACCAAGTCCGGCAAGATAGTCGAGCTGGCGGTGCGGGAGGTGGTGCACAACAGGCCCGTCAACAACACCCATGCCCTCGCCGACCCCGAGGTACTGAACCAGTATCGCAACAGGCCGGAACTGGCCAGTTGATAAATGACTCGTATCCAGAGCAGGCGCCGCAAGGCGCCTCTCTTTTGCCCGTTTTGTGATGAGGAGCTTTTACTCGAGATCTGTTAAACAAATGTTTTAAATAGGTGTTGAAAATGTCTCCTTTTGGATCAATAGTGAGCCTCGCCCCCTGCTGGGGAGAAAGGAGCAAAGCCCCCCACCGCGTGGGAACAAGGAGACACTCTCATGATCTACCAAGGCGAAACCCTGTCGGTCAGCTACCTCGAACACGGCATTGCCGAGCTGAGGTTTGATGCCCCGGGTTCAGTCAACAAGCTGGATCGCGCTACCCTGCTCTCGCTGAGCGAAGCGATCGCCGCATTAAAACAAGAACGTGAACTAAAAGGTCTGATCCTCACCTCCGGCAAAGACGCCTTTATCGTCGGCGCCGACATCACCGAATTCCTGGAACTGTTCGATCTGCCGCAAGAAGATCTGCTCGGCTGGCTGAAAAAGGCAAACGACATCTTCAGCGCCATCGAAGATCTGCCGGTGCCGACCCTGTCCGCCATCAAGGGCCACGCCCTGGGCGGCGGCTGCGAGACCATACTCTCCACCGATTTCCGTCTGGCTGACACCACCGCCAAGATTGGCCTGCCCGAGACCAAACTCGGCATCATGCCGGGCTTTGGCGGCACAGTCCGTCTGCCGCGCCTTATCGGCGCCGACAACGCGCTGGAGTGGATCACCACAGGCAAGGATTACCGTGCCGATGACGCCCTCAAGGTAGGCGCCATCGACGCCGTGGTCGCCCCCGCTGCGCTGCAGAGCGCCGCTGTGCAGATGATGAGAGATGCCATCGCGGGCAAGCTGGACTGGCAGCGCCGTCGCGCCGCCAAGAAGGCGCCGCTGCGCCTCTCCAAGCTGGAAGCCATGATGAGCTTCACCACAGCCGCCGGCATGGTTGCCGCCGTGGCGGGCAAGCACTATCCGGCGCCCATGACAGCAGTCAAAACCGTTGAGGCCGCCGCCAGCATGAGCCGCGACGAGGCGCTCAACGTCGAGGCGCAAGGTTTCATCAAGCTCGCCAAGACAGACGTGGCCAAGGCGCTGGTCGGCATCTTCCTCAACGATCAGCACATCAAGGCGCTGGCCAAGAAGGCCGCCAAGCAGGCTGCCAAGGCCACCAGCCACGCCGCCGTACTGGGTGCCGGCATCATGGGGGGCGGCATCGCCTACCAGTCCGCCAGCAAGGGCATTCCGGCGGTGATGAAGGACATCAACGAGAAGGCGCTGGCGCTGGGCATGGGCGAAGCCACCAAGCTGCTTAACGGCCAGCTCGAGAAGGGCCGTATCGACGGCATCAAGATGGGCCAGGTGCTCTCCGCCATCACCCCTACCCTCAGCTATGAGAGCGTGAAGGGTGTGGATCTGGTGGTCGAAGCCGTGGTCGAGAATCCCAAGGTGAAGGCCGCCGTGCTGGGCGAAGTGGAAGCCGTTCTCGGCGATGACGCCGTGCTCGCCAGCAACACCTCCACCATTCCCATCTCCCTGCTGGCCAAGGGGCTGAAGCGCCCCGAGAACTTCTGCGGCATGCACTTCTTCAACCCGGTGCACCGCATGCCTCTGGTAGAGATCATCCGCGGCGAGCAGACGTCGGACGACACCATCAATCGCGTGGTGGCCTACGCCGCCGCCATGGGCAAGTCCCCGGTGGTGGTCAACGACTGCCCGGGCTTCTTCGTCAACCGCGTGCTCTTCCCCTACTTCTTTGGCTTCAACAAGCTGGTCGCCGATGGCGCCGACTTCGCCGCCGTCGACAAGGTGATGGAGAAGGAGTTCGGCTGGCCCATGGGCCCCGCCTATCTGCTGGATGTGGTCGGCATCGACACAGGTCACCATGCCGGTGACGTCATGGCACAAGGCTTCCCGGCGCGCATGAGCAAGGAAGGTCGTACCGCAATCGACGTGATGTATGACGCCAGCCGCTTCGGCCAGAAGAATGGCAAGGGCTTCTACGCCTACGAGCAGGACAAGAAGGGCAAGCCGAAGAAGGTGGCCGACGCCGCTGCTTACGAGCTGCTGACCCCCATCGCCAAGCCGAAGCAGGAGTTCGACAAGGACGCCATCATAGCCCGCATGATGATCCCCATGATCAACGAGGTGGTGCTCTGTCTGGAAGAGGGCATAGTCGCCACGCCGGCCGAGGCCGACATAGCACTGGTCTACGGTCTGGGCTTCCCTCCCTTCCGCGGCGGCGTGTTCCGCTATCTGGACACCATAGGTCTGGACGCTTACGTGGCCCAAGCCGACCAGTATGCCGACCTGGGCCCGCTCTACCGTGTCAGCGACCGCTTGCGCGAGATGGCCGCCCAGGGCAAAACCTTCTACTGATTGCGGAAAGGAGATCCATTCATGAAAGACGTAGTCATTGTCGACTGTATCCGGACCCCCATGGGCCGGTCTAAGGGCGGCGCCTTCCGCAACGTGCGTGCAGAAGATCTGTCCGCGCACCTGATGAGCTCCATCCTGTTGCGCAACCCCAACCTCGACCCGAACGAGATCGAGGACATCTACTGGGGCTGCGTGCAGCAGACCCTGGAGCAGGGCTTCAACATAGCCCGCAACGCCGCCCTGCTGGCCGGTATTCCGAAGCAGGTGGGGGCGGTCACCGTCAACCGTCTGTGCGGATCCTCCATGCAGGCGCTGCACGATGCCTCCCGCGCCATTGCGGTGGGTGATGGGGACATCTTCATCATCGGCGGCGTCGAGCACATGGGCCATGTGCCCATGAGCCACGGCGTCGACTTCCACCCCGGCATGGCGAAGTCGGTGGCCAAGGCCTCCGGCATGATGGGGCTGACCGCCGAGATGCTGGGCAAACTGCACGGCATCAGCCGTCAGCAGCAGGACGAGTTTGCCGCCCGCTCCCACCGCCGCGCCCATGCCGCGACCCTGGAAGGACGCTTTGCCAGGGAGATAGTCGGGCTGGAAGGCCATGATGCCAGCGGCGCCCGCTTCTTCTACGACTATGACGAAGTGATCCGCCCGGAGACCACAGTCGAAACCCTGGGCCAGTTGCGCCCTGTGTTCGACCCGGTCAACGGCACAGTGACCGCCGGTACCTCCTCGGCTCTGTCCGACGGCGCCGCCGCCATGCTGGTGATGAGCGCGGATCGCGCCAAGGCGCTGGGCCTCACCCCCCGCGCCCGGGTGCGCGCCATGGCCATCGCTGGCTGTGACGCCGCCATCATGGGTTACGGTCCTGTGCCGGCCACCCAGAAGGCGCTCAAGCGGGCCGGTCTGACCGTGGGCGACATCGACCTGTTCGAGTTGAACGAGGCCTTCGCCGCCCAGTCCCTGCCCTGCGTCAAGGATCTCGGCCTGCAGGATCTGGTGGACGAGAAGGTGAACCTGAACGGCGGCGCCATCGCCCTGGGCCACCCCCTCGGCTGCTCCGGTGCCCGCATCTCCACCACCCTGATCAACCTGATGGAAGAGAAGGATGCCACGCTAGGGGTCGCCACCATGTGTATCGGCCTGGGTCAGGGCATAGCCACAGTGTTCGAGCGGGTGTGATTTAAGCGGCTCACGCCATACCTGAGCCCGTATTGTCTTTTTGGGGTCGGCCCGTCCGGCCCGTTGTTGAGTCTGTGGAGCGCGCCACACGGGGTGCGCACCTGCCGTCGGAATCTGCGTGTTGGCCGGCCCGTTTGGGTCGGCCTTTTTTATTCCGATATCCCGATCAGGGCCGATTCGGGGGCTATATTGCCCATAACTTCACATTAGAGGGGGGCCTTGCTTGCTTTTTGCTCCCCCGACAGGTTCAATCTGCACAAAAAAATGGGTGGATGCACATACATATGTCAACGAGCAAACAACTGCTTATCGTCGACGACGATCAGGAGATCCGCGAGCTGCTCAACGAATACCTGACCCGGGCGGGTTTTCAGGTACTGACGGCGGCCGAGGGCAACGAGATGCGCCAGCAACTCGCCCTGCACAGCCCGGACCTCATCATTCTCGATATCATGATGCCAGGCGACGACGGCTTTACCCTGTGCCAGCAGATCCGTCGCGACTCCCAGGTACCCATCATCATGCTCACCGCTGCCTCCGATGAGGCGGATCGGGTGATCGGCCTCGAACTCGGCGCCGACGACTACATCGCCAAGCCGTTCAGCCCGCGCGAGCTGCAGGCCCGCATCAAGGCGCTGCTGCGCCGTGCCGAATTCCGCCAGCCGGAGAAAGAAAAAGAGCCGAGCCGCCGCCTGCGCTTCGCCGACTGGACCCTGGATACCCTGAGCCACCAGCTGACCCACGACGACGGCAGCCTGCTGGATCTCTCCGGCAGCGACGCCCTGCTGCTCGGCATGTTCCTGCAACAGCCCGGCGTGGTGCTGGACAGGGACACCATCTCCGATGCCACCCGGGGCCGCGAGAGCCTGCCCATGGAGCGCGGCATCGACGTGCAGATCAGCCGTTTGCGCCAGAAGCTGGGCGACAACGGCAAGAGCCCGCGCATCATCAAGACCATACGCGGCAGCGGCTACATGCTGATCGCGGAAGTGCACGAGATCCCGTGAAGGGTAAAAAGGTAGCAACAGCATGCTGACTGACAAGAGGCACGAGATCCCATGAGAGGTCGGCGATTCTGGCAGGCACTGGTCCCCCGCTCCCTGCTGTCACGGATGCTGCTGCTGTTGCTGCTCGCCATCCTGCTCTCCCAGACCATACTCACCGGCATCTGGATGCAGCAGATCCAGAAGCGGGAGCTGGAGGGCATGCTCAGCACCACCCGCAACCTGGCGCTCTCCGCCGCCTCCACAGTCAACTTCTTCAAGTCCCTGCCGCTGCAGTACCGCCACATAGCGCTGGACCAGCTGCGCAACATGGGGGGCAGCCGTTTCTTCGTCTCCCTGAATGAAGAAGAGATCCACATCAGCGCCATCCCGGACAGCGAGCGCAAGACGCTGGTGCTGAAGGAGGTGGAGGAGGTACTGACCCGCAAACTCTCCGACGCCATGGCCATCAAGGTGGACTTCTCCCGTCCCGAGGAGCTGCACGTCTTCAACAACGACACCCTGCTGGCAGATCTCCCCTCCTCCTGGGCCCGCTATACCCTGTCGCTGGAGCCTATCAACCCACCGGTGCTGGTGACCCAGATCGAGATAGAGCCGGGTGAGTGGCTCTATCTGGCGGCCCTGCTGCCCGCCCCCTACATGACGCTGGATGACACCGTCATGCCGAGCAACCAGGTGCGCTTCATCGCCCTGATGACTGTCTTCCTCTGCTTCTTCACCTTCATGCTGGTGCGCTGGCAGACCCGGCCCCTGCGTCGCCTCGCCAAGGCGGCGGTCAACCTCGGCAAGGACATAGATCAGCCCTCCCTCAAGGAGGAGGGTGCCTCCGAGATAGTGGCGGCGACCCGCGCCTTCAACATCATGCAGCAGCGCATCCGCCGCTTCATAGACGACAGGGAGCGGCTGTTCAGCTCCATCTCCCACGATCTCAAGACCCCCATCACCCGGCTGCGGCTGCGGGTCGAACTGCTCGACGACGAAGCCCAGATAGCCAAGTTCAACAAGGATCTGGACGAGCTGGAGCTGATGGTGAAGGGGGCGCTGCAGACGGTGAAAGAGACCGACATTCACGAGAACCTCGAGCTCATCGACATCAATGCCCTGCTGGAACAGATGGCGGAGGCCATGAACCTGCACGAGGATCTGCTTACCATAGAGGGGCACTGCAAGTGGCCCTATCGCGGCAAGCTGCTGGCCCTCAAACGCTGCATCGGCAACCTGGTGGACAACGGCATCAAGTACGGCCACCGGGTGCGCGTCATCCTGATGGATGACGAGGAGATGCTGATCCTCTTCATCATGGACGAGGGCCCCGGTCTGCCGGAGGATCAGTTCGAGCGCATCTTCGAGCCCTACTACCGCCTCAGCACGGATTCCGCCGGAACCGGGCTGGGTCTTGGCATAGCCCGCAACATAGCCCACGCCCACGGCGGCGATCTGGTGCTGGAAAATCGCCCCCAGGGCGGCCTGCAGGCCACCCTATCCCTACCAAGGCAGTAACGCTTATGAAGTGGTTGTCGTTTTCTGTCATCGCCCTGTTGTCTCTGCCCGTCGGCGCCTCCCTGCGCGTCGGGGTGCTGCACTGGTGGCGTGCGGTCGGCACCGGCCACTCTCCTTCAATCAAGGCAGTCACAGTATGAAGTTGTTCCCGTTTGCCATTGTCGCCCTGCTCTCCCTGCCCGTCGCCGCCTCCCAGCGCGTCGGGGTGCTGCACTGGTGGCGTGCGGTCGGCACCGGCCACTCTCCTTCAATCAAGGCAGTCACAGTATGAAGTTGTTCCCGTTTGCCATTGTCGCCCTGCTCTCCCTGCCCGTCGCCGCCTCCCAGGTGGAGGTGTTGCACTGGTGGACATCCGGTGGCGAGGCCAAGGCGGTGGAAGTGCTCAAGTCGGAATGGGCCGAGCAGGGCAACCAGTGGAACGACTTCGCGGTGCAGGGCGGCGGCGGCAAGAGCGCCATGACGGTGCTAAAAAGCCGGGCGCTGGCGGCCAATCCGCCGGAGGCGGCGCACCTCAAAGGCTATGAGCTGCACGAGTGGGCCAGCCTGGGTTTCCTGCGCGACCTCAGCCCCATGGCCGAGCACCTCGGCTGGTACCCGCAGCTATCCCCCATGGTCCGTGACACCCTCAGCCAGAACGGCGCCCTGATGGCGGTGCCCACCGGCATCCACAGGGTCAACTGGCTGTGGCTCAACCGCAAGTTGTTCGAGCGGCTGGGGCTGACGCCCCCCACCGACTGGGAGCACTTCATGACGGTGGCGGAGCAGCTCAAGGCGCAGGGCGTCACGCCGCTGGCCATCGGCAACGAGCCCTGGCAGCTGGCGGTGCTGTTCGAGACGGTGGCACTCGGTGAAGGGGGCAAGGCCTTCTATCGCAAGGCCTTCCTGGAGCAGGACAGCGCCACCCTGACCGGCCCCGACATGGTGCGGGTGCTGACCCGCTTCCAGCAGCTGCGCGCCTATGTGCCGGAAAAATACGCCGGCCTGAAGTGGCACCAGGCCACCAACCTGCTGGAGAGCGGCGGCGCCGCCATGCAGATCATGGGGGACTGGGTGAAGGGGGAGCTGAGCGCCGGCAACTACAGACCCGGAGAGGACATCGACTGCCTGCCAAGCCCGGGAAGCCAAGGCCTCTTCAGCTACAACCTGGACTCCATCGCCATGTTCAAGCAGCGGGATCCGGCCCAGCTACAAGCCCAGGGCGAGCTGGCCCGCCTGCTGATGACGCCGCGATTCCAGGAGGAGTTCAACCGGGTGAAGGGCTCCATCCCAGCCCTCACCCAGCCTGATATGAGCAAGTTCGATCGCTGCGCCATCCGCTCCTACCATGACTTCCAGCTGGCGGAGCGGGACGGCAACCTGCTGCCCAGCATGGCGGAGGGCATGGCCGTTCCGACCAACATGCGTCAGGGCATCATGGATGTGCTGAGCAGCTTCTTCAACGATCCCAAGGCCAACTCGGAGCAGACGGCGCAGCAGCTGGAGCGGGCCATGCGCTCGACCCGCTCAGGCGCGGAGCAGAAATGACAAAGGCGGAATCGCTCCGCCTTTGTGGGTGAATCGTCATCCGATTCAGGATTGATCGTTCTCGTCCTCATCCTCGTCGTAGTAGTCGCTGAGCTCGATCCAGAGCCCCAGCCCTATCATCACCATGGACCCGAACCAGGTGCCGGTGTTTCCGATCGGGCTGCCCAGCACTATCATGGCGAACGACAGGAACCCCATGCCTGCGTAGGCTTGCAATCTGCCGTAGGAGACCTGCATATTCACACCTCCTTGTTGAATATGGTTCAATTTTTATATTACTCATCGGGCAAGGTCTGGATAGAGCAGGATCACACTTTGGTTACATATGCTGCTCGAAGACGCTGATATTTGATTATTTTTTCGCCTTGAGTATCATTGGCAGCTGAATTGGTTGAAGGTTGATTATTGATGGGTGCTTTATTCTGCGACGCAACTCATGAGTTGGACGCAATCGGGCTTCGTTGCCCCGAGCCCGTGATGATAGTGCGCAAGAAGGTGCGGCTGAAGGTTGATTATTAATGAGTAATTTATTCTGCAATGCGACTCACGCGTTGGACGCAATCGGGCTTCGTTGTCCTGAACCTGTGATGATGGTTCGCAAGAAAGTGCGGCTGATGGCCGAAGGCGAGACCCTGCTGGTCAGTGCCGACGACCCTTCCACCACCCGCGACATCCCGAGTTTCTGCCGCTTCATGGATCACACCCTGATCGCCAGCGAGACAGAGCAGGCCCCCTATCGCTATCTGATCCGCAAGGGTCAATGAGCCCCTGTACCGGAGCAATCCATGACGATTACCCGAATCGGCACCACGGCCCGCTGGTCTGATGTTGTCATCCACAACGGTACCCTCTATGTGGTGGAAGTCCCCGCCACCGACGAGGCCGACATTCACCAGCAGACCCGCGAAGTGCTGACCAGCCTGCAGCGTCTGCTGGAAGCCAACGGTTCCGGGGTCGACAAGATCCTGATGGCCAACATCTATCTCAAGGACATTGGCGACATAGCCGCCTTCAACGCTCAGTGGGATGCCTGGATACCGGCCGGTACAGCGCCCGTTCGCGCCTGCGTGCAGGCCCGCCTGGCCCACGAAGGCTACAAGGTGGAAGTGCAGCTGACCGCAGCAGTCTGAGCCGCCCGCCCAGCCTGAGATAGCAAAAGGCCCCGCCATCACTGGCGGGGCCTTTTCGTTACCGGCAACCGGGCGACTTAGGCAGTCGGGGTCAGGGTAATGGTCACACGACGGTTCTGGGCCTTGCCGGCGGCTGTGCTGTTGGTGGCAACCGGCTGATCCGGGCCCACGCCGCTGGTGGCGATACGGCTGCCGGTCACGCCCTGACCGATCAGCTGGGCGGCGACGGCATCGGCACGCTGGGCGGAGAGCTTCATGTTCAGCTCGCGGGAGCCGGTGCTGTCGGTGTGACCGACCACGTTCAGGCGAGTCTTGTCGAACTCGGCAACCACCATGGCCACGCCGGACAGGGTGTTGGCACCGGCGGCTTTGAGCTGGGCGCTGGAGCTGTCGAAGGTGACATTGTTCGGCATGTTGAGGATCAGCTGATCACCGTTTCGGGTCACGCTGACGCCGGTGCCCTGCAGCTTCTCGCGCAGCTTGGCTTCCTGCACATCCATGTAGTAACCGATGCCGCCACCCAGGGCGGCGCCAGCGGCCACGCCGGTCAGTATGCCCTTCTTGCGATCACCCTTGCTGGAGGAGAGCGCGCCCACGGCAGCGCCGGTAGCGGCACCGGCCAGTGCGCCCCAGGCGCCCTTGGAGGTCTGGGATTCACCGGTATAGGGATTGGTGGTGCAGCCTGTCATGGCGATGGTCAGGGCAAGTGCAGGAACCAGTTTCTTGAAATGCATGAAAAAACCTCTGAAAAAGAACGACTCTAGCCGATGGCCGCGCATTCTACCCCAGAGAGGCGCCAGAGTGTGACGCGCGCATTGCGGATATGAACAGGGGGGCCAAAGCCCCCCTGTGTCATGCCGTGCACGGCATGAGTGCTGCCTGCCCGGGCAGGCCGGACATCAATATTTGATGTCGCGCGCCTCGTCACGCCCTTCCTGCTTGTTGTCGCGGTGCTCCTGACGGCAATCGGCATTGCCCACCAGGCCTTCGCGGCACTCCTGCTTGGCGTCGCGGGATTCCTGACGGGTATCCTGACGCACATCGCGGGCTTCGCGACGCTCCTGGGCCTGTTTGGTTGCCTGTGCAGGCAGGGCAGCCAACAAGGCTGTGGCTGCAAGCAGCGCGAATACTGTCTTCTTCATGGTGGCTCCTTGGCTAAACGAAATACACCGGCTTGGGATGTCTGAATTATACACTGGGGTCAAGATAACCGCGGGACGGGCGCCAGCATGGCGACCCGACAGGGAGGCGGCTTGTCAGGATCAATATTTGACGTCGCGGGCCTCGTCTCGGCCCTCCTGCTTGCTGTCGCGATGATCCTGACGGCAATCGGCATTGCCGACCACGCCTTCACGGCACTCCTGCTTGGCATCGCGGGATTCATCCCGGGTGTCCTGACGCACGTCACGGGCATCACGGCGCTCTGCGGCCTGTTCGGTTGCCTGTGCCGGCAACGAGGAGAGCAGGGCGCTGGCAGCCAGCAAGATAAAGGCACATTTCTTCATGATTAACTCCACGGGGTCGACGGGATGGCGGGGCATCCGGCAACTGATTTATATGAATTCACGGGTGGCGGTGTCTGGCGAGTTACCCGCCAGCAGGCTCGCAGGCCCTTGGGGGCGGTGAGCCTGCTCGGCTGAGGGCCCGATATGCCGCTTGCCGGCTAATCGGGCGCGCTCATCAGCGTTTGACGTCGTTGGCTTTCTCTCTGACGTCCTGTTTGACTTCACGCTTGTCCTGACGGCACTCGTAGTTGTCCTTCTGGTCGGCTTCGCGGCAATCCTGCTTGGCATCGCGGACCTCGGGACGCACCTCCTGACGCACATCGCGGGAGTCCTGGCGATCGGCCGCATGGGCAGGCAGGACGGCCAGCAGAGAGCAAACCGCCAGGATCAGACTGCCGGCCGTGCGAATGCGAGATGAATTCAGTGACATGGATTAACCCTCAATGTTGATGGACCGATTTTGAGCAGGAGTGACTGTATGCCAGCTGTACCGAACAGCGGAAATGGGCCCCTGCCCCGCTGACACCTGACCTGGCAGCAGCGGCCGACGAGGTGATCGCTCATCACTCCCGGCGCCGGCATAAGGGCAAGGAGGATGGGGCTGGCGCGGCGGCAGGGCGGGCAAGGTGGGGCAGCGCCTGCCTCCCCCCAGATGCGGGGTTGCCGCTCGACGGCCGGTGACCCCAGAGTGGGGGACATTCCTCACGGAGCCATGCCCATGTCATCCATGCCCCACCCCGCCCTGCTCGTCATCGACCTCCAGGTCGGCCTTCTTCACGGCCCGGAGGCGCCCCATGCCGGTGCCGAGACCCTGGCCAATATCAATCGCCTGAGTCAGGCGGCCCGCGCCGCCGGTGCCCCCGTGCTGGCGGTGCGCCACACGGGCCCGGCCGGTAGCCCCATAGCCGCCGGCAGTCCGTTCTGGCAACTGGCACCTGAACTGGCGGTCGACGACGCCGATCGGGTGTTCGACAAGCACAGACCCAACGCCTTTCAAGGCACCGGCCTCGATGGCTGGCTGAAGGAGGGCGGGGTGCAGACCCTGATAGTCACCGGCATGAAGACCCAGTACTGCATCGATACCACCTGCCGGGCGGCGGCAGATCTCGGCTACGCCGTGGTGCTGGTGAGCGATGCCCACACCTGCATGGATACCCCGCAGCTTGCTGCAACCCAGATCATCGCCCACCACAACGCCACCCTGGCCGGCCCCTTCGTGCGGCTGATGAGCAGCGACGAGCTGTGCGAGGCGCTGAGCCACCCCCTTCAACCCGATTGATGACGGCGCCACAACGAAGAAGGGAGGCAATCTGCCTCCCTTCTTCGCTCAGCTCCGGCCGCTTATTCCGGCGTCCCTGACTGCTGGCACTCGGCGTGGCAGGGGCAGGTCACCAGATGATCGTTCACCATGCCCACCGCCTGCATGAAGGCATAGCAGATGGTGCTGCCGACGAAGGTGAAGCCGAGCTTCTTGAGGGCCTTGGCCATGGCATCCGACTCTGTCGAGGTGGCGGGAATGTCGCCGTTGCCCTGCCGCCGATTGACCATGGGGGCGCCGCCGACAAAGCCCCACAGGTAGTCCGCGAAGTCGATGCCCTGCGCCTCCAGCGCCAGATAGGCGCGAGCGTTTTTGATGATCGACTGCACCTTGAGGCGGTTGCGGATGATGCCTTTGTCCTGCATCAGCCGCTCCACATCCTGCTCGTCGAACCGGACGATCAGGTTGGGATCGAAGTCGGCATAGGCGCGGTAATAGCTGTCGGTGCGCTTCAAGATGGTGATCCAGGAGAGCCCCGCCTGCTGGCCATCGAGGCAGAGCTTGGCAAACAGCTCGCGGGAGTCGCGCACCGGCCGCCCCCACTGATTGTCATGGTATTCGATATATTCCGGGTCCTTGGTCACCCAGGCGCAGCGCAGTTCCATTCCTCGTCTCCTGTTATTTTTCTCTGTCCGACTCTCTGTCCGACAAGGGGATTTCATCGGCCACATGACGGGGCTTCCATCCCGGGCCAACCAGGCCCGGCGCAGCCCCGCCCCATGAATCCCCTACAATTTCGCCTATTATCCGACCATGCCAGACGGTATACTCCTTCGGTTCACATTCAGCAAATCTTGCTCTGATTTCACTTCGCGCGAAAAACACTATGCAAAAATTCGATGTCAAAACCTTTCAGGGCCTGATCCTGCAGCTGCAGGACTATTGGTCCCGCCAGGGCTGTACCATCATTCAGCCGCTGGATATGGAAGTGGGTGCCGGTACCTCCCACCCCATGACCTGCCTGCGCGCCCTGGGCCCGGAGCCCATCGCCTGCGCCTACGTGCAACCGTCCCGCCGTCCCACCGACGGCCGCTACGGTGAGAACCCGAACCGCCTGCAGCACTACTACCAGTTCCAGGTGATCATCAAGCCGTCCCCCGACAACATCCAGGAACTCTACCTCGGCTCCCTGAAAGAGCTGGGCATGGATCCCGAGATCCACGACATCCGCTTCGTGGAAGACAACTGGGAAAACCCGACGCTGGGTGCCTGGGGTCTGGGCTGGGAAGTCTGGCTCAACGGCATGGAAGTGACCCAGTTCACCTACTTCCAGCAGGTTGGCGGCCTCGAATGCAAGCCGGTGACCGGCGAGATCACCTATGGTCTCGAGCGTCTAGCCATGTACATCCAGGGCGTGGACAGCGTCTATGACCTGGTCTGGTCCGATGGCCCCCTGGGCAAGACCACCTACGGCGACGTCTTCCACCAGAACGAAGTGGAGCAATCTACCTACAACTTCGAACACGCAGACGTGGACTTCCTGTTCCACTGCTTCGAGCAGTACGAGAAAGAGGCCCAGCACCTGCTGGCTCTGGAAACGCCGCTGCCGCTGCCCGCTTACGAGCGTATTCTGAAAGCCGCCCACTCCTTCAACCTGCTGGATGCCCGCAAGGCCATCTCGGTCACCGAGCGTCAGCGCTACATACTGCGCATTCGCACCCTGACCAAGGCCGTGGCCGAGGCTTACTACGCCTCCCGCGAGGCGCTGGGCTTCCCCATGTGTCAGCGCACTGAGAACAAGCAAGGTTAAGGAACGGACATGGCACAACATACATTTCTGGTAGAGATCGGTACCGCTGAGCTGCCACCCAAGGCGCTGCGCACCCTGGCCGAAGCCTTTGCCGACAACTTCAAAGCCGAGCTGACCAAGGCCGATCTGGCCTTCGGCGACGTCGAGTGGTTCGCCTCACCGCGCCGCCTGGCGCTGAAAGTAAGTGAGCTGGCCGGCGAGCAGCCGAGCAAGAGCGTCGAGAAGCGCGGCCCGGCCGTGTCTCAGGCGTTCGATGCCGAAGGCAAGCCGACCAAGGCAGCCGAAGGCTGGGCCCGTGGCAACGGCATCACTGTCGAACAGGCCGAGCGTCTGGTCACCGACAAGGGCGAGTGGCTGGTCCACACCGCCAAGGTCGAAGGCCGTCCGGCCAAGGATCTGCTGGGTGAGCTGGTTGCGGCCGCACTGGCCAAGCTGCCCATCCCCAAGATGATGCGCTGGGGCGACAAGACCATCCAGTTCGTGCGTCCGGTGTTCACCGTGACCCTGCTGCTGGACGGCGATCTGGTGCCCGCCCACATCCTGGGGATCGACTCCGCCCGCACCATCCGCGGTCACCGCTTCATGGGCGAGAGCGAGTTCACCATCGACAATGCCGACCAGTACCCGCAGATCCTGCTGGAACGCGGCATGGTGGTGGCCGACTTTATGGCCCGCAAGGCCAAGATCAAGGCTGACGTCGAAGCGGCCGCGGCCGCCTTCGGTGGCGTCGCCGATCTGGACGACGCCCTGCTGGAAGAGGTCACCGCCCTGGTCGAATGGCCTGTGGTGCTGACCGCCAACTTCGAAGAGAAGTTCCTGGCCGTTCCCGCCGAGGCGCTGGTTCACACCATGAAGGGTGACCAGAAGTACTTCCCGGTCTACGACAAGAGCGGCAAGCTGCTGCCGAAGTTCATCTTCGTCACCAACATCGAGTCCAAAGACCCGAGCCAGATCATCAGCGGCAACGAGAAGGTGGTTCGCCCCCGTCTGTCTGACGCAGAGTTCTTCTTCAAGACCGACCTCAAGCAGACCCTGGCCTCCCGCCTGCCGCGCCTCGAAACCGTGCTGTTCCAGCAGCAGCTCGGCACAGTCAAGGCCAAGGTCGAGCGCATCGAGACTGTCGCAGGCTTCATCGCCGAGCGTATCGGTGCCAATGTGGCTCAGGCCAAGCGTGCCGGTCTGCTCTCCAAGTGTGATCTCATGACCAACATGGTCGGCGAGTTCGCCAGCACCCAGGGTGTCATGGGGATGCACTACGCCCGTCACGATGGCGAAGACGAAGTGGTGGCCGTGGCCCTCAACGAGCAGTACATGCCGCGCTTCGCCGGTGATGCCCTGCCGTCCGCGCTGGAAGCCTGCGCCGTGGCGCTGGCCGACAAGCTCGACACCCTGGCCGGCATCTTCGGCATCGGCATGCTGCCCAAAGGTGATAAAGACCCCTTCGCCCTTCGCCGCGCCGCCATAGGTGCCCTGCGCATCATGACCGAGAAGCAGCTGGATCTGGATCTGGTTGAACTGGTTGAAGAAGCGGTACGTGTCTACGGCGACAAGCTGACCAACAAAACCGTCGTCACCGACGTGGTCGACTTCATGCTGGGCCGCTTCCGCGCCGCCTATCAGGACGAAGGCATTGGTGCCGACGTGGTGCTGGCCGTACTGGCCCGCCGCCCGACCCGCCCGCTCGACTTCGATCGTCGCGTCAAGGCCGTCAGCCACTTCCGCAGCCTGGATGCCGCACTGGCACTGGCTGCCGCCAACAAGCGCGTGAGCAACATCCTGGCCAAGGTCGAAGGCGAACTGCCGACTGCCGTCAAACCGGAACTGTTGCAGGATGCCGCCGAGCAGGCGCTGGCAACTCAGGTTGCCGCCCTGCAAAGTGAGCTGGCACCGCTGTTCGCCGCCGGTGACTATCAGGCCGCCCTCACCCGTCTGGCCGCCCTGCGCGAGCCGGTCGACACCTTCTTCAACGAGGTGATGGTGATGGCCGACGACGAGGCCCTCAAGGCCAACCGTCTGGCACTGCTGAACAACCTGCGCAACCTGTTCCTGCAAGTAGCGGATATCTCCCTGCTGCAGTGATTGGGACTTGTTAGCAAGCTCTCAAAACGGCGCCTCTTGGCGCCGTTTTTATTCCAAAAATAATTAACTTCCATGTATAATATATTTATTGCCAAGGAGGTAATATGTTGTTTAAATATTTCAGTGAGATCACTACTGATAATACAAGCAATCCATTGCCAAGAGTCAGTTTCCTAACCGATGGCCTTTTCCGATTTACACAGCCAGCCTTCCTGAATGATAAAGGTAGTGAAGGAAAATTTTTCCCATATTTTAATGAATTCTCTCCTGCTGATATTGAATGGGCGAGAAAAAAGGATGTTTCTATATCTAGAGCAGGCTCTGAAGAATTAAGCGACAATGAACTAATAAACTATTACCTAAGGCCAACTGGTGTAAGAGTTGGAGAAATCGCCCCACACTTAGTAAAAATTCAAAGTGGTCATCAATCAATAGATGAATATGACCGAGATACTTTTGAAAGTACCGTTTACGCTTTTAATAAAGCAATAACTGATCTTCTAAGCCACAATATAGGAATATTTTCTCTCTGCAAATCAGAAAATAATGAGCATATGTGGACTCATTATGCCAGTGAAGGAAGAGGAATTGCCATTTCATTCAATGAAGAACATCCATTTTTCAAAATTAATAAACCACAAGATGTAAGCTACAAGCCAAAGGATAGAGCGACAATAACATATTATAAAGGCGCTTTAAGAGTGAACGGTTATCCATCTCGTAGCTTTATTAATGTTTCAACTAAAAGTGATACCGAACTTTTTATGTCACTTTTATCCAATGGCATTGATATAGAAGACTTGACGCGCCGTCTGCTTTTTTCAAAAGCTAATCACTGGTCTATAGAAAATGAGGCCAGAATACTATTACCTTTAAGTTCATGCGAATATAAATGTGGAAAAGAAATAACATTTACAGCAGCTAATGAACTACAGGATTGTGCTCCTGGAATTTTTCTTACATCTAGCGAAATAAACCTCAAGAGAATACCATTTTCAGCTTTTGATACTTTGTATTTTGGGTATGAGACACCACCAGAAAACATTGAAAAAATAATAATCCTTATCAAGAAAAACTCTGAGTTGTCACATATGAAGGTAAAGAGAATGCGTTTTAACATTTATGGGCATCTTCAAGCATATGATATATTTTAGATTCGATGAAATCAGCCTAGCCTGAACTCCTAAACATTAACATCGACATTCACATTCACATCAAGAAAAAAAGCTGGGACACCCACCTAATCCCTGCTTTGACAACTCACTCACCTCACACTTTCCTTAAACCGAGAGACCCGAGGAGAGAGTCGCCATGACCATCGCCCGTTCACGCCAGATCAGCCTCGCCGATACGCCTTACTATCACCCACCTGGGACACCCACCTAACCCCAGCTTTGACAACTCACTCCCCCTCAAAAGCTGGGACACCCACCCAATCCCAGCTTTGACAACTAACTCACCTCACACTTTCCTTAAATCGAGCAAAAGCTGGGACACCCACCTAATCCCAGCTTTGACAACTCACTCTCCCTCCACTTTCCTTAAACTGAGAATTCCGAGGAGAGAGCCGCCATGACCATCGCCCGTTCACGCCAGATCAGCCTCGCCGATACGCCCTATTACCATGTGGCGCGAAAGCTGGGACACCCACCTAATCCCAGCTTTGACAACTCACGCCTCCTCCACTTTTCTTAAACCGTGAGACCCGAGGAGAGAGCCGCCATGACCATCGCCCGTTCACGCCAGATCAGCCTCGCCGATACGCCTTACTACCACGTGGTCAGGAAACGCTGGGACACCAAGAAAGCTGGGACACCCACCCAATCCCAGCTTTGACAACTCACTCACCTCACACTTTCCTTAAATCGAGAGACCCGAGGAGAGAGCCGCCATGACCATCGCCCGTTCACGCCAGATCAGCCTCGCCGATACGCCTTACTACCACGTGGTCAGCCGCTGCGTCCGGCGCGCCTTTCTTTGCGGCCAGGATGATCACTCAGGCCAAAGCTACGAGCACAGACGCCAATGGGTTGCCGACAAGCTGGGCCAGCTGTCGCAGGTCTTTGCCATCGGCATCTGCGCCTATGCCGTGATGAGCAATCACTATCACCTGGTACTCAAGGTGCAGGCCAACATTGCCCATGAGTGGAGTGAACGGGAAGTGGCAGAGCGCTGGTCCCGCCTGTTCCAGTGGCCCTTGCTGGTGCGGCGCTGGTATCAGGGAGAGGAACTGATAGCACCCGAGCTGGACCTTGTGCACCAGCTGATCGCCCAGTGGCGGGAGCGCCTCCATTCCATCAGCTGGCTGGTGCGCTTGCTGAACGAGTCGCTGGCCCGCCAGGCCAATCAGGAAGATGGCTGCAAGGGCCACTTTTGGGAGGGACGCTTCAAAAGCCAGGCCCTGCTCACCGAGTCGGCACTGCTGGCCTGCATGACCTATGTCGACCTCAATCCCATTCGAGCTGGCATCGCGACCACACCGGAGGAGAGCGACTTCACCAGCATCCAGCAACGTATCGAGCAAACCGCTGATCTAGCCACACAGACCCCCTTGCTGCTGCCTTTTGCGAGAGAGGGGAAGCCAGAGGCGCTCCCCTGCTATTTTGCCGATTATCTGGCGCTGGTGGATTGGACAGGGCGAGCCATTCGCCTCGATAAGCATGGCCATATCCCGCATCATCTCGCACCAGTGCTCCAGCGCCTGGGCATAGCAGAGGGGCAATGGTTGGGGCAAGTCACCCTGTTTCGGCGCCACGGTATCAGAGCCATTGGTGACAAGCTTTGCTGCCAGCGCTACGCCGCCCATTGTGGCCAGACGCGATGTTACCAACCCAATCCTTGATACCTGAAAAACTCGCGAGTTCACCACCAATAGATCGATTACAGCAGTCCTCGTTGACGCTGCACGGGCACTGATTGCCAACTGGCAACCACTGACGCTCGCTAAAGCTCATGGATCGCACTACCACCACCGTTTCATGCCTTCCATCCCCGGAATCAGCCTGCACACAAATGGGGTTTTCAGGTTTTCAGGTTATCCGCCATTTCTCATCAGGTGGGTGTCCCAATGAGAGACCATCCAAATGAGTTTCAGGTGGGTGTCCCAATTAAGAGACCAATTCAGGGAGGAGAGATGCCGATCTGCAGGTGTCTTTCGATGGGTTATGTCTTGGAGGGGATGGATTGGACGGCAAGGCAATCATGTTTTCTGCGCCTTCATTCAGCCCCGGTTAATATCTGAAAGTCAGGGGTCTATATAATGGCGAAATATCTGTCATTGGGTTGGCCAAAATAGCTGCCGGGCCAACTACTAGAGCAACATATTGGCAGCATTTTCAATATGCATCACTGCAAAGGGCATTTTCATGAAACGTCACCTTATTCTTCTTGGCGCCATTCTGGTACTGAGCGCTTGCTCCTCCACTCCCAGCAGTGAATATACGAAAGCGGGTGCCTCTGAAGCCCAGAGAACAGATGCCTTATCCGAGTGCCAATATCAGGTCAAACTCAACAAGATCGAAGATGAAGAGCAGGCAGAACTGATCAACCTGTGCATGCAAGGCAAAGGCTTCCGTCTGACCCTGGTTGAATAACCCCCCATGACCACCTGAAACAATATCTGCCCAAAATAAAAAGCCCCGCATGACGACCATGTTTGGGGTTTTCTGTCCTTAGGCCGTGATGAAGAGGTTGCGATCAATCAACCTGCGGCCGATCTCCCGACTCTCACCTTGCTGTTGCCGCCATACCCCCGGCAAGACCATGGCGCCTCAAAGCACAATGCCGAGCTGCCGTTGCAACTGCCGTTGCCCCTTGGGGGTCAGGGTCAGTTCACGGCTCTCCAGCCCGCGCACCAGCCACCCATTGTCCAGCATATGGCCGAGCAGGCGGGCACCTAGCTGGCCGCCAAGATGCATGCGTCGCTCGCTCCAGTCGAGACAGTGGCAGGCAAAGGGGCGCTTGCCAGTCGCCACGCAGTCGATGCCAAGCTGACCGAGATGTTGCTCCCCCTGCGGGGTCAGCCCATAGCCCTCAGCCTCCAGCCAGCCTTGACTCATCAGGCCGTCATGGAGCCTCATCCCCAGCTCGCCCGCCAGATGGTCATAACAGCTACGGGCAAAGCGCAGCCGCTCCGGGGTTTTGCTCCTGAGCGCACCCGTGCCCATGTCCACCAGCCCCATCAGCTGCTCCACCACCAGCGCCACTTCATGGCTCGCGATGCGGTAGTAGCGATGCTTGCCCTGCCGGACGCAGGCCGTCAACCCCTGTTGCTGGAGCCGGGCCAGGTGGCTGCTGGCGGTTGACGCCGACACCTCGGCCATCAGGCTCAGCTCGGTCGCCGTCCAAGCGCGCCCATCCATCAGGGCGCACAGCATGCGGGCGCGGCTGCCATCGGCTATGGCGGCCGCCACCTGCGCCAGGCCTTGTTCCAGGCTCTCCTGTTTGCTCATCTCGCTACTCTCTGCTTGCCCCTGTCATTGCCACTCTGCCGTGACCCTGCGGGCCTTGTCGATGTCGTCGGTAACCAGGATCAGCTGGTTGGCATGGTCGCTGTACAGGGTAATGATGTTGACCGAGGCATCCCCCAAGGCGCTACAGATGGCCCCCAGCTGCCCCGGCACCTCCTGCTTGAGGCGGCGCACCAGCACCTCGCGCACCGCCACCACCTCCAGCCCCCCTTGCTCGGCGGCCAGGGCCGCAGCGGCGCCGTCCTCCACCAGAAAGTGGGCATGGCCTGCGCCCCCCAGGGTGAACATGCCGCCCCCTTCCAGGCTGACACCGGCCCGCCCCATCAAGATCCCGAACTGCCCCAGTGTGCCCGGGTTATCGGGCAGCATCACGTGAATATCGTACATCCCTGCTTCTCCTTGGTGACTCGAGTCCGCAGAGTAATGCCATGGCCGGGGCAACGCTTCGATGGCGGACGAAGTGTCCACCCCTTCTGCCCGTGACGACCCAAGCAAAACGGCGCCCAAAGGCGCCGCTATTTCTACATAAGATCGCAAGGGATGCCGATCAGCCGGTATAGACAGGCAGCAGCCCCGCCATGTTGAGCAGATGGAAGGCGGCGGTCAGCACCCCGAACAGGATCACCAGCCCTATCATCAGGATACCGCCGGGAGCGCGGAAGCCCGCGCTGCCAGCAGGCGCGGCCTTGCGCACCTTCCAGGCCAGCAGCGGCGGTATGATGCAGGTCCACAGGGTGGCCACGGCACCCGCATAGCCGATGGCCACCAGGAAGCCGAACGGGAACAGCAAGGAGAGTACCAGAGGCGGCAGGAAGGTGACGCCCCAGGACTTGGCGCGACCGGCGCGACTGTTGTCGAACTTGAACAGGTCCGCCAGATAGTCGAACACCCCCAGGCCCACCCCGATGAAGGAGGAGAGAATGGCCGCCATGGAGAAGGCGTTGAGGGCATTGGCCACCGCCTTGGATTCGATCACCGAGCCCAGGGCCTTGAGCAGGGCATCCACGTTGCCCCCTTGCTCGATCACCGGGCCGAACTCGCTGCGGGGCAGGTTGCCGAACACGCTCACCAGCCAGATGAGGTAGAAGGTGAGGGCGATGACGGTCCCCCCCAGGATGGCGCGGCTGGCGCGGCGCTCCTCGCCGTAGTAGGCCCGCATGGACGACACCGAGTGGTGATAACCGAAGGAGGTGAGCGCCACCGGCAGCATCACCAGGGCATAGGGGGCGTAGTGGGTCTCACTGCCGACTCTGTCGAGCAAGAGATCGAGACGGATGTTCATCGACAGACCAGAGATGCCGAAGGCAAAGCTCAGCCCCATCAGGATCACCAGCAGCACGGAGATGCGGTCCACCGCCCGGGTGGAGTGCCACACCAGCACGGAGAAGACCAGGGTGAACAGCACGGAAGCCCAGTGGCTGCCCATCCCCGTCATGCCATCTATGATGAGACCGGCCGAGGTGATATAGGCGTAGAGCAGAATGCCGCCGACGAAATAGACGCTGAGGTTGTTGAGGGCATTGACCTTGTTCCCCAGCAGATCCCGGGTCACGGTATCGAAGGAGACGCGCAGCGGATAGCCCTTGTAGGATTCGAGCAGCATCCAGCCAGAGACCGTCATCACCACCATGGTCAGCGCCACCGCGAGCATGGACCAGAGGCTCCAGGCACCCGCGCCCGCACTCGGCAGTCCCAACATACCGGCTCCCACACAGACGCCGGCAATGATGCATGCCCCGCCCACCAACGATGGTTTCTGTTCCATTACTCCCCCAAACGGATTGTTGACTGGTCACGGCGCGCCGCCGTGCTTCTCCTGCGTTCGCCAATGCTGGCGCCGGGGGACTTTACCCTTCATGCCTTCGGGTATCAAATCCGGGGGCGAATTGATGGGAAATGGGGGCGATATCCGGCCATTAGTACCAAGTTTTGGGCGGTTCAGGCGCCAGATACCACAGGGGGCGCCCGCAGGCGCTCCCTGTCGGCTTGCCGGAGGGTTGAGGTCAACCGGTATAGATGGGCAGCATGCCCGCCATGGCCATCAGGTGGAAGATGGCCGTCAGCACCCCGAACAGGATGACGGCCACCACCATGGGCTGGCCGCCGGGGGCCTTGAAGCCGCCCCCTTGTGGCGCCAGCTCCCGGGATTTTTTCGCCAGCAGGGCGGGGATGATGCAGGCCCAGACGGTCGCCGCCGCCCCGGCATAGCCGATGGCCACCACGAAGCCGAAGGGGAACAGCAAGGAGAACAGCAGAGGCGGCAGGAAGGTGACGCCCCAGGACTTGGCACGGCCCTGGCGGCTGTTGTCGAACTTGAACAGATCCGCCAGATAGTCGAACACCCCCAGGCCCACCCCGATGAAGGAGGAAAGAATGGCCGCCATGGAGAAGAGGTTGATGGCATTGGATACCCGCTTGGATTCGATCACCGAGGCCAGCGCCCCGAGCAGCACATCGACGTCGCCCCCCTTGGCGATGATGGGGCCGAAGGCATTGCGAGGCAGGTTGCCGAAGATGCTCAGCAGCCACAGCAGGTAGAGCGCCAGCGCGATCAGGGTGCCCCCCAGGATCGCCTGCTTGGCCTTCTGCTCCTCGCCGTAATAGGCCCGCATCGACGCCACAGAGTGGTGATAGCCGAAGGAGGTGAGCGCCACCGGCAGCATGGCCAGGGCATAGGGCGCCTGACCCAACTCCTCGGTGAGGGAGTGGAACAGCATGGTCGCGTCTATGTTGGCGGCAAGGCCCGACACCCCGAACACGAAGCTCAGCACCATGAAGACGATCAAGACGACCGAAATCCGATCCACCGCCCGGGTCGAATGCCAGACGAAGCAGGAGAACACCAGCACGAACAGCACCGAGGCCAACTGACTATTGATGCCGAGCAGGCCGCTCAGGATCAGACCCGAGGAGGTGATATAGGCGTACAGCAGAATGCCGCCGACGAAATAGACGGTCAGGTTGTTGAAGATATTTATCTTGTGACCGAGCAGATCCTTGGTCACCGAATTGAAGGAGGCAGTCAATTCATAGGGTTTGAAGGCTTCCAGCAACATCCAGCCGGAGACCGTCATGATGATCATGGTGAGAATAATGGCCAGCGAGGACCAGCTGGTCCAGGCGCCTGCCCCCGCACTCGGCAACCCCAACATGCCGGCGCCGACACAGACGCTGGCAATAATGCAGGCCCCTCCCGTCACGGATGGTTTCGATGTCATGTGTTGTCACTCCCGAAATTTCACAGAGCTGTGAAAAAAAAGGGGCACCTGATTAAGTGCCCCTGACTCGTTATGCTTCTATTAATTTTTCACTCTTCTTGCTGACCGCCTGACCCTGAGGCTCGACCTCCTTCAATCTGGCGGTGAAGTGGCGCAGCACAGCCGGTTCATAGATAAAGTCGAGCCCCTTCACGTTTTTGGCGTTCTTCTTCACCTCGCCGAAGGCCTCGATGACAAAGTCCATGTGGGTCTGGGTATAGGTGGCGCGTGGTATGGTGAGGCGCAGCAGCTCCGCCGGGCAGGGGTGCTGCTTGCCGGTGGCGGGATCCCGCCCCAGCAGCAGGGAGCCTATCTCCACCGCCCGGATGCCGGCCACCTTGTAGAGCTCGCACGCCAGGGCGTGGGCCGGGAACTGATCCGCCGGGATGTGGGGCAGCAGCTTGCCCGCGTCCACGAAGGCCGCATGTCCCCCAGCCTGCTGGCACACCACGCCTATGGCTTCCAGGCCGTCCACCAGGTACTGCACCTGGCCGATGCGGTAGGCCAGCCAGTCCTGGCGCATGCCGTCCCGCAGCCCGACCGCGAGCCGCTCCATGGCGCCCCCCTCCAGACCGCCGTAGGTCGGGAAGCCCTCCTGCACCACGCAGAGGGTGCGGCACTCTGTGTAGACATCCAGCATGCTGTCATCCTTGAAGCACAATAGCCCCCCCATCTGCACCATGGCATCCTTCTTCGCCGACATGGCGAGGCCGTCGGCGTACTTGTAGGACTCCATGGTGATGGCCTCTATGCTCCAGTCAGCGTAGCCGGGCTCGCGCTGCTGGATGAAGTAGGCGTTCTCGGCGAAGCGGGCCGAATCCATGATGACGGGAATGTCATACTTTCTGGCGATCTCGTAGACCGCCTTGAGGTTGGCGATGGAGACCGGCTGGCCACCGGCGGAGTTGCAGGTGATGGTGCTGACGATATAGGGCACGTTGGCCGGGCCCGCCTCCAGGATGGCCTCCTCCAGCTTGACCAGATCGAAGTTGCCCTTGAAGTCGGCGGTGACCGAGGTATCGAACGCCTCCTTGGTGTAGACGTTCTTCGCCACGCAGCAGTTGATCTGGGTATGGCCCTGGGTGGTGTCGAAGAAGTAGTTGGAGAGCGCCACCATCTTCTTGCGATCCAGCCCCTTCTCCTGCTCCCGCTTCTTGATCAGCACCGGGATGTAGATCTGCTCGGCGCCGCGCCCCTGGTGGGTGGGGATGGTGAGGGAGTAGCCGAAGATCTCCAGCACCGCCTTCTGCAGGGCGTAGTAGCTGCGGCTGCCGCTGTAGGCCTCGTCGCCGCGCAGCATGGCGGCCTGCATGTCCTGGGTGATGGCGCCTGTGCCGCTGTCGGTCAGCAGGTCGATGAAGACGTCTTCGCTGTCCAGCAGGAAGGGGTTCATGCCCGCCCTTATGATGGCCTCCTCCCGGTAGGCGCGGGTGGTGCGCTTGACCGGCTCGATGACACGAATGCGGAACGGTTCGGGAAGATGCTTGAAGTTTTCCATGGATAGACACCCTAGCTTTAAATATTCAGGATGAGTCTCATCACCCACCATCAATAATGGTTGGCAGCTGGCAAATAATGAGATCGGGTGCACCACATCGCCTCGCCAATAAATAAGGCGAGCGAAAGTGCAGACTATTTCAGATCAGGAATTCAGACGGACTCGTTGCATCCATATAAATGCACAAGCGCCGCGGGGGATATTACAGCGGGAAGAAGAAAGCGATTTTATGATCCAGGGTAAACCACTTGGGTGAGGTGATCATGATATTCATGTTGTTGCTCATCTGGTTGAAATTAACAACGACCAATAACGCAATCCATTATGGGGGGCCCCGCCCAAGGATCAATTGCGACATAAGCAATTTGGGATGGCGCTAACAGTTTGGCGGGGGATTTTTATACACCCCCGCCGACGGCTCAATGATTCAACCAGGGCAGCCGCTGCAGCAACTCGTAGCGGTCGGCGAGCGGCGTCTGGCTGACCCAGAACTCCAGCAGGCCGTAAGCGAGCAGCGGCAACACCAGCAGCAACAGGCAGAGCAGACCCAGCAGCCACTGGGGCTCCAGCCTGCGTGCCTTGCTGCCCAAGTACAGTGCATCGGCGCTTTTGGGGCAGGCGGCGACGCAGCTCATGCAGCTGCTGCACTCGAGGCTCTGCACCGCGATCAGCTGGTGCACCTGGATGCGGGACGGGCAGGCCCGGCTGCACCTGTCGCAGTCATGGCCAGCACTTCGCAGGCAGCGGTCCGGGTCGCGGCGAATGCGCAGAGGTGTCAGCAGGCCGAGTAAAGAGAGCCAGGCGCCGTAGGGGCAGAGGTAGCGGCAGAAGCCCTGGCGGAAGGCAACGGTGAGCAGCAGCACCCAGCCAAGGCAGAGGCCCGAGATCAGGGTCAGGTTGAAGAAGAAGGCCCCCATTTTCATGTCCGCTGCCTGATGGTAGGGGCTGGTGAAGTAGCCGGGCAGGGCGGCGGCGGGCACCGCCAGCAATATGATGAAGAGCAGGAAACCGAGCACCAGAAACTTCTGGGCCCGCAGCAGCCAATCCAGCCAGCGGGGCGGCACCCACTCCCCCGGCAACAGGCGAGTACGCAGTCGATGCAGCCACTCACCCACCAGCCCTAGCGGGCAGAACCAGGCGCAGAATGCCCGCCCCAGCAGCAGGGCCGACAGGCAGAGCACCAGCACTGTGATGGTGGCCGCCGGATGGTGCGGATCCACCAGCCCCTGCCCGAGCCAGGCCCGCAGCCCGAGACCGCCTGCGATGGGCAGGAAGCCGTCCACCACATCCGGACGCACCAGCCAGGGGGGGATCCCCTGCCCCAGCTGCCAGATATGGACGCCGTACTGCACAGTCACCAGCCCCCAGCAGAGCAGCAGCAGCTTGCGAGTCCAAGCCCGCAGCGACTGGCTGTTGATCCCGCCGAGTACCGGCAGCGGCCTGTATCTGTGCCACAGGGCGAGGGGGACGACCACCAGCCCCAACCCGATCCAGAGCAGGCTGTCCGCCACCAGCAACCAGAGCATGAGCAGCAGGCCGAGGGCAAGACGCCACTGCCAGCCCGATCGCGCCTGCCACGCCAGCAGCACCAGATAGACCAGGCCAGCCACCATGGTCATGGCTTCAATCAGGCTCATGCATCTCCCTCACAGAACTCATTCGGATAAGGGGGCAGGATAACGAACATCTGAGTTGATTATTTTGATCTGCATGGGCAGAGGGGCCATTCACCCGGATTGGCCCCACCCGTTCTCACCCTTTGCGGCTGTTGAACCTTATTATTTTCGGCTGTTGAACAGGGGTTGATCCGACGAACCCTGCTCGGCCCAGAAGTGGATATTGAAGCGGGCATCTTCCGACAGCTCGACCCTGTGCCAGTACCGGGGCGGGCTGGTGACAAACTGCCCGGCCCGGATCACCAGACTCAGCTCCGGCTCCTCGGCCTGTTCGTCGGCAAAGCCGTGATAGGTGACGGTGCCCTCCATCACGCAGAGCTGGCCGAACACCCCGGCTGCCGTGTTGTGGTGACTGAGCAGGGCCTGGGGCACGTTGGCGCGGGTGAAGAAGGGGGTGGAGCGACGAACCACCCAATCTGTAGGAATAGAATGGGCGGGAATAAGGTGCAGTGACATAGACATTCTCCTCAGATGGCCGGTCGGCCCGGCCTCAATCGATAAAGTGGATCAGCGGGGCAGCTGGCGCAGCAGCGGGAAGGCGGCGCTCATCTGATCGCCCCCCACCACGAAGCCGCACAGCTCGCCATCCTCGCCGTGCGCCTCGGCCACCATGCCCTGGCTGTTCCAGCGGCACTGCCAGGCGAGATCCTCGCCCTGGGTGCGGCCCGCCAGCTGCAAGGGGTAACGCGGGGTCTTCACCTTCACCAGCATGGGGGGCAGGGTCAGCAGGGTCGGGGTACCGAGCAGGGTCTTGGCCAGGGTATTGGCCCCCAGCACTATTGGTTGCAGGAAGGGAAGCAGCTGACCCCGCCACTGCACGCAATCCCCCAGCGCGAAGATATGGGGATCGCTGGTTTGCAGCCGATCGTCGACCAGGATGCCGCGCTCCACTGCCAGCCCGGCCCCACGGGCCAGGTCCAGATTGGGCGTAAGGCCTATGGCGGCGATCACCAGATCCTGCGAGCTAACGCGGCCGTCACTCAGGGTTGCTCGCCAGCCATCGCCGGGCTGGGCGTCCACTCTGGCGAGACCTGTCCCGAATTGCAGCCTGACTCCCTGACTGCGCAGCGCCTGTTGCAACGGCTGGGTCAGGGCGGCGGGCAGCAGGCTGCCGAGGGGGCTGCCCGCCAGATCCACCAGTGTCACCTCGCGACCGTCGCTCGCTATGTCCATCGCCAGCTCGCAGCCAATCAGCCCGGCCCCCAATATCATGATGCGTCTGGCCTGCTGGATCAGCCCCTCGGCGGCGGCGTACTCCTGCTGGCTGTTGAGGGTCACCAGATGCTCGCTGCCCGGTATCTCGGGGCGCGCCGCACTGGCGCCGGTGGCCAGCACCAGCTGGCCATAGGGGAAGCTGCCCTGCGAGGTCAACAGGGTGCGCCGGGCGGGATCTATGCCGAGAACCTGGCAGTGGGGCAGCAGCGTGATGCGCTGCTGCTCGGCGAAGTCGGCGCCAGTCAGCCGGGTCATGGCTGCGGCGGCGCAGCCCCGGCTCACCACGTGGCTCAAGTCCGGCTTGTTGTACTCGTCGCCGCTGTCGGCGGTGATGAGGCGGATGGGCCGCTCCCCATCGAGCTTGCGAAGGCTCTTGACCAGTTGCTGGGCGGCGAAGCCGCTGCCGATCACCACTATCTCCCGGCTGATGCCGACCTCATTCGGAGTGACTGCGTTCATACACAGGCCTCCACGGCGCAGGGCTCGAACACCTCCTTGCCGATGCCGCAGCCCGGGCAGAGGAAGCTGTCAGGTACCTGGGCCCAGGGAGTGCCCGGCGCCACCAACTGATCCGGCTCCCCCTGGGCCGGGTCATAGACCCACTGGCAGACGGTGCAGAGCATGGGCTGATCGTCGTCCCATTCAGCGGCGGCCGGTGCGGCTTGCGGCGCCTTGGCGATCACGGGGGCAGGCGTCACTGCCGCCTGGGTTGTGGTGATCGGGCGGGGTGCCTCCAGCGGGTGCAGGGCCCACTGACGGGCGAGCTGGCGACCGTGCTCGCGGCACTGTGCCAGCGCCGAGCCGTCCGGGCGCCACTTGGCCTTGAGGGAGAGGCTGATGTCGAAGCCAGCATCCATCAGCCGGGTCTGGATCCGGTCCACGGCGCCACCGGTCCAGCCGTAGCTGCCGAAGGCCGAAGCCCGCTTGTTACGGAAGCGCAGGCCGGTGATCTCCTCGAGCATGCCCGCCACCTTGGGCATCATGACGTTGTTCATGGTGGAGGAGCCCACCAGTATCCCCTTGGAGCGGAACACCTGGGTCAGGATCTCGTTCTTGTCGTGGCGCGCCACGTTGTAGATCTTCACCGCCACCCCGGGATCCACCTCGTGGATGCCCTGGGCGATGGCGTCGGCCATCATGCGGGTATTGTTGGACATGGAGTCGTAGAACAATGTGATGCGATCCTCCTGGTAGTGGTCGGCCCACTCCAGATATTTGAGGATGATCTGGGTGGGATCCTCGCGCCAGACGATGCCGTGGGAGGTGGCCACCATGCTCACCGGCAGGTTGAAGCCGAGCACTTCCTTGATCTTGGCGGTCACCAGGGGGCTGAAGGGGGTCAGTATGTTGGCGTAGTAACGCTGGCACTGCTCCATCAGCTCGGTCTGATCCACCTCGTCGTTGAACAGGTGCTCATCGCAGTAGTGCTGGCCGAAGGCGTCGTTGGAGAAGAGCACCGCGTCCTCTGTCATATAGGTCATCATGCTGTCGGGCCAGTGCAGCATGGGGGTCTCGATGAATACCAGCTGCTTGCCGTTGCCGATGTCCAGGCTGTCGCCCGTCTTGACCGGCTGGAAGTTCCACTCCGGGTGATGATGGTGACCTGTGATGGAGTCGATGGCGTTGTGGGTGCAGTAGATGGGGGTGCCGGGGATGCGGGCCATCAGCTCGGTCAGGGCGCCGGCGTGATCCTCCTCGGCGTGGTTGATCACCACAAAGTCGATGGCGGCGAGATCGATCTCCGCCGCCAGGTTCTGCACGAACTCCCGGCTGAACTTGTGATCGACGGTATCGATCAGCACGTTCTTCCCTTCGCGGATGAGGTAGCTGTTGTAGCTGGTGCCCTTGTGGGTCTTGTACTCGGTGCCGTGGAAGTCGCGCACCTCCCAGTCCCGTTGGCCGACCCAGTGGATGTTGTTCTTGACGTGAATGCTCATCAGGCAGTTCCTCAGCAGGCAATAGTGAATGTGTGACTGAATTCCCTATTGCAGCGGACGTGCCAACTTATAACTTATTGTTTTTACTAGATTACAATATCTGTCATTGTCATTTAGACAGCCTCTCTCTATAGTCAAAATCACAAATACACTGTCATTTGGACAATCATCGT
The DNA here is from genome assembly GCF_010974825.1 of Aeromonas rivipollensis. Lineage (GTDB taxonomy): Bacteria > Pseudomonadota > Gammaproteobacteria > Enterobacterales > Aeromonadaceae > Aeromonas > Aeromonas rivipollensis. The sequence goes on along the minus strand of NZ_JAAILA010000004.1, from coordinate 37,017 downwards.
GATCTCGACCGACAGCCTGGCGCGCATCGCCCTCGACCTGCAACTCGGCATCTCCCATCAGGACAGGTTCCACCGTCTGATCCAGAGCGTGCGCAGCCTGCTGCACTCGGACGCCTCTGCCCTGTTGCGCTACGAGGGGGGCCAGTTCATCCCGCTAGCCATCGACGGCCTGATGCAGGACGTGCTGGGCCGCCGCTTCGCCCTCAAGGATCACCCGCGCATGGAGGCCATAGCCCGGGCTGGCGACGTGGTGCGCTTTCCCGCCGACAGCTCCCTACCCGACCCCTATGACGGCCTGATCCCGGATCACGACGACTTCAAGGTGCACGCCTGCGTAGGCCTGCCGCTCTTCTCGGATCAGACCCTCATCGGTGCCCTGACCATAGACGGCATGAACCCGACCCAGTTCGACGGCATCAGCGACGAGGAGCTGCGGCTGGTGGGAGCCCTGGCCGCCGCCGCCCTCAGCAACGCCCTGCTGCTGGAACGCCTCGCCCGCCAGAGCAGCGAGCCCCTCGCCTCAGCCCCCCATGCCGAGGGCCAGCCGGAGATGATAGGCCACTCCCCCGCCATGGCCCGGTTGCGCCACGAGATAGACGTGGTGGCGAGCTCGGAGCTGAACGTGCTGATCCTGGGGGAGACGGGGGTCGGCAAGGAGCTGATCGCCAAGGCGGTGCATCAGGGCTCACCCCGCGCCAGTGCCCCCCTGGTCTATCTCAACTGCGCCGCCCTGCCGGAGTCGGTGGCGGAGAGCGAGCTGTTCGGTCACGTGAAGGGGGCCTTCACCGGCGCCATCCACAACAGGGCGGGCAAGTTCGAGCTGGCCGACAAGGGCACCCTGTTTCTGGACGAGATTGGCGAGCTGTCGCTGGCGCTGCAGGCCAAGCTGCTGCGGGTGCTGCAATACGGGGATCTGCAGCGCATAGGTGACGACACCCCCCTCAGGGTCAATGTGCGCATCCTGGCGGCCACCAACCGGGATCTGAAGCAGGCTGTGGTCGAGGGGCAATTCAGGGCCGACCTCTACCACCGCCTGAGCGTCTTCCCGATCCAGGCCCCGGCACTGCGGGAACGCCCCGGCGACATTCCCCTGCTGGCCGGTTATTTTTGCGAACGCTGCCGGGTCAGCCTGGGGCTGGAGCGGCTGCGCATCCTGCCCGGGGCGCTGGCACTGCTCGAGAGTCACGACTGGCCGGGCAACGTGCGCGAACTCGAGCACGCCATCCACAGAGCCGCCGTGCTGGCCAGGGCCGAACAGGGCAGCCAGTCCCCGGCCCTGGATGCCCACCACTTCAATCTGGGGGCGGCGGTCTCGCCGCCGCTTGCCGCCAGCACGGCCACCCCGGCCCCGTCCGTCGCCACCGGCCTCGGCCTGCGCGCCGCCACCGACGCCTTCCAGCTCCAGCTGATAGAGCAGACCCTGGCGGCCCAGGACGGCAACTGGGCCGCCACCGCCCGGGCGCTGGCGCTGGACGGCGGCAACCTGCACCGGCTCGCCAGGCGGCTCGGCCTCAAGGCCTGAGGGGCGGCGCCGGGCCCCAAAAACAAAAACCCCCTCGCGAGGGAGGGGGTTTTTCGTGGTGCCTGAGGCCGGGCGATCAGCGCAGGGACTTGACCGAGCGACGAACGATCAGCTCGGGCTGAACCGTCATGGACTCGACTTCCAGGGCCTTGTTGCGGATCCGGCTCACCAGATGCTGCACCGCCAGCAGGCCCAGCTCGGCCTTGGGGTGGCGAATGGTGGTGAGCGGCGGGCTGGAGAAGCGCGCCATCTCCACATCGTCGTAGCCGATCATGGAGATGTCGTCCGGCACCTTGACCCCGGCTTCCCAGGCGGCGCAGATGGCACCTATGGCCATGGGATCGTCGAAGGCAAACACCGCCGTCGGCCGCGGCTTGAGGGCCAGGATCCGCTGCATGGCATCGTAGCCGCTCTGGCTCTCGTAGTCCCCTTCGAAGATCTGCTCGTCCTTCAGGGTCAGGCCATGCTCGCCCAGGGCGTCACGCACCCCGTCCAAGCGCTGCTGGGTGGTCGGCTTGTCGATCTGGCCCGTGATGCAGACGATCTCGGTGTGACCCTGCTCCAGCAGATGACGCACGGCCAGGCGCGCACCAATGCGGGCGTTGTCGTTGATCACGTTGGCAAAGTCGCACTCGGTTCCCCAGTCCAGTACCACCTGGGGCACGTTCTTGTGGATCCGCAGCATGTCCCGCAGCGGGGTGTCGATGTCGGTCCCCAGCACCAGCAAGCCGTCGACCCGCTTCTCCATCAACATGCGCAGATAGTGCTGCTGACGGGGGGGCTGGTTCTCGGTGTTGCACAGGATCAGGCTGTAACCCTGTTCGAAGCAGTAGGCTTCCACCCCTTGCACCACTTCCGCGAAGAAGGGGTTGGCACTGGTGGTGACCAGCATGCCTATGGTCTTGGTCGAGTTGATCTTGAGGCTGCGCGCTACCGAATTGGGCGCGTAGTTGAGTTCTGCCACCGCCTCAAGCACTTTCTGGGTTGCATCTTCGCTGACCCGACGGGTGTGATTGAGTACATGTGAGACGGTGGAGATGGATACGCCTGCCCTGGAGGCGACATCCTTGATAGTGGCCATCTCTGTCTCCTGAATAACAAAGGCGGAACAGTAGCAGATTTCCCGAATAAAGGCTTGGTTTTAACGAGAGCTGCCAGCGAATTGTCAATCTTGGCTAATCTAGGCGGTCATTTCTTTTTGCGCAAACGGAATTTGGTCAAAATGAGAGCGGACGCAGAATGAAATATCGTCAGTTTTTTACTCTGAAAATTGTCACCGTGACAATTTGTTGTCAGTATGTTAATCGACATATGCGATATTAAACTCCAAAATAAAAACTTAAGCAGGGCATTTGTTTCATAAAAGCCCTACCCAACCCGTTCCGGTTAGTATCTTTAACATCTTGTTATTGCACGGCGAGGAATGATAGAACCTTATCTATTGCCGGGCTGGCGGGACACAGGCTCGGAATGACACACGGAAAATGAAACAATCCACTGATTAAGGGACGAATCAATGAATAACTTGAGCAAAATGGCAGTCAGGGCAGCGGTTTCTTTGGCTCTGTTTGGATCAGTCTCCATGGCCAATGCGGCCGATACCATCAAGATCGGCATCGCCGGCCCCCTGACCGGCCCGGTCGCCCAGTACGGTGACATGCAGTTCACCGGCGGCAAGATGGCGGTCGAGCAGATCAACAAGGCGGGCGGCATCAAGGGCAAACAGATCGAAGCCGTCATCTATGACGACGCCTGCGATCCCAAGCAGGCCGTGGCCATCGCCAACAAGGTGATCAACGACGGCGTCAAGTTCGTGGTCGGCCACCTCTGCTCAGACAACACCCTGCCCGCCTCCGACATCTATGAAGATGAAGGTGTGCTGATGGTGACCCCGGCCTCCACCAACCCCAAGATCACCGAGCGTGGCTACCAGCTGACCATGCGCACCATTGGCCTGGACAGCGACCAGGGCCCGACCGCCGCCAAGTACATCATCGAGCAGGTCAAACCCCAGCGCGTGGCCGTCATCCACGACAAGAAGCAGTACGGTGAAGGCATCGCCTCCAGCGTCAAGGCGGCTCTGGACAAGGCTGGCGTCAAGGTAGTGGCATTCGAAGGCATCACCGCCGGGGACAAGGACTTCTCCGCCCTGATCGCCAAGCTGCAGAAAGAGAACGTGGACTTCGTCTACTACGGCGGCTACCACCCGGAGCTGGGCCTGATCCTGCGCCAGGCTGGCGAGAAAGGCCTGAAAGCCAAGTTCATGGGTCCGGAAGGTGTGGGTAACAAGGACATCTCCGCCATCGGTGGCCCGGCCTCCGAAGGCCTGCTGGTCACCCTGCCGAACAAGTACGACCTGCTGCCTGCCAACGCCTCCATAGTAGAAGCCTTCAAGGCCAAGGGTCAGGACTCCTCGGGTCCCTTCGTCTGGACCACCTACGCGGCCATGCAAGCTCTGGCAGCCGGTATCGCCAAGGCGGGCGAGGATGATCCCGCTGCCGTGGCTGCCGCCATGAAGGCCGCACCGATCGACACCGTCATGGGTCCCCTGACCTGGGCACCGAACGGTGACCTGAAGGGCTTCGAGTTCGGTGTCTTCCAGTGGCACGCCGACGGTACCTCCACTCAACTCAAATAATCTGCCGGTCGGGGGTGACAAGCGTCACCCCCTCCTTTCTTTGCGGGCAAGTACAGGGAACGCAGTATGTCCGAACACCTTCTTTATCTGGTTCAGCAGCTGCTGAACGGGTTAACCATAGGCAGCACCTATGCGTTGATCGCCATCGGCTACACCATGGTCTACGGCATCATAGGCATGATCAACTTCGCCCACGGTGAGGTCTACATGATCGGCTCCTATGTCGCCTTCATGGTGATGGCCGGGCTCATGATGATGGGCATCGACAGCACAGTGCTGCTGCTGGGCGGCGCCTTTCTGATCAGTATCCTCATCACAGGCAGCTATGGCTGGACCATAGAGCGGGTCGCCTATCGCCCGCTGCGGGGCGGCAATCGCCTCATCCCCCTCATCTCCGCCATCGGCATGTCGATCTTCTTGCAGAACATGATGCGAATGGCACAGGGCTCGCGCGATATCGCCATGCCCACCCTGATCTCCGGGGGTTGGACCCTGGGTGGTGAGGAGGGCTTCCAGGCCAGCCTCTCCTACATGCAGCTCATCATCTTCGTGGTGACCTTCATCACCATGTTGGCGCTGACCCAGTTCATCAACCGCTCCCGCATGGGCCGCGCCTGTCGCGCCTGTTCGGAAGACATCAAGATGGCCAACCTGCTGGGCATAGATACCCATGTGGTCATCTCCATCACCTTCGTGCTGGGGGCCGCCCTGGCCGCCGTCGCGGGCGTGCTGCTCGGCATGTATTACGGCGTCATCAACCCCTATCTCGGCTTTATGGCCGGTCTCAAGGCGTTTACGGCAGCGGTATTGGGCGGCATCGGCAGCATTCCTGGCGCCGTGATCGGCGGCCTGCTGCTCGGCGTGGTCGAGGCGCTCACCGCCGGTTACCTCAGCACCGAGTACAAGGATGTGATGGCCTTCGCCCTGCTCATCTTCGTGTTGCTGTTTATGCCTACTGGCATTCTGGGTCGCCCGGAGGTCGAGAAGGTATGAAAAAACAATTTATCCATGCCTGTATCGCCAGCCTGATGCTGCTGGTGCTCTCCTTCTGGCTGCTCGGCTTCAAGCTGGAGACCGATGGCTCCCGCCTGTTGGTGGTGAGCCGGCTCGATGTCTCCCTGGCCTGGCTGCTGGGGGGCGCCACCATCGTCTTCTGGTTCCAGATGCTGCGCGGCCAGATCAGTCGCCTGTTCCAGGCCTCCATCAGCGGCTTCTCCGTCGGCTTCACCAAGCTGGTGCTGCCGAGCCCGGAGGAGGCGCCCAAGCTCTACAACCTCACCGCCATCCTGGTGCTGTTGTTTGCGGTCAGCTGGCCCTTCATGGCGTCCCGCGGTGCCATCGATCTCGCCACCCTGGCGCTGATTTACATCATGCTGGGGCTGGGGCTCAACGTGGTGGTGGGCCTCGCCGGCCTGCTGGATCTCGGTTACGTCGGCTTCTACGCGGTCGGCGCCTACAGCTACGCCCTACTCAACACCTACTTCGGCCTGAGCTTCTGGGAGTGCCTGCCCATCGCCGGCCTGATGGCGGCCACCTTCGGCTTCCTACTCGGCTTCCCAGTGTTGCGGCTGCGGGGGGACTATCTGGCCATAGTCACCCTGGGCTTTGGCGAGATCATCCGCATCCTGCTCAACAACATGACCACCCTGACCGGCGGCCCGAACGGGATCTCCGGCATTCCCAAGCCGACCCTGGGCGGCCTGGAGTTCAACCGCACCGTCAAGGATGGGGGCTTTGGCACCTTCCACGACTTCTTTGGCATCGCCTACAACGCCAACCACAAGGTGATCTTCCTCTACCTGATGGCGCTGGTGCTGGTGGTGGCGACCCTGTTCGTCATCAACCGTCTGCTGCGCATGCCGCTGGGCCGTGCCTGGGAAGCGCTGCGGGAAGACGAGATCGCCTGCAAGTCGCTGGGGCTCAACCCCACCATCATCAAGCTGACCGCCTTCACCATAGGCGCCTGCTTCGCGGGCTTCGCCGGCAGCTTCTTCGCCTCGCGCCAGGGCTTCATCAGCCCGGAGTCCTTCGTCTTCATCGAGTCGGCCATAGTCCTCGCGATCGTGGTACTGGGGGGCATGGGCTCCCAGATAGGGGTGGTGCTGGCAGCCATCGTCATGACGGTACTGCCTGAGCTGGCCCGTGAGTTCAACGAGTACCGCATGCTGATGTTCGGCCTCTTGATGGTGTTCATGATGATCTGGCGGCCGCAGGGACTGCTGCCCATGAGCCGACCCCACATGGAGCTGCGCAAATGAGCAAGCTGAACAATACCAACAACAAATTGCTCGACGTCTCTGATCTGTCGATGCGCTTCGGCGGCCTGCTGGCGGTCAACGGCGTCAAGCTGGATGTGGACAAGGGCGAGGTGATCTCCATCATTGGCCCCAACGGGGCGGGCAAGACCACCATCTTCAACTGCCTGACGGGTTTCTACCGCCCGACCGGCGGTACCATCCGCTACCGTGGCGAGGAGATCCAGGGGCTGCCCGGCCACCTCATCGCCCGCAAGGGCATAGTGCGTACCTTCCAGCACGTGCGCCTGTTCAAGGAGATGACGGCGGTGGAGAACCTGCTGGTGGCCCAGCACAGGCATCTCAATACCGGCTTCATCGCCGGGCTGTTCAAGACCCCGGCCTTCCGCCGCGCCGAGAAAGAGGGGCTGGAGCAGTCCGCCTTCTGGCTGGAGAAGGTGGGTCTCAAGGATCTCGCCAACCGCCCCGCCGGCAACCTGGCCTATGGCCAGCAACGCCGCCTCGAGATCGCCCGCTGCATGGCGACCCGGCCCGAGCTGCTGATGCTGGATGAGCCGGCCGCCGGCCTCAACCCGCACGAGACCGACGAGCTCAACGACCTCATCTCCAACCTGAGGGACGAGTTTGGCGTCTCGGTGCTGCTTATCGAGCACGATATGAAGCTGGTGATGGAGATCTCCAACCGCATCTTCGTGGTGAATCAGGGCACCCCGCTGGCCCATGGCAAACCGGATGAGATCCGCAACAACCCGGCCGTGATCAAGGCCTATCTGGGCGAGTCGTAAGGAAATCAAGATGTTAGAACTTCGCAACGTATCGACCCACTACGGCAAGATCCAGGCGCTGCACGACGTCAGCGTCGAGATAAAAGAGGGGGAAATCGTCACCCTGATCGGCGCCAACGGCGCCGGCAAGACCACCTTGCTGATGACGCTCTGTGGCGAACCCAAGCCCAGCAGCGGCAGCATCTGGTTCGAGGGGGAGCAGATAGACTCCCTCAGCACGGCCCGCATCATGCGCAAGGACATCGCAGTGGTGCCTGAGGGGCGCCGCATCTTCGCCCGCCTGACGGTGCAGGAGAACCTGCTGATGGGGGCCTTCTTCGTCGACAAGGCCGAGCAACCTGCCCTGCTGGATCAGGTGTTCACCATGTTCCCCCGGCTGCACGAGCGGCTGGAGCAGCGGGCGGGCACCATGTCCGGCGGCGAGCAGCAGATGCTGGCCATAGGCCGGGCCCTGATGAGCAAGCCGCGCCTGCTGCTGCTGGACGAACCCTCCCTGGGGCTGGCCCCCATCATCATCCAGCAGATCTTCGACACCATAGAGCAGCTGCGCCAGAAGGGGATGACCATCTTCCTGGTGGAGCAGAACGCCAACCAGGCGCTCAAGCTGGCGGATCGGGGCTATGTGCTGGAAAACGGCCGGGTGGTGCTGCAAGACACGGGGGCGGCCCTGCTCGCCAACCCGGCAGTGCGCCAGGCCTATCTCGGCGGCTGATCATGAGCAGGGCAGAGGCAGGGCCGGACAGACACAGCTTCTGGCACGACCCTGCCCTGCCCTTCATTGAGGCGCGGGCGGTGCAGGATGGCCGCCACGTCTGCTACGACAAGCACAGCCACGCCCACTTCTCCATCGGCGCCATCACCGGCGGCCACAGCCACTACCTCAACCAGCGGAGCCTTCAGGAGGTCGGCCCGGGTTCCCTGGTGCTGATGAACCCGGAGGAGGTGCACGCCTGCAACCCCATCGCCGACCAGCCCTGGTCCTATCTGATGTTCTACCTCGATACCGACTGGCTGCGCAGCCAGCAGGAGGAGGCCGGCCTCGGCAGCGAGTTTAGGCCCTTCGACATGACGGCGAGCCGGGATCCCCTGCTCTACCAGGGCTTGCAACACCTCCATCACCAGCTGGTGCAGGCGCAGGATCCCCTGGCCCGCGAGGTGGCCTGCCACCTGTTCAGTCGCCAGTTGCTGGCCAGGCTCACCCCAGCACGCTGGGACGATCGCCCGCCCCAGCACCTGCAACGGGCCGCCGAGCTGATGCAGGACGACAGCGCCAGCCCCCTCAGCCTGTTACAGCTGAGCGCCGTGGCCGGGCTCACCCCCTCCCACTTCGTGCGCGCCTTCAGCCAGCATTACGGCATGACCCCCCACGCCTATCTGCTGGACAGGCGCATCCGCCACGCCCGCACCCTGCTCAAACAGGGGCAGCCCCTGGCCGAGGTCGCCCTGGCCAGCGGCTTTGCGGATCAGGCCCACTTCCAGCGCCAGTTCAAACGCCGGGTCGCCACCACCCCGGGCCAGTACAGGACCCAGCTCGCCCGTCAGGCTGAACGCACCAGATAGGCGGCGCTGAGCAGCAGCAAGAGTGCCATGGCCCGGTTGAACCAGCGCAGTCGGCGAGGCACCAGCAGCAGCCCCTGCATGCAACTGCCGGCATAGGCCCAGCAGGCGATGGAGCCGAGGCAGATCACCAGATAGAGAGAGGTAAACAGGGCTATCTGCCCCAGCCCGCCCGCGACCCCGTAGGCCCCCATCCCCATGCTGGCCGCCAGCCAGGCCTTGGGATTGAGCCACTGCATCAGGGCCCCGTACCAGAAGGCGGGTGGCGCCCCCTCGACCCGCTCCAGCTGCCCCCTGTCCACCAGCAGTTGCCAGGCCATGTAACAGAGAAAGAGCACGCCGCCCCAGTGGATGGCGCCCGCCGCCACCGGCCACCGGGACAGGGCACCACCGAGGCCCAGCCCCATCAGCAGGAGCAGCAGTATGAAACCGAGGGTCGCTCCCACCACGTGGCGCAGGCTGGCCGGGAAGCCGTAACGGGCGCCGGTGCCGAGGGCGACCAGGTTGACTGGCCCCGGGGAGATGGACATGGCCAGGGCAAACCCGGACATGGACAACAACAGACTGATTTCCATGGATGATGCTCACGCAAAGGATTGAGCCACCAGCCTATCCGGCCTGTCCGGGCCGATATTGAAGGAAATTGCGATCCCGCGGCACATGGCAAGGCACATTGCGGGCTTAGCGCTAGCCACGGCTTGCGGTAAACTGGCCCTCAATCATCTATTTGCAGGACATCTCAATGGACCAGTTTGCCCATATCAGCGCCCAGGATGCCCACCAGAAGCTGGAGGCCGGTGAGGCCCGTCTCGTGGACATTCGTGATCCCCAATCCTTCGAGACGGCCCACGCGGTCGGCGCCTTCCACCTCACCAACGGTTCCCTGGTTCGCTTCATGAACGAGGTGGACTTCGACACCCCCGTCATAGTGATGTGCTATCACGGCAACAGCAGCCAGGGGGCGGCCCAGTATCTGCTGCAACAGGGCTATGACGCCGTCTACAGCCTGGACGGCGGCTTCGAGGCCTGGCGCAGGGAGTTCCCGATCCAGGCAGGCGACGCATGACAGGGGCGGGCCACTCCTCCCCGGCCGGCATGATCCAGCTGCTGGTACTGGGTGACGCCCGCATGGCCCAGGCGCTGGTGGATTACCTCGCCACCCTCGGCATCCCGTGCGAGCTGACCCAGTCCGAGCTCGGCGTCTCGGTCTGGCTGGCGGACGAGCTGCGCCTCGCCCAGGCCCAGCAGGAGGTGAAGCGCTTCCTGGCCGAGCCCAATCACCCCCGCTACATGGAGGCCTCCTGGCAGTCCGGCCGGGCGGATGCCCGCATCGACTACAGCAAGGGGATGACGGATCCCGTCACCGACTTCCTCCATCAGGCAGGCCCCCTGACCCTGGTGGTCATCATCGCCTGCCTGGCCATCTATGCCCTCGACGCCATAGGCCTGCCCATCTTCGACGAGCTGGCGTTCCACCCGACCCTGGCCCAGTTCACCGACTGGCAGGCCTGGCGCTACGTCACCCCGGCCTTTATCCACTTCTCGGTGCTGCACCTGGTGTTCAACCTGCTGTGGTGGTGGTATCTCGGCGGCCAGATCGAGCAGCGGCTCGGCAGCGGCAAGCTGTTTATCCTGCTGCTGGTCGGGGCCGCGCTACCCAATATCGCCGAGTTCTTCGTGAGCGGCCCGCGCTTTGGCGGCCTCTCCGGGGTGGTCTATGCCCTGCTCGGCTACAGCTGGATGCGGGCCAGACTGCAGCCCGCCTGCGGCCTCACCATGCCGCCGGCCCTGATGGGCTTCATGCTGATCTGGCTGGTGCTCGGCTTCTTCGACATGCTCGGCACCCCCACCGCCAACATGGCCCATCTGATCGGCCTGCTGGTCGGCCTGCTGCAAGGCTGGCTGGACAGGCATCACAGGCCCACCTGACGTCTCATCGTCGCGATTGCTACGGCCCGCTCGGCAGCCATAGCGACCGCCAACATGGCACACCTGGTGGGTCTGCTGGTCGGCCTGCTGCAAGGTTGGCTGGACAGACATCACAGACCGGCGTGAGGCGTTTACTACAGTCAGCCCACCGCTATTACCCCAAAAACAAAACGCCGCCCCTAAGGGCGGCGTTTTTATTATCCAGCTGGTTTACTGCTTGAGCAGGCTGGCGTCGGTCACCTTGACTGCGGTACCACCGCTTGCGAAGAAGCTGCCGAACTGGGTCTGCATCTCTGAGGTGACAGCGCCGGTCGGATCGAAGTTCTCGTCCGGTGCCAGCAGCGAGCTGTGACCGCCGGCCACGAAGCGAGTGGCGTGGTGATTGGCCGCGCCGGTCGCGCTCAGCGGCTGCAGGGCCAGCACCTTGAACAGCGGCTCGGTGCCACCCAGGGGGGCGTTGGCAATGCTGTTCGGGATAACCCGATCCGACAGGCTCAGGGCGCCGTCGCCGACGACTTCGGTGGCAAACAGCGGGAAGTCCGCCGCTATGCCGCGACCCAGGTTGATCGGATCCGCCGAATCCAGCACCGACTGGGCCGCGAAGCTGTAGCTCTGCAGGGTACCGGCCGCGCTCTCCTGGGTGGCGGCGTCCAGGCTCGGCAGGAACTCGTTGACGAAGCAGGTCGGCGCCGCCGTCTTGCAGTTCGGCGCATAGGCGGTGAAGGCCGTCTTCAGGGCGGCGCTGCCACCGGTCAGCACGCTCATCTGGATGGTCGGGCCGAAGGTCGGCGAGTTCAGCAGCAGCGGGGCTATGCCGCCACCCGGCATGGCCAGGCCACCGGTGGTGAACTTGAACAGGGCATCCGCCTGGGCGTTGCCGATGGGCTGGTTGGCCACCGCCAACAGGTTGGCCCCGGCGATGGCGCCCAGGGAGTGACCCAGGAAGTGCACCTTGAGGCCCTTCTGACCGATAGCACCCTTGGCATTGGCCAGACCCACCGCCAGACGCAGGCCCAGCAGATCCGCCACGCTCTGTTTCAGGTTGTCCCGCGCCACCGTCAGGTAGCTCAGGTTCAGGTAGGGAGTCGGGTTCTTATCCGTGGTGACCGAGTCCGGACTGCCGGTCAGGGCGAAGCCACGCTCCCCGTGCAGCGGATGGTCGATCACCACCACGGCCACGTTCTTGCTCGCCTGGGCACCGGCACCGATCTGACCCAGCGCCAGGGCGTAGGCGTTCTCCTTCACCGAGGTGACGCCGTGCTGATAGATGATCACATCTGTGATGGTCTTCAGGTCATTGGTTGCGGCAAAGATCCGCATCGGCACGGACTGCACCTCTTCCAGCTTGGGCAGCGGGTTGAAGCGGCCTATGTTCATCTCGGGATCCAGCGCCTTGCCACCGGAGGTGAGGGTCACCCCGATCAGCTTGCTCGCCTCCGCCAGCAACTCGGCCTGACGGCTCGGGTCGGCAATGAGCTCGCCCAGCAGGGCCGGATCAACACCGGCGCCCACCAGACCGCCGATCACCTCGGCATCCTGTGCCTTCAGCGCATTGGCGATGGCATAGAGACTGGGGATGGCACCATGCCAGGACTGGGTCCTGGCCTTGTCCCAGGAGCCGGCGGTGGCCGGTGAGGAGAGGAAGTAAGGCAGCTTGACCGTACCGGTAAAGACCTGGGTCATACCGGCAAGACCCTTCAATTGCGGGTTAGCTTCAACGGCGGCGGCAATGGCATCTTTCTGCTCTTGCGGCAGGAACTGCTCCGCATCCAGCTGGGTCAGGAAGGTGTTGCTGCCGGTCACGGCCAGGGTATAGGTGCCGGGCAGGTTGGTGTTGCCCAGGGCATCCTGCTTCCACAGGGCGGCAGCGTCCAGGGTCGGGCTCTTGAGCACGGAAGCAGCCGCGCCTTTCACCGCCACCAGCACGTCGGCACCGGACTGGGTACCGAACCAGTCGGAGAAGATCACGTGATCGCTGGTGATGCCGGTGGCCGCCTTGAACAACCCTTCCTGCAGCGCTATCAGGCCGCTGATGGTCTGCTCCTGGGCATTGCTGCCGGTGGTGCTCTTGTAGTTGCTATAGTCGCTGCCCGCCCGCAGGGGGTTGCCGCTGCTGTCCTTGAGCGAATCGGTCGCCACTATCATGTAGTAGGAAGAGGGATTGAGCGGCTTGAGCGGCACCAGGTTCAGCTTGCCCGCCGACTCGGCGACCACGAAGTCCACCCCGTAGGCCAGCACCTTCTTCACACCACTCGGGCGCAGGGCGGCGCTGTCGAACTCCAGCTCCAGCAGGTAGAGCGGGGCCACCGAGGCACCAAATTCGGCGGCGGACGGCGCCTTGACTGTGATGCCCGAGGCAGTCACTGGCACTATCTGGACCGCCTGGGTAGTGGACCAGCCATCCAGGGTGGAGAGGGCTGAGACTGGATTGGAGAGATCGGCCGTTTCGGTCGAGAACTTCAGGGTGCCGTCACTGGCACGGGCGGCCAGGGCGCTGGGGCGCGCCGCATTGGTGCCGCTCAGCAGATAATCGAGATAGCTTGAGGTATCGCCTTTGTTTTCGTCACTGCCACCACAACCGCTCAGCAGCGCACTGACGACTGCCGCGTAAATTAGCTTCTTTTTCATATCCTTATCTCTTTATATGTTGTTATCCATGATGAGCCTGACGGGGTAGGGTCCAAACCCGACCGAGTCATATTAACAGCAACGCAACAATTAATAAGCCTCTGGTCGGTCATCTGATCTGATTTTTTTGTGTACAACATCAAGGAATTGGAATTGATCCCCGGCGCCAGAGGGTAACAGCCTCCCCCTTATCACCAGACCCGACCAGAACCTTTCAGCGCCAGTGGCGCAAAAAGCCACCCCGATCTCGGCAAAGGGGGGGATTTGTCGGTAGAATGGCGCCATTGCTTAAGGAGAACCCCATGATCGACCCGAAAAAACTGGAAGAGATCGCCAAACAGATACACAACGCCCTGCCGCCTGGCATTCGCAGCATGGGTGAAGAGGTGGAGAAGAAGACCCGTCAGGTGCTGCAGGCCCAGCTGAACAAGCTGGATCTGGTGAGCCGCGAAGAGTTTGACGTGCAGACCAAGGTGCTGCTGCGCACCCGGGAGAAGCTGACCGCCCTCGAGGCCAAGCTGGCCCAGCTGGAACAGCAGCTCGGCGCCAAGGGCGAGTAATACGGTTCGACGTCCCGTCGGCACATAAAACAAACCCCAGCCAGGCTGGGGTTTGTTGTTTCTGATGCCCAAGGGGGGCCGATACGGGCTGGCAAACCAAGTTGCTCATCCCCCCCTTCTCCCGCGAGGGGAGAAGGGAGCAGATCGGCGCTCCTCGGGTAGTAGACGGTGATCAGATGAACTCGTAGGCGTCACCAAAGATGCGCTCGGGCTCGGCACCCAGCACCTTGAACTCCTCGCGAGCGGCACCCGCCATCTCGAAGCGACCGGCCACATAGATGTCGTAGTCATGCAGGCTGACGAAGTCGTCCATGATGGCCTTGTGCACCAGGCCGGTCTTGCCGGTCCAGTCCGCTTGTGGCTCCTGCACCACGGGGATGAAGGTCAGCGGTGCATAGTCGCGCTCCCACTGCTGCATCAGCCCCTGCTCATAGAGCCAGTGCGCCTGGCGCACGCCCCAGTAGAGGAACACCGGGCGCTTGCTGCCGGTATCGATCAGATACTCCAGGATGGCGCGGGCGTAGGAGAAGCCGGTGCCGCCTGCCATCAGGATCAGGGGACGCGGCGATTCGTCACGCAGGAAGGCCTTGCCCGCCGCCAGTTCGATCTCGATCTCCCCCTGCTCGCGCATGCGGGCCAGCACCTGACCGGCGTAGGCGTTCTCCGGGGTGGCACCGATCTGCAGCTCCAGCACACCGGAGCGGGTCGGCGAGTTGGCGATGGAGAAGGGGCGCTTGTCCGAATCGCTCATCACCACCAGCAGATACTGGCCAGGCTTGAAGCTCACCGCTTGCTGCGGCGTCAGGGCCACGTGCCAGATGGTGTCGACATATTCGCGCAGTTCCTCTACGCGGCACTTGATACGTTGCATTCTTGTCCTTGTGAGGGGCCTGCCCGGCCCGCTTCGCTCATGGTTTCACTGTTTTCTGGCGACCAGCTTGTGGTCAAGTCAGTCGAGCATACCCAATTCGGCACGGCAATACCGCACTTTTGCGTCGACATGGCCGCCAGCCCGGGCGGGTCGCTCAGTCGAGGATCTTCAACTCGTCCCAGATCCCGTCGATCTTCTGCTTCACCGCCTCGTCCTGGACTATGGGCTGACCCCACTCCCGGTTGCTCTCCCCCGGCCACTTGTTGGTGGCATCCAGCCCCATCTTGGAGCCGAGCCCCGAGACCGGCGAGGCGAAGTCGAGATAGTCGATGGGCGTGTGTTCGATCAAGGTGGTGTCCCGCGCCGGGTCCATCCGGGTGGTGATGGCCCAGATCACGTCCTTCCAGTCCCGGGCGTTGATGTCGTCGTCGCAGACGATCACGAACTTGGTGTACATGAACTGGCGCAGGAAGGACCAGACCCCCAGCATCACCCGCTTGGCATGGCCGGGGTAACGCTTCTTGATGGTCACCACCGCCATCCGGTAGGAGCAGCCTTCTGGCGGCAGGTAGAAGTCCACGATTTCGGGGAACTGCTTCTGCAGCAGCGGCACGAACACCTCGTTCAACGCCACCCCGAGCACCGCCGGCTCATCGGGCGGACGGCCGGTGTAGGTGCTGTGATAGATGGCATCGCGGCGCATTGTCATGTGGGTGATGGTGAAAACAGGGAACTCGTCCACCTCGTTGTAGTAGCCGGTGTGATCCCCGTAGGGACCCTCGGGCGCCATCTCCCCCGGCTCCAGATAGCCTTCCAGCACGATTTCGGCGCTGGCGGGCACCTCGAGATCGCAGCTCAGGGCCTTCACCACCTCGGTGCGGCTGCCCCGCAGCAGGCCGGCGAAGGCGTACTCGGAGAGGCTGTCCGGCACCGGCGTCACAGCGCCGAGTATGGTCGCAGGATCGGCGCCGAGCGCCACCGCCACCGGGAAACGCTCACCCGGGTGGGCCTCCTGCCACTCGCGAAAATCGATGGCGCCACCGCGGTGATCCAGCCAGCGCATGATGAGCTTGTTCTTGCCGATCTTCTGCTGACGGTAGATGCCGAGGTTCTGGCGCTTCTTGTAGGGGCCGCGGGTGATGGTCAGCCCCCAGGTTACCAGGGGCGCCACATCGCCGGGCCAGCAGTGCTGGATGGGGATCTGGTCCAGATCCACCGCGTCCCCCTCCAGCACCACCTGCTGACAGGGGGCGGAGGAGAGCCGCTTGGTCGGCATGTTGAGCACCTGCTTGAAGATGGGCAGCTTCTCCATCAGCTCCTTGAGACCACGGGGCGGCTCGGGCTCCTTGAGATAGGAGAGCCAGACACCGACCTGGCGCAGGGCACCGACGTTGGGCTGGCCCATGCCCATGGCGACCCGATCCGGGGTGCCGAACAGGTTGGTCAACACCGGCATGGAGTAGCCTTTGGGATTCTCGAACAGCAGGGCCGGGCCGCCCGCACGCAGGGTGCGGTCGCTGATCTCGGTCATCTCCAGATAGGGGTCTATCTCGCGAGTGATGCGCTTGAGCTGTCCGGTTTGTTCCAGCTGCGCGATGAAATCACGCAAGTCCTTGTATTTCATGCAGGTACCCTAGCGGGGTCAGGAGGTTCCGCATTATAACCCTGGCCGCGCATCCGGTGTACCCGTATCGGGCAGCATGACGGACGAGGCGTGACGTCGCTCCTGCCGGGTGAGTCTGTCCGCCAGCTGGCCCAGCAGCCTGGGCTCGTCCATCTGCAGCAAGAGACCGGCCACCAGGCCGCCATACTGGTGCTTGCCGAGCTCCGCCAGCAGGTATTGCTGGGCACCGTCCGGCAGCGGCGAGAGCCGGCTGAGCTGCTGCAGGGCGGGGATCATCAGCCGCCCGTTGCGACTGGCGGCGATCAGCAGATCGCTCGCCTCCTGGCCGGTATGGAAGCGAGGAATGGAGTGCAGGGCCGTCAGGCTGTCGTGATCAACAGGCTGACGCCACAGCTTCAGGTAGAGCGCGGTATCGCCGGTCCGCTCGATGAGGTGCAGCAGCAACTGGTTGTCGGGCAGGAAGAGGTTGAGGGAGGCGAGCCGGTCGGCCTCGCGCCGCAGCACCGGGGTGGGCTGCTCATCGAGCACACTCAGCAGCGCCTGTTGCTGCCGGGCCAGCTCAGGGTTGCGGCTGTAGTAGACCTGCTTGTAGTCGAAGCGGTTCTGCTCCAGCAGTTGGCGGTAGTTGTCCTGCCAGGCCAGCTGCTGCCAGTGGTTGAGCACCAGCCGGGCCTCGGCGGCAAAATCATAGGCGGGCAGCTGGACCAGGAAGCCGTCCACCTCCCCCTCCACCAGCCATTGCGGCGCCTTGGCGGCTTGCTTGCGCACCCAGGCCAGCAGATCGGGGCTGGGGGCATCCGATGACTTGAGCCCGCTCAGCAGCTGATGCAGCAAATACTCCCGCTGCCCCACCGCCAGACTCTCCAGCAGGGCATCCATGGCGTCAAACTGGCCGAGGGCCAGCCGGCCGTTCAGATATTCACTGTGACCTTGCAACCCCTCGTCAGCCACCAGCGGCGCCCGCTGCGGCGGGAACGAATCGGCCTGCACCGGGGCGGCCAGCATCCAGCAGAGCCCTATGAGAAATACCAGCTTCATGACGTCCCTGTCCTTGTGACATCGAGGCTCACATACTACTAAGCCAGCCGTGAAATAGATAAACAAAAACCGCGACCTGGGCCGCGGTTCTGTCATTCCAAGATGCAGTTATTTCTGCTGACGCTTCATGGAGTCGAAGAACTCGTCATTGGTCTTGGTGGCTGCCAGCTTGTCGATGAGGAACTCGATGCTGTCGATCTCGCCCATGGGGTGAATGATCTTGCGCAGTATCCACATCTTCTGCAGCTCGTCCGGCGCGGTCAGCAGCTCTTCCTTGCGGGTGCCGGAGCGGGTGATGTCGATGGCCGGGTAGACACGCTTCTCGGCAATCTTGCGCGAGAGGTGCAGTTCCATGTTGCCGGTACCCTTGAACTCTTCGTAGATGACTTCATCCATCTTGGAGCCGGTATCCACCAGTGCGGTCGCTATGATGGTCAGGCTGCCGCCTTCCTCAACGTTGCGGGCGGCACCGAAGAAGCGCTTGGGCCTGTGCAGGGCGTTGGCGTCCACACCACCGGTCAGTACCTTGCCGGATGAGGGGATGACGGTGTTGTAGGCACGCGCCAGACGGGTAATGGAGTCCAGCAGGATGACCACATCCTTCTTGTGTTCGACCAGGCGCTTGGCCTTCTCGATCACCATGTCGGCAACCTGAACGTGGCGCGAAGCAGGTTCGTCGAAGGTGGAGGCGATCACTTCACCCTTCACCATGCGCTGCATCTCGGTCACTTCTTCGGGACGCTCGTCGATGAGCAGCACGATCAGTTCACAGTCCGGGTGGTTGTAGGCGATGCTCTGGGCGATGTTCTGCAGCAGCATGGTCTTACCGGCCTTGGGCGGCGCCACGATCAGGCCACGTTGGCCTTTACCTATGGGGGCAGCCAGGTCCAGCACGCGGGCTGTGATGTCTTCGGTCGAGCCGTTGCCGCGCTCCATGCGCAGACGCTCGTTGGCGTGCAGCGGAGTCAGGTTCTCGAACAGGATCTTGTTGCGGACGTTTTCCGGGCGGTCGTAGTTGACCTCGTTGACCTTGAGCAGCGCGAAATAACGTTCGCCCTCTTTCGGTGGCCGGATCTTGCCGGAAACGGTATCGCCGGTTCGCAGGTTGAAACGGCGGATCTGGCTCGGGGAGACGTAGATATCGTCAGGGCCGGCCAGATAGGAGCCGTCTGCGCTGCGCAGGAAGCCAAAGCCGTCGGTCAGGATTTCCAGCACACCGTCGCCAAAGATATCCTCGCCACCCTTGGCGTGCGCCTTGAGGATCGCGAAGATGATGTCTTTCTTGTGCGCCCGAGCCAGATTTTCCAACCCCATGGATTCGCCAAGCTGTACCAGCTCAGACACAGGAGTGTTCTTTAGTTCAGTCAGATTCATAGTGGTGAAAGTCTGTAAGCAAGGATTGAAATGAGGAGACAGTCTGCTGGATTGATGCTGATCGGATTTGACTTGCCAGGCTGCTGTTAAGCAAGGAGTCAGGCAAAAAGGTTAGCAAACGAGCGATAAACTAGCACCAATCGGGATGAGCGTCTAGGTGATAAAACACAAGGAGCGCATTATTGCAATGCGCTCCTTCTTGATTATTACAGGTTACCGTCCAGGAACTCTTTCAGCTGAGTCTTGGACAGGGCGCCGACCTTGGTCGCTGCCACTTCGCCATTCTTGAACAGCAAGAGGGTCGGGATACCGCGAATGCCATACTTGGGCGGAGTGTCGGCGTTATGATCGATGTTCAATTTCGCCACTGTCACGCGACCGGCATATTCTTGGGCGACTTCGTTCAGGATCGGGGCAATCATCTTGCACGGACCGCACCATTCAGCCCAGAAATCGACCAGAACGGGGCTGTCGGCTTTGATTACATCGGCCTCGAAGCTGGCATCGCTCAGCTGAACAATCTTGTCACTCATCTCCAACTCCAGTCAGTAATTAAGGCTTTATTGATGGTTCAACAAAGGCAATAGTTGCCCTATTTGAAATGATCCTGTTTATTATTGCAAGCCTAACCTGATAACCTACCGCCATGAGCAAAACACATCTAACGACCGAAAAATTCGCCCAAATGGGCCTCGAACCCGAAGTTCTGGCTGGTCTGGAATCAAAGGGATTTCACTATTGTACGCCCATCCAGGCACTGTCTCTGCCGCTGCTGGTAGAAGGCCATGACCTCGCCGGTCAGGCCCAGACGGGGACTGGCAAGACCCTTGCCTTCCTGGCCGCGACCTTCAACTATTTATTGACCCATCCCCTGACCAGGCCGCGCCTCGTCAACCAGCCCCGCGCCATCATCATGGCCCCGACCCGGGAGCTGGCGGTCCAGATCTACAACGATGCAGAAGGCATGTCTGCCTCCACCGGGCTCAAGCTCGGTCTCGCCTATGGTGGCGAAGGCTATGACAAGCAGCTGGCCGTGCTGGAACAGGGTGTCGACATCCTGATCGGAACCACCGGCCGCATCATCGACTACTTCAAGTCCAAGGTGATCGATCTGGGCAACATCCAGGTCGTGGTGCTGGATGAAGCGGATCGCATGTTCGATCTCGGCTTCATCAAGGACATCCGCTTCCTGTTCCGCCGCATGCCCCCCGCCACCGAGCGTCTGAGCATGCTGTTCTCCGCCACCCTCTCCCTGCGGGTGCAGGAGCTGGCCTACGAGCACATGAACCACCCGGAACACGTGCAGATAGAGCCGGAACAGATGACCGGCGTGCGGATCAAGGAGGAGCTGTTCTACCCCTCCAACGAAGACAAGATGCTGCTGTTGCTCTCCCTGATGGAAGAGGAGTGGCCGGAAAAGGCCATCGTCTTCGCCAACACCAAGCATGTCTGCGAAGACGTGCATGCGTGGCTGGAGAATGACGGCCACCGCGTCGGCCTGCTGACCGGTGACGTGCCGCAGAAGAAGCGGATGAAGATCCTGGAAGACTTCACCAAGGGCACCCTGGACATCCTGGTCGCCACCGACGTGGCCGCCCGTGGTCTGCACATCCCCGACGTGACCCACGTCTTCAACTACGACCTGCCCGACGATGCCGAAGACTATGTACACCGTATCGGTCGTACCGGTCGTGCCGGCAAGAGCGGTCACTCCATCAGCCTGGCCTGTGAAGACTATGCCTTCAACCTGCCGGCCATCGAGGAGTACATCCATCACGCCATCCCGGTCAGCAAGTACGATCGCGACTCCCTGCTGGATGATGTGACCGCCCCGAAACGGGTGTTCCGCAACCGTCAGCCGGTGAACCGCAACATGCGGGATCGCCAGGGTGGTGGCAACAGCAACAACCGCCGCCGTCCGCCACGCAAGAACTAAGGGACTGGCCCAGTTGCACAACTCGCCGCTCTATGCCGCCATCGACCTCGGCTCCAACAGCTTTCATATGCTGGTGGTGCGCGAGGTCGCCGGTGCCCTGCGCACCGTCACCAAGGTCAAGCGCAAGGTTCGCCTCGCCGCCGGTCTCGATCCGGAGTTTCGTCTCAGCCGTGCCGCCATGGAGCGGGGCTGGGACTGCCTGCGCCTGTTCTCCGAGCAGTTGCAGGACATTCCGTCCGACAACATCCGGGTGGTGGGGACCGCCACCTTGCGCCTCGCCACCAACGTCGACGAGTTCCTGAGCGAAGCGGAACGGGTGCTCAACCACAGCATCGAGATCATCTCGGGCGAGGAAGAGGCCAAGACCATCTACGAGGGGGTCTCCTGGACCTCCGCCGGGGAAGGCAACCGCCTGGTGATCGACATCGGCGGCGCCAGCACAGAGCTGGTGATAGGCGAACACAGCGAAGCCAAACTGCTCAACAGCCTGCACATGGGCTGCGTCACCTGGCTCAACAATCACTTCGGTGACGGCGAGCTCTCCGAGGCCCGTTTCCAGCAGGCGATTGCCGCCGCCAAGACGGTACTGGAGAAGGTGGCGGAAGATTACCGCGCTCTCGGCTGGCGCACCTGCGTCGGCGCCTCCGGCACTGTCCAGGCGCTGCAGGAGATCATGCTGGCGCAAGGGAAGAGCGAGCGGGTCACCCTGCCCAAGCTGCAGGAGCTGATGGGTCAGGCCATCGCCTGCGGCAGGCTGGATCGGCTGCAGCTGGAAGGGCTGGCCGCCGAGCGGCTGACCGTGTTCCCCTCCGGCCTCGCCATCCTGATCGCCATCTTCGAAACCCTGAACATAGAGAGCATGACGCTGGCGGGTGGCGCCCTGCGGGAAGGCCTGATCTACGGCCTGCTCGGCAACAATCACGACTGTGATGCCAGGGACAGAACCGCCGACAGCCTGATCAGCCGCTATCAGCTGGATAAAGAGCACGCCGAGCGGGTGCGCGACACCGCCGTCGAGGCCTTCAACCAGCTGCAACCGGCCTGGCGACTCTCCAAGCGTTACGGCCGCCCCATCCTGCGTTATGCGGCCCTGCTGCACGAGATCGGTCTCTGCATCGAGTACAAGAAGGCGCCGCAACACGCCGCCTACATCATCGACAACATCGACATGCCGGGCTTCACCCCGGCGCAGAAGAAGCTGTTGTCGGCCCTGCTGTTCAACCAGCGGGACGAATTCAAGCTGGACACCCTGGAGAAGCAGGGCGCCGTCACCGGTCGCCAGGCGATCCGGCTGGCCCGCATCCTGCGCATCGCGCTGATCCTCTGCATGCGCCGCACCCAGGGCACGGTGCCCAGCTTCACCCTGCAGGCCGAGGAGGAGTCGCTGACCCTGACCCTGCCCAAGGGGTGGATGGACGAACACTACCTGCGCGCCAGCGAGCTGCGGCTCGAGGTGGAGCGCCAGCAGAAGATGGGCTGGCCCACCCGCGTACAGGAAGCCTGACCTCATCACCTGCCAGTCTGGGAGTCGATCATGCCGGATTACCAACCCATCAGCTGTGACCTCTACGACTGGCTCGAAATTGCCGCCCGCTGGCAACTGCCGGTGACCCTGGCCAGCCGCGACGGTCGCCAGTGGGCTGACCTGATCCGTACCATAGCGGCCAGCGACGGCGTCGAGTATCTGCTGCTGGAGAGCGGCGAGCGCCTCAGCCTCACCGATCTCGCGACCCTGGATCTCGTCTGGCAGGGGGAGGCGCGGCATATCCGCTTCGCACCCGCCCGCTGATCCCAAAGCAAAAAGGAGGGCCAACATATGTTGGCCCTCCTTTTTTGCATCCGCGACTCACACCGGCCGTTAACCTGCCACCAGTGCCGCCATCACGTAGACATCGAAGCGGTTACCCTTGGTCTCTATGGCCATGCTGGGTTTATGTTCATTGAGCCAGCCCGCATAGGCTGGGCGCTTTACCACCACCCGCTTGTTCGCCATCTTGAGCGCGGCAGGCAGCAGGGCATCCGCATCGAGATCCGGCCCCACCAGGGACTGGAACACCCGCATCTCTTTTTTCACCAGCGCCGACTTCTGCTTGTGGGGGAACATGGGATCGAGATAGATGACCTCAGGCCGCTCGCTCAACGCCAGCAGGTTGTCCACCGCAGGCCCCTGCAAGAGATGCATGCGCTCGCTGACCCAAGGGCCAATCTCGGGATCCTGCGCCGCCCGTGCCAGCCCGTCCTGCAACAGGGCCGCCACCACGGGGCTGCGCTCTATCAGGGTCACCTTGCAGCCGAGGGAGGCCAGCACGAAGGCGTCACGGCCGAGCCCGGCGGTGGCATCCACCACTGTCGGCATGGCCCCGGACTTCAGCCCCACCGCCTTGGCGATGGACTGGCCGCGGCCACCACCGAACTTGCGCCTGTGGGCCACGGCCCCATCCACGAAGTCCACATAGACGGCACCCAGCTTGGGCTCGTCCAGCTTGCGCAGCTCCAGCCTGGTGTCAGTCAGCACCAGCGCAAAAGGGGCGGGAAACTCCACCTCGGCCAGACGCAGTCGCAGGGCGTCCAGCTCGCCATCGCGGGCGGGCACTTCACTGAAAACCTGGATATGGGGCATAACGAAGACTCATGGCGGCACGGAAGCGGGCATGATAGCAGAAGCGGGGGATCAGCTCACTGTGGTCAGATTGGCCAGGTTCATCCCCTGGCGATTGAGGGTCAGGTATTCCACCAGGTCGTCGTAGGGAAGCGGGCGGCTGAGCAGATAGCCCTGGGTGAAGGCACAACCCTTCTGACACAGGAAGTTGAGCTGCTCCCGGGTCTCCACCCCCTCGATCACCACCTGCATGCCGAGGTTGTGCACTATGTTGATGATGCCGTCCAGCAGCAGCCTGTCCTGCTCGTTGAAGGGGATGTGGCGCACGAAGGAGCGGTCTATCTTGACCAGATCCACCGGGAAGGTGCGCAGGTAGTTCAGCGCCGAGTAGCCGGTGCCGAAGTCGTCGATGGCCAGCTTGCAGCCCGCCTCGCGCAGGGAATCGATCCGCACCCTGTGCTGATCGCTGCTCTCCATCAACAGGGATTCGGTGATCTCTATGATGATGTCCGCCGGGTCCAGGTCGAAGTGGCGGATCACTCGCAGCCACTCGTTCGCCTCGGGATCTATGGTCTGAAACTCCAGGGTGGAGCGGTTGATGGACATCTGCAGATCCGGGAAGCCGGACTGCTGCAGGCGGGCCAGATCCCGGCACGACTGCCAGAGCACCAGAGCCCCCAACCCCTGAATGAGCCCTGCCTCTTCCGCCAGCGGGATGAAGTCCGCCGGCGAGACCTGACCCCAGTGGGGGTGATACCAGCGCACCAGGGCCTCCAGCTTGGCGACCCGGCCGCTGCGGTTGTCCCAGATGGGCTGATAGGCCATGGTCAGCTGTGCCAGCTTGATGGCCTCCGCCAGATCCTGCTGCATCTGGTGGCGCTGACTCACCTCTTCGCGCATGGAGGCGCTGTAGGTACCGAGGGAGCGCCCCTGCCGCTTGGCGACAAACAGCGCCTGCTCGGCGTTGCGCAGCAGCTCGTCGCTGTCGGCCCCGTCATTGGGGCAGAGGGTGATGCCCAGGGTCGCGGTCACATAGAGATGCTGGTTCGCCAGCATGAAGGGACGGGCGAAGCCGCCGATCACCTGCTTGGCGAACACCTCGGCCTGGCGGCGGTTGACTATGCCGGGCACCAGGAAGGCGAACTCGTCGCCGCCGATGCGGGCCACCAGATCCTCGGTGCGCACCCGGCTCACCAGCCGATCCGACACCTCTCGCAGCAGGGCATCGCCGACATGGTGATCCATGCTGTTGTTGACCGCCTTGAAGTTGTTGAGATCCAGCACCATGAGGGCGAAGCGCTCCCCCCGCTCGCAGAAGCGGGCGAGGCAGCGGCCGAACAACCAGCGGTTCGGCAGCCCGGTGAGGTTGTCGTAGTTGGCCTGGGCGGCGATCTTCTGCTCCGCCAGCTTGGTCTGGGAGAGATCGCTGAAGATGGCGATGTACTGGCTGATCCTGCCCCCTTCCCGCAGGGCGCTGATCATCAGCTGCTGGGGATAGAGCTTGCCGTTCTTGCGCTTGTTCCACACCTCGCCGCGCCAGATCCCCACCCGC
Source organism: Aeromonas rivipollensis (assembly GCF_010974825.1). Lineage (GTDB taxonomy): Bacteria > Pseudomonadota > Gammaproteobacteria > Enterobacterales > Aeromonadaceae > Aeromonas > Aeromonas rivipollensis. The sequence goes on along the minus strand of NZ_JAAILA010000004.1, from coordinate 12,149 downwards.
TCCAAGGCGTGATACATGTCGGCGTAGAAGGTCTGATCGTGCAGCCCGGACTTGAGCAGGCTGGGGCGCTGGCCGCGGGCCTCCTCCTCGCTGTAGCCGGTGATCTTCTCGAACGCCGGGTTCACCGAGATGATGCGGCTGTCGGCATCGCACACCAGTATGGCCTCGGAGAGGTTGTCATAGACCCGGTGGGAGAGCTTGAGCTGCTCCGCATGGCGCTTCATGGGGTCTATGTTCTCCAGCACCACCATGAGGTAGTCCGGATGCATCTGCTCGTTGCGGATCAGGGTCACAGTCACCCGGCCCCAGAGCACAGAGCCATCCCGGTGCAGGTAGCGCTTCTCCTGGGTGAAGGCGGGGCGCTCTCCCCGCTTGAGCGCGTCGTAGAGAGGGATGCTGGTCAGCCAGTCGTCGGGGTGGTTGAGCTCGGCGACGGTGAGCCGCAGCAGCTCCTGCTGGCTGTAGCCCAGCATCTTCTCGATGGCCGGGTTGACCCAGAGGATGGTGCCGTTCAGATCGAGCTTGCCGATGCCGACCGGCGCATGGGACATCATGGTGTCCAGGAAGTCGGGGCATTCCGGCTGGGCGGGGAGCGACTGACGCTGCTGCTGATACATCAGTGCCAGTTCACGGCCGGCGAGCGGCGCCAGCAGCCGCAGCAGCCCCATGATCTTGTCCATTCTGGGGGTGGCCCGCTTGAACATGACGCTGCACAGCCCTATGGTCTCGCCCTCGGCACTCTTCAGTGCGACGCCGGCATAGCCCCGGACCTGGCAGCGCTCCAGCACGGCCGCATGGGGAAACAGCTCCCGGGTACGATCGCTGAACCAGGCTTCTCCCTGCTGCATGGCGATCTCCCCCGGGGTATCCGCGAGGGGGAAGCTGTAGGAATTGATGTCGAGAGAGGCGGGATAGGCGGCATGCACAGTGAAGAAGAGCCCAGCCTGATCCTTGCCTGAAACCAGGACGAAGTCAGCCCCGACCGCGTTGGCGATTTCACTCACAAAGGTATCAAAATATCCCTGACCACTCGAATGAGACAGGCTTGAGATGATTTGATAGACAGACTCGAGTGCTCGCCTCATGGCAAGGTTCTTTCTCTCCTTGGAAGGTAGAACCCGACTCTACTGAAGAGGCGGGGCCAGTGCAAACATGCACTCCGCAAGATATTAAAAACCCTTGAAAAAAGGGACCAAAAGGTCCCTTTTTATCTCAAAAATCACGCTGTGATCCCACTATGTCGCAAATCTGTACCTGCTTGAAGCTCACGCCGGTGAAGGGCGCTGGGCCTCATGCGGCAATCCCGCTATGGCGTAGCAAGGCATCCACCTTGGGTTCGCGACCGCGGAAGGCACGGAACAGCTCCATCGGCTCCTTGGAGCCCCCCTTCTCCAGAATGTTCTTCAGGAAGGATTGGCCGGTGGCCGGGTTGAAGATCCCCTCCTCCTCGAAGCGGGAGAAGGCATCGGCGGAGAGCACCTCGGCCCACTTGTAGCTGTAGTAGCCCGCCGCATAGCCGCCCGCGAAGATGTGGGAGAAGCTGTGCTGGAAGCGGTTGAACGCCGGTGGCGTCATCACGGCCACCTGGCTGCGCACCTCACTCAGCAGGGTCGGGATCTGATCCGGATTGGCCGGGTCAAACTCCTGGTGCAGGCGGAAGTCGAACAGGGCGAACTCCAGCTGACGCAGCATCTGCATCGCCGCCTGGAAGTTGCGGGCGGTCAGCATCTTCTCCAGCAGATCTGCGGGCAGCGGCTCGCCGGTCTCATGATGACCGGAGATGAAGGCCAACGCCTCGGACTCCCAGCACCAGTTCTCCAGGAACTGGCTCGGCAGCTCCACCGCATCCCAGGCCACGCCGTTGATGCCGGCCACACCGGCCACATCGATCTGGGTCAGCATGTGGTGAATGCCGTGGCCGAACTCGTGGAACAGGGTGACCACTTCGTTGTGGGTGAACAGGGCCGGCTTGCCATCTACGGGGCCGTTGAAGTTGCAGGTCAGGTAGGCTACCGGCTTTTGCAGTGAGCCATCCTGACGGTAGCGACGGCCCAGGCAGACATCCATCCAGGCACCGCCCTGCTTGTGTTCCCGGGCGTAGAGGTCGAGGTAGAAGCTGCCGCGCAGCTCATCCTCGGCATCGAAGATGTCGTAGAAGCGCACGTCGGGATGCCAGGTGTCGATGCCGAGGCGCTCGCGCACCTTGATGCCGAACACCCGCTTGACCACTTCGAACAGCCCCTTCACCACCCGGCTGGCGGGGAAGTAGGGACGCAGCTGCTCGTCGGAGATGGAGAACTTGTGCTGCTTGAGCTTCTCGGCGTAGTAGGCGAGATCCCTGGCGGCCAGCTCGCTCTGACCGTGCTGCTCAGCGGCGAAGGCGCGGATCTCCTCCAGCTCGGCCTTGCCTTGCGGCAGGGACTTGGCCGCCAGATCGGTGAGGAAGCTCACCACCTGGTCCGGCTTGTCCGCCATCTTGGTGGCAAGGGACAGCTCGGCGTAGTTGGCAAAACCCAGCAGCTGGGCCAGCTCGCGGCGCAGGGTCAGCAGCTCGCTCATGATGGCGGAGTTGTCCCACTTGCCGGCGTTCGGGCCCTGGTCGGAGGCGCGGGTGGTGAAGGCCTCATACAGTTCGGCGCGCAGTGCACGGTTGTCCGAGTACATCATCACCGGCAGATAAGAAGGAATATCCAGGGTGAACAGCCAGCCCTCTTTGCCTTTGAGTTCAGCCATCTGGCGGGCGGCCGCCTGCGCGCTCGCAGGCAGACCGGCCAGTTCGGCCTCGTCGGTCACCAGCTTGCTCCAGCCCTGGGTCGCATCCAGCACGTTGTTGCTGAAGCGGGAGGCCAGCTCGGAGAGGCGGGCCTGAATTTCCCCATAGCGCTGCTGCGCCTCGGCGGGCAGACCTATGCCGGAGAGGCGGAAGTCGCGCAGGGTATTCTGGATCTCCTTGCGCTGGGCGCCGCTCAGCAGGAGGAAGTCGTCGCTCTCGGAGAGGGCAAGATAGGCCTGATAGAGCCCTTCATGCTGGCCCACATAGGTCTGGAATTCGGAGAGCAGCGGCAGGCAGGCGTCGTGAGCCGCGCGCAGCGCCTCGCTGTTGAGTACGGCGTTGAGGTGACTGACCGGCGACCAGACTCGGGACAGGCGGTCATTGACCTCTTCCAGCGGGGCTATCAGGCTGTCCCAGGTGTGGGGGTCCCGCTGCGCCAGCACATCCTCAATCTTCTGTTTGCAATCGGCGATGGCCTGCGTCACGGCAGGCTGCACCTGATCGGGCTGGATCTGGCTGAAGGGGGGCAGCGAGTCCATTGTCAGCAAAGGGTTAGTCATCTGCGGTACCTCTAAATGCTCTGCAGCCCCTGCCGTCCAGAAGCTTGCTTGGACCATCTAAGATGTAGGCAGAAACCCCATTTATCAAGCCTTTGCCACCCAGAGCCGGGCCCGCTGCCCAGATTTCGCCAAAACCTGCTCATTAATGCAGCGATCCGGCATCCAGAGACGACAATGCCGGCCCTGGGGCCGGCATTGTGAAGGGGATGACGCCGCTTGCATCAGCGCCGGGCGTCTTCCTTCAGCCACTGGGCGACCCGCTTGGCGAAGTAGGTGAGGATGCCGTCGGCACCGGCCCGCTTGAAGCAGAGCAGAGACTCCAGGACGCACTCCCGCTCCTTAAGCCAGCCGTTCTGGATCGCCGCCATGTGCATGGCGTACTCACCGCTCACCTGGTAGGCGAAGGTCGGCACCCCGAACTGATCCTTCACCTGACGGATCACATCCAGATAGGGCATGCCCGGCTTGACCATGACGCTGTCAGCCCCTTCGGCGATGTCCAGCGCCACCTCGTGCAGCGCCTCGTTGCCGTTGGCCGGATCCATCTGATAAGTGGCCTTGTTGCTCTTGCCGAGGTTGGCGGCGGAGCCCACCGCATCGCGGAACGGGCCGTAGTAGCTGGAGGCGTACTTGGCGGAGTAGGCCATGATCTGGACGTTGACGAAGCCGTTCTCTTCCAGCGCGGCGCGAATCGCACCGATGCGGCCATCCATCATGTCGGACGGCGCCACTATGTCAGCCCCGGCGGCGGCATGGGAGAGCGCCTGCTTCACCAGGATCTCGGTGGTGATGTCGTTTTGCACATAGCCTTCGTCATCTATGATGCCGTCCTGACCATGGGTGGTGAAGGGATCCAGCGCCACGTCTGTGATGACACCCAGCTCAGGGAAGCGGGCCTTGAGGGCACGGGTGGCACGCTGGGCCAGGCCGTCCGGGTTATAGGCCTCTTCCGCCAGCAGGCTCTTCTGCGCCAGCGGCGTCACCGGGAACAGGGCGATGGCGGGCACGCCCAGCTCAACCAGCTCGGCGGCCTCGATCAGCAGCAGATCGATGGAGAGACGATCCACCCCCGGCATGGAAGCGACGGCCTCACGCTGACCCTCCCCCTCCAGCACGAACACCGGATAGATGAGATCGTTGACGGTCAGCTGGTTCTCGCGCACCAGACGACGGCTGAAATCATGTTTGCGCACCCGGCGCAGGCGGCGACCCGGAAAGGCGCCCGGAAGAGTTATGGCCATGAATCACTCCAAAAGAGGAAGTTGGAAAAATGCGGCGGAGGTGGCCCGGGTATGGGCCAGCAAGGCCTCGGGCGCTTCACCACGGCAGGCCGCCACCACCTGGGCGATGTGCGGCAAAAAAGCGGGTTCGTTGCGTTTGGGGCGGGGTTTCAGATCCCGCGGCACCAGATAGGGGGCGTCGGTCTCGATCATCAGGCGACCGGCGGGGATGCGCGCCACCTGCTCGCGCAGCAGCTGACCGCGCCGCTCGTCACAGAGCCAGCCGGTCACCCCTATGTGCAGCCCCAGGGCCAGGCACTGGTCCAGCTCCTGGTCGGATCCGGTGAAGCAGTGCAGCACGGCCCCCGGCAGGCTGGACAACCAGGGACGGAGGATCTCGATGAAACGGGCATGGGCATCGCGGCAGTGGAGAAACACCGGCATCCCGAGCTCGGCGGCCAGCGCCAGCTGGGCGTCGAACACCGCATCCTGCACCGGACGGGGGGAGAAGTCGCGGTTGTAGTCGAGGCCGCACTCGCCGATAGCCACCACCTGGGGCAGTGCCGCCAGCGCGCGCAGGGCGGGCAGGGTCTGCTCATCCACACCCTTGGCGTCGTGGGGATGCACCCCGGCGGTGGAGAAGCAGTAACCGGGCCACTCGGCGGCCAGTTCGGCACTCTCGCGGCTGCCGGCCAGATCGGTACCGGTCAGGATCAGCGCCTCCACCCCGGCGGCACGGGCACGGGCCACCAGGTCGGCCTGTTCGCCGGCAAACTGGGGGCTGGTGAGGTTGAGACCAATGTCGATCATGGGATCAGAGGTTCCGAACAAAAGGAATACATATCAGGTATTTGAAAACCATCTACTCGATGGGGCATCACCATACGCCTCGAACGGATGCATGAAAAGAGGAAGGGAGCCTCAGCTCCCCTCTTCCGGTTGTTCCTGCTCTTCCTGGTCCTCTTTCCTCACATAGAAGCGGGCGAAGAAGAGACCTATCTCCCACAGGGCCCACATGGGGATCGCCAGCAGGGTCTGGGAGAAGACATCGGGCGGGGTCAGCAGCATGCCGACCACGAAGACCCCGACGATGACGTAGGGGCGCTTCTCCCTCAGGCTCTTGGGGGTGGTGACCCCGGTCCAGCAGAGCAGTATGGTGGCCACTGGTATCTCGAACGCCACCCCGAACGCGAAGAACAGGGTCAGCACGAAGTCCAGATAGCTGGCAATGTCGGTCGCCACCGTCACCCCGGCGGGGGCCGTGCTGGTGAAGAAGCCGAACACCAGGGGGAACACCACGTAGTAGGCGAACGCCATGCCGGCATAGAAGAGCACGGCACTGGAGGCCACCAACGGCATGACGAGACGCCGCTCGTGCTGGTACAGGCCGGGGGCGATGAAGGCCCAGGCCTGATAGAGCAGATAAGGGATGGCCACGAAGAAGGAGACCACCAGGGTCAGCTTGATGGGCGTGATGAAGGGGGTCGCCACATCCGTCGCTATCATGCTGGTCCCTTCAGGCAGCTGGCTGAGCAGCGGCCGGGCCACGAAATCGTAGATGTCGTTGGAGAAATAGATGAGCGCGACGAACGCCAGCAGGATGGCAGAGATGGAACGTAGCAGACGGGTTCTCAGCTCCACCAGGTGGCTGATAAGGGGTTGCTCGGCCTGACTCATGGCTTCACCTCCCCTTTGCCGACAGACTCGCTGACCGGCTCGCGCTGGCTGTTGACCGGCGGCACTTCACGGGTCAGCTGCACCACAGGTTCCACCGGCGTGGCAGGTTCAGCCTGGGTGACGGGCGGGCGGATCTCGTTCTGCGCCTCATGCTGTGGCTGATAGGGACGGTTCACCGACTGGGCCGCCGCCTTCAGCTGCTCGATGGACTCCTGCAGCTCGGGGCTCAGGTTGTTCATCTGCAACTGCTCGGCCTTCTTCAGATCATTGTGCAGCTCTTGCAACTTGAGCTCCTGCTCCAGCTCTGTCTTGACCGAGTTGGCGGTACTGCGGATCAGCTTGATCCAGTGGCTGGCGGTACGGATGGCAACCGGCAACCGCTCGGGACCCAGCACCACCAGGGCGACGACACCGATGACGACCAGCTCCCAAAAACCGATGTCGAACATGGCTTAGGCCTGATCTTTGTCTTTCTGCTTGGCGGTCTCGGCACTGCTGGCCGTCTCGTTCAGCTGCTTGGCCGGAAACTCCGCATCCTTCTGCTCAGGCTTGGCATCGGCCGGATCATCCGACAGCGCCTTCTTGAACCCCTTCACAGCGGCACCCAGATCGCCACCTATGCCGCGCAGCTTCTTGGTACCGAACAGCAGCACGACTATGACTGCGATGATCAACAATTGCCAAATACTGATACCACCCATGACTTTCTCTCCAGGATAGGCGCCTGATGGCGCAGTTTAATTAATGAATGCGGGTCTTCAACCAGCCCAGCAGCCAGCATAACCCGGCGCCGGCGAGACTGATTTGTCCCCACTCAATATGTTGTTTCTGGGTCAGCAAGAATACACCCACCAACAGTAGGCTGGCTCCCACCCCTAAGAGGTAGCGGGCCTGTCCCTGACGACGGCTGTGCAGGCGAAAATCGGCGAACATCTGCTCGAAATGGTGCTGCTGATGCCGCGCCTGGCGCAGGGTCTCGTAGACCAGCTCCGGCAGCTCAGGCAGCTTCTCCGCCCAGAAGGGGGCCTTCTCGCGGATCGCATTGAGCACCGCCTTGGGGCCAACCTGCTCGTGCATCCAGCTTTCCAGGTAGGGTTTGGCTGTCTGCCACAGGTCCAGCTGGGGATAGAGCTGACGCCCCAGCCCTTCCACATAGAGCAGTGTCTTCTGCAGCAACACCAGCTGGGGCTGCACCTGCATGTTGAAGCGACGGGCTGTGTTGAACAGGTTGAGCAGCACGTGACCGAACGAAATTTCCGAGAGCGGCTTCTCGAAGATGGGCTCCAGTACTGTGCGGATGGCGAACTCGAACTCGTCCACCTTGGTGTCGGGCGGTACCCAGCCGGACTCCACGTGCAGTTGCGCCACCCGTTGATAGTCACGGTTGAAGAAGGCGAGGAAGTTCTCCGCCAGGTAGCGTTTGTCTTCCCGGTTCAGGGTGCCGACTATGCCGCAGTCGATGCCGATCCAGAGTGGATTCTCCGGGTGCTCATTGGAGACGAAGATGTTGCCGGGGTGCATGTCGGCGTGGAAGAAGCTGTCACGGAACACCTGGGTGAAGAAGACCTCAACCCCGCGCTCCGCCAGCAGTTTCATGTTGGTGCCGTTGGCCTCCAGCGCGGCTATGTCGGAGACAGGAATGCCGTAGATGCGCTCCATCACCAGTACCTGCTCGCGGCAGTGATCCGTGTAGACCTCGGGCACATAGAGCGCCTCTGAGCCGGTGAAGTTGCGCCTCAGCTGGATGGCGTTGGCCGCTTCTCGCATCAGGTTCAGCTCGTCGAGTATGGTCTTGCGGTACTCCTCCACCACCTCGACGGGGCGCAGCCGCGCGCTCTGGGGCACGAAACGGGCCACCAGACGAGCCAGCGCCTGCATCAGGCGCAGATCGGCCTCGATAACGGGCTCTATGTCGGGACGGATCACCTTGATGACGATCTCCCGGCCATTCTCCTTCAAGCGGGCGGTATGGACCTGGGCAATGGAGGCGGACGCCAGCGGCGTCTCGTCGAAGTCATCGAACAGGGTTTCGATGGGGCAGCCCAGGCTCGCCTCTATCTGGCGCCTGGCCTCCTGCCCGCAGAAGGGGGGCACCCTGTCCTGCAGCAGGGCCAGCTCTTCGGCGATGTCAGGCGGCAGCAGATCCCGGCGGGTCGACAGCATCTGGCCGAACTTGATGAAGATGGGGCCCAGGGCCTCGAAGGCTAGGCGAATGCGGGCACCACGGCACAGCTCAGGTTGCTTGTTCTTGAGCCAGAACAGGCTGCGGCGCACCAGGCGTCCGGGCCAGGGTTGATAGCGGGCGGGCACCAGCTCGTCGATGCCCTGCTCCAGCAGGATGCTGACGATGCGATAGAGGCGCTTGAACTCCTTGGGGGTCATCAGCTCACCTGCTGCTCGAGGCGGGCCAGCCGCAACTCGACCGCTTTCATGTGCTGTGCCAGCACCTCGACGTCGTCGTTGAAACTCGCTACTTCCAGGGGGCCTGGGGCGAGACGGGCTTCCTCGGTGAGATACTCGGCCAGCTGGCGCTGGGAGCGGCACAGCTCGCGGCCCACCACGCGACGGGCCTGACGGGCGCCACCGCACAGGGTGTGAGCCAGCACGTCGCCGGTATAGCGCGACAGCTCCTCTTCCCAGTCGATGTCCAGCTCCCCCAGCAAAGCGCTGAAGGCCTGTACTAGCTGGGGATCGCCGCTCAAGTCCAGCTTATCCTCGCGGATGTAGCGAGTCAGGGCGGAAGGATCCTTCAGCAGGCCGATCGCCGTCAGCGACAGGCTCAGCACGGCGTCTGGTTCCCCCTCATAGCGGGCCAGCACGTCCAGCCGACGCTCGGAGAAGACAAACCAGAGCGGCTTGAGCTCACGCAGCTCCAGCTTGAGCACCTTGCTCGCGAGCTTGCGCAGCCGCGCCGGGCTCTGCTTGTCGAGTGCCAGCAACTGGTTGAGGCTGGTTTCGATCACCGCTGTGACCATGGCATCCATCGGCATAGGCGACCTTAAAACTTGTAACCACGGTGCAGGGCGACCACACCCTGAGTCAGGTTGTAGAATTCCACCTGCTCGAAGCCAACCTGCTCCATCATGCCAGCCAGGGTCTGCTGATCCGGGTGCATGCGAATGGATTCCGCCAGGTATTTGTAACTTTCACCGTCGTTCGCGACGATTTCGCCCATTTTCGGCAGCAGTTTGAAGGAGTAGAGATCGTAGAGCTTGGCGATCACCTCGCTGGCGGGTTTGGAGAACTCCAGCACCAGCAGGCGACCACCCGGCTTGAGCACCCGGAACATGGAGGCCAGCGCCTTGTCCTTGTCGGTCACGTTGCGCAGGCCGAAGCCTATGGTGATGACGTCGAAGTGATTGTCCGGGAAGGGCAGAGCCTCGGCATTGGCCTGCACGTAGGAGACGTTGTTCGTCACCCCCAGGTTGCGCAGCTTGTCGCGGCCCACTTTCAGCATGGAATCGTTGATGTCCGCCAGCACCACCTGACCTGTCTCGCCGACGATGCGGGAGAACTTGGCGGTCAGATCGCCGGTACCACCGGCCAGATCCAGCACCTTCTGGCCCTTGCGCACGCCGGAGCAATCGATGGTGAAGCGCTTCCACAGGCGGTGAATGCCGAACGACATCAGATCGTTCATCAGATCATACTTGGCCGCCACCGAATGAAAGACGCCAGCCACCAGAGTTTCCTTCTCGGTCGCCGCCACGGTTTTATAGCCAAAATGCGTAGTATTAGTCTGTTCCGACATCCCTCAAACACCCATAGAGCAAAGAATGGCCGCCAGTTTACCAGAGCCAGTGACCTGCGGACACCTTAAACCCGGCTGGCAACCAACTGCATCCCCAGCATGACCATGGCCAGGCAGAGGAAGAGATTGAGGCCTATGTTGAGCAGCGCCTTCAGATAGGCTCCGTGTTGAGCCAGCACCACAGTATCCAGGGCAAAAGAAGAGAAGGTGGTCAGGGCACCCAATATACCCACCATCAAGAGTGGCTTGAGCGGGTGCTCGGCAACATGCCCGTGCAGAATGAGGGCATAGGCCACCCCCATGATGAAGGAGCCCACCACGTTGACCACCAGGGTGCCATAGGGGAAGTGGCGCCCCAGCAGCAACGCCATCAACTCGGCGATACCAAAACGAAGGCAGGCGCCGATGGCACCGCCGGCCGCGACAAATAACCAGGTTTGCATGGGGAGGCTCCATAAGTGTCAGGCTGACATTATGCAAAATGCCGGCAAGCGGGGATAGCGGGGCAATTAATCTACGGGGATGAGCCGCCTCATCGACGAAAATCCACCGGCTCTATCTGATCCAGATGCAGGGAGGTCTGCGCTGGCCGGGTCTCGGCAATCACGCGGCCATGACGGATGGAGTAGCGCACAGGCACCTGACGACGCACCGCATCGAAGCCGTTCTCGGCGGGCAGGATCAGCAGGTTGGCCGGTTTTCCCACCTCGATGCCGTAGCGGTCCTGCACGTTCAGGGTACGGGCGCTGTGGCTGCTGATCAGCTTCAAGCCGTCGTTGATCTGCTCGTAACCCATGATCTGGCAGACATGCAGCCCCATGTGCAGCACCTGCAACATGTTGGCCGTCCCCATGGGATACCAGGGATCGAACACATCGTCATGACCGAAGCAGACGTTGATGTTCGCCTCCAGCATCTCCTTCACCCGGGTGATACCACGGCGCTTGGGGTAAGTATCGAAACGCCCCTGCAGATGGATGTTCACCAGCGGATTGGCGACGAAGTTGATGTCCGCCATCTTGAGCAGTCGGAACAGGCGAGAGGCATAGGCCCCGTTGTAGGAGTGCATGGCGGTGGTGTGGCTGGCGGTCACCCGGTGGCCGATACCTCGCTCGTAGGCCAGGGTCGCCAGGGTCTCGATGAAGCGGGACTGCTCGTCATCGATCTCGTCACAGTGCACATCCACCAAAACCTGATATTTCTCGGCAAGATCGAAGACATAATGCAGACTTTCGACCCCATATTCCCGAGTGAACTCGAAATGGGGAATGGCGCCTATCACGTCGGCTCCCAGCCTGAGTGCCTCTTCCAGCAAGGCCTTGCCGTTGGGATAGGAGAGGATCCCCTCCTGCGGGAAGGCGACGATCTGCAGCTCGACCCACCCCTTCATCTCCTCCCGCACCTCCAGCATGGCTTTCAGGGCAACCAGGTTGGGGTCGGAGACATCCACATGGGTGCGCACGAACTGGATGCCGTTGGCGATCTGCCACTTCAGCGTCTGTATGGCCCGTCGCTTCACATCCTCATGGGTCAGCAGCGCCTTGCGTTCGGCCCAGCGCTCTATCCCCTCGAACAGGGTACCTGAGAGGTTCCAGCTCGGCTCACCGGCGGTCTGGGTGGTATCGAGGTGAATGTGGGGCTCTATAAAGGGGGCTATCGCCATCCCCTTCTCCCCATCCAGTTCCCGGGTAGAGAGGAGGATCTGGCTCATGGGGGCTATGGTCCTGATCAGGCCATCCTGACACAGGATCTGCCACAGCCCCTCCCAGCCACTCAGACGCACATTCTTTATCAACATGTTCCTTTCCCCTTCGAGACGCTGGTTGCCTTTGCCAATCCACAACTTAGCTCGGATCAATTTAATAGAAAAGCATTCACACAGAATGCATATGGGGCTGACATCATTGAAGAACAGCAAGAATAAAGAGAGTGGATGGGGATGAAAGCAGGATTGACCGAGATCGGCAGCGCAGGCTTGTTTCACGAATATCTGCAGACGCTGGGCATCAACAAGCCCCCATTGACAGCTTTCGACGAACAGTGGGAGTAGAGGTGGAACGAACAGCTGGTCGCAGCCATTCAGATAGAGGCGTCCGGGCGGGCCCGCTTCTATCTCGATGCCAGACAGATCTCGATGAACTGAATGGTATGTCTAGTCCTGAAATAGG